>NZ_JBICTM010000041.1:0-1003 GCF_043197615.1 Micromonospora sp. NPDC049048 | reverse complement strand
GGTTCAGCCGACCAGTACGGGTGTCTGGATTTTGGCGTCGTGTTCGAGGATGCGTTGTTGGAGTTGTTGGAGTTCGCGGCCGGGTTCGAGGCCGAGGTTGTCGATGAGGGCTTCGCGGGTGCGGCGGTAGACGCGGAGGGCGTCGACTTGGCGGCCGCTGCGGTAGAGGGCGAGCATGAATTGGTGGCAGAGGCGTTCGCGCATGGGTTCGGTGGTGGTGAGGATTTCGAGTTCGGGGGTGATTTCGCGGTGTTTGCCGCAGGCGAGTTGGGCGTCGAGGCGGTCTTCGAGGGCGGAGAGGCGTTCGTCTTCGATGGCGGCGAGTTCTGACCAGTTGGTGCCGGTTTCGACGAGGTCGGCGAGGGCGCGTCCGCGCCAGAGGGTGAGGGCTTCGGTGAGGAGGTGGGCGGCGTGGTGGGGGTTGTTGGTGGTGGTGGCGTGGCGGCCTTCGCGGACGAGTCGGCGGAAGCGGTAGAGGTCGATGGTTTCGGTGTCGATGCGGAGTTGGTAGCCGGGTGGGTGGGTGTGGAGGGCGGGTGTGGTGGTGTCGGTGTCGGTGGTGGTGGTGAGCATGCGGCGGATGCCGCTGACGGCGTTTTGGACCATTTTTCGGGCGGTGGGTGGTGGGTTGCCGTTCCACATGGCGTTGAGGAGTTGGCTGGTGGCGACGACTTTGTTGGCGTTGAGGAGGAGGTAGGCGAGGATTGCGCGTTGGCGGATTCCGCCGAGTTCGAGGTGGTGGTTGTGGTGGGTGACTTCGGTGGTGCCGAGTACGTGGAAGTGCATGGGGTTCCTTTGGTGTGGGGGTGTGGGTTGGGGGTTTGAGTTTCCCTGGGGTGGTCATTGGTGGGGCACCCCTAGGGCACCCCGTAGGAGGTGGGGGTGCATGGTGTGGGTTATCGGGTTGGCAGTGTGGAGTTGCTGGTCAGGCATTGTTGGTTCGTGGTGGGGCGTGAGTTCGTCATCCGGGTCCTGTGACACCGGCACGGACGAATGCGGGAAC
>NZ_JBICTM010000040.1:0-1006 GCF_043197615.1 Micromonospora sp. NPDC049048 | reverse complement strand
GCCTGTGCTTCGGGGATTTCGGTGAACAACCGGGACGGACGCAACGCCGTAAACGACGACACAAACCGATCCCACCGCACATCCGCCACCACCACCTGACACTCACCACCCACCAACACACCCTCCAACCCCACCACCGCCAACTCCGGATCCATCCCCGGCAAACCACGCCGACTCAACTGCTCACCCGCCACCCCCACCGCCATACCCGCCTCAGCCCACGGCCCCCACGCCACCGACGACCCCACCAACCCACGAGCCCGCCGCGACACCACCAACCCATCCACAAACGCATTCGCCGCCGCATACCCCACCTGCCCCGCCGAACCCCACACCCCCGCAATCGACGAAAACACCACAAACGCATCCAAATCCAAACCCGCAGTCAACTCATCCAACACCACCGCACCACCAACCTTCGCCCGCAACACCTCCTCCAACTCACCCACACCCACCTCACCCAACCCCGACAACTGCGCCACACCCGCCGCATGCACCACCGCCCGCAACCGCTCACCCCGCGCCACCAAATCCCCCAACAACCCCGCCACCGCACCACGATCCGCCACATCACACGCCACCACCGACACCCGCACACCCAACCCCTCCAACCGCCCCACCACATCCCCCACACCCGACGCACCACCACCACTACGACTCACCAACACCACATGCTCCGCACCCACACCCGCCGCCCACAACGCCACCCGCACACCCAACGCACCCGTACCACCCGTCACCAACACCGTCCCCGACAACCCAAAACCACCCGAACCACCACGACCACCAGCACGCACAGGCGAACCCGCACGCACCAACCGCCGCACAAACACCCCCGAACCCCGCAACGCCACCTGATCCTCACCACCAGACGACGACAACACCCCACACAACAACCCCCACACACCACCACCACCCAACAACCCCGGCAAATCCACCAAACCACCCCACCGCAACGGCAACTCCAAACCCACCACCCGACCCAAACCCCACACCGCAGCACCCG
>NZ_JBICTM010000039.1:0-1045 GCF_043197615.1 Micromonospora sp. NPDC049048 | reverse complement strand
CTAGGGCCTGTGTCGAAGTCGGTCACAGCCACTCGTTGATGGCCGCGAGGTGGATGGTGGCTTCGTAGCGCACGGCGAGTTTGTCGAACCGGGTGGCCACGGCCCGATTGCGCTTGAGGCGGTTGATCCCGCACTCCACGGCGTGACGTTGCTGGTAGATGTGCGGGTCGAAGGCCGGTGGCCGGCCGCCCTTGGACCCCTTGGCTCGTCGGTGGGCGTCCTGGTCGGCCTTGCTCGGGATGGTCGCGGCGATGCCCCGCCGGCGCAGGTAGGCCCGGTTCGCCTTCGACGTGTACGCCTTGTCGGCCAAGACCCGGTCCGGGCGGGTCCTCGGACGGCCCGTGACCAGGCGAGGAACACGGATGGCGGCCACGACCGGGATGAACTGCGGGCTGTCACCTCGTTGCCCGGCAGTCAACACGATTGCCAGGGGTTTCTGGCCTTGCTCGCAGCCCAGGTGCAGCTTGGTGGTCAACCCGCCGCGGGACCGGCCGAGCGCGTGGTCTGCCGGCTCGACGCTGACCCCGCCAGGCGGTTCAGCCTGCAGATCCCCCTTTTCCTCGCTCCGGCCGCATGCTGATGGGCCCGAGCGCTGGTGGAGTCCACACTGACGTCCCAGGTGATCCGCCCGGCCGCGTCGGCGAGGGCCTGCAATGCGGTGAGCACCTGCTGCCAGGCCCCGTTGCGCTGCCACCGCCGGAACAGGGCATACACCGCCGACCAGGACCCGTACTGCGGTGGCACGTCCCGCCACGGGGCACCCACCCGGATCCGCCACCGGATCCCATCAATCAACTGCCGCCTGGTCCACGACGACGGTCGACCCGGGCGCTTCGGCGCCGGCAGCAACGGCTCCAGCACCGCCCACTGCACGTCGGTCAGGTCGAACCGCCTCGTCACCGCTAGGGTGTCCACGAGGTCTCCGGTTTCAGGTTCTGCTTGGTCGCTGAACCATCTACCGGAGACCTCACCCATTTTCGATCTTCGACACGCCGAGCGGTCACGCCAGCTCAGGCACCACCGCCGACTTCGACACAGGCCCTAG
>NZ_JBICTM010000038.1:0-1095 GCF_043197615.1 Micromonospora sp. NPDC049048 | reverse complement strand
CACACTCGTGGTCTGTTGTTCGTTTGCTGTGAGTTGCACAGTGGACGCGTAGCAGCTTAGTAGTCAAGTCCTCGGCCTATTAGTACCGGTCAACTGAACCCGTTACCGAGCTTACATTTCCGGCCTATCAACCCAGTCGTCTAGCTGGGGGCCTTACCCCCACAAAGTGGGGTGGGATACCTCATCTTGAAGCGAGCTTCCCGCTTAGATGCTTTCAGCGGTTATCCCTTCCGAACGTAGCTAACCAGCCGTGCCCCTGGCGGGACAACTGGCACACCAGAGGTTCGTCCGTCCCGGTCCTCTCGTACTAGGGACAGCCCTTCTCAAGTATCCTACGCGCACGGCGGATAGGGACCGAACTGTCTCACGACGTTCTAAACCCAGCTCGCGTACCGCTTTAATGGGCGAACAGCCCAACCCTTGGGACCTGCTACAGCCCCAGGATGCGACGAGCCGACATCGAGGTGCCAAACCATCCCGTCGATATGGACTCTTGGGGAAGATCAGCCTGTTATCCCCGGGGTACCTTTTATCCGTTGAGCGACACCGCTTCCACTCGCAAGTGCCGGATCACTAGTCCCGACTTTCGTCCCTGCTCGACCTGTCAGTCTCACAGTCAAGCTCCCTTGTGTACTTGCACTCAACACCTGATTGCCAACCAGGCTGAGGGAACCTTTGGGCGCCTCCGTTACCCTTTAGGAGGCAACCGCCCCAGTTAAACTACCCACCAGACACTGTCCCTGAACCGGATAACGGTCCGAAGTTAGATACCCAAACCAACCAGAGTGGTATTTCAAGATTGCCTCCACCCATACTGGCGTACAGGTTTCACCGGCTCCCACCTATCCTACACAAGCTAATTCGGATACCAATGTCAAGCTATAGTAAAGGTCCCGGGGTCTTTCCGTCCTGCCGCGCGTAACGAGCATCTTTACTCGTAATGCAATTTCGCCGGGCCTGTGGTTGAGACAGTGGGGAAGTCGTTACGCCATTCGTGCAGGTCGGAACTTACCCGACAAGGAATTTCGCTACCTTAGGATGGTTATAGTTACCACCGCCGTTTACTGGCGCTTAAGTTCTCCGCTTCGCCCCGAA
>NZ_JBICTM010000037.1:0-1132 GCF_043197615.1 Micromonospora sp. NPDC049048 | reverse complement strand
TGGTGGGGCGGTTGGATGCGGGTGGGGGGACGCGTCCGGTGTTGGGTCGGGCGGTGCGTCCGGAGTTGGTGCCGTTGTCGTTCGCGCAGCGTCGTTTGTGGTTCGTGCATCAGTTGGAGGGTTTGAGTTCGACGTACAACATGCCGTTGGTGTTGCGTTTCGGTGGTGGTGTGGATGTGGCGGCGATGCGGGCGGCGGTGGGGGATGTGTTGCGTCGGCATGAGTCGTTGCGGACGGTTTTCCGTGAGGTTGGTGGGGTTCCGTGTCAGGTGGTGGAGCCGGTGGGTGATGCTGGCTCGTGGCTGTCGGTGGTGCCGGTGTCGGCGTCGGATTCGGGTCAGGTGGTGCAGGGGGCGGCCCGGTATTGTTTCGATCTGGCGGTCGAGCGTCCGATTCGGGTGACGTTGTTTGCGGTGGATTCCGGTGAGTTCGTGTTGCTGGTGTTGTTGCACCATATTGCGGGTGACGGTTGGTCGTTGGCGCCGTTGTGTCGGGATCTGCTGGTCTCTTATGAGGCGCGGTGTGTGGGTGGGGTCGCCGATTTGCCGGGGTTGCCGGTGCAGTATGCGGATTACGCGTTGTGGCAGCAGGAGTTGCTCGGTGATGAGGGTGATCCGCAGAGTGTGGTGTCGCGTCAGGTGTCGTTCTGGCGTGGTTATCTGGCGGGTGCGCCGGAGGAGATCGTGTTGCCGTTGGATCGGCCGCGGCCGGCGATGGCGTCGTATCAGGGGTCGGCGGTGCCGTTCCGGTGGGATGCCGATTTGCATGCTGGTCTGGTCGAGGTGGCGAGGTCGACGCACACGACGGTGTTCATGGTCGTTCAGGCGGCTTTGGCGGTGTTGTTGTCGCGTTTGGGTGCGGGTTCGGATATTCCGATCGGTACGGCGGTGGCCGGTCGTTCGGACGAGGCTCTGGATGATGTTGTCGGGTTCTTCGTGAACATGCTGGTGTTGCGGACCGACGTGTCGGGGGATCCGTCGTTCCGGGAGTTGTTGGTGCGGGTGCGGGAGTCGGATCTGGCGGCGTTCGCGCATCAGGATCTGCCGTTCGAGCGGCTGGTGGAGATCATGAATCCGCCGCGGTCGTTGGCGCATCATCCGTTGTTCCAGGTCGTGTTGAACTCGGACGGTAA
>NZ_JBICTM010000036.1:0-1329 GCF_043197615.1 Micromonospora sp. NPDC049048 | reverse complement strand
TGAGGTTCCCCCGGTTTGCCGGAGGGTTGGTTACCTGGCGCCGGTGGGCTCAGGTTGAACGATAGCCATCTGGTCGTGCTGTGCCTGGTGGGTGTGCCAGGCGGTTTCGTACTCGTCTGGGGATCGCCAGCCGAGGTCTTTCTGGATGCGGCGGGTGTTGTACCAGCCGTCGATGTAGGTGAAGATCGCGTTCTCTGCCTCGTTGCGGGTGCGCCAGGAGTTTCGGTAGACCAATTCGATCTTCAGCGTGGACCAGAAGTTCTCCATGAGGGCGTTGTCGTAGCTGTCGCCGACGGAGCCCATGGAGGGCAGGATTCCGTTGTCGGCCAGGCGTTGGGCGAAGCGGAAGGACGTGTAGTTCGACCCGCGGTCTGAGTGGTGGATCAGTTGGCCGTCGCGGATGTCGCGGGACCAGATGCCGTATTCGAGGGCGCCGAGGATCAGGTCGGTGTCGCAGCGGTCGGAGCAGCGCCAGCCCACGATGCGGTTGGAGAACACATCCCGGACGGCGGCGAGCCAGAACACGCCCTCGCCGCAGGGGATCCGGGTGGCATCGGCGACCCACAGCCGGTTCGGCGCTGCGGCGGTGAACTGCCGGTTGACCAAATCCGGCGCCGGGGTCGCCTTCGGGTTCGACCGGGTCGACGGGATGCGCCACTTCTTGCGCAGGAACGCCCCCTGCAAGCCAGCGATCCGCATCAACCGCTCCACACGTTTGCGACCGACGTGTCGGCCCTGGCGGCGCAGCATCGCGTGCACCCGTGGGCTGCCGTAGGTGCCGCCGGAGACGTCGTGGATCTCGGCGATCTCCACCGCCAGGTCCGCGTCCTCGCTTCGCCGGGCGCACGGGTTGGCGGCCTGGGCGAGCCAGCCGTAGTAGGTGGAGGTGGCGATGTTGAGGACCCGGAGGACGGGCTCGACCCCGAAGCGATCTTTCAGCTCGTCGACGAGCGTCACGACCGTCGCCGGGTCGGGTCGAGTTCCGAGGCGAAAAAAGCCGATGCGGCCTTCAAGATTTCGTTGGCCCGCTTCAACTCGGCGTTCTCCCGCCGCAGCCGACGCAACTCCTCCAACTCCGAGGTCGTCGGCCGGTCGTCGCGCTGGCCCCGGTCGGCCTCGTCCTGGCGGATCCAGTTCCGCAACGCTTCGTGATGCACCCCAAGCTGCCGCGCCAGTTGGCGAATCACGGGCTTCGGGTCCGACTCCCGATACAAGCGCACCGCACGTTCACGCAGCTCATCGGGATACTTCTTCGGTGCTGCCACGGATGACTCCCTTCAGCTCCATCAGAGCATGATCGAAAGCCTCCGAGCTACCGGGGGAACCTCA
>NZ_JBICTM010000035.1:0-1428 GCF_043197615.1 Micromonospora sp. NPDC049048 | reverse complement strand
TAGTACTCCAGCAGGAGATCCGTTCTGGCCTGCTGTGGCGGTGTGGTTTTGTCCGTGGGCATGGAGCAGCCACCGCTGAGTCTCGTGGTTGTGTGGACCCAAGATACGGCGGTGGCTGCCGCCTACAGAGTAGACGCCCGACGATGGTCTGGGCTGTTCGACGAGCTGATGGACGTGGTCGGGTCGCGCTTCGGGCGGCCTGAGCCCCGCCGGCGGGTGCGGGACTTCATGGCCGGGCTGCTGGCGCCGTTGCCGACCAAAAACTGCTGGACGATCGCGGAACACGCCGGTGACGACGGGCCTGGCGGCATGCAGGACCTGATCGGTCGGGCCAGGTGGGACGACGCGCAGGTCCGCGCCGACGTACGAGATTTCGTCGCGGTCAAACTCGGGCACCCCGACGGTGTCCTGCTGATCGACGAGACCGGTGATCTGAAGAAGGGCGTGCACACCGTCGGGGTGCAGCGGCAGTACTCCGGCACCGCCGGGAAGATCGAGAACTGCCAGCTCGCGGTGCACCTGTCCTATGCCTCACCGGCCGGGCACACCCTGGTCGACGTCGCTCTCTACCTGCCGAAGTCCTGGACCGACGACCCCGCGCGACGGGTGGAGGCCGGGGTGCCCGACACCGTCGGCTTCGCCACGAAACCGCAGCTGGCACGGCGGCTGATCGACACCGCCCTGGCCGGCGGGCTGCCGTGCCGGTGGGTCGCCGGCGACGAGGCCTACGGCGGTGACCCCCTTCTGGCCGCGGCTCTGCGTGGCCATCGACTCGGCTATGTCCTCGCGGTCGCCTGCTCGCATCGAGTCCCCACCGGACTGGGTATCCAGCGGGCGGACCAGATCGCCGCCGGTCTGCCGACGCGGGCGTGGCAGCGGATTTCCGCTGGCCAGGGGGCGAAGGGTCACCGCTACTACGACTGGGCATTCGTCACCTTGCCCCTGGCCGTCGACGAGCACCAGGGTCACCACTGGCTGCTGATCCGCCGCAACCAGAGCACGGGTGAGCTGGCGTTCTACCGCTGCTGGTCACCCGAACCGGTTCCGCTGCGCCACCTGGTGGCCGTCGCCGGCCGACGATGGAGCATCGAGGAATCATTCCAGGCCGCCAAGACCGGCCTCGGCCTGGACCAGCACCAACACCGCCGCTGGCGGGCCTGGCACCGCTGGACCACCCTCGTCATCGCCGCACACGCGTTCCTCGCCGCCGCCGCAGCGGCCAGCACCACCAGCCCGAACGGCTTAATCCCGATCACCGTCAACGAACTCCGACGGCTGTTCCACGCGCTGGTCATCGAACCCACCCGACGCGTCGGCGACGTCATCGCCTGGTCCATCTTCCGACGCCAACACCAAGCCGAAGCCAAGATCAGCCACTACGCCCGACAAGCCCTCACCGAGCCCTGAAACGGATCTCCTGCTGGAGTA
>NZ_JBICTM010000034.1:0-1617 GCF_043197615.1 Micromonospora sp. NPDC049048 | reverse complement strand
CATCGACTGGAACGACTCCTACGCACCGTGGTCGCCGACCCCGACCAACACCTCAACGGCATCGACGTCCTCACCACCACCGAACGACAGCGGATGAGCACCCGGGGGATGCCGCTGCCGGCTCATCCCGACAGGTGCGTACACGAGTTGTTCGAGGCGCAGGCACGGCGATCGCCCGAGGCGCTCGCCGTCGTGGCGGCGGACGGGACGCTCACCTACGTTGATCTGGACCGGCGCGCCAACCAACTGGCGCACCATCTGGCTGCCCAAGGCATACGGGCCGGGCAGGTGGTCGGCGTGCACCTCGACCGGAAGCCCGCGCTCATCGTGTCGTTGCTGGCTGTCCTCAAGGTCGGTGCGGCGTACACGTTGCTCGACACCGCATTTCCCGTCGAACGCACCAGGAGGATCGTGGCGGAAACCGCTGCGCCACTGGTCGTCACCGATGGGAACCGAGCTGACCAGCTCGACGCCGCTGGCATCGATGTCGTCCGCCTCGACATGGACGAGGCCGCCATCGCGGCGTGTCCCGACGTCGCCCCGCGGCTCCCGGTGAGCCCGCAGCATCCGGCCTGCGTCATGTTCACCTCCGGTTCGACCGGCCGGCCGAAGGGGGTGGTCTCGCCGCACGAGGCGTTGGTCAGCACGTTCGTCGGCCAGGAGTACCTGCGCTTCGGGCCCGACCGCGTCTACCTGCAGTCCTCACCCGTCTCCTGGGACGCGTTCGCCCTGGAGGTGTTCGGCGTCCTGCTGCACGGAGGGCGGACCGTCCTGCACCCCGGGTCGACTCCGGAACTCGACACCATCGCCGACCTGGTCGCCGAACACGGCGTCACCACCCTGCAGTTGTCGGCCAGCCTGTTCAATCTGCTGCTGGACGAGCGGCCTGGAGTGTTCGACCAGGTCGAGGAAGCGATGACCGCGGGGGAGGCGGCTTCCGTCTCCCACGTCTCCCGGGCACGGAGACAGTTCCCACGGCTTCGGCTGATCAACGGGTACGGGCCGGTGGAGAACATGGGCTTCTCCACCGCCTATGACATCGGTGTCGACGACCTCGACCGCGCTCCTGTGCCGATCGGCCGGCCTATCGCGGGCACCCGGATCCACCTGCTCGACGCTCGCCTCGACCTTGTGCCGGACGGGGTGATCGGCGAGGTCTACATCGGTGGTGCGGGCCTGGCCCTGGGGTATCTGGGCCAGCCAGGCCTGACCGCGGAGCGGTTCGTGGCGGATCCGTTCGCCGGGGTGCCGGGTGCGCGGATGTATCGCACGGGTGATCTGGCGCGGTGGGGTGTGGACGGTGTTCTGGAGTTCGTGGGGCGTGCCGACAGTCAGGTGAAGATCCGCGGCTTCCGCATCGAGCCCGGCGAGGTGGAGGCGGCGATCGGGACGATACCGGAGATCCGACAGGCCGCGGTGGTGGTCCACAACGGCCGGGTCGAGGACGAACTGCACCTCATCGCCTACCTCGTGCCACAGGACTCCGCGGACCGCGCTGCCGTGCCAAAGATCGTCCGTCGGCACCTCGCGGGTCTTCTTCCGGTGCATATGGTGCCGGGTGGTTTTGTTGTTCTTGATGAGTTGCCGTTGAATTCTAATGGGAAGGTGGATCGGGGT
>NZ_JBICTM010000033.1:0-1778 GCF_043197615.1 Micromonospora sp. NPDC049048 | reverse complement strand
GTCATCTCCAGAACCCGCACCACATTCCAAACCAAAACCCCCGTACGAACAATCTTCGAAAACCCCACCATCCGCACACTCGCCAAAGCCATCGAAAAAGAAGCCCCTATCCGGAAGCAAGCGCTGCCCCCCGGTGACCGCAGCCGGCTCTCCTTCGCCCAACAGCGGCTGTGGTTTCTCGACCAACTGCTGCCGGGCGTTCCGCTCTACAACGTCGACACCGTCTGGCGCCTGACAGGAGCGTTGTCGCACACCCACTTCAAGCAGGCGTTCGTCGAAGTCGTCGCGCGCCACGAGACGCTGCGGAGCAGGTTCCACGATGACGGGGGACAGCCGCGGCAGATCATCGACACGAGCACTTCGGTGGAACTGTCGATCGAGGATCTGAGCGGGCTGGCCCCGGCAGAGGCCGAAGCTCGGGGACGGCAGATAGCCAGCGAGAGTGCCGTTCGCCCATTCGACCTGGCAGGCGGGCCGCTCCTGCGCGCGCAGTTGGTCCGGCTCAACGATCACGAGCACCTCCTGGTGCTCGTGTTCCACCATGCCGTGATCGACGGCTGGTCCATGGTGATCTTCTGGCGGGAACTGACGCTGCTGTACGACGCGTTGTCGGCCGGCCGCGTGGCCGAACTGCCGCCGTTGCGGGTCGGCTATGCCGAATACACAGCCTGGCAGAGATTGTGGCTCGACAGCGACGATGCCGCCGCGGACCTGGCGTACTGGCGGCGGACGCTTCAGGATGCCCCCCGGACGACCGAGCTTCCGGCTGACCACCCCCGGCCGGCAATGCTCAGTGGCGCCGGCCGGCTCGTACGGTTCGACCTGCCCGCTCAGACGGCTGACGCACTGCGCCACCTTGGGGTGACCCAGGGGGCCACCACCTTCATGGTGCTGCTGACGGCCTTCACCATGCTCCTGTCGCGCTACACGGGAACCAGCGATCTGGTCACCGGCGTGCCGAGCGCGGGGCGCGCCCTGACCGAGTTCGAAGATCTGGTGGGCTTCTTCGTGAATCCGTTGCCGGTGCGGCTGCGCTGGTCGGGCGATCCCACCTTCACCGAACTACTCGGCACCACCCGCGAGGCCATGCTCGACGCGGTCGCCCATCAGAACATGCCGTTCGACCGTCTGGTCGAAGAGCTGGTCGACGGTCGGGACCTCAGCCGCAACCCCCTCTTCCAAGTTTGGTTCGACGTCGACAGCTCCCCCGAAGTCGCGCAACCGAAGGACCTGGGCGTCGCACTGGTGCCGCTCGACACCGGTAACACCCGATTCGATCTGGAGATGCGGCTCGAGGACCGGCCGGACAGACTCACCGGCACGTTGTGCTACAGCACCGACATCTTCGCCGACGAGACAGCAGAGCGCCTCGTGCGACATTTCCAGCACGTACTGGCGAACGTCGCCGCCGCCCCTGAGGAACGCCTGTCGCGCCTGTCCCGACCTGACGAGCATCAGCAACGCCTGGTCCTGGACGTCTGGAGCCGTTGCACCACCCCGGGGACGACGGCCATCGACGACGTGATGGCGAAGTATCAGCAACGGGTCGTGGCGTCGGGTGACTCGGTTGCGCTCGCCCACGGCGACGACACCATGACCTACACCCAGCTCGACACCCACGCCAACCAACTCGCCCACCACCTCCGAAACCACGGCATCGGCCCCGAAACCGTCGTCGGCGTCACGCTGCACCACGGCTTCCCCGCCGTCATCAGCCTGCTCGCCGTCCTCAAAGCCGGCGGCATCTACCTACCCCTCGACACCCGCCACCCCACCGA
>NZ_JBICTM010000032.1:0-2036 GCF_043197615.1 Micromonospora sp. NPDC049048 | reverse complement strand
TCTACGTAGGACTCTCCACCGGCACCACCTTCAACCCCAGCACCAAATGGCACGACTACTTCGGCCTCAACGGCGAAACCACCCTCTGACACGTCCCGCGTAGACGAAGGAAAGCTCCGCGCCGCCACCCGGCGCGGTCCCATCCCCGATGGAGGATCCATGGACAACATCCCTGCCGTCCGTCAGTCCGTCAGCCGCCGACGGCTGCTGACCGGCGCTGCGGGCGTCGCCGCCGCGGGCGCGTTCGGCGGTGCCCTCGCCGCCTCCGGGCCGGCTGCCGCCGCCGGTGACGGCCACGGTCTGCACATCGTCGCGCACGAGAACTACGGCCGGCTCCAGTACTACCGGTTCGCCACGGACGCCATCGAGTGGGACCCGGCGGTCAACGTCCTGCTGCCCGACGGCTACCACACCAGCGGCAAGCGCTACCCGGTGTTGTACCTGCTGCATGGCGGGAATTCAGACTTCCGGGAGTTCCACATGCACCACAACATCATCAACCTGACCGCCGGCAGGGAACTCATCGTCGTCATGCCGGACGCCTCCACCGGGTGGTACTCGAACCCGGTCAGCAGCAACACCGGGCCCCGCAACTGGGAGACGTTCCACATGGCGCAGCTGCTGCCGTGGATCGAGTCGAACTTCCGCACCTTCCCCGAGTACAACGGCCGCGCCGTGGCCGGCTTCTCCATGGGCGGTTTCGGCGCCCTCAAGTACACCGCGAAGTACTACGGGCACTTCTGCTCGGTCAGCTCCCACTCCGGCCCGGCCAGCCTGCGTCGGGACTTCGGGCTCGTCGTGCACTGGGCCAACGCGACCTCCGCCGCGCTGGATCTCGGCGGCGGCACGGTCTACGGCGCGCCGTTGTGGAACGAGGCCCGGGTCAGCGCCGACAACCCGGTGCAGCGCATCGAGAGCTACCGCAACAAGCGCATCTTCCTGGTCGCCGGCACCTCTCCGGACCCGGTCAACTGGTTCGACACGGTGAACGAGAACCAGGTGCTCGCCGGCCAGCGGGAGTTCCGGGCGGCCCTGGGGAACGCCGGCATCCCGCACGAGTGGCGGGAGGAGCCCGGCGGCCACTTCTTCCGGCAGCACATCTTCGCCCAGGACCTCAACGGGATGCTCGCGCGCCTGCGCCGCGCCGGCTGATTTCCCGGCTGACGACGCGCCGCCAACGCACCCACGGCGACGCGTCGTCAGCCGTACCGGCACACCGCTGCCGGATCGGTGCCTTCGGCCCGGCAGCCGGTCCTTTCCGCGCGCGACGAGCCCCGCCCGGGCCCTGACGGTGCGCGACCCACCCGTCCGACTCTTCCCTGACCGGAGTCACCCATGTCACGGCATTCGAGGAGCAGGGTGCGTCGCATCCTGGTCTCCCTACTCACCCTGGCGGTCGGCGTACTGACCGGGGCGGTGGCGACCTCTTCTCCCGCGCTCGCCGCACCGAACTTCAAGGCCCCGTTCCCGTGCGGGCAGCGGTGGACGTACGGACACCACAGCGCCGAGGTCCGACTGGCCCTGGACTTCGTGCGGGCCGACGGAGGATCCACCGCCGGTACGCCACAGCTCGCCTCCGCCGCCGGCGTGGCCCGGCGGTACTCGCAGCCGAGCGGCGCCGGCAACTACATCGTCATCGACCACGGCGGCGGATGGACCACGTACTACTTCCACCTCAGCTCCTACTCCGTGCCCGACGGGGCGTACGTGCAGCAGGGCCAGCAGATCGGCACCACGGGCAGCACCGGCAACTCGTCCGGGGCACACATCCACTACGAGCAGCTCTACAACGGCGTCGGGCAGACGATCGTGATCAACGGGATGTCGCTGGCGCCGTATCCCGGCCAGTACAACCAGAAGTACCTGGTCAGCGACAACTGCGGATCGTCACCGTCGGGTGGTCGGTATCTGGCGGGTTCGCCGACGGACTTCACCGGCGACGGCAAGGACGACATCGTCGCCTTCACCCAGGGCACCCTCAACGACGTCTACGTCTCCACCTCCACCGGCAGCACCTTCGCCGGCACCTCCGTCAA
>NZ_JBICTM010000031.1:0-2136 GCF_043197615.1 Micromonospora sp. NPDC049048 | reverse complement strand
ACACCCACCAGGCACAGCACGACCAGATGGCTATCGTTCAACCTGAGCCCACCGGCGCCAGGTAACCAACCCTCCGGCAAACCGGGGGAACCTCAATCGCCAGCCGCGCCTGCCCAGCCCCCATAGACCCCAGTCAAACATGAGGATCACACTCACGTCACCCGACAACTACTCACACGAAACCGAGATTCAGTTCGGGAACCACACTCACCGCTGATAAAGCGACTCTTCACTCCGACCAATCCTGTACGAGGTCGTTAGCAGGAAGGCGGTTCTTGCGCAGGAACGCCCCTTGCAGGCCGGCGTCGCGCATCAACCGCTCGACCCGCTTGCGGCCCACGTTCCGGCCTTGGCGACGCAGCATGGCGGCACTCGTGGACTGCCGTAGGTGCCGCCGGAGACGTCATGGATCTCCGCGATCTCCACGGCCAGGTCCGCGTCCTCGCGTCGCCGAGCAGACGGTTCGGCGGCTTGGGCGAGCCAGCCGTAGTAGGTGGAGGTGGCGATGTTGAGGACCCGGAGGACGGGCTCGGCCCCGAAGCGATCGCGTAGCTCGTCGACGAGCGTCACGACCGTCGCCGGTGGGGTCGAGTTCCGAGGCGAAAAAAGCCGACTTAGATTCAAACGATCAACGCAACGCTGCTGGTGGATGGGTGGATGGGTGGATGGGTGGATCGTGGCTCGGATGGGTCGGCCGGGAATGTCGGACGCGATAAAAGAAGACTTGTGGCGGCGCTGGCGTGCCGGTGAGTCCATCAGCGTGATCTCTCGAGCACTCGGCAAGCCGCCAGGATCGGTCTTCACGGTATTGAAGCACCACGGCGGCATCGCGCCGGCCGAGCGGGTGCGTCGGGCGGATGGGTTGACCCCTGGAGACCGGGAATCGATCTCTCGCGGTCTCGAGGCTGGCGCCTCCATGCGTTCGATCGCCGTGTCCATCGGCCGTGCGCCGTTCACCGTGAGCCGTGAGGTCGCCCGCAACGGCGGCCGGCTGAAATACCGTGCGTTCGCCGCTGAGCAACGCGCTCAGGAGCAGGCGCGTCGCCCGAAACCGTCCGCCTTGCAGGACAACCTGGTGCTACGTCAGCTGGTGATCGAGCTGCTGGAGACCGAGTGGTCTCCGGAGCAGATCGTGGGACATCTGCGGCTGGTGCACCCCGACAACCCGCTCATGCGGATCAGCCACGAGAGCATCTACCGCGCGATCTACACGATACGGTGGAAGGTGATCCCGCGTGAGCTGTGCGCGAAGCTGCGCACGGGACGTCCCATCCGCAAGAACAAGAAGAACACGGTCAAGGGCCAGTGGCGTTCCCAGATCGTTGGCGCACGGCCGATCGAGGAACGGCCTGCCGCGGCTGACGCACGGACCGAGCTTGGCCACCTCGAAGGAGATCTCATCGTCGGGGCCAAGAACAGCCAGGTCGCGACGCTGGTCGACCGCAAGTCGCGCTACCTGACCATGGTCGCGCTGCCCAGCCGCCACACCGCAACTGTCATCCCGGCCCTGCAGCAGGCGTTCTCGCTGATGGATCCCGCCAGCTCAGCACTCTGACCTGGGACCGCGGCATGGAACTCGCCGGCCACCGGCTGCTCACCGAAGCCACAGGAGTCGATGTTTTCTTCGCCGCACCGCGCAGCCCATGGCAGCGGGGCACCAACGAGAACACCAACAAGCTGATCCGGCAATACCTACCGAAGGGCACCGATCTGGGCCTGCACAGCCAAGCCGATCTCGACGCCCTGGCCGCCCGCCTGAACGACCGGCCTCGCAAGTGTCTCGGTTATCGAACTCCAGCCCAGTGTGTTGCCTTGACTCCCTGAACCTAAGGATGACGACGGCAGTCACGAGCGCAACTATCGAACCCAAGGCGGATTGGACCACATCGGCGAGGACTCCAGCCCCCACGGCGGCACTCAGCCTCAACGCCACCGACGTCGGCCTCGAGACGTCACAACACAACGACGAAGTACCCGAAATGCACTCGCGATGGACATACCTCTTCCTACTCTGCAGGGCCATGGCCTTGGCGCAGTACCGCGCGAGGACGTGCGGACCTCGGCAGCGCGACGACTACCCTGGCCGTCGGCGGGTAAGCCGCCCGACCGGCCGGGGGGAGGAGGCGACGTGGGGCG
>NZ_JBICTM010000030.1:0-2514 GCF_043197615.1 Micromonospora sp. NPDC049048 | reverse complement strand
GCGACCCGGCGGATACGACGGATCCACCGGCACGAACGCCGCCCCCGCCTTCCACACCCCCAACATCGACGCCACCAACTCCACACCCCGGTCCAGCAGCACACCCACCACCGCACCGGCACCCACACCCCGGGCGACCAGGCTCCGCCCGATCACGGCGGCGCGGACGTCCAGCCCCACGAAGTCGACCGCCCGGCCGCCCGGCTCGGACACCGCCTCCGCCGACGGCACCTCCGCCACCCGCGCCTCGAACTCGTCCAGCACCGAACGCGACACCGGCGCCACCGCCGACACCCCGTCGGCCAGCAGCACCGACACCTCACCCGCCGGCAGACACGTCACCGACGCGTCACCGTCCACATCGGCCACCATGGCCTCCAACACCGCCCGGTACATGCCGCCGAGGCGCAGGACGTTGGGGTAGCTGACCTGGTGCGGCCGGGACAGGATGTTGAGCACCCCGCCGAGCGTCGAGACGTGCAGGCCGAACTCGCCGCTGGCCTCGTAGATGGCGTCCTCGAAGTCGACCCGCTCGGTGTCGACCTGCTCGAAGTCCAGGTAGTTGAAGAGGATCTCGATCGGTCGGCGCCCGTCGCCCAGGCGTTGCACGGCCGGCAGCGGGTAGCGGCGGTGCGGCCACAGCTCC
Source organism: Micromonospora sp. NPDC049048 (assembly GCF_043197615.1). Lineage (NCBI taxonomy): Bacteria > Bacillati > Actinomycetota > Actinomycetes > Micromonosporales > Micromonosporaceae > Micromonospora > Micromonospora sp. NPDC049048. The sequence continues at coordinate 1,868 of NZ_JBICTM010000030.1, read as the reverse complement.
AGTTCCCCGGCGAAGGTGTTGCGGATCAGCTCCCGCCAGGTCCGCGCGCCCGTGTCGTGCACGAACGGCAGCGTGTTCAGGTGCATCCCGTAGACCCGGTCGGCGCCGGTCACCTCGGGACGGCCGTGGCTGACCAGCCCGCTGGTGAACACGGGCTCGGCGGTGAGCTGACTCATCACCTTCAGGTGCGCGGCCAGCAGCACGCTCTTCAGCGACGTGTCGGTACGGCTGGCCAGCTCGCGCAGGTCGTCCATCAGGTCGTGCAGCGGGACCCGGGTGCCGCACTCGTACTCCGGGACCGACTCGTCCTCACCCCAGCCGGCGGGCAGTTCGAAGACCGGCCGGGCGACGACGCCCTGCCAGTACTCGCGGTCCTCTTCCGACGCCAGCGCCTCGATCTCGCCGGCGACGAAGTCGGCGTAGCGGACCGGGGGCGCCTCGAACGCCGCCGGTGCGCCGGTGTCGCGCAGGCTGCGGTAGTTGTCGAGGATCTCCATGAGCAGCGAGTGGTGGCTCCAGCCTTCGAGGATGCCGTGCGACATGGTCAGCACGAACCACCACGTGTCGTCGCGGCCGGCGGCCCCGGCGATGCGCATCTGCGGGACCTGGTCGGGGGTGAACGGGCGGGACCGCTCGGCGGCCAGGTACGCCCGCAGCCGGTTCTCGGCCTCCTCGTCCGTGCCGTCGCGCAGGTCGAGCAGCGTGACGTCGACGGGCACCTCGGCGTGCACGAGCTGCATCGGCACCGAGTAGCCGGTCAGGTCGAACGACGTACGCAGGATCTCGTGCCGGTCCACGACGGTCCGCACGGCCCGGCGCAGCGCGTCGCCGTCGAAGGCGTGCTCGTCGCGGATCGGGAACGCCGACACGTTGTGGTAGGTGCGCCGCTCGGAGTCGGAGAGGGTGACCACCAGCATGGCGAGCTGCACCTGCGCGCACGGGTACGCGTCGGCGAGCCCGGCGGGCAGCTTGGCCCGGTCGGCGTCGTCGAGCAGGCTGAACGGGGCCACGGCCTGGAAGGCGGGCGCGACCTCGGCCTCGTCCCCGCCCGCGAGGTGCCGCGCCAGGGCGGCGACCGTGCGGTGCACGAAGACGTCGCGCACCGAGACGGGGTGCCCGGCGCCGCGCAGCGCGCCCACGAGGGCGATGGCGCTGATGGAGTGCCCGCCGAGGTCGAAGAAGCTGTCCTGGGTGCTGACCTGCTCCAGGTTGAGCACCTGGCCCCAGATGCCGGCCAGCTGCGCCTCCAGCTCGGTGGCCGGGGCGACGTGCTGGCGGTGCGCCGGCTCGGCGGCGTCCCAGAGGGCGGCCCGGTCGACCTTGCCGTTGGCGTTGAGCGGGATCGCCTCCACGGCCACGAACTCGGCCGGGATCATGTACTCCGGCAGGTGCTCCGCGCACCGCTGCCGGATCCGGTCCAGCAGACCCGGCACCGGCGCGGCCGGCCGGTAGAACGCCACCAGCCGGTCCGACTCGCCGACCAGGGCGACCGCGTCGCCGACGCCGTCGGTGCCCTCGACGACCGCCTCGATCTCGCCGAGTTCGATCCGGTAGCCGCGGATCTTCACCTGGTGGTCGACACGCCCGACGAACTCCACCGCCCCGTCGGGCAGCCGCCGCACCAGGTCACCGGTCCGGTACATCCGCGAGCCCGCCGCACCGAACGGGTCCGGCAGGAACCGCTCCGCCGTCAGCGCCGGCTGACCCGCGTAACCGCGGGCCACACCCACACCACCCACGTACAACTCACCGACCACACCCACCGGGGCGAGGTGCAGGTCCCGGTTCAACACGTACATCGTCATCCCCGGCAACGCCCGACCGATCGGCACCACCGGACCCGCCTGCTCGGTCTCCACCGGGAAGAT
>NZ_JBICTM010000029.1:0-2689 GCF_043197615.1 Micromonospora sp. NPDC049048 | reverse complement strand
CAGCGCCCCCGAGCGACGCTCCAACTCCGCGTACGTCAGCACCTCGCCGTCAGCGACGCCCGCGACCGCGTCCGGCGTGCGGCGGGCCCACTCCAACACCAACTCGTGCAGCGGCTCGGCCGGCACCGGACGGACCGGACCCCGACCCCACGCGAGCAACCGCTCCCGCTCCGCGTCCCCCAGCAACGGCAGCGCGGACAGCGGGATCCCCGGCTCCCGCACGCCGGCCGACACCAGCGTCACGGTCTGGTCCAGCAGGCCCCGTACCCAGTCCGCGGAGAAGCCCTCCGCCGCGTGATCCACCCGCAGCCCGGAACCGTCCGAGGCCACGGTCACCACCAGGTCGACGTCCACCGTCTCCGCGCCCACGTCGGCCACCGGGCCGTCGACGAGGCCCACCGCCACCGGACCCACCACGCCCGCAACCGCCGTCGGCGCGGCCCACGCCGCACCCACCCGGCTCACCAGCTGACCGAACGCCGGATCGTCCGCCACGCCCACCCGCACCACCGACCCGCCCGAGGAGACGCCGAGCGCCACCTCCTCCTGACCGGTGTAGCGGGCCAGCACCCCGACGAGGCCCGCCAGCACCACCAGTCCGGCCGGCTCCGGGCCCGGCAGGCCGGGCAGCGCGAGCGTCCGCGACTCCGACGCCGCCCGGGCCGGCCACGCCAGGGGCCGCCGCAGGTCACCCATCAGGTCGAGGGCCTCGAAGTCGGGCCCGGCGACGCCCGTGGTCGGGGCCTGAGCACCTACGAACCCGACAGACATGAGTCAACCTCCGATCAGGACCGGCGCCATCCACAGGGGTACGGCCGGCTCAGGGAACCAGGAACTGGTGGGCACGCTGTGCCCGGGTACGGCGTTCAGGCGGTGCCGGGGGCCGGGGCGGGCCCGGCTTCGAGGAACCGGAGCATGTGGGTGCCCAGTTCCTCGGCGAGGGAGAGCGGGATCAGGTCGGTGCGGATCGTGATGCGCAGAAGGGCGTCACGGTCCCGGGGGATCGCCTCGACGGTGAGACCGCTCATCACCTCCCGCGCGTACGGCTCGACGACCTCCTCGGTGCGGCAGCCGGGCAGCTCCAGCGGGAGGACGACGTTGTCCTGGTAGGCGAAGCCGGGAACGCTGGCGACCACCTCGCCCGGCAGGCCGACGGCCGGGTCGGCGGCGGTCTCCGAGAAGGGCACGTCCTGGGCGGCCATCAGCTCGTCGACGGTCTGCTGGACGTGCCGGAGCAGGTCCTCCTCCGGCCGGAACCGGACCCGGACGCAGTTCGAGTTGATCCGGATGGTGAACGCGGAGTCGAGGATGCGGCTGCCCCGCTTGGCGACGATCATCAACAGGCCGATGTCGTCCTGCTGGTGGATGGCGCGCAGCGCCGAGGCGTACGCCGCCACGAAGTAGCTGGAGCGGCTGAACCGCTGTTCGCGGGCGGCGTGGTCCCAGCGTTGCAGCACCTCGGGGGTGACCGTGACGATGTGCCCGGCCTTCGGGCCCCAGGCCAGCGCCTGTTCCAGGGGCACCTGGGGTGCGGCCTTGCCCTGGCGGGGCAGGCCGCGTAGCTGCTCGCGCCAGTAGGCCCGTTGGGCGTCGAGGTCGGTGGCGTCGCGCAGCCGCATGTACTCGTCGTACGACTCGCGCAGCGTCGGCGCGGGGCGCGCCCACGCCGGAGCCTTGCCCGACAGCCGCGTGGTGTAGGCGTGGCTGAGGTCGCGTACGAGCAGGGTGTGTGACCAGCCGTCGAAGGCGATGTGGTGGATGCCGATGCCGAACAGGATCCGCTTCGTGGCCTTGTTCCGGATGAGGGCGGCGCGCCAGTTGCGGCCCTGGGTGTAGTCCAGGGGCTGCTGCACGGCCTCGGCGAGTTGGTCGAGCGCGTCTTGTTCGGTGGTGGCGTCGGTGAGTAGGCGCAGCTGTGGCATGCCGGGGTTGGGCGGGATGATGGCGACGGGTGGGTCGGTGCGTCGGTAGCGGGCGTGGAGGGCCTCGTGGCGGCGGTGGACGTCGCCCATGGCGGCCATCAGGGCGCGCAGGTCCAGGTCGCCCTCGATCCACCAGGTGGTCGGACAGACCAGCTCGAAGGGAAGCGCGACGCACTTGGCGACCGACGGCGTCAGCGGGACGGGCTTCGACGGGCCGGGGCGGCCGGTGACGGGAGGCGCCGGCTCGACCCTGGGGCGGCGGGGGGCGGTGGCGAGCCACTGGGCCAGTCCCTGCGGGGTGGGCGTGCGGTGGATCTGCGAGACGGGTACGACGACGTCCGCGGCCTCGTCGATGCCGGCCGCCACCGCCGCCGACTGCAACGACGTGCCGCCGAGGTGGAAGAAGCCGTCGTGCGTCCCGACCCGGTCCAGCCCGAGGACGCTTGCGAAGACCCCGGTGACGAGGCGTTCGGAGTCGGTGGCCGGTGCCACGTACGGCACGTCGAGGTCGGGGCGTTGCGCGTCGGGTGCGGGTAGTGCCTTTCGGTTGATCTTTCCGGTGCCGCCGGTGGGGAACCGGTCGAGGATCATGATCACGGCGGGGACCATGTAGGGCGGGAGTATGGCGGCGGCGTGGTCGCGTAGTTCGGTCACGGCCGGCTTGCGGCCGTCGCGTCCGGTGACGTAGCCGACGAGTCGGGCGATGCCTTGGTCTTCGCGGCGGGTGACGACGGCGGTGCCGACGTCGGGGTGTTGTTCGAGGGTGG
>NZ_JBICTM010000028.1:0-1739 GCF_043197615.1 Micromonospora sp. NPDC049048 | reverse complement strand
AGCAAGCTGACACTTGTTCGAGGAGTTATAAAGTCAGTGGCTAGTCGAACAGTCTGGAATGGCTGACCGTAGACGGTGAGAGTCCGGTAGGTGAAAGTTGCTGATCTTCTGTGGGTGTTCCCGAGTAGCGGCGGACCCCTGTAATCTGCCGTGAATCTGCCAGGACCACCTGGTAAGCCTAAATACTTCCTGGTGACCGATAGCGGACGAGTACCGTGAGGGAATGGTGAAAAGTACCCCGGGAGGGGAGTGAAATAGTACCTGAAACCGTTCGCCTACAATCCGTCGGAGCCTTGCGGGGTGACGGCGTGCCTTTTGAAGAATGAGCCTGCGAGTTAGTGGCATGTGGCGAGGTTAACCCGTGTGGGGGAGCCGTAGCGAAAGCGAGTCTGAATAGGGCGATTCAGTCGCGTGTCCTAGACCCGAAGCGGAGTGATCTAGCCATGGGCAGGCTGAAGCGCGGGTAAGACCGCGTGGAGGGCCGAACCCACCAACGTTGAAAAGTTGGGGGATGACCTGTGGTTAGGGGTGAAAGGCCAATCAAACTCCGTGATAGCTGGTTCTCCCCGAAATGCATTTAGGTGCAGCGTCGCGTGTTTCTTGCCGGAGGTAGAGCACTGGATGGTCTAGGGGGCCCACAAGCTTACCGAAATCAGCCAAACTCCGAATGCCGGTAAGTGAGAGCGCGGCAGTGAGACTGCGGGGGATAAGCTTCGTAGTCGAGAGGGAAACAGCCCAGATCACCAGCTAAGGCCCCTAAGCGTGTGCTAAGTGGAAAAGGATGTGGGGTCGCATAGACAACCAGGAGGTTGGCTTAGAAGCAGCCACCCTTTAAAGAGTGCGTAATAGCTCACTGGTCAAGTGGTTCCGCGCCGACAATGTAGCGGGGCTCAAGCACACCGCCGAAGCTGTGGCATTCACATTTTTATCTCGCTTGGACTTGATTCCTTGTGCAGGTGTGTGGATGGGTAGGGGAGCGTCGTGCCGGGGGTGAAGCAGCGGGGTGACCTAGTTGTGGACGCGGCACGAGTGAGAATGCAGGCATGAGTAGCGAAAGAAGGGTGAGAAACCCTTCCGCCGGATGACCAAGGGTTCCAGGGCCAGGCTAATCCGCCCTGGGTGAGTCGGGACCTAAGGCGAGGCCGAGAGGCGTAGTCGATGGACAACGGGTTGATATTCCCGTACCCGCGAAAGAGCGTCCCTGATGAACCTCGTTGTGCTAACCATCCAAACCAGCCGAGGCCTTCGGGTTGAGGTTGGGGAGCGTGGGAACCTGGCGGGTAGTAGTCAAGCGATGGGGTGACGCAGGAAGGTAGCTGAGCCCGGCCGGTGGTTGTGCCGGGGTAAGCGTGTAGGCCGTGTTGTAGGCAAATCCGCAACACATGGAGGCTGAGACGTGATGCCGAGCCGATTCAGGTGAAGTCAGTGATCCTATGCTGCCGAGAAAAGCCTCTAGCGAGTTCTTAGCGGCCCGTACCCCAAACCGACACAGGTGGTCAGGTAGAGAATACCGAGGCGATCGGGCGAACTGTGGTTAAGGAACTCGGCAAATTGCCCCCGTAACTTAGGGAGAAGGGGGGCCGGAGACGTGAAGCCCTGCGCGGGTGGAGCGTTGTATGGCCGCAGAGAGCAGGGGGAAGCGACTGTTTACTAAAAACACAGGTCCATGCGAAGAAGTAATTCGATGTATATGGACTGACGCCTGCCCGGTGCTGGAACGTTAAGGGGACCTGTTAGCT
>NZ_JBICTM010000027.1:0-3900 GCF_043197615.1 Micromonospora sp. NPDC049048 | reverse complement strand
GTGGTGGTGGCGGATGTGCGGTGGGATCGGTTTGTGTCGTCGTTTACGGCGTTGCGTCCGTCCCGGTTGTTCACCGAAATCCCCGAAGCACAGGCGGCCATCGAGGCGGCGGCCCGCGCCGAGATCGCCCCTGTCGACCAGGCCTCCGCGCTCCGTGAGCGACTGGCGCCCCTGACGCCGACGGAGGTCGAGGCGTCCCTCCTGGACCTCGTGCGGACCCAGGTCGCCGCTGTGCTCGGCCACGCCACCGTGGAGGCGGTGGCACCGGATCGGGCGTTCCAGCGCCTCGGCTTCGACTCACTGACCGCCGTCGAGCTGCGCAACCGGCTGACCGCCGAAACGGGCCTCGCCCTGCCCTCCACCCTCATCTTTGACCACCCGACGCCGGCCGCCCTGGTCGCCTTCATCCGGGACACCGTGCTCGGCGCCTCGAACGACGCGCCGGCCGACCGCAGGATCGCCACGGTGGACGACGACCCGATCGTGATCGTCGGGATGGGCTGCCGCCTCCCGGGCGGCGTCGGATCGCCGGACGAGCTGTGGCAACTGCTCTCCGCTGGCGGCGAGGGCATCTCCGAGTTCCCCCTCGACCGGGGCTGGGACGCATTCCTCAGCGGCGGACTCTCCGACACGTCCTTCGTCCGCAGGGGCGGCTTCGTCTACGACGCCGGGGAGTTCGACGCCGAGTTCTTCGGCATCTCGCCGCGCGAGGCCCTCGCCATGGACCCGCAGCAGCGGCTGCTGCTGGAGACCTCCTGGGAGGCGGTCGAATCCGCGGGCATCGACCCGAGCACCCTGAGGGGCGGCGCGGTCGGCGTCTTCGCCGGGGCCAGCTTCCAGGGGTACGCCAGCGGTTCGGTGGGGCGTGCCCAGGAGGTCGGTGGGCACCTGCTCACCGGTAACGCGACCAGTGTGCTGTCGGGCCGGGTGGCGTACTCGTTCGGTTTCGAGGGGCCGGCGGTGACGGTGGACACTGCGTGTTCGTCGTCGCTGGTGGCGCTGCACCTGGCGGCGCAGGCCCTGCGGTCGGGGGAGTGTGACCTGGCGCTGGCCGGAGGTGTCACCGTGATGGCCTCGCCGGCCACGTTCGCGGAGTTCTCGATCCAGGGTGGCCTGTCCGCCGACGGTCGGTGCAAGTCGTTCTCCGACGCGGCGGACGGCACGGGCTGGTCCGAGGGCGTCGGCGTACTGGTGGTGCAGCGGTTGTCGGATGCGCGGCGTGAGGGCCGGCGGGTCCTGGCGGTGGTGCGGGGTTCGGCGGTGAACCAGGACGGTGCGTCGAACGGTTTGACGGCGCCGAACGGTCCGTCGCAGCAGCGGGTGATCCGGCAGGCCCTCGCGAGTGCGGGTCTGTCGACGGCCGACGTCGACGTCGTGGAGGCGCACGGCACCGGTACGACGCTGGGTGACCCGATTGAGGCGCAGGCGCTGCTGGCGACGTACGGGCAGGGTCGGGATGTGCCGTTGTTGCTGGGGTCGGTGAAGTCGAACATCGGTCACACGCAGGCGGCTGCCGGGGTGGCGGGCATCATCAAGATGATCTTGGCGATGCGGCACGGGGTGGTGCCGGCGTCCTTGCACGTGGACGTGCCGTCGTCGCATGTGGATTGGTCGTCGGGCGCGGTGGAGCTGGTGACCGAGTCCCGTGACTGGCCGGGCGTGGGGCGTGCGCGGCGTGCGGGTGTGTCGTCGTTCGGCATCTCCGGAACCAACGCGCACGTGATCCTGGAGCAGCCGGAGCCGGCCCTGGTGGCGCTGCCGGCGGGCGAGTCGGTGACGGATCCGGTGGCCCCGCCAGCGGAGTACGCGCAGGCGTCGAGTGCGGCGGCGCACGCCGGAACCGACCGGATCGGGTCGACGGACGCGGAGCCGGAGTCCGTCGTGGCTTCGGGTGTGCCGGTGCCGTGGGTGGTGTCGGGGCGTTCGGAGCGGGGTCTGGTGGGGCAGGCGTCGCGGTTGGCGTCGTTCGTGCGGGGCCGGTCTGGTCTGTCGCCGTGGGATGTGTCGTGGTCGTTGGTGACGTCGCGGGCGGCGTTGGAGCATCGGGCGGTGGTGTGGGGTTCGTCGGTGGGCGATCTGGTCGCCGGGTTGTCGGCGGTGTCCGAGGGTCGGTTGTCGGGTGTGGTGTCGGCGGGTCGTCGGGCGGTGTTGTTCACGGGTCAGGGTTCGCAGCGTGCCGGTATGGGCCGGGAGTTGTATGAGGCGTTCCCGGTGTTCGCGTCGGCGTTCGACGCAGTGTGCGCGGAGTTCGATGTGCTTTTGCCGCGTCCACTGCGTGAGGTGGTGTTCGCGGAGGCGGGTTCTGGCGAGGCTGCGCTGTTGGATCAGACCGTGTTTGCGCAGGCGGGGTTGTTTGCGGTTGAGGTGGCGTTGTGGGAGTTGTTGTCGTCGTGGGGTGTGCGGGTCGATTTCCTGGCGGGTCATTCGATCGGTGAGGTGACGGCGGCGTACGTGGCGGGGATGTTGTCGCTTGCTGATGCGTGTGTCCTGGTGGCGGCGCGGGGTCGGTTGATGCAGGCGTTGCCGGCCGGTGGGGTGATGGCGGCAGTCGGTGCGGCCGAGGTTGACGTGCGGGAGGTCATTGACGCTGCGGGTGCGGCGGTGGACATCGCTGCGGTGAACGGTCCGGCGTCGGTGGTCGTGTCGGGCGCGGCGGACGAGGTCGCTTCGGTGGTGGCGGCTGGGCGTGAGCGGGGTTGGCGGGTCAAGGAACTGTCGGTCAGTCACGCGTTCCACTCGCGGTTGATGGACCCGATGTTGGACGAGTTCCGGTCGGTGGTGGCGGGGCTGGATTGGCGGGTGCCGCGGGTGCCGATCGTGTCGAATGTGACCGGTGCGGTGGCGGACGGGTTGGAGTTGGTGGATCCGGAGTACTGGGTGCGGCACGTGCGGCAGCCGGTGCGGTTCGCCGATGGTGTGACGGCTCTGCGGGGGCAGGGCGTGGACACGCTCCTGGAAATCGGCCCGGACGCCGTACTCACCGCCATGGCGGCCGAGGCGGACGCGGCCGACGACGTGCGGTACGTCGCCACGCTGCGCCGCAACCACTCCGACGTCACCACCCTCACGAGCGCCGTCGGGCAGCTCTGGGCTGCCGGTATGGCGGTGGACTGGGCGGCGTACCACGGTCAGGTTGGTGTCCGGCCGCGCGTGGTCGACCTGCCCACCTACGCCTTCGACCGTAAGCGCTACTGGCTGGAGGATCCCCAGCCCGCCCCCGCCGCGGAAAGCACCCAGGCCCCGTCGGACGAGCAGTTCTGGGCGGCCGTCGAGTCGGGGAACCTCGGGGCGTTGGGCGACGAGCTGGCCGTGGGCGCCGACGCGCCGTCCGCCGAGCTGCTGCCCAAGCTCGCCCGGTGGCGGCGGGCGACGCAGCAGCGGGCCGCCGTCGACTCGTGGCGGTACCGGGTGACGTGGCGTACGGGCGACGTGCCGGCGTCGGCGACGTTGGCGGGGACCTGGCTGCTGCTGATGGCGCCGGGTCAGGAGGACCACCCGGCGGCCACGGCGCTGGCGGCGCGGGCCGACCGGGCGATCCCGGTGCTGGTCCCGACCGGTGCGGACCGGGACCAGGTGGCGCGGCTGCTGCGGGAGGCGATGGGGTCCGACGACCGGGACGCCGACATGGTGTCCCTGCTGTCCCTGGCCGACTCCCGGGAGCCGTCCGCGGTCCCGGCCGCCGCCGAGGTGTCGACGGCGCTGGCCGTGGCGCAGGCGCTGACCGACGTCGGTGGGACGGGCCGGCTGTGGTGGCTCACCCAGGGGGCGGTGTCGGTCGGCGAGTCTGACGTGCTGACCGACGTCGCGGGTGCTGCGGTGTGGGGTTTGGGTCGGGTGGTGGGTTTGGAGTTGCCGTTGCGGTGGGGTGGTTTGGTGGATTTGCCGGGGTTGTTGGGTGGT
>NZ_JBICTM010000026.1:0-4246 GCF_043197615.1 Micromonospora sp. NPDC049048 | reverse complement strand
GTGCCGGTGACGGCGGCGCGGTGGGTGAAGGTGACCCGGTCTGCGAGGGTGCGGGCGACGTCGATCGTGGTCAGGTGGGGGTGGGTGGTGAGGTGTTCGTGCAGGCGGCGGGCCTGGTCCCGTAGGGCCTGCTCGGAGCGGGCCGACAACAGCCACGGCACCACCGGCGGCGGCGTGCTGTCGAGGGCGTCCGGTGCGGCGGCTCCCAGGGCGACGGTGGCGTCCGGGGTGGGGGCGGTTCGCAGGGCGACGGTGGCCCCCGGGGCGGCCGCGGGCGGTTCCTCGATGATCACGTGCGCGTTCGTGCCGCTGACCCCGAACGAGGACACCCCCGCGCGGCGCGGATGGCCGTTCGGTTGCCACTCGGCCGCCTCGGTCAGCAGCGCGACCGAGCCTGCGGCCCAGTCCACCTTCGGAGACGGCTCGTCGATGTGCAGGGTGCGGGGCAGCAGTTCGTGGCGCAGGGCGAGGATCATCTTGATGATGCCGCCGACGCCGGCGGCGGCCTGGGTGTGGCCGATGTTGGATTTGAGGGAGCCGAGCCAGAGGGGGCGTTCGCGGTGTTGTCCGTAGGTGGCGAGGATGGCCTGGGCTTCGATGGGGTCGCCGAGGGTGGTGCCGGTGCCGTGTGCTTCGACGGCGTCGATCTGGTCGGGGGTGAGGGCGGCGTTGGCGAGGGCGGCGCGGATGACCCGTTGTTGTGAGGGTCCGTTGGGGGCGGTCAGCCCGTTGGAGGCGCCGTCCTGGTTGACGGCGGTGCCGCGTACGACGGCGAGGATCCGGTGACCGTTGCGGCGGGCGTCGGACAGCCGCTCCACCACGAGCGCACCCACGCCCTCGGACCAACTGGTGCCGTCGGCGGATGCGGCGAACGCCTTGCACCGGCCGTCCGGCGACAGTCCCCGCTGCCGGGAGAACTCGACGTACAGGCCGGGCGTGGCCATGACGGTCACCCCGCCGGTCAGCGCGAGGGAGCACTCGCCGGAGCGCAGCGCCTGCACGGCCAGGTGCAGGGCGACCAGCGACGACGAGCACGCCGTGTCGACGGTGACCGCCGGCCCCTCCAGCCCGAACGTGTACGCCACCCGGCCCGAGGCGACGCTGCCCGCGGTGCCGGTGCCCCAGAATCCCTCGACCCCGTCGGGCACCGCGCTCGACCGGGCGGCGTAGTCGTGCGTCATGAGGCCGGCGAACACGCCGGTGTTCGAGCCGCGCAGATCGTCCGGTCGCAGGCCGGCGCTCTCCAGCGCCTCCGCGCACGTCTCCAGGAACACCCGCTGCTGCGGGTCCATGGCCAGCGCCTCGCGCGGGCTGATGCCGAAGAACTCCGCGTCGAACCCGGCCGCGTCGAGCAGGAAGCCGCCCTGGCTGACGTAGCTGGTGCCAGGGGTGTCCGGGTCGGGATCGAACAGCGTGTCCAACTGCCAGCCGCGGTCGGTCGGGAAGCCGCTGACGCCCTCGCGGCCGTCGACCAGCATCCGCCACAGCTCGTCGGGTGAGGTGACGCCGCCGGGATAGCGGCAGGCCATGCCGACGATCGCGATCGGCTCGTCGGTGGGGCGGGCGGCGACCGACGTCGCGGCGGGCCGTGGCTCCTCCTCCCGCTCGCCCAGCTCGCCGCGCAGGTAGGCGGCGAGCGCCTCCGGGGTGGGGTAGTCGAAGGTCAGGGTCGCGGGCAGGCGCAGGCCCGTCGCGGTGTTGAGCCGGTTGCGCAGCTCGACGGCCATCAGCGAGTCGACACCGAGCTGACGGAACGACTCGGACAGCGGGACCGAGTCCGCGTCCGGGTGGGCGAGCACGGTGGCGACCTGCGTACGCACGATGTCGAACAGGCGCGCGAGCTGCTCCTCCTCGCTGAGCCCGGCCAGCTCGTGGGCCAGTGCGGTGGCGCCCGGCCGGGTCGCGGCCTGCCGCCTGCGCGGGATCCTGGCCAGGCCGTGCAGCGGCGGCGGGGCGTTCGTCGCGGCGCGTACGGCGGCGACGTCGATGGTGACGGGCACCAGGTGCGCCTCGGCCGTGCGGCACGCGGCGTCGAAGAGCGCGAGCCCTTCCTCGACGCTGTGCGGCAGGAGTCCGCCGCGCGCGATCCGGGCCAGGTCGGCCTCGTCGAGCTGGCTGGTCATGGCGCTGTCCTGGGCCCACAGGCCCCAGGACAGCGAGGTGGCCGCTTGGCCCTCGGCCCGCCGTCGTGCGGCCAGGCCGTCGAGGAACGCGTTCGCCGCCGCGTAGTTCGCCTGCCCGGCCGTGCCCACGACGCCCGCGACGGAGGAGAAGAGTACGAACAGCCCGACGTCGCCGGCCAGCTCGTGCAGGTTCAGCGCGGCGTCGACCTTGGGCCGCAGGACGGCGTCGAGACGCTCGGGCGTGAGCGACCCGAGGATGCCGTCGTCGAGTACGCCCGCGGTGTGCACCACGCCCACCAGCGGCCGGGAGAGGCCCGCGAGCAGGGCGGCCAGCGCCTCGCGGTCGGCGGTGTCGCACGCGACCACGTCGACCGTGCTGGCGCCCAGGCCGGTCAACTCCTCGACCAGCGCGGCGACGCCCGGCGCGTCCTGTCCCCGGCGCGAGGCGAGGAGCAGGTGCGCCGCGCCGTGCCGGGTGACCAGGTGGCGGGCGAGCGTGGCGCCGAGCGTTCCGGTGCCACCGGTGATGAGGACGGTCCCCGCCGGGTCGAACAGTTCGCCGTCCGGGGCGGGGGTGGTGTGCCGGGCGAGCCGTGGCACGGTCAGCGCCCCGTCGCGGATGGCGAGCTGTGGTTCCCCGGTGGCGATCGCCGCGGCGAGCACGTGTTCGGAGCTCTCGGTGCCGTCGGTCTCGACGAGCACGAAGCGGTCCGGGTGCTCGGTCTGCGCGGAGCGGACGAGACCCCACGCCGAGGCGCCCGCGAGATCTCCGCTGCGGGTGACCACTGCCAGCCGCCCGGTGCCGGCCGCCGTCTCCTGGACCGCCGCCAGGGTGCGGTGCAGGGACCTCCGTACGGCGTCGGGGGTGTCGCCCGCCTCGACCCGGAACATCTCGACGTCGGCCCTGCCGGCGCCGGTCGGAGCGGTCACCGGCACCCACTCGGTGCGGTACAGCGCCGCGCTGGGGCCGCTGGCGCCGGCCAGTCCGCTGGTGGTGACCGGGCGGACCGTGACCGCGTCCGCGCTCAGCACCGGGTTGCCGTCGTCGTCGGTGGTGCTCACCCGGAGGGTGTTCTCGCCGGCCGGGACCAGGTGGACCCGCAGCGCCGACGCTCCCGGGCGGTGCAGCCGCACCCCGCGCCAGGAGAAGGGGAGCCACGCCTGGCCCGTCGGGTTCCCGCCGCCGTCGACGTGCAGCACCAGCGGGTGCATGGCGGCGTCGAGCAGAGCCGGGTGCACGCCGAACCGCGCGGCTGCCGGTTCCTCCTCCGCGCGCAGGGTGACCCGGGCGAACAGTTCGTCGCCGCGCCGCCACACCTCCTGGACGCCCTGGAAGGCGGGGCCGTAGCAGAAGCCGCGCGCCAACAGCCAGCCGTAGAAGTCGTCGACGTCGACGGTCTGCGCGCCGGGCGGCGGCCACTCGTCGACGACGGGGGCCGGCGTCGGCGCGTCGGCCAGTATGCCGGACGCGTGGCACGTCCACTCCTCGCCCGGCGTGTGCTCGGTCGGTCGGGAGTACACGCCGAACTCGCGTCGGCCCTGCTCGTCGGGCCGGCCCACCCACACCTGGAGGTTGACCCGCTGCTGTTCGGTCAGTGCCAGCGGCGCCTGGAGGGTGAGTTCCTCGACCATCGTGCTGCCGGTGTGCTGGGCGGCGTGGGCGGCGAGTTCGAGGAACGCGGTGCCGGGAAGCAGGACGGTGTCGAGGACGGCGTGGTCGGAGAGCCACGGCTGCTCGCGCAGGGAGAGCCGTCCGGTGAGGACGAGTCGGCCGGTGTCCGTCACGCCCAGCACCGCGCCGAGCAGCGGGTGGCGCGCCGCGGTGAGGCCGGCCGCGCCCACGTCGCCAGCGCCGGCCGGCCGCAGCCAGTACGACCTGCGCTGGAACGGGTAGGTGGGCAGGTCGACGGTCTGGGCGCCGGTGAAGAAGGTGGGCCAGTCGACGGGGATGCCGTTGGTGTGCAGGGCGGCGACGGCGGTGGTGAGGGTGTGGGTTTCTGGTTTGTTGCGGTGGGTGGTGGCGATGGTGGTGGTGGTGTCGCCGGTGGCGGCGGTGGTGAGGACGGTGTCGGGGCCGATTTCGAGCAGGGTGGTGACGTGGTGGTCGGTGGTGAGGGTGGTGA
>NZ_JBICTM010000025.1:0-4294 GCF_043197615.1 Micromonospora sp. NPDC049048 | reverse complement strand
CGGGTCTGGACCCGTCGCGGTTGCGGGGCAGCCGGACGGGTGTCTTCGCCGGCGTCATGTACCACGACTACGCCTCCCGCCTCATGGACCTGCCGCCGGACGCCGAGGGCTTCGTCGGCACGGGTACGTCGGGCAGCGTGCTGTCGGGCCGGGTCGCGTACACGTTCGGGCTCGAAGGCCCGGCGGTCACCGTCGACACGGCGTGTTCGTCGTCGCTGGTGGCGTTGCATCTTGCCGCGCAGGCGTTGCGCAGCGGCGAGTGCGACCTCGCGCTGGCCGGTGGTGTGACGGTGATGGCGACGCCGGGGACGTTCATCGAGTTCTCGCGTCAGCGTGGTCTGTCGCAGGACGGCCGGTGCAAGTCGTTCGCGGCGTCCGCCGACGGCACGGGCTGGTCCGAAGGCGTCGGTGTGCTCCTGGTGGAGCGGCTCTCCGACGCCCAGCGCAACGGGCACCGCGTGCTGGCGGTGGTGCGCGGCACTGCCGTCAACCAGGACGGTGCGTCGAACGGTTTGACGGCGCCGAACGGTCCCTCGCAGCAGCGGGTGATCCACCAGGCTCTCGCCAACGCGCGGCTGACTCCGGCCGATGTCGACGCGGTGGAGGCGCACGGCACCGGCACGACCTTGGGTGACCCGATCGAGGCGCAGGCGCTGTTGGCGACGTACGGGCAGGAGCGTCCGCAGGATCGGCCGCTGTTGCTCGGGTCGGTGAAGTCGAACATCGGGCACACGCAGGCGGCTGCCGGTGTGGCTGGTGTGATCAAGATGGTGCTGGCGATGCGGCACGGTCTCGTGCCGCCGACCCTGCACGTGGACGAGCCGTCTCCGCACATCGACTGGTCGGCCGGGGCGGTGGCTCTCGCGACGGAGCCCACGCCGTGGCCGGCGGTGGGTCGGCCGCGTCGGGCGGCGGTGTCGTCGTTCGGGATCTCCGGTACGAACGCGCATGTGATCATTGAGCAGCCGCCGGCTGAGGTGGTCGAGGGCGAGGTCGTCGCCAGCGACGTGCCGCCGGTGGTGCCGGTGTTGCTGTCGGCCCGTTCCGATGCGGCGTTGTCGGCGCAGGCGGGTCGGTGGGCGGGCTGGCTCGCTGCCGACGAGGCGCTGCGTCCGCTGGACGTCGCCTGGTCCTCGGTCACCACCCGACCCGCGCTGGAGCACCGGGCGGTCGTGACCGCCGCCGGCCGGGACGACCTGGTCGCGGCGTTGACCGCCCTCGCCGGCGGGGAACCCGTCGGTACGGTCGTCTCCGGCGCCGCCGGGCAGCGGGGCCAACTCGCCCTGCTCTTCTCGGGTCAGGGCGCGCAGCGTGCGGGCATGGGTCGGGAGTTGTACGGCGAGTTCCCGGTGTTCGCGGCTGCCCTGGACGAGGTGTGTGGGCAGCTGGATTCGTTGCTGCCGCGTCCGTTGCGGGAGGTGTTGTTCGCGTCGGCCGGTTCCGCTGAAGCGGAGTTGCTGGACCAGACTGTCTTCACCCAGGCGGGCCTGTTCGCGGTCGAGGTGGCGCTGTTCCGTCTTGTGGAGTCGTTCGGGATCGTGCCGGACATGCTCGCCGGTCACTCGATCGGCGAGGTGACGGCCGCGCATGTCGCGGGCGTGTTGTCCCTGGCCGACGCGTGTCAGCTTGTCGCGGCGCGGGGTCGCCTGATGCAGGCGTTGCCGTCGGGTGGCGGGATGCTGGCGGTGGCCGCCGACGAGGCGGCGGTGGCGGAGTCTCTCACGGGGCTGACGGACCGCGTCGGCATCGCGGCGGTCAACGGTCCGGCGGCCGTGGTGGTGTCCGGTGCCGTCGAGGCGCTGGACGAGGTGGAGCGGGTCTGGCGCGAGCGGGGTGTCCGCACGCGCCGGTTGACCGTCAGCCACGCGTTCCACAGCCCGCTCATGGAGCCGATGCTCGACGAGTTCCGCACGGTCCTGTCCGGGCTGACTCTTGAAGCGCCGCTGCTGCCGATCGTGTCGAACGTGACCGGGGCACTCGCTGAGGTCGACGAGATCCGCACTCCCGACTACTGGGTGCGGCACGTGCGGGAGGCGGTCCGCTACGCCGACGGCGTTACCGCCCTGCGGAGCGCCGGTGTGGACACGTTCCTGGAGGTCGGGCCGCAGAGCGTGCTGACCGCGATGGCCGCCGACGTGCTGCCCGACGACGACGCTGTGCTGGCTGTCGCGGTGCAGCGTCGGGACCGCCCGGAGGCGCAGGCGCTGTTGCACGCCCTGGCCGAGGTGCACGTGCACGGGGTTCCGGTGTCCTGGCGGCAGTGG
This sequence comes from Micromonospora sp. NPDC049048, assembly GCF_043197615.1. Taxonomy (NCBI): domain Bacteria; kingdom Bacillati; phylum Actinomycetota; class Actinomycetes; order Micromonosporales; family Micromonosporaceae; genus Micromonospora; species Micromonospora sp. NPDC049048. The sequence goes on along the minus strand of NZ_JBICTM010000025.1, from coordinate 2,030 downwards.
TTCACCGACAGCGGCGCGCGGCGGGTGGACCTGCCCACGTACGCCTTCCAGCACCAGCGCTACTGGCCCGCCGCCAACCGGGCGCGTACGGGCGACGTGTCCGGGGCCGGGCTCGGCCGCACCGAGCATCCGCTGCTCGGCGCGGCGGTGGACCTGGCCGGCGACGACGAGATGGTGCTGACGGGCCGGCTCTCCCTGGCCACACACCCCTGGCTGGCGGACCACACGGTCTCCGGACTGACGCTGGTCCCGGGCACCGCCCTGGTCGAGCTGGCCGTGCGGGCCGGCGACGAGGTGGGCCTCTCCCGGCTGCGGGAGCTGACCATGGCCGCCCCGCTGCTGCTCCCCGGAAGCGGGGGCGTACGGATCCAGGTGCGGGTGGATGCCGCCGGCGACTCCGCGTACCGCGCCGTCGCCGTCTACTCCCGCCCCGACGACGATCCCGAGGCGGGCTGGACGCGGCACGCGGAGGGCGTGCTGGAGCCGGCCACCGCCGACGAGCCCGACCCGATCGCCTGGCCGCCCGCTGCGGCGTCCGAAGCGGACCTGACGGAGTGGTACGCGACGCTCGCGGAGCACGGTCTGACGTACGGGCCGGTCTTCCAGGGGCTCCGGCGTGCCTGGGCCAGCGGTGGCGAGGTGTTCGCCGAGGTGGTGCTGCCGGAGGCCACCGCGACGGAGAACGTCGGATTCGGCGTGCACCCGGCACTGCTGGACGCCGCCCTGCACCCGATCGGGCTGCTGCTGGGTGGCGACGAGTCGGCCGGCCCACGGGTGCCGTTCGCGTTCGAGGGCGTGCAGGTGTACGCCGCAGGCGCGGGGACCCTGCGGGTGCGCCTGACCCGCAACGGTTCCGGGCTGCGGCTGGTGGCGTACGACGCGGCGGGCGCCCCGGTGGTGTCGGTGGACTCCCTCGCCCTGCGGGAGCTGACCGGGGTGACCGCGCCGGGCGTGGCATCGCGGTCGCTGTTCGAGCTGCGGTGGCCGGCCGTGGAGGCCACGTCCGCCGGAGAGCCTTCCGGATGGGCGCTGCTGACCGGCGGCCGGGAGCTGGCGGCACCGGCCGGAATGCCCGCGTACCCCGACGTGGCGACGGTCGCGGGGGAGGAGTCCGTCCCCCGGGCGGTGCTGCTTCCGATGCTGACCACGTCCGCGTCGGCGGCGGAGACGCCGGAGTCCGTCCGGGCGGTGACCTCCGACCTGCTGGCGACGGTGCAGTCCTGGCTGGCGGCCGACGCGCTGACCGACTCGCGGCTCGTGGTGGTGACCCGAGGTGCCGTGTCGACCGGTGACGAGGACCGGGTGACCGACCTGGCCGCTGCGGCGGTGTGGGGTCTGCTGCGCTCCGCGCAGTCGGAGCACCCGGGTCGGATCGTCCTCGCGGACGTCGACGGCGAGCTGGACGCCGCGCTGGTGGCCCTGCTGGACGGCGTCCTGCGGGAACCGGCCGCGACCGGCGGCCAGGTGGCGGTCCGCAGGGGCGCGGTGTACTCGCCGCGGCTGGTCCGGGCCGGCATCACGGCGGCGGAGTCGCCGACCGTGGGTGATGGTGCGGTGCTGGTGACCGGTGGTACGGGTGCGCTCGGTGCGCTGGTGGCGGAGCATCTGGTGTCGGTGCACGGGGTGCGGTCGCTGGTGCTCGTGTCGCGGCGTGGTCCGGAGGCCGCCGGTGCGGGCGGGCTGTCGGAGCGGCTGTCGGCGTTGGGTGCGTCGGTGCGGGTCGTCGCGTGTGACGTGACGGACCGGGACCAGGTGTTCGGCCTGGTGGCCGAGGTCGCCGTCGGGGAACGCCTGGCGGGTGTGGTGCACACCGCCGGTGTCCTGGACGACGGGGTCGTGGAGGGGCTGACGGCCGAGCGGCTGACGGGGGTGTTGGCGCCGAAGGTGTCGGCGGGTTGGTTCCTGCACGAGGCGACGGCGTCGCTGGACCTTGACTTGTTCGTGGTGTTCTCGTCGGTGGCGGGTGTGCTCGGTTCGCCGGGTCAGTCGGCGTATGCGGCGGGTAATGCGTTCCTGGACGGGTTGGCGGT
>NZ_JBICTM010000024.1:0-5574 GCF_043197615.1 Micromonospora sp. NPDC049048 | reverse complement strand
CGCGGCGGCCCCCGACGCGGTGGCGGTCACGTTCGAGGGCACCTCGCTCACCTACCGCGACCTCGACGCACGCGCCAACCAACTCGCCCACCACCTGCGCACGTACGACGTCGGACCCGACACCCTCGTCGCGGTCTGCCTGGAGCGCTCGCCCGAGCTGGTCGTCGCGCTGCTGGCCGTCCTCAAGGCCGGTGGCGCGTACGTGCCGCTCGATCCCGCCCATCCGGCCGAGCGCCTCGGCGAGCTGCTGCGCGACAGCGGCCCGGTCGCCGTCCTCACCCACGCCGCCACCCGCACCACCCTCGACGGCCTGACCACCGCACCCCTGGTCGACCTCGACACCGCCGACCTGACCCCACACCCCACCACCAGCCCCGACCCCGGCACCCGACCCGACCACCTCGCCTACGTCATCCACACCTCCGGCTCCACCGGCCGGCCCAAGGGCGTCATGGTCGAGCACGCCAACGTGGTGCGGCTCTTCTCCGCCACGGCCGGGTGGTTCGGCTTCGGCCCGAGCGACGTGTGGAGCCTCTTCCACTCCTTCGCGTTCGACTTCTCGGTCTGGGAGATCTGGGGCGCGCTGCTGCACGGCGGCCGGCTGGTGATCGTCCCTACGCTGACCGGCCGCTCCCCCGCCGACTTCCACCGGCTCCTCTGCGACGAGGGCGTGACCGTCCTCAACCAGACCCCCAGCGCCTTCCGGGGCCTGATCGCCGCGCAGGCCGACAGCGCGCGGACGCACCAGCTGCGTACGGTGGTCTTCGGGGGCGAGGCGCTGGACCCGACGATGCTGCGGCCGTGGTACGCGGACGCGCGCAACGGGCGCACAGAGCTGGTCAACATGTACGGCATCACCGAGACCACGGTGCACGTGACGTACCGGCCGTTGACCCCGGCCGACGCCGACCGGCCGGGCGTGAGCCCGATCGGTCGGCCCCTCGGTGACCTGCGCCTCTACGTGCTCGACGGGCAGGGGGAGCCGGTGCCGCCCGGGGTCGTCGGCGAGCTGCACGTGGGTGGCGCGGGGGTCGCGCGCGGCTACCTCAACCGTCCCGGGCTGACCGCGGAACGCTTCCGGCCCAGCCCGTTCGTGGCGGGCGACCGGCTCTACCGCACCGGTGACCTCGTCCGCCACCGCGCCGACGGCGGTCTCGACTACCTGGGCCGCAACGACTCCCAGGTGCAACTGCGGGGCTACCGCGTGGAGCTGGGCGAGATCGAGGCCCAACTCGCCGCCTGTCCCGGCGTACGCGACGCGGTGGTGACGGTCACGACCGACGCCACGGGCGAGTCGCGCCTGGTCGGCTACTACACGGCGTCGGTGCGCCGGCTGACGGCCGAGGCGCTGCGCACCCGGCTGGCCGGCGTCCTGCCGGAGCACATGGTCCCGGCCGCGTACGTGCGGGTCGCCGAGTGGCCGCTAACGCCCAACGGCAAGCTCGACCACCGGGCCCTGCCCGCACCCGACGGGTCGGCCTTCGCCGCCCGGCACTACACCGAGCCGGTCGGCGCGACGGAGACCGCCCTCGCGGCCATCTGGGCCGAGGTGCTGGGCGTGGAGCGGATCGGCCGGCACGACAACTTCTTCGCGCTGGGCGGGCACTCGCTGCTGGCGCTGCGGGTGCTGGAACGGATGCGCCGCCAGGGCCTCTCCGCCGACGTACGCGCGCTCTTCGCCTCGCCCGTCCTGGCCGACCTGGCCGCCACGGTGGGTGCCGACGCGGACCGGGCCGACGTGACCGCGGAGCCGATCCCGGCCGGCTGCGAGCGGATCACGCCGGACCTGCTGCCACTGGTGGAGCTGAGCCAGCCGGAGATCGACGCGATCGTCGCCACGGTCCCCGGCGGGACACCGAACGTGCAGGACATCTACCCGCTGGCCCCGGTGCAGGAGGGCATGCTCTTCCACCACCTGATGGCCCGCGACCGCGACCCCTACCTGGTGACCACGGTCCTGCGCTTCGCCGACCGGGACCGGCTGGACCGCTACGCCGCCGCGCTGGAGGCGGTGGTCGCCCGGCACGACGTGCTGCGTACCGCGGTGGTGTGGCACGGGATCAACGAGCCGGTGCAGGTGGTGTGGCGCCGGGCGCCCCTGCCGGTGGAGGAGGTCCCGCTCGACCCGACCGGCGACGACCCGCTGCGGCAGCTCCGCGAGCACGTCGACCGGCGGTACGGCCGGCTGCCGCTCGACCAGGCTCCCCTGCTGCGGCTGCTGGTCGCGCGGGACCCCCGCGACGGCGGGTGGCTGGCCGTCGAGCTGATCCACCACATCGTCGACGACAACACCTCGCTCAAGCAGCTGCGGGCCGAGGTCCGCGCGTACCTGGCCGGCGAGGGCGACCGGCTGCCGCCGCCGCTGCCCTTCCGCGACTTCGTGGCGCGGATCCGGCGCGGCGCCGACCGGGCCGAGCAGGAGAGCTTCTTCCGCCGGATGCTCGGTGACGTCGACAACCCGACCGTGCCCTTCGGGCTGCGCGACATCCACGGCGACGGGCACACGATGCGCGACGCCCGGGTGTGGCTCGGGCCGGAGCTGACGCGGCGGCTGCGGCAGCGGGCCCAGGACCTCCAGGTCGGCGTGACCAGCCTCTTCCACGTCGCCTGGGGGCAGGTGCTGGCCCGGGCCGGCGGCCGGCGCGACGTCGTCTTCGGCACCGTGCTCTCCGGCCGGATGGACGCCGGCGCGGGCAGCGACCGGATCCTCGGGCCCTTCCTCAACACGCTCCCGCTGCGGGTCACCGTCGACGCCACCGGCGTCACCGAGTGCGTGCTGCGCACCCACGAGGCGCTGACCGGGCTGATCCGCCACGAGCACGCGTCGCTGGCGCTGGCGCAGTCGTGCAGCAGGGTGGCGCCGCCGGCTCCCCTCTTCACCGCCCTGCTCAACTACCGCCACGCCGAGGTGCTGGCCGAGTCGGAGACGCCCGCGCCGACCCCCGACGCGGACGACCTGACCTACCTGGCGGCGCAGGAACGCGGCAACTACCCGCTCGCGCTGGACGTCGACGACCTGGGCGACGACGTCGTGCTGACGGTCGCCGCCGCGGCCGGGGTGGCACCCGGGCGGGTCTGCGCGATGGTCGAGCGGGCCCTGGCGACGCTGGCCGACGCGCTGGAACGCACGCCCGACGCGGCGGTGGGCGGGCTCGACGTGCTGCCCGCCGCCGAGCGGCGCCGGCTGGTCGAGGACGGCAACGACGCCACGGTGGCGTACCCGCCGGGGCGCCTGGTGCACCACCTCGTCGAGGCTCAGGCGGCTCGCGACCCGCAGGCGGTGGCCCTCGTCCTCGGCGACGAGCGGCTCACCTACGGCGAGTTGAACGCGCGGGCCAACCGGCTCGCCCACCACCTGCGGGCCCGGGGCGTCGGGCCGGACCGGATCGTGGCGATCTGCGTCGAGCGGTCGCCGGAGACGGTGGTGTGCCTGCTGGCGGTCCTCAAGGCCGGTGGCGCCTACCTTCCGCTCGACCCGGCGTACCCGGCCGAGCGGCTCGCCGCCATGCTGCGCGACAGCACCCCGGTGGCGGCGTTGACCCACGGCCCGGCCCGCGAGCGGCTGCACGCCGCGCTGGCCGGGCTCGACACCCCGGTGGTCGACCTGGACCTCGACGCGGCGGCGTGGGCGCAGCTGCCGGCGACCGACCCGCTGGTGGAGGGGTTGGGCGCGCAGCACCTGGCGTACGTCATCTACACGTCCGGCACCTCCGGCACCGCCAACGGGGTGCTGGTCGAGCACCGGCAGCTCGTGGCCGTCGCCGCCGCCTGGGAACGCCTGTTCGACCTGCGTCCCGGCCTGGTGCACCTGCAGATGGCGAGCTTCTCGTTCGACGTCTTCACCGCCGACGTGGTGCGGGCGCTCGGCTTCGGCGGGCGGCTGGTGCTCTGCCCGCGTCCGCTGCTGCTGGACAGCGCTGGCCTGTCCGAGCTGCTGCGCCACCACGACGTGGACTTCGCCGACTTCGTGCCGGCCGTGCTCAACCCCTTGCTGGAGCACCTGGAATCCACCGGCGGGAGCCTCGCCGGGCTGGAGACGGTCGTCTGCGGGTCGGACGCCTGGACCGCCGCCAACGCCGCCCAGCTGCGCGCCCTGTGCGGCCCGGGGGTGCGGATCGTCAACGCGTACGGCGTGACCGAGGCGGCCGTCGACAGCACCTGCCACCTGCTGCCGACCGACGACCTCGCCGAGGCGACCTGCCTGCCGATCGGCCGGCCGCTGCCCAACGTGCGGGTCTACCTGCTCGACGGCGAGGGCGAGCCGGTGCCGGACGGCGTGGTCGGCGAGATCCACATCGGCGGCGCGGGCGTAGCGCGCGGCTACCTGAACCGCCCCGAGCTGACCGCGCAGCGCTTCCGGCCCAGCCCGTTCGTGCCGGGCGAGCGGCTCTACCGCACCGGCGACCTGGGTCGTCGCCTGCCGGACGGGGAGTTGGAGTTCCTCGGCCGCGACGACTTCCAGGTCAAGGTCCGGGGCTTCCGCGTCGAGCTGGGCGAGATCGAGTCCCGGCTGGCGGCCGTCGAGGGCGTACGGGAGACGGTCGTCGTGGCGCGCCCCGACGCCGGCGGCGGCCAGCGGCTCGTCGCGTACGTGCTGGGCGGGGCGCCGGACGCCGCGCGGCTGCGGGACCGGCTGGCCGCCGAACTACCGGAGCACATGGTGCCGTCGGCGTACGTCCGGCTGGCCGCGTGGCCGCTGACACCCAACGGCAAGCTCGACCGGACGGCGCTGCCGGCGCCGGACGGCGAGGCCTTCGGCCGGCGCGGGCACGTCGAGCCGGTCGGCCTGCTGGAGGGCATGGTCGCGGGCGTCTGGGCCGAGGTGCTGGGGATCGAGCGGGTCGGCCGGCACGACGACTTCTTCGCCCTGGGCGGCCACTCGCTGCTGGCCATGCGGCTGGTCTCCCGGATCCGGCAGGTGCTGGGGCGGGAGGTCTCGCCGGCGGCGCTCTTCGCGGCGCCGGTGCTGAGCGACTTCGTCGCCCGGCTGACGCCGGACGGCCGCGACGTGCTGCCCCCGATCCGCCCGGTCGACCGGGACGGTGCCCTGGAGCTCTCCTTCGCGCAGCGGCGGCTGTGGTTCCTGGAGCGGCTCGGCGGCCTCGGCCACACCTACCACATGCCGCTGGCCCTGGAGTTGGCCGGCTGGCTCGACCACGGCGCACTGCGGGCGGCCCTGGACTCCCTGGTGGACCGGCACGAGGCCCTGCGCAGCCGCATCGTCCCCGCCGGCTCCGACGTCCACCAACTCGTCGACCCGCCCGGGACGGGCTTCACCCTGCACACGCACGACCTGACCGGCGCGCCCGACGCCGCCGCCCGGCTGGCCCGGCTCCAGGACGAGGAGTTCACGGCCCCGTTCGACCTGACGACCGGTCCCCTCATCCGGGGCCGCCTGGTCACCCTCGCGCCCGACCGGCACGTCCTGCTCGTCACGATGCACCACGTCGTCTCCGACGGCTGGTCCATCGGCGTCCTCACCCGCGAGTTGGGGGCGTTGTACGCCGCCTACCACGCCGGTCGGCCTGATCCGCTGCCGCCCCTGCCCGTGCAGTACGCCGACTACGCCGCCTG
>NZ_JBICTM010000023.1:0-5943 GCF_043197615.1 Micromonospora sp. NPDC049048 | reverse complement strand
TCGGCCTCGAACCCGGCCGCGAACTCCAACAACTCCAACAACGCATCCTCGAACACGACGCCAAAATCCAGACACCCGTACTGGTCGGCTGAACCCCGCACCAGTCACCGCCTCCTCCGCGATTACCCGGGCGTGGATCGTCTGCGGGCAACATCAGGAGCGCGCGCGGCGGTCCGTGACGCCTGGCGCACCGGAGGCCGACGGCATTCCTGCCCAGCGATCACAGCGAGGGGACGACATGGCGAACAAGTGTCCGGCACACGGGCATCCGATGCTCATGGACGACGACTACTTCTCCAGCCCGTACGCGGCGTACGCGCTCTACGCGTCACTGCACGAGCAGGGCCCCGTCCATCGGACCTGCCTCAGCGACCACGGTCCGGTGTGGCTGGTGACCGGTCACACGGAGGTCTACGCCGGGCTGCGCGACAAGCGCCTCGTGCGGCCCCGGGAGAACAGCAACGGGGACTTCACCAGCAAGCGCTTCCCGGAGGGCGAGGCGACCGGCACGATCGTCACCCTCGATCCGCCGGAGCACACGCCGCTCAAGAAAATGATCAACTTCACCTTCCTGCCCCGCAACCTGGAGACCTTCCGCCCCCGGGTGCACGAGCTGGTCAAGGCCCAGCTGGACATGATCGAGGCAGCGGGCGGCGGCGACCTGGTCGAGGACTACGCGGCCGTCCTGCCGATCACGATCGTCTGCGACGTGCTCGGCATCCGCGAGGAGTACCGCAAGGACCTGAAGTACTGGGCGGACCAGGTGTTCAGCGGCGACAACGAGACCAACGCGATGGTCCGCACGAAGATGTCGCAGTTCATGCACATGGTCCGGGAGGAGAAGGAGAAGGAGCCCGGCGAGGACCTCTTCTCGTACTGGATCCACGCCAAGAACGACGACGGGGAAACGGCGCTCAACGTCTACCAGCAGATGGCTCTGGCCCTGCTGACGATGCTCGGCGGGTACGACACCACCGCCGGCATGATCGGCCGGGGTGCGCTGGCGCTGCTGGACGACCCGGAGACGCTGGAGCGGCTGCGCAAGGACCCGGACCTGTTCGACGTGGCCGTCGAGGAGCTGCTGCGCAAGCACGGCTCGGTGCACCACGGCTTCCGCCGCTTCGCCACGGAGGACATGGTGATCGGCGACACGAAGATCGCCAAGGGCGAGACGGTGCTGCTGCACCTGACCGCGGCGGGCAACGACCCGAAGCGGTTCCCCGAGCCGCAGGTGCTCGACATCGACCGCGAGGACAAGGCGCACGTGGCGTTCGGCGGCGGCCCGCACTTCTGCTCGGGTTCGGAGCTGGCCCGGATGGAGACGACCATCGCCCTGCGTGAGCTGTTCACCCGTTTCCCGAACATCAAGCTCGCCGCGCCCCGGGAGTCGCTGAAGGTACGGCGTACCCCGCTGGTGCCGGCGCTGCTGTCCCTCCCGGTCACCGTCTGAGCCCTTCCCCACCCCCGGCCCGCATCACAACTCCTGTCCGACAAGAGGTTGTTGAACCATGCCGCGTACCGATCTGCTCCGGCCCCTGCCCGAACTGCTCCGGACCAACGCCGATCGCCGCGGCACCCGGATCGCGTACGCCGACTCGCGGCGGAGCGTGACCCACACGGAGTTGGCGGACCGGACGGCCCGGCTCGCCGGCCACCTCGCCGACCTCGGCGTGTGGCCGGCGGACCGGGTCGTCGTCCTGCTGGACGGCGTCACGGCGGTGGAGGGCGTCCTCGCCGTCGTCCGGGCCGGCGCGATCGCCGTGCCGCTGGACCCGGCCCTGGACGACGCCGAGCTGGCCCGGCTGGTCGAGGACGCGGGCGCCGACGCGGTCATCACCGACGCCACCAACGCGGCGCGGGTGTCCGTGTCGGTCCTCGTCGTGGACGGCGGGTACGACGGCGAGGCGCACTCGTTCGAGGAACTGGCGACGACCGACCCGTCGTCGCCGCCCCAGGACGATCCGGGCCTCGACGACCTGGCGCTGCTCAGCTACACGGCGGGCACGGTCGGCCCCCGCAAGGGTGTGCTCTCCACGCAGCGCAACCTGCTGTGGCCCGCCGCCGCGGCGGCGTACGTGGCCGGACTCGGGTGCGCCGAGGACGACCGGGTGCTGTGGATGCTGCCCGTGCACGCCTGGTTCGGCCAGCTCGTCGCCGCCACAGCGACGGGGGCGTCGGTGCGGCTCGCGGGCGACCTGTCCCCGGACCAGCTGCGGGCCACGCTCACCGCGGAGGCCAGCACCGTGCTGGTGGGCACCGGCACGACGTACCGGGCCCTGCTGGACGTGCCGGGCCCGGACCCCGAGGGGGTACGGATCGCGCTGGCCCTCGGGCCGGTGGACGCCACGCTGCGCCGGCCCTTCGAGGCCGCGTTCTCCGCGCCGCTGCTCACCGGCTACGTGACCACCGAGACATCCGGCCTGATCGCGGTGAGCTGGCCGAACGGCGACGCGGAACGGCGCTGCCTGCCCCTGCCCGGGTTGAGCGTGCGGGTGGTCGACCCCGGGTCGGGCGCCGACCTGGGCCCCGGTCAGGAGGGTGAGGTCTGGGTCAGCGGCCCGAACGTGATGGCGGGCGGCTACCACGACCTCGCCGCCGAGACGGCCGAGGCGCTGCGCGGAGGCTGGTACCGCACGGGTGACCTGGCCCGCCGGGACGACTCCGGGCACCTCGCGATCACGGGTCGGCTGGCCGAGGTGGTTGAGGTCGGCGGCGAGCGGGTACGGCTGGACCGCGTCGACGCCGTGCTGGGGACCGTGCCCGGGGTGCTCGACGCGGCGGTCTGGGCGTCCCCGGACGGGCCGGTCGCGTGCGTGGTCGGTTCCGAGGTGGACGCCGAGCGCCTGCTGGCGGCGTGCCGTGCCGAGCTGTCCACCGCGGCGGTGCCGGTCGAGACGTACGTGGTGCGGGAGATCCCGCGCACCGCCATGGGCAGCCCCGCCCGCCACCGGCTCGCCGGGCTGCCCGGTCGCCTGCTCTGCGTGGCCGCGTCGCGGCACGACTCGCTGCACGCGCTGCGCTGGGAGCCGGCGCCGGACCGGAACGCCGGACCGCTCACCTGGTCGGTGGCGGGCCCGCCCGAACTCACCGCCGGCCTCGCCGACGACGGCACCGCCGTCGACAGCTACGCCGATCCCGCCGCGCTGGCCGAACTGCTGACCCGGGTGCTCGACGAGGACCGGCCGACGGACTTCCGCCTGGTCGTGCTGACCCGCGGCGTCGTGCACGGCGACGGCGCGACGGAACCCGGCCAGGCCGCCGCGTGGGGGGTGGCGCGGGCCCACCAGCTCCGCCGTCCCGACCGGCTCGTGCTGCTCGACGCCGACGAGGTCACCACGGACGTGCTCCGCGCCGCCGTGGCGTCCGGCGAGGACGTGCTGGCCGTACGCGGGGGCGAGCTGCTGCTGCCGCGGTACGCGGCCGTCGCCGCCCGGCCCGGCGGCGCACCTCAGCAGGGCAGGGTCGCGCTCGTCGCCCGGTCGTACGACGCGGCGCTCGTCCGCCACCTCGTGGCGGCCCACGACGTACGTGAACTGGTCCTGGTGGGACCGGACGACGTGCCCGCCGGCGCGCCGGCCGAGCTGGCGACGCTCGGGGCGGAGACCTCCGTGCACGCGGGCGTGCCCTTCGACCGGGAGACGCTGGCGGCCGTGCTCGGTGACCGGCCGGTCACCGCCGTCGTGGCGGTGGACCTCACGGCCGAGGAGACACTGGCGCTGCACGAGGCGACGACCGAGCACGCCGGCACCGCACTCGTGCTGCTCACCGGCGGCCAGGACGTCGCCGCCACCGCCGTAGCCGACGCGTTGGTGCGGCACCGGCGTACGCGTAACCTGCTCGGCGTCTCCGTCGCGTGGGCCGCTCCGGGCTTCGCCGAACTGCCCGTGGCGCGGCGTGTCGCCCTGGTCGACGCCGCGCTGGCCTCGGGCGAGCCCTGCGTGGTCGCCGCGCGTCCCGTGGTGGCCGCCGAGGTCGACGCCGAGGCCACCCGGGCCGCCCTCACCGAGCGGCTGCTGGCGGTGCCGGAGGCCGACCGGCTCGGCCTGCTGCGGGACGTCGTACGGGCCGCGACCGGCGAGGTCCTGCGGGACCAGGCGCCCGCGACGATCGACGGCGGGACGCCGTTCCGCCAGCTCGGCTTCGACTCGCTCACCGCCGTACAGCTGCGGGGGCGGCTCTGCGCCGCGACCGGCCTGAACCTGCCGGCGAGCCTGGTCTTCGACTACCCGACGCCGGACATCGTCGCCGGCCACCTGCTGGACGCCCTCGGCCTGGGCGCCGCCGGGACGCGACCGGCCGCCGTCGAGACCCACGACGAGAGCGAGCCGATCGCGATCGTCGGCATGGCCTGCCGCTATCCCGGCGGCGTCACCTCCCCCGACGACCTCTGGCGACTGGTCGCGGACGGGGTGGACGCGATCGGCGAGTTCCCCACCAACCGTGGCTGGGACCTCGCGGCGCTGTTCGCAGGCGACGGGTCGGGCACGTGCAGCTCGACGGCCGGCGGCTTCCTGTACGACGCGGACCAGTTCGACGCGGAGTTCTTCGGCATCAGCCCGCGCGAGGCGCTGGCCATGGACCCGCAGCAGCGGGTGCTGATGGAGACCGCGTGGGAGGCGCTGGAGCACGCCGGCATCCCACCGACCTCGCTGCGGGGCAGCGACACCGCCGTCTTCACGGGTGTGCCGGTGCAGGACTACGGCCGGAGCGGGCACAGCGAGGACGACGGGGTCGACGGGTTCCTCATCACCGGCATCGCGAGCAGCGTGGCGTCCGGCCGGATCGCGTACGCCCTGGGCCTGGAGGGGCCGGCGATGACCGTCGACACGGCGTGCTCGTCGTCGCTGGTCGCCCTGCACCTGGCCGTACGCGCGCTGCGCTCCGGCGAGTGCGCGATGGCGCTGGCGGGTGGCGTGACCGTGATGTCGGGGCCGGAGACCTTCACCGAGTTCTCCCGGCAGAACGGCCTGTCCCCCGACGGCCGGTGCAAGGCGTTCTCCGACGACGCCGACGGCACCGGCTGGTCGGAGGGTGTGGGTGTGCTCGTGGTGGAGCGGCTGTCCGACGCCCGCCGCAACGGTCACCGGATCCTCGCCGTCGTACGCGGCACCGCCGTCAACCAGGACGGCGCCTCCAACGGGCTGACCGCCCCCAACGGACCCTCACAACAACGGGTCATCCGCGCCGCCCTCGCCAACGCCGCCCTCACCCCCGACCAGATCGACGCCGTCGAAGCACACGGCACCGGCACCACCCTCGGCGACCCCATCGAAGCCCAGGCCATCCTCGCCACCTACGGACAACACCGCGAACGACCCCTCTGGCTCGGCTCCCTCAAATCCAACATCGGCCACACCCAGGCCGCCGCCGGCGTCGGCGGCGTGATCAAGATGATCCTCGCCCTGCGCCACGGGCTGCTGCCCCGCACCCTGCACGTCTCGGAGCCGACCCGGAAGGTGGACTGGGCGGCGGGAGCCGTGTCCCTGCTGACCGAGCCTGTCGCGTGGCCCGCGGGTGACGACCGTCCACGGCGGGGCGCCGTCTCGTCCTTCGGCATGAGCGGCACGAACGCGCACGTGATCATCGAGGAGCCACCCGCCGTCGCCTTGGAAGCCGCCGACGCTCCGGACATCGCGGTGCCGCATGCCGGCAACACGGCGCCGGTGGTGCCGTGGCTGTTGTCGGCCCGCTCCGAGCAGGCCCTACGGGACCAGGCCCGCCGCCTGCACGAGCACCTCACCACCCACCCCCACCTGACCACGATCGACGTCGCCCGCACCCTCGCAGACCGGGTCACCTTCACCCACCGCGCCGCCGTCACCGGCACCACCCGCCAGGAACTCCTCGACGCCCTCACCACCCTGACCAACGGCGACAACGCCACCAACCTGATCACCGGCACCCCCACCGGCGGCGGCCTCGCCTTCCTCTACACCGGCCAAG
>NZ_JBICTM010000022.1:0-12074 GCF_043197615.1 Micromonospora sp. NPDC049048 | reverse complement strand
GTTCCGATGGTGGGGTTGGTGGGCCATTGGGTGGGGGGTGTGGTGAGGCGGTTGGCGGTGGCGTGGTGGGTCTCGGAGGGACCGTACTGATTCTCCAGAACCACTCCGGGGATGCTCGAGAGCATTTGACGAATCGGGTCGGAGATGTGCACGACGTCACCGGAAACGAGTACCTCGGAGAGGAACAGCGGCTGCTTTCGCTCGGTCCAGGCGAGCGCTATGTGGTGCAGCTGGGCCGGCGAGGTGTAGAGGCGCTCGACCCGCTGCTGTGCGAGAAGTTGGAGGAGTTTCTCCGGGTCCTGCCGGTGCTCGTCGTCGATGAGGACGAGGACGCCACCGGAGAGCAACGTGCCGAGTATCTCGAGCAGGGAGACGTCGAACCCGATTGACGCGAGCTGAACGCACCGCGCTGCGGCGCCGTCACGGGACAGGAGCCAGCGCACCGCAGGCAGAAGTGTCCGCAGGGTGGCGGTGATGCCTTTGGGTTTTCCGGTGGATCCGGAGGTGTAGACGATGTAGCTGGCGCTGTCGGGGGTGGTGCGGGGTTCGGGGGGTGGGGTTGGTGTGGTGTCGGGGGTGTCGTCGTAGGTGATGACGGGTGTGGGGAGTGGGGGCAGGGTGGTTTTGTGGTCGGTGAGGATGAGGCGGGTGTCGGCGTTGGTGGTCATGTAGGTGAGTCGGTCGGTGGGGTGGCGGGTGTCGAGGGGTAGGTAGATGCCGCCGGCTTTGAGGACGGCGAGCAGGCTGATGACGGCGGGGAAGCCGTGGTGCAGCGTTACGCCGACGACGGTTTCGGGGCCGATGCCGTGGTTTCGGAGGTGGTGGGCGAGTTTGTTGGCGTGGGTGTCGAGCTGGGTGTAGGTCATGGTGTCGTCGCCGTGGGCGAGCGCAACCGAGTCACCCGACGCCAGGACTCGTTCCTCGAGCCGGTCGAGTAGCCACCCCTTGCTGGTCGGAGCCGCGTCGTCGCTCATTCCTCTCCTGTCCGTACGAACGTGGCGACGTGCGCGCTGTCGCCGCGAAGCACTCTTATCGCCCATACGCGATATCTACCTGCTTCACCGAGAAAAAGATGTTAAACGATGTGTGGCATGTGACGGAGCGCGTTCCAAGCCGACATTCACTGTTACGTTTGTCGGGCAATCCTTGGTGGCGGGTGGAGATCCCCGCGCCGGGGGCGAAGGCGGATGTCACGTACGGGGGTTCGTTCTGCCTGGGACGATTCGGTCCAGCGCTCGGTCCAGCGCCTGTCAGCGTCGATGGCCGGCCGACGTCGGGCCGCCATCGGCCGATCGTCGGGCCACCATCGCCGATCGTCCGAGCCTGCCCTGTCACTTGACCGACCACCTCCTCCTGCCTTCGGCCACGGTCTGGTCGGTGCTTTGGCCGACCTTCGGTCTCCGCCCTCGTTTTCCGCAGAAATGGAGACTGGTGAAGCTGATGACGGGGAGACGCGGTGAGCCGCAGTACGGGACGGGCCCGGGTGGGGCGGTGTCGGCCGGGGGACGCCACCCGGCAGCCGCTGCGAGCCAACCCGCTGAGACACGTCGCAGGCCGGAGTCCGGAAACTCGCTACCGAACTATCTCGACCTCGCCGCGTCGGTCGAACCAACCCGGCTGGACCTGCCTGAGACCCTTCCGCTGCCGACGTGGTGTGAGATCGGCAATCAGATTCTCCGGTTGGCGGACTCGTCGTCCTGGTGGATCGGCGACTGGCTGGTGTTCGGCCAGGAGCGATACCGCGACCGCTACAAGCGGGCAATGGCCGAGACCCTGCTCGACTACCAGACGCTGCGCAACTACGCCTGGGTCGCGCGACGCTTCGAGCCTTCGCGCCGGAGGGCCAGACTGACCTTTCAGCACCACATGGAGGTCGCTGCGCTTCCGGTTGACGAACAAGAGCACTGGCTCGATTTCGCGCTACGGATGAACTGGTCGCGCAACGAACTACGTAAGCAGGTGCGGGCCAGCGTGGCCGACAGCAACGAGCCGGACGTCGCGAAGGTGCGGCTGCAGCTGCAGATAAGCCCGGAGCGAATGGAACGGTGGGAGGCTGAAGCAGCCCGGCACAACTGCAGCTTGTCCGACTGGATGGCGAGGGTACTCGACCGCGCGGTGCAGGGGTCGTTGTCCAGTGCCTCCACAGCATGACCAGCAGGGCGTGAGTCCATCGACGAACAGCTGGGCCCGGTCGGTCTAACGAGACCGGCCGGGCCCGGCCTGACTCCCCGCAGGTGCCTGCCGTCCGGCCGTGACCGACGCCTGAACTAACACCGGCGCGGCGCGAGATCATAGAAGCAGATCCGGGGTCCGGCGCCCGGCCTGGTGTAGATGAGACGGCACTCCAGCGCCGTCTTCTCGAAGACCGCGAGCCATGCCGACCTGTCCCGTGGGAGCCCTTGTCCCGACAACAGATGCACGAGGAAGAAGTCGTCGTGGTTCTCGTTGTCCACATACAGCATTTCTGGCTCGCCCACCAGCAAGATCTTCTGTTCCGGCAGCACCCTCGCGTATGTGTCGAGGATGTCGACGACCGCCTGCTCGCCGTCGCGGAAGTGCTCGTGCAGCGCGCTGACCGCGCACAGCCCGTCGGCCTTGAACGCCGCCTCGGGCCAGGTCTCCGGCGCGAAGCCGTCGGCCACCATGAACTCCACCCGGTCGTCGACACCCTCTCGGCGGGCCAGGTCACGAGCCACCTCCACCGCCTCGGGCGAGATGTCCAGCCCCACCCCCCTGAGGCTCTTGTCGCGCAGGCACGCATCGACGAGAAGTTGACCGCCGCCACAGCCGACGTCCAGCACGCACGTCACGTCCCGACCCTGCATCGCCCTGAGCACCACGGGCGTGTGGAAGATCGAGAACAGGGTGGCGCAGTGCGCCCCCAACGGACCGCCGTTGCGGTTGACGTCTTCGCCGTAACGCACCCGGCCCGTCAACAGGTCGCTCATCCTGCTGGTGACCGGGCCGTACGCTCCGACGTAGATGCCGAGGCGTGCCAACGACACGTCGGAGGTCAGCAGTTCCCCCCAACGCGTCAGGTGGACTCCGCCGTCGCGTTGTTCCAGGACTCCCCGGATGGTCAGATACTGCAGAAACCCCGGTCCCATCCGCTCGTCGAGGTCGTCGAGGAGACCGTCCTCCGTTCGGTGCTGACCGTTGCGGAGCCTTTGCAGAAGGCCGCTGTCCAGCATGGCGAAAACCGCCTGACACAAGTGCATCGAACTGATCAGCTCGGGCATCTTCGACAGGTGAAAGTCTTGCCACGCCCGTAGTTGCTCCGCTTCGCGGAACTCTACGATCTGCAGTGGATTATCGGTCATGGTGATGCTTCCTTGTCGCCGTCGATGATTTGCCTCCCGCAGATCCTAGGCACGTTGGTTCCGCAATCGGGTGCAGTCGATCGGCGCGGATTCGAAACTCTTGCGCAGCGCGGAAGTGTAGCAGCGCATCGAGTCCTGGCTGGCTGGGCGGGCCGATGCGCTCCGGGAGCGACGGTCAATGTCTCGCCGGCGAGACGCGGTTTCCGCGAGAAGCGACGCAGCAGAAAGCGTGGGCGGACTGAAATCGAGTGACGTCATATGCTGTCCGTGCCCCCGGTGCAGATCCGCGCAAGGCCTGTGGTGGGGCTCCTGACAAGAACCGGCCGGCCGGCAGCCGCAAGCGGTATCGGCCGGTGGCCTTCCCGGTGACGACAGATGGTGGTGACAGCTTGTTTCCGTCCCGACCGGAATTGAAAGGTGATCTAGGAGCGGTCTCCTCGACGCATCCTGCGGCGTCGGCTGTGGGAATGGCCGTCCTCGAGCGCGGTGGCAACGCCTTCGACGCGGCGGTGGCCGCGGGATTCGTGCTTCAGGTGGTAGAGCCTCATTACAACGGCCCGGGAGGTGATCTTTCCGTCGTGCTGTACTCGTCGGCGACCGGGAAGACCGCCGCGGTCTGCGGACAGGGCCCGATGCCTGGTGCGGCCACGCTGGATCGGTTCCGGGAGTTGGGGCTTGGACAGATCCCCGGCTCGGGGCTGCTGCCTGCCACCGTGCCGGGAGCGTTCGGTGGGTGGATGCGGCTCCTGGCTGAGTTCGGCACGATGCGCCTGCGCGAGGTGCTTTCGTACGGCATCGACTACGCGGAACGAGGATTTCCGCTGCTGCCCGAGACCGCGGACGCGATCGCCGCGCTGGCCCCGCTGTTCGCCAGCGAGTGGACGGGGTCGGCGAGCATCTACCTGCCCGGTGGCAAAGCTCCTGGGCCAGGGACACGGTTCCGTAATCCCACTCTTGCGCAGACGTATCGCCGCATCGTCGATCTCGCGGAGGCGGCGTCCACGTCCCGCGAGGCCCAGATCCAGGCTGCGCAGGACGCCTTCTACCGGGGCTTCGTGGCAGAGGCCATCGACGCCTTCACCAACCGCACCGAGGCCATCGACGCGACGGGAAGGCGTCATCGAAGCTTCCTCACGGGACAGGACCTCGCAAACTGGCAGCCGACGGTCGAAGAGGCACCCGGTGTGGTCTATCGGGGGCATCTCGTCCACAAGCCCGGACCCTGGTCGCAGGGACCGGTCTTCCTGCAGCAGTTGGCGCTCCTCGAAGGCTTCGATCTCGCCGCCATGGGGCTGGGCAGCGCCGAGTACCTCCACACTGTCGTCGAGTGCGCGAAGCTGGCGTTCGCTGATCGGGAGGCCTGGTACGGAGACCCCCTGCAATCCGACGTCCCGCTGCAGACGCTGCTCAGCGCCGACTACAACCGTGCCCGTCGCGAGCTGGTCACCAAGGAGGCAGCCGAGACCCTGCGCCCAGGGGCGCCGGACGGTCGCGATCCCTGGATGCCGACGCCCGGAAAGCCAGACCTCCAGCCCGGGGCGGAAGACTGGATCAACCAACTTGGCAACGGTCTGCCGACCATCCTGCCGAGGACGGCCGCCCGTGGGGACACCTGCACCGTGACGGTCACCGACCGGGCCGGCAACACCGTGGCGGCGACACCCAGCGGCGGGTGGCTGAAGAGCTCGCCCGTGATCGGGGAGTTGGGCTTCCCACTGGGCACCCGTGGACAGACCATGTGGCTGGTCGACGGACACCCCAACGGCGTCGCTCCTGGGCGGCGTCCCCGGACCACGTTGAGCCCCACAGTCGTCGTGAAGGACGACGGGTCCGTGCTGTCCTTCGGCACACCGGGCGGCGACCGCCAGGACCAGTGGACCCTGCTGTTCCTGCTCGGCGTCATCGATTTCGGGCTCGACAGCCAGAGCGCGACGGAGTCGCTCGCCTTCCACAGCGACGCCGTCCCCGCCTCATTCACCCCCCGTGAGTCCCACCCCCGGCGTCTGACCGTCGAGCGGAACTGTGACACCGAGGTTGTCGACGAACTGCTGCGCCGCAACCACGATGTCCAACTCGTCGCCGAGAGGTCTCTGGGCAAGGTCTGCGCCAGCGGCCGGGACGCCACGAGCGGGTTCGTGTTCGCCGGCGCGAGTCCCCGCAAGTGCCAGGCCTACGCCGTCAGCCGGTGAGCTGGCGCCACGACGGCGACAAGGGCTCCGAAAGAAGGGAGACGGCCTTGATCTCGGGTACATCGGAAAGTGCACGGACGAATCGTTTCGCCGAACCGCCCTCGCCGCTCACCGGCAACATCCACCACATCGGCGTTCAGACGACCGATCTGCCGAACGCCATCGCCTGGTACCAGGAATTCCTGGGCTGCACCGTCTCGTGGGAAATGAATGGTGGTTTCTCCGCGCTCAGCCATCGCCGGCTGCCGGGTCTGTCTCGCCTCGTCGAGATGGTGGCGGGCGACGTACGGCTGCACCTCTTCGCTCGTGACGGCGGTGCCGACGGGCCGCCCGCGGCGGACGTCAATCAGTTCCAGCACGTCTGCCTGCGGGTGGAGACGGCCGAGGAACTGCGGCGCTGGCGCCAGCGCTGGTTCGCGCTCTACGAGTCCGATCGCTTCGTGTTCGCCCGTAGGGAGCCGGCGAGCGAAATCGACATCGACGGCCAGGGCATGCAGAGCTTCTACGCGTTCGACGTCAACGGCCTGGAGTACGAGTTCACCTACATGCCGGGCGGCGTCGATGGTAATGCTTGATGCACCCGCCCTGGTCACGAGGCTGCCGCAGCAGTCGGAGTGGGAGTACGGCGGCCACATCTACGGCCTGGAGCCGCTCGCCCTGCCCACCAGTTGGCTACCGCGTACGTCGGAGGTCGACCGGGAAGCCATCATGGCCTGCCACGAGAGCCTGAGTACCCTGCCCCCGTCAACGAGGCACGAACTGCCACCGCCCGACGCCGCCGAGATCGACCGACTGTTCTGGTTCCGGTGGATCACCGGACATCAAACGACGTTCCTGCTCTGGCAACTGCTGGCCGCCATCCTCGACGACGCCGAGGATTCGGAGCCCCATGCCCCGGCGCTGGCCGCGCAGGCGTGTGCGCTCGTCCGTGGGTACACCCTCATGCTGCTCTATGCCAGCTCTCCGCCTCGGGAAATCTACGAGCGTGTCATCCGGGCGCCCATGGCACGCCAGCACATCAATCTCAGCGGAGCGTGGGCCAGGGACTACGCACCCATCAGGCCGCTGGTCCGGGGAAAGATCAGTCTCGGCGGCAGCATCGAGGCAGATGCGCTCCGCCGCGAGTGCGAGATCAATGAACAGGTTCACGAGGGGATCACAGAGAAGGTCGTGCCGTCCGGAGTCTCGCTGCTGCAGAATCCCAAGCCTCCGGGCGGGCGATGGCGGATGCACCGCGAGACCCTGTTGTGGCTCTACGACGGGATCTTCCTGACCAGCCGCGCCAATCTGTCGTATGGCGAGGTTGTGGTGCAACTGGCCCGCAGGGTGCACGCAATCGTCCTGGAAATCAGTGTCAATGGTCTCTATCCCCTGTTCGCTCCGAGTCTGCATGAGGAGCCACCGACCTTGCAGACACCTGAACTGATGGACCGCAAGCAGAACTTCACCGGCACGCTGCTGGAGATCCTGCGGCTGGCCGCCTCGCCGGTGCCCGAGCGGTATCCCCATGCGGCTCCCAGCCGTGCCGCGCTGAGAGGAAGAGGTTCCGCATGACCGTCGGGCCACTGCACCTGTCCCGCGACGAACGCTATTGCGCCGATACCTTCAACGGCGCGGTCGCCGCTGCTGCCCTGAGCGCAGCGTGGGACATCGGGCTGCTCGAGGAACTCGCCGAGAAGGACGCCCTGGACGTACACCGGTTCGCGGCGGGCCGAGACGTGCATCTTGGTGCGGTGCGCGCGATCCTCACCGCGCTCGCGAGCCGCGAGATCGTCGTCCTGGACCCGGTTCGGAAGACGGCCAGCCGCGGGCCCGGCTTCGAGGACGCGTTCAAGAACAGAGGGTTCTTCTACTGGTTGACCCGCGGCTGCGGCGAGTTGTTCACCGATCTGACCCGTCTCACGCTCAACAGCGAACGCGCCGATCGGGGCATGAACCGCGACTCGCGGGCGATCAGCGTCGCCTGCCGCAGCATCGCCCGCACGTTCTTCGACCCGCCCCTGCGTGAGCTGCTGGACGGGATGTCCTTCACCACGGTCGCCGACCTGGGGTGCGGTAGTGCGGACCGGATCATCATGTTGGCCCAACAATGGCCGTCCGTCCGGGCCGTGGGCATCGACGTGGCCCAGGGTGCGCTTGCCGTGTCGAAGGAAGCCGTCGCCGACGCTCAGTTGGGCCACCGCATCACGCTGGTCGAGGATGACGTGCTGACCATGGCGCCTCGTCCGGAATACCGTGGTGTCGACCTCGTGACGTGCTTTCTGATGGGCCACGACTTCTGGCCGCGGGAGAATTGCATCAACACACTGCGCCGGATCCGCCAGGTCTTTCCCAACGTGCGCAACCTCGTGCTCGGCGACACCTGCCGCTCGACCGACGTGCACGGCACCGACCTGCCAATGTTCACTCTCGGGTTCGAGACGGTGCACGCCGTCATGGACCAGTATCTGCCGACGCTCGAGGAATGGCACTCTGCCATCGAGGAGAGCGGTTGGAAGCGCGCCGACGAGCGGCTGATCGATCTGCCTGCATTCAGCTTCATATTCCGGTTGACGCCGGCATGAGCCCAGGCCGCGCACTCGTCAATCCCAAGTCGGAGGACAACATGGACAAGATCGTCTCCCCGTCACCCGGGTCGGCTGCTCCGGCTGCCCGCGAAGACCTTCCGCTGTTCCGCCAGATCCCAGGTCATCACGCGCCGACACCCTTCTACCTGACGGCCGACATGTTCGGAGGGCTGCCGGTCGAGGTGGCTGGTGGAGAAATCAGTGACAAGGTCGGTAAGCCGGTCGCCGCGCCGCACACCCACGAGGTGCCCGAGATCTACCTGCTCATGTCGCCCACACCCGGCGGTGCGGTCATCGACGTCGTCGCCGACGACAAGCACTACACCCTGACCTCTCCCGCGGCCTTCTTCATTCCCGCCGGCACGGTCCACCACTTCGTCACCCGCTCCGCCGAGCCGGGTTCCTACTGCCTCGGAGTGCTGCTCAACGGAGGATGAGAGGTCACCAGTGCCCAGCGCCCAGGCGGCGCACCTCCGTGTACATCGTCTCCGCGACGGACGCCCGGTCCAGCTGAGCACTTTCAGAACACCTAGTGGGGCGGGGTTTCCGGGTGGGCATGATTGCGAGCAGTGCGTGCAGCACATTCGCCTGGGGCATTTGCGCGCTCCTCCTCGGTACCGCGCCGGATTCAGAACTATAACGTCGCGGCAGGCCAGATAGGGCTCTCGGCGCTGTCGCACCTATGGGGGCAACCAGTGAGTTCGCTTTCGCCGCAACAACTCGCACTCGTCCGGCAGCGTCTGAGCGGGGGCGGCTCGACGTCGCCTTCGGACACGTTTCGGTGGCCGGCATTATCACCTGGCGGAGACGCACCCCTGTCGTTCGCCCAACGCCGGCTCTGGTTCCTCGGGCAGATGGTCCCGGACTCTTCGAGTTACCACGCCGACCATGTGTGGCGGATCGACGGGCCCCTGGATCCGGTCGCGCTGCAGCACGCGTTGCAGCAGGTTTGGGAGCGGCATGGCGCTCTTCGGGTCCGTTTCCACGAGGTCGAGGGTGAACCCCGGCAGAGCACCGGTCCCGTGACGTCGATCCCGCTCCCTGTGGTCCAGCTGCCGGGGACAGGCGCCGATCCCACGGCGGAGGTCCTCGCGATGGTCGCCGACGATGCGCTCCGGCCCTTCGACCTCTCGACCGGTCCGCTCATGCGGGCGCGCCTGGTGCGGGTGGACGACGATGTCCACTACTTCGTCCTCGTCCTGCACCACATCGTGGTGGACGGCTGGTCACTGGGCGTCTTCTGGCGTGACCTCGCCGCCGCGTACGACGCGGCCCGTACACGTCGAGGTGGCCTTCCCCCGTTGCCACTGCAGTACCCGCAGTACGCGCAGTGGGAGCAGGCCGCGGTCACGGAGGAGCAGATCGGGCAGCAGCTCGCCTTCTGGCGTGACACGCTCGACGGCGCGCCGCCGTACGTCGATCTGCCTTCGGACCTCCCGCGACCCCGGACGCTGAGTGGTCGGGGCGGCTCGGTGGACTTCGTGGTGCCGCCGGCCGTGACCGAGAGGCTGCGCGCCATCGCAGAGGAGGGCGCGGCAAGCGTCTACATGGTGCTGCTGGCAGCGTTTGACGTCTTCCTGGCCCGTTACTCAGGGCGCACCGACGTCGTGACGGGCTCGGGCATGGCGGGGCGCGACCGCGCCGACCTCGAGGAGCTGATGGGGTTCTTTGTCAACTCCGTGCCGATTCGGGTGCGTTGGTCCGGCGACCCCACCTTCAGACAGCTGCTCGCGCACGTGCGCGAGGTGGCGCTCAGCGCGTACTCCAATCAGGAACTACCGTTCGAGCGACTGGTCCGGGAGGTGGCGCCGGAGCGGGACACCAGCCGGAATCCGCTGTTCCAGGTGTGGTTCGACGGCGGCCGGCCGGTGGAGAGCCCGGCCCTTCCGGGGCTGCGGGTCAGCCCCGTCGGCTCCGATGCCGCGAACACGCCCTTCGACCTCGAAGTCAAGATCGAGGATCGCGGCGCGGACATGTACGGCGTGGTCGTCTACAGCACCGATCTGTTCCACCGGAGCACGGCAGAGCGGATGGCGGAGCGGTACACGACGTTGCTGGCGGCGCTCGCCGGTCAGCCTGACCAGGCGGTGTCGCAGGCGGGATGGTTGTCCCCGGGCGAGAGCGATCTGGTCCTGCGCGGGTTCAACGTCGACGACGTCCCTGTCGAGCCGGTGGCCGACCTGATGACGGCCTTCGAGCAGCGGGTCGCGTCGAGCCCGGACGCCGTCGCGCTGCTCAGCGACGGCCAGCAGATGACGTACCGCGAGCTGGACATTCTGATCAATCGGCTCGCGAACCACCTCGTGGCGGCCGGTGTGGGCCCGGAGGTCGTGGTCGGACTGTGTGTCGATCGTGGTTTCCAGAGCGTCGTCGCGCTGCTCGCCATCTTCAAGGCGGGTGGCGTCTACTTGCCGCTGGATCCCAAGCTCCCGCCCGCTCGCCTGCAGTACGTCATGCGAAGCGCCGACCCTGCCCTGATCGTCACCGACTCTGCGATGCGTGACCGCATCCCCGATCTGGGCAGGACGAGCATGTGCGTCGACACGGACGCGGCAGCCATCGCCCTGCGGTCCCCGACCGCCCCGCCACGACGTCGCAGGCCGACCAACCTGATGTACGTCATATTCACGTCTGGCTCGACCGGCGAGCCGAAGGGCATCAGCGTGACTGCCCGGACCCTGGACAACCTGATCGCCTGGCACCTGGCCCACGACACGCGCCCGCGCCGCGGCCTTTATCTCGCGTCGGTTGGCTTCGACGTGTGCTTCCAGGAGATATTCGTGACGCTGCTGAGCGGAGGTACGCTCACCATCGCGCGTGAGGAGATCCGACAGGATCCCTACCTGCTGCTCGAGTTGCTGGAACGGCATGAGATCGACACGCTGCACGCGCCTCCGGCCCTGCTCGACCAGGTGATCCTGGCCTGGGTGCAGAGTCCTCTACCGCTGTCGCTGCGTCACGTCTACGCCGCGGGAGATGTGCTGCGCATCAGCGCGGACACCCGCCGGTTCGCCGCAGCCCTGGCCGGGGTCCGCTTCGAGAACCAGTACGGACCGTCCGAAGCCCACATCGTGACCACGCAGATCCTGACGGGTGACCCGGCCGGCTGGCCTGAGCAGGTGCCAGTCGGCCGTCCACTGGCCGGTCCACAGGTGTACGTGCTCGACGAGCGGATGCAACCGGCGGGCATCGGGATGAGGGGCGAGGTGTACGTCGGCGGCGACGTGCTCGCCCGTGGCTACCTTGGGCGATCCGCCGCGACCGCGGAGCGGTTCGTGGCGGATCCGTTCGCTGGGGTGCCGGGTGCGCGGATGTATCGCACGGGTGATCTGGCGCGGTGGGGTGTGGACGGTGTTCTGGAGTTCGTGGGGCGTGCCGACAGCCAGGTGAAGATCCGCGGCTTCCGCATCGAGCCCGGCGAGATCGAATCCGCGCTGGAACGGCATGAGAACGTTGCCCGGGCGCTGGTGGTCGTGCAGGAGAAGGACGGTGACCGTCGTCTGGTGGCCTACGTGGTTCCGCAGCGGTCGAGCGCTGTCCAGCCGACCACCGAGGCGCTCCGGGACTACCTCGCGGGTCTTCTTCCGGTGCATATGGTGCCGGGTGGTTTTGTTGTTCTTGATGAGTTGCCGTTGAATTCTAATGGGAAGGTGGATCGGGGTCGGTTGCCGGTTCCTGATCTTTTGGTGGTGGGTGGTCGGTTGGCGCGGACGCCGGTGGAGGAGGTGTTGTGTGGGTTGTTCGCGGATGTTTTGGGTGTGGCTGGTGTGGGGATTGACGATAGTTTCTTCGATTTGGGTGGGCATTCTCTTCTGGGTATCAAGTTGGTGAGTCGGGTTCGTTCGGTGTTGGGTCGGGAGTTGTCGATTCGGAGTTTGTTCGACGCGCCGACGGTGGCTGGTCTGGTGGGGCGGTTGGATGCGGGTGGGGGGACGCGTCCGGTGTTGGGTCGGGCGGTGCGTCCGGAGTTGGTGCCGTTGTCGTTCGCGCAGCGTCGT
>NZ_JBICTM010000021.1:0-12562 GCF_043197615.1 Micromonospora sp. NPDC049048 | reverse complement strand
CACACAACCACGAGACTCAGCGGTGGCTGCTCCATGCCCACGGACAAAACCACACCGCCACAGCAGGCCAGAACGGATCTCCTGCTGGAGTACTAACTTTCGACTCACTAGAGCAATACGCATCGCCGTACATTCAGGCCGTTGGGATCCGTGAGGACGTATCCGATGGCACGCCTAAGCGAGTGGGCATCACCGTCGGCCCGCAGTATGGAACGGTTGGGCCGTCCTTCATCAAGGATGCTGCCCGAGAGGCGAACCGCACGCGGGACGTCGACCTACTCTGTGTCCTCGCCTTCGCTTTCGACCCGGCCGTGCTGGGCACTGCAGACGACGACTACGTGACCTCTGAGGAAGGCTTCGCCAACGTCGCCGCAGAGCGGAGGCTTGGACGTGTACCTGTTCTACTGGTGCGGATGAACGCCGACTTGGTCATGGGTGAGGAGCTGAAGAAGACCGGAGCGGGCAACCTGTTCACGGTTTTCGGCGAGCCGGACATCGAGATCAAGCGGGAGGACGACGAGCTACGGGTGCTGCTGCACGGTGTCGACGTCTACGACCCCAACACCGGGGAGCTGCGCAGCAACAACACCGATCAGATCGCGCTATGGATGATCGACACCGCCTACAACGGCGAGTCGTTCTTTGTGCGGCACTGCTACTTCACCGGCGGGCAGGACCCGTACAAGCGGTTGAAGGTGGCGCTCAAGGCGGACATCGACCGGGACGCCTGGGACAGCCTCTACGGCACCGAGTCACGGCCGTTCGCCCGGCCGGACACGGGCAAGATCGCGGTGAAGGTGATCAACGACTACGGCGACGAGGTGATGAAGGTCTTCAGCGTCTGACGGTTGCGCTCATCGGGCGGAGCCGCAGATCGTCCGTACCTCGCAGCGGCGGCAGCGGGGACCGGGGTTGGGCTTGTAGTCGCGCGCCCTGACGCGCCCGGCGGCCTCGGTCACCGCTGCCTCTGCCCGCTGCACCGCCCCTGCATTTACCAGGACTGGGAGGCGGGCGGAAGCCTTGAGGTCATGCACGTACGCTGCACGCACGTCGAGGCCTTCTCGTCGCGCAGCGTCGGCGTAGACCTGCAGCTGCAGCGCGTGCTCAGCTTCGCCGGCCGAGGTAGAGGTTTTGTAGTCGACGATCGCGAGGGCGTTGGTTATGCCACCTTCCTTGTCGAGGATTACATCGGCTCGGCCAGCGACGGTGATTCCGTCGAGGTGTAGCTCGAAGGGGCGCTCCGTCTCCCAGACGCGGTACAGGTCCGCTTCGTGCTGTGTCGCGTACGCGAGGACCAGCCGGCGTGCGGCGTCCCGGAGCTGGCGGTGTGCGGCTTTGTTGGCGGTGGGCAGGAAGAAGCTGGCATTCAGGATCTCGTCGATCTGGGTCACGTTCGGCACCCGGCCGCTGGCCTTCGTGGCCTCAGCGACCGCGCGCATGACGTGGTGTACGGCCTTGCCGTAACCGAGCTCCGTAGCCAGACGCGGCTGGAAGCCGATCAGCTCCCGTAGCCGGAACGCCTGACCACAGTCCATGAACGCGGCCAGCTGGCTGTACGTCATCGAGATCGGCTCGTCGCCGCCGTGCCCGCTGCTCTCTATGGGTGGGAAGGCAACGTTCTCCGGCTTCACCTCGACCTGCCCAATCTCTTGGTGGTACGGGCTCCGCGCCACCCGACGCGTCGTCACGCGCTCATGGCGCGAAACCGAGAGCCAGTCTCGAGCGCGGGTCATCGCGACGTAGAAGAGGCGCCGCTCGTCAGCATCCGATCCCTCGTAGCGGGCAGCGTCGAATCGATCCCGCGGGACGAGCCATGGCTGGGGCTGACCGGTTCGGCTGGAGGGGAATCGACTGGCAGTCATCGACGGTACGAACACCACCGGCCATTCCAGGCCCTTCGCGCGATGCACGGTCGTCAGGTCGACCGCGTCCAGAGCGAAGTCCGCCTCCCCGTCGAAGCCTTCGTAGGCGCCCTGCGCGTAGTTGACGATGTGCAGCGCAAGGTTCCGGTAGTACCAGATGCCGCGGTCCTGACCGCCGAGCTGCTCGGTGGGCGCATCGGGGTCCGGACGGGCCCGGCGCCTGACCGACTCGTAGTCCGCGAGCAGGGACGTGAAGCGTGCCAGGGTGCCGAGGCGGTTGATGGTCATCTCGTCGGTTAGGTCCCAGGATCGAACCTGCAACTCGAGGAACAGCTCGTACAGCTCGCCGACCAGGTTCGCGGTGCGGTTGGTACGCGGTACTGCAGCCTTCCACTCCCGAAGGAGTCGAACGACCTGGCGCTGATCAAGCTTCGATAGGTTGAAGACCCGCTCGTACTCGTCGAATAGGTCCGCGTCCGCGACCGGCTGGCTCGTGCCGAAGGTGCCACGCCACTCGGTATCGGCGAGCCAGACGAAGGTGCGGCCGAGAACTCTCGCTTCCGGCTGATCGAAGAGCCCCGATCGGCCACCGGGTTGCACCGGAATGCCGAAGGTCGCGAACTGCTCTACCAGCCGCGGGTACGCGGCCCTGCTCCGGACGAGCACAGCTATATCTCTCAGCGCGACACCGTCATCGACCAGGTCGAGGATGTAGCTGACAATCCAGCCGGCCTCCTCCGTCTCCGTCTCGGCCGTCCACACCACTACCTCCGGCTGAGGGCTGTCGGCGGAGGGTCGGTGGGCCAGCATCTGCTTGTCGAGGCGCTCGGGGATCGTCTCGGCGAAGCGGTTGGCCACGCCGATGATTTGGGGGCGACTGCGCCGGTTCACGGTGATCTCGAAGGTTGCCACGTCGGGGTAGCGATGCGGAAACGTCACGATGTTGGAGACGTCGGAGCCACGCCACTGGTAGATGGCTTGCTGGTCGTCGCCGACGACGCACAGCTCCACCTGCGGGCCGGTCAGCAGCTCGATGAGCCGCTCCTGTGCCGGGTTGACGTCCTGATACTCGTCGACGATCAGGTGGCGCAGGGTCACATGGATGTCTGCTGCAAACGCCGGGCGCTCCAGCTCCCGCACGGCGCGTACGACTTGCTGGCCGTAGGTCAGCAGCCGGTAACGGTCGAGGGTCTCGTAGTAGTTGTGGAGGACAGACTTGACCGGCTCGGGCAGAGAATCAATGTCGATCAGCTCATTCTCGACCACGTCGACCGCCTTGAGGAACGCGGCGATCGACGCGAAGAGCCGGTTACCGGGATCGAGCTGGCGCAGCTCGAGTCGGTTCGCCTCCCGCGACAGAAAGGCGGTGAGCTGGTTGTCATCGAGCACGTCGTACGTCTCGTATCGAGGCACCCGCTGCTGCAGTAGGCGGAAGCAGAAAGCGTGGATCGTGCCAACGAACAGACCGTTCAAGCGGTCGAGAGCTACCTTCCCCAGGCGTTCCTCAACCCGCTGAACGATGCGGTTCTTCAGCTCCTCGGCGGCCCGCGCCGTGAAGGTGAACGCCACGATCGCTTCTGGAGGTACACCCTCGGCCAAGATGTCGACGACGCGTTGAGACACAACTTCCGTCTTGCCGGCACCAGCGGAGGCGATGATCTGAAGGTGACTGCCTCGGTGGCGTACGGCTTCCAGGGCCGGACCCGTCAGCTGCGGAAATCCGCTCCCAGCTCGCTTTGACACGACGGCTCCTGTCCGTTGGCTGGCTACGCGTCGCCAGCGGCGAGGTACACAGGGACTACCGGTAGCGACGCCGTGTGGCCTTGAGATCGTTAGAGAGGAGCGATCGAATCCTGAGGGCCAACTCGCGGGCTACGCCGGACTGCCAGCGACGGCGTCGATGGTGCTGGTCACCAGCTTCCACAGAGTTCAGACGGTCGTTGACCAGAGCAATCGCGTGCCGTCAGCCACCAGCCCCACCGCCTTCATCCCGTACTCGCCAGCGGTAGCGAGATCACCGGCCAGGATACTCGCCGTGGGCAACCGACATCGTCTTGAAGATGAAGACCGACGGTCCCGCGGGCGGCGTAGCCCAACCGGCTGGTGGAAGTGCTCGCCGGCGCGGGCCCGTCGACGTCATCGAGCATGGACCGCGGCGGGTGTCGGGCCCCCAGGTCGTGTCGGCGACACCTCGGCGAGGATCTGGGCGCTTACCCCGCCCACGACCACCACCCGTTGGCATCAGAACGGCTCGGTGAGTCGTAGTTGACGGCTCAACGCGCCCGGGCCCGTGCACAACCGAGATGAGTTGGATTCACCGAAGCACCCGGACCTTACTCCTCGGAAAGGAGCGGATGCGGCTCGCCCGACAGCGCAGACAACGCCCGAGCAACGTCGTAAATATCTGCCTTCACGTAGGTACTTGTCACGCCGGCATCCGAACGACCGGTATGGCCGGCATACGCCCGAGCGATGGCGTATCCAAAATTCCGTTCAACCCAGGTCAACGTGGTATGCCGCAGCCAGTGTGTAGAAACCTGCTGGGCTTGGATCCAAGGCAGGCGACGCCCCAGTCGCTGCCAGAGATGATCGTAGCGACGGCTCGTCAATGGAGCGCCCGACCGGTATCTGAGCAGTTGCGTACCGCCACCGATCTTCCCACGCTCTTCGTAGTGCCGGACAAGCATACGCAGCATAGAAGGGGAGACGGGCTGCCAGCGAACTGTCCCGCCCTTCTCGCTGAGCCGGATGCAGCAATTATCGAGGTCCAAGTCCGCTCGGTCCAGGCCCAGTGCTCCACCCCGCCGGCAGGCTGTTTCGATGTGAAGTCGCAGGATGAGGGAGTCTAGGTGCGGATCATTTCCCGTACGCCCTGCGAGTTCCACTATCCGCGCAAGCTGACGCTCCGCTAGAGCGTGTCGATTGCTCGGCAGCCTTCGGGGCTTTGCCACTCGTCGAGCTGGATCTTCTGCCTCGGCAATCAAGCCGTCGGCAACCGCGAATGCATAGAGGCAGCGAAGGGCAGAGACCGTGTGCTCAGCCGCTGAGCGACCGCCGCGTGAGTTGCTACGGACGACTGCACTCGCGCGGATCTGCTCTACAAGCGCCGAGATTTCGGATGGTGTTGGGTCGTTCAGTTTGCGCTCGCCCCAGCACTGCTCGATTCGCTTCCAGTAGCTTTCGTAGAGTCGGCGGGAGCCTGGAGCAACGGCCACCGACACGCGCTGGATGTAGTCACGAAAGGTCGGGATTCCCGGCGGTTCGCCGATTGCCGACGGTCCACGCAACCCTTCATCGGGAATCCGCGCAAGAATCGACCGCAGGGCGGCTACCTCTTGGTTGGTTAATCCATTCGGCAACGGCCCGGTCATGTAACACCACCTGAGCCACTGTCAATGCAAGCCGCGAGCGCAGATTCCACAAGATCCATGGTGTAAAGGATGACCACTCCTTCTTTCCTCCGCGCCACTGCTAAGAGTCGTACGCCTGTGGACAGTTCGGCCGAAAGCCTGATAGGAGAGAGTACGCGGAGGTGGCCCTGTGCTGTAACCAGACAGGTCCCGTCCTCGCCGCGCTGGATTATGACGAAGCCCTCCCCCACTTTGCCGTTCAGCGAATCGTCCGGGCTCCACCCCATTGCGCGAACCGGGGTTCGATCCGCAAGCCGCCCTCGCGCATCCATGGCGGTGAGGCAGTATTGCCAATGGCAGCCTTTCGCGGGCCTACGTCTTTGAGGAGCATGGAGACCGATAGCTGACAGCAAAGATGGTGGCGGGGGCGGCCGCCTCGCGTCCTCGCCACCTCCGGATGCCGCATTCGCACGCATCATCGCCCTGACTCCCCGCACACCTAGATCACTGAATCTGGTTCTCGGCGACATCAGCTGCCAAATTGCTGATTCGAGGAGGTCACATCCCCTGAGCATCCTAGGATGTAGGTGACCTGCTCGGGAATCGAGCTCTCAGGTCTCATCGCATCGATGCAGCACGCTTCCTTTGAGCGACTACTGGCGGTGGGAGCTTGGGGCCCGCGCAAGCGCGGACCCCAAGCTCGGCTTACCAGTCGCCGACGGCAGTGAATCCGTAGTACTTGCCCAGGTCGATGCGGACCCAGACGTAGAACTTGGTGCCGTCCTTGACGTTGGTGGCGAGGTTGCGCCACTGGCCGACGGGCACGTGCGTCCAATAGTTGCAGGTGGCGCGCCCGTAGAAGTTGATGCAGGCGTCGAACGGGCCGTAGTCCTTGCCGTTGCCGGTGTTGCGGACCTGGATGTCCTTGCACTGGCTGGTTGTGCGGTAGTAGCTGGGATATTTGGGGTAGCTGATGATCTCCACGCCGTTGTACTGCATGAAGGCGTCGGCGGCGCCGAACTTGGCGCTGTAGGGCGCGGCGCGGCAGCCGGCGGCCTGGGCGGGCCCGCCGGAGACGCCGACGAGACCGGCGGTGACGGCTGCCAGAGTGACAGCTGTCGCGGCCAGGCGGGTCAGTCGCCGGTGTGCCTTGGTGGGTGTGCGTGTGGACACGTGTCCTCCCTTGCTTGGTTGGGTGTGGCGGCAGCGGCCGGGGGGACGTCGGCGCGCTGACGCGGTGAGGGTTCATGGCCGGGCCTGCGACGGCCGGCGGTGAGGGCGAGGCAGTACGGGTCCGGAAGAAGAGCCGGAGTGGGTTGGCCGGTGTTGTAGTAGCGGCTCCAGGAGGGGTCCTGGGGCGTCATCGGGTAGGAGTTGAGCCAGCTCCAGTCACCAACCACGACGCGGCCGGCTGCTTCCTCGTGCTGCACGAAGCGGGCGAAGGCCCGGCTTTCGCGGTGGTGGTCGGTGATGGACACGCCAGCGGATTCAAAGCTGTGCAGCACGGCTTCGTGCAGGGTGAGCAGGGCTTTGTCAGCGCGCAGGCGGTCGCGGTCGTCGAGGCCCAGGCCGGCGATGATGGCGGGGAGTTGGTGGTAGCGGTGTTCGTCGGCGAGGTTGCGGGTGGCGATCTCGGAGGCCATGAAGGTGCCGCTAAACGGGGCGGGGAACCGCAGGCCACCGAAGTGGAGCGCCATGTTGCTGATGACGGGTACCGCGGGCCAGCGCAGTCCGAGATCAGCGATCCACGGGTAGTCGGGGTGGCGGATCGGCACCTCGAGGATGTGCGCTGGGTCTGTGGGCAGCATGTGCAGCACCCCGTCGGCGGTGGCGGCGATCCAGGGCAGGAGGTCGAACGGGCCTCGCCGAGTGGGTCCTGACCAGCCGAGGTCGGTGGCCAGGCTGGTCAAGGCCAGGTTGGCGGGGTCACCGAGGACGCCATCTCTGCTGTGCCAGGCCGCGTAGCGGGCCAACTGCGGGCTGATGATGCGCGCCGGTGGCGGGCCGGTGTGTGTGGCGGGTGCGAGGACGGTGATAACGGAGCGGACCCGTCCGCCGTTGGTGGTCTCGTCGAGGTGAGCGGCCAGTTCTCGCCGCACCTCTTGCAGATTGGTGATGTGGCGGCGGTCGCGAACGATGAGGCTCGGCCAGCGCAGCCTGCCGATGCAGCGGCCGGAGTTGCGCCAGGCCACCCGCGCCGCGTAGGCCAGCTCGTCGTAGGTCGGCCGCCACGTCCCGTTCGCGCGGATCTCGACGCGCACTTCTCGCCAGCGGCGCGCGAGGCCGGGCATTCCTAACTCGGTGTGCCGTTGGCGGAGGAAGGCGTGGGCTTGGGTTGGCAGCTGATCGTGGGGCATGTCCGCTCGTCGGCGCACGGTCGATGGCGCAGTCATCGGTCACCGCTCCTCAGGATCGTGGGCGTCGCGGTTGCGGAAGACGTGCTGGTCGCGGCCGTGGAGGAGGTAGGGGGTTCCGGGCGTGGCGCCGGTGCCTGGTCGTTCGGTGCCGAGCATTCGCACGGCGAGGCGGTAGTGGGTGCGCCGCCATTGGCGCACGGCGGCGGCGAACTGCCGCATCCCGTCGGCCAGAATGGGCGTTTGCGCGAGAGCCTGATGGTCGGCACGGATGGCGTCCAGGGCGTCGTCGAGACTGCGCTGTCCGTTGCTCACGCGGGCGTACACGTCGGGCACGGACACGTACGCCACCGAATGGAGACGCTGCGGGTCGGGTGTGCGGCACAGCGATTCGACCAGCTTGTAGGCGCGGGACTGGATGGCGCTTGCCCCATCGGTGTAGACGCGGAAGGCGTGGAACGCCTCCGGTTGCATGGTGGCCAGCAGCGACCACAGCGGTGCGGTCTCGCCCAGGAGCGACGCCGCAAAGGATAGGCGCGTGCCGGCCGCAGGTAGACGTTCTTCGTTCACGGCGGTGATGGCCGCGGTGAGGTCCACGGCGAGCAGTGCGAGGGTGGACTCAAAGGCTTGCAGGACCCGGATAAACAGGTACTCGTCGTGGACACGCTCGACCGGCAGCATCGTGGTCCGCAGCATCAGCCGGTCAGCTGCGGTGCGATCGATTGCGGCCAGCGCGGTCAGGCTGCGGGCCAGCGTCATCGGATCGTCGGCGGCAGGGATTGCGAAGCTGAGTCGACGCAGTGCGGGAGCAGCGGCACGCACCGCGTGTCGCACCCGTTTCCTCACCACGAGCGCGTCGGGACGCATCTGGGGCAGCGGCGCCCCGGTGCTGTCGAGGGCGCGCAGCTCGAAGGAGATGAGGTCGGTCAGGAGCAAGGTGTGCAGGTGGTCGCGGCGGGCCAGCAGCTGGTCTGCTGGTTCGGCGTTGCTGTCAGGGTCGGGTATGGGTAGGAGGGGCAGGGCGAGGTAGGTGCGGTAGTCGTACCTGCCGTCGACCTTGTCGAGGGCGACGGCCAGGAAGTCGGCCAGGTATGCGCGCGGCCCGGACACCTCGGGCAGGCGCTCACGGGCCGAGCGCAGCGACGTGGTCCACGCCTCGGGGATGAAGTGCTTGCCGAAGTAGAGGTAGGCGTCGACGACAGTGTCGTAGGGGAAGCGGTGTGTGGTGGGCCGTCGGTGGGCCAGCCAGCGGTGCAGCGGCTCGGGATTCATCGGGCCGCTCCAGGGCGGGTGCGGCTGCGGCACCGGTACGCGGCGATCGTCTCGCATACGGCGTCGATGTCTTCGTTCGTGGTGTAGGCGTGCATGGCCAGGCGCAGGACACTGCTACGGGGCGCGGCGATGACGCCGTGGTGCCCGAGCCAGACGGCCATCGCCTCCGCGTGTGGCTCGACGAGCGCCAGGTGGGCGCCTTGCGCGTCGACGTTGGTGGCCAGGCGCACGAGTTCGCCCTGGGCGGCCAGCCGCTGTGCGGCCATGGCGATCAGCCGCTGGGTGTGGTGGCGTACCTGCCGCAGGTCGAGGTCACCGATCAGGGACAGGCCGGCGACGGCGGCGTAGACGGCGGCTGCGGCGGGGGTGCCGGTCTCGTAGCGCCGGGCGTGCGGTGGCGAGTCCAGGACGTTGGTGCGGAAGGCGTGGGGGTCGGTGCGGCCGAGCCAGCCGGTGAGCGCCGGCGGCGGACCGCCCGGATGCCGGACGTAAAGGAACGCCAGGCCGGGCAGTCCGAGCAGATATTTGCCGGTGCCGGTGACGAGGTAGTCGCAGCGCAGGGCGTCGACGTCGAGGGGGATGACGCCGGCGGCCTGGTAGGCGTCGACGAATACGGCAGCACCGGTGTCGTGCGCGGCATCGGCGATGCGTGCGACGTCGAGGCGGGTGGCGTCGCGGTAGGTGACGGCGGGCACCGACACCAGCGCGGTACGGGGTGTGATCGCCGATAGGTAGTCGCCGGTGTGCACCGCCCCGTCCGGTGTGCCACACCAGCGCACCCGAGCTCCGCGTTGGGCCATCCAGGTATGTGCGATACCCGGGAATTCGGCGGGGGTGGTGAGGATTTCCCGGCGTCGTCGCCACCGGCGGCCGGCTGCCGCCTGGTGCGCGGCGATGCTGGCGTTGGGCAGGATCGCGACCTGGTCGGCGTCGGCGCCGATGAGTCGTGCGAACAGCTGGCGGGCCTGGGCGACCTGCTCTTCGCATGCTTGCCAGAAGCCGGGCCGAGAGAGGTCGTTGAGCATCCGGGCGACCGCTTGTTCCAGGTCGAGGGTGCGGGGTGCGATGCTGCACGCGGCCAGGTGGGCGCTGCCGGATGGCGTGGCCAACCGCTGCCGGAGCAGCGCGGGCCGGGCCAGTGCCGCGGCGGTCACGGCTGTACCTGCCGGGGACAGGCCACGCGCGAGAACGCTTCGGTGAGTTCGCTGCGGGCTTCCCACAGCGTCGGGAACCGGCGGTGGGCGATGAGCTTGGTGAGGCTGTCGACCGGGGTGCGGCGCGTGCCGAGCACGCCCTGACCGATGACGCGGGTGGCGACGCTGTAGTGCTCGGTGCGCCACAGCGCGATCCGTTCGTCCAGCTCCACCAGCGCCTCGGCGAGCCGGTACAGCGGGTCCGACGGCTGTCCCCGATACAGGTCGACGGGAGTAAGGCGCAGCGAGGACAGCAGCCGGGCGAACGCGATGTCCAGCTCCGTGGTCGCTTCGCGGAGAAGCCGCCACCCGGGGCTTTCGAACCCTGACCCGTTGCCGAGGGCGGTCCGGATGATGGCGAACTGCGCCGGTGGCAGTGACCGCAGGACGCGCAGATGCTCGGTGATCAGCCGCAAGGCTTCCGCGGCCCGACGGAGGATGAGTTCGGCCGCGGACGGTTGATCTGCGGTCATGTGCGCGAGCGCCCTGGCGAGATGTGAGCGGGTGAGCTTGAGCCACAGTTCGCTGCTCTGGTGCACGACTTGGAACAACAGTTCGTCAGGGTGTACCCACTCCCCCGGTCCCTTCTGCAGGGACAGCAGGTCGTCGGTGCGCATGTAGCGGGCGTAGTCGGTGTCGCCCGCTCCTGGTAACACAGCGGGTAAAGGTGTCGTTGGCACAGGAAGTCTCCAAGGACGGTCGGACCGATGCGCAGGCGAGGCGTTGTCGGTATCGGCGTTCCGGCGGATCACGCCGCGGCAGCCTGGTCAGGTGCGCAGGGTGGCCAGGGTTGAGGTCGCTACAGCCGTCAGCCGGGCAGGCAGGTCGCCGGGCAGCGCAGCCCCGAGGCGCAGCGGTGCGGCCGCGATCGTCAGGTAGAGGTTCGCATCGTAGGTGACCACGTTGAAGCCGGTCGACTCGTCCGTGTAGGTGTAGGCGGCGCCGCCGACGCCGGTCAGATCGTTGACCGGACCGCTGCCCTGCTGCGCCTGCCGCATGCCCTCATACATCAGGCGGGCCGAGTCAGGCTCCACGATGTCGACGTGCACCGTCATCACGACACCGTTGGGTAGGCGCCCCACCGTGGCGGTGCACGCCAGGTTGGCGGTGCTGCCGCTCGTGCGGGAGGTGTCCTGGCGGCTCCCTACCGGCCCGATGATGTCGGCGACGGCGCGGAGGTCCAGCTTGGGGCATAGCGCGTCAATCGGGCGATAGAGGGTCGCGGTCGAGGGTGGTACGGCTGACGTCGCCGAGGCCCCCGCTATGGCGGTGGAGGTCGCGTCGGAAGCAGGCGAAGACTCAGCGCCGCCGGTACAGCCGGACACCGCCAGCGCCACTGCGGCGAGGCCCCACGTTGCGGCCGCAACGCGAAGTGTCAAGCCATAGGGAATCGCCCGCCGGCGACTACGCGACTGACAGTCGAAGGGAAGAGGCGACAAAGTCATTTGACGCACCTATCCGGGGGTGCGAGCTTGCAGCCCGCGCAGATGATGTCGCGGGCTCCGGGCGCAGACCCGCTCCCCCGTTGTGAGGTCTGCGCCAACAACGCGATCAATTCAGCACACGCCCAACCGGAGTGTCTACGTTTCCGGCCACCACTAGTCGCTTTCACCAGTCCACTCACTGCACCATCTAGGCACGGCTGAACTGGGAGTATGTCCACCGGAATGCAATCCTCCAGCACGCATCACGCTGGTAGCGGAAACAGCAAGAAGCTACGGTTCCTCCCGCACGGCACGGCGGAGCGTCGCGCCGTCCGTCAAGGCCGAGTTCAACACTTCGAACGGGGAGGAAATCACTCGTGCATTTTGGATCGATTAAAACGTGGAACGCCCTGGCAATATCGGCGGCCAGCGCAGCTGTCGGCCTGATGGTCGCAGCCCCACCCGCACTCGCCGATGCCACTCCCACTCCGGACGCGGCTGCGACGAAGGCCGCGACCGCGGAGGCGACCAGCGCCGGCGCGAACCCGCCCGTGCCGGATCCCACCGCGACGCCGGAGCCCGATCCCACCGGCCCGGGGCCGGATCCAGAACCCACCACACCTCCGGGCCCTGAGCCCTCCACGCCACCGCTCCCTGAACCGAGCAAATCGCCGACGGCCCCGCCCCCGCTCAAGCCCTCGCGGCCGTCCAGCAGCGTCTCGAACACGTCCACCCCGACGTCCGACGCCGCCGTTGCCACTGGCAGTGCCGATCAAGAACCAGGGCTGCCCGTAACGGGGGCGCGCGTCGCAACCATCACGGCGGTCGGATCCGGGGCAGTCCTCATCGGCGTCGGTCTGGTCGTTGCTGGCCGTCGACGCAAGATCGGCTGACGCTCACGACACAGGCAGGGAGGGCAACTGTGACGAGGCAGCGCCCCGACCAGGCGATCTGGCCCATCGGCCACGGCGACGTGCCGGCGAGGGCGCCTGGCCGGGCGCCTGCCGTCACTCCTGAGGTTCCCCCGGTAGCTCGGAGGCTTTCGATCATGCTCTGATGGAGCTGAAGGGAGTCATCCGTGGCAGCACCGAAGAAGTATCCCGATGA
>NZ_JBICTM010000020.1:0-19783 GCF_043197615.1 Micromonospora sp. NPDC049048 | reverse complement strand
GATCTGCCGTTCGAGCGGCTGGTGGAGATCATGAATCCGCCGCGGTCGTTGGCGCATCATCCGTTGTTCCAGGTCGTGTTGAACTCGGACGGTAACGTGCGGCCGGATGCGGGGGTCGAGGGTGTCGTCCTGGACATCGACGACTCGGTCGACATCGGCGCGTCGAAGGTGGACCTGACGATCCACCTGCGGGAGCGTCGTGTCGACGGGGCCACGCCCGCCGGGGTGGAAGGCGCGATCGAGTACGCGGTGCAGTTGTTCGACGAGGACACCGTGCTCACGTTCGCCCATCGACTGGAACGACTCCTACGCACCGTGGTCGCCGACCCCGACCAACACCTCAACGGCATCGACGTCCTCACCACCACCGAACGACAGCGGATCCTTGCCATCGGCACCGGCGCGCCAATCCTCGCGTCACACGCAGGAGGCAGCCTGCAACAGCGGTTCACCGAACAGGCGGCGCGTACGCCCGACCGGATCGCCGTCGAGGCGGATGATGTCCGGCTGACGTACTCGCAGCTCGACGAGCGGGTGCGAGCGCTGGCGGGGCGACTGATCGAGCTGGGGGTCGGGGCCGAGACGCGGGTCGGGATCCTGCTGGACCGCTCCGCCGACGTGATCGTGGCCGTCCTCGGCATCCTCGCCGCCGGCGGCGCCTACGTACCTCTGCACACCCGGGATCCCGAGGACCGCTGGCGGCACGCGCTCACCGAGTCAGGCGCCGCGCTGGTGGTGACCCGCACGGACCTGCCTCACCGGCACGACCTGCCGGTCTGCACCCTCGACGGGCCGTGGCCCGTACCGGACACGACCGCGTGCCTACCCGTGCCGTCCCACCCGGACCAGGTCGCCTACGTCATGTTCACCTCGGGTTCCTCCGGTGTGCCCAAGGGCGTCGCCGTCACTCACCGCGACGTGACCCAGCTCATCGATGATCGCAGTTGGAAGGCCGAGCACCACCGGAGCGTCCTGCTGCACGCCCCGCATGCCTTTGACATCCTCAACTACGAGCTGTGGGTCCCCCTTCTGGCCGGCGGGCGGATCACCGTCGCTCCACCGGGTGACGTGGACGCCACCGCGCTCGACAGGCTCATCAGGGAGCGGTCGTTGACGTCCCTTCACCTGACCGCCGGCCTGTTCCGGGTCGTGGCGCAGGAGCAGCCCGCTGTCCTGGCGGGCCTGCGGGAGGTGCTGACCGGCGGTGACGTCGTCCCGCCCCACGCCGTGGCCCGCGTCGTCGAGAACTGCCCGACCACCACGGTCCGGCAGCTGTACGGTCCGACCGAGGCGACCCTCTGCGCCACGCAGTACGTCGTGCCCCGCGAGCTGCCCGCTGCCGTCCCTGCGCGTGTTCCCATCGGACGTCCGCTCGACGGAACACGGGTGTACGTGCTCGACCGGAGCCTCCAGCCGGCGCCGCTCGGCGCCGTAGGCGAGATTTACCTCGCCGGCGCGGGAGTGGCCCGAGGCTATGTGAACCGGCCGGCGGCTACGGCGCAACGGTTCGTCGGCGATCCGTTCGGACCGCCGGGAAGCCGGATGTACCGCACCGGAGACCTCGGGCGCTGGTCGGAGGACGGTAACCTGGACTTCGTCGGCCGCACGGACGACCAGGTGAAGATCCGTGGCTTCCGGGTGGAGCCCGCCGAGGTCGAGACGGTTCTCGCCGGACTGCCCCAGCTCACCGACGTGGCAGTGTTCCCGCGGCAGAGCCCCAGCGGCGACACCGCGCTGGTCGGGTACGTCGTGTCCACCGACGACACGGATGCCAGGACGTTGCGCGCCGAGGCGGCCACGGTGCTACCGGATTACATGGTCCCCGCGACGTTCGTCGTGCTCGACTCCCTGCCCGTTACGGCGAACGGCAAGGTGGACCGGCGGGCACTGCCGGAGCCGGAGTGGGGCAAGGCCGGGCAGGTCGAAGCGCGGACCTTCCTCGAGCGGCTCTTCTGCGACATGTTCGCGGAGGTCCTCGGCCTGCCTCGCGTGGGCGTCGACGACAGCTTCTTCGAACTCGGGGGGCACTCCCTGCTCGGGGTCCGGCTGGTCAGCCGGATCCGCGCCCAACTCGGGGCGGAGCTCACCGTCCGTTCCCTCTTCGAGGAGGCGACCCCGGCCGGCCTCGCGGCGCGCTTCGAACAGCCACACCGGCCCACCGGGTCGGGTCGTACCGCGTTCGACGCCCTGTTGCCGCTACGAACGAGCGGCGACCGGATCCCGCTGTTCTGTGTCCACCCAGCCGTCGGTATGTCCTGGTGTTACGCCGGCCTCGTCCAACACCTGCCGGATCGTCCTGTGTACGCGCTACAGGCGCCAGGCCTCGCGGACGACGGTCGCGATGCGGCGGCGGGTTACCCGCATCTGCGTGCGCTGGCAGAGGAGTACGTGGCCCGCGTGCGTGCGGTCCGGCCTTCGGGTCCCTACCACCTTCTCGGCTGGTCGTTCGGAGGCGTGATCGCTCACGCGATGGCGGCACTGCTGCAGGAACAGGATGAGCCGGTGGGCATGCTCGCCATGCTCGACTCCTATCCCGACCCGGAGGTCTCGACGGAGGAACCGGACGAATCGGCCCTGTTCGTGGCGCTGTTGGAAGCGGTCGGGGTGGCTCGACCGGCTGAGCTGCGGAGTCTCGACCTCCGGCGCACGCGGGACCTGCTCAGAGAATCCGGCGGCGCGTTGGCCGACGTCAGCGAAGATCAACTCTCGGCGATCGTCGAGACCACCCGCCGGCACCTCAGACTGGGGTCGTCGCACCAACCCGGAAAGTTCCGGGGCGACCTGCTCTTCTTCGAGGCCACTCAGCACGTCACGGCCCGGCGTCCTCCGGTGGACCTGTGGACGCCCCACGTCACGGGCGACATCCACGTTCGTCCGGTCGCGTCGCGGCACGGCGAGATGACTCTTCCGGAGCCGCTGGCCGGGATCGCCGCGGTGGTACGTGAGCACCTGCGACGACTCGAACTTCCGATGCACACCCGTCAACAGGAGGAACGATGACCAACCCATTCGAGGACCCGGACGCCGCGTACCGGGTGCTCATCAACGAAGAGTGTCAGTACTCGCTCTGGCCGGTCTTCGCCGCGGTTCCGTCCGGCTGGACTGTCGTGTTCGAGTCGGATCGCCGTCAGGAGTGCCTTGACTACATCGACGAACACTGGACCGACATGCGCCCGGCCAGCCTCGTCCGGCAGATGCAGGCCGATTAGTCCCCAGACTCGCGTACGCGTGCCACTCGGTCGAAAGGAGCATGGTGGGGACCGCAGCAAGCATTCTGGACGATCTGACCGTCAACCATGTCGAGCTCTACGTCACTGACGTGCAGGCCAGGGCGGTGGAGTTCGTCGAACAGTTCGGCTTCACCGAGGCGGCTCGCTCCGAACCCGGCGGTCGCCGGCGAACCAAGGTGCTCGTCCAGGGCAGCATGGTCCTGGTATTGACCCAGGGACTGACGGACGAGGACCCCGCCACGGAGTACGTGCAGAGGCACGGTGACGGGGTCGCCGACATCGCGTTACGCGTCAAGGACTGCCGGGGCGCGTTCGAGCACGCGGTGACCGCTGGGGCCCGCCCGGTGCGAGCACCGGTGAGGCGACAGATGCCACCCGCCTGCACCACAGCGACCGTGGTGGGCTTCGGTGAC
This sequence comes from Micromonospora sp. NPDC049048, assembly GCF_043197615.1. NCBI lineage: Bacteria > Bacillati > Actinomycetota > Actinomycetes > Micromonosporales > Micromonosporaceae > Micromonospora > Micromonospora sp. NPDC049048. The sequence goes on along the minus strand of NZ_JBICTM010000020.1, from coordinate 16,140 downwards.
GTCGTGCACACGTTCGTGCAATCCGACAGCGCCGGCGAGCAGGCATGCGTGCCCGGCTTCCCGGTGTTGTTACTTCCATCGGTGGCCAGCGGAGGGTTGGAACGCATGGACCACTTCGCCGTCTGCCTTCCATCGGGCGAGCTGAACGACACGGTGGCGTACTACGAGTCTGGCTTCGGCTTCCACATGATCTTCGAGGAACGGATCCGGGTCGGCAGGCAGGCGATGTCCTCGAAGGTGGTGCAGAGTCCTTCCGGCGACGTCACGCTGACCCTGATCGAGCCCGACACCACCGCCGAGGCAGGGCAGGTCGACGACTTCATCAAGGACCATGGCGGTGCTGGCGTTCAACACATCGCCTTCTGTACGCCTGACATCGTCGCGGCGGTGACGGCGGCCCGCGACCGGGGGGTGGAGTTTCTCAGGACCCCGGATCCGTACTACCGCCTACTGCCGCATCGGCTGGAGTTGGCCGCGCACGAGGTCGAGGAGTTGCGGCAGTTGCACGTCCTCGTCGACGAGGATCACTACGGTCAACTTTTCCAGATCTTCACCCGCTCGCTGCACCCACGGCAGACACTGTTCTTCGAGATGATCGAGCGCATCGGGGCGCGTACGTTCGGTACGGGCAACATCAAGGCGCTGTACGAGGCTGTCGAGTTCGAACGAGTGCACGAGTCGCTGCACGGACAGTAGTGGGGCCACGTTCCGCCGACCGCTGCGACCGCACAGCGAGGGGAGCCGCGGCGGCGGAACGACGGGCATGGAGGGCCGCGACGTAGGCGGCCAAGTCGTCCAATGTCCCGCCCTCGAAGACCGCATCGAACCCCGCCTGCAGCAACGCGTTGGTCCGGTCGATGTGAACGCGTCCGGTGATGCCCAGCTTGCCGCCGATGATGATGTCTGGAGCTGCTGGCCCGGTTCCGGTGGCGGCTCGCAGTTTGGGGATCAGCCGTAAGCCGTCCTGGCAGCCGTGACCGTTGACGCTGCTGACGACTATCAGGCCGGGACGTTGGAGTCGGGCGGCGTCGACGACGAGCTCCTCCGGTGCGCACGGCCCGAGATTGCGGACGTTGGCACCAAGCTCGCCCAGTGCCAACTCCAGGACGACCAGGTTCCAGCTGTGGGCATCCGAGGACGTGCTTGTCAGGAGAACCGACAGGGTGTTGTTGGTGCCCGGTGGATCTGTCACTGCGAACTCCCGTGCGTCGGCTCGTGCTGCTGTCGTTTCACCATGTCACGGGCAGTTCCTGCAGGCCGAACATCGCGGCGTCGTACTTGAACACCAGACCATCAGCCGGCGCGTCGACTCGTATCGTGGGGAACCGGTCGAAGAGCCTGCGGTACGAGATCTCCAGCTCGGCCCGGGCCAGACTCTGCCCGAGACACTGATGGATGCCGACTCCGAATGCCAGGTGGTGCCGCGAGCGGCGATGGATGTCGAAGTCGTCGGGTCGCGTGAACGCCCGTTCATCCCGGTTGGCGGCTGCTCCCAGGACGAAGATTCCCTCTCCGGCGTGAATCCGCTCGCCGCTGACGTCGATATCGGCGGTTGCCACGCGGTCGAAGGACATCCAGTCCACGATGCTGTGAAAGCGCAACAGTTCGTCGACTGCTGCCGGCCAGAGCGCTGGTTTGGCTCGGAGTTGAGCCAGCTGATCCGGATGATCGAGCAACGTGTAGACGCCGAGCGGGATCATGGTAGCGGTGGTGTGATGGCCCGCGAGGAGCAACATGAAGCACATCCCCACGATGGCCTCATGCGTGGGCTCACCCGTGTCACGTCTGATCGTCACCAGCCGGTCGATGATGCCATTCTGTCCGGGCTCGTGGCTGCGGACCAGGTCGTCCAGGTACGCCAGTATCTCCATGCGTGCGACATCCGCATCGCGAGAGCTGAAGACGCCACCCAACATGGCGCACGCGCGGTCGTGGAAGAAGGCGTGATCCCGTTCTGGCACACCGAGCAGCTGGCACATGACTGCGGACGCGACCGGCAGGCCGTACGCCTCGACGAGATCAGCCGCGCCGGACGCCGCCATGCCGTCGAGTAGGCCGTCAACGAGACGCTCGATGTCCGGTTCCATCTCACGGATGCGGCGAACACCGAATTCGCTGATCAGCATGCGTCGATGCGCGGAGTGGTCCGGAGGGTCCATGTCCGTGAGCTGGCCGGCCATCCTGTCGGCGGTGGCAGCGAGGGCGCCGAATGGATGCCCAGGGCTTGCCGGATCCGTGCTGACCCGGGAATCGGTGAGCACGTCCCGCGCCTCCGCGTGCCTGGTGATGGCCCACACCGGTGTCCCGAGGAAGCTGACGCGAACCGCCGCCCCCTGGGCGCGCAACTCTGCATATTCGGGAGGTGGGTGGTGCGGACATCGACGCGCCATCGGAAAAGACGGGAGATCGGAATTTCCGATGGCCATCGGAGGACTCCAAGGTCGATGTGAGAGTTCGGCGACGTGCCCCAGGACACCTGTGTCCGTTATCTGTCAGGATTCCGTTCTTGATACGCCTAAACGTATCAAGCAATCCTGGTCGATTGGTGTCGGTCGGAGTCGTCGATGCTGCGGTCCCTGCCAGCGACGAAATCGGGCGAGCCGGGAGCGGAATCTCGATCACGCCCATGCTGCAGGCGAATCTTACCAACGGAACACGTTCACTTCATCGTGGAAGTGGTGCGCCGACGTCCGCCGTGCGTCGTCGACTCCTGTGGGAGAGAGTGGGCGGAAGGCCGAATTTCGCACACCCGTGGTGGTGCGTCCCTGGGCTGGGTGTTCCACTGCCAATCGTGGGAGTTCGTCCCGCCGGCGGGACGAACTCCCACGGCACCGCCCGACCCGTCGCCGCCGGCCATGTACACACCGGTCTCCGACAGGACCGACCGGTCACTGACTCCTGGTCGCGCCGGCAGGGGAGTCAACGGACTCCACCCAGTCCGGCGACTGCTTCGGGTGCCCGCCGTCCGGGTCGGGCCCATCGCTCAGGCCCGGTCCGTCGGTCAGATCGGGCCCGGTGTCGGACGTCCCCCCTGCGGCACCGGAGCGTCCGCCGCCCAGCCCGACGAAGGCAGCTGTGAGGAGTCCGAGCAGGATCGTGCCGACGGCGCAGAACAGCAGAGTGCCGCGGGCGCCGAACCCGGCGATCAGGGGGCCCGCTATTCCATTGCCGAGGGGCAGCGCGACGATGGTGAGGGCACCTCGCGCCGCGAGGATCGGAGGCAGGTCCGCAGGACTCGCGGAACCCTGGAAAAGGGCGATGGAGATCGAGGGAAAGGGGGCCCAGACGAGGCCCGCGAGGGTGAATGCCGCGACCGTCAGCGGTGCGGGGACGGCGAACCCGAGCGGAAGCATCGCGACCCCGAAACCGATGACTATGCCGATGGTGGCGGGCCACATGGGTAGAGCCCGAAGATAGCCCGCGAGGAGGCTCCCCACGACGGCACCGACACCGAACATCGTGTAATACAGCGCCAGCGTGCTGGCGGAGCGGCCAAGGTCGTCCGCCACGAAGAGGGGCAGGGCGACCAGGACCGGGCCGAACAGGAAAAAGTAACCGAAACTGAGCCCGATCAGGCTGGACAGGCGGCGATCGGAGCGGATGGCCCGGAAGCCGGCCGAGCGTGAACTCGGTGCCTGGCGGTCAAGCGTGGTCACTCGCTTGCGGCTGGCGAACTTGTAGGTCACGGCAAGAATGCCGAAGCTGAGGGCATCCACGGCGATGGCCCAGACCGCGCCGCCCCAGGCGATCACCAGGCCGGCGATGACGGGGCCCGCCAGGGTGCCGATCTCAGCCAGCGTGGTCAGGATCGCGTTGGCTGCCATCCTGTTCTGTTGGGGCAACAGTTCGGCGACGAGCGTGTAGCGTCCTGCGGATCCCCAGGACAGGAACAACGACGACACGGCAAGTAGCCCGACGTACGCCTCGATGGACAGCAGGCCGGTCATGTGCAGGATCGGTACGGCGCCGAGCGCTGCGAAGCGCAGCATGGCGTCCCACCCCGCCATCTCGGCGCCGCTCCGGCCGCTCATCAACCTGTTGAAGATGATGGCTCCCAGAGCACCTGGCAGTCCGTACGCCGCGAGGGCGACGGCGACCCAGATCCCGCGGTGCTCGGGTGGGGCAAGCTGGATGGCGAGCCAACTGATCGCCACCGCACTCATACCGTCCCCGAGCGCGGATGTCGCGATGCCTGGAAGCACTCGCTTCATGGTCGGGTTGGTGACCACCGGCCAATACGGCGATGAGTGCATGAGACGGGTGAGGGATCCGTTCATAGGCATTCTGCCACTATCTCAAAGGGGCCGCGCGGCCGACGATGTCGCGCCGGCGCGTCCGCTACGCCCTGAGCGAATCCGGAGATCCGCCAGCATCCAGGTGACGTGAGTATGGGTCGAGCGGGTCCTGGGGCCGACATTCGAAGGCCAGATCCGTGCCGAGGCCGAGTTCCTCGGCCGCCTCCACGAACACGTCGAGCGCCGAGTGGTCCTCGAGAGCGAAACCTGTGGAGTCGAAGACGGTCAGCCTGTCGATGGCATCCTGGAAGGCCTCGGGTCGGGCACACAGTTCGTCGAGCGAGGGGCCGATCTGGTGCGGGGGCAACTGCTGACATTCACCCTCGGAGGTGGCCTGCTCCCGATGATCCGGAAAGACCAGGGCGGCGTCCAGGAGAGCGCGAGGAAGTTCGGTCTTGCCAATCAGGTCGGCACCGACGGCGTTGACATGCAGATGCTCCTTCCATCCCCGGTCGGGCAGCACCGGACCGGCTCCGACGCCCACAGAGGTCGCCGTGCAGATGATGTCCGCCTGGGAAAGAAGGTCCTGCGGGGTGGCCGGCCGCACGTCGAGCCCAAGGAACGCCACCCTGTTGGCAAAGCTCGCAAGATGCGCCGGCACCGTGTCCCAGGCGAGCACCTGGGTGATCGGGAACAGCAGGCTCAGCGCGTGTACCTGCGTGACCGACTGGGCGCCGGTGCCCACGACGCCCACGACATGGCTTTCGGGTGACGCCAACACCCGGCTCGCGATGGCTGACGCCGCACCCGTACGGAGTGCGGTGAGCAGTAGCGCGTCAGCCAGGACGGTCGTGCGTCCCGTCAGGTCGTCGACGCGGGCGATGGTGCCCAGGATGGTGGGCAGGCGGAACTCGTCGGGGTTGGCGGGACTGTAGGAGACGAGCTTCACTGTCGCACTGTCTCCCGCACGCCTGTGCGGCATCCACTCCAGCACGCCTCGGGCAGGCATCTCCCGTTCGAATCCGGAACGCGACGGTGAGGTGAAGGGTGCGCCCTCGAACGAGCACCGCAGGTCCGTCGTCAATTGCTCGATGATTCGTCGCATGACCTGATCTCGGCCGATCTTGTCGACGATGAGCCGTATCTCTTCGGCGGTCAACAGCATGGTCTTCAATGGGGCATCCTCTCGGCACTATCGTGACCACCGGCCTGTCCTGCAAGGATCAGGTTGGCGCGTCCCCTGTCGACGGCCTGGCAAGTCCGGTCGGTGTTTCCGCCATGGCTGGCCCGTTCTTCGAGGCCGGCACGGGAGGGTGAGCGCCAGCCCGGTGCCCGCCGCCGTCGTCAGCGGGAGACATCACTTCACGCTGCGGTATCGGCGCAGTAATCGCCTTACCCCAGCCCGCGTTCTGCTGATCGCGCGCACGACGCCTCCGCGCGGCCACCGGGACACAGGTGTCCTGGTCTAGGAAGGTTGGTCTCATTGCGGAGTCGCGTCGCCGTCAGGGCTTGTCAATTGTGCCGGCACGGTGTGTCTTCGCCTTGAACCACGATTAGCCTACCTCCTCATCCTTGCCTATATCTGACGCTCAGGCCGCTCATGGTGAGAGGCGCTGGCGGGGTGTGACACATGCTGGCTCCCGTGTGGCAATCCGTCTCGCCGGGTGGAAATTCGCCTTTGTTGGATTGACGTGCCTATCCGGACGCGGCGCAGCCGCTCCAGAGGTCCTCGGGACCCAGCGCGTCCGCCCGGTATTTGCCGACCGCGCTGATCAGAAGCCGGAGTTCGAAGTCCAGGCACTCCACGAAGCGGCTCAAGCCCTTGTCGGGGTCTTCGTCCACAGCGAGCAGGGCCGCTCGTCCGAGGCCCACGGCGGCGGCGCCCAAGGCAAGACACTTTGCGGCCCGCGCACCCTCCCACACGCGCCCTGAGACCAGTAAGCACCCCTGCCTGCCGTCGACGCGGCGGAGGCACTCGCCGAGCGGTAGGCCGACGTGGTCGAGCGAGACCGACGGTGCCCAGCCCGTGCCACCCTCGGCTCCGTCGATCACCACCGCGTCTGCCCCGGCGTCCCAGGCGATCTTCGCCGCCTCCGCCACGTCACGGCCCGGGTGCAGCTTCACCCACAGCTTGGCCCGCGGGAAGTTGTTGTGCATCTGACGGATCTGATGTCGGAAGATCTCGGCGGTGAACGTGCCCGGTGAGCCGCTACGCAGCACCGGCGCGCCAGCGCGGGTGCCGATGCGCTGCATGGTGTAGCGGTCGGCCAAGCGCCGGGCCACCGCCCCGTCGACCAGAGTCATTCCACCGAGGCCTGGCTTCGCCCCTTGGCCCACCTTGAGTTCGAAGCCAAGCTGCCCAGCGTCGAGCAGCGGCTGCGCGGCGGGGTCGCTGTAGACGGCGTTCCACACCTCGGCGTCGGCGTCCTCGGTGCTCTGCTGCACCACCACCCCGCCGCGATGGTCGGTGACACCCTCTGCATAGGCGGCGATTCGTCGGTTCAGCGCCGCAGACAGCGTCTCCGGTCCTGGGTTACGGAAATCGTGCATCGGAACGACGTTCTCGCCGATCACCATGGGCAGCCCCAACGCCCCGGCTTGCCTGGCCAATGTGTCGGACATCCCCGAGCTGACCAGTTCCGTGGAGCCGAACGCGCACACGAAGACCGGTAGGGGGGCGGTGAAACCGCCGATCGTCGACTCCAGCCGGACGTCGGAGTACGTCGGCTCACGACCGAGCTCGATCAGCATCTCCAAACGGTCAGTGGAGAAGATGGGGGGAACGAGACGGACGTCGTCCAGTGGGTCGCCGGTCCGAGCGCCGGGTCGGCCGCCGTAGACGGCGCGGCCGAAGCCCTGCTGCGGAGGAAATGCCGCCGCCAGGCCGAGCCGGGCCCTGAGCCGCACCGCATCCCCCGGAAAGTGGTCCGCCTCGATCACGCCGACACCATGCCGGGAAACTTCGGGTAGGCGCTCGCCTGCCACACGCCGTCCAGTCCGGCGACGTACCGGGTGAGTCGTTCCACACCGATCCCGAAGCCCGCACTGCTCGGGATGCCGTGCCTGGCCGCCTCCAGGTACCAGCCATACTTGGCCGGGTTCTCGCCCGTCTCTCGTATACGGGAAACGAGTCGGCGGTGTTCGAACTCCCGCTCGCTGCCGCTGCAGAGCTCGCCGAACCCCTCCGGCGCGATGAGGTCGAAGTTGCGGAGCAGGCCCGGCTCCGAACGGCTCTCCCGGTCGTAGAAACCGCGGGAACCCTTGGGGTAGTCGGTGACGAAGAAGGGGACCCCCGCGGCCGTGGAGAGGACTTCCTCTCCACGCCAATCGATCTCTGCCTGCGGCGACTGCTCGTGTCCCAACCCCTGTAGAGCAGTCACGGCGGCGGCGTGCGTCATCTGGTCGAAGGGCTGTTCCTGCAGCTGCTTGAAGGCGCCAGTCGACCGGCCCAGCGCGGCCAACTCATCGCCGTGCTCGGACTCGACGGCGGCGATCTGATGGCGGAGCAGGCCTTCCAGCAGCCGCATGACGTCCGCGCGGCCTGCTTCCGCCACCTCCACGTCGATCTGATGAAACTCGACCAGATGACGCTGTGTGGAGAAGGCGTCCGGCGGCTCCAACCGAACATTCGGAGCGATATAGAAGATCTTGTCGAATGCCAACAGCGAGGTCTGTTTGTACAAGATCGCGCTGGTCATCAGCTTGTAGCGGTGGCCGTAGAAGTCGACGTCTATCTGCTTCGATCCACGGATACCCGGGTCGGTGACCGGTCCGATGATCGGTGGCAACAGCTCGACGAAACCAGCCTCCGTCAGGTATCGACGGGCGGCGGCGAGGAGGGCGGCCTGGATGCGGAGAACTGTCCTGGTCGTAGGGGAGGTCAAGTGCTCCCGCGGGTCGAGCGGGCCGTCAGGCATCGGAGCGGACCGGTTTTCTACCATGTCTGGTCTCCCACTTCGTCGGAACGCGGGCGCTGTCGGACGGGAGGAACGACTCGCCGACTCCACGGCGGCGGATTCGTGGTCGAAGCTGCGGGCGACGTGGGACAACGACCAGAGCAACTCGGTGGACGAGGCCCGAGGGGATCGTCCGCCGTCACCGTGCCCCTGTGCGATCGGCATCGCGCCCGCCGAGGACCACCTGAGGCGGCCCGAGTCATCTATGTAGCTTCTGGCGCGATTGGCGTTGTCCGGGTGCAGGCAGTGCGGAACGTCGAGATAGCCCAGGGCGAAGGCCCGTACGATTGACCGGCCCACGTCGGCACCGAGCCCGACGACTGCCTCGATCAGCGCCGACGCCTCTGCTTCGATCGAGTCGTCGGCGGCCGATCCGGACCATCCCGCCGCGGTCTCTCCCCGAGCGGCCTCGGCGGCGAACATGAGCGCCGCCACGTTGTCCTCTATGGCGGGTATTCGGGACGCCTCTGCTGCGGTCTTCACGATGAGCCGTGCCGCTCCTGACCGTACCGCCAGTCTTGCGGACTGCTCGATGAGTCGACGTGCGCCGCCGCTCGTGCGTGGGAAGAGCCCCATGTAGGTATAGACCACCACATGCCAGTCTGCCCCCGGCAGCCAGCGCCCGGCGAGCCGGTGCAACGCCGACAACGCCGCAAGATCCTGCTCGAAATCGGTCTGTTGGGCGTAGCTCAACGAGATGCTGCGTAGCCCGTGCTGCACGAAGAACATCGCTTCCAGCACGCTCACCGCCACCAGGAGGCCGGGCGGGCACAGTTGGCCCATGAGGCAGCCACCGAAAGTCTCCAGGTGCGGCTCCACCTGTCCGGTGCGGGAAGCCGCGAGCAGCTCACAGGCGACCGCCCAGTTCTCGACAGAGTCGCGAAGCGCCAAGCGGCTGTACGGCAAGCAGTAGGAAACGGGGCCTCCCTCGGTGGCGTCCAGTCCCGCGCCGATCAGCGCGGCGACGATCTCCTGCGGACGAGCCGAGCCGTGTCGAACCTGGATGGGGAAGTCGTCGCTGCGTATCCCGTCGAGCATGTCCCGCGTCGCGCGGAGGTCGTGGGTCAGTAGCGGATAGCCGTTCAGCGCCCTGCCCTCGTGCACCGCTGCCCAGGCGGCCGCAAGGTCGCCGGTCCGGGTGTAGCTGTCCAACGTGATCGTCCCGACAGTGGCCGCCGGAGTCCGACGGGTCGCGAGGAGACCACGTCTCATCTGCCCGATACTGCCGAATCCCATCCGCGGCTGAACGATGAGTGAGCCCGTGCGTCGCGCTGACGCGACGAACGTCCCAAACGCGCCGGGCGGTCGCGCCAGGACGTCGGGCGAGGTAAAGCCCTCCTCATTGATCTTCGACACGCCCCATAGTAAGGGTGAACAGGATGCGAGAAGTGCTCGATAGCCCGGCGCGACATTTGTTTCGTCTCGCCGGCGGGACAGCGATCACAGCGAGTGAACATGGAGAAGAGCCTCCCGGGAAATGTCCTCGAGTACGTTTGGATCGCCCGCGAAGACGCCGTTCTCACGAGGCCAGTGCACGACCAGGTGTGTGATTCCGCATTTGGCATAGCGCTCCGCCACCGTGACGAAATGCTCAGCGGAGCGCAGCACGTCGCCGGTCATGTCGGTGGTCACGAGGATGCGTTCGATCGAGGCCGGGTCACGCCCGGCGCGGGCGCAGGCACGTTGCAGGCCGTCGACCTGCGCGAGCACAGCGGCGTGGAACTGGTCCGGAGTGTAGGAACGGGAAAAGTCGGCCGGACCGCTTGTGACCCACGCGTCGCCGTGACGTGCAGCCAGGTCGAACCCCCGTGGACCTGTGGCGGCGATGGCAAGTGGGAGGCGGGGGGACTGCACGCAACCAGGTATCATGCGAGCTTCCACCGCTGAGAAGTGTCGCCCTTGGTAGCTGGTGACGTCCTGTTCGAGCAGGGTGTCCAGGAGGGCTACGAATTCGCTGAAGCGCGCCGCCCGATCGGGCGCCGAAAGTATTTCGCCGCCGAGGACAGTGGCATCGCCGGCGCCGGTGGATCCAGCGCCGACACCCAGGGCGAACCGTCCGCCGGAGATGTCGTCGAGAGTGATCGCGTCCTTGGCCAGCACCACCGGGTGCCGGAAGTTCGGCGAGGTCACCATGGTTCCGAACCGGATCCGCTCGGTGCTGGCGGCCACGGCGGCGAGCAGAGGGATCGCCGAAAACCATGGCTCGTCCCGCAGGCTGCGCCACCACAAATGGTCGTAGGTCCAGGCGGAGTCGAACCCGAGACGTTCAGCGGCGCGCCAGCGAAGGACTGATTCTCGCCAACGGCGCTCCGGAAGGATCATGACGCCTACACGCATGTGCACCCCAAGGAAGAATGTTTCGGGACCTTGTCTCGTTTCGCAATGAGAACATAGCTCCGGCGGGTCATCCTGATGTGGAAGAATCGTCCGCGATCCTGGTCGGCTTCCGCGATGACAGTAGTGTGAAAGCCCCGCCCATTCGGAGGTGATCATGGCAGTTGATGGCAGCAGGATCAGTTTCCAGCGACAGTTCGTGCGGGCCTCGTCGGCGCCAGCGTCGTCCGCCCCGCCGCCCCCGTTCGGTACGGTGTTCACGGACCACATGGTCACCGTGCGGTACGTCGAATCCCGGGGCTGGCACGACGCGCAGGTCCAGCCCTTCGGCCCACTTCCCTTGTCACCCGCCTCCGCGGTCCTGCACTACGGCCAGGAGATCTTCGAAGGGCTGAAGGCATACCGGAGCGCGAACGGCGAGTGCCTGCTGTTTCGCCCGGACGCCAACGCCCGACGCTTTCAGGCTTCGGCGCGCCGGCTCGCGATGCCGCCCGTGCCGACGGAGCTGTTCTTACAAGCGATAACGGAGTTGCTCGAGGTCGATTGTGAGTGGCTGCCAGAGTTGCCGGACACCAGCCTCTACGTCCGTCCTTACCTTATTGCCACCGAACCCTTTCTGGGAATGCGGCCGGCCAGAGAGTACTTGTTCGGAGTAATCGCCTGCCCGGTGGCCGGGATCTCCGACAGTTCGGCACCCATGACGGTGTGGATCTCGGAGAGGTACAGCCGTGCGGGTCTCGGCGGGACCGGCACAGCCAAGTGCGGCGGCAACTACGCTGCCGCACACGTCGCTCAGCGGGAAGCCGCGGAGGCCGGTTGCGACCAGGTCGTATTCCTCGACGCGGGCCAACGGCAGTTCGTCGAAGAGATGGGCGGTATGAACCTCTTCTTCGTCTACGAAGGACTGCTCGTGACACCACCGCTGGCCGGCACGATCCTGCCGGGCGTCACCCGTGACTCGATCGTCACGCTGGCCCAGGACATGGGGATCGACGTGGTCGAGCGCCCGATTTCACTCGCCGAATGGCAGGCCGACGCGAGATCGGGTCGTCTGCGGGAGGTGTTCGCCTGCGGTACTGCGGCGACGGTGGCATCGATCGGTACGGTGCGCTGGGCCACCGGTGAAATTGCCACTTCCGTCCCTGGGCCGGTGACGACAGCGCTGCGCGAGCGGCTATTGGGCATCCAGTACGGCCGGTTGCCGGACCTGTATGGATGGACGCATCGTGCGCGCCGGAGCCGGCTCACCGAACCCCACTCCACAGCTTGTTGACGGTCTCGCCCCAGTTACCCGCGCGGTGACCTGCCGCAGGCCTACACGGCCGACCTGCCGGTCGACGGCCTGGTCCTGGACATCGACGCGACGATCGTGCTCTGCCACTCCGAGAAGGAATCGGCGACGGTGCGCTCCAGGCACCGAAGACGCGTACCACGTCCTCTGGCCACTACCCGATCAACCCCGCGACCGCACCAATCCCGCTTGAACCCGCGAGACCACGGCGCCTGCACCAGACCACCCAGCGATCTCCTGCTTGAGCACTAGTCGGTAGACAGATCCAGCGGTGCCGTGATGGCGAAATTCTGGTCGACCGTCCTCACCAGGGCACGGCCTCGCTGACCCAGTCCGCAGCGTGTTGCCCATCCGGAGAGGCTGTCCAGGAAGCCCACCAGGTCCCGCTGCACACCTGTCAGCAGCTGCGGCAGCGTACGACGTGGCAGGTCGACATAGTGTCCGGCCCAGCGTCCCCGGTGACGATTCGGACCGCCGTCCTGCCAGACCCGCAGAGCATCACCGATTGCCTCTACCTCCGGGCCTGGGTCATGACCCAACCACGGCGAACCGCCAGTGAGAGGCTGCGCCCAATCTCGCCAGTCCTCCAGCCCACTGCAACAACCCGGCATCACGCTCGTCCCGACCCTGGCGTCACTAACCCGCAGGCCACCGGTAGCGATGAGCAACTCCTCGGCCAGCAGCGCGTCCACGACCTCATCCCGGCCGCCGGGTGGCATGACGTCGATCCGATTCGCGAGGGCCGCCACGAACAACCCGGTCTGCTCATCGGTGCAACCGGCGTGGAGCACCAGCCACGAGCCGGGCGGCGACGGCTCCACCGGCCACGGCGGTGCCGGCTCACCGTCGAGCATCGGCACCTCGATGACCGCCTGCATCATGATCATCAGGCCATTGAAGCCGACGTTTCCAGTCCGCAACAGCGGTGTCTTCGGCACCTGCAATGTTCACCGCCCCCTCAGCCGGTGCCGCCACCAGGCCTGGGCATCCCAGGCATTCAGCTCGGCAGCCCGGGGATCAGGCAGCGTCTTGCGGAGGAACTCCTCGTCCAACGCGTCGACGACACGCCGCAGCTCACGGCGGGCGGCCGGCGGCAACCGGCGCATTGCGCCTTCGAGGATGTCCCGCTGACCTACGGGATCGCAGGACGGACACGGACAGTCGCCCAGAAGTTCCAGCCATCGGCCGGACCGCCAGATGGCACGACGGTAGCTGGTCAATGCGGTCGCTACGGAGCCGATCTTCGGATGCCGGAGCTGAAGTCTGACGATCGCCGCGTTCGCGCGGCTCGACAGGCCATCGATGGGAGAGGTCTTGCCGCCACTCCGGCCGGCCAACCTCGACTGCGCACGCAGCGCACCAGGCGACTTACGCGCCATCGACCCTTTGGGGCTCACTCATGACGATCACCCTGCCACACCGCCATCACGACCCGCCAACACATTCCCATCGCCGTCTGGTACCGAGGATGATCACACCAGAAAGCGGGAAAAGCGCCGATATTGGGCCAAGGTTGCACAGTGCGAATGCCGTGCTGGTGCTCATCTGCCCCCACCGCGCCGAAAGCCATCACCGTGGAAGTCGGCATCGCCATAGCCATCCTCACCAAAGTCCTCCGCGACCTCGTCCACTACGCCGCTGGCACCCGTACCAGCCCTGATGAGCGCGCGGCGGTGTTGATGGCCAGGTGGGAGGTGTGCGCCGGGGGACCGGGGGTAGTCGTGCGGCCGGTGAGGATGTCGGGAGGATCTTGGGGAGGTCTGGTGGATTCGTACCCTGCCGTGGAATCGCACGGGTTGATTGGTGACCTGCAGACCGCCGCCCTGGTGGCGGTGGACGGCACGATCGACTGGTTCTGCGCCCCGCGGTTCGACTCACCCAGCATCTTCGGCGGCTTGCTGGACCGGCGCCGCGGCGGCCACTTCCAGATAGCGCCGGACGGCGTCGACCACGTGTGCAAGCAGCTGTACCTGCCCGGCACCCCGATCCTGATCACCCGCTTCATGAGTGCGGACGGCGTCGGCGAACTCGTGGACTTCATGCCGGTCGCCGGCGACCAGGCCACCGACCGGCACCGACTGGTCCGGGTCCTCCGCATGGTCCGCGGCACGATGCGGTTCCGCCTCGACTGTCAACCCCGGTTCAACTACGGCCGCGACTCCCAGGAACTCGAGGTCCACCCGGAGGGAAGCCTGATCCGGAGCGCGACGTCCGCCTTCAGCCTCAGCCGGGTGCGGTACGCCAACCAGCTGACCGAGCAGCACGACGTCCGCCGGACCGACGAGGGAATCTGCCTCGTCGCCACCCTGCACGAGGGCGAGGTCGGGGGTGTGGTCCTGGAGACCGGCATCGATCCCGACCCGCCGCGTCGGTACAGCCCGGACGAGGTCGACAACCTGCTGGCGTCCACGCGCGACTGGTGGCGGGACTGGCTCGGCCGCTCCCACTACGCCGGCCGCTGGCGCGAGATGGTCGAGCGGTCCGCCATAGCCCTCAAGCTCATGACGTACGCGCCGACCGGCGCGCTGGTCGCCGCGCCCACTGCGGGCCTGCCCGAACACATCGGCGGGGAACGCAACTGGGATTACCGCTACACCTGGATCCGCGACGCATCGTTCTCGGTGCACGCGCTGCTGGACCTGGGCTTCACCGACGAGGCGGGCCGCTACATGCGCTGGCTCGGCGACCGGGTCCGCGACGCCGACGAGGCTGGCGCCCCGCTGCAGGTCATGTACCGGGTCGACGGCTCACCCGACATCCCCGAGGAGGTGCTCGACCACCTGGAAGGCTACAAGGGCTCGGCTCCGGTCCGAATCGGCAACGGCGCGGCGACGCAACTGCAGCTCGACATCTACGGCGCCGCACTCAACGCCTTCCACGTCGCCGACAGTCAGGGGCTGCACATCACCCACGAGGGGTGGCGGCACACCCTGCGGGCGATGGACTGGCTCTGCGACAACTGGGACCAGCCGGAGGAGGGGATCTGGGAGACCCGCGGCGGAGGGCGGAACTACACCTACGGACGGCTGATGTCATGGGTCGCCCTCGACCGCGCCGTCCGCATCGCGAACGCGCGGGGACGGCCCGCGGACATCGGCCGCTGGACGGCAGTACGCGACCGAATCTACGACCAGATCATGACGCAGGGCTACCACCCGGGACGTCGGGCCTTCGTCCAGCACTACGGCAATGACGTACTGGACGCGGCGCTGCTCGCCATGCCTTCCGTCGGCTTCGTGTCGCCGCGCGACCCGATGTGGCGGTCAACCCTGCATGCCATCGACGACGAACTCGTCTCCGACAGCCTCGTCTACCGGTACAACCCGGAGGCATCCCCGGACGGTCTGCCCGGAATCGAAAGCACCTTCACCATGTGCACCTTCTGGTACGTGGACGCCCTCGCGCGGACCGACCGCCTTGAAGACGCCCGGCTGACGCTGGAGAAGATGTTCACCTACGCCAGCCCGCTCGGCCTCTACTCCGAGGAGATCGCTCCGAGCGGCGAGCAGGTCGGCAACTTCCCGCAGGCATTCAGCCACCTCTCGCTGATCAGCACCGCCGTCAACCTCGACCGACTGCTGGACGCCGGTCGCTGACCGCCGTCGCCCTTGGCTGCCCGGGTACCTGTCCAAAGGGCATTGACCATGACGAAGGCCAAGTCACAGTTGGGGTGGCGGGGTCACCCGTAGCCGGCGGCGGCCCGGCGGACCATCCGACGCGCCTCGTCGCGTGGGACACCGGTGGCGCGAAGCAGGTCGTTGGCGATGGTCCGCAGCTGGGACACGACGATGGTGCCGGAGAACCCGATGTCCTGGCGACACGCCTTGCCGGCTTCCCGCACCGCCGCCAGTACCCGCTCCCGGGCACCCGTCGGCTCCTTCACGGCCAGGTATTCGCGGTGCAGCATCCGGACCGCCTCGCCGTACAGTTCGATGGCGGCGGGCAGGTCGGGCGGCACCGGTTCGTCGTCGCGCAGGGCGGTGCCGATCCGACGCACCAGGGCCCGACTGTTGCGAAACGCCCGTTCCATGTGCTCGACGCCGTCTTTGTAGGCCGCCAGCACACGGCGGCGGTGCCAGCGCAGCGGTGAGTGCCGGGCAACCTCGTCGGCGGCGATGATGACCTCGTCGAGCCGGTCCAGTTCCGGCTCCGCGTCGCGCATCTCGTCGAGCAGTTCTTCGGCGGCGTGGGCCTCGCCGTCGGCCAGCGCCCGCGCGGAGTCGGTCATCTGTTTGGCGAAGGTGTCGAGTGCGGGGTCGGCGACGCGCCGTAGCGTGCGCATCGGGTTGAGGGGCACGAGGATGAGCACGACCAGCAGCCCGAT
>NZ_JBICTM010000019.1:0-23499 GCF_043197615.1 Micromonospora sp. NPDC049048 | reverse complement strand
ACCATCTACCGGAGACCTCACCCATTTTCGATCTTCGACACGCCGAGCGGTCACGCCAGCTCAGGCACCACCGCCGACTTCGACACAGGCCCTAGTCGTCCTGACGCTTGTCGGTAACGACCTGATAGAGCCCCACGGCCACACCGCCAAGCGTCAGGAGCAGGGAGAGGACCGCCCAACCGACACCTATCTTGTCGTCGGTGAAGATGGAGGCATAGGCGTACACACCGAAGAGGATCGGGGACAGAACGAGGGCCAGGAACTGAACGAGGAAGTCCTTCCCCCTCCACTTCGCCGTCTGCTCGTCGAGGAGGCCCGGAATGACGTAGATGAAGAAGCCCCCCGCTGACATGGGGACCATCCCGAGTTCCGCCTCATGCCACTTCGGCATCCACTGGCGGAGCAGCTCGGAGTACAGCTCCTCCAGATACATCATCGCGATGGAGATGGAGATCGCCCGGGCGATCGCCAGGGAGACGAACACGGGAATCAGCAGGCGGAACATCGAGAAGTCCTGGACCTTCACATTGAAGATCTCCGCCTCCGTCAGGTTGCCGTGCGAGAGCAGCACGAATATCGCGCACGCGAGGATGACGCTCAGGAAACTGCGGTCAATCTTGCGGTTCAGGTTCTCGAAGCTCTCCCTGAGGCCGGTCATGTACACGCGTACGTCCTCGCGCTCCATGCCCTCCTGCGCCAGGAAGAGCTCGACGCGCTCAGCAACACTGCGCTCATTCACCATGGCGCCCCTCGACAGCTGGCTCTGATCTTCAGCGAGAGTAGGCCCCCGTCTCAAGGGGCGACACCGAGGACCTCGGCCGCCCGGTGTCGACAGTCGGGTATCCGCCCCCGGGCAGCGCTGCCGACGACCTCGGCGGTGAACGCACGGCCAGCCGGAATCGCCTTGCCGCCCGGCCTGGCCGTCCCTAGCATCCGCCGGGTGCGGATCCGCGAGTTCCACGAACCGGACTGGGCCCAGGTGTGGCCGATCATCCAGGAGGTGGTCCGGGCCCGGGAGACCTTCCCCTACGACCCGGAGCTGACCGCCGAGCAGGCGTACGACATGTGGGTGGAGACCGCGCCCGGCCGGACGGTGGTCGCGGTCGACGGCGACGTGCTGCTGGGCACCGCGAAGATGGGCACCAACCGCCCCGGGCCGGGCTCGCACGTGGCCACCGCGAGCTTCATGGTGGCCCGCGAGGCGCGCGGGCGTGGCGTGGGCACCGCGCTGTGCCGGCACTCGGTCGACTGGGCCCGCGGGCGGGGGTACGCCGGCATGCAGTTCAACGCGGTCGTGGCGAGCAACGCCGCCGCCGTGCGGCTGTACGGGCGGGAGGGGTTCGCCGTGGTGGGCACCGTGCCCGGCGCGTTCCGCCACCCGGTCGTCGGCCGGGTGGGCCTGCACGTCATGTACCGCGAGTTCTGAGCGACCGCGCAGACGCCGCACGTCGCGTCCCGACGGGGTGGGACGCGACGTGCGGCGGGCACTGTCAGGCGGCGGCCCTGACGGCGGCCTCGGCGCGCAGGTCCTCCTCGGAGGCGCCCCGGCGCCAGTAGCCGGAGAAGGTGACGTGCCGGCGGTTCAGGCCGCGCTCGCCGACGAGGTGCCGGCGTACGGACCGCACCATCGAGGACTCGCCGGCGATCCAGGCGTACGGCGTGCCGGCCGGCAGCCGGGCGGCACGTACCGCGTCCGCCAGCAGGCTGCTGCCGGGGGCGGTGCCGCCGCGCACGATCCAGCGCACCTCGGCCCGCGCCTCGGTGGGCAGTTCCTGGATGTCCGCCGCGTCGGGGACCTCGATCCAGGCCTGCACCGGGGTGCCGGCCGGCAGCCAGGCCAGGATCCCGGCGGCGGCCGGCAGCCCGGTCTCGTCGGCCACCAGCATGACGGAGTCGGTGCCGACCGGCGGGCGGAAGCAGACGCTGCGGTTGTCGTGCACGGCCGGACCGAGCAGCACCACCCGGTCGCCCGGCAGGGCGTGCCGGGCCCAGCGGGAGGCGGGGCCGGTGTCGCCGTGGCTGACGAAGTCGATGTCCACCTCGGCCAGCTCGGGACGCTGCTCCCGGATCGTGTAGGACCGCATCACCGCGCGCACGTCGGGGTCCATGGCCCGGTAGGCCCCGAACCAGTCGCCGCCCGCCTCGACGGGGAGCACCGGTTCGGGCTGGCCGGGGTGCGGCAGGAACAACGAGACGCTCTGGTCCCGGCCGCCGCCGGCGAAGTCGACCAGCTCCGGCCCGCCGAGGGTCACCCGGACCAGGGAGGCCCCGACGCGGCGGGCGCCGACGACCTGCGCGGCGAAGAAGCGGTACTGGACGGCGACGGCGGTGGTCATGCCGTGACCTTCTTCGCGCCCTTGATGGCGGTGGCCAGGTTCTCCAGCAGTGGCGCGGCGCCGGCGTACGAGAAGCGGGGCACCGCGTCCCACGCGGCGATCTGGTTGGCCTTGACCGCCGGCAGCTGCTGCCAGGTCGGCTTGGCGGCCAGGTCCTTGGGCTGCAGGGCGGTGCTGCGGTTGTCCAGCAGGAGCAGGTCGGCCGGGAACTTGCCCGCGTTCTCCCAGCTCAGCGCCTCGAAGTAGTCGCCGGCCTCCAGCTTGGTGGGTACGACGATGTCGACACCCAGCTCGGCGAAGTACATCAGGTCGGTGCTGACCTTGGGGTTCGAGGCGTAGAACAGGTCGGGGCTGCCGGAGCAGGCGAGCACCTTGATGCCCGGGTTCGCCTTGACCGCCTGGCGGACCGACTCGGCGGCGGCCTCGAAGCGGGCCTTGGCGTCGGTGACCTTCTTGGCGGACAGGTCGGCGCCGAGGGACTCCGCGAGCTGCGCGTACCGTTCGATCGGCTTGGTCATCGGCACCCGGGCGGTGGTCACGGTGACGGTGGGGGCGAGCGGCAGGATCTTGTCCTTGCTCTCGTCCGGCACGTACCAGAAGGCGCCCGGGTCGTACATGTGGGTGACGAGCAGTTCGGGCCGCAGGGCGGCGTACTTCTCCAGGTTGAACTCGCCCCAGACGTTGCCGAGGATCTCCACGGACTCGATGTTGAGGTCGCCGGCCTGCGGGTCCTTGCTGCCGTCGGCGAGCTTCGTCTCGCCGAACACCCCGACGATCTGCTTGTCGAGCCCGAAGTCGACGAGCGCGGCGGCGACCCCCGTGAAGGCGACCACCCGGGCCGGCCGGGTGGGGGCGCTCACCTTCTCGTTACGGTCGTCGGTGAACGACCACGGCCCTTCGGAGCCCTTGGCGGCGGGGGTGGCGGAGTCCTCGTCCCCGCCGCAGCCGGCGAGCAGGGCTGCCAGGGTGGCGGCGCCACCGGCGGCGAGCAGGCCCCGGCGGGAGAGGCGGCGGGCGGACACGGGATGCGACATGGCGGTGTCTTTCGATCAGGGGTCGGGCGAATGACCATGGACAGCGGGGTTAGGTTAACCTAACCTAAACGGCTGTCAAGTCCCGTTCGGAAATCCGCACCACATCGGAGCCCACACTGTCCGCCACCCTCTCCCCCCGCGTCGGAGCCCCGCCGGCCCCACCGGAACCGCCGGCAGCGCGCCGGCCCGGCCGGGCCGCGCTGCGGGCCGCCGGCCTCGCGGCGTCGGTGCTGCTGCTCGCGGCCGTCGCGATGCTCAGCATCGCCGTGGGCGCCAAGCAGCTCCCCCTCACCGACGTGTGGCAGGGCCTGCTGTACCACGACGCCACGGAGTACGCCGTCGTGCACCACATGCGGCTGCCGCGTACGCTGCTCGGCCTGCTCGCCGGGTCGGCGCTCGGCGTCGCCGGGGCGGTGATGCAGGCGCTGACCCGCAACCCGCTCGCCGATCCCGGCCTGCTCGGCATCAACGCCGGCGCCTCGGCGGCGGTGGCCACCGGGGCGCTGCTGTTCGGCATCGGCGGCGTCGGCGGTCAGGTGTGGTTCGCGCTGCTCGGCGCGGCGGCCGTGACCGCCGCCGTGTACGCCGTCGGCGGCGGACGCGGGGCGACCCCCGCCCGGCTGGCGCTGGCCGGCGCGGCCCTCAACGCCACCCTCTACTCGTACGTCAGCGCGGTCATGCTGATGGACGCGGCCTCGCTGGAGCGGCTGCGGTTCTGGACGGTCGGCTCGCTGGCCAGTGCCGAACCGTCGACCGTACGCACGGTCGCCCCGTTCATGGCGGCGGGCCTGCTGATCGCCCTGGCCGTCGCACGGCCCCTCAACGCCCTGGCGCTCGGCGACGACGCGGCGCGCGCCCTCGGCGCCCGGCCCGCACTCATCCGGGGCACCGTCATCGCGGCGATCACGCTGCTCTGCGGCGCCGCCACCGCCGCCTGCGGGCCGATCGTCTTCGTCGGGTTGCTGGTGCCGCACCTGGTCCGCGCGCTCACCGGTCCGGATCTGCGCTGGCTGCTGCCGTACAGCGCGGTGCTGGCGCCCGTGCTGCTGCTCGGCGCCGACGTGCTGGGACGGGTGCTGAGCCGCCCCGGCGAGCTCCAGGTCGGGCTCGTCACCGCCGTGGCGGGCGGGCCGCTCTTCCTCTGGCTGGTGCTGCGGGGGCGGGTGGCCCACCCGTGATCACCCTCCGTTTCGGCGACAGCCTGTCCCTGCGGCTGCGTCCCCGCGCCATCGCCGTCGGCGTCGCCTGCGTGCTGCTGGCCCTGGCGCTGAGCGTGCTCGCCATCGGCAGCGGCGACTACCCGATGAGCCCCGCCGACGTGCTGCGCGCCCTCACCGGCCGGGGCACCCCGGCCGAGGAGTTCATCGTCACCGAGCTGCGGCTGCCCCGGGTGGTCACCGCGCTCTGCGTCGGCGCCGCGCTGGCGCTGGCCGGCGCCGTCTTCCAGTCGCTGGTACGCAACCCGCTGGGCAGCCCCGACATGCTCGGCTTCACCCAGGGCGCGGCGACCGGGGCCCTGGTCGTGGTGGTGCTCGGCGGCAGCAGCCTGGCGCTGGCCTCCTCGGCGGTGGTCGGCGGGCTGGTCACCGGCGCGCTGGTCTACGGGCTGTCCTGGCGCCGCGGCGTGCACGGCTACCGGCTGATCCTGGTCGGCATCGGCACCATGGCGATCCTCACCGGGGTCAACGGCTGGCTGCTCACCCGGGCCCCGCTGATGGACGCCGCCCGCGCCGTGCTCTGGCTCACCGGCAGCCTCGACGGGCGCGGCTGGTCGAACGCGCTGCCCCTGCTGTTCGCGCTGGCGGTGCTGGTGCCGCTCCTGCTGGTCGGCTACGGGCCGGCGATGCGGCTGGTCGAGATGGGCGACGACAGCGCCGCCGCCCTCGGCGTACGCGTGGAGCGGCTGCGGCTGGTCGTGCTCGCGGCGGCGGTGCTGCTGGTCTCCCTGGCGGCGGCCGGCGCCGGCCCGGTGAACTTCGTGGCTCTCACCGCGCCGCACCTCGCGCGGCGGCTGACCCGGGCCCCGGGGCCGAACCTGCTGCCCTCGGCGGCCGTCGGGGCCGTCCTCCTGGTCGGCGCCGACCAGCTCGCGCTGCGGGCCTTCCCCGGCCACCAGCTGCCGGTCGGCGTGGTGACCGGCGTGCTCGGCGGCGCCTACCTGGTCTGGCTGTTGGCCACCGAACGCCGGGCCGGCCGGCTGTGACCGGGCACGACCGACGGCCCACCCACGACGAGATCGGAGCACCGAGCATGACGTCCCGGCTGAGCGGCACCGCGATGACCCTCGCCTACGAGCGGCGGACCATCGCGCAGGACCTGACCGTCGAGGTGCCCGATCGGTCCTTCACGGTCATCATCGGCCCCAACGCCTGCGGCAAGTCGACCCTGCTGCGGGCCCTGTCCCGGCTGCTGAAGCCGGCCGCCGGGGCGGTGCTGCTCGACGGCGAGGACATCCACCGGATGCCGGCGCGGGGCGTCGCGCGCACCCTCGGCCTGCTGCCGCAGACGTCCGTCGCGCCGGACGGCATCGGCGTCGCCGAACTCGTCGCCCGCGGCCGGTACCCGCACCAGGGGCTGCTGCGGCAGTGGTCGCGTGAGGACGAGCGGGTGGTCGCCCAGTCGATGGCCGCCACCGGCGTGGCCGACCTGGCCGACCGGCCCGTCGACGAGCTCTCCGGCGGGCAGCGGCAGCGGGTGTGGATCGCCATGGCGCTGGCCCAGCAGACCCCCCTGCTGCTGCTCGACGAGCCGACCACCTACCTGGACATCGCCCACCAGATCGAGGTCCTCGACCTGTGCGCCCGGCTGCACGAGGAGCAGGGCCGCACGCTGGTGGCGGTGCTGCACGACCTCAACCACGCCGCCCGTTACGCCACGCACCTGATCGCGATGCGCGAGGGGCAGGTGGTGGCGGCCGGGGCGCCCCGGGAGGTGGTGACGGCCGAACTGGTCGGGGAGGTCTTCGGGCTGCCCTGCCGGGTGATCGACGACCCGGAGACCGGCACCCCCCTGGTCGTCCCCGCCGCCCGCCGCAGGGCCGCCGCGAGCGTCCCGCCGATCACCGCCGCCGCGAAGTGAGGGACCCGATGCGTGAGCCCGTCCGCACCTACCACCAGGACGTCGACGGCTTCGGCCGGGTGACGATCCGTCCCCTCGACCCCGACACCGACATCGACCTGATCCACTCCTGGGCCAGCCAGGAACGCGCCCGGTTCTGGGGCATGCGCGAGGCCGGGCGGGAGCGGGTCGAGGAGATCTACCGCTACCTCGACTCGCTGTCCACCCACCACGCGTGGCTGACCCACCGCGACGGGCGGCCGGTCGCGCTGTTCCAGACGTACGAGCCGGCCGCCGACCCGGTCGGCGAGTGCTACCCGGTCCAGCCCGGCGACCACGGGGCCCACCTGCTGATCGGTCCGGCCGACACGGCCGAGCGGGGCTTCACCGGCACGCTGTTGCGGGTGTTCCTCGACTTCGTCTTCGCCGACCCGCGACACCGGCGCGTCGTGATGGAGCCGGACGCGCTCAACGAGAAGGCGGTGAACCGGCTGCTGCGCACCGGGTTCGTCGCCGGGCCGCTGATCGACCTCGACGGCAAGCGGGCCCGGCTGCTCTTCCTCGACCGGGAGACGTTCGAGGCCGGCCGGCCCTGACCGCGCGACGACCGCCGGGTCCTCGCGGATCGGGCAGGCGGTCGGGTCGCGATCCGCGTTCCCCGGGCGGGTGCCCGCCCGGGGAACGCCGGGGCTCAGCCGCCCGGTCGCAGCACCCGGCCCGGGCCGGCGACGTTGTCCGCCGCGGCCTGGCTGCGCTGGGTGCCGGTGACGCAGACGTCGTCGCCGAGGAAGGCCTCCCGCCACACGTAGCCGGCGACGCAGGTGTGCGGGCCGTACGGGCCGTTGACCCAGCGGCTCGCGGCGACGGAGTTGTCGGCGAGCACCTGGGAGCGGGTCGCCCCGGTGACGCAGACGTAGTCGGACTGGTCGGCGTCGCGCCAGACGTATCCGCTGACGCAGGTGTTCGGCCCGGAGACCAGGCGCGCCGGGTTGCGGCGGCTCGCCGCGGCGGCGTTGTCCGAGGCGGCCTGGGTGCGCTGCGCGCCGGTGACGCAGACGTCGTCCCCGGCGTACGCCTCACGCCACACGTAGCCCGAGATGCAGGTGTGCGGGCCGTACGCGCCGTTGGTCCAGCGGCTCGGGGCCGCCGCGTTGTCCGCCCAGACCTGGCTGCGGGTGGCCCCGGTGACGCAGACCAGGTCGCCCGGCCGGGCCTCCCGCCAGACGTACCCCTGCAGGCAGCGGTCGACCACGTCGGTGGTGACGGTGACGGTCGCGGCGTTGCCGGACACCGAGTTCACGCTGACCTGCACGCCGTTGGCGTTGATCGACTGGGCCGGGCCACCGCCGGGCCCGGTACGCAGCAGCGTGGGCGTGCCGTTGCGGACCTCGTGCAGCAGGACCGTGTCGGCCGGGATGCCGGCGCTCCAGCCGGTCTTCCGGCGGAACTCCACCGTGTAGTAGTGGAAGAGGTCGGCCGGGTCGAACGGGATCCGCACCAGCAGCGGCCCGCTCGCCGACGGCACCTCCAGCGGGGCCAGCGTGATGCTGCGCGAGCCGACCCCGTCGGCGGCCATCGTGAACACCCGGTTCTTCGGCAGCCAGCCCAGCTCGTCGCGGTGGAAGGCGTTGAGCCCGACCGCGCTCGTGCCGTAGTTCGCGGTCGCGAAGGCGTAGATGTGCATGGCGCTCATCTCGTCCCAGGGGTCGTCGTACTCCCCCGGCTGGGACCACGGCGCGTTCTGGTAGGTGGTGTCGTTGGAGAACGAGTGCCCCAGGTTGTAGCCGTGCAGCATCTCGTGGGCGGCGAAGCCCACGTTCCAGGCGCCCGGGTCGAGCAGCACCCGTCCGCCGGCGGCACCGGAGTCGACCCAGTCGTTGAGCATGACGGCGGTACGGTGTCCGGCGGGCACGGTGTAGCCGTTGGCGGCGGCGGTGTCGACGCAGCGCTGGATGCGGGTGCCGCGGTCGATCGACTGGAACTGCGTCAGGGTGTACGACATCGTGTACCAGCCCCGTACCGCCGAGCCGGCCAGCGACACCCGGCCGCCGGACTGGTCGGCCAGGTAGTCCGCCACTCCCGAGGTGCCGAGGCCGGCGTCGGTGAGGAAGTTGGCGAAGAACGACGGCGTCTTCGGCTCGGCCGGCTTGTCGCTGAACTTGCAGAGCAGCACCGACCAGGGGGTGTTGTTGCGGATCGGGCTGGCCGCCGCCGGTCCCGTCGCCGCCACCACCGTCCCGAGGACGGCGCAGCTGAGCGCCACGGTCGCCGTGGCGACCCGGCGCAGGAGGTTGGATCCCACTCGTACTCTCCGTTTCCGTCGGCCCGCACGGCGCGGGCCAGTGGGAGACATCTGAGCACCGTTCGCAACCACCCCGATGCGGTGAGTCACATTGGCGACGGGCAGGAATCCGACTCGCCCGCCGCCGGGCGGTCGACCCTGCCGGCAGCCCGCCGCGCACTCCCAGGTCAGGCGCTCGCCGAGGGCGCCCGCTCAGGCCGCGTCGCAGCGCTCCGAGAGCGCGTAGCGGACCAGCACGACGTCCCCGATCTGGCGGGTCTCCGCCACCCTGGCCCGGCGGCCGGGGTGCCAGGGGAACCGCCCGTCGCCGACGAACCGGGGCGCCCGCCGGTCGCCGACGAAGAACGGGGCCAGGACCAGGTGCAGCTCGTCGGCGAGGCCGGCGGTGAGGAACTGCCCCAGCACGCTCGCCCCGCCCTCCACCATCAGCCGGCCCACCCCCCGCTCGGCGAGATCCGCCACCGCCCACGCCGGGTCCACCGGCTCGCCCGCGTCCACCACGGTGGCCCGGCCGGCCAGCCGCTCCCCCGTCTTCCCCACCGCCGGGGTGGCACAGTAGACGATCCGCTCGGTGTCTCCCGTGGTGAAGAAGCGGGCCGCCGGGTCCAGGTCGCCGCAGCCGGTCACCGTCACCCTCGTCGGCGAGGCGGGCAGCCCCCGCGCGACACGGTCGGCGCGGCGCCGCGCGGAGCGGACCAGCAGCCGGGGGTCGTCGCGGCGGACCGTGCCCGCGCCGACCAGGATCGCGTCGCAGCCGGCCCGCACCTCGTCGACCCGGTCCAGGTCGGCCTCGTTGGACAGCAGCAGCCGCTGCCCGCTGGCGTCGTCGAGGTAGCCGTCGAGCGACGTCGCGCAGCTGAGCAGCACGTACGGGCGCTCAGTCATGGACGAAGGGCAGGTCGAGGGCGTGCCCGCCACGCCCGGCCTTGGCCGCCAGGTAGCCGGCGTTCGCCTCGGACAGGTGCACCCCGGTGGGTACGCGCGTGGCGACCGCGACCCCGAGCCGGGCCAACTGTGCCGCCTTGTCCGGGTTGTTGCTCAGCAGGGCGATCCGGTCCACGCCCAGGGCGGCGAGCATCTGCGCGGCCACCGTGTAGTCCCGCTCGTCGGGCCGGTGCCCCAGCGCCAGGTTCGCCTCGTACGTGTCCAGCCCCGCGTCCTGCAACGCGTACGCGTCGAGCTTTGCGTACAGGCCGATGCCGCGTCCCTCCTGCCGCAGGTAGAGCAGGTAGCCGCCGGCGACGGCGATGCGTTCGACCGCCTCGCGCAGTTGGGGGCCGCAGTCGCAGCGCCGGCTGCCGAACACGTCGCCGGTCAGGCACTCGCTGTGCGGGCGGACCAGTGGCGGCGAGGAGCGGTGTGGCGCGCCGCCGTCGGCGGGTCCGACCCGGTCGCCGAGGCCGAACGCGAGGTGCTCCCGGCCGTCGGCGAGGTTGTGGAAGGAGAACACGCGGGCGGTGGTGTGGTATCCGTCGGGGAACCGCAGCGGCACCGTGACCTGCGTACGGACGGTGGCGGCGGGCGGCGCTTCGGACATCGGGCTCCTCGTCAGTCGGTGGGCACTCGGGCACGGCGGACCAGCAGGACGGCGGCGCCGGGCAGGCTCGCGGCGAGCACCAGCGCCCCGTACACCGTGGCGGTGGCGACGCCCTCGGCGGCGCTCAGGCCGGCGGCGCCGAACGCCCACGCCGCCACGCCCTCACGCGGGCCGAAGCCGGCGACGTTCGCCGGCACCCCCATGGCCAGCAGCGCGAGCAGCGTCAGCGGCACCAGCAGGGCCAGCGGCGCGGTGGAACCGGCGGTACGCGCGGCCAGCACGAACGTGGCCAGGTGGCCGGCGACGGCCACGGTGGAGGCCACCAGCACGCCCAGCCAGGCGCGCCGGCCGAGCAGCCCGCCGCGGACGTCGGCCGCCGCCGTACGCGCCGCGCGCGCCCACCGCGACGGCCCGGCGGTGGGCAGCGCGCGGGCGAGCAGGACGACGCCCAGCCCGGCCGCCACCAGCAGCGCGGCCACCACCGGCAGGTGGGGCCGCACCGGCGACGGGAGGACGGCGAGCACGACCACCGCCACGGCGGCCAGCACGACCTGGCCGGTGGCGCGTTCCCACACCACCGCGCGCACGCCGCGCCCGACGTCGCCGACGTCGCGGCCGTGCCGTACGGCCCGGTGCACGTCGCCGAGCACGCCGCCGGGCAGCGTCGCGTTCAGGAACAGCGCCCGGTAGCAGTGCGCGACCGCCGTCGGCAGCGGCAGTCGCACGCCGAGCCCCGCCGCGACGAGGCTCCACCGCCAGGCACAGCAACCCGTGGTCACCGCCCCGATGCCGACGGCGGTGGCCAGCGCCGGTACGTCGATCAGGCGCAACCCGGCGAGGAACGGGCCGGTGCCCAGCCAGCCCAGCAGGACGGCCAGCACGCCCCCGCCGCCGAGCAGCCGCGCCCAGGGCCAGCACCCGCGCGCCGCCATCCGGGTCCTCCCCCGACGCTCGCCCCGCCGATGCGCACGTGCCGGCGGGGCGCCCGGTTCACCCACAGCCGGCCAGCAGGTCGAGATGGTCGACCAGGACGTCGAGCCGGCCGGCGGCGATCTCGGCACGGCGACGGCGGGCGTACGCGCGGGTGGGGCCGGTCAGCTCGGGCCGCTGCTCGCAGGCGGCGTCGAGCCAGCCGGTGAACCACTCGCCGGCCAGCTCCGCCTGCTGTGGGCCGAGCCGCCACGGGCTGGGTCGCAGGAGCACGTCGACGCCGTGCCGGGCGAACGCCGCCGCGCAGGCGTGCACGGCGTCCGGCCCCAGCAGGGTGCGCCCGTCGACCGTACGACGCTGGTGGTCGTCGAACGCGGCGGCGACCGGCCCGTCCCAGGGATCCGCCGGGCTGAGCCGGACCCGGCCGGTCACCGACAGGGCCAGCAGGGCCGGGCGGCCCACCGTGGCGCAGACCGCGACGAGCCGCTCGACCTCCGCCGCGGTGAGCATGTCCAGCAGCGCGGACGCGGTGAGCAGCGACGCGTCGGCCAGGTCGGCGGCGGTCAGCCGGGTGAGGTCGCCGCGTCGGGTCTCGGCGGTGACCGGGGCGCCGTCCCCGGCGGTGGCGGGCATCCCGGCGGCCGCACGGGCGAGCAGGTCGGCGTCCCGGTCGTGCAGGATCCAGTGCTGCGGGCCGGGCAGCAGCGGCGCCAGCCAGCGGGCCATGGACCCGGTGCCGGTGCCGAGGTCGTGCACGACGAGCGGCCCGGCGCCGGAGAGCCGGCGGCGGACCACGTCCACCAGGTCCGCGGCGCGGGCCGCCGCGTCGGCGGGCTCCCGCAGCGCCAGCCAGCGCGCGAAGTCCGGCGGCAGGTGCCCCGTCACGCCGCCACCGCCCCGGCCAGCACCGCGCCCGTGACGCTCGCGGGGACGGCCCAGTCGTCGAGCGTGCGCCGTCGTTCGCGCGCCGCCCGCCGCAGCGCCCGGCGCAGGTCGGGCTCGCCGAGCCAGCGCCGCAGCGCGCCGGCCAGGGCCGCCGCGTCGTCGGGCGGCACGAGCAGTCCCGGCGTCGCGCCGTCGGGTGCGCGCCCCAGGGCCTCGGGCACCCCGCCCGCCGCCGTGGCGAGCACCGGCACGCCGCGTGCGAGGGCCTCGGTGACCACCATCCCGTACGTCTCCCGGCGCGACGGCAGCACCAGCAGGTCGGCGGCGGCGTACGCGGCGTGCAGGGCCGCCCCGGTGCGCGGGCCGACCAGGCGCACCCGGTCGGCGAGACCGTGCCCGCCGACCTGCCGGCGCAGGGCCGCCACGAACCCCGGGTCGCGGCTCAGCGGCCCCACGCAGACGCAGCTCCAGGGCAGGTCGGCGACGGTCGACAGCGCCTCCACCAGCACGTCGTGCCCCTTGTGCGGGGCGAGGGCGGCGACGCAGAGCAGGTGCCCGCCGGCCGGCGACCCGGGCGCGGGCGGGGCCGGGTCCACGCCGGGCCGGGCGACGTGCACCCGGCCGGCCGGCAGCGCGTACCGGTCGAGCAGCCGTTGCCGGGTCCACTCGCTGGTGGTGACGACCGCGACGGCGGCGGCCAGAGCGGCGCCCTCGGCGTCGTGCTCCAGCGGCAGGTGCACGAGGACGACGAGGCGCAGTCGCCGGGCGTGCGGGCCGAGCACCTCCGGCACGCACGAGGCGACCAGCCCGTCGAGCAGGACGCACGCCCCGTCGGGCAGCGCCGCGAGCACCCCGGCGACTCCGGCGCGCGCGGCCCGGTCGGGGTGGGGCCAGTCACCGGGTACGGCGTGCTCGCGGACCGTCCAGCCGGCCGCCGCGAGCCCCCGGCAGAGCCGGCGGTCGTAGCCGTTGCCGCCGCTCGGCTCGGCCGGGTCGTCGACGTCGTTGGGCAGCACGACGTGCACCGTCGCCACTCAGAGCGACCGTTCGTAGCTGGCCCAGGCGACGTGCGACTCGTGCAGCGTGACGGTGATGCCGGCCAGGGCGTGGGCGCCCGCGCCCAGGTCGCCGGCGCGTACCCGCTCGGCGAGGCGGTCGGCGACCGTGCGGGCCAGCACCTCGGTGGTGGTGTTCACCCCCGCGAACGCCGGGTCGTCGTCGAGGTTGCGGTAGGTCAGCTCCCCGAGCACCGCCCTGAGCTGGGCGGTGGCCAGCCCGATGTCGACCACCACGCCGTCGGCGTCGAGGTCGGGGCGGCGGAAGGTGGCGTCGACGACGAAGGTCGCCCCGTGCAGGCGCTGTGCCGGGCCGAACACCTCGCCCCGGAAGCTGTGGGCGATCATCATGTGGTCTCGGACGGTCACGCTGAACACGGGTCACTCTCCGTCGTAGGTGATGAGGTGGCACAGTGCGGGGAGGCTGCCGGCAGCCAGTCGGGCCAGCACGTCGGGCAGCTCGGCGAAGCGGGACTCGCCGGTGAGCAGCGCGTCGAAGGCGGGATCGGCGAGCAGCTCCAGGGCGAGCGTCAGCCGGTCGGTGAGGCTCCGGCTGCCCCGCCGGGCCGGCGCGACGGCGCCCACCTGGCTGCCGCGCACGGTCAGCCGACCGGAGTGGAACGCCCCGCCCAGCGCCAGCGCGACGGTGCGGTCGCCGTACCAGCTCAGCTCGACGACCGTGCCCTCCGGCCGGAGCAGTTCCAGCGAACGTTGCAGGCCGGCGGCGGTGGCGCTGGCGTGCACCACGAGGTCGCGCCCGCCGGCCGCCCCCTCCGGCGGGGCGAAGTCGACGCCGAGCGCGGCGGCCACCCGCGCCCGGGTCGGGTCCGTGTCGACCAGCTCCACCCGTACGCCGGGGAAGCGGGCCAGCAGCGCCGCCACGCAGCAGCCCACCATGCCGCCGCCGACCACGCTCACCCGGTCGCCGACCAGGGGCGCGGCGTCCCACAGCGCGTTCACCGCCGTCTCCACCGTCCCGGCGAGCACCGCGCGGGCGGGCGGCACCGCCTCGGGTACGGGCACCACCGCGCCGGCCGGCACCACGTACGCGCTCTGGTGCGGGTGCAGGCAGAAGACCGTCCGGCCGCGCAACTCGGCGGGCCCCTGCTCGACGACTCCCACGTTGAGGTAGCCGTACTTCACCGGCGCCGGGAAGTCGCCCTCCTGGAACGGGGCACGCATCGCCGCGTACTGGTCGGCAGGGACGCGGCCGGCGAAGACCAGCGTCTCCGTGCCCCGGCTGACACCCGAGTACCGGCTGCGCACGAGCACCTCGCCCGGACCGGGGGCGGCGAGCGGCACCGACCGGATCTCGCCCGTGCCGGGCGTACGCAGCCAGAAGGCGCGCGCCTCACCGGTCACCGGCTTCTCCTCACCCGCGTCCGGGGCGAACCGAACGGCGATGTTTCCCGTAGTTCCTGTCGGAAGTCGTCGATGATAGACACGGAGGTACGGTGCCCACGGTTCGAAACGGTCCCGTGATCGGATTCATCGTCCAGATTGCTCTGTTGGCGGCGCTGGCCGCGACGGTCGGCCTCGGGCCGGCGGGCTGGCTCGCCGGGACCGCGTACGGGGCGGTGCTGTGCCTGACCCTCGACCGGGGGCTGCGCGGGTCGGGTGCGCACCGTCGGGCGGGCGGGCGGCTCCAAGCCGGCCTCGGACCGGCCGACCGGGTGACGCTGGCCCGGGCGCTCCTCGTCGGTGCCGTGACGGCGCTGACCGGGGACGCGCTCGCCGTCGACCGGCCGGCGGGCGGCGGGGTGCTGGTCGCCCTGACCGCCGTGGCGCTGGCCCTCGACGCCGTGGACGGCCACGTGGCCCGGCGTACCGGCACCACCAGCGCACTGGGTGCGCGCTTCGACATGGAGGTGGACGCGTTCCTCATCCTCGTCCTCGGCGCGGCCGTCGCGCCCACCGTGGGCGCCTGGGTGCTCGCCCTCGGCGCGATGCGGTACGCGTTCGTCGCCGCCGGGTGGGCGCTGCCCTGGCTGCGTCGGCCGCTGCCACCGAGGTACTGGCGCAAGGTCGTCGCGGCGGCGCAGGGCGTACTGCTGCTGGTCGCGGTGGCCGGGGTGCTGCCCGGGCGGGGCGAGGCACTGGTGCTGGCGGTCGCGCTGGTCCTGCTCGTCGAGTCGTTCGGCCGCGACGTCGGGTGGCTGTGGCGGCACCGAGCCGCCCGGGAGGTGCCGCCGGGCGTCCCGCACCGCCGGCCCCGGCCCGCGCCGGTACGCCCCGACCTCGTCACCGCCCATGACTGACCCGAGCGCGCCGCCACCCGCCGCCGACCGGACCTCGTCGCCGGCCGCCGTCGCCCGTCCACCAGCCGCAGCGCCTGGCCGTACCGCCGACGGAGCGGGCGGGCGGCGACGGGGCGCGGCGCGGGCGACGACAGCGCTGGCCGCCCTGCTGGTGCTGGCCGCCCTGACCGCGCCCCACCAGCCCGCCCGGCTCACGCCCGGCGCGTTCGTGCGGGTACCCCTCGAAGGGCTGCTGGTCGTCGCCCTGCTGCTCGCCCTGCCGCCCCGCGCGCGGCGGCCGGTGGCGGCGTTCGCCGGCGCGTTGCTCGGGCTGCTGACCCTGCTGAAGGTCGCCGATCTCGGTCTCCTCGCCACGCTCGGCCGCCCCTTCGACCTCGTGCTCGACTGGGCCCTGCTCGACGACGCGCAGGGTTTCCTCACCGACGCGGTCGGCCGGGCGGGCGCCGTCGGCGCGACCGTCGCGGCCGGGCTGCTGCTCGCCGCGCTGCTCCTCGCGACCACGCGGTCGGTGCTGCGGCTGACCCCGCTGCTGGTCCGGCATCACGCCGCCACCCGGCGCACGGTCGCGGCGCTGGCGGTCGTCTGGCTGCTCTGCGCCGCGTTCGGCGTGCGGGTGTCGCCCGGTGTGCCGGTGGCCGACGCCGCCGCGACCGACCTGGTCGGCGCCCACGTGCTACAGGTACGCGACCGGCTGCGCGACCGCGAGGTCTTCGCGGCCCAGGTCGGCGTCGACCCGTTCCGGGACACCCCCGGCGACCGCCTGCTCGACGCGCTACGCGGCAAGGACGTGGTGGTCGCCTTCGTGGAGAGCTACGGGCGCGACGCCGTGGAGGACCCGGAGTACGCCCCGAGTGTGGGTGCCGTGCTGGCCGACGGGGACCGCCGGTTGCGGGCCGCCGGCTTCGCCTCCCGCAGCGGCTTCCTCACCTCGCCGACCACCGGCGGCGGCAGTTGGCTGGCCCACGCCACGCTGCTGTCCGGGATGTGGGTCGACAACGACCAGCGGCACCGCAGTCTGCTGGCCAGCGACCGGTTGACGCTGGGCGGCGCGTTCCGGCGGGCCGGGTGGCGCACGGTCGGCGTGATGCCGGCCGCCACCCGGCCGTGGCCGGAGGGGGCCTTCTTCGGCTACGAGCGCTTCTACGACGCGCGCAGCCTCGACTACCGGGGGCCGAAGTTCAGCTACGCCCCGATGCCGGACCAGTACACGCTGGCGGCCTTCGAACGGCTGGAGCGCTCCCGGGCGCAGCGTGCCCCGGTGATGGCCGAGATCGCGTTGGTGTCCAGCCACTCCCCCTGGACCAGGATCCCCCGCCTCGTCGACTGGTCCCGGGTCGGCGACGGGACCGTCTTCCACGACGCGAGCACCGGCAACCCGTCGTCGCAGCCGCGCGCCGGCTACCGCCGGTCCGTCGAGTACTCGCTCGGCACCCTGGTGTCCTATCTGGAGACCCACGGCGACGACGACCTGGTGCTGGTCTTCCTCGGCGACCACCAGCCCGCCCCGGTCGTCACCGGCGCACGGGCGAGCCGTGACGTCCCGGTCACCGTCGTCGCCCGCGACCCGGCGGTGCTCGACCGGATCTCGGGGTGGGGCTGGGACGACGGGCTGCGGCCGGGCCCGCGCGCGCCGGTCTGGCCGATGGACGCCTTCCGGGACCGGTTCCTCACCGCCTTCAGCGGCTGACGTTCCGGCCGGAAGCCGGGGGCCGGACGCCACGGCGGCGGCGCGTGGCCGCTCCGCGAGGTCGGCCGGTGTCAGCCGTCCGGGCGCGGGCCGGACGGCGTCGCTCGCGTTCGGCCACGATGCGCCCGCCGGTCGGCGGGTCGCCCCGGTCAACGGGGTGCCACGAGGCCGGCGTAGTCGTCGGCGGCGAGGGGACGCCGGGACAGCGACCCGTCGGCGCGCGGCACCCCCAGCGGGGCCCCGCCCCGGAAGAACCCCACGGTGTCGACGTCGGAGCGGGCCGTGAGCGTGCAGACGATCTGCCCGAAGGCGAGGACCTCGTCGCTGCGGCCCGTCTCGTCGCCGGCCCCGCCGAGGTCCACGTCGACCTCGGTGCCGCGCGGCCGGGCGACGGCCACCGGCACGGCCCCGGGCAGGGCCGTCGTGAGACCGGTGTCGCGTTCGGCGGCGGTCGGGCCGGCCAGCAGGTGCTGGAGCTGGGCGTCGACGGTGGGCGTGCCGTCGACGCGCCGTTCGACGCGGACCAGCCGGTCGTCCCGTACGAAGCAGAGGACCTCGGTCGCTCGCCCCGCCGTCAGGGTGGGGCTCGGCGTGGAGACGACCACCCCCGGCGAGGGGAACGGCCCGGGCGGGGGCGCCACGACGCGCGGGGTGTCCTCGACCGATACGCCGCAGCCGCCCAGCAGCCCGAGGACGAGCAGCGCGCCGCCGACGCCCCGCCACCGGCCCGCCCGCCTCACCCACGACCGGCCCACGGGCGTGCGGCGGGTCATCGCAGTGCCCCGGGCAGTTCGACCCGGAAGCGGGCGCCCGCGCCGGAGCGGTCGCCCGCGCTGGCGCTGCCCCGGTGCGCGGCGGCGTGCTCGGCGACGAGGGCCAGCCCGAGGCCGGTGCCGTCGCCGTCGGCACGCGAGTTCGCGGCCCGGCCCCGGACGAAGCGGTCGAAGATGATCTCCCGGTCCTCGGGGGGCACGCCCGGCCCCTCGTCGTCGACCTCGACGATGCCCGTCCCGTCCCGCTGCGACAGTCGCACCGCCACCGGCCCGCCGCCGTGGCGCAACGCGTTGTCGACCAGGTTGGCCAGGATCTGCTCGACCCGGCGCTCGTCGACCAGCCAGGTGGGGGCGGTGTCCCGGGCCGTCCACACGAGCGTGTCCGGCAGGCCACGCGCCCGGCAGGCGCGGCGGGCCAGGGCCGCCACGTCCACCGGCGTACGGTCGACCGGCTGGTCGCTGCGGGCGAGCTGGATCAGGTCGTCGACCAGCTGCTGGAACCGGGTGATCTCGTCGGCCACCAGCTTTGCGGCGGTGGCGGTGCGGTCGTCGAGGTGTGCCCGGCGACGGGCCAGGACGCTGGCCGCGGCGGACAGCGTCTGCAACGGCGAGCGCAGCTCGTGGCTGACGTCGGCGGCGAAGCGGCGGTCCCGTTCGATGCGCCGGGACAGCTGGTCGACCATGTCGTTGAACGACGTGGAGAGCCGGGTGAGGTCCGGGTCGGTGGTCGCCGCGAGCCGGGCGGAGAAGTTGCCGGCGGCGATCTCCTGCGCGGCGTCGGCGACCGCCGTCAGGGGCCGCAGGCTGTGCCGGGTGGCGTACCAGCCGAGGGCTGCGCCGGAGCCGGCGACCACGATGGCGACGGCGGTCAGCGCCAGCGCCAGGACCCGCAGGGTCTGGTCCAGTTCGCGCAGCGACGTCAGCTCGTAGTAGCTGGTGGACGGTGCCAGCGGCAGGCCGACGAGCAGGGTGGGCTGGCCGTTGACCCGGACGCGCTGCACGGCCGGTTCCCCGGCGTGGACGAGCTGTTGCAGGTCGACCGGGATGGCGGCGGTCAGGCCGGCGTCGGCCGTGCGCGCGTACCAGTCTTCGCCGCGGTGCAGCAGCGGCCGGCGGTTGCCCCCGGTGTCGAGGGAGCGCAGCACCTCCACCACGTCGGGGGCCTCGGTGTCCAGGCCGCTACGCACCACCGCCGCGTCGAAGTACGCCACCCGCACGGCCGTACGCTCCCGCTCCTCGAGCAGTGACCGCCGGGTCAGCTCGTACGAGACCAGCGCCATGGACGCGGAGAGCAGCAACGCGCCGACGGCGAACCCGGCGGACACCCGGGCCCGCAGTCCGAGCCGCCTCACCGGGTCAGCTTGTAGCCGAGGCCGCGCAGGGTGACCAGGTGCCGGGGGTTGCCCGGATCGTCCTCGATCTTCTGCCGCAGCCGACCCACGTGCACGTCGACGAGCCGCTCGTCGCCGGTGTCGTAGCCCCAGACCCGTTGCAGCAGCTGGTGGCGCGACAGCACCCGGCCGGCGTGCTCGGCCAGCTCGCACAGCAGCCGGAACTCGGTACGGGTGACCGGCACCGGCCGGCCCGCCAGGCGTACCTCCCCGGCGTCCGGGCTGATCTCCAGCTGCCCGAAGGTGAGCACCGGTACGGGATCGGGCGCCGCCCGGGCCCGACGACGCAGGGCCCGCAGCCGCGCCGACAGTTCCTTGATCGCCACCGGCTTGACCACGTAGTCGTCGGCCCCGGCCTCCAGCGCCGCGACGATGTCGTGGGTGTCGTCGCGGGCGCTGACCACCACGATCGGCACGTCGTCGTCGCGGCGCAGCCGTCGGATGCACTCGAAGCCGTCCAGACCGGGCAGCATCAGGTCGACCAGTACGGTGTCGGCCGGCTCCCGGCGCTGCCTCGCCAGCCCCTCCTCGGCGGTCGCCACGCCCCGGACGCGGTAGCCCTCGTCCTCCAGCGCGAGCAGCAGCGCCAGACGGATCCGGTCGTCGTCCTCGATCACCAGCACGTCCGTCATACCGGCATCATCCCCAAGACGTCGAGCGCCGCCCAACCGCGTCCGGCGTTCGACGTTTTTGTCACGCAACTGTCATGCAACCGCGTGGCCGGCGCCACGGGCGGCACCGAGGGTGGTGGGGCACAGCGAGGGCTGGCTGTCGTCGGCCGGCCGGTCCCGCGGGAGGGGATCAGAATGACCGTCGCCGGTCTCGTCACCGCGCTCGCCGTCGGTCTGCTCGTCGCCGTCGTGGGCTGGTGGCTGACGCCGCGCCGCCGGGAGGTGCCGGTCTGGCTGGCGCTGGTGGCGGGAATCGTCACCGCGCTGCTCGGTGTCATCCTGGCCCGCATCGTCGGCCTCGACATCGACCGCTCCGACGCGTGGCGTGTCGGCGTGCCGGCCGGCTCGGCCGTCCTCGGTGTCGCCCTCGTGGCGGCCACGGCCGGCGGCCCGCGACGCGCCGCCGTCGCGCCGCCGGGAGCGGAGCGGGAACCCGACACCGCCCCGACGCCGCCGGTCGCGGGCCGGCGCCTGGCCCGTCCCGACCTCCCGTGGAGGAAGACACCATGACCGTCGTACCGGACGAGCACCTGATGACGTTGATCTGCGACAGCTGCGGGGACTCGACCACGGGCACCGCGTGCGTCCTGCCCGACGCCGAGGTCGTCTGGACCCTGGTGGCCGAACACGGCTGGAGCGGCTCGCCGTTCGCCACGGGTCCGCACCGCTGTCCCCGGTGCAGCCTGCCGACCGTCGGCGTGGGCGGCGACGTCACCGGGCCGGGCGGGCAGCCGGGCGGGGTGCTCGGCGTGGACCACCTCGACGACGTCCCGGTGGTCACGGCTCCCGGGGACACCGACGTCGACGAGCTGCGGCTCGCCCTACGCGAGGCCGTGGACGTCTGCGGGCACGTGGTGGTCGACCTGACCCGGGTCCGCCTCATCGACGCCGGCGGGCTCGCGCTGCTCGTCCGGGCCCACCGCGACGCCCGCGAGCGCGGTGCCGTGCTCTGCCTGGCCGCCCCGTCCCGCTTCATCCGCACCGTGCTGCACACCATGCGGCTCGACGGGCTGTTTCCGGTCTTCGCCAGCCCGGAGGAGGCCGTCCGCCGGCTCTCCCCGGGCGGGGCCGCCGGGTTGACGGCAGCCGGCGCCGGGCCGGGCTCGCGCGGGCTCGCCCAGACGGCGGTGTCCGACGCGGTGTCCCGCTGACCCGACCTCCTTCCGGCCCCGGGGCGCACCCCGGGGCCGCAGACCGTCCGAGAGGAAACACCATGCGCACTCCCTGGCCGTACCCGGAAGAAGGCGGCTTCCGCCCCGAGCCGCCGGGACCCGCGCCGGACGACGAGGACGGCCAGCTGGCGGCACTGGTCGCGCAGCGGTTGAGCAGCGACTGGGCCACCCGCCGCCAGCAGATCGTGGTGACCGTGCAGAACCGCGTGGTCATCCTCGCGGGCATCGTGGCCGGTCCGGAGAACCGCCGGGTGGCCGGCGAGATCGCCTGGGACGTCCCGGGCGTCGTGGACGTCTGCAACGCCCTGCGGCTCGTCAGGTCCCGTCGGCCCCGCCTCTGACCCGCGGCGTCAGGCCGCGGGCTGGTCGACCGGGCAGGCGTACGCCGTGCGACCGCCCAGTTGCCAGGCGCGCACGACGGCCCCGCAGCGACGGCAGGTCGGCCGCTTGTAGACCCACCGCTCGTCGGGCGCCGCCGGGTCGCTGACCACCTGGCCGGCGTCGCGGCCCAGCGTGAGGTACTCCACGGCGAGTTCCCACAGCCGACGGGCGGACACCGGCCCGACAGCCCGGGCGGCCGGGTCGAGGCCGGCGAGGAAGAGCAGCTCGGCCCGCCAGGCGTTGCCGAGGCCCGCCCACACGGCCTGGTCGAGCAGCGCCGCGCCGACCGCGCCCCGGGCGGCGTCGAGCCGGCGTACGGCCTCCTCGCCGTCGGCGTCGGCGCGCAGCGGGTCAGGGCCGAGCGAGGCCCGCAGCACGCGCTCGCCGCCGGCCGGGAGCGGTTCGCAGCGGATGGGCGCGATCAGGTCGTACGCGACGCCGGCGCCGGCCAGGCGCAGCCGCACGCCCGGGCGGGGCGGGACGGCCGGGTCGTCGTGGCGCAGGAACAGCCCGCGCATGCCGAGATGCACGTGCAGGGCCGGCGCGTCGTCGACGTGGTAGAGCAGGTGCTTGCCGTACGCCTCCACCGCCCCCAGCCGCCGCCCGTCGTACGGGCCCGGGTCCAGGCGCCCCTGCGGGCTGGAGACGGCGAGGACCTGCCCGGCGAGCGCGGCGTGCTGCTCGCGCGCGTACCGGTGGACGAGGTGGCCCTCGGGCATGCGTCGGCGTACCCGGGGGCCGCGCACGGAAACGGCGCGCCGGACGGGGAACATCGCCGATCGGTCCGGAGTTGTCCCATTCGTGACCGATTCCGTCCCGCACCCGCGGCTGTTCGACATCCGGCGGATCTACGTGGAGCCGGAGGCCGCCGCGCTGCCCCGTGGGCGGGCCGTGCTGGAGCGTTTCCCCGACGCTGAGCGCGTCGAGGTCGAGAGCCACTCCCGCATCCCGGAGCTGTACGGGGACGAGACGAACGTCGCCCGATGGGTGCGGATCAAGACCGAGGCCCTGGTCCTGGGCGTCAAGAAGTCCCTCAGTGCCCGCCCGAACGGCCGCTCGGCCGACTTCATCGCCCCGTCCACGGCGAACGGCTGCGCGATGGCCTGCGCCTACTGCTACGTGCCGCGCCGCAAGGGCTACAGCAATCCGGTGACGGTCTTCGCCAACATCGACCGGATCAGCGGCTACCTGCGCCGGCACGTGGGTCGGCAGGGCGTGAAGGGCGAGCCGAACCAGTGCGACCCGACCGCCTGGGTGTACGACATCGGCGAGAACTCCGACTGCTCGCTGGACGCCCGGATCTCCGACAACGTCCGCGACCTGGTGACGCTGTTCCGGGACCTGCCCACGGCGAAGGCGACGTTCGCCACCAAGCACGTCAACCGCGACCTGCTCGACTGGGACCCGCAGGGTCGTACCCGCGTGCGGTTCTCGCTGATGCCGGCCCGGGACGCGAAACTGCTCGACATCCGGACGTCCCCGGTCCCGGAGCGGCTGGCCGCCATCGACGACTTCGTCGCGGCCGGCTACGAGGTGCACGTCAACCTCAGCCCGGTGGTCGTACGCGACGGGTGGCTGGACGACTGGGCGGAGCTGTTCGACCAGCTCGACGACGCACTCGGTCCGCGCGCCAAGGCGCAGCTCGCCGCCGAGGTCATCTTCCTGACCCACAACGACCGGCTGCACGAGGTGAACCTCGGCTGGCACCCGAAGGCCGAGGAGGTGCTCTGGCGGCCGGAGTTGCAGCAGCCGAAGCGGTCCCAGACGGGCGGGTGGAACGTGCGGTACCGCACCGGCCGCAAGGGCGCGTACGTGGCGGCGTTGACGGACCTGCTCGCCGCGAAGGCGCCGTACTGCCGCGTCCGCTACGCCTTCTGACCGGCGTCTTTTCCCGTAACGCAGTTCAGGGTCACCCCGAAGGGTGACCCTGAACTAGAAGATTGTCCGGCGGTGTCCTACTCTCCCACACCCTCCCGAGTGCAGTACCATCGGCGCTGGAGGGCTTAGCTTCCGGGTTCGGAATGTAACCG
>NZ_JBICTM010000018.1:0-39384 GCF_043197615.1 Micromonospora sp. NPDC049048 | reverse complement strand
GTGGTGGTGGCGGATGTGCGGTGGGATCGGTTTGTGTCGTCGTTTACGGCGTTGCGTCCGTCCCGGTTGTTCACCGAAATCCCCGAAGCACAGGCCGAGCACGGCGAGGAGACGTCCAGCGACGCGGATCGCGGCGCGGCGTCGGCGCTGCGCGAGCGGCTTGCCGCCGCCTCCGGGCCGGAGCGCGACCGCATCCTGCTGGACCTGGTCCGTGGCACCGCCGCGGCGGTGCTGGGCCACGCCACGCCGAGCGGGATCAGGCCCGGCCGGGGCTTCCTCGAACTGGGCTTCGACTCGCTGACCGCCGTCGAGCTGCGCAACCGGCTTACCGCCGAAACCGGCATCGGGCTGCCCGCCACCCTCGTCTTCGACCATCCCACCCCGCACGCGCTCGCCGCGCACCTGGGAGCCGAGCTGGCGCCCGAGCAGCCGGCGTTGCCGATCGTGGCGGAGATCGAACGCCTCGACCAGCTCCTCGGCGGGCTGCCGGGCGATCAGGTCGACGACGCGGTCATCGGTCGGCTGGAGGATCTGGTGGCGAGGTGGCGCGGACGACCCGCCGCCACCGCGCCGGCGCCAACCGTCGAGGAGGAACTGGAGTCGGCGAGCCGGGAGGAGCTGTTCGACATCATCCAGCGGGAGTTCGGCAAGTCCTGACCGGATTCGAGCTGACCCGACGGCGCCGGACGCCTGGCCGGCGCCGTCGGGCGGGCACGGCCGCCTAGGGGTCCACGGACCCTGTCTAGGGGTGTGCCGGTGCCGATCCGGCTCCGTAGGGTCGGAGCCCGTCAGGCCGTCTCGCCGTGCCCACCAGCAGCGAACGGTACGGATGTGGGTGCGTGCGGTGCCCCGGATGGATCGGGAGGTCCGCATGGCCGGATCCGGCCTGCCTCAACTGCTCGCCATCAGTGACCTGCACGTGGTGCACGCGGAGAACAAGGCCATCGTCGAACGGCTACGGCCGGAACGCGACGGCGACTGGCTCGTCGTCGCCGGCGACGTCGGGGAGTTCGTCAGCGACATCGAGTGGGCGCTGGGACTGCTCAGCCGCCGCTTCGCCAAGGTGATCTGGGCCCCCGGCAACCACGAGCTGTGGACTCCCCGCGAGGACCCGATCCAGCTGCGGGGGGACGCGCGCTACCAGCACCTGGTGCAGCTGTGCCGGGGCCTCGGGGTGGTCACCCCGGAGGACCCGTACCCCGTGTGGGACCCGCAGGGCGACGACCCGGTCCTGATCGCGCCGCTGTTCCTGCTCTACGACTACAGCTTCCGGCCTGCCGGGACGTACACGAAGGAGCAGGCCCTGGCGCGGGCCCACGAGGTCGGCGTGGTCTGCACCGACGAGATCCTGCTGCATCCCGACCCGTACCCGACGCGGGACGCGTGGTGCCGGGCGCGGCTCGCCCTGACCGAGCGCCGGCTGAGCGCCGAACGCAACGGGCTGCCCACCGTCCTGGTGAACCACTTCCCGCTCGTGCGCGAGCCCACCCGGATCCTGCGGTACCCGGAGTTCGCCCAGTGGTGCGGCACCGAGGCCACGGCCGACTGGCACGTCCGCTTCGACGCCCGCGTCGCCGTCTACGGCCACCTGCACATCCCGCGCACCACCTGGTACGACGGGGTTCGGTTCGAGGAGGTCTCGGTGGGCTACCCACGGGAGTGGCGCCGCCGCTCGACGCCTCCGGGGCGGCTGCGCCGCATCCTGCCGGCCGTCGCCGGACAGCCGGCCTGAGCGGCCCTCGCGACGCTGGTCACCGCCGCTCGCGGGACCTGCCGCGACGGTCCTCGCGGGCCGGTCGATCAGGGGTTCTCTAGGGGTTGGGCGGGCGATGGGCGCTCAGTACCGTCCAGTCACGGTGGCGGGCATGTGTCGGCGGGACTGCCCGGCGTGGCGGGTGCCTGAGCAGGCACGACAACCGGAATCAGGAACAGGTGTGGGGTTCGTGAGCCGAACGGCCATGTCTCCACCCACCTGTGCACGAAGCCGGCCCGTCGGCGGTGGTGTGGTCAACGAATCGGCAGATTCCGATCGATAGCAAGCTCTGGGCGGGTGGGTCATGGCGGACGAAGACAAGCTCCTCGAACACCTGAAGTGGGTGACCTCCGAGCTTCGCCTGGCGCGCCGGCGCCTGACCGAGCTGGAGAACGAGGACGCCGAGCCGATCGCGATCGTCGGCATGGCCTGCCGCTTCCCCGGCGGCGTCACCTCACCGGAGGACCTCTGGGACCTGGTCGCCGGTGGCGTGGACGCCACCGGCACCTTCCCCGACGACCGGGGCTGGGACCTCGACGGGCTCTACGATCCCGATCCCGACCACCCCGGCACGACGTACAGCAACCGGGGCGGCTTCCTGCGCGACGCCGGCCTGTTCGACCCGACCCTGTTCGGGATCTCGCCGCGCGAGGCGCTGGCCATGGACCCGCAGCAGCGGCTCCTGCTCGAGGTGACCTGGGAGGTCTTCGAGCGGGCCGGCATCGACGCCGCGTCGGTGCGGGGCAGCCGTACGGGGGTGTTCGTCGGCACCGCGGGGCAGGACTACACGTCCGTGCTGCGGCAACTGCCCGAGGGCACGGAGGGCTACGTCCTCACCGGCACGGCCGCGAGCGTGATGTCCGGCCGGTTGGCGTACTCCTTCGGGCTGGAGGGGCCGGCCGTCACCATCGACACCGCCTGCTCGTCGTCGCTGGTCGCCCTGCACCTCGCCGGCCAGGCGCTGCGCGACGGCGAGTGCTCCCTCGCCGTGGCCGGTGGCGTGACCGTGCTGGCCACGCCCGGCGCCTTCGTCGAGTTCTCCCGCCAGCGGGGGCTCGCCTCCGACGGGCGGTGCAAGGCCTTCTCCGCCGACGCCGACGGGACCGGCTGGTCCGAGGGCGTCGCCATGCTGCTCGTCGAGAAGCTCTCCGACGCCCGACGCAACGGTCACCCCGTCCTGGCGGTGATCCGGGGCAGCGC
This sequence comes from Micromonospora sp. NPDC049048, assembly GCF_043197615.1. Lineage (NCBI taxonomy): Bacteria > Bacillati > Actinomycetota > Actinomycetes > Micromonosporales > Micromonosporaceae > Micromonospora > Micromonospora sp. NPDC049048. The sequence continues at coordinate 36,431 of NZ_JBICTM010000018.1, read as the reverse complement.
CGTCAACCAGGACGGCGCCAGCAGCGGCCTGACCGCCCCCAACGGCCCCGCCCAGCAGCGGGTCATCCGGCAGGCCCTGGAGAACGCCCGGCTCAGCCCGTCCGACGTGGACGCCGTCGAGGCGCACGGCACGGGCACCCGGCTCGGCGACCCGATCGAGGCGCAGGCGCTGCTGGCCACGTACGGCCAGGGACGGTCCGCCGACCGGCCGCTGTGGCTGGGGTCGCTGAAGTCGAACATCGGCCACCCACAGGCCGCCGCCGGCGCTGGCGGCGTCATCAAGATGGTGATGGCGATGCGGCACGGCGTGCTGCCGCCCACCCTGCACGTGGCGCAGCCGTCCCCGCACATCGACTGGTCGACGGGGGCCGTGTCCCTGCTCGACGAGGCGCGCCCGTGGGCCGGCGGCGACCACGTCCGCCGGGCCGGCGTGTCGTCGTTCGGCATGAGCGGCACCAACGCCCACTTGATCCTGGAGCAGGCGCCGACGCCCGACCCGGCCGGCGACGAGGCCACGCCGTCCCGCCGTCCCGCCGTGGCGCCGGTGCTGCTCGCCGCCGCGCAGCCGGCCGCGTTGTCGGCGCAGGCCGACCGGTGGGCCCGCTGGCTGGCCGACGACGAGGGCTCGCGTCCGCTCGACGTGGCCTTCTCGTCGGTGGTGTCCCGCGCGACGCTCGACCGGCGCGCGGTGCTGCTCGCCGAGGACCGTCCGGGACTGCTGGCGGGCCTGCGGTCCCTGGCGGCGGGGGAGTCGTCGGGCACGGTGGTCACCGGCCAGGCCGGGGACCGGGGGCCGCTGGCGGTGCTCTTCTCCGGCCAGGGCGCGCAGCGTGCCGGCATGGGCCGGGAGCTGTACGACGAGTTCCCCGTCTTCGCCGCCGCCCTCGACGAGGCGTGTGGGCACCTGGACCGGGTGCTGCCGCGCCCGCTGAAGGAGGTGCTGTTCGCGCCCGAGGGCTCCGCCGAGGCGGAGCTGCTGGACCAGACCGCGTTCACCCAGGCCGGGCTCTTCGCGGTCGAGGTGGCGTTGTTCCGGCTCGTGGAGTCGATGGGCGTCACGCCGGACTTCGTGGGCGGGCACTCCATCGGTGAGGTCGCCGCCGCGCACGTGGCCGGGGTGCTGTCCCTCCAGGACGCCTGCCTGCTGGTGGCGGCGCGGGGCCGGCTGATGCAGGCGTTGCCGGACGGCGGGGGCATGCTCGCCGTGGCCGCCGACGAGGCGGCCGTGACGGAGTCGATCGCCGGGCTGACCGACCGGGTCGGCATCGCCGCGGTGAACGGCCCGACCTCGGTCGTGGTCTCCGGCGCCGTCGACGCCCTCGACGAGGTCGAGCGGCTCTGGCGGGACCGGGGCGCGCGTACCCGCCGGCTGACCGTCAGTCACGCGTTCCACAGCCCGCTGATGGAGCCGGTGCTGGAGCGCTTCCGCGGCATCGTCGAGCGGTTGACCTTCGCCGCGCCCGCGCTGCCGTTGGTGTCGAACGTGACCGGTGCGCTCGCTGACGCCGACGAGATCCGCACTCCGGAGTACTGGGTGCGGCACGTCCGGGAGGCCGTGCGCTACGCCGACGGGATCACCGCCCTACGCGAGGCGGGCGTCGACACGTTCCTGGAGATCGGGCCACAGAGCGTCCTGACCGCGATGGCGGCCGACGTGCTGCCCGACGACGACGGTGTGCTGGCTGTCGCCGTGCAGCGTCGGGACCGGCCGGAGGTCCACGCGCTGTTGCACGCCCTGGCCGAGCTGCACGTGCACGGGGTTCCCGTGTCCTGGCAGGAGTGGTTCGCCGACACCGGCGCCGCCCGGGTGGACCTGCCCACGTACGCCTTCCAGCGGGAGCGGTTCTGGCCCGAGGTGCTGCCGTGGCGGGTCGGCGACGTGTCGGGCGCCGGCCTCGGCGTCGCGGGGCACCCGCTGCTCGGCGCGGCGGTGCGGCTCGCCGGCGACGACGAGGTGGTGCTGACCGGCCGGCTGTCGACGTCGACGCACCCGTGGCTGGCCGACCACGTGGTCGGCGGCAACGTGGTGGTGCCGGGCACCGCCCTGGTGGAGTTGGCGGTACGCGCCGGCGACGAGGTGGGCGCGTCGCGCGTACGGGAGCTGACCGTGGCCGCGCCGCTGGTGCTGCCCGCCTCCGGCGCCGTGCGCGTCCAGGTGCGCGTCGGCGCGGCCGACGACGCCGCCGTCCGCGCGCTGTCCGTGTACTCCCAGCCCGAGGACGACGACGACACCGAGTGGGTACGGCACGCCGACGGCCTGCTCGAACCGGTGTCGACCGACGAGCCGGGCATCGGCGAGTGGCCGCCGGCGGGCGCGACCGAGGTGGACCTGACCGGCTGGTATCCGGCGCTGGCGGAGCACGGCCTGTCGTACGGGCCGGTGTTCCGGGGCGTACGGCGGGCCTGGACGGCCGACGGCGAGGCGTACGCCGAGGTGGCGTTGCCGGACGGGGCGGCCGGCGAGGCCAACGCGTTCGGGGTGCACCCGGCGCTGCTGGACGCCGCGCTGCACCCGGTGGCGCTGCTGCTCGCGTCGGAGGCGACGGGCGGGCCACGCGTGCCGTTCGCGTTCGAGGGCGTGCAGGTGCACGCCTCGGGGGCCCGGACGCTGCGGGTGCGGCTGACCCGGGACGGCTCCGGGGTGCGGCTGGTCGCCTGCGACGGCTCGCACGCGCCGGTGGTGTCGGTGGACTCCCTGGTGCTGCGGGAGATGACCGCGACGGCGACCCGGGGCGCCGCCGCCCGCTCGCTGTACGAGGTGGCCTGGCAGGCAGAGCAGGTCGTCGCGGTGGACGGCCTGACGGGGTGGGCGGCGCTGGGCCGCTCGGCCCCGGCCGGGCTGCCGGAGCTGCCGGTCTTCGCGGACGTGGCGGCTCTGGGAGCGAGCGGCGCCACCGTCCGGCAGGTGCTGCTGGCGGTGCCGACCGGCGACTCCGGCACCGCAATGCCGGCGGCCGTACGGGCGCTCACCGGCGCCGTCCTGGACGTGCTGCGGTCCTGGCTCGCCGCCGACGCGCTGGCGGACTCGAAGCTGGTGGTGGTGACCCGGGGCGCGGTGGCCGCCGCGGACGACGACCGGGTCACCGACCTGGCCGCCGCGGCGCTCTGGGGCCTGCTGCGCTCGGCGCAGTCAGAGCACCCGGGCCGGATCGTCCTCGCCGACGTCGACGGCGAGCTGACCCCCGCGAACCTCGCCGTACTGGCCGGGGCGGCGGTCGACCCGTCGGTCTCCGGTGGACAGCTGGCGCTGCGGGGCGAACACACCCTGGTGCCGAGGCTCATGCGGCCCGTGGGCGACGAGCTGACCCCGCCGCCGGGGGCGTGGCACCTGGCCCCCGTCACCCCCGGCACCCTGGACGGCGTCGGCATGGTGCCCGCCGCTCCCGTGGCGCTGGACGCGGGTCAGGTGCGTATCGCGGTGCGTGCGGCGGGCGTGAACTTCCGGGACGTGCTGATCGGGCTGGGCATGTACCCGGATCCGGCGGCGGTGATGGGCAGTGAGGGCGCGGGCGTCGTGGTCGAGGTCGGCCCGGGCGTGACCGACCTGGTGCCCGGCGACCGCGTGATGGGCATGTTCGAGCTCGGGTTCAGCCCGCAGGCCGTCGCCCACCGGCAGCGCATCGCCAAGATGCCCGCCGGCTGGTCCTTCACCCAGGCGGCGTCGGTTCCCCTGGTCTTCCTGACCGCGTACTACGCGCTGCGGGACCTGGCCGGGCTGCGGGCCGGCGAGTCGGTGCTGATCCACAACGGCGCGGGCGGCGTCGGCATGGCCGCCATCCAGCTCGCGCACCACCTCGGCGCCACCGTCCACGCGACGGCGAGCCCCGGCAAGTGGGGCGTGCTGCGGGGCCTCGGGGTGGCCGAGGAGCGGATCGCGTCCTCGCGGACGACCGAGTTCGAGCAGGCGTTCGGCGCGGCCACCGGCGGTGCTGGGGTCGACGTGGTGCTCGACGCGTTGGCGGGTGAGTTCGTCGACGCGTCGCTGCGGCTGCTGCCGCGCGGTGGCCGGTTCGTGGAGATGGGCAAGGCCGACGTACGCGACCCGGAGGAGGTGGCCGCCGAGCACCCGGGCGTGGTCTACCGCGCGTTCGACCTGAACGAGGCGGGCAGCACCCGCATCGGCGAGATGCTCACCGAGATCCTCGACCTCTTCGCGCGGGGCGCACTGCGTCCGCTGCCCGTACGGGCGTGGGACGTGCGCCAGGCCCGCCAGGCGCTGCGGCACGTCAGCCAGGCCCGCCACGTCGGCAAGGTCGTGCTGCGCATCCCCGCGCCCGTGGACCCCGAGGGCACCGTGCTGGTCACCGGCGCGGCCGGGGCCCTGGCCGGCGTACTCGCCCGGCACCTGGTCGCCACCGGCCAGGCCCGGCGCCTGCTGCTGGCCTCCCGCCGCGCACCCGGCCGCGACGGTGGCGACGACTACGCCACCCTGGTCCGGGACCTGACCGACGCGGGTGCCGACGTCACCGCCGTGGCCGTCGACGTCAGCGACCCCGCGCAGGTCAGCGAGCTGATCGCCGGGATCGACCCGGCGCACCCGCTGACCGCCGTGGTGCACACCGCCGGGGTGATCGCCGACGCGACCATCGGTTCGCTGGACGAGTCGGCCCTGCATGCCGTGTTGGTGCCGAAGGTGGACGCCGGGTGGGCGTTGCACGAGGCCACGCGGGATCTGGACCTGTCGGCGTTCGTGCTGTTCTCGTCGGTGGCGGCCACCCTGGGCTCGCCGGGGCAGGGTAACTACGCGGCCGCGAACGCGTTCCTCGACGCCCTCGCCCAGCACCGCCGCGAGCAGGGGCTGCCCGCCACCAGCGTCGCCTGGGGCATGTGGGCCACCGACAGCACGATGACCGCCCACCTCGACGGCGACGACCAGCAGCGGCTGCGGCGCGTCGGGATGAGCCGGCTCTCCCCGGCCGAGGGCGCCGAACTCTTCGACGCCGCCCTGCCGGCGGTCCAGCCGGTCGTCGTCGCGGCCCGACTCCAGGTCACCGGCGAGGCGAGCCACGTACCGCCGCTGCTGCGGCACCTGATGCGCGGCGGCCGGCGCCGCACGGCCACCGACCAGCCGACCGCCGGTACGTCGTGGCGCGACCGGCTCGCCGGCCTCTCCGAGGCGGACGCCCGCCAGGCCCTCGTCGACCTCGTCTGCGGCCAGGCCGCCACGGTGCTGGGGCACGCCTCGGCGCAGGCGGTCCCCGCCACCCGGGCCTTCAAGGAACTGGGCTTCGACTCGCTGACCTCGGTCGAACTGCGTAACCGACTGGGTGCGGCCACCGGCCTGCGGCTGACCGCCACGCTGGCCTTCGACCACCCCACCCCGGCCCGGCTGGCCGACCACCTGCTCGCGCAGCTCGGCCCGGCCACCGGCACCGGCCACACGGTCCGTACCGTCGTCACCGCCGACGCCGACGAGCCGATCGCCATCATCGGCATGGCCTGCCGCTACCCCGGCGGCGTCAGCACCCCCGAGCAGCTGTGGCAGCTCGTCACCTCCGGCGCCGACGCCATCGGCGACTTCCCGACCGACCGCGGCTGGGACCTCGACCGGCTGTACGGCACCGACGGCGACCAGGCCGGCGGCACCGTCACCCACCAGGGCGGATTCCTCTACGACGCGGCCGACTTCGACGCCGGCTTCTTCAACGTCAGCCCCCGCGAGGCCCTCGCCATGGACCCGCAGCAGCGGCTGCTGCTGGAGACCGCCTGGGAGAGCTTCGAGTACGCCCGCATCGACCCCGCCGCGCTCGGCGGCACCGCCACCGGTGTCTTCATCGGCGCCGCCTCCTCCGGCTACGCCACCAGCGGACGCGACGACCTCGACGGCCTCGAGGGGCATCTGCTGACCGGCACGGCGGGCAGCGTCGCCTCCGGGCGGGTCGCCTACACGTTCGGCCTCGAAGGCCCGGCGGTCACCGTCGACACCGCCTGCTCCTCGTCCCTGGTGGCGCTGCACCTCGCCGCCCAGGCGCTGCGCGGCGGCGAGTGCGACATGGCCCTGGCCGGCGGGGTGGCGCTGATGGCGCAGCCCGGCATGTTCTCCGAGTTCTCCCGCCAGGGCGGGCTGGCCCCGGACGGGCGGTGCAAGGCGTTCGCCGCCGGCGCGGACGGCACCGGCTGGTCCGAGGGCGTCGGCATGCTGCTGGTGGAGCGCCTCTCCGACGCGCGACGCAACGGGCACCGGGTACTCGCCGTACTGCGCGGCTCGGCCATCAACCAGGACGGCGCGTCCAACGGGCTGACCGCCCCGAACGGCCCGTCGCAGCAGCGGGTGATCCGCCAGGCCCTGGAGAACGCGCGGCTGACGCCGGCCGACGTGGACGCCGTGGAGGCGCACGGCACCGGCACCACCCTCGGCGACCCGATCGAGGCGCAGGCGGTGCTGGCCACCTACGGGCAGGACCGCGACGGCGGGGAGCCGCTCTGGCTCGGCTCGATCAAGTCGAACATCGGCCACTCCCAGGCGGCTGCCGGTGTGGCCGGCGTGATCAAGATGGTGCAGGCGATGCGGCACGGCATGCTGCCGCCGACCCTGCACGTGGACGAGCCCTCGCCCCACGTCGACTGGAGCGCCGGGGCGGTCGCCCTGCTCACCGAGGCGCGGCCGTGGCCGGCCGTCGACCGGCCCCGCCGGGCGGCGGTGTCGTCGTTCGGCATCAGCGGCACCAACGCGCACACCATCATCGAGCAGGCGCCCGACGAGCCGGCCCCGGCAGCGCCCGCCCCGGCGGGGAACGTCCCCGGCCTGGTCGGGCCCGCCGCCGTACCGCTGCCGGTCTCCGGCAGGAGCGCCCGCGCGCTCCGGGCGCAGGCCGCCCGCCTCGGCGAACGGCTCGCCGCCGACGCCGACCTCGACCCCCGCGACCTCGGCTTCTCCCTGGCCACCCAGCGGGCGCACCACCCGTACCGCGCGGTCGTCGTGGCCGCCGACCGGGACGACGCGGCCACCCGACTGGCCGATCTCGCCGCCAGCGACAGCGCGCCGGCCGGCGTGGACGCCGCGCCGAAGGTCGTCTTCGTCTTCCCCGGCCAGGGCTCCCAGTGGACGGGGATGGCGCTGGACCTGCTGGAGACCTCGCCGGTCTTCCGGCAGCGGATGGACCAGTGCGCCGAGGAACTGTCCCGGCTGGTGGACTGGTCCCTGGAGGACGTGCTGCGGGAGGCGCCCGGCGCGCCGCCCCTGGACCGGGTGGACGTGGTCCAGCCCGTGCTCTTCTCCGTCATGGTGTCCCTCGCGCAGCTCTGGCGGTCGTGCGGCGTCGAACCGGCCGCCGTCGTCGGGCACTCGCAGGGGGAACTCGCCGCGGCCTGCGTCGCCGGCGCGCTGAGCCTCGCCGAAGCGGCGCGGCTCGTCGTGGCACGCAGCCGGGGCCTGCTGGCGATCGCCGGTCGCGGCGGCATGGTCTCCGTCCCGCTCCCCGCCGCCGACACCGAGCAGCTCATCGCGCCGTGGAACGGGAGCCTCTCCGTCGCCGCCCTCAACGGGGCCGCCGTGACCGTGGTCGCCGGCGACTCGGCGTCGGTCGCCGCGTTGCTCGCGCACTGCGCCGAGCGGGGAATCCGCGCCCGGCAGATCGCCGTCGACTTCGCGGCGCACAGCGCCCACGTCGAACCGGTCCGCGACGAGGTGACCGCCTGCTTCGGCACGGTGGAGCCCCGGTCCACCAGCGTGGCCTTCCACTCCACCGTCACCGGTGGACCGATCGACACCGCCGGGCTCGACGCCGACTACTGGTACCGCAACCTGCGGGAGCCGGTCCGGCTGGCGCCGGTCGTGGACCAGCTGATCGAGCAGGGCTTCCGCGCCTTCGTCGAGGTCAGCCCACACCCCGTACTCAAGATCGCCGTGCAGGACGCGCTCGACCGGGGCACCGGCGCGGGCGTGGTGGTGGGCTCGCTGCGCCGAGACGAGCACGGGCCGCGGCAACTGCTGGCCAACCTCGGTGACCTGCACGTCGCCGGCGTGCCCGTCGACTGGTCGCGCGTGTTCGCAGGCTCCGGCGCCACCCCGGTCGACCTGCCCACGTACGCCTTCCAGCGGGACCGGTTCTGGCCGGCGCTCGACCGCTCCGCGACCGGCGACGTGTCGGGGGCGGGACTGGGCGCGGCCGGGCACGGGCTGCTCGGCGCGGCGGTGCGGCTCGCCGGCGACGACGAGGTCGTGCTCACCGGCCGGCTGTCGGCGTCCACGCACCCCTGGCTGGCGGACCACGTGGTCGGCGGCGCGGTGGTGCTGCCGGGCACCGCCCTGGTCGAACTCGCGGTGCGCGCCGGTGACGAGGTCGGCGCCTCCCGGCTGCGGGAGCTGACCGTCGCCGCGCCGCTGGTGCTGCCGAACGCGGGCGCGGTCCGTGTGCAGGTGCGCGTCGGCGCGGCCGACGGCTCCGGTGCCCGGCCCGTGGCGGTGCACTCGCAGCCCGACGGCGACCCCGAGGACGCCTGGACGCGGCACGCCGACGGCCTGCTGGAACAGGCCACCGACGAGCCGACGCTGGGCTCCTGGCCGCCGGCCGGCGGCACCGAGGTGGACCTCGCCGGCTGGTATCCGGCGCTGGCGGAGCGCGGCCTGGCGTACGGGCCGGCGTTCCGGGGCCTGCGGCGGCTGTGGACCGCCGGCGACGAGGCGTACGCCGAGGTGGCCCTGCCGGACGAGGCGGCCGGCGACGCCGCCAGCTTCGCCGTGCACCCCGCGCTGCTGGACGCCGCGCTGCACCCCGTCGGACTGCTGCTGAACGAGCGCTCCGGCGGACCGCGCGTGCCGTTCGCGTTCGAGGGCGTGCAGGTGCACGCCTCCGGCGCCCGGACGCTGCGGGTACGGCTGACCCGGGCGGGCTCGCGCGTGCGGCTGGTGGCCGGCGACGAGTCCGGCGCGCCCGTGGTGTCCGTCGAGTCGCTCGCACTGCGGGAGATGAGCGACGCCACCGGCGCGGAGGCCGCGGAGCGGTCGCTGTTCGAGGTGACGTGGCAGGTCGAGGCGGTCACCCCGGCGCGGGACGTCTCCGGCTGGGCGCTGCTCGGCGACGGGGACGCCCCGGCGGGCCTGGCCACGGCGGTGTTCCCGACCGTCGACGAGCTGACCGAGGCGGTCGCGGCCGGGTCGGTCGAGGCACCCCGCGCGCTGGTCGTCCCCGTGCCCGCCGGCACCCCGGAGGGGGACCTGCCCGACCTGGTCCGTACGGCCACCGCCAGGGTCCTGGACGTGGTGCGCTCCTGGCTGGACAGCGAGGCACTGGCCGACACGACGCTGGTGGTGCTGACCCGCGCGGCGGTGGCCGCCACCCCGGCCGACGCGGTGCGGGACCTGCCCGGCGCGGCGGTCTGGGGACTGCTGCGCTCGGCGCAGTCGGAGCACCCGGGGCGGATCGTCCTCGCCGACGTCGACGGCGAACTCACCCCGGCCACCCTCGCCGTGCTGGCCGCCGTGGTCGAGGACCCGTCGCCCACCGGCGGCCAGGTGGCCGTACGCGGCGACGAGGTGCGTACGCCCCGCCTGGGCCGGCCCGCCGGGCAGGCCGCCGAGGAGCTCGTCCCGCCGGCCGGACTGTGGCGGGTCGGTGCGGTCAGCCCCGGCACCCTGGACGGCGTCGGCATGGTGCCCGCCGCCTCCGTGGCGCTGGACGCGGGTCAGGTGCGCATCGCGGTGCGCGCGGCGGGCGTGAACTTCCGGGACGTGCTGATCGGGCTGGGCATGTACCCGGATCCGGCGGCTGTGATGGGCAGTGAGGGCGCGGGCGTCGTGGTCGAGGTCGGCCCGGGCGTGACCGACCTGGTGCCCGGCGACCGGGTGCTCGGCATGTTCGAGCCGGCCTTCGCCCCCGAGGTGATCGCCACCCGCGACCTGGTGGCGAAGATCCCCGCCGGCTGGTCCTTCGCGCAGGCGGCCTCCGTGCCGGTGGTGTTCCTGACCGCGTACTACGCGCTGCGGGACCTCGCCGACCTGCGGGCCGGCGAGTCGGTGCTGATCCACAACGGCGCGGGCGGCGTCGGCATGGCCGCCATCCAGCTCGCCCGGCACTGGGGCGCGACGGTGTACGCCACCGCCAGCCCCGGCAAGTGGCACGTCCTGCGCGGCCTCGGGGTGGCCGGGGAGCGGATCGCGTCCTCGCGGACCACCGAGTTCGAGCAGACCTTCGGCGCGGCCACCGGCGGCGCCGGGATGGACGTGGTGCTCGACGCGTTGGCCGGTGAGTTCGTCGACGCGTCGCTGCGGCTGCTGCCGCGCGGTGGCCGGTTCGTGGAGATGGGCAAGGCCGACGTACGCGACCCGCAGACGGTCGCCGCCGACCACCCCGGCGTCACCTACCGCGCCTTCGACCTGAACGAGGCCGGGCACCGGCGTATCGGCGAGATGCTCACCGAACTGCTCGCCCTGTTCGCGCAGGGCGTGCTGCGCCCGCTGCCCCTGCGGGCGTGGGACGTGCGCCAGGCCCGCCAGGCGCTGCGCCACATCAGCCAGGCCCGCCACATCGGCAAGGTCGTCCTGCGGGTGCCCGCGCCCGCCGACCCCGACGGCACCGTCCTGCTCACCGGCGCCGGCGGCGCCCTCGCCGGAGTGTTCGCCCGCCACCTCGTCGCCACCGGCCAGGCGCGGCACCTGCTGCTGGCCTCCCGCCGTGGCCCCGAGCAGTACCAGGACCTGGTCGACGAGCTGACCCGCGCCGGCGCCCGGGTCACCGTCGGCACCGCCGACGTGGCCGACCCCGCGCAGGTGAACCGGCTGCTGGAACTGGTGGACCCACAGCACCCGCTGACCGCCGTGGTGCACACCGCCGGGGTGATCGCCGACGCGACCATCGGTTCGCTGGACGAGTCTGCCCTGCATGCCGTGTTGGTGCCGAAGGTGGACGCCGGGTGGGCGTTGCACGAGGCCACGCGGGATCTGGACCTGTCGGCGTTCGTGCTGTTCTCGTCGGTGGCGGCCACCCTGGGCTCGCCGGGGCAGGGTAACTACGCGGCCGCGAACGCGTTCCTCGACGCCCTCGCCCAGCACCGCCGCGAGCAGGGGCTGCCCGCCACCAGCCTCGCGTGGGGCCTGTGGGCGACCAGCAGCGCCATGACCGCCCACCTGGGCGGCAGCGAGCACCGCAAGGCGATCCGCGCCACCAGCGCCCCGCTGACCGACCGGCAGGGCGTGGCGCTGTACGAGCTGGCGCGGCAGCGCGGCACCGCGCACCTCGTCCTCATGAACCTGCCGCCGGCGTCGCGGTCGACCGGCCAGAACGTACCCAGCCTGCTGCGGGACCTGGTCCGGGCCGGCGGCCCGGCCCGGCGCGCGGTGGGTCGTGGCCCGGCGGACACCGCCTCCGTACGCGACCGGCTGGCGACGCTCGGCCCGGCGGAGCGGCGCTCCTACCTGCTCGACCTGGTGGCCACCAGCGTGGCGGCCGTGCTCGGGCACCGCTCGGCGGACAGCGTCGACGCCCAGCGCGCCTTCAAGGAGCTGGGCTTCGACTCGCTCACCTCGGTGGAGCTGCGCAACCGGCTCTCCGCCGCGACCGGGCTGCGGCTGCCCGCGACCGTGGCGTTCGACTACCCGACCCCGGTGGTGCTCGCCGAGTTCCTGGACCGGGAACTCGGCGGCGCGGCGGCCGTGGACCGGCCCGTCGCGGTCGGCACCGCCGCCGCCCTCGACGAACCGATCGCCATCATCGGCATGGCCTGCCGGTTCCCCGGTGACGTGCAGACCCCCGAGCAGCTCTGGAACGTGGTCACCGCCGGCGCCGACGTCATCTCGCCCTTCCCCACCGACCGGGGCTGGAACCTCGACGACCTGCGCGCCGGCGGTGAGGACCCCGGGGCCGTACCGCGCCAGGGCGGCTTCCTCCACGACGCCGCCCAGTTCGACGCCGCCTTCTTCGGGATCTCCCCCAGGGAGGCCCTGGCGATGGACCCGCAGCAGCGGCTGCTGCTGGAGACGTCCTGGGAGGCCTTCGAGCGGGCCGGCATCGACCCCCACTCGGCGCGGGGCAGCAGCACCGGCGTCTACGTCGGCCTGATCTACCACGACTACGCCTCCCAGGCCGCCGGCGGCACCGACGAACTGGACGGACACGTCGGAAACGGCAGCGCCGGCAGCGTCGCGTCGGGCCGCATCTCGTACCTGTTCGGCCTGGAGGGGCCCGCCGTCACCGTCGACACGGCCTGCTCGTCGTCGCTGGTGGCGCTGCACCTGGCCACCCAGGCGCTGCGGCAGGACGAGTGCCGCCTCGCCCTCGCCGGCGGGGTGAGCGTCATGTCCACCCCCGGCATGCTCACCGAGTTCTCCCGGCAGCGCGGCCTGTCGCCCGACGGGCGGTGCAAGGCGTTCGGCGCGGGCGCCGACGGCACCGGCTTCGCCGAGGGCGTCGGCATGCTCCTGCTGGAGCGCCTCTCCGACGCGCAGCGCAACGGCCACCGCGTGCTCGCCGTGGTCCGGGGCAGCGCCGTCAACCAGGACGGCGCCAGCAGCGGCCTCACCGCGCCGAACGGCCCCGCCCAGCAGCGGGTGATCCGGCAGGCGCTCGCCAACGCCCGGCTCGTCACCACCGACGTGGACGCCGTCGAGGCGCACGGCACCGGCACCGCCCTCGGCGACCCGATCGAGGCGCAGGCGCTGCTGGCCACGTACGGGCAGGGCCGACCGCAGGACCGCCCGCTGTGGCTGGGCTCGATCAAGTCGAACATCGGCCACGCCCAGGCGGCGGCCGGCGTCGCCGGCGTGATCAAGATGGTGCTGGCGATGCGGCACGGCATGCTGCCGCCGACCCTGCACGCCGAGAAGCCCTCCCCGCACATCGACTGGACCGCCGGGGCGGTCGCCCTGCTCACCGAGGCGCGGCCGTGGCCGGCCGTCGACCGGCCCCGTCGGGCGGCGGTGTCGTCGTTCGGCATCAGCGGCACCAACGCGCACACCATCATCGAGCAGGCTCCCGAGCCCGCCCCGGCGCAGGCCGCGCCGCCCGCCCCGGACGTACCGGGCGACCTGGTCGCCTGCGTCCTGTCGGCCCGCGACGCCGCCGCCCTGCACGAGCAGGCGCGCCGGCTGCGGACCCTCGTCGACGACGAGCCGGACCTGACCGTCGCCGACGTCGGCCGGGCGCTCGCCACCGCCCGGAGCGCCTTCGAGCACCGCGCGGTGCTGCTGCCCGGCGACCGCGCCGGACTGCTCGCCGCCCTCGGCGCGTTGGCCGACGACGAGCCCTCGGCCGCCGTCGTGCGGGGGGTCGCCCGCAGCGGCCGGACCGCCGTCCTCTTCTCCGGTCAGGGCGCGCAGCGTGCCGGCATGGGTCGCGAGTTGTACGCGGCCTTCCCGGTCTTCGCCGCCGCGCTGGACGAGGTGTGTGGCCACCTGGATCCGCTGCTGCCGCGTCCCCTGCGGGAGGTGCTGTTCGCCGGGGCGGGCACGCCCGAGGCGGAGCTGCTGGACCAGACGGTGTTCACCCAGGCCGGCCTGTTCGCCGTCGAGGTGGCGCTGTTCCGGCTGATGGAGTCGCTCGGCGTCATGCCGGATCTGGTGGCCGGGCACTCCATCGGCGAGATCGCGGCGGCACACGTGGCCGGCCTGTTCAGCCTGGCCGACGCGTGCGCGCTGGTCGCGGCGCGGGGCCGGCTCATGCAGGCTCTGCCGGCCGGCGGCGGCATGCTCGCCGTCGCCGCCGACGAGGACGCGGTGGCCGAGTCGATCGCCCCGCTCGCCGACCGGGTCGGCGTCGCCGCCGTCAACGGCCCCGCCGCCGTCGTGGTCTCCGGCGCCGCCGAGGCCCTCGACGAGGTGGAGCGGGTCTGGAAGGACCGGGGCGTACGCACGCGCCGGCTCACCGTCAGCCACGCGTTCCACAGCCCGCTCATGGAGCCGATGCTGGCCGAGTTCCGGCAGGCGCTCGACGGGCTGACGTTCCACTGGCCCGTCCTGCCGATCGTGTCGAACCTGACCGGGCAGGTCGCCGACCCCGACGAGATCGGCACCCCCGACTACTGGGTCCGGCACGTCCGGGAGACGGTCCGGTTCGCCGACGGGGTCGCGAGCCTGCGCGAGCGCAACGTCCGTACCTTCCTCGAACTGGGCCCCGACGCGGTGCTCGCCGGCATGGTGGGCGCCTGCCTGCCGGACGACGCCGCGCCGTTGACGGCGGTCGTGGCGACGCTGCGCCCCGGCCGGCCCGAGCCGGCGTCGCTGGTCCACGCGCTGGCGGAGCTGTACGCGCACGGCGTGCCGGTCACCTGGACCGCCCTGCTGCCGGCCGGGACCCGCCCGGTCGACCTGCCGACCTACCCGTTCCAGCGGCAGCGCTTCTGGCCGGCCGTGGGCCGGCTGCGCGCCGGCGACGTCAGCGGCGCGGGCCTCGGCGTGGCCGAGCACGGGCTGCTCGGCGCGGCCGTGGACCTGGCCGGCGACGACGAGGTCGTGCTGACCGGCCGGATCTCCCTGACCACCCACCCCTGGCTGGCCGACCACGTGGTCTCCGGCGTGACGCTGGTGCCGGGCACGGCCCTCGTCGAGCTGGCCGTACGCGCCGGCGACGAGGTGGAGCTGCCGCGGCTGCGGGACCTCACGGTGCTGGTGCCGCTGGTGCTCCCCGAGTCCGGCGCCGTACGGATCCAGGTGCGGGTGTCCGCGTCGGAGTCGCCGCAGCGCCCCGTCGCCGTCTACTCCCGCCCCGACGACGACCCCGAGGCGGGCTGGACCCGGCACGCGGAGGGCGTGCTGGAACCGGCCACCGCCGACGAGCCGGAGACGGCAGCCTGGCCGCCCGCCGGCGCCACCGAGGTGGACCTGACCGGCTGGTACCCGGCGCTGCTCGAGCACGGCCTGTCGTACGGGCCGGTGTTCCAGGGTCTGCGTCGGGTGTGGACCGCCGAGGACGACGTGTACGCCGAGGTGGCCCTGCCGGACGACGCGACGGCGGAGGCGGGGCGCTTCGGCGTGCACCCGGCGCTGCTGGACGCCGCTCTGCACCCGATCGGGCTGCTGCCCGGCACCGAGGAGTCGGGCGGGCCGCGCGTGCCGTTCGCGTTCGAGGGTGTGCAGGTGCACGCCTCCGGCGCGGGGCTGCTGCGGGTGCGGTTGACCCGCAACGGCTCCGGGGTACGGCTGACCGCCCGCGACGAGGCGGGCGCGCCGGTGGTGTCGGTGGACTCCCTCGTCCTGCGGGAGCTGACCGGCGTGGCCGCCGCCAGCGCGGCGTCCCGTTCCCTGTTCGAGGTGGTCTGGCAGGTCGAGGAGGCCGAGCCGGTCGACGACGCGTCGGGCTGGGCGATCCTGGGTGGGCCGGCCCTGCCGGGCGTCCCCGGCGGTCCCTCCGCCGAGACGATCCGGCAGTTGCGGGCCGCCATCGACGCCGGCATCGCCCCGCCGCGCCTGCTGCTCTTCACGCCGGCCGCGTCGCCCGTCGACGACGGCGACCCGGCGGAGGCCGTACGTACGGTGGCCTCCGACGTGCTGGGCCTGGTGCAGGAGTGGCTGGCAGTCGACGCGCTGGCCGACTCGAAGCTGGTGGTGGTGACCCGGGGCGCGGTGGCCGTCCGCGACGGGGACCGGGTGAGCGACCTGGCCGCCGCGGCCGTGTGGGGCCTGCTGCGCTCCGCGCAGTCGGAGCACCCCGGTCGCATCGTCCTGGCCGACGTCGACGACGCGATCAACCCCGGCACGCTGGGCATCCTGGCCCGGTTCGCCGCAGACCCGGCCGGCGGCCAGTTGGCCGTACGCTCCGGCGAGGTGCTCGTGCCGCGTCTGGTGCGGGCGGTCGCTCCGGCGTCGGCGGACGCCGCCGTGGTGGGTGACGGCGCGGTGCTGGTGACCGGTGGTACGGGTGCGTTGGGTGCTTTGGTGGCGGAGCATCTGGTGTCGGTGCACGGGGTGCGGTCGCTGGTGCTCGTGTCGCGGCGTGGTCTGGAGGCTGCGGGCGCGGGTGAGTTGTCGGAGCGGTTGTCGGCGTTGGGTGCGTCGGTGCGGATCATCGCCTGCGACGTGACGGACCGGGATCAGGTCGGTGCGCTGGTGGCCGAGGTCTCCGCCGGGGGCCGCCTGGCGGGTGTGGTGCACACCGCGGGTGTGTTGGACGACGGGGTGATCGAGCGGGTCACCGAGGAGCGTCTCGCCGGGGTGTTGGCGCCGAAGGTGTCGGCGGGTTGGTTGTTGCACGAGGCGACGGCGTCGCTGGATCTGGATTTGTTCGTGGTGTTCTCGTCGGTGGCGGGTGTGCTCGGTTCGCCGGGTCAGTCGGCGTATGCGGCGGGTAATGCGTTCCTGGACGGGTTGGCGGTGTATCGGCGGCAGTTGGGGTTGCCGGCGGTCAGCCTCGCCTGGGGTATGTGGGACACCGCCGGCATGGCCGCCTCGATCGGCGGCAACGACCGGGCCCGGACGGCACGCGCCGGCCTGCGGCCGATGAACGCCCGCACCGGGCTGGAACTGTTCGACGCCGCGGTGGAGGCGGAGCAGGCGGTGCTGGTGCCGGCCGCGATCGACGTACCCGCGCTGCGGGCGGCCGCCGCCGGTGCGGTCGTACCGCCGATGCTGCGCAACCTGGTCGACGTGGCGACGACCCGTCGTCGGGCCGGGCAGGGTGCCGCCGGCGGCTGGGCCGACCGGCTCGCCGGCCTCAGCGCCGAGGACGGCCTCGCGCAGGTCGACCAGCTGGTCCGGGGCCTGGTCGCGCAGGTGCTCGGGCACGGCGGCGCCGAGGCGGTGCCGGCCGACCGGGCGTTCAAGGACCTGGGCTTCGACTCGCTGACCGCCGTCGAGCTGCGCAACCGGGTGAACGGCGCGACCGGCCTGCGGCTCACCTCGACCCTGGTGTTCGACTACCCGTCCCCGCAGGTCCTGGCGGCCCACGTGTACGCGGAACTCGCCGGCACCCGGCCCGGCGTCGTCGCCGCCCCGGACGAGGCGACGGCCGGCGACGCCGACGAGGCGATCGCGATCGTCGGCATGGCCTGCCGCTACCCGGGCGGGGTGGAGTCTCCCGACGAGCTGTGGAAGCTGGTCAGCACCGGTGGGGAGGGCATCGGGGAGTTCCCGGCCGACCGGGGCTGGGACCTGGAGTCCCTGTACGACCCGGACCCCGACCACGCCGGCACCTCGTACACCCGCCACGGTGGCTTCCTGTACGGCGCGGCGGAGTTCGACCCCGGCTTCTTCGGCATTTCGCCGCGTGAGGCCCTCGCCATGGACCCGCAGCACCGGCTGCTGCTGGAGGCGTCCTGGGAGACGTTCGAGTCGGCGGGCCTGGACCCCTCGGGCCTGCGGGGTAGCCGGACCGGCGTCTTCGCGGGCGTCATCTACCACGACTACTCGACGCGGCTCATGGAGACGCCCGAGGTCGAGGGCTACATCGGCACCGGCAACTCGGGCAGCGTGCTGTCGGGCCGGGTGGCGTACACGTTCGGCCTCGAAGGCCCCGCGGTGACCGTCGACACGGCGTGCTCGTCCAGCCTGGTGGCGCTGCACCTGGCGGTGCAGGCGCTGCGCAGCGGCGAGTGCGACCTGGCGCTGGCCGGCGGCGTGAGCGTGATGGCGACGCCGGGCACGTTCGTGGAGTTCTCGCGGCAGCGCGGTCTGTCGGCCGACGGCCGGTGCAGGTCGTTCGCGGCGTCGGCCGACGGCACCGGCTGGTCCGAGGGCGTCGGGGTGCTGCTGGTGCAGCGGCTCTCGGACGCCCAGCGGGAGGGCCGGCGGATCCTGGCGGTGGTACGCGGCAGCGCCGTCAACCAGGACGGCGCGTCGAACGGGCTGACGGCGCCGAACGGCCCGTCGCAGCAGCGCGTGATCCGTCAGGCCCTGGCGAACGCGCGGCTGACTCCGGCCGATGTGGACGCCGTGGAGGCGCACGGCACCGGCACGACCTTGGGCGACCCGATCGAGGCACAGGCCGTCCTGGCCACGTATGGTCAGGACCGGCAGGGGCGGGAGCCGCTGTTGCTCGGCTCGATCAAGTCGAACATCGGGCACACGCAGGCGGCTGCCGGTGTGGCTGGTGTGATCAAGATGGTGCTGGCGATGCGCCACGGTCTGGTCCCGCCGACCCTGCACGTGGACGAGCCGTCCCCGCACATCGACTGGACCTCCGGGGCGGTGGCCCTCGCGACCGAACCCACCCCGTGGCCGGCCGTGGGTCGGCCGCGTCGGGCGGCGGTGTCGTCGTTCGGCATCTCCGGTACGAACGCGCATGTGATCATCGAGCAGCCGCCGGCCGAGGTGGTCGAGGGCGAGGTCGTCGCCAGCGACGTGCCGCCGGTGGTGCCGGTGCTGCTGTCTGCCCGCGACGCCGCCGCGCTGGCCGTCCAGGCGGGCCGGTGGGCGCGGTGGCTCGCCACCGACGAGGCCCCACGCGGGATGGACGTGGCCTGGTCGTCGGTGGTGTCGCGGGCCGCGCTGGAGCACCGGGCGGTCGTGTCCGGTGCGAGCCGGGAAGAGCTGCTGGCGGGCCTCGCCGCCGTCGCGGCGGGCGAGCCGTCGGGAGCTGTGGTGACCGGCTCCGCCGCCGTACGCGGCCAGCTCGCGCTGGTGTTCTCGGGTCAGGGTGCGCAGCGTGCGGGCATGGGTCGGGAGTTGTACGGCGAGTTCCCGGTGTTCGCGGCGGCGTTGGACGAGGTGTGTGGGCAGCTGGATTCGTTGCTGCCGCGTCCGTTGCGGGAGGTGTTGTTCGCTGAGGCGGGTTCCGCTGAGGCGGAGCTGCTCGATCAGACGGTGTTCACCCAGGCGGGCCTGTTCGCGGTCGAGGTGGCGTTGTTCCGTCTCGTGGAGTCGTTCGGGATCGTGCCGGACATGCTGGCCGGTCACTCGATCGGTGAGGTGACGGCCGCGCACGTCGCCGGTGTGTTGTCGCTGGCCGACGCGTGCGCGCTGGTGGCCGCGCGGGGTCGTCTGATGCAGGCGCTGCCGACCGGCGGCGGGATGCTGGCCGTAGCGGCGGACGAGGCGGCGGTGGCGGAGTCTCTCGCCGGGCTGACCGACCGCGTCGGTATCGCGGCCGTCAACGGTCCGGCCGCCGTGGTGGTCTCGGGTGCCGTCGACGCGCTGGACGAGGTGGAGCGACTCTGGCGGGACCGGGGTACCCGCACTCGCCGGCTCACCGTCAGCCACGCGTTCCACAGTCCGTTGATGGAGCCGATGCTCGACGAGTTCCGGGCGGTCCTGTCCGGGCTCACGTTCTCCGCGCCGTTGCTGCCGATGGTGTCGAACGTGACCGGGGCACTCGCTGAGGTCGACGAGATCCGCACCCCGGAGTACTGGGTGCGGCACGTCCGCGAGGCGGTGCGCTACGCCGACGGGATCACCGCGCTGCGGAGCGCCGGTGTGGACACGTTCCTGGAGGTCGGGCCGCAGAGCGTCCTGACGGCGATGGCCGCCGACGTGCTGCCCGACGACGACGCTGTGCTGGCTGTCGCGGTGCAGCGTCGGGACCGCCCGGAGGCGCAGGCGTTGCTGCACGCCCTGGCGGAGTTGCACGTGCACGGGGTGCCGGTGTCCTGGCGGCAGTGGTTCACCGACAGCGGTGCGCGGCGGGTGGACCTGCCCACGTACGCCTTCCAGCGGGAGCGGTACTGGCCCGAGCCGGCGAGCCGGCCACGACAGGCGGCGACCCACGGCGGCGACGCCGACTTCTGGAGCGCCGTCGAAAGCGGCGACCTGAGCGCGCTCGCCGCGCAGTTCGGCGACGACGGCGCCGCCCTGGACGCCCTCACGCCCGCCCTGCCGGTCCTGTCGACCTGGCACCGGGCGCGTACGCAGCGGGCGGTCCTCGACGCGTGGTCGTACCGGGTCGGGTGGAAGCGCACCGACATCACCGCCGACCCGGCGCGGCCCGGCGTGTGGCTGCTCGTGACGGCGCAGGACGACCTGGCGGACGGCACCCGGGCGGAGGCGGTCACCAAGGCCCTCGCCGAGGTCGGCGCCGACGTGGTCCGGCTCACCGTCGACCCGGTCGGCACCGACCGGGCGGGCCTCGCCCGACGGCTGGCCGACGTGCTGGCCGACGGCCCCGTCACCGGCGTGCTCTCCCTGCTCGGCCTCCGCGACCAGCCGCACCCCGCGCACCCGGCCGTGCCCGTCGGGACGGCCGCCACGCTGCTGCTGCTCCAGGCCCTGCACGACACCGGGGCGACCGCCCGGCTGTGGTGCCTGACCCAGGGCGCGGTCAGCACCGGCGACGGGGACACCGTGCCCGGCGTCGCCCAGAGCGGGCTCTGGGGCCTGGGGCTCGTGGCGGGCCTGGAACACCCCCAGCTCTGGGGCGGCCTGGTGGACCTGCCCGAGCAGGCCGACGCGACGGCGTGGGACCGGCTGGCGCGGGTGGTGACCGGCGCCGGCGACGAGGACCAGCTGGCCGTACGCCCCTCCGGGGTGTTCGTCCGTCGCCTGGTCCGTTCGGCACCCGCCGCCCCCGACACGGCGCAGCGGTGGCAGCCGTGCGGCACGGTGCTGGTCACCGGCGGCACCGGCGCGCTGGGCGCGCACGTGGCCCGTTGGGCGGCGGCCAACGGGGCGGAGCACGTCGTGCTGACCAGCCGTCGCGGCGAGCGCGCACCGGGGGCCGTGGAACTGCGCGCGGAACTCACCGCGCAGGGCGTCCGGGCGTCGGTCGTCGCCTGCGATGTCGCCGACCGTGACCAGGTGGCGGCGCTGCTGGCCCGCCTCGACGAGGACCCCGCGCCGTTGACGGCCGTGGTCCACGCGGCGGGCGCCGGCGAGTCCGGCCTGATCGCCGACACCGACCTGGCCGCGTTCGCGGGCGTGCTCGACGGCAAGGTGGCCGGCGCGCTGCACCTGGACGCCCTGCTCGGCGACCGGCCGCTGGACGCGTTCGTGCTCTTCTCCTCCATCGCCGGGGTGTGGGGCAGCGGCGGGCAGTCCGCGTACGCCGCCGGAAACGCCTTCCTCGACGCGCTGGCGGAGCACCGTCGCGGCCGTGGCCTGGCGGCGACGTCCGTGGCCTGGGGACCGTGGGCCGACGGCGGCATGGCCACGGGCGAGGCCCAGCAGATGCTGGCCCGGCGCGGCCTGACCGCCATGGCGCCGGCCGACGCCGTGCACGCCATGCGGTACGCCGTGGGCCTGCCCCGGGCGGCGCTGACCGTGGTGGACGTCGACTGGACGGTCTTCGCCCCGGCGTACGCCTCGGCCCGCCCCCGGCCGCTGCTCGACGACATCGCCGAGGCCAGGGAGGCGCTGCACGCCCTGGCCGGGGAGCAGCAGCCCGGCGGGGCGGCCGACGCCCTGCGGGAACACCTGCTCGCCCTGCCCCGCCCCGAGCGGGTCCGGCACCTGGTCGACCTGGTGCGTACCCACGCCTCCGCCGTGCTCGGCCACGCGGGCACCGACCGGGTCAAGCCCCAGCGGGCCTTCAAGGAACTCGGATTCGACTCGTTGACGGCGGTCGAGCTGCGCAACCGGCTGACCGGCGCGACCGGCCTGTCGCTGCCGGCGACCCTCGTCTTCGACTACCCGAACCCGGCCGTGCTCGCCGAGAACCTGCTCGACGGCCTGCTGCCCGAGGCGGCGCAGGCGGACGACGGCGACCCGGCGGAGGTGGCCGTCCGGCAGGCGCTCGCGGCGATCCCGCTGGCCCGCATCCGCGAGGCCGGGCTGCTGGACCTGCTGCTCAACCTCGCCGACGCCGACGGCGGTACCGGGGCCGAGCCCACCGACGAGGTCCTGGACCTCGACGACCTCGACACCGACACCCTCGTCAGGCTGGCGCTTGACGGAACCGATTCCTGACCGTTGTCCCCAGTACGGAGCTCATGATGTCTACGTCCGCAGACAAGGTCGTCGAGGCGCTTCGCGCGTCGCTCAAGGAGACGGGCCGCCTCCGCCAGCTCAACCAGCAGTTGACCGCCGCCGCCCGGGAGCCGATCGCGATCGTCGCGATGTCCTGCCGCTACCCGGGCGGCGTCGCCAGCCCCGAGCAGCTCTGGGACCTGGTGGCCTCCGGCGGCGACGCGATCGGCGGCTTCCCGACGGACCGGGGCTGGGACCTGGACAACCTGTACGACCCGGACGCCGACCGGGCCGGCCGCTCCACCACCCGCGAGGGCGGCTTCCTCTACGACGCGGCCGACTTCGACGCCGAGTTCTTCGGCATCTCGCCGCGTGAGGCCGTGGCGATGGACCCGCAGCAGCGGCTGCTGCTGGAGACGTCGTGGGAGGCGTTCGAGCACGCCGGGATCGCGCCCGCCTCCATGCGCGGGCAGAAGGTCGGCGTCTTCGTCGGCACCGCCGCGAACGGCTACGGCATGGGCCCGCAGAGCGAGGCCGAGGGGGCCGACGAGGGTTACCTGCTGACCGGTACGGCCACCAGCGTCGTCTCCGGGCGCATCGCGTACGCCCTCGGCCTGGAGGGCCCGGCGGTCACGGTCGACACCGCCTGCTCGTCGTCGCTGGTCGCCCTGCACCTGGCGTGCCAGGCGCTGCGGCAGGGCGACTTCGACCTGGCCCTGGCGGGCGGCGTGTGCGTCATGGCCACCCCCGGCCCGTTCGTGGGCTTCTCCCGGCAGCGGGGGCTCGCCCCCGACGGCCGGTGCAAGTCGTTCGCCGCCGCCGCCGACGGCACGGGCTGGTCGGAGGGCGTCGGCATCCTGCTCGTGGAGCGGCTGTCCGACGCGCAGCGCAAGGGCCACCCGATCCTCGCCGTGATCCGGGGCAGCGCCGTCAACCAGGACGGCGCCTCCAACGGCCTGACCGCCCCCAACGGCCCCGCCCAGCAGCGGGTGATCCGGCAGGCCCTCGCGAACGCCCGGCTGACCACGGCCGACGTGGACGCGGTCGAGGCGCACGGCACCGGCACCGTCCTCGGCGACCCGATCGAGGCGCAGGCCCTGCTCGCCACGTACGGGCGGGACCGCCCCGCCGACCGGCCGCTGCTGCTCGGCTCGATCAAGTCGAACATCGGTCACAGTCAGTCCGCCGCGGGCGTGGCCGGCGTGATCAAGATGGTGATGGCGATGCGGCACGGGCTCGTCCCGTCCACCCTGCACGTGGACGAGCCGACGCCCAAGGTGGACTGGTCGGCCGGCGAGGTGTCGCTGGTGACCGAGGCGACGCCGTGGCCGGCGACCGACCGTCCCCGCCGCGCGGCGGTGTCGTCGTTCGGCATCTCCGGCACGAACGCGCACACCATCATCGAGGAGCCGCCGGCCCCCGACGCCGCCGACGCCGCACCGGCCCCCACCGTGGCCCTGCCGGCGGTGCCCGTGCTGCTCTCCGCCCGATCGGAGGCCGCGCTGACCGCGCAGGCGGGCCGCTGGGCCCGGTGGCTGGAGGACGACGAGGCCCTCCGCACCGTGGACGTCGGCTGGTCGTCGGTCGTGTCGCGCTCCCCGCTGGAGCACCGCGCGGTGCTCACCGCCACCGGCCGCGAGGAGCTGCTGACCGGGCTGCGTGCCCTCGCCGCCGGGCAGCCGTCCGGCGCGGTCGTCGCCGGGCAGGCGGCCGACCGGGGCCCGCTCGCGGTGCTCTTCTCCGGTCAGGGCGCGCAGCGTGCCGGCATGGGTCGGGAGTCGTACGCCGAGTTCCCGGTCTTCGCCGCCGCCCTCGACGAGGTGTGCGCGCAGCTCGACCCGCTGTTGCCGCGCCCGCTGAAGGAGGTGCTGTTCGCCCCCGAGGGCTCCGCCGAGGCGGAGCTGCTGGACCAGACCGCGTTCACCCAGGCCGGCCTCTTCGCCGTCGAGGTGGCGCTGTTCCGGCTCGTCGAGTCGTACGGCGTGGCGCCGGACTTCGTGGGCGGCCACTCGATCGGCGAGGTCACCGCCGCGCACGTGGCCGGGGTGCTGTCCCTGGCCGACGCGGCGGCACTGGTGGCGGCGCGGGGCCGGCTGATGCAGGCGCTGCCGGCCGGCGGCGGGATGCTCGCCGTCGCGGCGGCCGAGGCCGACGTCCTCGCCACGCTCGACGGCCTGGCCGACGTGGGAATCGCGGCCGTCAACGGGCCCACCTCCGTGGTCGTCTCCGGCACCGTCGAGGCCCTGGACGAGGTGGAGCGGCTCTGGCGGGAACGGGGTACGCGCACCCGCCGGCTCACGGTCAGCCACGCCTTCCACAGCCCGCTGATGGAACCGATGCTCGCCGAGTTCCGCACCGTCCTCGACGGGCTGACCTTCGCCGCGCCGTCGCTGCCCGTCGTGTCGAACGTGACCGGCGCGCTCGCCGACGCCGACGAGATCCGCACGGCCGACTACTGGGTGCGCCACGTCCGGGAGGCCGTCCGCTTCGCCGACGGGGTCACCGCGCTGCGCGCCGCCGGCGTGGACGCGTTCCTGGAGATCGGCCCGCGCAGCGTACTGACCGCGATGACCCGGGACGTGCTGAGCGGGCAGCAGCCGGCGGACGCCGACGAGGACACCCCTGTCATCGCCGTGCCCGTCCTGCGCGCCGACCGCCCCGAGGCGCGGGCCCTGCTCGCCGCCCTGTCCGAGCTGCACGTCAACGGATCACCCGTCGACTGGCCGGCCCTCTACGCCGACGCCGGAGCGACCCCGGTCGCCCTTCCCACGTACGCGTTCCAGCGGCAGCGCTACTGGCCCGAGCAGTTGCCGGTCTCGGTCACCGGCCCGGTCAGCCCCGACGTGGTGGACGTCGAGTTCTGGTCGGCGGTGGAACGCTCCGACGTGGCGGCCCTCGCGGCGCAGTTCGGCGCCGACGGCGCGGCCCTGGACGTGCTGGCCCCGGCCCTGCCGGTCCTGTCGTCCTGGCGCAAGGCGCGACTGCGGGACGCGGTCGTCGACGGCTGGTCGTACCGGGTGGTGTGGAAGCGGACCGCCGCCCCCGCAGCCGTCACCCCGTCGGGCCATTGGCTGCTCGTGGCACCCGCCGACGACGCCCCCACCACGGAATGGGCCGAGGCGCTCGCGGGGGCGCTGACCGCCGCCGGCGGCGAGGTGTCCCGGCTGGCGGTCGACCCGCTCGCCGAGCGCGCGGACATGACGTCGCGGGTGGCCGAGGCCGTCGGGGACGCCCCGTTCAGCGGGATCGTGTCCCTGCTGGGACTGCTGGACCGGCCGCACCCCGCCCAGCCGGCGGTGCCGCTCGGCACGGCCGCCACGATGACGCTGGTGCAGGCCCTGCACGCCGCCGACGTCGCGGCGCCACTGTGGATGGTCACGCGGGGCGCGGTCGGCACCGGGGACACCGACCCGGTGCGCAGCGTCGCCCAGGGCGGGCTGTGGGGCCTGGCCCGGGTCGCCGGGCTGGAGCACCCGCAGCTCTGGGGCGGCCTGGTCGACCTGCCGGACGGGCCCGAGCGCGGCGACTGGGACCACCTGGTGGGCGTCCTGACCGGCGGCGGCCCCGAGGACCAGGTCGCCGTACGGCCCTCCGGTGTCTTCGTACGGCGACTGGTGCGCGCCACGCCGGCGACCGTGGGCACCGTCGACCGCTGGCAGCCCTCGGGCACCGTCCTCATCACCGGCGGCACCGGGGCGCTCGGCGCCCACGTGGCCCGCTGGGCGGCGGCCAACGGGGCGGAGCACCTCGTGCTGACCAGCCGCCGGGGCGAGCACGCCCCCGGGGCGACCGAGCTGCGCGACGAGCTGACCGGGCTCGGCGCCCGGGTGACCCTGGTCGCCGCCGACATGGCCGACCGCGCCCGCGTCGAGGCGCTGCTGCGCGACGTCGACGCCGACCCGGCGCCGCTGACGGCGGTGGTGCACGCCGCCGGGGTGGGCCAGCTGAACATGCTGGTCGACACCGACCTCGCCGGGCTGGCCGGGGTGCTGGACGGCAAGATCGCCGGTGCCGTGCACCTGGACGAGCTGCTGGGCGACCGGCCGCTCGACGCGTTCGTGCTGTTCTCCTCCATCGCCGGCATCTGGGGCAGCGGCGGACAGGCCGCGTACGCCGCCGGCAACGCCTTCCTCGACGCTCTCGCCGAGCGGCGCCGCGCCCGCGGCCTGGCCGCCACCGCCGTGGCCTGGGGACCCTGGGCCGAGGGCGGCATGGCCAGCGGCGAGGGGCAGGAACTGCTGGCCCGCCGCGGCCTCAGCCCGATGTCCCCGGCCCAGGCCGTGTACGCGCTGCGCAGCGCCGTCGGCCGGGCCGCGCCGTCGGTGACCGTGGCGGACGTCGACTGGTCCCTGTTCACCCCCGCGTTCGCCGCCGCCCGCGCCCGCCCCCTGCTCGACGACATCGCCGAGGCGCGCGACGCCCTGCGCGTGGTCGACGCGGAACCGGAGGACACCGCCGGTGGCGGGCTGCGGCAGCACCTGCTGACGCTGCCCCGTGCCGAGCAGGACCGCTACCTGACCGACCTCGTACGCACGCACACCGCCGCCGTGCTCGGGCACTCCGGCACGGACCTGGTCAAGGCCAACCGGGCGTTCAAGGAACTCGGCTTCGACTCGCTGACCGCCGTCGAGCTGCGCAACCGGCTCGGCGCCGCCACCGGCCTCACCCTGCCCACCACCCTGGTCTTCGACTACCCGAACCCGGCGGCCCTCGCCGACCACCTGTCGGCGACGCTGCGCCTGCACGAGGTCGAGACCGTCACCGCCTGGGGCCCCGCCGGGCCGGTCGACGACGACCCGATCGTCATCGTCGGCATGAGCTGCCGGTATCCGGGCGGCGTGGCCAACCCGGACGACCTGTGGGACCTGGTCGCCACCGGGCGCGACGGGATCAGTGGCTTCCCCGACGACCGGCACTGGGACATGGGACGGCTGCTGGCCGTCGACGCCGACGGGCAACCCGTCTCGCACACCCGCGAGGGCGGCTTCGTCGACGGCGCCACCACCTTCGACCCCGGTTTCTTCGGCATCTCGCCGCGCGAGGCGGTCGCCATGGACCCGCAGCAGCGCCTGCTGCTGGAGGCGTCCTGGGAGGCCATGGAGCAGGCCGGCATCGACCCGGACGAGCTGCGCGGCAGCCGTACCGGCGTCTTCGTCGGCGCCTCCCCGTCGGGCTACGGCACCACCGACACCCCGGCCGAGCTGGCGGGCTACCAGCTCACCGGCGGCGCGCACAGCGTCATCTCCGGCCGGGTGTCGTACACCTTCGGGCTGGAGGGCCCGGCGGTGACGGTCGACACCGCCTGCTCGTCGTCGCTGGTGGCGGTGCACCTGGCCGCCCAGGCGCTGCGCGGCGGCGAGTGCGACATGGCGCTCGCCGGCGGCGTCACCGTCATGGTGACCCCGGGTGCCTTCGTCGAGTTCTCCCGCCAGGGCGGCCTCGCCCCGGACGGGCGCTGCAAGTCCTTCGCCGCCGACGCCGACGGCACCGGCTGGTCGGAGGGCGTCGGCGTGCTGCTGGTCCAGCGGCTCTCCGACGCCCGGCGGCAGGGCCGCCAGGTGCTCGCCGTCATCGCCGGCAGCGCCGTCAACCAGGACGGCGCCTCCAACGGCCTGACCGCCCCCAACGGGCCGGCGCAGCAGCGGGTGATCCGGCAGGCCCTCGCGAACGCCCGGCTGACCACGGCCGACGTGGACGCCGTCGAGGCGCACGGCACGGGCACGACGCTCGGCGACCCGATCGAGGCGCAGGCGCTGCTGGCCACCTACGGCCAGGGCCGCCCCGCCGACCGGCCGCTGCTGCTCGGCTCGATCAAGTCGAACATCGGCCACAGCCAGGCCGCCGCCGGCGTCGCCGGCATGATCAAGATGGTGCAGGCGATGCGGCACGGCCTGCTCCCGTCCACCCTGCACCTCGACGAGCCGACCCCCCACGTGGACTGGACCGCCGGCGCGGTGTCCCTGCTGGCCGAGGCGCGCCCCTGGCCGGCGGTGGACCGGCCGCGCCGGGCCGCCGTGTCGTCGTTCGGCATCAGCGGTACGAACGTCCACCTGATCCTGGAACAGCCGCCCGCGCCCACCGCCGGTGACGAGCCGGACGCCGGTGACGAGCCGTCCCGGACGCCGTCGGTGCTGCCGGTGCTGCTCTCGGCCCGGGACGCGTCGGGACTGTCGGCGCAGGCCGGACGTTGGGCGCAGTGGCTCAGCGGTACGGAGACCCCGCGTCCGCTCGACGTGGCGTGGTCGTCGGTGGCGTCACGCTCCGTGCTGGAGCACCGGGCGGTCGTGTCCGGCGCGAGCCGGGAAGAGCTGTTGGCGGGCCTCGAAGCCGTGTCGGCGGGCGAGCCCTCGGTCGGCACGGTCACCGGCCCGGGCGGGCAGCGAGGCCAGCTCGCTCTGCTCTTCTCGGGTCAGGGTGCGCAGCGTGCGGGCATGGGTCGGGAGTTGTACGCCGGGTTCCCGGTGTTCGCGGCGGCGTTGGACGAGGTGTGTGGGCAGCTGGATTCGTTGCTGCCGCGTCCGTTGCGGGAGGTGTTGTTCGCTGAGGCGGGTTCCGCTGAGGCGGAGTTGCTGGACCAGACTGTCTTCACCCAGGCGGGCCTGTTCGCGGTCGAGGTGGCGCTGTTCCGTCTCGTGGAGTCGTTCGGGATCGTTCCCGACATGCTCGCCGGCCACTCGATCGGTGAGGTGACGGCCGCGCACGTCGCCGGGGTGCTGTCGCTGGCCGACGCGTGCGCTCTTGTGGCCGCGCGGGGTCGTTTGATGCAGGCCCTGCCCACGGGCGGCGGGATGTTGGCCGTGGCGGCCGATGAGGCCGCAGTGGTGGAGTCGATCGCGGGCCTGGGCGACCGGGTGGGTATCGCGGCGGTCAACGGACCCACCGCAGTGGTGGTGTCGGGTGCGGTCGACGCGCTCGACGAGGTGGAGCGGGTCTGGCGGGATCGGGGCGCGCGCACGCGCCGGTTGACGGTGAGCCACGCGTTCCACAGTCCGTTGATGGAGCCGATGCTGGCCGAGTTCCGGGCGGTCCTGGACGGCCTTACCTTTGCCGCGCCGCTGCTGCCGGTCGTGTCGAACGTGACCGGTGCCCTGGCCGGCGACGAGATCCGCACCCCGGAGTACTGGGTGCGGCACGTGCGGGAGGCCGTACGCTTCGCCGACGGGGTGACCGCGCTGCGGAGCGCCGGTGTGGACACGTTCCTGGAGGTCGGGCCGCAGAGCGTCCTGACCGCGATGGCCGCCGACGTGCTGCCCGACGACGACGCTGTGCTGGCTGTCGCCGTGCAGCGTCGGGACCGCCCGGAGGCGCAGGCGTTGCTGCACGCCCTGGCCGAGTTGCACGTGCACGGGGTTCCCGTGTCCTGGCGGCGGTGGTTCGCCGAGACGGGTGCGCGGCGGGTGGACCTGCCCACGTACGCCTTCCACCGGGAGCGGTACTGGCTGCCGCCGGCAGGCCAGTCCGCCGACGTCTCGGGGGCGGGTCTCGGCGTGGCCCGGCACCCGCTGCTCGGGGCGGCGGTGTCGGTCGCCGGCGAGGACATGGTGGTCCTGACCGGCCGGCTGTCGGTGTCGACCCACCAGTGGCTCGCCGACCACGTCGTCTCCGGCGCCGTGGTGGTGCCGGGCACCGCGCTGGTGGACCTCGTGGTCCGGGCGGGCGACGAGGTCGGGGCCTCCCGGGTCCGTGAGCTGACCGTGCTCGCCCCGCTCGTGCTGCCCGCCACCGGCGGCGGCGTACGGGTGCAGGTCCGGGTCGGTCCCGTCGACGGGGCCGGCAGCCGGTCGGTGACCGTGCACTCCCAGCCCGAGGACGACCCGGAGTCGGGCTGGACCCGCCACGCCGACGGCCTTGTCGGCGCCCCCACGGCCGACGAGCCCACCCTGGGCGCGTGGCCGCCGCCCGGCGCGTCCGAGGTGGACGTCACCGGTTGGTACCCGACGGTGGCCGAGCACGGGCTCGCGTACGGGCCGGTCTTCCAGGGCCTGCGGCGGGCGTGGACCGCCGAGGGCGAGGTGTTCGCCGAGGTCGCCCTCCCCGACGAGGTGGGCGGGGACCCGGCGGGCTTCGGGGTGCACCCGGCGCTGCTGGACGCCGCTCTGCACCCCGTCGGGCTGCTGCCCGCCGACGAGGCGGGCGGCGGGGCCCGGGTGCCGTTCGCGTTCGAGGGGGTGCAGGTCCACGCCGTCGGGGCCCGGACGCTCCGCGTCCGCCTCACCGCCTCCGGCAACTCCGTGCGGCTGGCCGCCGTCGACGAGACGGGTGTCCCCGTGGTGTCGGTGGACTCGCTGACGCTGCGCGAGATGACCGGTCTGGCGGCCGCCCCGGACGAGGCGCACCGCTCCCTGTTCGAGGTCTCCTGGCAGCCCGAGCAGATCGCCGCGCCCGACGGGGCGTACGGCTGGGCCGTGCTCGGTGGGCGTCCGCTCGACGGCGTCCCGCAGCTTCCGGCGTACACCGATGTCGCGGCGGTGACCACGGCGGTGTCGGACGGCACCGCCCCCGCGGCCCTGCTGCTGCCCGTCACCCCGGCGGTCTCCGGGGCGGACGTGCCCGACGCGGTCCGGTCGGTCACGGCCGAGGTCC
This sequence comes from Micromonospora sp. NPDC049048, assembly GCF_043197615.1. Lineage (NCBI taxonomy): Bacteria > Bacillati > Actinomycetota > Actinomycetes > Micromonosporales > Micromonosporaceae > Micromonospora > Micromonospora sp. NPDC049048. The sequence continues at coordinate 6,148 of NZ_JBICTM010000018.1, read as the reverse complement.
TCGGCACGGTGCAGGCGTGGCTGGCGGCCGACCCCCTGGCGGACTCGCGGCTGGTCGTCGTGACCCGTGGCGCGGTGGCCGCCGGCACGGACGACCGCGTCACCGACCTGGCGGGGGCGGCGGTCTGGGGCCTGCTGCGCTCGGCCCAGTCGGAGCACCCCGGCCGGATCGTGCTGGCCGACCTGGAGTCCGGCGTCGACCTGGACGCCGACCTGCTGGCCCTGCTCGCCGCAGCCGCCGACGACCCCGCTCTCGGCGGGCAGCTCGCGGTGCGGGCGGGCACGGCGTACCTGCCGCGGCTGGTCCGCGCCGCCGGCGCCGCGCGCCCCCCGGCGACCCTCGGGCGGGGAACCGTCCTCGTCACCGGGGGCACCGGATCGCTGGGCGCCCTGGTGTCCGAGCACCTCGTCACCGCGTACGGCGTGCGTTCGCTGGTGCTGGTGTCCCGGCAGGGGCCGGCGGCCCCCGGCGCCGACGCACTGGTGGAGCGGCTGGCCGCGCTGGGTGCGACCGCCCGGGTGGTCGCCACCGACGTGACCGACCGCGAGCGCGTCGGCGAGCTGGTCCGGTCCATCACCGCCGAGGACCGCCTGGCCGGGGTGGTCCACACCGCCGGAGTCCTGGACGACGGCGTGGTCAGCGGGATCACCGCCGAGCGGTTGGCGGACGTGCTGGCCCCGAAGGTCACGGCGGGCTGGTGGCTGCACGAGGCGACCGCCGAGCTGGACCTCGACCTCTTCGCGCTCTTCTCCTCCGTCGCCGGGGTGCTCGGCTCTCCCGGCCAGGCCGCGTACGCGGCCGGCAACGCCTTCCTGGACGCCCTCGCCCTGCTGCGGGCGCAGCGCGGACTGCCCGCCGTCAGCCTCGCGTGGGGCATGTGGGACACCGACGGCATGGCCGCGTCGATCAACGACGCCGACCGGGCCCGGGTGACCCGGGCCGGTCTGGTCCCGATGACGGCCCCCGTCGGGCTCGGGCTCTGGGACGCCGCCCTGACCCACGGCGGCGCGGCGCTGGTGCCGGCCGTGGTCGACCTGCCCGCCATGCGGGCGCAGAGCGCCGCCGGCCGGGTGCCGGTGATGCTGCGGACCCTGGTGGGAACGGTCGCGAAGCGTCGCCGCTCCGGCAGCGGAACCTGGGCCGACCGGCTGGCCGGACTCGACCCGCAGGAGGCGCGTACGCAGGTGGCCCTGCTGGTGCGCGGGATGATCGCGCAGGTCCTCGGCCACGGCGGCGCGGAGGCGGTGCCGGCGGACCGGGCGTTCCGGGAGCTGGGCTTCGACTCGCTGACCGCCGTCGAGCTGCGCAACCGGATCAACAGCGCGACGGGGCTGCGGCTCACGTCGACGCTCGTCTTCGACTACCCGACCCCCGGCGCCCTGTCCGAGCACCTGTACGAGCAGCTGTCCGGGCAGGTCGCCGAGCAGCAGCACGCCGTGCGGGCGACCAACGTCGACGAGCCGATCGCCATCGTGGGCATGGCCTGCCGCTACCCGGGCGGCGTGACGAACCCGCAGCAGCTGTGGGACCTGGTCGCCGCCGGCGCCGACGGCATCGGCGAGTTCCCCACCGACCGGGGCTGGGACCTCGACCGGCTCTTCCACCCCGACCCGGACAACCCCGGGACGTCGTACACCCGCCACGGCGGTTTCCTGTACGGGGCCGCCGAGTTCGACCCGGACTTCTTCGGCATCTCGCCGCGCGAGGCGATCGCCATGGACCCGCAGCAGCGGCTGCTGCTGGAGGCGTCGTGGGAGACGTTCGAGTCGGCCGGTCTCGACCCGTCGCGGCTGCGCGGCAGCCGGACCGGCGTCTTCGCCGGGCTGATGTACCACGACTACGCCTCCGGCGTGCAGGACCTGCCCGAAGGCGTCGGTGGCTACCTCGGCACCGGCACCTCCGGCAGTGTGCTGTCGGGTCGGGTGGCGTACACGTTCGGCCTGGAGGGCCCGGCGGTCACCGTCGACACGGCGTGCTCGTCGTCGCTGGTGGCGCTGCACCTGGCCGTGCAGGCGCTGCGCGGTGGCGAGTGTGATCTGGCGTTGGCCGGTGGTGTGACGGTGATGGCGACGCCGGGGACGTTCATCGAGTTCTCGCGCCAGCGTGGTCTGTCGCAGGACGGCCGCTGCAAGTCGTTCGCGGCGTCGGCCGACGGCACGGGTTGGTCCGAGGGCGTGGGTGTGCTCCTGGTGGAGCGGCTGTCGGACGCGCAGCGCAACGGGCACCGCGTGCTGGCGGTCGTACGCGGCACTGCCGTCAACCAGGACGGCGCGTCGAACGGCCTGACCGCCCCGAACGGCCCGTCGCAGCAGCGGGTCATCCGCCAGGCACTGGCCAACGCGCGGCTGACCCCGGCCGACGTGGACGCCGTCGAGGCGCACGGCACCGGCACGACGCTGGGCGACCCGATCGAGGCGCAGGCGCTGCTGGCCACGTACGGGCAGGACCGCCCCGCCGACCGGCCGCTGTGGCTCGGCTCGATCAAGTCGAACATCGGGCACACCCAGGCCGCCGCCGGGGCCGCCGGCATCATCAAGATGATCATGGCGATGCGGCACGGCGTACTGCCGTCGACGCTGCACGTCGACGAGCCGTCCCCGCACATCGAGTGGAGTGCCGGGGCGGTCTCCCTGCTCACCGAGGCGCGCGACTGGACCGTGGCGGGCCGGCCCCGGCGCGCCGCGATCTCGTCGTTCGGCGTCAGCGGCACCAACGCCCACGTGATCATCGAGCAGCCGCCCGCCGAGGCGGACCCGACCCGCGCCGACGAACCCGCTGCCGGGCCGGTCCCGGTGCTGCTGTCGGCCCGGTCCGAGGCCGCCGTCGCGGCGCAGGCGGACCGCTGGGCCCGCTGGATCGCCGGCGACGAGGAGCTGCGCCCCCTCGACGTCGGCTGGTCGTCGGCCGTCGACCGGGCCGTACTGGAGCACCGCGCGGTGGTCGCCGCGACGGACCGGGACGAACTGCTGGCCGGGCTCCGCGCCCTCGCCGCCGGTGAGCCGGCCGCCGCCGTGGCCACCGGCGCCGGCACGCGTACGCAGCTGGCCGTGCTCTTCTCCGGTCAGGGCGCGCAGCGCGTGGGCATGGGTCGGGAGCTGTCGACCCTGTTCCCGGCGTTCGCCGCCGCGCTGGGCGAGGTGTGCGCGCAGCTCGACCCGCTGCTGCCGCGTCCGCTGCGGGAGGTGCTGTTCGCGCCCGAGGGCTCCGCCGAGGCGGAGTTGCTGGACCAGACTGTCTTCACCCAGGCGGGCCTGTTCGCGGTCGAGGTGGCCCTGTTCCGTCTCGTGGAGTCGTTCGGGATCGTGCCCGACGTCGTCGCCGGTCACTCGATCGGCGAGGTGACGGCCGCGCACGTCGCCGGGGTGCTGTCCCTGCCGGACGCGTGCGCGCTCGTCGCGGCGCGGGGTCGACTGATGCAGGCGCTGCCGGCGGGCGGCGGGATGCTGGCCGTCGCCGCCGACGAGGCCGCGGTGGCGGAGTCTCTCGTCGGCCTGACGGACCGCCTCGGCATCGCGGCCGTCAACGGGCCGGCGGCCGTGGTCGTCTCCGGTGCCCTAGAGGCCTTGGACGAGGTGGAGCGGGTCTGGCGGGACCGGGGCGTACGCACGCGCCGGCTCACCGTCAGCCACGCGTTCCACAGCCCGCTCATGGAGCCGATGCTCGACGAGTTCCGCGCGGTCCTGTCGGGGCTGGCGTTCCGGGCGCCGCTGCTGCCGGTCGTGTCGAACGTGACCGGGGCGCTCGCCGACGCCGACGAGATCACCCACGCCGACTACTGGGTACGCCACGTCCGCGAGGCCGTGCGGTACGCCGACGGGATCACCGCCCTGCGCGAGGCGGGCGTCGACACGTTCCTGGAGATCGGGCCGCAGAGCGTCCTGACCGCGCTGAACGCCGACCTGCTCGCCGACGACGCGCCCGCGGTGGCCGTCCAGCGCCGGGACCGTCCCGCCCCGCAGGCGCTGCTGCACGCGCTCGCCGAGCTGCACGTGCACGGCGTACCGGTGACCTGGACGCAGTGGTTCACCGACAGCGGCGCGCGCCGGGTCGACCTGCCCACGTACGCCTTCCAGCACCAGCGGTACTGGCTCGGCGCGGGGCAGGCGCGTACCGCCGACGTGTCCGGCGCGGGCCTGGGCGTCGCCGGGCACCCGCTGCTCGGCGCGGCGGTCACCGTCGCCGGCGCCGACATGGTCGTGCTGACCGGCCGGCTCTCCCTCGCCACCCACGCGTGGCTCGCCGACCACGTCGTCTCCGGCGTGGTGATCGTGCCCGGTGCCGCCCTGGTGGAGTTGGCGGTGCGGGCGGGCGACGAGGTGGGTGCGTCGCGGGTGCGGGAGTTGACCGTCGCCGCGCCGCTGGTGCTGCCGTCGGCGGGCGCGGTGCGGGTGCAGGTACGCGTCGGCGCGGCCGACGAGGCCGGCACGCGGGTCGTGGCGGTGCACTCGCAGTCCGAGGGTGACCCGGAGGCCGAGTGGGTCCAGCACGCGGAGGGTGTGCTGGAGCCGGCGTCGGCCGACGAACCGGGTGTGGGGGAGTGGCCGCCGGTCGACGGCGTCGAGGTGGACGTCACCGGTTGGTACCCGGCGCTGGCCGAGCGCGGCCTGTCGTACGGGCCGGTGTTCCAGGGCCTGCGTCGGGTGTGGACCGCCGCCGACGACGTGTACGCCGAGGTGCTCCTGCCCGACGAGGCGGCGGCGGAGGCCGCCCGGTTCGGCGTGCACCCGGCGTTGCTGGACGCCGCTCTGCACCCGATCGGGTTGCTGCCCGGTTCGGACGGCTCGGGTGGGCCTCGGGTGCCGTTCGCGTTCGAGGGTGTGCAGGTGTACGCCTCGGGTGCGCGGGTGCTGCGGGTGCGGTTGTCGCGTGCGGGCTCGGCGGTGCGGTTGGTGGCGTGCGACGAGTCGGGTGCGGCCGTGGTGTCGGTGGACTCCCTGGCCCTGCGCGAACTGACCGGCGTGGCCGCGGCCAGCGCGGCGGCCCGCTCGCTGTTCGAACTCACCTGGCAGACCCAGGAGGTCGCCCCGGCCGGGGACGCCTCCGGATGGGCGCTGCTGGGCTCGCCGACTATCGCCGACCTGCCGGCATTCGGCGACGTCGAGGCGCTCGTCGCGGCCGTCGACGCCGGTCAGGCGGTCGCGCCGAAGGGGCTGCTGCTGACGCTCGACCCGTCACAGGTCGCCGTGCCGGAAGGGGTACGTGCGACGACCACGGCTGTGCTGGCGACGGTGCAGTCCTGGCTGGCGGCGGACGCGCTGGCGCATTCGCGGCTCGTGGTGGTGACGAGGGGCGCGGTCTCGACCGGTGGCGAGGATCGGGTGTCCGATCTGGCTGCTGCGGCGGTGTGGGGTCTGTTGCGGTCGGCGCAGTCGGAGCATCCGGGTCGGATCGTCCTGGCGGACGTCGACGGCGATGTGGATGCCGGGACGTTGGCTGTGCTGGTGGCGGTGGCGGACGAGCCGGTGGCTCACGGTGGTCAGGTCGCGGTGCGTTCCGGCGAGGTGTTCGTGCCGCGTCTGGTGCGGGCGGTCGCTCCGGCGTCGGCGGACGCCGCCGTGGTGGGTGACGGCTCGGTGCTGGTGACCGGTGGTACGGGTGCGCTCGGTGCGTTGGTGGCGGAGCATCTGGTGTCGGTGCACGGGGTGCGGTCGCTGGTGCTCGTGTCGCGGCGTGGTCTGGAGGCTGCGGGCGCGGGTGAGTTGTCGGAGCGGTTGTCGGCGTTGGGTGCGTCGGTGCGGGTCGTCGCCTGCGACGTGACGGACCGGGATCAGGTCGGTGCGCTGGTGGCCGAGGTCTCCGCCGGGGGCCGCCTGGCGGGTGTGGTGCATACCGCGGGTGTGTTGGACGACGGGGTGATCGAGCGGGTCACCGAGGAGCGTCTGGCGGGGGTGTTGGCGCCGAAGGTGTCGGCGGGTTGGTTGTTGCACGAGGCGACGGCGTCGCTGGATCTGGATTTGTTCGTGGTGTTCTCGTCGGTGGCGGGTGTGCTCGGTTCGCCGGGTCAGTCGGCGTATGCGGCGGGTAATGCGTTCCTGGACGGGTTGGCGGTGTATCGGCGGCAGTTGGGGTTGCCGGCGGTCAGCCTCGCCTGGGGTATGTGGGACACCGCTGGTATGGCGGCGTCGATCGAGGAGGCGGATCGGGCGCG
>NZ_JBICTM010000017.1:0-47303 GCF_043197615.1 Micromonospora sp. NPDC049048 | reverse complement strand
ACCACCCAACAACCCCGGCAAATCCACCAAACCACCCCACCGCAACGGCAACTCCAAACCCACCACCCGACCCAAACCCCACACCGCAGCACCCGTCACATCGACCAGGGGCTCGGAGTCGTCCACGGAGACCGCGCCACTGGTCAACCACCACAGGCGCCCCTCGACCTCCGTGTCGGCCAGCGCCTGTGCCACCGCCAGTGCCTCGACGACGCCCGCACCGGCCAGCGACAACAGCGAGATCATCCCGGCAACCGGCGCCGCGGTCTCCGACGCTGCGGTCAGTCGGCGCGCGACCGCCTCCCGTTCCAGCACGTCCAGCACCACCGGGACGATCTCGGCGCCCCGCTCGGCCAGCCCGGCCAACAACGGGTGGTCCTCCTGGCCCGGGAGCATCAGCACCAGCCAGGTTCCGCCGAGGTTCTCGTCCCCGGTCGCGGGCTGGCGACGCCACACCACCCGGTACCGCCAGGAATCCACGGTCGACTGCTGCTGGGCGGCCCGCCGCCACTGCGCGAGCTTCGGCAGGACCGCGCTGAACGGTTCGTCCGCGCCGACGCCCAACTCGCCGCCGACCAGGTCCGGGTCACCGGACTCGACGGCGGCCCAGAACCGCCCGTCGAGAGCGTCGTCGTGCGCGTTCCCACGGACCACGGGCGCGGCCTCGGGCCAGTACCAGGTGTGGTCGAAGGCGTACGTGGGCAGGTCGACCACGCGCGGCCGGACACCAACCTGACCGTGGTACGCCGCCCAGTCCACCGGCACACCCGCCACCCACAACTGCCCCAACGCAGACGTCAGCGCCCCGACCTCCGACAGATCCCGCCGCGACACCGCAACACGCCGCACCCCGGCATCCACAGCGATCTCCGCCACCATCGCCGTCAACGTCGCATCGGGACCAACCTCCACGAACGTGTCCACGCCCTGCCCCCGCAGAGCCGCCACACCATCAGCGAACCGCACCGGCTGCCGCACGTGCCGCACCCAGTACTCCGGATCCACCAACTCCAACCCGTCCGCCACCGCACCGGTCACATTCGACACGATCGGCACCCGCGGCACCCGCCAATCCAGCCCCGCCACCACCGACCGGAACTCGTCCAACATCGGGTCCATCAACCGCGAATGGAACGCGTGACTCACCGACAGTTCCTTGACCCGCCAACCCCGCTCACGCCCAACCGCCACCACCGAAGCGACCTCGTCCGCCGCACCCGACACGACCACCGACGCCGGACCATTCACCGCCGCCACATCCACCGCCGCACCAGTCGAGGCGATCAACTCGGTGACAAGCTCCTCCGCCACGCCGACGGCCGCCATCACGCCCCCGGCCGGCAACGCCTGCATCAACCGACCCCGCGCCGCCACCAGAGAACAGGCGTCCGACAGCGACAACATCCCCGCCACATAGGCGGCGCTCACCTCACCGATCGAATGACCCGCCAGGAAATCGACCCGCACACCCCACGACGACAACAACTCCCACAACGCCACCTCAACCGCAAACAACCCCGCCTGCGCAAACACGGTCTGATCCAACAGCGCAGCCTCGCCAGAACCCGCCTCCGCGAACACCACCTCACGCAGTGGACGCGGCAAAAGCACATCGAACTCCGCGCACACTGCGTCGAACGCCGACGCGAACACCGGGAACGTCTCGTACAACTCCCGGCCCATACCGGCACGCTGCGAACCCTGACCCGTGAACAACACCGCCCGACGACCCGCCGACACCACACCCGACAACCGACCCTCGGACACCGCCGACAAGCCCGCGACCAGATCGCCCACCGACGAACCCCACACCACCGCCCGATGCTCCAACGCCGCCCGCGACGACACCAACGACCACGACACGTCCGACACCGGCAGATCCGAACGACCACGCACGAACGACGCCAACCGCGACGCCTGACCCACCAGACCCCGCTCCGAACGCCCCGACACCACCCACGGCACCGGCACGACCACGCCCGACGCCACGACGGGCTCCGGCTCCGCGTCCGTCGACCCGATCCGGTCGGCCTCGCCGCCCGCCGCCGACACCGACTCCACCAGCGCCGCACCCAGCGTGGCCACGGACTCCGCCGCCGACTCTCCAGCGTGCAGCGCCACCAGACCCGGCGCGGGCTGCTCGATGATGACGTGCGCGTTCGTTCCCGAGATCCCGAACGAGGACACACCCGCACGCCGAGGACGCTCCAGGGCTGGCCACTCACGTGCCTGCGTCACCAGCTCCACCGCGCCCGACGACCAATCCACGTGCGACGACGGCACGTCCACGTGCAGCGACGCCGGCACCACCCCGTGCCGCATCGCCAAGATCATCTTGATCACACCCGCCACCCCGGCAGCCGCCTGCGTGTGACCGATGTTCGACTTCACCGACCCCAGCAACAACGGCACATCCCGACCCTGCCCGTACGTCGCCAGCAGCGCCTGCGCCTCAATCGGATCACCCAGCGTCGTACCCGTGCCGTGCGCCTCCACCACGTCCACGTCCGCCACGCCCAACCCGGCGTTCGCGAGCGCCTGCCGGATCACCCGCTGCTGCGACGGACCGTTCGGCGCCGTCAAACCGTTCGACGCACCGTCCTGGTTCACCGCCGAACCCCGCACCACCGCCAGCACCCGCCGGCCCTCACGCCGCGCATCCGACAACCGCTGCACGACGAGGACGCCCACGCCCTCGCCCCACGCGGTGCCGTCCGCCGACTCGGCGAAGGCCTTGCAGCGGCCGTCCGCCGACAGGCCGCCCTGGCGGGAGAACTCGATGAAGGCACCCGGCGTGGCCATCACGGTGACGCCGCCGGCCAGCGCCAGGTCGCACTCCCCCGACCGCAGGGCCTGCGCCGCCAGGTGCAGCGCCACCAGCGACGACGAACACGCCGTGTCCACCGTCACCGCCGGCCCCTCGAAACCGAACGAGTACGCCACCCGGCCCGACAACACGCTCGCCGAGGCGCCCGTCGCGCCGTACCCGGCGAGCGACTCACCAGCTTCGCGTACGACGGTCTCGTAGTCCTGCCCGTTGGTGCCGGCGAACACCCCGACGCGGCTGCCGCGCAGCGCGAGGGGCTCGATCCGGGCGTCCTCGAACGCCTCCCACGCGACCTCCAGCAGCAGCCGCTGCTGCGGGTCCATGGCGAGGGCCTCGCGCGGCGAGATGCCGAAGAACTCCGCGTCGAAGCCACCCGCGTCGGCCAGGAACGCCCCGCGCGAGACGTAGGAGTCGGTTCCGGCCAGCGACTCCAGGTCCCAGTGCCGGTTGGTCGGGAAGTCCGACATCGCGTCGACACCGGCCGTCAGCAGCTCCCAGAGGCCCTCCGGGGACTCGGCTCCGGCCGGGAATCGGCAGCCCATGCCGACGATGACGATCGGGTCGTCGCCCACGACGGGGCCGGCGACGGCGGCAGGGACGGGAAGTCCCTGCCCACCCAGCAGCTCGGCGTGGATGTGTCCGGCCAGGACGGCGGAGTTCGGGTAGTCGAAGGCGAGCGTGCTCGGCAACGCGAGGCCGGTCGCCACGTCGAGCCGGTTGCGCAGTTCGACCGCCGCCAGCGACGTGAAGCCGAGGTCCTGGAACGCGCGGTCCGGTGCCACCCGCTCGGCGGACTCGTGGCCCAGCACGGCGGCGACCTCGGCGCGTACCAGCTCACCGAGGACGCGCAGCTGCTCCGTACCGGACATCCCGGACAGGCGCAGGCGCAGGTCGGCCGCCGGCGCGGGGGCGTCGGCGGTCACCGCCGCGCCGGCCTCGGCCAGCAGGTCGCGGACCAGCGGGTGGTGGCGCCGACCGCCGGCGGCGGCCACCCGTGCCCAGTCGATGTCGGCCACGACGAGGTACGTCTCGTCGCGCTCCAGGGCCCGGCTGAAGGCGCGCGCCGCCGTCTCCGGGGCCATCGCGCCGAAACCGGTACGGCTGAGCCGCTGCTCGAAGTCGCCCGCGCTCACCCCGCCGTCGGCCCACAGGCCCCAGGCGAGCGAGGTCCCCGGGAGCCCCTCGGCGCGGCGCCGCTGCGCCAGGGCGTCGAGGAACGCGTTGCCCGGCGCGTACGTGGCCTGGCCGGCGGCGCCCATGAGGCCGGCGAGCGAGGAGAAGAGGACGAACGCGGAGAGGTCCGCGTCCCGCGTCAGCTCGTCCAGGTTGCGCGCGGCGTCGACCTTCGCCCGCAGGGCCGTGGCGAGCTGTTCGACGCTGACCGCGTCGACGACGTTGTCGTCGAGGGCGGCGGCGGTGTGCACGACCGCGCTCAGCGGAAGCTCGTCGGGAATCGAGGCGAGCAGCGCTTCGAGCGCGGTCCGGTCGGCCACGTCACAGGACGCGAGGGTGACCCGGCTGCCGAGCCCGGTGAGTTCCTCGGCGAGGGCGGACGCTCCCGGTGCCTCGGCGCCCCGCCGGCTCACCAGCAGGAGGTGTTCGGCGCCTTCGGCGGCCAACGCACGGGCGACGTGCCCACCGAGGGCCCCGGTGCCGCCGGTGATCAGCACGGTGCCGCGAGGCGTCCAGGAACCGCGCGGGCCGGTGTCCCCGTACGCCGCCCGGACGAGGCGGCGCGCGTGGGCACCGTTGCTGCGCAGGGCGATCTCGTCCTCCTGCCCGACACCGGAGATCAGCGTCCGCAGGGTGCGTACGGCGTTCTGGTCGGGCTGCTCGGGGAGGTCGACGAGCCCGCCCCACCGGTGCGGGTGCTCGGCGCGCAGCACGCTGCCGAAGCCCCACGTCATCGCCTGCGCGGGGTCGACGTGCCGGTCCTGGGACCCGACGGAGACCGCGCCACGGGTGGCGATCCAGAGCCGGGCGGTGATCCCGGCGTCCCCGAGGGCCTGCGCGAGCGCGACGGTGCCGGCGAGGCCGGTCGGCACGGAGCCGGCCCCGGCGTACGGCCGGTTGTCGAAGGCGAGGAGGGAGAGCACGGTCAGCGGGTCCCCGCCGTGGCCGGTCGACGCCTCGACGAGGTCGTGGGCGAGCCGCTTCCGGTCGTACGCGGCGTCGACCTCGACGATCCGCCCCCCGGCGGCACCGAGGGCAGCCGCCCAGTCGGTCGCGGCCGTGCCGGCGTCGGCCGGTACGACGAGCAGGAAGTCGGTCGCCTCGGCGCGGGCAGGATCGTCGGCCAGCGGCTGCCAGGCCACCCGGTAGCGCCAGGAGTCGAGGGCGGCCTCGGCGTCGCGGCGGCGCCGCCAGTTGGACAGCGCCGGCAGTACGTCGGCGAGCGGGGCATCGGCGTCGACGGCCAGACTCTCGGCGAGGGTCGTGAGGTCCTCGGCCTCGATCGCGCGCCAGAAATCCTCGTCTGCTGCGGTTCGGCGGGCGGCAGGGGGACGGTAGGAGCGCGTCGCGGCATTGATCCAGTAACGCCGGTGGTCGAAGGCGTACGTGGGCAGGTCGACCACGCGCGGCCGGACACCAACCTGACCGTGGTACGCCGCCCAGTCCACCGGCACACCCGCCACCCACAACTGCCCCAGCGCAGACGTCAGCGCCCCGACCTCCGACAGATCCCGCCGCGACACCGCAACACGCCGCACCCCGGCATCCACAGCGATCTCCGCCACCATCGCCGTCAACGTCGCATCGGGGCCAACCTCCACGAACGTGTCCACGCCCTGCCCCCGCAGAGCCGCCACACCATCAGCGAACCGCACCGGCTGCCGCACGTGCCGCACCCAGTACTCCGGATCCACCAACTCCAACCCGTCCGCCACCGCACCGGTCACATTCGACACGATCGGCACCCGCGGCACCCGCCAATCAAGCCCCGCCACCACCGACCGGAACTCGTCCAACATCGGGTCCATCAACCGTGAATGGAACGCGTGACTGACCGACAACTCCTTTGTCCGCCAACCCCGCTCACGCCCAGCCGCCACCACCACAGCGACCTCGTCCGCCGCACCCGACACGACCACCGACGCCGGACCATTCACCGCAGCGATGTCCACCGCCGCACCCGACGCCTCAATGACCTCCCGCACGTCAACCTCGGCCGCACCGACCGCCGCCATCACCCCACCGCTGGGCAACGCCTGCATCAACCGACCCCGCGCCGCCACCAGAGAACAGGCGTCCGACAGCGACAACATCCCCGCCACATAGGCGGCGCTCACCTCACCAATCGAATGACCCGCCAGGAAATCAACCCGCACACCCCACGACGACAACAACTCCCACAACGCCACCTCAACCGCAAACAACCCCGCCTGCGCAAACACGGTCTGATCCAACAGCGCAGCCTCGCCAGAACCCGCCTCCGCGAACACCACCTCACGCAACGCACGAGGAAGAAGCGCATCGAACTCCGCACACACTGCGTCGAACGCCGCCGCGAACACCGGGAACGTCTCGTACAACTCCCGGCCCATACCGGCACGCTGCGAACCCTGACCCGTGAACAACACCGCCCGACGACCCGCCGACACCACACCCGACAACCGACCCTCGGACACCGCCGACAACCCGGCGACCAGGTCGTCCACCGACGAACCCCACACCACCGCCCGATGCTCCAACGTCGCCCGCGACGTCACCAACGACCACGACACATCCCACGGCGACAGACCAGACCGGTCCCGCACGAACGACGCCAACCGCGACGCCTGACCCACCAGACCCCGCTCCGAACGCCCCGACACCACCCACGGCACCGGCACGACCACGCCCGACGTCGCCGACGAATCGCCCGCCGGCGGTGCCACCAGGGCCGGCTCCGGCTGCTCGATGATCACGTGCGCGTTGGTTCCGGAGATGCCGAACGACGACACACCCGCACGCCGCGCACGCCCCACCGCCGGCCAGTCACGGGACTCGGTCACCAGCTCCACCGCGCCCGACGACCAGTCCACGTGCGACGACGGCGTGTCGACGTGCAACGACGCCGGCACCACCCCGTGCCGCATCGCCAAGATCATCTTGATGATGCCCGCCACCCCGGCAGCCGCCTGCGTGTGACCGATGTTCGACTTCACCGAGCCGAGGAGGAACGGCTCGTCGCGGTCCTGCCCGTACGTGGCCAGCAGGGCCTGCGCCTCGATCGGGTCACCCAGCGTCGTGCCGGTGCCGTGGGCCTCCACGACGTCCACGTCCGCCACGCCCAGCCGGGCGTTGGCGAGGGCCTGCCGGATCACCCGCTGCTGCGACGGACCGTTCGGCGCCGTCAACCCGTTCGACGCGCCGTCCTGGTTCACCGCCGTGCCCCGCACGACCGCGAGGACCCGGCGCCCGTCGCGCCGCGCGTCCGACAGCCGCTGCACCAGCAGCACGCCGACGCCCTCGGACCAGCCCGTGCCGTCCGCCGCGTCGGAGAACGACTTGCACCGGCCGTCGGGGGCCATGCCCCGCTGGCGGGAGAAGTCGATGAACGTCTCGGGCGTCGCCATCACCGTGACGCCACCGGCCAGCGCCAGGTCACACTCGCCGGACCGCAACGCCTGCACCGCCAGGTGCAACGCCACCAGCGACGACGAACACGCCGTGTCCACCGTCACCGCCGGCCCCTCGAAACCGAACGAGTACGCCACCCGGCCCGACAGCACGCTGCTGGCCGTTCCGACGCCGAGGTAGCCGTCGAGGGTCTCGGGGACGTCGGCCAGTCCGGCGGCGTGGTTGTGGTACATCATGCCGGCGAAGACGCCGACCGGGCGGCCCCGGAGCGCGAGCGGGTCGATCCGGGCGTCCTCGATGGCCTCCCACGAGGTCTCCAGCAGCAGCCGCTGCTGCGGGTCCATGGCGAGGGCCTCGTGCGGGGAGATCTTGAACAGGTCGGCGTCGAAGTCGCCGGCGTCGACCAGGAAGCCGCCCTCGCGAGCGTAGCTGCTGCCCCGGCGCGTGCCGGACGGGTCGTACAGGTCGTCGACGTCCCAGCCACGGTCGGCGGGAAAGCCGGTGATGCCGTCCCCACCGGAGACGAGGAGGTCCCACAACTGCTCGGGGGAGCGTACGCCGCCGGGGTAACGGCAGCTCATGCCGACGATGGCGATCGGTTCGTCGAGCGCCGTGAGGGCGGCGACCGGGGTCGTCGGCGTACCGGCGTCGGTTCCGGTCTCGACGTCCAGGTGGTCGGCGAGGGCGAGCGGGGTCGGATGGTCGAAGACCAGGGTCGCCGGGAGGCGCAGGCCGGTCACCGCGCCCAGCCGGTTGCGCAGCTCGACGGCAGTCAGTGAGTCGAAGCCCAGCTCGGTGAACGGACGCCCGGCCTCGATGGCGGCAGCGTCGGCGTACCCCAGGACCGCCGCGACCTGGTCGAGGACGAGCCGCAGCAGGGCCGCGGCGCGCTCCTCGCGGTCGAGCCCGGCGAGCCGCTCGGTCAGCGCGGCGGTCTCCGCCGGGCCGGACCGCGCGGCGCGACGCCGGGGCGCCCGCACCAGGCCGCGCAGGACCGACGGCAGGGTGCCCGCCTCGGCCTGGGCGCGCAGCGCCGGCCCGTCCAGCACCATCGGCACCGTCGCGGGCAGGCCGGTGAGCAAAGCGGCGTCGAAGAGCGCGAGGCCGTCCCCCGCGGGGATCGGTCGTACGCCGGCACGGGCCAGCCGGTCGGTGTCGGCGCGGTCGAGGGCGGCGGTCATGCCGCCGCCCGACTCCGCCCACGGGCCCCAGGCCAGGGAGAGTGCCGGGAGGCCCGCGGCCCGCCGCCGGTGGGCGAGCGCGTCCAGGAAGGCGTTGGCCGCCGCGTAGTTGGCCTGGCCGGGGCTGCCCGTGACGCCCGCCGCCGAAGAGTAGGTGACGAACAGCGCGAGGCGGCTGCCGGCGGTCAGCTCGTGCAGGTTGGCGGCGGCGTCCACCTTCGGCCGGAGCACGTCGCCGAGGGTCTCGGGGGTGAGCGAGGTCAGGGTGCGGTCGGCCAGCACGCCGGCGGTGTGCACCACGCCGGTCAGCGGGTGCGCCGGGTCGATCCGATCCAGCAGCGCGGCGAGGGCCGTCCGGTCGGCGGCGTCGCACGCCTCGACCGTCGCCGTGGCGCCCAGGTCGGCGAGGTCGGCGAGCAGGTCGGCGGCGCCGTCGGCGTCGGCACCGCGCCGGCTGGTCAGCACCAGGTGCCGGACCCCGTGCCGGGTGACGAGGTGGCGGGCGGTCAGCGTGCCGAGGGCGCCCGTGCCGCCGGTGACCAGCACCGTGCCCTCCGGGTCGAGCGCCGGTGCCGGCGCGTCGGGTTCCGGGGCGGCGACGAGCCGGGGTACACGTACCACCCCGTCGCGTACCGCCGCCTGCGGCTCGTCGGCCGGCAGCAGGCCGGCGAGGGCGGCCGCGCAGTTCTCCTCGTCGTCGACGTCGACGACGAGGAAGCGGCCGGGGTGCTCGGCCTGGGCGGACCGGAGCAGGCCCCACACGGCGGCGCCGGCCAGGTCGGTCACGTCCGCGTCGTCGTCCACGGCGACGGCGCCGCTGGTGAGGACCACCAGCCGGGACCCGCCGGTGTGCCGCTCGGCGGCGAGCCAGCCCTGGAGCACGGCGAGGACCTCGGCGAGCAGCTCGTGGACCGCGCCGGGGCCCGTCGCGCCCGCCACGGGGAACAGCACGGCGTCGGGCACCCCGGCGTCGCAGAGCGCGTCGAGGTCGGCGTACCGGGCGGCGGGCAGCCCGGACGGCAGCGGGGCGGGGCGGTCGCCGAGCACCGCCCAGGTCGTGCCGTCGGCGGCGCCGTCGGCGATCGCGTGCCGGACCCAGTCGAGGCGGAACAGCGAGCGCCGCCACGGGGACCCGCCGGGGGCAAGCTCGCCCGCCGGTAGGGGCCGCAGCACCAGGGCGCCGATCCGGGCTACGGGTTCACCGGTGGCGTCGGCGACCAGCATGGTCACCGTGTCCGGACCGGCGGGGGTCAGCCGTACCCGCAGCGTGTCGGCGCCGTGGGCGGACAGCGTCACGTCCGACCAGGAGAACGGCATCCGGGCCTCGCCGGGGTCGACGATGCCCAGCCCGACCGCCTGCACGGCGGCGTCGAGCAGCGCCGGGTGCAGCCCGTACGCGCCGGCGTCGTCGGCCGCCGGCTCGGGCAGCGCCACCTCGGCGTACACGTCGGTGCCGACGCGCCAGGCGGCGCGCAGCCCCTGGAAGGCCGGGCCGTACGCGAACCCGGCCCGCGCCGCCCGCCCGGTCAGCTCGGACACGTCCAGGGCGGTGGCGCCGCTCGGCGGCCACTGCGCCAGCGTGCCGGTGTCCTCCCCCGGTTCGGGGGTGAGCAGGCCGGTGGCGTGCCGGACCCACAGGTCGTCGGTGCCGGCGCGGCGGGCGTGGACGGTCACCTGCCACGCCCCGCCGCCCGTGCGTTCGGCGGCGACCTGCACGTCGACGCCCCCGGTCTCGGGCAGCACCAGCGGCGCCTGGAGGGTCAGCTCGGCGAGCCGGTCGGCGCCGACCTCCGCGCCGGCCCGCAGCGCCAGCTCCACGAACCCGGTCCCGGGGAGGAGCACCACGTCGCGTACGGCGTGCTCGGCCAGCCAGGGCTGGCTCTCCACGGACAGCCGGCCGGTGAGCGTCACCTCGTCGCCGTCGGCGGAGCGGAACACCGCCCCGAGCAGCGGGTGGCCGGTCGGGGTCAGCCCGGCGGCGGTCACGTCGGCGGGCTGCGGCAGGGGCAGCAGCCAGTAGCGTTCGCGCTGGAACGCGTACGTGGGCAGGTCGACGGGCACGGGCGGGCCGTCGAACAGGGCCGCCCAGTTCACCGGCACGCCCCGGGCCCAGACGGTGGCGGCGGCGGCCAGCGCGGTCGCCGCCTCGTCGGAGCCCGCACGCAGCATCGGGGCGCACACCGTCTGGTCCCCGCCGACGGTCTCCTGGGTGAGCGCGCTGAGCACCCCACCCGGGCCCACCTCGACGTACGCGCCCACCCCCAGCTCGTGCAGGGTGGTCACGGCGGCGGCGAAGCGGACCGTGTCGCGGACGTTGCGCAGCCAGTACGCCGGGGAGCGCACCTCGTCGGGGTCGAGCACCGCGCCCGTCACGGTGGAGACCACGGGGATCCGGGGCGCGGCGAAGGTCAGCTGCCCGAGCACGTCGCCGAACGCGTCGAGCATCGGGTCCATCCGGGCGGAGTGGAACGCGTGGCTGACCCGCAGCCGCTTCGTGTCGCGGCCGAGGGCCGCGAAGTGTGCGGCGACCGCCAGCACGGCGTCCTCGTCGCCGGAGACGACGACGGACTCCGGGCCGTTGACGGCGGCCAGCCCCGCGCCGGTCGACTCACCGGCGGTGTCCAGGTGCGCGCGCACCTCCGCCTCGGTGGCGCGGATCGACACCATGGCGCCGCCGGTGGGCAGCGCCTGCATCAGGGTGCCCCGGGCGGCCACCAGGCGGGCGGCGTCCGGCAGCGACAGCACGCCGGCGATGTGCGCGGCGGCCACCTCGCCGACCGAGTGTCCGGTCACGAAGTCCGGCACGACGCCCCAGGACTCGACGAGCCGGTAGGCGGCGACCTCGACGGCGAACAGTGCCGCCTGGGCGTACCCGGTGCGGTCGAGCACGTCGGCGGGGCCGTCGAGCACGCCGCGCAGCGGCCGGTCGAGGTGCTTGTCCAGCTCCGCGCAGGCGGCGTCGAAGGCCTCGGCGAAGGCGGGGAACGCGGCGTACAACCGCTGACCCATGCCGACGCGCTGGGCGCCCTGCCCGGTGCAGAGCACGGCGACCCGGGTGGGGCTGGCGACCCCGCGCCGCACGGACGCCGCCGGGACGCCGTCGGCCAGTGCGCCGAGCCCGGCGAGCAGTTCGTCCCGGTCGGATCCGAGCAGCACCGCCCGGTGTTCCAGGACGGACCGCCCGGCGGCCAGGGCCCGGCCCACGGCGGCCGGCGCGACGTCGGGGTGCTCGGCGAGCCAGGAGCGCAGCCGGTCGGCCTGGGCGCCGAGCGCGGCGGCGCTGCGCGCGGAGACGACCCACGGCAGGGGGTCGGGGCCGGTGACGGCGTCGGTGGCGGCATCCGGCTGCGACGCGGGCGGGGCGGCCTCGACGATGACGTGGGCGTTGGTGCCGCTGACGCCGAACGAGGAGACGCCGGCCCGCATGGGCCGGGTCCCGCGCGGCCACGGGCGCGGCTCGCGGAGCAGGCTCACCGCGCCGGCCGACCAGTCGACGTGCGGGGACGGCTCGTCGACGTGCAGGGTCCGCGGCAGGACGCCGTGGCGCATCGCCATGACCATCTTGATCACGCCGGCAACGCCGGCGGCGGCCTGGGTGTGGCCGAGGTTGGACTTGATCGAGCCGAGCCACAGGGGCTGGTCGGCGGCGCGGTCCCGGCCGTACGTGGCGAGCAGGGCCTGCGCCTCGATGGGGTCGCCGAGGCGGGTGCCGGTGCCGTGGGCCTCGACGGCGTCCACGTCGGCCGGGGCGAGCCGGGCGTTGGCGAGAGCCTGGCGGATCACCCGCTGCTGCGACGGGCCGTGCGGCGCGGTGAGGCCGTTCGAGGCGCCGTCCTGGTTGACGGCGCTGCCGCGTACCACGGCGAGCACCCGGTGGCCGTTGCGCTGGGCGTCGGAGAGCCGTTCCAGCAGCAGCAGCCCGGCGCCCTCGCTCCAGCCGGTGCCGTCGGCGGTGGCGGCGAAGGACTTGCACCGCCCGTCCGGGGACAGCCCGCGCTGGCGGCTGAAGCCGATGAACGTGTCGGGGCTGGACATCACGGTGACGCCGCCGGCCAGCGCGAGGGTGCACTCGCCGGAGCGCAGGGCCTGCACGGCGAGGTGCAGCGCCACCAGCGAGGACGAGCAGGCGGTGTCGACGGTGACCGCCGGGCCCTCGAAGCCGAACGTGTACGAGATCCGGCCGGAGACGACGCTGCCGTGGTTGCCGGTGCCGACGAACGCCTCGACCTCCTGCGGCACGCCGTTGAGCCGGGAGACGTAGTCGTGGTACATGACGCCGGTGAAGACGCCGGTGCGGCTGCCCTTGAGCGAGTCGGCGGCGATGCCGGCCCGCTCGACCGTCTCCCAGGCGACCTCCAGCAGGAGGCGCTGCTGCGGGTCCATGGCCAGCGCCTCGCGCGGGGAGATGCCGAAGAACCCGCCGTCGAACTCGCCGGCGTCGTGCAGGAAGCCACCCTCGCGGGTGTACGACTTGCCGTGCGCGTCCGGGTCGGGGTCGTAGAGGTTCTCCACGTCCCAGCCCCGGTCCGCCGGGAACGGGGTGACGGCGTCGACGCCGGACTCGACGAGCCGCCACAGCGCCTCGGGAGTCCGCACCCCGCCCGGATAGCGGCAACCCATGCCCACGATCGCGATCGGCTCGTGGTTCTGCTCGTCGACGGCCCGCAGGCGTTCGCTGGTCTCGTGCAGGTCAGCGGTGACGCGCTTGAGGTACTCGCGGAGCTTGGCTTCGTTCGCCATCGGGTTGATCACCTGTCGCTAAGGGGCAAGCGGCGGACTCGTGGTCAGGATCGGCCGAACTTCTGGTCGATGAAGTCGAACAGCTCGTCGTCCGAGGCGTCGTCGAGGGCCTGGCTGACGTCGGCCGGCCGGTCGGTGGCGTCGCTCCACCGGGTGACCAGCGCCCGGAGGCGCACCGCCACGGCGGTACGCGTCTCGTCGTCGCCGGCCAGCCGTTCCAGCTCTTCTGGGCCGGTCGCGGCGAACGCCGCCTCCAGCCGGTCGAGCTCGGCCAGCAGGCTGGTTTCGGGCGCGGGCGGGGCGGCGTCGACCAGCAGGAAGTCGGCGAGGGCGGCGGGCGTGGGGCAGTCGAAGATGAGGCTCGCCGGCAGTCGGATGCCGGTGAGGGCGGTCAGCCGGTTGCGCAGTTCGACCGCCGTCAGCGAGTCGAAGCCGAGGCCGGTGAACGTCTGCCCGGACGGGACGACGGTGGCCGGCGGGTAGCCGAGCACCTCGATGACCTGCGCCTTGACGAGGTCCTCCACCAGCCGGCCGCGCTCGGCCTCGGGCGTGCCGGCCAGGCGCTGCGCGAAGGACGGGCCGCCGTCACCGCCGCCGTCGGCGACGCGCCGCCGGGCCCGGACCAGGCCGCGCAGCGGCGCCGGGAGTTGGCCGGCGTCGGCCTGGCGGCGCAGTGCGGCGGTATCGAGCAGCGCCGGCACCAGGTGGGGGCGCCCGCCGCGCAGGCTGGCGTCGAAGAGGCGCAGCGCCTGGTCGGTGTCGAGCGGGCTGAGGCCGTTGCGGCTCATCCGTTGCCGCTGGGCGGCGTCGAGGGCGCCCGTCATCCCGCTGTCCGCGGCCCAGAGCCCCCAGGACAGGGAGGTGGCGGCGAGGCCCGAGGCGTGCCGGTGTTCGGCGAGGCCGTCCAGGAACGCGTTCGCGGCGGCGTAGTTGCCCTGCCCGGGGCCGCCGAGGACGCCGGCGACCGACGAGAAGAGCACGAACATCGCCAGGTTCCGCCCCCGGGTCAGCTCGTGCAGGTGCCAGGCGGCGTCGGCCTTGGCGGAGAGCACAGCGGAGACCCGCCCGGGCGTCAGTGCCGAGATCACCGCGTCGTCGAGGATGCCGGCGGCGTGCACCACGCCGGTGAGCGGGTGCTCGGCGGGGACGGCGTCCAGCAGCGCGGCGAGGGATTCCCGGTCCGCCACGTCGCCGGCCACCAGGCGGGCCTGCGCGCCCAGCGCGGTCAGCTCGGCGAGCAGCTCCGCCGCGCCGGGGGCGTCCGCCCCTCGCCGGCTGACCAGCAGCAGGTGGCGCACCTTGTGCGTACCGACCAGGTGCCGGGCCAGCAGGCCGCCGAGGGCGCCGGTGGCCCCGGTGACCAGGACCGTCCCGTCGGGGTCGAGTTCGGTGGCCAGCGCCGGATCGCCGACGGCGGGCGTGAGCCGGGGTGCCAGCACCCGTTCGTCGCGGATCGCCAGTTGGGGTTCGCCGGTGGCGACCGCGCGGGCCACCAGGTCCACGGTGCCGGACTCCGGTCGTCGCGCCTCGTCGAGGTCCACGAGCACGAAGCGGTCGGGGTGCTCCGCCTGGGCCGAGCGCAGCAGGCCCCAGACCGCGGCGCCGGGCAGGTCGCCCGCGCGGCCGGTGTCGCCGGCGGGGACGGCCCCGCGGGTCAGCACGACCAGCCGCCGCTCCGCCAGCCGGTCGTCGGCGAGCCAGCCCTGGACGGCGGTCAGCACGGCGGCGAGCCGGGTCCGCGTCGCGGCGGGGACCGGGGCGCGCTCGTCGTCGGCGTACGCGGCGAGCAGCACCAGCTCCGGGTCGAGCCGGCCGGAATCGACCGCCTCGGCCAGCTCGGCGAGCCCGTACCGGGCGATTTCGGCCAGGTCGGACGGGGCGTCACCGAGGAGCACCACCCGGACGGTCGCCGGGGTGCCCGGCGGCACGCTCTGCCAGGTGACGTCGTACAGCGAGTCGACAGCGGATTCGCCGCCGCGCACCTGGTCGGCGGTCACGGGGCGGGAGACCAGGGAGCCGATCCGGGCGACGGGGGCGCCGGCCGGGTCGGCCAGGGTCAGGGTGACCCCGCCGCCGCTGCGCCGGGCGCGTACCCGCAGCGCGGTCGCGCCGACCGCCGAGAGGGTGACGCCGGTCCAGGCGAAGGGCAGGCGTACGCCGGAGGCCTCCTCGCCGTCGGAGTCGAGCAGGCCGACGACGTGCAGCGCCGCGTCCAGCAGGGCGGGGTGCAGGCCGAAGCCGGTGACCTCGGTGCCGTCGGGCACCGCCACCTCGGCGCACACCTCGTCGCCGGTACGCCAGACGGCGCGCAGGCCACGGAACAGCGGCCCGTACTCGACGCCCAGGCGGGACAGTTCGGTGTAGATCCCGTCGACCGCGACGGCGGTGGCGGCGCTGGGCGGCCACGGCGCCGGCTCGGCCCCGTCGGGCTGCGGTACGCCGGGGGCGAGGACGCCCACCGCGTGGCGGTCCCACTCCCCGTCCGGGTCGGCGGCGGCACGGGAGTGGATGGTGACCGGGCGGCGGCCTTCCTCGTCCGCCGCGCCCAGCTTCACCTGCACCGCCCGGGTGTCCTGCTCGGCGAGCGCCAGCGGCGCCTGGAGGGTCAGCTCGTCGAGCGTGTCACAGCCGACCTGCGCGCCCGCGTGCAGGACCATCTCGACCAGGGCGGCGCCGGGCACCACCACCGAGTCCCAGACGACGTGTTCGGCGAGCCACGGGTGCGTCCGCACGGAGAGTTCGGTGCCGAAGACCCGTACGTCGTCGTCGGCCACGCGTACGGCGGCGCCGAGCAGCGCGTGGTCGACGGGGCGGACACCGAGCCCGGGCGCCGCCGCGCCGCCGCTGGTGACGTTGAGCCAGTAGCGCTGGTGGTCGAAGGCGTACGTGGGCAGGGCGACGGTGCGGGGGCGCGCCCCGGCCGCCGTCAGGTATCCGGCCCAGTCGACGTGGCCGCCGGTGACGTACCGCTCGGCGAGGGCGGTGCGCAGCGTGTCGGCCTCGGAGTGGCCGGCGCGCATCGTGGCGGTGAACCGGACGTCGCCGGTCGTCTCGACGCAGTCCTGCGCCATGGCCGTGAGTACGGCGTCGGGGCCGACCTCCAGGAACTGCGTGACGTCCTGCTGGTGCAGGGTGCGCACCGCGTCGGCGAACCGCACCGGCTGGCGCACGTGCCGCACCCAGTAGCCCGGATCGGTGAGCTCCGCCGCGTCCGCGACCGCACCGGTCACGTTCGACACGATCGGCACCCGCGGCATCCGCCAGTCCAGCCCCGCCACCACCGACGCGAACTCGTCCAGCATCGGGTCCATCAGCCGTGAGTGGAACGCGTGACTGACCGACAACTCCTTCGTCCGCCAGCCCCGCTCACGAGCAGTCGCCACCACCACAGCGACCTCGTCCGCCGCGCCCGACACGACCACCGACGCCGGACTGTTCACCGCAGCGATGTCCACCGCCGCACCCGCAGCATCGATGACCTCCCGCACGTCAACCTCGGCCGCACCGACCGCCGCCATCACCCCACCGCTGGGCAACGCCTGCATCAACCGACCCCGCGCCGCCACCAACACACACGCATCAGCAAGCGACAACATCCCCGCCACGTACGCCGCCGTCACCTCACCGATCGAATGCCCCGCCAGGAAATCGACCCGCACACCCCACGACGACAACAACTCCCACAACGCCACCTCAACCGCAAACAACCCCGCCTGCGCAAACACGGTCTGATCCAACAGCGCAGCCTCGCCAGAACCCGCCTCCGCGAACACCACCCCACGCAACGCACGCGGCAACAGACCATCGAACTGCCCACACACCTCGTCGAACGCCGCCGCGAACACCGGGAACGTCTCATACAACTCCCGGCCCATACCGGCACACTGCGAACCCTGACCCGTGAACAACACCGCCCGACGACCCGCCGACACCACACCCGACAACCGACCCTCGGACACCGCCGACAACCCGGCGACCAGATCGCCCACCGACGAACCCCACACCACCGCCCGATGCTCCAACGCCGCCCGCGACGTCACCAACGACCACGACACATCCCACGGCGACAAACCAGACCGGCCCCGCACGAACGACGCCAACCGCGACGCCTGACCCACCAGACCCCGCTCCGAACGCCCCGACACCACCCACGGCACCGGCAACCCGACCGGCGCCGCAGCCGGCTCCGGGGCCGCTCCGCCCTCAGGATCGGACCCGGGTTCGGCCTCCGGCTCCGGCTGCTCCAGGATCACGTGTGCGTTCGTTCCGGAGATGCCGAACGACGACACACCCGCACGCCGGGGACGCTCCACCGCCGGCCACTCGCGCGCCTGCGTCACCAGCTCCACCGCGCCCGACGACCAATCCACGTGCGACGACGGCACGTCCACGTGCAGCGACGCCGGCACCATCCCGTGCCGCATCGCCAAGATCATCTTGATGATGCCCGCCACCCCGGCAGCCGCCTGCGTGTGACCGATGTTCGACTTCACCGACCCCAGCAACAACGGCACATCCCGACCCTGCCCGTACGTCGCCAGCAGCGCCTGCGCCTCGATCGGGTCACCCAGCGTCGTACCCGTGCCGTGCGCCTCCACCACGTCGACGTCCGCCACGCCCAGCCGGGCGTTGGCGAGGGCCTGCCGGATCACCCGCTGCTGCGACGGACCGTTCGGCGCCGTCAACCCGTTCGACGCACCGTCCTGGTTCACCGCCGAACCCCGCACCACCGCCAGAACCCGCCGGCCCTCACGCCGCGCATCCGACAACCGCTGCACCAGCAGCACGCCGACGCCCTCGGCGAGCGCGGTGCCGTCCGCCGCGTCGGCGAACGCCCGGCACCGGGCCACCGGGGACAGGTTGCCCTGCCGGGTGAAGTCGACGAACACCGCCGGGGTCGGCATCACCGTCACGCCACCGGCCAGCGCCAGATCACACTCGCCGGACCGCAACGCCTGCACCGCCAGGTGCAGCGCCACCAGCGACGACGAACACGCCGTGTCCACCGTCACCGCCGGCCCCTCGAAACCGAACGAGTACGCCACCCGGCCCGAGGCGATGCTGCCGGCGTTGCCGAGACCGAGATAGTCCTCCACGCCCGCCGGCGGGGTCTCCGGCGGATGGGCGTACCCGCTGTGGGTCATGCCGGCGAAAACCCCGACCCGGGCGCCCTTCAGGCTGGTGGGGTCGATGCCCGCCGACTCGACGGCCTCCCACGAGGTTTCCAGCAGCAGGCGCTGCTGCGGGTCCATGGCGAGGGCCTCGCGCGGCGAGACCCCGAACAGCCGGGGGTCGAACTCGGCGGCGTCGGGCACGAATCCGCCCTCGCGGACCGAGGAGGTGCCCGGTCGGGACCGCTCGGGGTCGTAGAGCGCGTCGAGGTCCCAGCCACGGTCGGTGGGGAAGGAGGCGATCGCGTCACCGCCGGCCGCGACGAGGTCCCACAGCTCCTCGGCCGTGCGTACCCCGCCCGGGAACCGGCAGCCGGTGCCGACGATCGCGATGGGCTGCTGCGCCTCGGCCTCGACGTCCCGGAGCCGTTGCCGGGTCCGCCGCAGGTCGGCGGTGACTCTCTTCAGGTACTCCCGGAGCTTCTCTTCGGTGTCCATCAACCCAGCCCATCGCGATGCACGGCGGAGACTCGACGTAAGCGACGGTACGAATGCGCAGAAGTCTCAGGCGACACCTGTATCTGTCGTTCGGCACGCTCGGCCGATAGCCACGAGGATCCCCATCTGCGGGGAGAAGTTATTGGGTACGCGCGAGCGCGGACAACCCCTAACCAGGCAACGGGCCAGCTAGGGGTGTCCGGTCCCGGGCCGCCGCACTAGCGTCGCCTCGACCGGGTCTGCGCCGATCCGGTCGGGAACCGCAGTCGCCGGAAGGACCGCCAAGGATGACGACGCCAGATACCGACAACGGCTTGTGGGTGCGACGCTTCCACCCCGCCCCGGGCGGCGCGAGGCGGTTGGTGTGCCTGCCCCACGCCGGCGGGTCGGCCAGCTTCTACTTCCCCGTCTCCCGCAGCCTCTCCCCCGCCGTGGAGGTGCTGTCGATCCAGTACCCGGGCCGGCAGGACCGGCGCCACGAGAAGTGCATCGGTGACATCCACCAGCTCGCGCGCGAGGTCTTCACCGTGCTGCGGCCCTGGCTGGACGAGCCGGTGGCCATCTTCGGGCACAGCATGGGGGCCAGCGTCGGCTTCGAACTCGCCCGGCTCATCGAGCAGGACGGCGGCAGGGCCGCGCACCTGTTCGCGTCCGGGCGCCGCGCGCCGTCGCAGGAGCGGCACGAGACGGTGCACCTGCTCGACGACGAGGGGCTGCTGGCCGACGTCCGGAAGCTGAGCGGCACCAACTCCGCGGTCCTCGGGGACCCGGAGATGCTGCGCGCCGCGCTACCGGCCATCCGCAGCGACTACCGGGCCGCCGAGACCTACACCTACCGGCCGGGTCCGCCGCTGAGCTGCCCGATCACCGTCTTCACGGGCGACGACGACCCGAAGACGACGGTCGAGGAGGCCCGGGCCTGGTCGACCCACACCACGGGGGCGTTCGACATCAAGGTCTACCCGGGCGGGCACTTCTTCCTGGCCGAGCACCAGCCGGCGGTCCTGCGGACCATCTCGACGGCCCTGAGCGGTGCGCCGGCGATCTGATCCCACCAGACGAGGGGCCCGTCCACCGGTGTCACCACCGGTCGGCGGGCCCCTCGTCCGTGCGCGGAGTCAGCGCTTGTGGCCGACCGCGATCACGTAGTCGAGCTGCGCCAGCTCCCGCTTCATCAGGTCCTGGTTCTTCCAGTGCGCCGCCATGCTCTTGCGTACGGCGGGCTTGACGACGGCACGGAACTCGGGGTCGTTGGTCCGCCCGGCCATGTACGCCCGCCAACCCTCCCAGGTCTGCTCCTTGATCGAGTGCACCTCCGGGTTGGCGAAGCCCGCCTCGACCAGCTCCTGCCGGTAGGTGTCCCGGTCGTGCCAGTTCTCCTTCGGGATGCTGAACTTGACGAAGCTCAGCGGGCCGGACTGGATGGCCGCGCGGACGACGTCGCCGCTGACCGGGATGATGTCGGCCGTGGCGAGCACACCGCCCGGGCGCAGCACCCGCAGCGCCTCGGCGAAGAACGCGCTGCGCGGGTAGAAGTGGAAGGCCGACTCCAGGGCGACGACCCGGTCGAAGGTGTTGTCCTCGAAGGGCAGTTCGGTGGCGCTGCCCAGCCGGAAGTCGGTCCGGTCCGCGAGCCCCTCCTCCTGTGCCCGGCGCTGCGCCGCCTCGACGTGGTGCGGGGTGATGTTCAGGCCGTACACCTTGGCGACCTGGCGCTCGCGCAGCCACTTGAAGTCCTGGTCCGCGTAGCCGAAGCCGACGTCGAGGACGGTGTCGTCAGGCTTGAGCCCGGCGGCGTCGGCGAGCTTGTCGGCCAGTGCCTCGGCGGCCGTGTCGATGTCGGTGACCCCGTCGGACCAGTAGCCCACGTTCATGTAGTGGGTACGGCGGGCCGCGAACTCGACGTCGGGCGACTGGATCTCGTAGAAGCGCCGGACCCGGGTGATGGGGTCGGCGGTGAAGACCGTGCGGATCGCCCGGCCGGCGATCTTCAGGTTCTCGAACATGTCGGTTCCTTCCGGTGGGTGGATGCCGATCAGCCGCGCCGGACCTGCTGGCGCAGGTCCTCGACGAGCGCGGGCACAGCGGCCGGGTCAGCGGCGGTGCCGAAGACGTAGAAGTCGGGCCGGACGAGCACCGCCACCGCGTCGTACTGCTTGAGGTGGGGCAGGTACACGTCGTCGAGGTCGAAGGCGGTCGGCGCGGCGCCCGGTGCGGGGGCGGGCGCGCCGGCGGGAACGATCCGGACGACCCGGGCGCCGAGCGAGTCCAGGACAGCCCGGGCGTCGGCGTCGAGCAGGTCGTCGGGGTCCTCGGCGCAGAGCAGGGCGAAGCCGGTGCCGACGACGTCGTCGAAGAGCCCGGTACGGCCGTCGACCTCGACGCGGCCCTGCGGCATCGGCACGCCGGCCCCGTTCTCGCGGCCGTGCAGGACCCCGCCGGCCAGAGGCTCCAACAGGGACCGGGTGCGCGGGCGGGCGGTACGCCGGCGCAACTCGGCGAGCATGGCGGCGTCGCGGCCGGCCGCGGCGGCGCGGTCGGTCTCGCAGATCACCGTGCCCGAGTCCATGGACATCCGGATGGCGTGCTGCACGTGCGCGCAGCGCTCCTCCTGGTAGGTGTCCAGCAGCGCCTCGTCGGCGAGGCCGCGGTGCACCAGGTCGAGCTTCCAGGCGAGGTTGAGGGCGTCGCGGAAGCCCGAGCTCATCCCCTGCCCCATGAACGGCGGCATCACGTGCGCCGCGTCGCCGGCGATCATGATCCGCCCCGACCGCCAGCGCTCGGCCGAGCAGGCCTGAGTGGTGTAGACCCCGTACCGCTCCAGGGTCGCGTTGTCGGGGGTGATGTCGAACAGGCCGAGCAGCCGCCACACGCTCTCGAGGCTCTCGAACTCCTCCCGGCTCTCCCCCGGCACCCGCATGAACTCCCACCGCCGGTGCCCCGGGCCGGCCGACACGGCCGTGCGGGGGCGCGCCGGGTCGCAGACCTGGAGGTTGTTCGGCTTGAACTCGCGGGCCTCGTGCGGCACCACGTCGCAGACCAGCCAGTCGTGCGTGAAGCCGAGGTCGGTGACGCCGCCGCCCAGGTGCTCCCGGACGAAGCTGTTGGCCCCGTCGCAGCCGACGACCCAGCGGACCGCGCGGACCTCCTCGCCGTCCGGCCCGGCGATGGTCACCTCGACCCGGTCGTCGTGCTCGACCAGGCCCGTCACCTGGTACGGGCGCAGCACCGTGACGCCCGGCAGCTCCGCTCCCCGCTCGGCGAGCAGCGCCTCCAGGCCGGGCTGGTAGAAGGAGACCGAGTCGGGCCAGCCCATCGGGCCGTCGCCGGTGACCTTGACGTGCAGCAGGGTCCGGCCGAAGCCGTTCTTGAAGGTGTACTCGCCCGACGACTCCACCACCGGGCCGAGGCGGTCGGCGACGCCGGCGGCGGCCAGGATGCGGCTCGCCTCCCCGTCGTACGACACCGCGCGGGGGAAGTTGTACGGGGTGGCCCAGCGCTCGACCGCCGTGACGGTGAGCCCCCGCTGCGCCAGCAGGATCGTGAGCATCTCACCGACGGGGCCGTAGCCCACGATCAGGACGTCGGTCATCAGCATCGGTATCGGTTCCTCGGGAGTCGGTCGGACACGGTGTGGGCGGGGACGGCTCGCGCCGCGCGGGGCGGCCGGACGGCCATCAGAGACCGAGTTCGGAGTCGATGAGGTCGAACAGGTCGTCGTCGCTGGCCAGTTCGAGGTCGAGGTCGGGATCGGGATCGCCGCCCGAACCGGCGCGCATCGTCCGCCACTTGGCGATCAGCACCTCCAGCCGGGACCCGATCTGCTCGTGCAGCTCCGCCTCGACGCTGGCCTCGGTCAGCGAACGCTCCAGGTTCTCCAGGTCCGCGAGGACCGGCGGCACCGGCGGGCCGGTGTCCGGCGCCAGCTGGGACACCAGGTACGTGGCCAGCTCGTTCGGGTCCGGGTAGTCGAAGATCAGCGTGGCCGGCAGGCGCAGGCCGGTGGCCGTGGTCAGCCGGTTGCGCAGCTCGACGGCGGTCAGCGAGTCGAAGCCGATCTGGCTGAACGCCCGGCCCGGGGCCACCGCCGCGCGGCTGCCGTGCCCGAGCACGCTCGCCGCCTGCTCGCGTACCAGGTCGACCACCAGGTTGTGGCGCTCCGGCCCGTCCAGCGCCGCCAGCTCGTCGGCGAGGGTACGCCCGCCGGCGGTCGGGGCGGCCGCCCGCGCGGTCGGCCGCTCCCGGCGCAGCAGCCCGCGCAGCAGGGCCGGGGGCCGCTCGACCCGCTCGCCGAGCGCGGCGACGTCGATCCTGGTCGGCACCAGGACCGGCTCGGCCAGCCGCAGGCCCGCGTCGAACAGGGCCATCCCCAGCTCCGACGGGATCGCGAGCTGCCCGTCGCGGGCGGTGATCCGGGGGTCGGAGCGGTCCAGCTTGGCGGTCATCTCGCTGGCCTGCTCCCACAGCCCCCAGGCGAACGACCGGCCCGGCAGCCCTTCGGCCCGGCGGGCCAGCGCGAGCGCGTCGAGGAACGCGTTGGCCGCCGCGTAGTTGGCCTGACCGGGCACGCCGAAGACGCCGGCGCCGGAGGAGAAGAGCACGAACCCGGCGAGGTCGAGGTGCCGGGTGAGCTCGTGCAGGTGCCATGCGGCGTCGAGCTTCGGCGCGAAGACCGTGTCGACGCGCTGCGGGGTCAGGGCGGTGACCACCCCGTCGTCGAGCACCCCGGCGAGGTGCACGACCGCGGTCAGCGGGTGCCGCTCCGGCACCGCCGCCAGCACCCCGGCGAGGTTGTCCCGGTCGGACACGTCGGCCGCCACGACCGTGGCCTCGGCGCCCAGCCGGCGTAGTTCGTCGACCGCCTCGGCCGCCCCGGGAGCCTGCTCGCCGCGGCGGCTGACCAGCAGCAGCCGTCGTACGCCGTGGGTCTCGACCAGCCGCCGGGCGACCAGCCGGCCCAGGGTCCCGGTGCCGCCGGTCAGCAGCACCGTGCCGTCGGGGTCCCACGCCGGGGGCATGGTGAGCACCACCTTGCCGACGTGCCGGGCCTGGCTGACGTGCCGGAACGCCTCCGGCGCCTGGCGGACGTCCCACACCTGGGTGGGCAGCGGGGTGAGGGTCCCCCGTTCGAAGAGCCCCAGCAGCACGACGAGCATGCGCTGCACCTCGTCGGGGTCCTCGAGGGTCAGGTCGAAGGCGGTGTAGGCCACCCCCGGGTGGTCGGCGGCGACGCGGGCGGCGTCGCGGATGTCGGTCTTGCCCATCTCGATGAACCGCCCGCCGCGCGGCAGCAGCCGCAGCGAGGCGTCGACGAACTCGCGGGCCAGCGAGTCCAGTACGACGTCTACGCCCCGGCCGCCGGTGGCGTCGGTGAAGCGGGTCTCGAAGTCGAGGGTCCGGGAGGACGCCAGGTGCTCCTCGTCGAGACCCAGCGCGCGCAGGGCGTCCCACTTGGCGGGGCTGGCGGTGGCGTACACCTCGGCCCCGAGGTGGCGGGCGAGCTGCACGGCGGCCATGCCGACGCCGCCGGCCGCCGCGTGCACCAGCACCGACTCGCCCCGGGTGAGCCCGGCCAGGTTGACCAGCCCGTGGTACGCGGTCAGGAAGACCACCGGCACGGAGGCGGCCTCGACGAACGACCAGTTGGCCGGCATCGGGGCCAGCAACCGGCGGTCGGTGACCGCGACGGGCCCGAAGCAGCCCACGAAGACCCCGAACACCCGGTCGCCGGGCCGCAGGTCGGTCACCTCGGTGCCCACCTCGACGACCTCGCCGGCGCCCTCGCCCCCGAGCGGCCCCGCGTCGCCCGGGTAGAGGCCGAGCGCGTTGAGCACGTCGCGGAAGTTGAGGCCGGCGGCACGGACGCGGACCCGGACCTCGCGGGGGCCGAGAACGGCCTCGGCCGCGTCGGTCGGGCTCAGGGTGAGGTTCTCCAGGCTGCCCCGCACCGGCGCGTCCAGCCGCCACGCGGCGGCGGGCGGGGCGGTCAGCTCGCCCGCCGAGCCGGCCCGCGCCAGCCGTGGCACGTACGCCGCGCCGCCCCGGATCGCGGCCTGCGGCTCGGCCGCCGCCAGCAGCGCGGCGACCTGGTCGGGGCCGATCCCGTCGCCGTCGACGTCGACGACGACCACCTGGTCCGGGTTCTCCGACTGGGCGGAGCGGAGCAGGCCCCACGCCGTCGCGGCGGCCGGGTCGGTCACCTCGCCGGCGTGGTGCACGGCCACCGCGCCCCGGGTCACCAGCAGCAGCCGCGACGCCGCCCAGCGGGGCTCGGTGAGCCAGCGCCGGACCAGGTCGAGGGCCTGCACGGCGGCGTGCCGGGCCGCACCGGGGGTGGACTGCGCGGGTTGCGCGTCGAGCGGCACGAGCACGGCCCCGGGCAGGGCCAGTCCCGCGTCGACGGCGGCAGCGAGCCCGTCCAGGCCGGGGTGCAGCGGGAACCCGTCCAGGCCGGGGGCGACGGCCACGGCGTCGACCGGGGTGGCCGCCTCGGCCGGTGGCAGCGGCGTCCAGTCGACGCGGAACAGGGCGTCGCGGGTGGCGCGGTCGTCGGTGACGGCCAACTCGGCGGTGGAGATCGGGCGCATCGTCAGGGTGGTCACCTCGGCCACCGGGGCGCCGGTGGGGTCGGCGACGGTCAGCGCGATGGCGTGCGGCCCGACCTGGGTCAGCCGTACCCGCAGGGCGGTCGCGCCGGTGGCGTGCAGGCTGACGCCGTTCCAGGCGAACGGCAACAGCAGCTGGCCGGCACCGGCACCGGCGAGACCGCCGAAGTGCGCGGCGTGCAGGGCGGCGTCGAACAGGGCGGGGTGCAGGCCGTACCGGCCGGCGTCGACCCGCTGGGCCGCCGGCAGCTCCACCTCGGCGTAGACCTCGTCGCCGCTGGTCCACACCGCGCGCAGGCCCTGGAACGCCGGCCCGTACGCGTAGCCGTCGGCTGCCAGGCCGGCGTAGAAGCCGGTCAGGTCGACGGGGCGGGCGTCGCGCGGCGGCCACGCGGTGAGCTGCGGCGACACGGCGGGCTGGTCGGCGGAGAGGGTGGCGCTGGCGTGCCGGGTCCACGGCTGCCCCGCGGGCGCGTCGGCGGGCCGGGAGTGCACGGTCACCGGGCGGCGTCCGTCCTCGCCGCCCGGGCCGACCGCCACCTGCACCTGGGTCGCCCCGTCGGCGGGCAGGGTCAGCGGAGCCTCGATGACCAGTTCGTCGAGGACGGGGTGGCCGATCTCGTCGCCGACGCGCAGGCAGAGTTCCACCAGGCCGGTGCCGGGCACCAGCACGCTGTCGGTGACCCGGTGGTCGGCCAGCCACGGCTGCGCGTCGGTCGACAGCCGTCCGGTGAACAGGTGCCCCCTCGTCTCGGCCAGCGCGACCGACGCACCGAGCAGGGGATGGTCGGCGGCGTCCAGGCCGGCGGCGCCGACGTCGCCGGGGCCGGCGAGGGGCCGGGGCCAGTAGCGGCGGTGGGCGAACGTGTACGTGGGCAGGTCGACCCGCCGGCCGCCGGCCAACGCGGGCCGCCAGTCCACCGCGACCCCGCACACGTGCAGCTGGGCCAGGGAGAGCAGGAACCGTTCCCGGCCGCCCTGGTCGCGTTGCACCGAGCCGACCACCACCGCATCGCCGCCGTGGTCGGCGAGGGTCTCCTCGACGCCGACCGTGAGCACCGGATGGGGGCTGCACTCGACGTACGTGTCGTGGCCCTCGGCGGCCAGCGCGCGGATCGCCCGTTCCAGCTCGACGGGCTGCCGCAGGTTGCGGTACCAGTAGTCGGGCCCCATCTCCTCGCCGTCGAGCCAGCGCAGGTCGGTGGTGGAGAACAGCGGCACGGCCGCCGGGCCCGGGGTGATGCCCGCCAGCACCCCGGCCAGCTCGTCGCGGATGCGTTCCACCTGCGCGGAGTGGGAGGCGTAGTCGACGGCGATGCGTCGCACCCGGGCCTGCTCGCCGGCCAGTTCGGCGAGGAGTTCCTCGACCGCCTCCGGCTCGCCGGAGACGACGACGGCGGCCGGTCCGTTCACGGCGGCGACCGAGATCCGCTCGCCGAAGCGGGCGATCCGGTCGCGGACCGTGTCGGCGGGCAGCGCGACGGAGGCCATCGCCCCGTGCCCGGCCAGGGCCCGCAGCGCCCGGCTGCGCAGCGCCACCACCCGGGCCGCGTCGGGCAGGGAGAGCACCCCGGCGACGCAGGCGGCGGCGATCTCGCCCTGGGAGTGGCCGACCACGGCGGCCGGCTGCACACCGTACGAGCGCCACAGCTCGGCCAGCGACACCATCATCGCGAACAGGGCGGGCTGCACGACGTCGACCTCGTCGAGGCCGGGCGCGCCGGGCACCTGCCGCAGCACGTCCAGCAGCGACCAGTCCAGGTACGGCC
This sequence comes from Micromonospora sp. NPDC049048, assembly GCF_043197615.1. NCBI lineage: Bacteria > Bacillati > Actinomycetota > Actinomycetes > Micromonosporales > Micromonosporaceae > Micromonospora > Micromonospora sp. NPDC049048. The sequence continues at coordinate 20,009 of NZ_JBICTM010000017.1, read as the reverse complement.
GCAGCGCCGCGTCGCAGGCCGCCATCCGCTCGGCGAACACCGGGGCCTGGTCGAGCAGGTCCAGGCCCATGCCGAGCCACTGGGAGCCCTGCCCGGGGAAGACGAAGACGCACCGGCCGACGGGCCGGGCCTCGCCCCGCGTGACCGCCGGGTCGGGCCGGCCCTCGGCGAGCGCGTCGAGGGCGTCGGCGAACCGGTCGGCCGACGTGCCGACCAGCACCGCCCGGGAGTCGAAGGTGCTCCGGCTGGTGGCCAGCGACCAGGCCACGTCGAGGGGCCGCTGGTCGGGCCGGCCGGCGAGGTGCTCCCGCAGCCGGCGCGCCTGGCCGGCGAGCGCCTGCGGGGTACGCGCCGACAGCAGCCACGGCAGTGCGGGGGCCTGCGGCGGCTCGGGATCGGCGGCGGCCTCCGGCGCCGGATCGGCGACCGACTCGACGATCACGTGGGCGTTGGTGCCGCTGATGCCGAACGACGAGACGCCGGCGCGCGCCGGCCGGCCCGCCGACGGCCACGGGCGGGCCTCGGTGAGCAGCTGCACCGATCCCGAGTCCCAGTCGACCCGCGAGCTGCGGCGCTCGGCGTGCAGGGTGCGGGGCAGCCGGCCGTGCCGCATGGCGAGGACCATCTTGAGTACGCCAGCGACGCCGGCCGCGGCCTGGGTGTGCCCGAGGTTGGACTTGACCGAGCCGAGCAGCACCGGCGCGGCGCCGGCCGGGCGCTGCCCGTACGTGGCGAGGATCGCCTCCGCCTCGATGGGGTCGCCGAGCGACGTGCCGGTGCCGTGCGCCTCCACCACGTCGACGTCGGCGGCGGTCAGTCCGGCGGCGCTCAGCGCGGCGCGGATGACCCGTTCCTGCGACGGCCCGTTCGGGGCGGTCAGCCCGTTGGACGCGCCGTCCTGGTTGACGGCCGAGCCGCGCACGACGGCCAGCACGGGGTGGCCCCGGCGCCGGGCCTCGGAGAGCCGCTCCACCACCAGCATCCCGACGCCCTCGGACATGCCGAAGCCGTCGGCGTCCTCGGCGAACGCCTTGCACCGCCCGTCGGCGGCGAGACCGCGCTGGCGGCTGAAGCCGGTCAGCCCGGCCGGGGTGGACATCACCGACACGCCACCGGCCAGCGCCAGGTCGCAGTCGCCCTGGCGCAGCGCCTGGACGGCCAGGTGCAGCGCGACCAGGGACGCCGAGCAGGCGGTGTCCACGGTGACGGCGGGTCCCTCCAGCCCGAGCGCGTACGCGACCCGGCCGGAGAGGACGCTGCCGGCGGTGCCGGTGAGCAGGTGCCCCTCGTCGGCGGTGACCTCGCCGTCGTCGGAGACGACGCCGGGAGCCACCCGGTCGGCGTAGTCCTGCCCGTGGGTGCCGGCGAAGACGCCGGTGCGGCTGCCCCGCAGGGTGGCCGGGTCGATGCCACCGCGTTCCAGCGCCTCCCAGGAGGTCTCCAGCAGCAGCCGGTGCTGCGGATCCATGGCGAGGGCCTCGCGGGGGCTGATGCCGAAGAACTCGGCGTCGAAGTCGGCGATGCCGGTGAGGAACCCGCCGGAGCGCACGTACGTCCGGCCGGACGTGCCGGGCACCGGGTCGTAGAGGTCGGCCAGCGGCCAGCCCCGGTCGTCCGGCAGGTCGCCGATGACGTCGGCGCCCGCGTCGAGCAGCCGCCACAGCTCCTCCGGGGAGCCGATGCCGCCGGGGAACCGGCAGGCCATCGCGACGATGGCGACCGGCTCGTCCAGGGCGACGGTGCTCGCGTCGGTGACCTCGGTGGCGGCGGTGCCGAGCAGCCGGGCGTGCAGGTGCGCGGCGAGCAGCTCGGGGGTGGGGTGGTTGAACACGGCGTGCGGGGCGAGCCGCACGCCGGTGACGGCGGTGAGCCGGTTGCTCAGCTCCACGGCCATCAGCGAGTCGAAGCCGAGGTCCTTGAACGGGCGGCGCGGCTCGACCTGCTCGGGGCCGGTGTGCCCGACGACGGTGGCGCACCGGGTGCGTACGAGGTCCAGCAGCAGGTCGGCACGCTCGGGTTCGGCGAGTTCGGCCAGCCGGTCGGCGAAGCCCTTCGCGGAGGCGGGCGCGGAGGCGGCGTTGACGGCCCGGCGGGGCGGCGGGGGCAGCAGCGCCCGCAGCAGGGCGGGCACCTCGCCGGAGGTCCGTACGGCGGCCAGGTCGAGCCCGATCGGCACGAGCGCCGGCCGGTCGACGTGCAGGGCGGCGTCGAACAGCGCGAGTCCGGCGGCGGTGTCGAGGGGGCGGGTGCCGCCGCGGGCGAGCCGGGCCAGGTCGGCGGGGCTGAGCCGGCCGGCCATCCCGTCCTCGGCGGCCCACAGGCCCCAGGCCAGGGCGCTCGCGGGGAGGCCCTGGGCGCGGCGGTGCGCGGCGAGCGCGTCGAGGAACGCGTTGCCGGCCGCGTAGTTGCCCTGGCCGGGGCTGCCGAAGGTGGCGGCGGCCGAGGAGAAGAGCACGAACGCGGCCAGGTCGAGCCCGGCCGTGAGCTCGTGCAGGTGCCAGGCGCCGTGCACCTTGGACCGCAGTGCCTGTGCCCAGCGGGTCGGGTCGAGGTCGGTGAGCAGCGCGTCGTCGGTGGCCCCGGCGGCGTGCACGACGGCGACGAGCCGGTCGGCCAGCGGGGCGATCACCTCGGCGAGCGCCGCCCGGTCGGCGACGTCGGCCGCGACCACCCGGACGGTGACGCCGGCGTCGGTCAGCGCGGTCGTCCAGTCACCGGCCCGGCCGCCGCGGCTGAGCAGCACCAGTTCGCTGACGCCGTACGCGGTGGCGAGGTGGGTGGCGACGTGCCGGCCGATCCCGCCGGTGCCGCCGGTGACCAGCACGGTGCCGCCGGCCAGGGCCGCGAGCGGCGTACCGGCCGGGGGCCGCTCGACGGGGCGGAGCCGGGGCAGCAGCGCGCGCCCGTCGCGGACGGCCACCTCGGGTTCGTCCGCCGTGACGGCCAGCGCCGCGCGGACGGTGGCGTCGTCGGTGGCGTCGAGGTTGAGCAGGAGGAAGCGGTCGGGTTGCTCGGCCTGGGCGACCCGGACCAGCCCGGCCACCGGGGCGTGCACCGGGTCGCCGTCGCGCACGGCGAGGGCGAGGCGGGTGGTCTCGGCGCGGGGGTCGGCCAGCCAGTCCTGGAGCACCCCGAGCACGGCGAGGCCGACGGCGTGCGCCCGGTCGGGCACCGGCCGGCCCGGCTCGCCGTCACCGACCCGCAGCACCAGCAGCGGCGGCAGCGGTCCGTCCGGCGGCGTGCCGTCGGCGAGCGTCCAGGCCGGTGCCGGCGTCGCCGGGAACGCGGCGGGCAGCCAGTCGACGGCGTACAGCCCGGCGGGCGCGGCCGGCGGCGTGGGCGCGTCGGCGGACGGCAGGTCCATGGTCCGCAGCACCACGCGGTCCACGTCGAGCACGGGCACGCCGGCGTCGTCGACGGCACTCAGCGTCACCGCGTCCGCCCCGGCGGGGGCCAGGCAGACGCGCAGCGCGTGCGCCCCGACGGCGTGGTGGCGCACCCCCGCCCACTCGGTGGGCAGCAGCCGGGCGGCGGGCCGGGCGTCGTCGCCGGGCGCGAAGTCGGCGAGCGGGAGCAGGCGCAGGGCCGCCTCCAGCACCAGCGGGTGCACACCGTACCGCTCGGCGTCCGGGTCGCGGGCGTCCTCGGGCAGGCGTACGTCGACGAAGAGCCGGTCGGCGGCGACCCACGCGGCCCGGGCCAGCTCTCCGGCCATCGCCTGGTGCTGCGGGGCGTTCAGGTCCACGGGTCGGGCCCCGGTGGGCGGCCAGACGGGGGTGGGGGCGCCCCGGCCGCTCTCCGGATCGACGGGTGCGAGCACGGCCTCGGCGACCTCGCGCCAGGGCTGCCCCTCGCCGGACCGGACGTGGCAGTGCGCCACCCGGTGCCCGTGCTCGTCCGGCGCGCCGGCCCTGAGCTGCACCTCGATGGTCGCCTCGGCGGGCAGCGGCACCGGCTCGGGCACGCGCAGCCGCCGCACGCTCGGGGCGCCGAGCTGTCCACCGAGGTGGGCGAGCATGTCCAGCAGGGCGGTGGCGGGCAGCAGCGGCGCCGTGCCGTCGCCGGGGGCGGCCAGCCACGGCTGCGTGGCCGTGGAGAGCTGCCCGGTGCAGACCACCTGCCCGGTGCCGGCGACCGCCAACAGGCCGCCGAGCAGCGGGTGCCCGGCGTCGGCCAGCCCGACGCCGACGGGACCGCCGGCGCCGGTGGGGGCGGGCAGCCAGTAGTGCCGGCGCTGGAAGGCGTACGTGGGCAGGTCGACGCGGCGGTGCGGCCCGGGGCCGGCCAGGGTGGCACGGTCCACGGCGACGCCCCGCACGTGCAGCCGCGCCACGGCGGCGAGCAGCGCCTCGACCTCACCGGCGGTGCCGCGTACGGCGGGGACGAAGGCCAGTTCGTCGGCCTCGGCGACGAGGCAGTCCTGGGCCATCGCGGTGAGTACGCCGGCCGGGCCGATCTCCAGGAAGGTGGTGACGCCCTGCCCGTGCAGGGCCCGTACGCCGTCGTGGAAGCGGACGGTGCCCCGCACGTGCGCCACCCAGTGCTCGGGCGAGCAGAGCCGGGCCGGGTCGACGGGGTGACCGGTCAGGTTGGACACCACGGGCAGGTGCGGGGTGCGGTACGTGAGGCCGGCCGCGACCGCGCGGAACTCGTCGAGCATCGGGTCCATGCGCGGCGAGTGGAACGCGTGCGACACCCGCAGCCGGCTGGTCCGACGCCCGGCCGCGCGCAGGGTGTCCGCGACGGCCAGCACCGCGTCGGTGTCGCCGGAGAGGACGACGCTGGTGGGGCCGTTGACGGCGGCGAGGCCCACCCGGTCGGTCAGGTGCGCGGCGACCTCGGCCTCGTCGGCCTCGACGGCCACCATCGCGCCCCCGGCGGGGAGCTGCTGCATCAGCCGGGCGCGGGCGGCGACCAGCGCCGCCGCGTCGGCGAGGGAGAACACCCCGGCCACGTGCGCGGCGGCCAGCTCGCCGACGGAGTGGCCGAGCACCGCGTCGGGACGTACCCCCCAGGACTCCAGGAGGCGGTATAGCGCCACCTCGAAGGCGAACAGCCCCGGCTGGGTGTACAGGGTCTCGTCGAGCAGCTCGGCCACCGCGGTGCCCTCGGCCGCGAGGACGACGTCCGCGACGGGGAGCGGGGCGTGGCCGGCGAGACAGCGGTCGAGTTCGGCGCAGGCCGCGTCGAAGGCGGCCGCGAAGACGGGGTACGCCGCGTGTAGCTCGCGGCCCATGCCGGCGCGCTGGCCGCCCTGCCCGCCGAAGAGCAGGCCGAGTTGGCCGTCGACGACCCGGCCGGTCAGCACGGTCGGCAGGTCCGGGTCCGGGTCGCTGCGGGTCAGCGCGCCGAGCCCCGTCCGGGCGCTGTCCCGGTCGCCGACCAGCACCACCGCCCGGTGTTCGAGGGCGGCGCGGGTGGTGGCGAGGGCGTGCCCGACGTCGGCCGGGTCGGTGTCCGCCCCCGGCCCGTCGAGCCAGGCCAGCAGGCGGGCCGCCTGGTCCCGCAGGGCCTCGCCGGTGGCCGCCGCGAGCAGCCACGGTACGGGTGGCCGACTGGCGGCGGCCTCGGGCGACGGCTGCGCTCCGACGGTGCCGGACGGCGACTGCCGGTCGGCGTCCGCCGGCTCGGTCGGCGGGTCGGCGGGCGCCTCGACGATGACGTGGGCGTTGGTGCCGCTGATGCCGAACGACGAGACGCCGGCCCGGCGGGGTCGGCGTACGTCGGGCCACGGGCGGGCCTCGGCGAGCACCTCGACCGCGCCGGCGGACCAGTCCACCTCGGACGTCGGGGCGTCGACGTGCAGGGTGCGGGGCAGCCTGCCGTGCCGCATCGCGAGCACCATCTTGATCACCCCGGCGGCCCCGGCGGCGGCCTGGGTGTGGCCGAGGTTGGACTTCAACGAGCCCAGCCGCAGCGGCTCGGCGTCGCCGCGGCCCACCCCGTACGTGGCGAGCAGCGCCTGCGCCTCGATCGGGTCGCCGAGCGACGTGCCGGTGCCGTGCGCCTCGACGACGTCCACGTCGGCGGTGGAGAGCCCGGCCGCGTCCAGCGCCCGCCGGATGACCCGCTCCTGGGCGGGCCCGTTCGGGGCGGTCAGCCCGTTGGACGCGCCGTCGGAGTTGACGGCGGAGCCGCGCAGCACGGCGAGGACGGGGTGCCCGTGCCGGCGGGCGTCGGAGAGCCGTTCCAGCAGCAGCACGGCGACGCCCTCGGACCAGCCGGTGCCGTCGGCCCCGTCGGCGAACGCCTTGCACCGGCCGTCCGGGGCGAGCCCACGCTGCCGGCTGAACTCCACGAACGCCTGCGGGGTGCCCATCACCGCCACGCCGCCGGCCACGGCGAGCGAGCAGTCCCCGGCGCGCAGCGCCTGGGCGGCCAGGTGCAGCGCCACCAGCGACGACGAGCACGCCGTGTCGACGGTGACCGCCGGCCCCTCCAGCCCCAACGCGTACGCGACCCGGCCGGAGACGACGCTACCGGCGGTGCCGACGCCGAGGTAGCCCTCGGTGCCGGGCGGCGCCTGGCGCAGGTTCGCGGCGTAGTCGTGGTGCATGACGCCGGTGAAGACGCCCGTGGCGCTGCCGCGCAGCGAGGTGGGGTCGATGCCGGCCCGCTCGAAAAGCTCCCAGGACGTCTCCAGCAGCAGCCGCTGCTGCGGGTCCATGGCGAGCGCCTCGCGCGGGCTGATCGCGAACAGGGTGGCGTCGAACTCCGCGGCGTCGGTGAGGAAGCCGCCCACCCGGGCGTACGAGGTGCCGGGGCGGTCGGGGTCGTCGGAGAACAGGTTGGCCAGGTCCCAGCCCCGGTCCGTGGGGAACTCCGTGAGCCCTTCCCGACCCTGGTCGACCAGCTCCCACAGCTCCTCGGGGGAGCCGACGCCGCCGGGGAGCCGGCACGCCATGGCGACGACGACCACCGGATCGTCCCCGGTGGACGGCTGTGCCGAGCGGTCCGCCGTGGAAACGGCCTGCGGAACGGCGCCGCGCAGCCGGGCGGCGAGGTGTCGGGCGAGGGCCTCCGGGCTGGGCCGGTCGAATGCGGCCGTGGCGGAGAGGCGTACCCCGGTGGCCTGGGCCAACCGGTCGCGCAGCGCGACCGCGGCGACCGAGGTGAAGCCGAGTTCCTTGAAGGCCCGGCCGGGGCGGACCGCGGCCGGGCCGGGCAGCCCGGCCACCTGCGCGGTGGCGGTGCGGACCAGGTCGAGCAGGAGCCGGTCTCCCTCGGCGGTGGTGAGGCCGGCCAGTCGGCGGCGCAGCTCGGCGGCGTCCCGGTCGTCGGCGGCGCGGGGTTCCGCGACGGGTCCGCGCCAGGCGGGGTGCGCGGCGTCGGCGTGGCCCGCCGGATGGGCGAGCACGACCAGGTCGTCGCCGTCGTGGGCCACGTCGAACGCGGCGAGGTCGGCGCGTGCGGCTCCCGCTCCGGATCCGGTCACCGCCGAGGGCGACGGCTCGCGCTCGGCGGGCGCGGTCGTGCCGACGAGCCGGGCCGGGTGGCCGGCGGCCCGACGGCAGGCGGCCAGGGCGTGCAGGGCGCCGACGCCCGAGGCGGCCCGCTCCCGGCCCGCGGCGCCCAGCAGCAGGGCCGACGGGGCGAGGACGGTGAACGCGGCCCCCGGGTGCCGGGTCGCGGCGTCCAGCGTCGCGGCGAGGCCCAGCAGCCGGGCCACGCCCCCGGCGTCGGCCAGGTCGTCTTCGCCGGGGCAGAGGAAGACGGCGCCGAGCGGCTCGTCGCCGGCCCGGTCGGCGGGCAGCGCGACAGCCTCGGCGCCGGCGGCGGCGAGTTCGGCGACCAGGTCCACCAGGCCCGGGGTGGGCGTCACGCCGGCGTGCGGCAGCCGCAGCCGGCGGACGCGGTGCGCGGCGACGAGGTGCCGGGCCAGCGCGGCGCCGGTCGGCCCGTCGGCGCCGGTGATCAGGACCGGGCGGTCCGGGTCGGCCACGGTCACCGGCCGGGCCGGCATGGCCGCCGGGGCGGGTACGAGAGCCGCGTGCCGGGCCGTCCCGGATCGCAGCGCGACCTGCGCGGCGCCGGCGTCCACCACGGCGGGCAGCAGGGCGACCGAGCGGTCCGCGGCGTCGTGGTCGACCAGCATGATCCGGTCCGGGTACGCCGCCAGCAGGCTGCGCCCGACGGCCCAGACGGCGCCGGCCATCGGATCGGGCCCGGTCCACCCGGCGGCGTCCTGCGCGATGGCGTCGCCTGCGGTGGCCTCGCCTGCGGCGGCGTCCTGCGCGGTGGCGTCTTGCGCGGAGGCGTCGCCCGCACTGCCGGTACCGCTCGTGCCGGGGCCGGTGGCCGCGTCGCCGGCCGGGCCGGTCAGCAGCATCAGCCGGGTGCCGGCGAACCGGTCGTCGTCGAGCCAGCCGCGCACCCGGTCGGCGAGGTCCGCCGCGTCGGCGTCGGCCGGCCCGGCCAGGAGCACCGTCACGTCGGGCACGTCCGGGGCCTCGCGCAGCGCGGCCAGGTCCCGGTGGGCGCGGAACCGGTCTCCCGGCGACGCCGCGCGCAGCGGCTCCAGCAGCGGCTCGCTCTCGGCGCCGACGAGCGCCCAGCGGCGGGCCGGCGCGACGGCGGCCTGCGCGGCCGTCGGGACGGGCGCCTCGACCGGCGGTACGGCGGCCAGGTCCAGCGGCTGCCAGGCGAGCAGGCTCAGCGCCTCGTGGTGGCTGCCGTTGACGGCCCGCAGCCGGGCCGGCCCGTCGAGCAGGAGCCGGCGGGTGACCTTGCCGGAGGCGGTGCGGGGCACCTGCCCGATCTCGTACAGCGCCTCGGGGACCTTGTGGTAGCTGAGCTTCTCCCGGCAGGCCGCGTACCCGGCGCGGGGGTCGAAGCCCTCCGGCCCGGGCACCACGAACGCCACCGGCACCTCGCCGAGCACCTCGTGCGGCCGGCCGGTCACCGCCACGTCGGCGACGCCGGGCACCGCGCGCAGCGCCTCCTCCACCTCGGCCGGGTGGATCTTCTCGCCGCCCCGGATGATCAGCTCCTGGTGGCGACCGGTGACGAAGATGTTGCCGTCGGCGTCGCGGCGGGCCAGGTCACCGGTGCGGTACCAGCCGTCGCGCAGCGCGGCGGCGGTGACCTCCGGCAGGCCGTGGTAGCCGAGCATGACGCTCGGGCCGCTGACCCAGACCTCCCCCTCGGTGCCGGTCGGCACGTCCAGACCCGTCTGCGGGCTGACCAGGCGTACCTCGACGCCGGGCACCGCACGCCCGCAGGAGCCCTCGACCCGGGCCTGGTCCGGCCGGGTCACGGCGATCGAGCCGCAGGTCTCCGTGCTGCCGTACGCGTCGAGCAGCGGCGCGTCGAAGACCTCGTCGAACGCCCGCCGCAGCGCGCCGGTGGTGATCGCCCCGCCGACCAGGCAGACGCGCAGGGCCGGGGCACGGAAGCCGGTCTCCCGGGCGGCGGTGACCAGGTGGTGGTACATGGCCGGCACACCGGCCAGCACGGTGGCCTCGTCCTCGTCGACCGCACGCAGCACGTCGTCGGCGGAGAAGCCGTCGATGAGCCGGGCCGTGGCGCCGACGGCCGTCACGCTGAGCACGCACCCGATGTGGGAGAGGCTGTGGAACAGCGGCAGCGGCCAGACCACCCGGTCGGCGGCGGTGAGCCCGGGGATCGGCACGTAGCAGGCGGCGACGGACCAGAGGCAGGTGCGCTGGGTGGAGAGCACGCCCTTGGGCCGGCCGGTGGTGCCGGAGGTGTAGAGCATCCAGGCGACCTCGTCGAGGCCCAGGTCGTCGCGGGCGCCCACGGCCGGCTCGGTGTCGACCAGGTCGCGCCAGGCGACGATCCCGGCCGGAACCGGGTCGTCCCCGGTGACCACAATCCGCAGGGCCGGCCGGTCGGCGCGCAGCCGCAGCAGCTGGTCGAGGTGGCGCGGGTCGGTGACCACCAGCACCGCGCCGGAGTCGTCCAGGAGGTGGGCCAGCTCCGCGTCGGTGCTGTGCGGGTTCACCGGTACGCCGACCGCGGCGGCCCGTGTCACGGCCAGCCAGGTCTCCACCGTCTCCACGCGGTTGCCGAGGCAGAAGGCGACCCGGTCGCCCCGCGCGACCCCCGACGCCGCCAGGTGACCGGCCAACCGACGGGTCCGCGCCGCCAGGTCGGCGTATCCGACCGCCCGACGGTCGTCGCGGAATGCGACCTTGTTCCCCAACCTGGCGGCGTGCGCCTCGATCAGATCGGACAACGGCTGGATCAGGTCGCTCCGAAGCATGTCACCACATCCGTCCGTCGGCGAGACTCCTCATCCGCGGCGTAGACCTCGCTCGCGTAGCGGCCCAAGTCTTCCGAGCGCCCTGCCGGCGTCCTACCCCTGTCACCCCCTAAGTCGTCCCCAGTTCGAAGCGCCGATCGGGTGGTGGAACGGGCCGCAGGCCGATGATGGGGCGACCCCCGCGGACCGTCGAATCCCGTGCTCCACCCGCCCGTCAGCCGAGGTGCCGTCGTTGGAACGCTGCTGGTTGTTCGCCCGCTCGGCCGTGCCGGCCGGCTGCCCGGGCACACGGGTGATCGAGCTGGTCGGAACCGTCCTGACCGAACTGGTCGCCGCCGCCCGGCGGGCCGATCCGGGCATGGACTGGTTCTTCGACCCGGAGGACTCCCCCGCCGGGCACCTGCGCCTCGGCTTCCACGCCGCCCCGGCCGCGCTCGACGCCGTACGGGCGCGGCTGCTCGCGTACGACCCGCAGGTGTCCCTCGCCGCCGACCGGTGCGCCGTGCGCGACGCCGCCCGGGGCGGCCCGCTCGCGTTCGCGGGCAGTGACCTGGCCCTGACCCTGCTCGGCGGGGACGTGCCCTGGCTGGTCGGCATCGAGTTGCCGCTGGCCGTGGCGCACCTGCGGCACCTGACCGGGCTGGTGCCGGCGGCCGACCGCCTGGCGTTCCTCTTCCTGCACTGGCAGGAACGCGGCCAGCGGCTCACCGGCGCGCAGCGGCGCGACCTGGCCGCGCAGGCCGACGCCGGCGCGGAGAAGATCGTCCTGGCGGCCGGCGACCTGCCGCTGGGCGGGGAGGTCGCCGAGGCGTGGCAGCGCTACCTGGACCGGGTGGCCGACGTGGTGGGTCGGGACCACCCGACGACGCCGTCCGGTTTCCTGCTGGCGCACCACGCGCAGCTCACCCACGACCGGTGGGGCATCGGGCCGGAGGTCGACTCGCTGGCCGCGCTGGCGCTGCGCCTGTCGATGGTCCGGGACCGCCCGGCCGCGAGCCCGCCGGTCCCCGTCGCGCCGAGGAGGCAGCAGCCACATGCACGCGTCCGCACCTGACCGTCCCGCCACCGAGCCGGCCCGCATCGAGGTGGCGCTCGGGGAGCGCTCGTACCCGGTGCTGATCGGCCCCGGCGTGCGCCACCGGCTCCCGGCGGAGGTGGCGCGGATCGGCGCCCGACGGGTCGTGGTGGTCTCGGCCCGGCCGCCGGAGTGGACGCCCGACCCGGGCGTGCCGCACCGGGTGGTGCCGGCCCGCGACGGCGAGCACGACAAGAACCTGGCCACGGTGGAGCAGCTCTGCCGGGCGTTCGCCGAGTTCGGGCTGACCCGGGCCGACGCGGTCGTCTCCTGCGGCGGCGGCACCACCACGGACGTGGTCGGCCTGGCCGCCGGCCTCTACCACCGGGGCGTCGCGGTGCTGCACCTGCCGACCTCGCTGCTGGCCCAGGTGGACGCCAGCGTGGGCGGGAAGACCGCGGTCAACCTGCCGGAGGGCAAGAACCTCGTGGGGGTCTACTGGCAGCCCCGGGCGGTGCTCTGCGACACCGAGCACCTGGGTACGCTGCCGCAACGGGAGTGGCGCAACGGGTACGGGGAGATCGCCCGGGCGCACTTCATCGGTGCGGGCGAGCTGCGCGACCGGCCGGTCGCGGAGCAGATCGCCGCCTGCGTGGCGTTGAAGGCCCGGGTGGTGGCCGCCGACGAGCGCGACTCCGGCCTGCGGCACATCCTCAACTACGGCCACACGCTGGGGCACGCGCTGGAGCGGGCCACCGACTTCGGCCTGCGCCACGGCGAGGCGGTCGGCGTCGGCACGGTCTTCGCGGGCCGGCTGGCCGGCGTCCTCGGCCGTGTTCCCGCCGACCGGGTGGCCGAGCACCACGACGTGGTGGCGGGCTACGGGCTCGACACCACGCTGCCCGCCGGCGTCGACCACGACGAACTGGTCGCGCTGATGCGCCGGGACAAGAAGGCCACCTCGGGCCTGTCCTTCGTCCTGGACGGCCCGGCCGGGCCCGAACTGGTCGCTGACGTCCCCGAGGCTGCCGTCCGCACCGCCCTGACCGGCATGTGAGGCCCGCGCCGTAGGCCGTCAGGTTCGTGCCCGGCACGCCCGCCGGTGCCGCGCAGCGAGCGGGCGGGCGGGCGGTGCACGCCCCCGCCGGAGGAGTCGACGCCGCAGGCCGGCCACCCGGACGACGCTCGGCACCGCCGCCGTCTCCGCCGTGCGTCGGGCCGGTGCCCACGCCACAGCATCGGCGCGGGCACCGGCTCGATCGCCACGTCGGTGCCCGCGCCGATGGCCGAACAGGCACCGGCCGAACAGGGCACGGGCGCGCCGACCCGGGCCGGGACCGGGGTCGACGCGTCAGCTGCCGAGCGCCCGCTGGATCTGCGCGATCAGCACTCCGCAGGCGTACCGGTCCGCCGCCCCGACCATGCCGACGATGGTCGCCGGCAGCGGTCCGTTGTCCGTCTCCGCCGGGTCGTGGTGCATGAAGACGACGAACTGCCCCCGGTCGATGAACGGCGCGAGGATCGGCTCGGCGTCGACGCCGGGAGCCAGCGAGAAGAACGTGGTCATCGCACACGGATGCTGGCCCAGCAGCGAACTGCGGTGCAGCAGCGAGGTGGTGGCCCCGCTGACCCGGAAGTTCGGGTCGATGACCCGCAGGGCGCCGTCACGACCGATCCCGGCGTCGAAGGAGCAGTACCCCCGGTACCCGAGCGCGCTGGCCTTTCGGACCCCTACGGTCAGCGCTTCGACCAGCTCGGCCGGCGGCTGGTCGTCGTCCATCACACAACCGACCCACGTCGAGGTGGGCTGCGGCAGGTGCACGGACGCACCGAAGTAGTGCACCGATCCGCTCTCCGTCACGCCGAACTGGAGGCCCCAGACCGTCCGGAAGGGCACCTCCTCCTCGACGATCCACTGGTCGCTGACCTGTTCCAGCTGGTTGAACATGGTGCGGTTCCGCTTGTCCTGCAACCGCCGGGTGAAGATCGCGATTCCGCTGAACACCTCGACACCGGCCGGTTTGATCACCGCCGGCCGGCGGTCCTGCTGCACGATGCGGCGTACGTCGGCGGGGGTGGCGACCTGCCGACGTGGCAGATATTCAGGCGCGACCAGGCTCTCCAGCACGGTCTTGTTGTTGAGGCGGGCGAGCAGGTCCGCGGGCACCCGGCTGCGCGCGGCCCGCAACTGCGGATCGTGCGGGGGAAACTGGAACTCCAGCGTCTCGCCCCGCTCGACGGCTTCCCGGGCGTACTGCACCGCCTGCGCGCCGGAACGGAATTCCCGCAGATCACTGGGCGTCTTGAGACCGGATCGGCTGAGCAGCCGAAGCGACTTGTCCGCGCTGGAACCGGTGCTGCAAATGGCCGCCGCCTGGTGCGGAAGGGTCAGGTGCAGACCCGTGATCATGTCCAAGCCGTTGTGCAGGGCGGCACCCGCGTCGGCGAGATAGCGGCTGTCGGCGGTCGCCACCGGGTCGGGCGGTCGGGCCAGGATCACCCCGTCGTGCGCGAACACCTGTACCTGGATGGGCACCTGCATTGAATCTCCTGACATGCCGGCCCACTGGGGGCCTCGGGGTGGCACTGAAACCGGGCGCACCACGGCCACGAACAGCGCAGAACGTGGCCGGAAGTGTGGGCTCCCGGTCCTGATGAGGCCGCTCGGCCGCGAGAGTCGGGCGTACCGCGTGCACCGACCGGACGGTCATGAGCTGGACCGGCCGGAAGCCGGCTGGCTTGTGGCCAGCGTTGCGTCGGCGAGGCGCACACCAACGGTCGGCGGTTGATGCCAGCCACCGACCGGAGTCATGGTCGGGAAAGCATAGTCACTACTGATTGTCCCGACATGGGCCAGTCAGTCGGACGCGGGCGGCCTTTTCGCCATTGGAGTCGCCAATACGCCTACCTGAGCCCTCGACTCGGGCTGACCGAAAAGCTGCCCGCAAGGAACCACAGGACCGTTCACTGTGGAACCGGGACAATCATGCACCGACCCTCTCAGAGGGCGCCTATCAGCCAATATAGAAAAGATATAGCGGCATGTGTTTCCGCCAAAGAAGCTACCGCAATCGGCCGGGATCCGATGCCCCCGTCCCGGTCGCGCACCGGATCCCGCATACAGGCCGATCGAGCGGCGGCGATGCCGGACACGGTGCGGAACGGGTCACCACTCGCCGGCCCATCTCCGGACGCGATCTCCGGCTGACGCACTAGGGGTCGACGCGCGCATCTCTAGGGGTGTACGCCACTCCACCGGGCTTCATAGGGTCGGGCCCCATTGGTTTCGTCGTTCCCTTTTTCACCGCACCGGATCGGGGACGAACATGGGTGCGCGGCGCCCGGACGGACGGGAGGTGCCGGTGATCGGATCGGGCACCCACCTGCGCATTCCGATCGACGTGGTCGCGGCCCGGAATCCGGACGGCGACCCCGTCCCGGTGACACCGCCACTGACCCGCCACAGCCGCCCGACCCGGTCGTGGGGTCCGCGCGCCGCCTCCGCGACGCCGCCCGGAGTCCGCCCGCCCGTGCGGCACCGGGGCCACGGCGGGCCGACGGATCCGCCCCACCTCGCGTCACACCCCGCCGTCCGGCGTACGGCATCCCGGCTGACCGGCCGCTGCGGCCCTGTGCCTTCCGGTCGCCCCCTTTCGATCGGAGGTTGAGCTCTTGTCTGTCGGGTTCGATGGCGCCCAGGCCGTGGACGGTGCGGCCGACGCCGTGGCTCTGGAGCTGGTGGGGGACCTGCGGAGACCTGCGGTGTGGCCCGCTCGGGCGGCCTCGGCACACCGCGTACTGCCCCCGTGGCCATCGGGCGACGGTCCGGCCGGTCATGTCGTGGTGGCGGGGCTCGTGGCGGTCCTGGCCCGGTGGACCACCCAGGACGAGGTGGTGCTCGGGCTGTCGCCGGGGGCCGGCGCGGTGGCGCGGGTGGACGTCGCGGATGACCCGGGGTTCGGGGAGTTGGTGGCGCGGGTGGGCTCGGCGTGGACGGCGCCCGTGCTGGGTCGGGACCGGATGGATCCGGTGGCGGTGGAGCTCGTCGACGGCCCGGTGGCCGAGGTGGGCCCCGAGACGGTGGACGTCGACCTGGTGGTGACCGTGGCCTCGGACGGGTCCGCGCTGCGGGTGGACTACGCGGTGGAGGGCTTTTCCGCGCAGTGGGTGCGGAGCCTGGTGGATCAGATCGTGGTGCTGGTCTCCGCCGGGTCGGCGGAGCCCGAGGTCGGCCTGTCGGGGCTGGCGTTGCTGGGCGACGCGGAGCGGGAGCGGCTGCTGGGGTGGGGTCGGGGTCCGGCGCGGGAGGTGCCGGGTGAGCCGATCCACGAGCTGGTGCTCGGCTGGGCGCGGCGGTCGCCCGAGGCGGTGGCGGGTGTCGCGGGTGACGAGGTGTTGACGTACGGGGAGTTGGATCGCCGGTCGGGGTCGCTGGCGGCGTACCTGCGGTCGGTGGGCGTGGGCGCCGGTGACGTCGTGTCGGTGGCGTTGGAGCGCGGGTTGTGGTCGCTGGTGGCGACGATGGGTGTGCTCCGGGCCGGCGCGGCGTACACGCCGATGGACGTGTCGTGGCCGGCGGAGCGGATGCGGATGCTGCTGGCCGACCACGGCGCGCGGGTGGTGTTGACGGTCGGCGCGGTGGCGCCCCGGGTTCCCGCCGGGGACGGGGTGTCGGTGGTGGCGCTGGACGACGACTGGTCGACGGTGCGGGCGTGCGCGGCGGTGGGGCTGCCGGAGGTGCCGGTCGACGCGCCGGCGTTCGTGATCTACACGTCGGGTTCGACGGGCACGCCGAAGGGCGTGGTGCTGTCGCACGAGAAGCTGAACAACTTCCTGGCGTGGATGACCGACGAGTGCGCCATCGGGCCCGACAGCCGCATGCTGCACTCGGCGGCGCCGGTCTTCGACGCCGCGTTCGGGGAGATCTTCGCCACGCTCACCGGCGGCGGCCGCGTCGTCGTCTGCTCGCGCGACGACCTGCTCGACGTACGCCGGCTCACCGAACTGGTCAACCGGCACGGCGTCACGCACACGTTCGGACCGGCCACCAACATCGCCCCGCTCGACCCGGCCGCCTGCCCCGGCCTCCGCTGCATCATCTTCGGCGGCGAGGCCGTCCCGCCGCAGTTGGCCCAGCGGTGGCTGACGGCGGGTACGCGGGTGGTGAACGCGTACGGGCCGGCGGAGATCGCGGTGGCGTGCACGTGGTTCGACGCGTCGGCCGGGTGGGGTGGCGCGTACGTGCCGATCGGCTGGCCGATGCCGAACCGGCAGGTCCGCGTCGTCGACGCCAACCTCAACCTCATGCCCGTCGGGGTCCCCGGGGAGATCCTGATCGCCGGCTTCGGCGTCGCCGACGGCTACCTCAACCGTCCCGAACTGACCGCCGAGCGGTTCGTCACCGATCCCTACGGCGGTGGCCTCGCCTACCGCAGTGGTGACCTGGCCCGCTGGAACACCGCCGGCGCACTCGAGATCCTCGGCCGCATGGACCACCAGGTCAAGGTCAACGGCATCCGCATCGAACTCGGCGAGATCGAGAGCGTCCTCGCCCAGCATCCGGACGTGGAGACCGCCGTCGTCGTCCGCCGCGAGGACCGGGGCGTGGCCCGACTCGTCGCGTACGTCACCGGGCGCGACGGCCACCCCCTCAGCACCGCCGACCTGCGCGAACACGCCGCAGCCCAGCTCCCCACCTACATGGTGCCCGCGGCCGTCGTCGTCCTCGACCGCTTCCCCCTCGGCGGCACCGGCAAGATCGACCGGAACGCCCTGCCCGCACCCGACACCCAGCGCCCCGACCTCGACGTGCTGTACGTGGCACCGGCCACCGACGCCGAACGCCTCGTCACCGGGGTCTTCGCGAGCGTCCTCGGCATCGACCGGGTCGGCACCCGCGACAGCTTCTTCCACCTCGGCGGCACGTCGTTGCAGTCCGCGGCCGTCGCCACCGGCATCGACGAGGCGGCCGACGTGGTCGTCCCCGTCTCGCAGATCCACCGCACCCCCACCCCGTACGAGCTGGCCCGGTGGCTCGCCACCGCACCCCGCCGTACGGACACCGGCTCGACCACGGCACAGGCCCGCCAGCGCCCCGGCCCGGTTCCGCTCGCGCAGCAGGTGGCGAAGTGCCTGATGTCGCCGCTGGAGGTCGTCGTCCCGGTCACCTGGTGGATCGAGGGTGAGCTGGACCTGCGGGCGCTGATGGCCGCGCTCGGCGACGTACACCGCCGCCACGAGGCGCTGCACGCCCGCTACCGGCGCACGGACCCCCCGGTGGCACTCGTCCCGCCGAACCCGGCGATGCCGCAGCTGCGCCTGCTGACCGACGCCGCCACCGAGCAGGACGCGCTCGACCAGCTCGCCGAGGCCGTGCAGCAGCCCCTGGACTACACCCAGGGCCGCAACTGGCGCGCCGCACTGATCCGGAACAAGGCCACGAAGCGGATCCTGTTCGGCGTCGGCATCCACCACATCGCCTTCGACGGGTGGTCGTACGGGCTGCTGGTGCGGGACCTGAGCCACGCCTACGCGGCACGGCAGGCCGGCCAGGCGCCCGGGTGGGACCGCCCCGCGCCGACGCTGCGCCAGTCGTACGACGAGTACGCCCGGCTCCGCGAGGCCGCCGACCTCGAGACCCAGCGGGCCTACTGGCGCGAGCAGCTACGCGGCCTGCCCCGCCAGGGCCGGGGCCCGGCCACCGCGCCCCTGGAGCAGGCGCTCGCCTGGGGACCCAAGGCGGGGCACACCGTCACGGTCACCCCCGAGGTGCTGCAACGCTGGGACGGCGCCGCCCGGGAACAGCGGTTCAGCCGCTCCAGCTACTTCGTGGCGGCGTTCGCCTCGGCGCTGCGCGCCATCCATCAGCAGGACGACATCGCCCTGCTGATGGTGGTGGCCAAGCGGGGCAGCCGGGTCCTCGACTCCGCGTTCACCACCCGGCTCAACCTCAACTGCGTCCGGGTGCGGTTCGACGGGCCGCAGGACGACAAGCTGGTCCTGCGGGTCGACGAGACGATCAGCGACCTCATGCGGGCCCAGGACGTCCCCTTCGCGGAGACCGCCGACGATCCCGCCGCCGGGCTCTCCGGCGAGGTGGTCGCCAGCCTGCCGACGTTCGTGTTCCAGGACAACGTGGTGGTGCCGCTGGAGCTGCCCGGCTGCCGGGCCGAGGAGGTCGTCGACCCGTACGCCCGGGAGGTGCCCAACGGGCTCACGGTCGAGGTGCTGCCCCGCGTCGACCACGCCCTCCTGCGCGTCACCATCCGCACCGACTATCTGCCGTACAGCTTCGCCGAGGAGCTGAACCACCACATGTTGCGCTTCCTCGAAGCCGGGCCGGCGGGTACCACCACCGCCGGCTGACCGTCCGCCCGTCCGCACCGGACCGCTCGTCACCGCGTGGGGCGCGCGAGCCGCGTGCTGAGAGTTCGTGGTTTCCCCTCCGGCGTACCCCCCGTGGGTGGCGCCGGTCCTGATCGGAGGTTGGCTCATGTCTGTCGGGTTCGTTGGTGGTCGGGCTCCGGCCACGGATGTCTCCGGGCCCGACGTCGAGATGCTCGACCTGATGGGCGACCTGCGCCGGCCGACGGTGTGGCCGGCCCGCGCGGCCTCCGAGTTCCGGGCGGTCGACCTGCCCGGCCTGGTGGGCGCGCGCTCCCCCGGCGCGGTGCTGCTGTCCGGTGTCCTGGGCGTGCTGGCCCGCTACACCGGTCAGGCCGAGGTGGCAGTGGGGCTGTCGTCGGGTGGCGTGCTGCGGGTCGACGTCGCGGACGATCCCGGTTTCGGGGAACTGGTGTCGCGGGTGGATGCGGCATTGGCCGCGCCGGTCGCAGCGGACGCGGTGGGTCCGGTGGTGGTCGGGTTGGTGGACGCTCCGGTGGCCGAGGTGGGGCCGGACGCGGTGGACGTGGACCTGGTGGTGGCCGTCGCGGGCGACGGGTCGGCGGTGCGGGTGGACTACGCAGCGGACGGGTTCTCGACGCAGTGGGTGCGGGGCCTGGTGAACCAGGCGGTCACGCTGGCGTCCGCCGGGTTGGCGGGGCCGGAGGTCGGGCTGTCAGGGTTGCCGTTGCTGGGCGAGGCGGAGCGGGAGCGGTTGCTCGCGTGGGGCCGGGGTCCGGTCCGTCCGGTGCCGGCCGAGCCGCTGCACGAGTTGGTGCTGGAGTGGGCCCGCCGCACGCCGGACGCGGTCGCGGGCGTCGCTGACGGCGAGGTGCTGACGTACGCGGAGTTGGAGCGTCGCTCGGGGGCGCTGGCCCGGTACCTGCGCTCGGCCGGCGTCGGCGTCGGGGACGTGGTGTCACTGGCGCTGGACCGCAGCATGTGGACGCTGATCGCCACCCTGGGGGTGCTGCGGGCGGGCGCGGCGTACACGCCGATGGACGTGTCGTGGCCGGCGGAACGGATGCGGATGCTGCTGGCCGACCACGGCGCCCAGGTCGTGCTCACCATCGGCGAGGTCGCCCCACGCGTCCCCCGACCCGACGGCGTACGGGTCGTCGCGCTCGACCACGAGTGGCCCACGGTGCAGGCGGCCGAACCGGTCGACCTGCCGATCGTCGAGGCGTCTGCGCCCGCGTTCGTGATCTACACGTCAGGCTCGACCGGCACACCCAAAGGCGTCGTGCTGACCCACGCCAACCTGACGAACTTCGTCACCTGGATGCGCGACGAATGCGCGGTCGGCCCGGACAGCCGGATGCTGCACTCCTGCGCCCCCGTGTTCGACGTGGCCCTCGGCGAGATCTACACCGCCCTGACCTCCGG
>NZ_JBICTM010000016.1:0-48524 GCF_043197615.1 Micromonospora sp. NPDC049048 | reverse complement strand
GTCATCTCCAGAACCCGCACCACATTCCAAACCAAAACCCCCGTACGAACAATCTTCGAAAACCCCACCATCCGCACACTCGCCAAAGCCATCGAGCAGGAGGTGATCGCCGAGGTGGCGGCCCTTTCTGTCGACGAGATGCACCCGACAAATGTCAATGGCGACGGCACGGACCATCAGCAGAGGAGAAGTGATGGAGCGTAAGGTCATTTCGACCGGCACCCGATTCGAGAAGATCTTCGGGTACGCCCGCGCCGTACGCGTCGGCCCGTTCATCTCCGTGGCCGGCACGACCGCCATGGGACCCGACGGACCTGTGGGTGGCCCTGACGTCGCGGAGCAGGCCCGTGAGGTGCTGCACCGCATCCGGGCCGCGCTCGAGGAGGCTGGCGCCTCCCTCCAGGACGTCGTGCGCACGCGCGTCTTCGTCGCCGACGTCTCGGAGTGGGAGAGAGTCGGCGAGGTCCACTCCGAGTTCTTCGCCGAGATCCTGCCGGCGAGCACCATCGTCGAGGCGAAGCTGGCCGACCCGCGCCTACTGATCGAGATAGAGGCGGACGCGGTGACGACCGACTGATCGCCTGCCTCCGCGTACGTCGTCGGCGAACCGGTGGGACCGCCCTCCCGTGCAGCCCTACCGGTTTCCGGCGCCCTGAGAACGGTGTAACGCCACCACTCCCCACCAGGACGGACCCGCTACCCGTACGGGTCAGGCACGACCGGACGGACGGCGGTTCCTGGAAGGGGTTCCATCCAGCGCCGGTGCTCGGCGGGAGGCCGGAACTGGGCCTTGCGTCGGGTCAGGCACCGGCACCCGGTGGTGGAGCTGATGCCGGACGAGCCGGAGGCGCGTCCAGGTGCCGCCATGCTGGGCCGACCGCCGGATAGGCGCTGATCAGCAGGTAGAGCGCGGCAGCCAGGACAAGGGTAGGGGTCAGGCCGAGGTGCGACACCAACAGACCCGCGCCGAACGCGCCCAGTGGTACGGCGGTGACGACGGCGGACATGATCGCCCCTGAGACACGGCCGCGGAGCTCGGGTGGTACCCGGGAAAACTGCGCCGAGGTCAGCAGCGGATTGACCGGTCCGGCCGCCACACCCGCAACAACCATCACCGCGACCAGCGCCGGGACGCTGGGAACGAACGCCAGGACGACGAACTTCGGCGCGCCCGACACTACTAATGCGGTGGCCAGCACCGCGCGCCGGGGCAGCCGGTGGCCGAAGACACCGAACGACACGGCACCGACGAGCGCCCCCGCGCCGAACGCTGCGATCGACAGTCCAAGTGCGAGAGGGTCGTCGAGTACCTGCTCCGCGACGGTCGGCAGCAGCACGGCGAACAGCGCGTTGTCGACCATGTTGGCGACCATGAACAACACGAGCAGTCCGGGAAGCAGCGCGTCGGCACGAATGAACGCCAGTCCCTCGTGGATGTCGGCCAGGTAGCGACGACGACCGGCAGACGTCGGGGCGACGGGTAGTGCGCGGCGGGCGATCAGCCCCACCAGCAGAGCTGACACCAGGAAGCTGGCCGCGTCGACGACCAGGACGCCGACGGCCCCGACTGCGAGGATCAGTGCGCCGCCGAGAAGACCGCCCGCGAGCTGCGCGACGCGGATCACCGTCTCGTGCGCGCTCATCACCCGCTCCAAGCGGACGGCCGCCTGCGTGGCGAGTCCGGGCAACAGCGCCCGGCGGGCGGTCGTGCCCGGGACGTCCAGCAGGGATCCGACGAAGGTGAGCACGAGCATCCACCCGAAGGAGAGCTGGTCCACTTGGTGGAGAAGTGGTATCGCTGCGACCGTCAGTCCGCTCGCCACGTCCGCAGCGACACTGCTGCGGACGAACCCGAACCGGTCGACCAACGCGCCGCCGAGGACGCCCCCCAGCACGACGGGAAGGAAGTAGGCCACGCCGGTCAGGCCTGCCCGGGCCGGGTCTCCGGTGGTCTCCAGGACGAACCAAGGGATCGCAATCATGGCCAGGCGGTTGCCGGTGATCGAGATCGCCTCGGCCGCCAGCACGAGACCCAGCCCACGCCGTGCCGCGGAGGTGGCGACGGACGAGGGCATCGGGCCTGCTGTCGGGCCGGCAGAAGGCGAGGTCATTGGCTCCGGAAGAGCGCGGAGACCGCGCTCACGCCGGTGCCCCGTCCCGCCAGTCATGACTGTCCCGGTCGTCCACATACGGCGCCAGCTCCGGGGCGTCGAGCGGCAGACCCGCCAGCATCGTCGGCAGGTAGTCGTCCGCGGCAGGCAGGTAGTAGGTGCTGGGTATGGCGTCGGCGATCCCTCCGAGCAGCAGCCGCCTGCGCGGGGTCATGCGGTCGAGGACGTGGGCTTCGATCTGCGCATAGTCGACCGGTCGGGCCCACAGCTGCGAGTACCAGACGACCGCGCTCACCCTGGTGGTGGTCGTGTTGTTGGGCCCGACCGAATGCCACAGGTTCCATGGGAACAACACCACGTCGCCCGCGTCGACCACCAACTCGCGCTCCCGGGCTCGAGCCGGATGCGTGCTGAACCCCTCGCCCGTGCGGGGCAAAGGTATCCGGTGGGAGCCTGGCACCACGGTCATGTTTCCGGTGCCCGGTCCTGGAGTGGCAGTGAGGAAGTAGAGCGCCTTGACGTGCGAAACCGGCGCTCCGGGCACCGTCATCATCCGGCTGAGTGCTGCCCCGCCGTCAAGGTGCATGGCCAGTGCCGGAGTCGGTCGCGGGTGCCGCAGGATGATCTCCGTGCCACACACCTGCAGGTACGGTCCCGCGAGGGCGACCGCCCGCCGGTAGACCGGATCAAGGTCGAGGAGTTCGTCCAAGCAGTCCGACAGGCTCACCACGTTCTTCACCCGCAGGTCCTCACGGTTGCCGGTCGCACCCTCGTGCGCGCGTCCCACCCTGGGTCCGTCGCGGTAGTCGGTGGCGGCACGCTCCACCCGGCCGCGCAGGTCGCGCACCTCAGCCCGGTCGAGGACTCCCTTGAGGACGAGGTAACCGTCCTCCTCCCACCGTGCCAACTCCTCTGCTGCGAGAAGCCTCGCCGGCCTGCCCGTCGACACCATCAGCGGACCTTCGCGACGGGAAGTGCCGTGGCTCCGGTGGACGCGGCGGTCGAGGCCCTGACGCCTTCGCGGACATGCTCCACGAAGGGACGCCATCCGCAGCAGTTGGCGTACGCGTCCGGTCCGAGGTACTGGCGCGACAGGTGGTAGTCGTGTGGGCATCCTCCCGCACAGATGTCGAACCCGGGGCAGTTGCGGTGGTCCGCCAGCCGCTGGTCGTTGTCAGAGACGGTCTGGAGGTAGCTCGGGTGTTGGCGCATCTGCGCGAAGGTGTCGCCGTGCACGGTGCCGATGACGAAGTCGGACAGGTCCTCGTAGAGCCCGCAGACGTAGACCTCGCCCGTCGGCTCGATCCCGAAGAATCGTCCCATGCAGTCGCCGCTCGTGACACAGCCGACCGAAGAGGCGCCGAGCACGCGACGCACCACCGAGTCCATCGTGGTGATGCGTACCGGACGCTTGCTGGTCCACCAGCGGTCGAACAGATCGCACAGAAATTCCGACCACCGGTCGGACGCCTCGCCAGCGGAGAACTTGACCGCCTGTGGCGACACCGTCTCGTGCTCGGGGGTGTTGGGGGGTCGGGCGGGGATGAGGTCGACGTCGGTGAGTCCTTCGTCCTCGATGAACCGCCAGATCCGTTCGGCGCCGAGTTCGATCATCTCCTGCGAGAGCACCATCAGGGTGGCGAACGGGATACCCCGGTCCAACATCTTGTCCATCGTCGCGCGGACGGCGCGGAAGCTTCCCCGGCCGGACACGGTCGGACGCATCCGGTCGTTGAGTTCCTGCGGGCCGTCCAGGCTGATTCCGACGCGGAAGTTGTTGGCCGCGATGAAGTCCAGCCAGCGGTCCGACAGGGAGACGCCGTTGGTCTGCACGACGTTGGCCACCAGCCTGCCGTGCTCTGCGGTCAACTCGCGCTGTCTACGCACGGCGTACTCGTAGAACTCCAACGGTGCCAGCGTGGGTTCCCCGCCATGCCAGGCGATGACCGCCATGGTGCTCGCGGGATCGGTCAGCGCCGTGACCAACGTGCGATCGAGAGTCTGCATGCTCATCACCGGGGCCGTGTTGGGCCGCCAGTCGTTGCAGTACACACAGCGTAGGTTGCAGCGACGGGTCACCTTGACGATCAGGGTCAGCGATTCCATCGGTCGACCGCCTCAGTTCTCGTGGTGCCCGGCGAGCACGCCGATCATGTGCCGGGGCTCCGGCCTTGTCCCGAGGGCGACTTCCCTGACGTGCCGCTCCACCTCGGCCGTGGCCCACCGAAGCTCGTGCTGGTCGACCTCGGCGTGCTCGTCGATCCATGCCCGCGCGGCGGCGGCCATGCCGTCGAGGAGCTGCTGGCCTGCCTCGGTAGGCCGGGCATCGGACTCGCGAAGTAGTTCGACCGCGCGCAGCACGGCGGCCCGCCAGGCAGCCCGCCTACGCCTGCCCTGCGCCGACGGCCTTCCCAGCGCCATGATCGGGTCGAACGCGCGCGCGACGTTCGCGAAGACGTAGGCACCGTGCAGTACCCCGTCCGCAGTCCGGATGTCGGGCCGCCACGGTGCGATGACCGGCGCCGCCGGGTTTTCCAGCAGTGGGACAGTTTCCGCGAGCAGATCCAGTTTGAGGTGGTGGTACTCGTGGACTATCAGGTCGACCGTTTCCAGCGGGTCGACCAGATTGGTGTAGATGACGTCCGGCAACCCGGTCGCGGTCAGGCTCAGCCGGTGCTGGCCCCGATCGAGCAGGGCGAAACGGACCGGTAAGGCCCGCAACTCGGCGTGGAGTTCGGGGTTGGTGCGCGCGAGCACGGCCAGCGCCTGACGAAGTTGGGTCGACTCCGGTCCGTGCGGCGAACGGCCGAGGAGAGCGAAGTGCGGCGGCAGCGTGATCACCGAAGACACCCCGTCGACGTCGATGAGGAAGTCGTCGAGCGCGGGAATCCGCTCCACGCCGGCGGCGTTCTCCGGCGCTTCGAGTCCCACTTCTCCACAGGTCCGCGCGGTGAGCACCGTCCAGACGCCGTCCGCCTGCACGGTCACGGTCTCGTGGTCGATGGTTATCGTGGCTTCGGTCACCGAATCGAAGCGCACGATGAGCCGGCTGGAGGGAAACGAGACCGCAGCGGTGGGACCGACCGTCAGCACGGCGCTGATCTTTGCCGCACAGGCGACTTCGGCGACAGCACCCGCAGCCGCTGTGGCGACGCGGTTGATCCGGGCGGGCAAGGCCCCGTCGGCGAGCCGCACCCCGGCCGCGCCCGGAACTCCGCGCCACAGTTCGGGGCGCACGTCGAGCGCTTCGTCGAGGGCGGCGAATGCCGTGTGGACGCCTGCAATCTGGGTGAGGAGCTGGCGGTCGCGGTCGAACCGTCCCTCGATGGCTGCGGTCAGTGCCGCCGACGCGCCGAGCGGGAAGAGCCAGTCCGCTGAGATCCGACCTTGTGCCTCTGCCATGTGAAACCTGCTTCCCGTCGGTGCGCCACGGATCGGTTCAGCGGTTGGGCGGGGCCACCGCACGCGCTGACCCCGCCCGAATCTCAGCCCGCCAGTGCGGGGACCCCGATTACTTCCTCGACGTCCTCCACGAAGCCCGCCCTCGGACGGTTGTCCTCGGGCACCGCTGCGATCCACCACTTGGTGGGGGTCTCGGTGTCCTCGGTGGCCAGGTCGTTGGTGATGCGGTCCAGCTGCGAGAGGCTTGCGCCGGTGTTCATCTCGACTCTCCCGTTCGTCGTTGTCGGACAAAACCGTTCTCGAGAAGGTCTTTTATTTATACCTACCGATTGATGACATTCCGGCCGGTCGCCGCACCTCATCACCGGCTCGGGCGGAACGCCGCTGAGGCCGCCTCCGCTCGTCTGCTCGTCTCGCCGGCGGGACGGGGCGCGGCCCCGCCGTCGGCGTCCTGCCAGCTGATTCCGGATGTCCTCAGCTTTCAACCAGCTGAAGCAGACGAAGCCCGAGGCCGCTCAGATCTACCGCCACATCCAGCTCCTGCCGACGCTGTGGGCCTCCGACAGCTTCGACTTCCGCCGATTCCGCAACGTCTACCAAATCCACCTCCCGACCTTCGCGCAATCGGCGGTGGTCCCCGAGCCCCTCAAAGAGGCACCCGCGCGAGACGGGACTGTGCCGCGACGACGGCAAAATGTCTGCAGTATCCCAGTTCTCTGGATTTCCCGCCGGGAGCCGGGATCCCTGCGGCATTCTTCGCGACGCAGATGCCGATCAGCCGGGGCAAACTGCCACCTGCTGATCATCCGCCGCTGGCCGTGCGGCGCACCCTCTGACAACCGCGGTCGCTGCGGCCGCATCGACTCGCCGAGAAGCTGTGCCGTACAACCTGCAAGAACACGCCCCGCCAGAGTGACTCCGGCGGGGCGTGTCCTTGCCTATCGAAAGCGGTTCAGCACCTCACTCGTCGCAGGACGGCCTTTCAATTGCCGTCCAAGAGAACAGTTCCCCACTCGCGGGATCCACCAGGATCACGTGGGTGATGGAACCGACCTTCAGCGACCCGATCGCCACGCGCCCCGACTTCCGCTCCAGATCAACCATGAAGCCGTCGAACCCGTGGAGAGTCAATCCCTGGTCCTTTGCGATCTCACCTCTGACACGGTAAGTGGCGACGACATCAGACGCGAGGACCACGGCGAAGCCGATTTCCTGGCCGATGAGATCCTCGATCTGCACTCGCATACCGGCCCTTGCCGCCATGGCTTGCATGGAGCTTGCCAATTCCTGATCGATTGTGCGGTTCGTTTCCATCGACACCACCCCGCCGATCAGCCGACATGATAATGTCGCTGAACGTTCACCACACCTTGTATCAGCACTTCACTTTCCCCCCACTTGTCCAGATCCATGAACGCCATGTCGATGATCGGCCCCGTCGTACCACGGCGCACCATCAGGACGGCACCCCTGCCAGAAAGCAACTTCGCGTGCCGCTCGGCAGTCGACCTGTTGGAAGTCCACGAGGTGAACACACTGTCCGTGTCGTTGTCGTTGTGGCGCACAGGATCATTGTGACCACCGACCGGCGCGACCGTGCCGCCATGCTGCGTCGCGTAGGAGCGATGATGTTCATCGACTCCCCGGAAGAACCACTCGCCGTCGTTCTCCGGAGGCCCGTCATCGCCGCAGTTGTGCACCAGGACCGGCGTGCCACCGGCCACGACATAGTACGTGTGGACGGTGGAGACCGTGAGGTCCCGCATCGTCTCTCGGCCGCGGAAGTTGTCGACCTTGGCAACGGTCACCGGGTCGCCCGACGCGGTCTTCAGCCACTCCGTCGGCTGGAGCTCCCCCGCGTCCACCCACTTGCCCCGGCTGTCGCTCCAGAACGGGTGGTGCTGGGTGGTCTTGAGGGTGACGAAGGTGCCGTCCTCCTTGCGGACGGACAGGTTGGTCAGTGCCTCGTCCTCGTTGACGTGCAGGACCTCGACCGTCTGCGCGGTGGTGTCGCCCGTCTCCGGATCGTGGGCGAGGACCTTGTCCCCCACCTTCACCTCGGCGATCGGGAGCGTGCTTCCGCCTGCCATGAGGACTGGGGTGGCGGGGTCGAAGCTGTGCGTCGGGCAGCCGTCCTTTGACGTCGGCGCACCGCCGCCGTTCTCGCCACCGGTCTTGCCCTTGGTCTTCGGCGCGGGTTCCTTCGTCGGCGGCTTCGGGGTCTTCGCGGGGGGCGGGTTCTTGGCCGCCTCACGGATCTCCTTCTTCAGTGCGGCCATTTCCGCGGCTTCGGCCGCCGGGTTGATGCTCGGCGCCTTGCCGAGCGGGACTCGACCGAGAAGTTTCTGGACCTTGCCACCGACCCAGTCGATACCTGCCTTGCACCAGGCTTTGATCTTGCAAGCCCAGTCGAGGACGGGGACCGCCGACACGGCGGACAGGGCGGCCTCGGCCGGCTTGCCTTCCTTGATGTAGATAGCGGCGTTGATCCCGTCGCAGACCGCGCCCAGGCCGACGATGAACAGACCGCAGGCTTCCAGGCTCTCGTGAGTCTTCTGCGAACCGCTCTTCTTCGGGAATCCGCTGTCGCCCGTACCGGGAGCGGGGTCACCCTCACCCAGACCGGTGGTGCCCTCCATCATGTTCTGGCACGCGTAGCCACCGACGTTCAGTGCTGCGCAGACGCTCAGTCCATTGCCAGCCGGATCCGCGTACTCGGGGATGATTTCGCCGCTGGGGTCGCTGTAGGTGGTCGGGTTGTTGGCGGCATAGGTGTATGCCGGCAACTGTTGCGGGTTGCCCGGGTCGTTGATCGGATCCACGGAGATGAACCGGCCGATGGTCGGGTCGTACTCACGGGCACCGAGGTGGGTGAGCCCGGTGGGATCCTGGTAACCGCCCAGGAATCCCTGTTTGTTGGGCCAGGTGACCGATGCCCCGCGGGGCGTCCCGTACGGTGTCTGCCGCCGTTGGGTGATCGTCTGGTTGGTGTCGTTGGCGACGCTGACCTGCGCTGTTCCCTGGTGGTCGCTGGCGAGCCAGGTGATGCCGGTGACCGTCCGTTGGGCGATGGTCTCGCCGTTGAACGAGTAGTACCGGGTGGCGTCGACCTGCCCGGTGCTCGCGTTCTTGCGCACCTCCTGGTCGCCCAGGAAGAGCGTGCTGCCGGTCGGGTCGGTGGCGATGAGCCGGTTGCCGTCGGCGTCGTAGATGTAGGAGTTGCCGCCGTTGCTGTCAGTCAGCGACGCCAGGTGCCCCTCAACGTCCCAGGTCAGCGTCTGCTGACCGGATGGTCCGGGGCGGGTCTTCATGTTGCCGGCTTCGTCGTAGGTGTACGAGCCGGTGGTGGTGCCGACGTTGTCGCTCCTGCTCCAGCCGTCGAGCCGGTGCGGCTGGGCCGCGCCCGCCGCCGGGTAGGAGTAACTGGTGGTCACCGTGCCGGTGGGGGTACCGAACTCGGTCTGGGTGAGCCGGTTACCGATACGGCCCCTGGGGTCGTCCGGGGCGCCGAAGGACCACTGCTGCCAGTACGGCGCGGGGCCGCCCAGGTCCGTCGTGGCCTGCGGCTTGGTGGCGCAGTCGTAGGACGCGGGTGTCCACGCCTCGGTGAGCCGGCGTTGGTGGTCGTACGAGAAGCACTGGGTGTCCCTCGGACGCGCGCCGGAGTTGTCGTCGATCTTGAGGAGATTGCCACTGGCGTCGTAGTCGTAGAACGTGTTGGCGATGTACGACGGTGAGGTCGAGCGGATGATGGCGCTGTTCTCGACCCGGCCGGTGCCGTCGTCGTACCGGTTGGTCGTCTGCACGAACTTCGCCCCGGTCAGCGCGCTGGCGCGGGTGAGGGTGCTCAGCTCGTACAGGTTGGTGTAGCCGGACTGGATGGCGTAGTGCGTGGCGTCGCCGTAGTCGGTGGCCAGCTTGTCGGCCATCGCGTACGTCGAGTCGTACTCGTAGGTCAATATTTCCTGATCGAGCCCGCCGGCGGCGGGCAGCGTCACCGTGTTCGGCGAACCGTCGGCGCGGTAGGTGGCCCTGGAGGTGAAGCTGCACGTCGTCGCCCCGATGCCGCAGAAGCCGGCCTGCGAGGTGGGCAGGGTGAGCCTTGTCTGGGTCGGCCGGTACCGTGCGTCGACGGTGACGGTCTCCGACCGGTACTCGTCGGCGCCGATCCACCGGGAGGCCGACTTGGTCAGGCCCTTGGCCGGCAGGTCGTAGGTGTACTCGGCCCGCTTCGCGCCGGTGAGGCTGCCCTCCCGCACGGTGAGCATCCGACCCAACCGGTCGTAGTCGTACCAGAGGTCCGGAGTGTCCGGACGCGAGTCGGTCGTCTTCTCCAGGTCACCCAGATTGTTGTACTGGAGCGTGGCCGTGCCCTTGTCCGGGTCGCTGGACGAGATCAGCCGGCCCTGGATGTCGTAGGAGTACGACCACGTGTTGCCCGAGGCGTCCTTGACGCTCGCCAGTTGGCCCACCGGGTGGTAGGTGTAGCTGGTCTCGTCGTAGCTGCCCGTGGCGGTGGGGCCGTGGTACTGCCACAGCTTCGCGGTCCGCCCCTGCGCATCGGTCCAGACCGTGGTCGCGGCCTCGCCTTCCGGCGGCACCACCGTCACGTGGTCACCGTGGTAGGTCGTCGAGGTGCGGGCCTTCTCCACCTGGACGCTGGCCTCGGACGCGAGCAGCAGGGAGTGGATCTGCCGCCCCGCCGCGTCGTACAGCGTCCGGGTCTGACTCGGCACGTCCGCGTCCAGGCCGGAGTACAGGGTCGTACCGGCCGTACCGCTGTTGTAGTACGCCGAGTTCGCCTTGTAGACCCGACCCGCGGCGTCGTAGAACGTGTCGGTCAGGATCCGGCCGCCACCGTACGCCGCCTCCTGCGTCTGCCTCGGCCGGCCCAGCGCGTCCACCAGCGCGTACGAGGTGTCATAGGTGCCGTTGGCGTTCAGCGCCTTCGTCATGATCGACGACGGCGCCGTCTTCGACAGGGTGTACGTGTAGCTGGTCGACGGATCGGACGGGAAGGTCGCCTTCGACCGACCCGGCAGCCAGACGGCGCTGTTGCGACCCATCGCGTCGTACGCGTACTCGGTGATCCGGTTGTTCGGGTCCGTCGCCTTGAGCGGCAGACCGAACACCGGATCCAGGTCGACCGTCTCCGTCCAGAGCAGCGGGTTGGTGGTGACCATTTTGGTCACCGGGCCACCGGTCGCCGGGGTGTAGGCCGTGGTGGTCGTCTCCCCGGCGACATCCGTGGCTTCCACCATCCGACCCAGCACGTCGTACTTCGCCGTCGACACCTGCTGGTAGGAACGGGTGCCGTTGGCGAAGCCCGTGACCTTCTCGGTCGCGGTCAGCAGCCCCTTGGTCGGCGCCGTACCGTAGGCGAGCGAGTCGTAGCGGAACCGGACGTCCCCGGTGACCTGCTCCTTGGTGGTCGGAGCCGTCGCACAGTCGCCCGTCCAGCCGTTGATGCGCTTGACCCGCGTCAACAGGTGGATGCCCGTGTTGCGGACGTACTCGGTCTGCACGCACCGCTCGTCGCCGGTCCTGGTGTCGTCCCCGCTGTCCTCGACCGTGGTCGGCATGCCGTAGCTGTCGAACGTCGTGGTCGATGCGGTCCGCCGCCACCCGTCGTCCGTGGCGATCCGGTTACGGCCCACACGGACCCGGGAGTAGCGGGCCTCGGCGACGGGCGTGCCGGCACGGGTGGCCGTCGCGTCGGACCGCCACATCTCGTTCACCGAGGCGGACAGGATCTTCGACCCCAGCCAGGTCACCGTCTCGCGAGGCGTGCCGGCATAGTGGTCGTAGTCGTTGGTCGCCCCGCCCTCACGGCCCTGCACCTGCGTGGTACGGGTCCCGCCCGCAGCAAGCTTGTCGCCGTACATGCCGCGGAAGTAGAGGGTCTCGGTCTTGATCCGGTCGGCGCCCTCACCGGTGTACGTGACCACCGTCGGGTAGCCCCGCCACTGCGACCAGGTCCGGCGCTTGTTCGGAGCGATGCCGCTGTCCTCGTCGTGGTGCCACAGCGGCTCGCCATCCGGGTTCAGGTAGTCGTACTCCGTCCGCACCGGCCGGGCCCCACCGGTGTGGTCGATCTGCTGGACCTCCTCGACCACGTACTTGTGGAAGTAGTCGGTCACCGGATCGGTGTAGCCCTGCGGGGTCCACTTGACCGGGTAACACCGCAGGGTGTTGCTGTCCAGTGCCGTCGCCGACGGCATCGTGCCGCCCTTGACGCACTCCCGGGAGCTGTAGGTCACGAAGATCTCGCCGCCGGTCTCCAGCCTGATCGAGTTCACCCGCCACCAGTTCATGGCCAGCGCCCAGTCGCTGCCGGAGGCGTCCACCCGGTTCGGCATCTGGATGCCCGAGAAGGTGACCTCGGGGGCCGTGACGGTCGTGCCGTTCAGCCCTCTGTGCGTGACGCCCTCCAGCCAGAGCCCGGCGCGGGTGCCGTCACCCGGG
Source organism: Micromonospora sp. NPDC049048 (assembly GCF_043197615.1). Classification (NCBI taxonomy): domain Bacteria; kingdom Bacillati; phylum Actinomycetota; class Actinomycetes; order Micromonosporales; family Micromonosporaceae; genus Micromonospora; species Micromonospora sp. NPDC049048. The sequence goes on along the minus strand of NZ_JBICTM010000016.1, from coordinate 36,546 downwards.
TCCAGGAAGCTGTGCCGCAGCGTCCAGGAGTCCGCCGACTGGTACGACGACGTCGCAGCCTTCCACACCTTCGTGGTGACGACCGTCGTCCGCTTCGCCGACCAGAACGTCGGGGAGACGTTCAGACACGGGTTGGTGGACGCGGTGCACTCCTGGTCCCAGGGGGTGTCGGGCCAGGTGGTCGCGTTCTTCGTGGTGCAGTTGGCCAGACACCGGTCGGCGTTCGTGAACTCGATCCGGGCCGGGGCGTTCTGGACGTACGGGCTGGTGGCCGCGTACTCGGTGTTGTCCCGGTTGTCGGTGCCGTAGTCGATCCGGGTCAGGTGACCGGCCCGGTCGTAGACGACCGGCGTCGCGTACGTCATGTTCTTCGCGTAGTGGCTGGTCTCCTTCGACCACCACAGCGACATGGTGTTGCCGTGAACGTCCTGGACGTAGTCCAGGTTCCACCGCCACGCCTGCCGCTGACCACCACACTCCGACGCGGCGAAGGTGCTGGCGTAGCACGGCTCACCCGGGTTGTTGCCGAACACCGGCACCGTCAGGACCGAGTTGGTCGTCGGACGCCCCGAGGACCAGCCGGGCAGCTGGTGCCGGCCGAACCAGTACTGGGTGCCGTCAGCGGTCGTCACCTTCCAGTACTCGTTGTCGTTGTCACCGTTGCCGTTGGCCGGCGATGTCAACAGCTCGACCTTCGAACCGTCCTCCCGCCGCGGATGCCACTTGCCGTCGCTGCCCTTGAGCAACTCCACCGACGAACCGTTCAGGGACAGGACGGCGTTCTCCGGCCCCCAGCAGAGGTCACCCGTCTTGGTGGTGTTGTTCGCAGTCCCACCCATGTCGTCGGCGCAGGTCTTGTACTGCCGCTCGATGAACCCCGGCGAGTAGTCGAAACCCTCACCGAACGCACCCGGCTGGTTGTTGGTGGCCGCCTGCCGACCATCCACCGACTGCGACGAGTAACCCAGGCCCAGGCTGGGCGCAGGCCCACCCGGACCCGGCGGCGTCCGCATCGGATACGACCACTGGAAGCTGCCCGTCGAGCCGCTGTGGCTCCACGACGACGAAGGCGCGAGGCTGGACGCGGTGAAGTCACCGGCCCCACCCGAGGGGCCACTGGTCAGCGCGACGAGCGTACCGGCGCTGCCCGCGGTCACGGTTGTCCCGAAGCGCTTCGCTTCCGCCGCCGACACCCCCGCGTCCGCCGGCGACACCGACACCGTGGCCGACACCGTCCGTGTCCGCACGTGGTTCCGCGAGTCCAGCGCCAGGGGCGCGCAGTCCTTGGCGCCCGGGCTCGTCAGCGCGCACTCCGGCAGGCGCACCAGCCGCAGCCGCGACGACCAGTCCGCCCCGTACGCCGACGCGAACGACGCGTAGTCCACGCTGACCTCGGCCTGGCCGGCCGAGGTCGCGCCGTCGGTCCGGCCGACCCGCACCAGTACGCCGTTCACACCTGCCGCCTGCGCCTTGGCCTTCGGCAGCACCTCGACCCGGACCTTGGTCAAGTCGGCCGCCGCAACCTGGGCACGAGCGGTGGGGGCCACCGGCTTCACGGTCACCGGCAACGTGCCGGCCCGTACCGCTGACGCAGTCGCCGCCCGGGCGCCCGCGGCGACCGTCGGCAGGGTGACCTCGGCGACCCCTGCCGCCGGCCACACCGGCGCCGGCCGCCTGACCTTGGCCGCCGCCTCCTCGGCCTCCGGCCCTGGCTTCGTGGCCCTGACCCGCTGGACGGGCACCGACTCGTACCGCTGCGCCTCGAGACGCTCGGCCTGTGCGGCCAACTGCGCCCGCGCAGGCACCTGACCGCCAACCGTGCCCGCGAGCACCGCGAGCAGACCAGCGGCAAGGACCTTGCGTCCCCCTTGCCGCACCCCCTCGAACGCCGGTGTGCCCCGCCGCCTGCGGTGCGTCCGACTCGTTCTGAGCGTTCCCATCGTTCCCTTCCTGGAGAGGTGTCTGCGCCGCCAACGGGTTGTGGCGGCGCGGGCCGGGCCGGATGGCTCTCCGTTGGCCCCGGCCGACAGGTGGTGGGGACTTGCCGTCACGGCACAGTCCCCACCACCTGTGATGCTTGGGAATCAGGCGCCCGCGAAGACCGCCTGGATCTCGGCGCCGCTCAGCGCCCCCTGCCAGGCCCGCACCCGGTCGATGTCGCCGGTGAACCAGTCAGTCGAGGCGCTCCACTTGGCCCGGCCCACCGTGAACGGTCCGTTGGCGTGCCAGGGGGACACGGCGTTGATCTGCACGGAGAGCGCGCCGTTGATGTACAGGCTGAGCGTCTGCTTCGCCGCGTCCTGCACCGCGGTGAGGTGCACCCAGGTGTTCATCTGGCAGGTGCCGCCGATGGCGTACCGGGCACCGCTGGAGGTCGAGTCGACCGTCCGGTTCATCACCGACCACTTGATGCCTGTCGAATCGTTGCGGCAGGCCAGGAAGAAGCCGGACACCTGGGTGCCGTCCTGGGCGATGACCGATCGGGCGCCGGTGCCACCGGCCCAACGCACCCACGCCGACACGGTGTACGACTGGTCGGTGCGGAGCACCGGCCCGCTGGTCTGGGCCTGACCGGCAACGCCGTCGAAGTGCAGGCCGCTGGAGTCGAATCCCGCCTGGTCGGACCAGTCGACAGTCGGGGCGGCGCTGAGGTTCAGCGGCCGCTGGTAGCCGGAGATGTCACCCTCCTGCCGCTGGTCGTAGTTGTAGTCCTCCATGTCCCAGCCACCGACGAGGACCGGCTTGACGACCTCCACAAGATCCAGGTCAGGGTCGATGACCCGGTCCCAGACACGGACCTCGCTGATCGCCCCGTTGAAGTGACCCGTGTAGTCGCCGTTCTTGGCGCCGGCGATGAGCAGCGGGCCGGACGAGGCCCAGGCGGCTGAGGCGACGTTCCCGGTGCCCTTGAGGATCCCGTTGACGTAGATGCTCAGCTTGTTGGCGGCGCCGGCGTCATACACGCCGGTCAGGTGGCTCCAGACGCCGACCGGAACGGGGTCCGTCGCGCAGGCCGGCGAAGCGGTCGCCGTGCCGTTCACCGTGTCGGAGCCGTAGCTGACGAAACACCACTGGCCCTTCGAGGGGAAGTACTGCAGCTCGAAGGGGCTCTTGTTGGTACCCGGCTGCGACAGCACCACACCGTTGGGCGTGACGTCCGGGCGAACCCATGCCGAGAAGGAGAAGCTGCGCGAGGTGTTTACCAGCGCAGCGGCGGTGCTGGCCCGGTTGGCGCTGCCGCTGAACTTGACCGCCCAGTCCTTGCCCTTGCTCTTGTGGGTGCCGAGAACCCGCGAGTCGGTCCAGGTGCCGCCACCAGTGAGGGCCGCCGACGGGCCCCCCTCGATCCTGTTGGTCAAGGTGGTGCCGCTGCCCTCGTCCATGGCCCAGTGCGCCTTCGGTGCGGACGCGTTGTCGACCAGGAAGATGTAGTCGTAGGGCTCGGAGGCGTTGCCCGCCTGGTCCCGGCTACGCACCGTCAGAACGTTCTCGCCCACGACGTTCGGGGTCACCCACACCGTGCCGGAGCCGCCCAGGCTGGCCGCCCTCACCGTCAACTGCGGGCCGCCGCTCACCTGGTAGACGTAGTCGTACACGTCAGCCGCGCCGTTGGCGGAGAAGGTGAACTGCCCCGAGTAGCCGATGGAGCCGCGCACGTCCTGGTTGGTGCCCCGCGGTGCGGACTCCAGGTAGAGACCGTCGGCCGGCTCGACCTTCGGAGTGACGGCCGGTGCCGAGTAGTCGACGTAGAACTCGCACCACGGCGACCAGAGCGACTCTCCGCCGAGGGTGTCCTTGGTCTGCACCTGCCAGCGGTAGACGTCGCCGTCGACGGTCCTGGTGGTCAGCTGCACCTCAGCCTTGGCACCCGGCGCGACGCCCGAGTCGGTCCTGGGCCAGCCGGCCACCGTGGTCCAGACGTTGGCGACCAGCTTCTGCAGCGTGAACGTGCCGGACAGTGAACCGCCGTTGCTGCCGTCCGGGTCGGTCAATGTGGCCTTGAACCACGGGTAGTCCGACCGCACGGCTGGCCGGGAGGTGCCGGTCGTGCAGGCCTGGGCCGCCGAGGTGTAGTTCGCGTGCGTCGCCAACTGGGCGGCGGTTGGCGTGTTCGGATTGGTGTTGTACTCGATCGACAGTTTCGTCGCTGCCGCGTCGAACTTCTTCCACCACGTACTGGTCGACTCGGACGAGCCGTCGGACTGCCGAGTGGAGAGCGCCAGCGTGTAGATCGCCTGGCCCCGGTTGTTCGTGATGTCGGTCTTCAGATTGCTGCTGGAGAACTCCATCGGCAGGTCCGGTTGCGGATCGTCCGAGCAGCCCGCTCCTGTCGACGGCTTGTGCGCATGGCCGGACCGCTGTTCGATCCACAGCGAGAAACTCGGCCCCGACCACGTCTGCTTACCCGACGTGGTCAGGTCCGCTGTCCGCCACAGGTTGATCGGCGTGGAGGTGCACGACCAGGAGTGCGTCATCTCCGTCAGGAACTTCGCCGACCGGATCGTCTTGCCGGACAGGCTGGTGAGGCTGAACGAGAAGTACGACCGGAAGACGCCGTCACCGGACGGGTCGAGGCCGGCCCGCGGAATGCCGTCGTCTCGGGTGGAGTTGGTGGTGTTCGCGTACCCCCACCGGAGTTTGCCGATCGTGCTCCACGGGTCGATCACCACGGGGTAGGTGGTGTTCTTCCCCCGCAGCAGCGACAGATCCGGCCGGATGACCAGGTCTCCACCCTGCACCGTGGTCGAGAGTTCCGCCTTGCGCGCCAGGTCGGGAGCCGCCCGGACGATGTCCTGCCTCTCCCGCGCCGCGAACGCGGCAAGCGCGCCGTTCTTCGCGGCCTGCGCCGGCGGGGTGAGACCGGACGAGTCCCACATCGCTGCGCTGCCCGCCGAGAGGACCGGAGCACCCGAGGCGTCCACCACCTCGAAGCCGCCAGCAACGCGGCTGCGCTTCCGCAGCGAGCCGGTGGTGTCGAGGCCGAACCGGAGGGTGTCCAGCGCCGGGTTGGTGGCGGCCTCCGCCGACTTCACCACGAGCACCCAGGTGAACCCGTCGCTCAGCGCGCGCAGCCGCAGATCCACCCCGGGCAGCACCGACTCGTAGACCGCCGAGTCACCCTCGACACGGGGCGCCGGCAGGGCGCCAGGCCAGGTCAGTGAAACCTGGCCACCGTTCAGCGGTAGCCGCACCGCAGGTGCGGAGCCACCCGCCGAGAAGGTCACGTCGGCGAGCGTGGCGATTGGCCCGACGCTGCCATCCGGGTTCTTCTGCAACCGGGTGTCGATCGGCTGCCAACCGCGATCCTCGCGCTGACGGGTCCACTGTGGCACCGCGTAGGACTCCAGGACCAGGCTTCCTCGGGGTGTCGCGACCACCCGCGAGTTTTCCGTCTTGAGCCCGATGACCTCGACCGGCGAGCCCGAACGCTTCGCCGCCGCGAGGGCATCAGCCTCACTCAACCCAGAATCCGGACGATTATTGGCAGGTGCGGCACCAACGGCAGCTTTTTCGGTCACCACACCGCCGACTGCCATTAACGAAACAGCCATCAAGGTCGCAGCGCAACCGCCCCAACGCGAACCTCGGGAACCGGACTTACTCACTCAGAATCTCCTCCCCGCAGGGCAACAAATCACTGGTAGTAATCAATGGCCATCCTCGAACCACGCCCCGCCACCGCGTTTTACTGGTTTCGGGAATGGCGAAGGTTTCGCTCAAGCTGCTTGTCGACTCCGCCGAAGGTTCGATCGACTGGTCAACAACGCGAGAGGGCAGTCAAATCACCCTGATGGGCGATGATGTCGTTGAGATTCGCGTCAACGGACGCCGTCGACAGCTCCAGCTACGGATCGTCGGAACATCCCGCGCCGCCCAAGGAGTTGTGCGCTCACCCCGAGCACCGACACTGGCGACCAGTCAAACCCTGACTGCGGACACACTTGATCGCGCCACGACGTCGCACGTCGCCCCTCCACTCCCCCGTGTACAAAGCGTGCTGACGGTAGGCACCAACTAAGAACAGTGTCAATGATCTACGGAAAGCTACTCTGGGTCACCGGGCTCTGGAGGGCTGACCAGGGAGGATTCTCGCCGCAGCACCTTGCGTCACCGCCGCCACCGGATCGTCAGCTGGGCGTGGCCTCACCTGCACACCGGCCTGATCGATGCCGCACTCATCGACGCAGTCCGTCAGCGCAGCCCGCCTCCGGGCTGATCTTCCACTCTGACTACAGCCTCCAGCCCGGTAGGTGGGACTGCGTAGATTTCAACACACTCCCCCGATTTGGAATCGCTGACCACGCTCGCCGCCGCGCTGGTGGAACGGTCCGCGAACGCCTTTCCCGGATGGGGAGACGTGATCATCTTCGCCGCCTGCACAGCGGCCAGAATCGGCGAGGTTTCCGGCGTCCGCGCCGAGGACATCGACCGAAAATTGTGGATGTGGACGGTACGCCGACAGACCACGCCCAGCCCCGGCGGCCTGGTCGACAAGGGCACTAAAGGAAAGCGCGCACGCGTGGTTCCGCTGATCGAGGAAGTGCGGCCGATCGTCGCCCGCCGCCTGGACTCGGTCGCCGAGCCGCACTCCCGACTGTTCACCGGGCCGCGTGGTGGACGGATCAGCACTGCCGTACTGCGGGACGCGACGCACTGGGACGAGGTGGTGACGAAGCTGGGCTACGAACACCTACGTCGGCACGACCTGCGGCACACCGGGCTGACCTGGATGGCCGATGCGGGGGTTCCGGTGCACGTGCTGCGGAAGATCGCCGGGCACGGATCGCTCAGCACGACACAGCGGTACCTGCACCCCGACCGGCAGTCGATCACCGACGCGGGAACGGCACTCAGCGCCCACTTGAAGGCTCGCCGGTCCCCAGATGGTCCCCAGCTACGCGCCGTCTAGATCAGCAAATCCCTACTACCCCAGTACGAGTTAGAGGCCGCTGGCCAGGGCGTATGCCCCGGTCGACGGCCTCTTTTCGTGCTGTCGGGACGGCCGGATTCGAACCGACGACCCCTTGACCCCCAGTCAAGTGCGCTACCAAGCTGCGCCACGTCCCGATGCTCCCGCGCGGATCTCCCCGCGACAGCCGGTACAGCTTAGCGCAGGATCTTCGTGCCGTCCGCACGGCCCCCTCCGGTGCCGGCTCGCGTCGCGTGGCCCACTTCGTCTAGGGCGTCCTAGGAGGGTGGGGGTGTTGGTGGGGACGGAAAAGCCGGGTGGGAGCTGCTCCCACCCGGCTTTTCTCAGTACGGCGGATCAGCCGTGTGCCTTGCCCCGGCCGCCGGGGCCGAGCTTCTTGCGAGGGCGTACGGAGATCTCGATCGGGCTGCCCTCGAAGCCGAACTCCTCGCGCAGCTTGCGCTCGACGAACCGCTGGTAGCCGGCGTCCAGCGGGGCGGTGGTGAACAGCACGAAGCGCGGCGGCGCCACGCCCGCCTGGGTGGCGAAGAGGATCTTCGGTGCCCGCCCGCCACGTACCGGGTGCGGTGTCGCCTGCACCAGCGCGGTCAGCCACGCGTTGAGCTGGGCGGTCGGTACGCGGGTCTCCCAGCTCGCCAGCGCCTTGCGCAGCGCCGGGGCGAGCTTGTCGACCGCCCGACCGGTCTGCGCCGACAGGTTGAGCCGGATCGCCCACGGAATGCGGCGCAGTTCGCGCTCGATCTCCTTGTCCAGGTAGTACCGGCGGTCGGCGTCGACCAGGTCCCACTTGTTGAAGGCGATCACCAGGGCCCGCCCGGCCTCGGTGACCATGGACAGGATCCGCTGGTCCTGCTCGCTGATCGGCTCGCTGGAGTCCAGCAGCACGACGGCGACCTCGGCGGCCTCGATCGCCGCGGCGGTGCGCAGACTGGCGTAGTACTCGGTGCCGCTGGCCTTGCCGACCCGCTTGCGCAGGCCCGCCGTGTCGACGAGCTGCCAGGTCTCCCCGCCGATCTCGACCAGGCTGTCGACCGGGTCCACGGTGGTGCCGGCGACCGAGTCGACGACCGCCCGCTCCTCGCCCGAGAAGCGGTTGAGCAGGCTGGACTTGCCGACGTTCGGCCGGCCGACGAGGGCCACCCGACGCGGGCCGCGAGGCCGGTTCTCGACGATCTTCGGCGCCTCCGGCAGCGCGTCCATGATGGCGTCGAGCAGGTCACCCGAACCGCGCCCGTGCAGCGCCGACACCGGGAACGGCTCACCCAGACCCAGCGACCACAGCGAGGTCGCCTCCATCTCGATGGTGGTGTTGTCGGCCTTGTTCGCCACCAGGATCACCGGCTTGGCACTGCGGCGCAGCATCCGTACGGCCGCCTCGTCCACGTCGGTCGAACCAACCATCGCGTCGACCACGAACAGCACCACGTCGGCGGTCGCGACCGCCGTCTCGGCCTGCGCCGCGATCGCGGCCGCCCGGTCCTTGGCGTCGGGCTCCCAGCCGCCGGTGTCCACCACGGTGAACTGCCGGCCGGCCCACTGCGCGTCGTACGGGACGCGGTCCCGGGTGACCCCGGGAACGTCCTCGACGACCGCCTGGCGGCGACCGATGATGCGGTTGACCAGGGTCGACTTGCCGACGTTGGGGCGGCCGACCACGGCCACGACCGGCTGCGGGCCGGTCGAGTCCTCGGTGTCAGCGTCCGGTTCCCGCAGCTCGATCCACCCGTCGGTGTCGGTCATGCCACTCCCCGATCGGTCAGCAGGCCGCGAAGACGCTCGACGACCTCGTCGATGCCCAGCTCGGTCGTATCCAGCACCACGGCGTCGGCGGCCTGGGCCAGCGGGTCGGCCTTGCGGGTCGAGTCGAGCCGGTCCCGCCGGGCCAGGTCCGCAGCGGTGGCCGCCACGTCGGTGGCGTCCTCGGCGCTGCGCCGGGCGGCCCGGGCCGCCTCGGAGGCGGTCAGGTAGACCTTCAGGTCGGCGTCGGGGGCCACCACGGAGCCGATGTCGCGGCCCTCGACCACGATCCGGCCCGCGTTGGCGATCATCTCGCGCTGCCGGGTGACCAGCAGCGCGCGTACCGCCGGCACGGCGGCCACGGCGGAGACCGCCCCGGTCACCTCCGGCCCGCGGATCTCGGCGTCCACGGTCACACCGTCGGCGGTCACGCCGTACCCCTGGGGGTCGGTGCCGATGCGCAGGTCGACCTCGCCGGCGACCTTCGCCACCGACTCGGCGTCGGCCAGGTCGACCCCCGAGCGCAGCACCGCCCAGGTAATGGCCCGGTACATGGCGCCGGTGTCGAGATAGCGGGCACCGAGGCCGACGGCGAGCCGCCGGGAGACGGTGGACTTACCCGAACCGGACGGCCCGTCCACAGCGACCACGCATCGCCCGGTCCGTTCGTTTTCCTCCACCGTCGTCCTCCTCAGCCCGTACCTCACGAAACACCGGATGTGTCGCGAGCGGTTGTCCAAACGCTCTCAATGATGCCCGGCGTCGCGCGCCCGGTGGGCGCCGCCCGCGCCGGGCCGCCAGGGAGCCTACCGGCAGCCGTACCCCGAACTCGGGGGTCAGTCACCCACGGCCTTGAACAGGGCGGCGACCTCCGCGTTGGTCAGCCGCCGCGTCCGCCCCGCGCGCAGGTCGCCCAGCCGGATCGGCCCGATCGCGGTACGCACCAGCCGGCTCACCGGGTGGCCCACCTCGCCGAGCAGCCGGCGGACGATGTGCTTGCGCCCCTCGTGCAGGCTCAGCTCGACCTGGGCGCTGCGTCCCAGCGTGTCCACCACCCGGAAGGAGTCGACCTTCGCCGGGCCGTCCTCCAGCTCCACGCCGGCCATCAGCCGCTTGCCGAGGTTGCGCGGGATCGGCCCGGACACCTCGCACAGGTACGTCTTCTGCACGCCGTACGACGGGTGCATGAGCTTGTGCGCGAGGGTGCCGTCGTTGGTGAGCAGCAGCAGGCCCTCGCTGTCGGCGTCGAGCCGCCCCACGTGGTAGACCCGCTGTTCCACCCGGTTGCCGAGGAAGTCGGCGAGCGCGGTGCGCCCCTTCTCGTCGGCCATGGTCGAGACCACGCCGCGGGGCTTGTTCATCGCCAGATAGACCAACCGGGTGTCGGCGACGAGGCGCTCGCCGTCGACGTGGATCACGGCGGTGGCGGGGTCGACCTTGTCGCCGAGCTGGGCGACCCGGCCGTCGACGGTGACCCGGCGGCGGAAGATCAGGTCCTCGCAGGCGCGCCGGGAGCCGACGCCGGCGGCGGCCAGCACCTTCTGCAGGCGCTCGGCCCCCTCGAAGGCGGGCGCGTCGGGGCGGGGCGTGCGGTCATCGCGTGGCATCGGCAAGCTCTTCTACGTCGTCGGGAAGGAACGGGGCCAGCGGCGGGAGGTCGTCGACGCTGTTCAGCCCGAGCTTCTCCAGGAACATCGTGGTGGTCCGGTAGAGGAACGCCCCGCTGTCCGGTTCGGCGCCGCACTCCTCGACCAACCCGCGGGAGACCAGGGTACGGATCACCCCGTCGCAGTTGACACCCCGGATGGCGGAGATCCGTGACCGGGTCACGGGCTGCTTGTAGGCGATCACGGCCAGTGTCTCCAGTGCGGCCTGGGTCAGTCGTACGGACTGCCCGTCCAGCACGAACCGTTCCACGTAGGTGGCGTATTCCGGGCGGGTGTAGAGCCGCCAGCCACCCGCGGCCCGGCGCAGCTCGAAGCCGTGCCCGGCGGCCGTGTAGCCCGCGGCGATCTCGTCCAGCACCGGCCCGATCCGCTCGGCGCGCTGTTCCAGCACCTGGGCGAGGACCAGCTCGCTGACCGGCTCGTCCACCACCAGCAGGATCGCCTCCAGCGCCCCGCGCAGCTCCGCGTCGTCGAGCTCCGGCGCCGGCTCGGGCACCGGCCGCCGTCGTCCCTTCCTCGGTACGTCATCCCCCGGCCCCACCTCCGCCGGTGCCTCTGCCGCCGGGCTCCCGGCCTCCGCCAGCCCCGGCGCCGGCACGGCCTGCTCCCTCGGTGCGCCCTCCCCCGCCGCCGGTACCGCCTCCTCCGCACGCGCGGCGTCGGCCTCCTGGGAGATCTTGGTAGGTTCGGGCCCTTCGGGAGGCGCGGAAGTACCAGGATCTCCGGTTTCGGCAGGAGCTGGGGAGGGAGTGCTGGGGCGCTGCCAGGGGGGCACCCAGGCGGCCGCCTGCTCGGCCAGGGAGTCCCGACGCTCGTCGCTGCTCATCCCGCTCGCTCCTCCGTCGTCGCCGTCCCGTTCTCGTCCGCCCCCGCACCGTGCGCCGTCCCGCTGGCCGCACCCGCCGCCGAGCCGCTGTGCGCCGCGGCCGATCCGGTGTCCTCGGCCGCCACACCCACCACCGCGCCCGAGCCGGTCTCGTCCGCCGTACCGTCCGGCACCGGCCGCTCGGCCGAGGCCGCCGGCAGCGGGCCGGAGCCCGCCGGCTCGGGCGACGTCGGGGCCGGCTCGGCCGGGGTGCCCGCGTACTCGTCGATGTGCAGGTCCGGGCCGCCGTCGGCGGGGCCGGTCCAGCGTACGGTCAGCTCCTCCAGGGCCTGCTCCTGCACGAAGGCGACGAGCCCCTCCCGGTAGAGCTCCAGCAGGGCCAGGAACCGGGCCACCACCTCCAGGGTGGCCTCGCAGTCGGCACAGAGCAGCGAGAAGGTGGCCGTGCCGGCCCGGCGCAGCCGTTCGGTGAGGATCCCCGCGTGCTCCCGGACGCTGACCCGGACCATGTGCACGTGCGCGATGGACACCTCGGGCACCGGCTTCGGGGTCATCGCCTTGATCGCCAGTTTCAGCAGCCGCTGCGGGCCGATGCCGAGCACCAGGTCGGGTAGCGCCTCGGCGTAGCGGGGCTCGAGGGTGACCGCCCGGGGGTAGCGCCGGCCGCCGACCTCCTCCAGCGCGGCGATGTGCGCGGCGGCCTCCTTGTAGGCCTTGTACTGCAGCAGCCGGGCGAAGAGCAGGTCCCGCGCCTCCAGCAGCGCGAGGTCCTCCTCATTTTCGACCTCGGCGGCGGGCAGCAGCCGGGCCGCCTTCAGGTCGAGCAGGGTCGCGGCGATGAGCAGGAACTCGCTGGCCTCGTCCAGGTCCCACTGGTCGCCCATGGCGCGGATGTAGGCGATGAACTCGTCGGTGACCCGGTGCAGCGCCACCTCGGTCACGTCGAGCTTGTGCTTGCCGATCAACTGGAGCAGCAGGTCGAACGGGCCGGTGAAGTTCGCCAGCCGGACGGTGAACCCGCCGCCCTCCACCGTCGCCTCGGACTCCCCGGCCGCATCGGCCGCCTCGGAGATCCCGGCCGGATCCGCCGCCTCGGGCTCGCCGGCAGCCTGATCCGTGACCATCCCGGGTTCGCCAGCCGGGCCCGTCGGCACCTCGCCGGTTGGGGCCGTCGACACCTCGGATGCGGCCCCGGCGGCCCGTACGGGCGGCTGCTCCGGCGTCGTCGGAGGGTCGAGGGGTGGCGCGGTCACCGGAAGACCGTAGTCCACGCCACGGACGGCGCGGCGCGAAGGTGCATCCCCGGCCTACCGCTCGGCCTGGGCGGCGATCACCTCGCGGGCCAGTTGACGGTAGTTGCGGGCACCCGACGAGGCCGGGTCGAGCGTGGTGATCGGGGCCCCGGCGACGGTGGACTCGGGGAACTTGACGGTCTTGGTGATCACCGTCTGGTAGACCTTGTCACCGAACGCCTCCACCACCCGCTGGAGCACCTGCCGGCAGTGGGTGGTGCGGCTGTCGTACATGGTGGCGAGGATGCCCTCGAGCTCCAGGTCGAAGTTGAGCCGCTCGCGGACCTTGTCGATGGTGTCGAGCAGCAGGGCCACCCCGCGCAGGCTGAAGAACTCGCACTCCAGCGGGATGAGCACGCCGTGCGCCACGGTCAGCGCGTTGATCGCCAGCAGGCCCAGGGAGGGCTGGCAGTCGATCAGGATGTAGTCGTACTCCTTGCGGACCGACCGCAGCACGCGGGCCAGGGCCATCTCGCGGGCGACCTCGTTGACCAGCTGGATCTCGGCCGCGGAGAGGTCGATGTTGGCCGGCAGCAGGTGCAGCCCCGCCACGTCGGTCTTGATCAGGACGTCCTCGGCGGTGACGTCGTCCTGCATGAGCAGGTTGTAGACCGACAGGTCGAGGTTGTGCGGGTTGACGCCCAGCCCGACGGAGAGGGCGCCCTGCGGGTCGAAGTCGACCAGCAGCACCTTCCGGCCGTACTCGGCCAGTGCGGCGCCCAGGTTGATGGTCGTGGTGGTCTTGCCCACGCCACCCTTCTGGTTGGCCATCGCGATGATCCGGGCCGGGCCGTGCCGGTCGGTCGGCATCGGCTCGGGGATCGGCTTACGCATCGTGTATGCCGCCGGATCCGCCGGACCGAGATCCGCACCGAGCGTGGCCTGCTGCTCGCGGAGCTCCGACGTCCAGGTCTCGGCACGGTCACCGTTGCCAGCCATGTGCTCGTTGCCCCCTCCCGACGACCACCCGGCGTCGGAGCCGTCCGACGTCCTTCGCGGCGCCGCTGCGCACCCCGGTCCGCATCACCATCGCCCCAGGAGGTCCGCGCCGGTGCCGACTCTACGCCACCGCCCCGCGGGCCGGTCGCACCCGCTCGGCGTGTCGCCGCCCCCGCCGACCAGGCCAGCCACCGGCGGCGTCCACCACGCGCCGCCCCCGGCCGGCGGAAGGCCGCGCGTGCCGGCCGACGCTCACCCGGCGTACCGGCGGACCCGTGCCCGGACCGAGCCGGGCGGGGATCAGTCCCGCGCCCGGGGGTGGGCGGTGGCGTACACCTCACGCAGCCGCTCGACGGTGACCAGAGTGTAGACCTGGGTGGTGGTGACCGACGCGTGGCCGAGCAGTTCCTGCACCACCCGCACGTCCGCGCCGCCGTCGAGCAGGTGCGTGGCGTACGAGTGGCGCAGGGTGTGCGGGGAGACCGCCTCCGGCCCCTCCACGGGCAGCCCGGCCCGCTGGGCGGCGCGGCGCAGGATGGTCCAGGCGCCCTGCCGGGACAGCGCGCCGCCGCGGGCGTTGAGGAAGACCGCCGGGGTGCCCCGGCCGGCGGCGGCCAGGGCGGGCCGGGCCCGCACCAGCCAGGCCCGCACCGCCTCGACCGCGTACCCGCCGATGGGAACCAGCCGGGTGCGGCCGCCCTTGCCGCGCAGCAGCGCGGTGCCCTCGTCGACGTCCAGGTCGTCCACGGCGGCGCCGACCGCCTCGGAGATCCGCGCCCCGGTGCCGTACAGGAACTCCAGCAGCGCCCGGTCGCGCAGCGCGAGCGGTGCCCCCTCCCCGGCGGCGGTCACCGCGCCGGCGGTCTCCAGCAGCCGCACCACGGCGTCGACCGGCAGCGCGCGGGGCAGCCGGCGCGGCGGCGTGGGTGGGCGGACGTCCCGGCTCGGGTCGGCGCCGGCCAGCCCCTCGCGCAGCGCGAACCGGTGCAGGCCGCGCACCGCGCTGGCGGCCCGCGCGGCGGAGGAGACCGCGAGCGGCGGATGCTCCCCGTCGCCGGCGCGCAGTCGGGCCAGGTGCCCCTCGACCTGCCCCGGGCCGACGGTGGCCAGGTCCGCCACGCCGGCCGCCGCCAGGGTGGCCAGGTAGCGCTCCAGGTCCCGCCGGTACGACGAGAGCGTGTTCGCCGACAGTCCCCGCTCGACGGTGAGGTGGTCGAGGTAGCCGCGCACGGCACGACGCAGGGCCGGCGCGGGCTCCGGGCCCGCGCCGGCCCCGTCCACTGTGCCGGTCAGTCCGCCACCCCTCAGGCCAGCGCGTCGGCCAACGCGAGGGCCGGCATGCCGTGCGCCTCGGCAACCGGGCCGTAGGTGACCTGGCCGTCGTGGGTGTTCAGGCCCAGCGCCAGCGCCGGGTCGCGGCGCAGCGCCTCGCGCCAGCCGTGGTTGGCCAGTTCCAGCGCGTACGGCAGGGTGACGTTGGTGAGCGCGTAGGTGCTGGTGTGCGGCACCGCGCCCGGCATGTTCGCCACGCAGTAGAAGATCGAGTCGTGCACCTGGTAGGTCGGCTCGGCGTGCGTGGTGGGGCGCGAGTCCTCGAAGCAGCCGCCCTGGTCGATGGAGATGTCGACCAGCACGCTGCCCGGCTTCATCCGGGAGACCAGCTCGTTGGAGATCAGGGTCGGGGCCTTCGCGCCGGGCACCAGGACCGCGCCGATGACCAGGTCCGCGTCCAGCACGGCCCGCTCGATCTCGTACGCGTTGGAGGCCACCGTCTGGAGGTGACCGCGGTAGATGGCGTCGGCCTGCCGCAGCCGCGCCACGTTCTTGTCCAGCAGCAGCACCTCGGCCTGCAGGCCCAGCGCGATCGCGGCGGCGTTCATGCCGGAGACGCCGGCGCCGATGACGACGGTCTTCGCGGCGTACACGCCGGAGACGCCGCCCATCAGGATGCCGCGCCCGCCGCCCTGCCGCTGCAGGTGGTACGCGCCCACCTGCGGGGCGAGCCGGCCGGCCACCTCGGACATCGGGGCGAGCAGCGGCAGCGACCGGTCGGGCAGCTCGACGGTCTCGTACGCGATGCCGGTGACCTTGCGGTCGACGAGCGCGTCGGTGCACGCCTTCGAGGCGGCCAGGTGCAGGTAGGTGAAGAGCACCTGCCCGGCACGCATCCGGTGGTACTCCTCGGCGATCGGCTCCTTGACCTTGAGCACCAGCTCGGCGGTCTCCCACACCTCGTCGGCGGTCGCCAGGATCTTGGCCCCGG
The DNA here is from genome assembly GCF_043197615.1 of Micromonospora sp. NPDC049048. NCBI lineage: Bacteria > Bacillati > Actinomycetota > Actinomycetes > Micromonosporales > Micromonosporaceae > Micromonospora > Micromonospora sp. NPDC049048. Next base: position 20,891 of record NZ_JBICTM010000016.1, on the reverse strand, counting down.
CGGCGGCGAACTCGTCGTCGCCGATGCTGGATCCGACTCCGGCGCCGGACTCGACGAAGACCTGGTGACCGCTGCGGACGAACTCGTTGACGCCCGCCGGCGTGATCGCCACGCGGTACTCGTGGTTCTTGACCTCGCGGGGGATTCCGACCTTCACGATGCAGACACCTCTCTTCGGGGCTGCGCTCCCCCGACTGCGCGGTGCCACGGAGGCCCCTTTGCCACCGCGGTCCACCGGTCCCGCCGGCGGCAGTCTAGGCGCGGGACCGCTCCCGATGAGGCAGCACAGTGACATCCGGTGGCCGCACCCGCTGACGATGTGTCAGGCATGAAAGGGGCCGGCGGTGGGACCCGTACCTCAGCCGTCAGGACAGTGTTGTCCATCATCGTCCCACTCTTCGGGTCCCGCTGCGGACAGGAGGCGAGTCGATCACTAGGGTGACGCCTCATGACCACACCTCCTTACCAGCCCGGCTACCCGTCGGGTGTCTCCGACAAGAGCAAGGTCGTCGCGGGCGTCCTGCAGATCGTGCTCGGCACCTTCGGCGTCGGCCGCTTCTACATGGGCGACACCAAGACCGGCGTCATCCAGCTCATCGTCTCCCTGGTGACCTGCGGCATCGGTGGCATCTGGGGCCTCATCGACGGCGTCCTGATCCTGATCAACGGTGGCGTCGACGGGCAGGGCCGGCCGCTGCGCGACTGACCAGGTCCGCAACAACGAAAGGGGCCGTGCGGCGTACCGCACGGCCCCTTCGCGTTCCCCGGCTCAGCCCGGCAGCGGCGCGTCGGCCCGGCGCAGCACCGCCCAGCCGGTGTCGCGGGCCCGGACGGCGGCGAGCAGTCCGGCCACACAGGAGGCGTTGGTGATCTCGCCCGCGAGGACCATGCGGACCGCCTCGTCCAGGTCGACGCGCAGGACCTGGAGGTCGGCCTCCTCGTCGCGGCGCTCGTGGCGCTGCTCCGCCGGCACGGCGGTCAGGTCGCGGGCCAGGAAGACCCGGACCAGTTCGTTGGTGAAGCCCGGCGAGCTGTGCAGGTCCACCAGGACGTCGACCCGCCCGGCGGTCAGGTCGACCTCCTCGGCCAGCTCCCGGACCGCGGCGGCGGCGAGGTCCTCGCCGGAGACGTCGGTCAGCCCCGCGGGCAGCTCCCACAGGTGCCGCCCGACCGCGTGCCGGTACTGGCGGATCAGCACCACCTGGCCGGCCGCGTCGAGCGCCACCACGGCGACCGCCCCGACGTGCCGCACGACGTCGCGCACGCCCGTCCCGCCGCCCGGCATGGTCACCTCTTCGCTGACCACGTCGAAGATCCGACCCCGGTAGCGCTCGGTACGCGAACGCACCTCGTAGCGGTGCGCCACGGCGCTCACGTCGCCGGTCGCCGGGACCGGCCCGCCGTGCTCGCCCGACGCCGACGCCACGCCGCCGTGGCCGGTGCTCGCCTCGCCGCGCCCGCTCACGAGGCCGACGTCGCCTTCGCGGCGGCGCCGTTGCGGGCGGCGTTCTTCGCCGCGGTGCCCTCGTCCAGCTTCGCCGCGCTCTCGGCCGCGTCCAGGTCGACCGGGAGCTGGTCGGCCTCCGAGTAGGCCACCGCCGCCTTCACGAACGAGGCGAAGAGTGGGTGCGGACGGGTCGGGCGGCTCTTCAGCTCCGGGTGCGCCTGGGTGGCGACGAAGAACGGGTGCAGGCCCCGGTCCAGCTCGATGAACTCGACCAGCCGCCCGTCGGGCGAGGTGCCGGAGATGTGCAGACCCGCCTTGGTCAGCGCGTCGCGGTAGGCGTTGTTCACCTCGTACCGGTGCCGGTGCCGCTCGCTGACCTCGGTGCTGCCGTACGCCTCGGCGACCAGCGAGCCCTCGGTGAGCGCCGCCGGGTACGCCCCCAGCCGCATGGTGCCGCCCAGGTCGCCCCTGCCGGCGACGATGTCCTCCTGGTCGGCCATCGTGGCGATGACCGGGTGCGCCGCCTCCTCGTCGAACTCCAGCGAGTTGGCGCCCTCCAGGCCGGCGAGGTGCCGCGCCACGTCGATGGTCATGCACTGCAGGCCGAGGCAGAGGCCGAGCAGCGGGATGCCGTTCTCGCGGGCGTAGCGGGCGGTGCCGATCTTGCCCTCGATGCCACGCACCCCGAAGCCGCCCGGGATGACGATGCCGTCGACGCCGGCCAGGGCGGCCGCCGCGCCGGACGCGGTGACGCAGTCGTCGCTGGGCACCCAGCGCAGCTGCACCCGGGCCCGGTGGCCGAAGCCGGCCGCCCGGATCGCCTCGCTGACCGACAGGTACGCGTCGGGCAGGTCGACGTACTTGCCGACCACGGCGACGGTGACGGTGTGCCGGGGCTGGTGCACCCGGTCCAGCAGGTCGTCCCAGCTGACCCAGTCGACGTCACGGAAGGAGAGGCCGAGCCGGCGCACCACGTACGCGTCGAGGCCCTCGCGGTGCAGCACCTTGGGGATGTCGTAGATGCTCGGCGCGTCCGGGGCGGCGGTGACGGCCTCGCGGTCGACGTCGCAGTAGAGCGACAGCTTCTGCTTGACCTTGTCGGGGATCTCCCGGTCGCAGCGCAGCACCAGCGCGTCGGGCTGGATGCCGATGCTGCGCAGCTGGGCCACGGAGTGCTGGGTCGGCTTGGTCTTCAGCTCGCCCGAGGGCGCCAGGTAGGGCACCAGCGAGACGTGCAGGTAGAAGCAGTTGTCGCGGCCCAGGTCGTGGCGGACCTGACGGATCGCCTCCAGGAACGGCAGCGACTCGATGTCGCCGACGGTGCCGCCGACCTCGGTGATCACCACGTCCGGCACCTGGCCGTCCTCGTCCGGGTCGGCCATCGCCAGGATCCGCGACTTGATCTCGTTGGTGATGTGCGGGATGACCTGGACGGTGTCGCCCAGGTACTCGCCGCGCCGCTCCTTGGCGATCACCTCCGAGTAGATCTGGCCGGTGGTCACGTTCGCCTTGCCGGAGAGTGCCCGGTCCAGGAACCGCTCGTAGTGCCCGACGTCGAGGTCGGTCTCGGCGCCGTCCTCCGTGACGAAGACCTCGCCGTGCTGGAACGGGTTCATCGTCCCCGGGTCGACGTTGAGGTAGGGGTCGAGCTTCTGCATGACCACGCGCAGGCCGCGCGCGGTGAGCAGGTTGCCGAGGCTGGAGGCGGTGAGGCCCTTACCCAGCGAGGAGGCGACTCCCCCGGTGACGAAAATGTGCCTGGTCGTCCGTGCTGAAGGGGCCAAGGCCTGCTCCCGTGTCGTCCGTCGCGGTCGTGCAGACCGCCGTGCCGATCAGCCAAGTGATCACGCGATCCACGGGATTCCACGGTAACACCTCTCCCGGCCCGCCCGCTGGGCGCACCCGGACCGGGCGGCGGGCGGGCCGGGTGCGCCTCAGGAGGCGGTGACCTCGCTCGATGACCGGGCGACCGGTGCGCGCTGCCCGACGTCGGAGCCCGACGTCGGGCCCTGCGCCCCGCCCGCCGGTCCCGGGGAGCGCGGGGCCGGGGGCGTCGGCGCCACGGCCGCTCCCCCGCCCGGATCCGACGTACGGGCGGTGCCCGTCCCCGCACCGGCCGGCGCCGGCCGGTCCGGGCCGTCGTCGTCCGGACCGTCGCCGTCCGGACCGCCGCCGGTGTCACCGCCCGATTCACCGCCCGACCCACCGGGTCCCTCGTCGCGCTGGCGACCCGCGTCGGGCTGCGTACGGTCGGTGGAGTGGTCGAGCACCCGCAGCGCGGCCAGCGCCGCCATCGGCACCACCACGGCGGCGGCCGCGCCGGCGACGTCCAGGGCGTCGCCGGCCAGCACCCCGCCGATCACGGCGGCGACGGCGGTGCCGGCCATCGCCGCCCGCATCGCCGGGTAGATGCCGAACAGCCGTTTCAGCCCGCCCCACGGTTGGAGCAGGGCGAACCAGACCAGCAGGGCGCCGGCCAGGGCCAGCACGGTCAGCGGGCTGTTGACCAGGGTCTCGAAGTTCGCCGTACTGGAACGGTGCACGGTGAGCCCACCGGTGCCGTCGCCGACGGCGGCCAGGAACCGGCCGAGGCTGCCCCGTTCGGCGGCGGGCCGGCGCAGGTCGAGCACCGCGAAGCCGATGGTCAGCGCCAGCCCCGCCATGGTGGCCCAGGCCAGCCGGCTGATCGTCAGCCAGCCGCCGGCGCTGATCGCCGCGGCGACGCTCAGGCCGGCGGTCAGCGCGATCGCGCCGATCGGATCCGCCCCCAGGTACGGGCTGCCGACGACCAGCACGGCGGCGCCGCCGACGGCCACCATCACGGGCGGCCGCCAGGACCGACGGACCCGCTGGGCCAGCCAGCCCGCGCTCAGCAGGGCGCCGGCCGTGAACACGCCGAGCCCGACGGTGCCCAGTCCGGCGTACCGGCCGCCCTCCAGGGCGGAGTAGCCGACCACCCCGTTGAGCTGGAGGCGGGCGCCGGTGAGCACGTCCATGCCCACGGTCAGCGTGGTCAGGCCGGCCACCGCCCCGAGCGGCCCGAGGGTGCCCGCGTGCCCCGGCGCGAGCCGGACCACGGCGGTCGCGGCGACCAGCAGCAGCACGGTCACCCCGGCGAAGTACACGCCGGCGTGTTCCCCGCGCCACCAGGGCACGACGTCGGCGAGCAGGGCGGCCGGCACGGCGAGGGCCGCCGCGATCAGCAGCAGCTCCACCACCGCCACCACCCGCGGCGAGACCGGCTCCGGGCCGTACGGGCCGGCGTGCCGGCGGGCCCGGCGCAGCAGCGGCAGCACCGCCACCGCCAGCAGCACCTGGGCGCCGGCCAGCAGGGTGAAGAACCAGTCCGCCACCCGACGCTGGGCGGCCGCCTCCCGGTCGGCGTCGGCGGGCTCGGCGATCGCGGCGGCGAGGTCCGCCGGCCGCCCGCCGACCGACTCGGCCGGCCGGCCGAGGAAGAGCCGCTGCGGCATCGGCCGGCCCAGCGCGGTGAGCGCGGTCGGCGCGAGGTCGACCAGTTGCAGGTAGCCCTCGCGTCCCGTACTGGCGGAGGTGAGCCAGCCGCGCTCCCAGCCCGGCCCGTCGGCGACGGCGACGTGCAGCCGCGACGGGGCGTCGGTGTCGGACACCCCCGCGACGAGCACCAGCGAGCGGGGCGGCCGGGCGGCCAGCACCCGGGCCAGGCGGGCGTCGGCCTCCCGCGCGGCCGAGGCGCGGGCGGCCTTGTCCTCGCCGGCCACCGTGCCGAGGTCGACGATGCTCAGTACGCAGGAGCCGAGCAGGTCCGTCGGGTCCGCGGGCAGCGCCGACGCGTACCGGTCGACGCGGCCGAACGGCCGGGCGGCGGCCACGGCCGCGCCGGGCCCGACCGCCACCGAGCAGCGCACCGACTCCGAGAGCGCGCCGGGCACCGCACCCCAGGGCAGCCGCTCCTGGTTGTGCAGGACGACGCTCTCCTGGTCGGGCAGGTTCGCGCCGATGCCGTCGGGCTGCTCGACCGTCACCTGGGCCGGCGGGCAGCCCCCGACCTGCCGGCTGCCGTTCCAGGCGGCGTAGCTGCCGGCGCCGAGGGTCAGCCAGCCGTCGACGGGGCAGGTCGGCCGGTGCGCGGACCGCACCGACAGGGAGCCGATGGAGCCGTCCTGGGCCATCCGCCACAACGTCGGCGTGGTCTGCGGGTCGACGTCCTCCCAGCGCAGCCCGGCGACTCCCGCCAGCACGACGAAGTCGGCGGTGCGCCCCGGGGCCTCCCGGTCGGGACGCACGGTCAGCGCGGTGATGCCCAGCACCACCACGACGAGGGTGAGCAGGATCGGGGCGATTCTGCGCCACATCACCGGTGTCCCGTCGACGGGGCGTCGGCGCCCGGGGTCGTCGGCCCGGCGGCGTGCGGGGCCAGCTCGGCGTAGAGCGCCGCCAGTTGGGCCAGGGTGTCCGCCTCGCTGGGCCAGGTCGCGGCCCGCTCGGCGCCGCGCCGCGCCAGCTCGGCCCGCCGGGCCTCGTCGTCGAGCAGGTCACGCACGGCCGCGTCGACGGCGTCCACGTCCCCGGGCGGCACCAGCACCGCGGCGTCGCCGACCAGCTCCGGCAGGCCGCCGACCGCGGTCGCCACCAGCGGTACGCCGGCCCGCATCGCCTCCTGCGCGAAGAGCTGGCGGGCTTCCCAGTCGCTGGTCACCACCGCCAGGTCGGCCCCGGCGAGCAGGTCACCCACGTCGGTGCGGTGCCCGAGCAGGGTCACCGGGGCCCGGGCGGCGGAGATCCGGGCGGCCAGCGGCAGGTAGGCGGGGCCGCTGCCGGCGATCACCACGACCGGCGCCGGGGTCCGCGTACGCCACCGGCCGGCCGCGTCGATGAGCACGTCGTAGCGCTTCTGGGGGTGCAGCCGGCCGACGGAGAGGATCAGCGGCCGGTCCTGGCCGACGCCGAACTCGGCGCGGACGGCGGCCCGGCGGCGGCGCGGCGCGGGCAGTGCCGGCGCGGCGACCGGGGCGAGCCGGGCGTCCGTCGCGCCCAGCGCGGCGGCCCGCTCGACGAGGTCGGCGGAGGCCCCGAGCGCCACCCGGGCGCCTCGGGCCACCACCCGCTCGACGAGGCGCGACACGCCGCCCCGCAGGCCACCGGCGAGTACCGCGTTGTGCCAGGTCACCACGAGCGGGGCGGCCGGCCGGGCCAGGACGGCGACCAGCCCGGCCCGCAGGCCGTGGGCGTGCAGCACGTCGACCTGCTCGGCGGCGAGCGCCCGGCGCAGCGCGCCGACCGCCCGGGCGTCCGCCGGCGTGGGGCTGGCCGGGATCTCGACCGGCAGGAAGCGGGCGCCGGTGGCCGTGAAGTCGAACTGCTCCTGCGTCGCGGCGGGCCCGCAGACCAGCACGGAGGCGCCCGCGTCGGTCAGGCCCCGCGCCAGCGAGCGGACGTGCTGCCCGACGCCGCCGGTGCTGGAGGCGAGCAGCAGGGCCACCGTGCCGTGCCAGGAGGGAACCGGTGCCGGTGTCGTCACCGCGACCACCCCCGCTTTCCGGTCGCCGTCGGTCGGTCACCCGTCCTGCACCCGCTCACCGGGACACCGTCTCCTTCCCGCCACCCCGTTCCGGGGGGATGTCGCCCTCGCCCGTCTCCTCGGCGGGGGCCGTCGGCCCGCGCCGGCCCGCCCTGCCTAGGCGCCGGAGCACCCCGGCGAGCAGCGGCGTCACGTCCTGCCGGTCGACCAGCCAGACGACGGCGAGGAAAACGACGCCGACCAGAACTCCGGACAGCATGCCCTGCACGAGTGCGCCCGGTGTCGTCGGGGTGCCGCCGCCGACCGTGTCGAGCCAGCGCGCCAGAGCCGTTCCGGCGAGCGCGGCCAGGGCGCCGGCGAGGAGTCCGGCGGCGCCGGCGCGGGCCGCCCCGGAGAGCGCGAGCCGTCCCGCAGAGCGCCGCACCGCGAGGAGCAGCAGGCCGCCGAGCAGCACCATCCCGACCGAGTTGGCCAGCGCGACCGCGAGCACCCGGTCGGCCACCGGCAGGAGGGCCGCCAGCGGCACCGCCGCCACGGGCACCGCCAGCCAGCCGGCGGTGATCGCGACCGCGGCCGGGCGGGCGTCCCCCCGGGCGTAGAGGGCGCGGGAGAGCACCGCGAAGAGGCCGTAGCCGAGCAACCCGGGGGCGAAGCCGACGATGCCCGCGGCGGTGGAGGCCGGGTCGTCCGGGTAGAAGAACGCGGCGACCGGCCCGGCCGTGCCGACCAGTGCCGCCGCGCCGAGGCAACTGAACAGCAGCACCCCGCGCACGGTCGCCGAGAGGGTACGCCGGTATTCCTCGTGCCGCCCGGCGGCGGCGGCCGTTGCCAACGTCGGGTACGCCGCCACCGCCAGCGGCACCGCCAGCACCGCCCAGGGCAGCAGGTACATGGTCTGGGCCAGGTTGAACACCTGCGGCGAGCCGGTCGGGCCGCCGGAGACCCGCTTGAGCAGCACCAGGAGCGCGAGTTGCTGCGCGGTGACGGTGATCGCCCCGGCCATCGCCAGCCCGCCCACCCGCGCCCGGGCGTCGGGCGGGAAGGCGTACCCGAGGCGGGGCCGCACCCTCAGCCGGCGCAGCGGGATCAGCAGCGACAGCGACAGCACCACCACGCCGAGCGTGGTGCCGGCGGACAGGATCAGCTCGCCGCCACCGCTCACCCGCGCCACGCTGACGCCGCGTCCCTCGACGCCACCGAAGACGAGGTACACCGCGATCACGGTGAGGCTGGACAGCAGCGGTGCGATGACCGGCCAGGCGAAGCGGCGGTGCGCCTGGAGCACCCCGGTGAGCACGATGCCGATGCCGTAGAGCGGCAACTGCGGGGCGAAGACCCGCAGCATCCGCGCGCCCGCCGCCAACTCCGCCTCGGATCGCCCCTCGCTGAGCAGCGACACGATCGGGCCGGCCGCCACCGCCACCAGGACGGCCAGCGGCACCAGCAGGGTGACCGTCCAGGTGAGCAGGGCCCCGGTGGTCGCGGCCACCGCGCGCCGGTCGCCGGCCGCGACCGGCCCGGCCAGCAGCGGTACGACCAGGCTCGCCAGCGCGCCACCGGCCACGATCTCGAAGATGATGTTCGGCGCGGTGTTGGCGATGACGTACATGCCGCCGAGGTCGCTCTTCTGCACGACCCAGGTGAAGACGGCGGTACGGCCGAAGCCGGCGAGCCGGCTGAGGACGGTGAGGACGGCGATGAGCGCGGCGGCGCCGGCGACGCGGCCGGCGCCGGCGAGGGGTGCCCGGGTCGTCACGTCAGTCGGCGCGCCGGCCCAGTGCGTCGAGCTCCCGCAGCCCGGGGGTGCGCTGGATGACCTGGGTGAAGCTGACCTTCTCGCTGGCCGCGGTGAGACCGGCGAGCACGGTGAGCAGCCCGGCCCGCCCGAGCGGCCCGGTACGCGCGGCCAGCGCCACGCCGAGCAGTGCGCCGAGCGCGTTCGCGCCGCTGTCGCCGAGCATCACGTCCTCGCCGAGGTCGGCGGGGAGCAGCCCGGCGGCGGCGCCGACGGCACCGGCGGCGATCCCGCCGTGCGGGCCGCCGGCCAGCGGGGCGCCGAGCAGGAGGCCGGACTTCAGCGCCCGGCCGGGACGCAGGTCGAGCAGGTTGAGCAGGTTCGCGGTGCCGGCGATGACCCCGGCGCCCAGCAGCACGTCGACGCCCCGGCCCAGCGGGCCCTGCCGCTGGCGACGCCGGTGCCCGGCGACCCGGGGATCGGCGGCGAGCAGCGCGGCGGCGCCGAGACCGGCCGCGCCCACCCCGACGACCTTGACCAGTCCGGCGGTGACCCGGCCCTCGCGCAGCGCCGCCAGGTGCCCGGCGAAGCCCTTGGCCGTCTTCTGCTCCGGCCGGGCGCCGACCACGTCGTCGTAGAGCCCGACGGCCCCCGCACCCACCCCGGCGACCAGGGCCGCGGCTCCCGACGGGCCGCTGGAGGCGCCGAACGCGCTCGCCCCGGCCGCGCCGGCCGCGAGGGCGGGACCGGCGGCCAGGGTGACCGTACGGCCGCGGAAGTTGGTCCGCTCCAGCGCCGGCCCGGCCGGTGAGGTGCACACCTCGCGCAGGGCGTAGCGGGCGGCGGCGGCGCCCGCGCCGGCGATCAGCAGTCGACCGAGCAGGCTCACTCGTCCCCCTCCCGCCGTGCGTCGGCGAGGCTGGATCCGGACACCGGGGTACGTCGTCGCATCACTGGGGCAGTCTAGGCAGCAAAGTGGCGTTGTCGGCGACACCGTACTGACCGGCCTTCTTCTCGGTGACCTGTTGCACCAACGCGAGGGCGGTGACCAGCTGGCCCTGGTTGGTGTTGGCGTTGTCGACGGTGGAGATGGTCTGCACGAGCACCGGGTCGCTCCGGACGGCGGCCACCAGGTTGCCCCCGGCCGAGCCGTTGCCGGCGACGACGAGCGTTCCGGCCTGGTCGAACTGCTCGGCGACCTTCAGCACCGACTCGTCCTTCTTCGCCGAGTCCTTGTCGACGTACGGCTGCCCGCTGACCACGACGACGGCCTCCGCCGCCGCGGTGATCCGGTCCCCCTGGGTGGTCAGGTAGTTGGCGTTGGTGTACGCGGCCAGCACCGCCCGCCGGTCGGCCTCGCTGACCGGGGTCGCGCCGGGCGCCCGGTCGAGCAGCACGCTGGCGAGCAGGGCGGTCGAGGTCTCGACCCCGTGCCCGTTGCCGGGCAGCCCGGCCGTCGGGGCGCTGGTGGGGCGAGCCGCGTCGACGGCCAGCTCCAGCAGGTTGTTGTTGTTGTCCGGGTTGATGAACTTGTCCTGAAGGTCGATGCGGCCGGTCACCTGTGCCCCAGCGAGCTGGAGCATCTTGACCACGCCCTCGGTGTGGTCGCGCCCGGTGGGCAGGCTGAACACCAGCACCCGCTTGCCGGTCAGCTTGCCCGGCAGGACGACCTCCGCGATCTGGGCCGCGAACTCCTCCTCGAGTTCCAGCTCCTTCTCCATGTTCTGGACCGCCTGGCGCATCAACTGGTTGTCCTTGCGCAGCCCGTTGACGTTCTCCTTCAGCGAGTCGGCCACCGGGCCGTTGAGGGCGGCGGTGCCGACCACCAGCCCGATCGCCAGCGCGAGGAAGACAGCGGTCAGGGACACCACGTGGTACCGGAAGTTGATCACACCTGTCGCCTCTTGATCGGTGGGACGCTAGAAAAGCTGTTCGAGCTGGAACACGAAATTGTTCCACCACTCGGAGACCACGCCCAAATACGCCTTGCCGACGGTGGAGACCGCCACCGCCGACGCCATCGCCGCGATCGCGGAGAGCACCAGCAGCAGCAGCGACGACCCGGAGATGCTCTGCCGGTAGAGCCGGCTCACGCCCTTGGCGTCGACCAGCTTGCCGCCGACCTTCAGCCGGGTCAGGAACGTGGAGGCCATTCCGCCCCGGCCCTTGTCGAGGAACTCGACCAGGGTGGCGTGCGTGCCGACGGCGACCAGCAGCGAGGCTCCCTTCTCGTCGGCCAGCAGCATGGCCAGGTCCTCGCTGGTCGCCGCCGCCGGGAAGGTCACCGCCGGGACGCCGAGGCCGTTGACCCGGGCCAGGCCGGGGGCCCGGCCGTCCGGGTAGGCGTGCACGATCACCTCGGCGCCGCAGCGCAGCACGTCGTCGGTGACCGAGTCCATGTCGCCGATGATCATGTCGGGCGTGTAGCCGGCCTCCACCAGCGCGTCCGCGCCGCCGTCCACGCCGATCAGCACGGGCTTGAACTCGCGGATGTAGGGGCGCAGCACGTCCAGGTCGGCCTTGTAGTCGTAGCCGCGCACCACGATCAGGCAGTGCCGCCCCTGGACCTCGGTCTGGATCTCCGGCACGCCGACCCCGTCGAGGAGCAGGTCGCGCTCCTGGCGGAGGTAGTCCATCGTGTTGGCGGCGAACGCCTCCAACTGGACCGAGAGCCCCTCCCGGGCGTCGGCCATCGACTTGGCCACCGTGTCGGCGTCCTGGAGGCTGCCGTGCGCCACCGGCTCGTCGCCGACGAAGACGGTGTTGCCCTCGATGCGGACGGTGTCGCCTTCGCGGATCCGCTCGAAGATCCCCTCGCCCAGGTCGTCCAGGAGGGGGATGCCGGCGGCGACCAGCACCTCGGGCCCGAGGTTCGGATAGCGGCCGGACACCGACGGCTTCGCGTTGAGCACGGCGCCGACACCGACGGCGACGAGCGAGTCGGCGGCCACACGGTCGAGGTCGACGTGGTCGATGACCGCGATGTCACCAGGGCGCAGCCGGCCGACCAGGCGCTTTGTCCGGCGGTCGAGGCGCGCGGTGCCGAGGATCCTGCCCGGTTCCGTGTTCCGGGTCCGGCGCAACGTGGGTAGACGCATCGTGACCATCCTGGCATGTGAGGCAGGCAATTCTGTCGCGACATGCCTGAGCAGGGCCGCCTACCCAGGGAAGCACACTACCGCGTGGGCCGGTGTGCCTGTGCTCACAATCGCCGGCCTCACGCGCGCCTTTCCCGGGCCGCCACCGCCAGCAGTTCCTCGGCGTGCGCGATACCCAGGTCGGAGTCGGGCAGACCGGCGAGCATCCGGGCCAGCTCCCGGGCACGCTCGGTGTCCTCCACCACCCGCACCCCGCTCGTGGTGACCGCCCCGCCCGTGTCCTTCGCCACCACCAGGTGCCGGTCGGCGAACGCGGCCACCTGCGGCAGGTGGGTGACGACGAGCACCTGGTGGCTGCGGGCCAGCCGGGCCAGCCGCCGGCCGATCTCCACCGCGGCCTGACCGCCGACCCCGGCGTCGACCTCGTCGAAGACCAGCGTGGGCGGCCCGCCCGAGCCGGCGAAGACCACCTCGATGGCGAGCATCACCCGCGACAGCTCACCGCCGGAGGCACCCCGCTGCAACGGCAGCGAGGGCGCACCCGGGTGGGCCAGCAGGCGCAGCTCGACCTCGTCGCCGCCGTCCGGCCCGACGCCGACCTCGACGCCGTTGACCGGCAGGGCCGGCTCGGTGCGGCCGGCCGCGCGGGGCAGCACCGCCACCTCGATCCGGGCGTGCGGCATCGCCAGCCCGGCCAGCTCGACGGTGACCTGCTCCGCAAAGCGGCTCGCCGCCTCCCGCCGTGACGTCGACACCCGGCCGGCCAGGTCGGCCACCTCGGCGGCCAGCCGCGCCGCCTCCCGATCCAGCTCGTCGAGGAGGTCGTCGGAGGTGTCCAGGTCGGACAGCCGGGTGCGGGCGTGCTCGGCCCAGGCGATCACCCCGTCGACGTCGTCGGCGTACTTGCGGGTGAGCGCGCGCAGCGCCGCCCGCCGCTCGTAGACGGTCTGCAACCGGGCCGGGTCGGCGTCGAGCGCGGCGAGGTAGGCCGACAGCTCGGCCGAGACGTCCGTGACGAGGGTCGCCGCCTCCTCCAGCCGCGCCGCCAGCTCGCCCAGTGCCGGGTCGGTGCCGGCCTGCGCCTCCAGGGTGCGACGGGCGGTGCCGAGCAGCGCCGTCGCGTCCGGCGTCTCGTCGGCCGCCTCCACGCCGCCGGCCACGCACTGGTGGGCCACCTGCGCCGCCGTGCGCAGCCCCTCGGCGTGCTCCAGCCGCTGCGCCTCCGCCTTCAGCTCGTCGTCCTCACCGGGCTGCGGGTCGACCCGGGTGATCTCGTCGAGGCCGAGCCGCAGCAGGTCGGCCTCCTGGTTGCGCTCGCGGGCGTTGCGCCGCCGGTCGGCCAGGTCGTCGACCACCGCACGCCAGCGGGCGTACGCCTCGCGCAGCGCGTCGAGCAGCTTCTCGTGCTCCGGGCCGGCGAACCGGTCCAGCGCGGCCCGCTGCTCGGCCGGCCGCAGCAGCCGCAACTGGTCGGACTGGCCGTGCACGGCCACCGCCTGCTCGCCCACCTCGCCCAGCATCGACACCGGCATGCTCCGCCCGCCCAGGTGCGCCCGGGAGCGGCCCTCCACGGTGACGGTACGGCTCAGCAGCACCGAGCCGTCGTCGTCGGGCTCGCCACCCGCGTCGCTGATGCGCGCGTGCACGGAGGCGGCGACGCGGCCCGCGAGCCGTAGCCGGCCCTCGACCACCGCCCGGCCCGGCTGGGCGCGGACCCGCCCGGCGTCGGCACGCCCCCCGAAGAGCAGCCCGAGGCCGGTGACCACCATGGTCTTGCCCGCACCGGTCTCGCCGGTGATGACGTTCATGCCGCCGGTCAACGGCAGCGTGGTGTCCTCGATGACGCCCAGTCCGGTGATGCGCAGCTCTTCCAGCACAGCAACCGACAGTAGACGCGGCCCCCGACACTTGACCAGCCGGCGTGGTCGCTGCGGCGCGTCCGCCCGCCGACACCACCACCGGGCGGCCCCGGTGCCACCGATAGGCGCCGGCCGGCCGGCGGATCAGCGACGGTTGCCGCGCCAGCCGTGCACGGGCAGGTCGAACTTCGCCACCAGCCGGTCGGTGAACGGGCGGTCCCGCAGCCGTACGACGCGCACCGGCAGCGCGCCCCGGCGCACGGTGACCCGCGCCCCGGGCGGCAGATCGTAGACCCGCCGGCCGTCGCAGGAGAGCACCGCGAGGGTCGTGAACGGGTCGACGGTGATGACGAACGTGGACGTGGGCGCGGTGACCAGCGGACGGCTGAACAGCGCGTGCGCGCTGATCGGCACCAGCAGCAGGGCCTCCACCTCCGGCCAGACCACCGGCCCGCCGCCGGAGAACGCGTACGCCGTCGAGCCGGTGGGGGTCGCGCAGACCACGCCGTCGCAGCCGTACCGCGACAGCGGGCGACCGTCCACGTCGACCATCAGCTCCAGCATCTGGGCGCGCTCGCCCTTCTCGACGCTGATCTCGTTGAGCGCCCAGGACTCGATGGTCGGGCCACCGTCGAACTCGGCGGTCACGTCGAGGGTGAGCCGCTCGTCGACGGTGTAGTTGCGCTCGACGACGTCACGTACCGCGCTGTCCAGGTCGTCGATCTCGGCCTCGGCGAGGAAGCCGACCTTGCCGAGGTTGATGCCGATCAGCGGCACCTTCGCCGGACGGGCCAGCTCCGCCGCGCGCAGGAAGGTGCCGTCCCCGCCGAGCGCGAAGACGATCTCGGCGCCCTCGGCCGCCTCCAGGCCGGCCATCGGGACCGCTCCGGGCAGGTCGAGGTCGTCGGCCTCCTCCGCCACGACCCGCACCTCGAAGCCGGCCGAGATGAGGTCGGCGGCGACGGCACGGGCGTGCTCGGTGCTGCGCCGGCGACCGGTGTGCGTCACCAGCAGGGCCGTGCGGCTCACCGGGACGGCCGTCCCGTCGCGCCCGCGCGGCACGCGCACGGCACGCCCGCGAGCGCGGGGCTCGCCAGCTCACTCACCCGGCCACCTCCTCCGTCGCCGCGTCCGGCAGGTCGCCGGACGACACCGGGCCGCCCGGCCCGGCGGCCACCACGGCGCGTACCCGCTCCGGGTCGGCCGGCGGTGCGCCCCGGCGTAACCATACGAAGAACTCCACGTTGCCGCTCGGCCCCGGCAGCGGGCTCGCGGCCACGTCGGCGAGGCCAAGGTCGAGGCGGGCCGCCGCGGCGGCCACGTCGAGCACGGCCTCCGCCCGCAGCGACGGATCGCGGACCACCCCGCCGGCACCGACCCGCTCCTTGCCGACCTCGAACTGCGGCTTCACCATGAGTGCCAGGTCACCTTCGGGCCGGGTGCAGCCGGCCAGCGCCGGCAGGACCAGCCGCAGCGAGATGAACGACAGGTCGGCGACCGTGAGGTCGACCGGGCCGTCGATGGTCTCCGGCGTGAGCGTACGGACGTTGGTGCGTTCGAAGACCCGCACCCGGGGGTCGTTGCGCAGCGGCCACGCGAGTTGCCCGTAGCCGACGTCGACGGCCACCACCTCCGCCGCGTCGGCGCGCAGCAGCACGTCGGTGAAGCCGCCGGTGGACGCGCCCGCGTCGAGGCACCGACGGCCGGCGACGGTCAACCCGCCGGGGGCGAAGGCGGCCAGCGCGCCGGCCAGCTTGTGCCCGCCCCGGGAGACGTACTCCGAGGCGGGGTCCTCGCCGGTGACCAGGAGCGGATCGGCGGGATCGACCATCGCGGCGGGCTTGCGGGCCGGTACGCCGCGCAGCTGTACCCGGCCGGCCTCCACCAGCGCGGCGGCCTGTTCCCGGGATCGGGCCAGGCCGCGGCGGACGAGTTCGGCATCCAGCCGGTTACGACGTGCCATGCGTGGTTCTTCTCCGGTCGGTCAGGCCTGGTCGATGGTGGCCAGCGTTTCCCGCAGCGTCTCGTACGCCGCCTCGTACTGCGCGATCTGGTCGGCCGGGGCGAGGGTCGCGGCGTTGGCCATGGCCCGCACGGCCGCCTCCACCGCGGGATGCCGGTCGTCCTCGCCGAGGTCCTCGACGGGCCCGGACCCGGGCGGCGGAGCCGGACGGGCACTGGGCGGCGGCCCGGGCCGGAAGCCGCCGGGGCCGGGGCCCGACGGACCGGGGCGGGGGCCGGGCGGCGGGCCCGGTCGGAACGGGCCGCTCACGACCCGCTCCCCGCCGGGACCAGGCCGGTCACGCCTCGCCCTCCGAGGGCCGGTTACGGCCCGGTGCCTTCTTCGCCGGCCGCACCGGCTCCGCGGGGCCCTCGGCCGGGGCGACGGCCGACGGAGTCCGCTTGGCGACCGCCTTCTTGGCCACCGCCTTCTTCGCGACGGCCTTCTTGGCCACCGCCTTCTTCGCGACGGCCTTCTTGGCGACGGCCTTCTTCGCCACGGCCGACCCGACCACCGGGGCGGGGGGCGCCGAGCTGGGTACGGCCGGCTCGGCGGCCCCCGGAGCGCCCGGCCGCTCGGTGTCGACGGTCGACGGGGCGCCGGTGCCGGCCGGCGCGGGCGGCGGGGTCCCGAGGGGCGCCTTGGCGTCCCGGAGTTCGCGCTCCAGCTCGTGCACCCGTCGGGTCAGCTCGGCGACCTCGTCGGCGGTGGCGAGCCCCACCGCGCCGAGGGCGCGGTCGACCTCGAACCGCACCAGCTTGGCCAGCGCCTCACGGTTGGCAGCGCTGGTGGAGACCAGTTCCTCGGCGAGCGTCTGCAGTTGGGCGGCGGTCGCCCCGCCCGAGCCGACGACCCGGCGAACCGCGTCCTGGGCCTTCTTCCGGGGCGCCTCCGTCAGGCCCATGGCCAACTCGAGGTAGGCGCGCCACGCGTCCTGCATGCCTGGTTCCTTCCACGGGGCGGGGGTGTGCAGGTGCCACGCTACCGGGCACCTCGTGACGCCCCGTGGGGTACGGTGCCGGAGGACGGCGTGGCGAGCGGCGAGGGGGCGATCGTGGCCAGCGTGGACGAATGCCGGCAGGCGTTGCGGGATCTTGCCACCCGGCTGGACCGCAACGCGGAGACGGTACGGGAGAAGGTCGACTTCGACCGTACGCTGGCCTGCCGGATCACCGACCTGGAGACCGCCTTCCACGGCCGGCTCTCCGGCGGTCGCCTGGTCGACCTGGCCGACGGCGACGACCCGAAGGCCAAGATCGCGCTGAGCACCAGCAGCGACGACCTGCTCGCACTGGTCCGCGGCGACCTCGACGTCACCCGCGCGGTCACGTCCCGGCGGGTGTCGATCAAGGCGAACCCGCTCGACCTGATGAAGCTGCGCAAGCTGCTCTGAGGGCGGTGCCGGTCGCCGTCAGCCGGCCAGGCCGAGTTCGGCCAGTGCCTTCTCCGCCTCGGCCGACCCGGGACGGATCGGCGCCGGCCGCACCGACCACGCGACCGCGCAGAGCGCCGCCAGGGCGTCCAGCGGCCGACCGGCCCCGGACAGCTCCAACATGTCGTCCCGCGCGGCCACCGACCATCCGCCGTCGTCCGCCGTGCCCGGGACCCGCACGACGGCCGCGGGGTCGAAGAGCCCCGCCAGGTCCATCGCGACGTACGAGGGCCTGCGGTGCGGCGGGGCGGCGAGCAACTCGGCCGCGTCGCTCACGCCGGTGAGCACCAGCAGGCTGTCCAGGCCGGCCCGCCGAGCGCCCTCGATGTCGGTGTCCAGCCGGTCGCCCACCAGCAGCGTCCGGCCCTCGCCGGCGCGGTGGGCCGCCGTGGCGAACAGTGCCGGTTCGGGTTTGCCGACGACCACGTCGGGATCCCGACCGAGCGCGGTACGCAGCACGGCCACCAGGGCACCGTTGCCCGGCAGCGGTCCCCGGCCGCTGGGCAGGGCCGGGTCCGTGTTGGTCGCGACCCAGGTCGCGCCGCCGCGTACGGCCACCGAGGCCTCGGCCAGGTCCGCCCAGCACACCTGCGGGCCGAACCCCTGCACGACCGCGAGGGGCGCGTCGTCGGCCCGGGACACCGGGGTGAGCCCCACGGCGCGCACCTCCGCCCGCAGCGCCTCGGTGCCCACGACCAGCACCGCGGCGCCGGCGGGAAGCCGGTCGCGAAGCAGTTCGGCGGCGGCCGCCGCAGAGGTGAGCACCTCTTCCGGCCGGGCGGGCACGCCCATCCCGGTGAGCAGGTCAGCCACCTCACTGGAGCGACGCGAGGCGTTGTTGGTCGCGTACGCCACCGACCGGCCCTCGGCGTGCAGCCGGCCGACCGCCTCGACCGCGCCGGGGACCGGCCGGTCGATCAGGTAGATCACGCCATCCAGGTCGAAGACGACCAGGGCGTACCCGTCGACCAGCCGTTCCCCGGCACCCGTCGTCATCGCTGCGCGGTGTCCGTACCGCCGGTGGCGGTGGACTCGACATCACCGGCGGCGGCAACGGAGTCGCCGCCGGTCGGCCGGTCGGCGTCGTCGCTCGGCCGGACGGCGTCGTCGCCGGTCAGCTCGTCGTCCGTCGCGTCGTCGGTCAGCTCGTCGTCCGCCGGCGCGGCCGCGACGGCCTCGTCCCGCCCCTCGTCGCGGGTCCCCGACCCGTCGCGCCGCTCGTCGGCCGGCTCCGGGTCGTCCCCGGCGTCGTCGTCGACATCCCCGTCGCCGCCGAGGTCCGCGTCCGGTCGGGCCGGCACCGCACCCGGGGCGCCGGGGCCGGAGGCGACCGCCTCGGCGTTCTCCTCGTCCTCCTCGTCGCCCTCGATCACCACACCGTCGAGCTCCAGCAGCCGCTCGGCGGCGTCGGTCTCGCCCTCGGTGTCGACGTCGGCCGCCCGGGAGAACCACTCGCGGGCCTCGTCGCGCCGATCGACCGCGAGCAGCGCGTCGGCGTACGCGTAGCGCAGCCGCGCCGTCCACGACTCAGCCGTCTCACTCGTCAGGTCGGGGACCTGGAGCATGGCCACGGCCGCGTCCTTCTGGCCCAGGTCGCCGCGCGCTCCGGCCGCCACGATCAGCAGCTCCGTCGCCACGGCCCGGTCCAGCTTCTCCCGGTCCGCGCCACGGAACAGGTCGATCGCCCGCTCCGGCCGGCCCAGCGCCCGCTCGCAGTCCGCGAGCACCGCCAGGTGGCTCTGCAAGCCGCTCATCCGGTGGTACGTGCGCAGCTCCGCGATCGCGGTCTGCCACTCCCCCGCGTGGTACGCGGCCAGGCCGACCGCCTCGCGGACGGCAGCGATCCGGGACGCCAGCCGACGGGCAGCCAGCGCGTGCGCCAGCGCCTCGGCCGGGTCGTCGTCGATCAGCTGCCCCGTCGCCACCAGGTGCCGGGCAACCGTCTCGGCGACCGGCTTCGCCAGCGAGAGCAGCTCGGCCCGGACGTCCTTGTCGAGGTCGGTCGCGACGATCTCGTCGGGCAGCGCGGGGGCCGCAGTACGCTCCCCCTCCGCCTCCGGACGCTCGCGCCGCTCGTCGCGACGGTCCCCGCCACGGTAGCCACCCTCGCGTCGGTCGCCCTGGCGCTCGCCGCCCCGGTAACCGCCGTCGCGATCGCCGCCCCGGTAACCACGCTCGCGGTCACCACCGCGGAACCCGCCGGCACGGTCGCCGCCACGGAAGCCACCTGCGCGGTCGCCGCCCTCACGACGGTCACCACCGCGGAAACCACCGGGGCGCTCGTCGCCGTCCCGACGGAAACCACTCTCGCGGCGATCCCCGCCACGGAAACCACCCTCACGCGGCGGACCCGAACGGAAACCACCCTCACGACGGTCACCGCCACGGAAGCCACCTTCACGGTCACCGCCACGGAAACCGCCGGGACGGTCGCCGCCCTCACGGCGATCGCCACCGCGGTAGCCACCCTCGCGGTCACCACCGCGGAAACCGCCGGGACGGTCGCCGCCCTCACGGCGATCGCCACCGCGGTAGCCACCCTCGCGGTCACCACCGCGGAAACCGCCGGGACGGTCGCCGCCCTCACGACGGTCACCACCACGGAAACCACCCTCACGCGGCGGACCCGAACGGAAACCACCCTCACGACGGTCGCCGCCTTCACGACGGTCACCACCACGGAAACCGCCTTCGCGGTCACCACCGCGGAAGCCGCCGGGACGGTCACCGCCCTCACGGCGATCCCCGCCACGGTAGCCACCCTCGCGGTCACCACCACGGAACCCGCCAGCGCGGTCGCCGCCACGGAAGCCACCGGGACGGTCGCCGCCCTCACGTCGATCGCCGCCGCGGAAACCACCGGGGCGCTCGTCGCCGTCCCGACGGAAACCACCCTCACGACGATCCCCGCCACGGAAACCGCCCTCGCGGTCACCACCACGGAAGCCACCAGGACGGTCACCGCCCTCACGGCGATCCCCGCCACGGTAGCCACCTTCGCGGTCACCACCACGGAAGCCACCTGCGCGGTCGCCGCCCTCACGGCGGTCGCCACCACGGAAGCCGCCGGGACGGTCACCGCCCTCACGACGATCACCGCCACGGAAACCACCCTCACGCGGCGGACCCGAACGGAAACCACCCTCACGACGGTCACCACCACGGAAACCGCCCTCGCGGTCACCGCCACGGAAGCCACCGGGACGGTCGCCGCCCTCACGACGGTCACCACCGCGGAAACCACCGGGGCGCTCGTCGCCGTCCCGACGGAAACCACCCTCACGACGATCCCCGCCACGGAAACCGCCTTCGCGGTCACCACCACGGAAACCACCGGGACGGTCGCCGGCGTCCCGACGGTAGGCACCGCCACGAGAGTCGCCATCACGCGGACCAGACCGGAAGCCGCCCTCGCGGCGGTCGCCGCCGCGGAAGTCGCCGTCACGGGGAGCAGACCGGAACCCGCCTTCACGGCGGTCGCCGCCGCGGGAGTCGCCGTCACGGCGGCTGCCGCCGGCGTACCCGCCGCGCTGGCCGCCCCGGTCCTCCCGGTACGGGGGCCGGTCGTCGCGGCGCGGAGATCCCTCACGCCCACCCGAGCGGTCTTCGTAGCGACGCGGACGGTCTCCGCCCTGCGGTCCTGAACTCACAGGTACATCCTTCCTGATTGCGCCACCCACGACGCTACGCAGTCGAGGGCCGACCCGGATGGGGCGGCCCTCGACTGGAAGATTGTCCGGCGGTGTCCTACTCTCCCACACCCTCCCGAGTGCAGTACCATCGGCGCTGGAGGGCTTAGCTTCCGGGTTCGGAATGTA
>NZ_JBICTM010000015.1:0-51565 GCF_043197615.1 Micromonospora sp. NPDC049048 | reverse complement strand
GGTCGGTGGGTAGGTCGAGCAGGGTGGGTGCGTTGGCGAGGGTGTGGCGCCAGTGGGTTTCCTGGCGTTGGAGGGTGCCGTCGGTGAGCCATTGGCGTTGCCAGGCGGCGTAGTCGGCGTACTGCACGGGCAGGGGCGGCAGCGGATCAGGCCGACCGGCGTGGTAGGCGGCGTACAACGCCCCCAACTCGCGGGTCAGGATCCCCAGCGACCAGCCGTCGCTGACGATGTGGTGCATCGTCAGCAGCAGCACGTGCCGGTCCGGGGCGAGCGCGACCAGGCGGCCCCGGAACAGCGGCCCGGCCGCCAGGTCGAACGGGGCGGTGCTCTCCTCCTGCTGGAGCCCGGCCAGGGCGGCGGCGGGATCGGCGTGCCCGGTCAGGTCCTCGTGCCGGAGCGGGAACCCGGCCCCGGGCGGATCGATGTGTTGGGCCGCCTCCGCGCCGTCGGCGACGATGCGGGTACGCAGGACCTCGTGCCGGTCCACCAGGGAGTCCAGGGCCGCCCGCAGCGCGTCGCGGTCGAGCTGGCCGTCGAGCTGGAGGGCCAGCGGCATGTGGTAGGCGTGACCGACCCGACCGAGCCGCTCCAGGATCCACAGCCGCCGCTGCGCGAAGGAGAGCGGCAGGAGGCCGGAGCGGTCCGACAGGCGCTCGACTTCCGCGGACGCCCGTGCCGACGGGACGCGGCCGGGGGCCGGAACACGGATCGTCTTGTCGCCCGGCAAGTGTGCCCCCTCGAATCCCCACTGGCCTGCCGTGACACCGGACATCGGCCGAAGTGGATCAACATTAGACGATGCGGCAGACCGGTGCCAGGGCCCGACGGCTGGGCCTGGAGACCTCATTCCGACACGGCGCGCAGACTTTCGGTCAGCGTGTCGGCGAGCCGTGTGTACGCCGTCCGGAGTACGCGCGGGACAGCCCCCGCGCCGGACCGGTTCGCCGCCGCCAGGGCGTACGCGCGCACCAGGGCGGCCGGGTGCGCCGCGGCGTACGCCCGCTCGTCGGCGCCGGCCAGGGCACCCGCCAGCGCGTCGGCGTTCGCGATGGCGTTGGCGTCGGCGAACGCCTCCGCGTTGGCCCCGGTGCTCAGGTCGGCGTAGTGCGCGGCGAACTCGGTCACCTCGTCGGGGCCGTAGCCGTTGGCGGTCGCGTAGGCGTGGGCGTTGGCGTGTGCGACCGCCCGTGCCTCGGCGTACGGGTAGGCGGCCCGGTACAGCTCGCGCAGGGCGGGCCGGAGCGCGTCGCGCCACTCGTGCGCCCCGACCTCGTCGCCGGCCAGCGCCCGCCGGAACAGCCCACCCACCCGGCTGGCGTCGCCACCGGGCACCGACGCGAGTACGCGCGCGTGCCAGTCGTACACCACCGGGAACGGCACCCGGCCGGCGAGCCGGTCGAGTTCGGCGTCCACCCGCCGCCGCCAGCGCGGGGGCGCGGCCGGGTCGTGGCCCTCGGTGAGCGCGGCGAGCACCGCCACCAGCCAGTCCGGTGGCCGCCGTGGGTCGATCACCCGTCCCACCTGGACGGTCGGTCCATCCCGGCGAGGAGGTCGTCGACGTCGTCGTCGGTCAACGTGTCGAGGGACTCCGCGCCGCCGGTGCGAGTCGCGGGGACGGTCCCGGCCGGCGCGTCGGCTCCCGCCCCGGCGGCGGTGACCGCCGCGGCGAGGCCCGCCACGGTCGGGTCGTCGAAGAGCGTGCGCACCGGAAGGTCCACCCCGTACGTCGTCCAGACCCGGGCCATCAGCTGGGTGGCCTTGACCGAATGTCCGCCCAGGACGAAGAAGTTGTCGGCGACCCCGACCGGGTCGGGCAGGCCCAGCAGGTCGGCCACCAGCCCCGCCAGCTCCCGCTCCAGCGGGGTGCGTGGGGCGACCGGCGCCTCGCCGGAGCCGGCACCCCTCGCCGGCGCCGGCAGAGCGCGCAGGTCGAGCTTGCCGCGGGAGGTCCGGGGCACCTCGGGCAGCGCCACGAAGACCGCCGGCACCATGTGCGCGGGCAGGAACCGGCGCGCGTACCCGGACAGGTCGGCGGGCGGATCCGTCGCGGGCGGGTCGGTGACGACGTAGCCGACCAGCCGCACGCCGTCGTGGTCCACGTCGGAGGCGGTCGTCACGACCGCGTCGCGGACCTGCGGGTGGCCGCGCAGCACCGCCTCCACCTCCGCCGTCTCGACCCGGAAGCCCCGCACCTTCACCTGCCGGTCGGCCCGCCCCAGCGGTTCGATCCGCCCGCTCGGCAGCCACCGGCCCAGGTCCCCGCTGCGGTAGAGCCGACCGCCGGGGGTGAACGGGTCGGGCACGAACCGCTCGGCGGTCCAGCCGGGCGCCCCGACGTAGCCCCGGCCGACCCCCGCGCCGCCGATGCACACCTCACCGACCACGCCCGGCGGCACCGGCCGCAGCCAGCGGTCCAGCACGTACACCCGGCTGCCGGCGACGGCCGGGCCGAGGTCCGGCGGCGCCGACCCCGCCTCGACCTCCGCCCCGGTCGAGTAGACGGTCGTCTCCGTCGGGCCGTAGCAGTTCCACAGGCGGGTGCCCGGCTCCGCCAGGGCGTCGGCCAGCGCCCGGGGCAGCGCCTCGCCGCCGCTCAGGCGCAGCCGCACCCCGGCCGGCACCCCGCCGGCCGCGACCAGCATCCGCCAGGTCGTCGGCGTCGCCTGGAGCATCGTCGTCCCGGTCGTGGCGAGCAGCCGTCGCAGCCGGTTGCCGTCGATCACGTCGTCCTCGCCGGCGACGACCACCGGCGCCCCGCACAGCAGCGGCAGGAGCAGGTCGAGCAGGGCGATGTCGAACGCGAACGGGCTCACCGACAGGACCCGGTCGGCCGGCCCCAGCGGGACCATCTCGCGGAACGCGTGCAGCAGGTGCGCCACCGCGCCCTGGGTGACGGTGACCGCCTTCGGCCGGCCGGTGGACCCCGAGGTGAACAGCACGTACGCCGCCGCCGTCGCCGGCACCGCACACGGCGGCGGCAGAGCCGGCTGCGCCGCCGCGCCCGTCGGTTCCGCCGGCGGTGTCCCCGCGCCGGCTGGCACCGCCGACGGGGTTCCCTCGCCCGTCGGTTCCGTCGGGGCCAGGTCGAGCAGGGTCGCCGCCGCGCCCAGCTCGGCCAGCAGCGGGGCGGGGACGGCGCCGCTGTCGGTGACGACCACCCGCACCCCGGCGTCGGCGAGCATCCCGCGCAGCCGTCCCGGCGGGTGGGTCGGGTCGAGCGGCAGGTACGCCGCCCCGATCCGCCACACGCCCAGCAGCGCCGGGAGCGGGCGCGCCCCCCGGGGCAGGACGATGCCCACGGTCTCCTGGGCCCGTACGCCGAGCCCCCGCAGCCCGGTGGCGATCCGGGCGGTGAGCCCGCGCAGCGCGGTGCCGGTCAGCGTCGCGTCCTCGCCCGCGATCACCACCCGCTCGCCGGCGTCGACGTCGGCCACGAGCGCCGCCGCGGTGCTCCCCGACGGCAGGACCGACCCGGAGCGGGCCGCCGGCCACACCCGGGTGACGAGGTCCGCCGTCGCCGGGGAGAGCAGGTCCACGTCGCAGACGCGGGTCTGCGGGGCGGTCGCCAGCGCGGCCAGGATCGCGGCCAGGGCGTCGGCGAAGCGGCCCGCGCTGCCCGGGGCGAAGAGGTCGGTGAGGTAGCGCAGGCGTACCGACAGCTCGTCGGGGCCGACGACGGCGGCCAGCTCCAGCTCGAACTTGCCGGTGCCGGTGGGCACCAGCTCGGGCCGCCAGCGCAGCGCCCCCCGGTCCACGGGCGGCAGGGCCTCCTCGACCGTGCACATCACCTGCACCAGCGGCGCCCGCGTCGGCTGCCGCTGCGGCCGGCACAGCTCGACCACCCGCGCGAACGGCAGGTCCTGGTGGGCCTGGGCGCGTGCGGTGGCGGCGTGCAGCCGGTCCAGCAGCTCGGCGAGCGTCGGGTCGCCGTGCAGCGCCGCCCGGATCGCGACGGTGTTGGCGAAGAGGCCGAGGATCGGCTCGGTCTCGATCCGGGTACGCCCGGCCACGGGCACGCCGACGAGCACCTCGTCCGCGCCGCTGAGCCGGGACAGCAGGGCCGCGTACGCGGTCAGCAGGACGGTGAACAGGGTGCTGCCCCGCGCCTCGGCCAGGCGGCGCAGCGCCCCGGCCAGCTCCCCGTCGACCGGCACCGCGACCTCGGCGGCGGCCGGCGACAGCCGGTCCGGGTACGGGTGGTCGACCGGGAGCGGCACCTCCGGCGGCGCCCCGGCCAGCTCGGCCGGCCAGAAGCGTTCCGCCTCGTCGTGGCCGCCCGCGTCGGCGTGCTCCCGCTCCCAGAGGGCGAAGTCGGCGTACTGCAGGGGTGGCTCGACCGAGACGGTCGGCCGGCCGGCGCGCAGCGCCTCGTAGTCGGCGGAGAGCTCGTCGAAGAGCAGCCGCAACGACCAGCCGTCGATGATCGCGTGGTGTGCCACCAGCGCCAGCACGTGCCGCTGCGGGGCGAGCCGCAGCAGCCTGACCCGGGCCAGCGGACCCCGCTCCAGCGGCAGCGGGGTGCGCACGTGTTCCCGCAGCGCGGCCCGGGCCGCCGCCTCCCGGTCCGCCTCGGGCAACTGGTCCAGAGCCACGACCTCGATGGCGGTCGCGGGGACGTCCTCGTCGATCACCTGGATCGGCCGCCCGCCGTTGGCCCGGAAGCAGGTGCGCAGGATCTCGTGCCGCGCGACCGCCGCCGCCCAGGCCCCGTCGAGCGCGGCCGGATCCAGCGGGCCGTCCAGCCACACGGCCCAGCCGACGTGGTAGGTCGGCTGGCCCGGGTCGAGCTGGTCCAGCAGCCACATCCGCCGCTGCGCGGCCGACGCCGGGAACTCGAAGACGTCCATCTCAGCGCACCCGCCCGTCGACCGCGACGACCCGCAGCTCGGCGGTGTACCGACCGTCGGGTCCGGTGAGCCAGAGCTGGTCCGGCGCCGGCAGCATCTCCACCACCGAGACGGTGGTGTCCCCGGCGTGCCGGCGGGCCCGGCGCACCGAGCGGGACACCAGGTCGACCGAGGCGAGGCTGGTCAGGTCGGCGTGCACCGGTTTCCGCTCGCCCGCGCAGCGCAGGAACACGTGCCGGGGCAGGCCGTGCGTGCCCGCCCAGGCCCGGGCCTGCCGGAAGCGCAGCGCCTCGTCGCGGGTCTCGGCGAAGTCGAGGTCGGCGGCGGCGAACGTCCACGACTCGCGGCTGACCACGAGGGAGTCGACGGTGATCCGGGGCTGGTGCGCCGCCGGGGGCAGGATGCGGAAGAGCTGCGACAGCCCGGCGCCGACCACGTCGCCGAGGACGTGCATCAGGTCCAGGTCGAACCGCCCGTCGCGGGAGCGTACCCGCAACCCGCCGGCCACCTCGACCAGGTCGCACTCGCCGACGCGCAGGCTGCGGCGCGGGTCGTGCCCGAACGAGTCGTGCGCGAACACCAGCCGGACGTCGTCGGGCCCGGTCAGCGCGTGGCTCAGCCTGGTCGGCACGCCGCCCTCCTGACCGGTCTCGGCGGGATAGACCGCCCCGGCGCCCACGTCCCGGGCCAGCGCGGCGCGCAGGGCGTCCGCCTCCGGGTGGTAGGCGATCCAGGTGGCGTACCGCAGGGTGTTGACGCCGGGGTGCAGCTCGCCGAGGACCCACTCGTCGCCGGCGCGCATCAGGTCGGGGCTGTGCTGGCGCGCGGACGGCCAGCCGGGCCGCCCCGGCGGGAAGGCGGCGGCCACCGCCGGGGCCAGCTCCGCCGCCGTGAACCGGATCCGCCGCTGGCCCGCCGGCAGCGGCAGCACGTCGGCCCAGCGCCGGTGCAGCGCGGCGGTCAGCAGGTCGGTCAGCCGCTGCGGGGGGTGGAACAGCGCCTCGCCGGCCAGCAACCAGAAGTCGGCCAGCGGGACCACGTCGGTGCCCAGCTCGGCGGCCCGGCGCCGATGGATGTCGGCGCAGAAGCGCTGGTAGAGCGTCGCACCGGCGGCGGTGAACCAGCGCGCGCTGTCCAGCACCAGGCCGAGCGCGTCGCGGATCCCGTCGAGGCTCGCCTCGCCGATGCCGACCGTGCCGGCGCGCAGGCACTCCTCGTAGACGGGGGTGCGCCCGGCGTACATGGTGCCGGCGCGCCGGGTCGCCGGGACGCCGGCCAGCCTCGTGAAGGTGGCCTCCAGGCCGGTCATCGCGGCGGTCAACCCGGCCGGGTCGCCGGCGGACGCGGCGAGCGCGTCCCGGGCGGCGCGCAGCTCGTCGAGGGCGGCGAGCGCGGGCCCGCGTACGGCCGCGTCGGTGACCCGGTCCAGCCGGGCCCGCATGGTCTCCTCCGGCCGGGTGTCGTGCGGCGCCACCTCCGGCTGCCAGGCGATCCGGTGGGCCGTCGCCAACGTCTCCAGCACCTCGTGCACCTCCCGCATCGAGCGCAGTCCCGACCCCGGCTCGGCCAACACAACCCCGGCGACCTCGTTCGCGTCGCGGATCCCGTCGCAGGCGCGCAGCACCGCCGCCTCGGCGTCGCTGAGCCGCACCGGCGCGGCGAGCGGCACCCGCAGCGTCGTCCCGGCCAGCTCCAGGAAGGGCATGAGCCGGGGTACGAGCCACGGACGCAGCCGCGTCGCGTACGGGGCCAGCACCGCCGCGACCGCCCAGCCCTCCAGGTAGACCGTCCGCGCGGCGAGCAGCGCCGGCGGGTCGGCGGGGCCGACGCGTACGCCGGGGCCCGGCTCGATCCGCGCCCAGCCGACCGGCCCGAAGAACCCGATGGTGTCGTTCTTGACGCAGTAACGCTGGAGGTAGCTGGTGACCAGCGCCTCGTGCTGGCGGTGCTTGGTGTTGCGGGACGGGTTGTCGGGGCCCCGGCGCAGCAGCGCGTCGACGCCGGTGCGCAGGGCGTGCGGGTTCTGCCACGCCACCGCCTCGCGGAACCGGGGGTGGGCCGCCACCGCGTGCAGCGCCACCGCGAGCCGGCCGACCGCCTGCGGGTACACGGCCGCGTACGCCGCCTCGGCGCGGGCGATGCCGGCCGGGTCCCCGTCGGCCGTGGCCGCCACCACCCGGTCGGCGGCGGCGGCGAGTTCCGCGTCGCCGATCGGGGCCAGCAGGTCCACGGGCAGGCCGGCGCCCCGCAGGCAGACCGTCCGCCACAGCGCCCACCCGTCGGTCAGCCGGGCCAGGTGCGCCGGCAGGCCCCGCGCGCTCGGCTGCGGGACCCGGTCGCGGCGGCGCAGCGCCGGCGCGGTCCGCCCCCGGCCGCCGGTCGTCGATCCGGTCGCCGCGTCGATCGCCGCCGCCGTCGCGGCCAGGGTGGGCGCCCGGTAGAACGGGCCCACGCTCAGCTCCACGCCGAACGCCTCGCGGATGCGGAACATCAGCCGGGTGACGGTCAGCGAGTTGCCGCCGAGGGTGAAGAACCCGGTCTCCCGGCCGATGCTCGCGGGCGTTCGCCCGCCGGGCAGCAGCCGGGACCAGAGTTCGGCCAGCCGGTGCTCGGTCGGCGAGGCGGGCCCGGCGACGTCCGGATCCGCCTCGGCGGGCCCGGGCGCCGGCAGTGCGGCCCGGTCGACCTTCCCGTAGGCGGTCAGCGGCAGCCGGTCGAGGACGACGAACGCGGCCGGCACCAGGTGGGCGGGCAGCCGGGCGGCGACGTGCTCACGCAGGCCCGCCGGGCTCGGCGCCGCCGGGCCGGCCGGCGTGACGTAGCCGACCAGGTGGCGCTCCGGCCCGTCGCCGCGTACGGTCACCGCCGCCGAGGCGACCCGCGGGTGCGCCCGGAGCACCGCCTCGACCTCGCCCGGCTCGACCCGGAACCCCCGGATCTTCACCTGGTCGTCGCGGCGGCCGAGGAACTCCAGCACCCCGTCCGCGCGCCAGCGCACGACGTCACCGGTGCGGTAGAGGCGCTCACCCGGCGTCTGCGGATCGGGCACGAACGCCCGGGCGGTCGCCGCCGGGTCGCCGAGGTAGCCACGGGCCAACCCGTCGCCGCCGGTGTACAGCTCGCCCGCGACCCCGACCGGCACCGGCCGGCCGTCCGTGTCGAGCACGTGGACGGTGCTCTGCGGCACGGGACGGCCGATCGGCACCCGGTCGCCCAGCGGGGCGGGGCCGCTCATCAGGTGGCAACTGGTCAGCGTGGTGTTCTCGGTTGGCCCGTACGCGTTGACCAGCGGCAGCCCGCCGCGCGCGGCGAGGACGGCGCGGACCGCGCCCGGGTCCGCCACGTCCCCGCCGGTGAGCAGTTGCCGGACGCCCGCCAGGGCCGCGACGTCCTCCTCGGCGAGCTGCCGGAAGAGGCCGGCGGTGAGGAAGGCGACCGTGACCCCGCCGTCGCGGAGCAGGGCGGACAGCCGGGTGAGGTCCACCGGGTCCGGCGGTGCGACCACCGCCGTGGCGCCGGTCAGCAGCGCGCCCCAGATCTCCCAGGTGGACGCGTCGAAGGCGGTCGGGGCGAACTGGAGGATCCGCTCGCCGGGGCCGAGGGTGGCGAAGTCCGGGTCGGTCACCAGCCGCACCACGCCCCGGTGGGTGATGCCGACCCGCTTGGGCGCACCGGTCGAGCCGGAGGTGTGCAGGACGCAGGCGAGCCGCACCGGGTGGATCGGCTCCGGCGGCGGTCCCGCACAGGCCGGGACCGTGGTCGGGGGCGGGCCGGCCGGCGTGGGTTGCGCGTCCGGCGCCTCGACGTCCAGCACCCGCACCGGGCCCAGGTCGGGCAGCCCGGCGGCGGCCTCGGCGGTGGTCAGCAGCAGGCGGGTGCCGCTGGCGGCGAGGAGGTCCGCGATCCGGGCGGGCGGGGCGGCCGGGTCGACGGGGAGGTAGGCCCCGCCGGCCTTGAGTACGCCCAGCAGGGCGCGGATCAGCGGTTCGCCCCGGGGGAGCAGCACGGCGACGGGGGCTTCCCCGGTGACCCCGTGTCCGCGCAGCGTCCCGGCCAGCCGGTCGGCCGCCCGGTCCAACTCCGCGTACGAGACCGTGCGGTCGCCGAGCACCAGCGCGGCGGCGTCGGGGGCGGCGGCGACCCGGGCCGCGAAGACCTCGGGAATCGACGCGTCGCGGGGGTAGGGCCGTCGGGTGGCGTTCCAGGCTGCGCGCAGCGGTGCCTCCCCGGCGGCGCCGAGATCCAGGTCGGCCAGGCGGGCGTCGGGCCGGTCGGCCAGCTCCCGCACGGTGTGGTGCAGCTGCGCGAGGATCCGCCGCGCCGAGGCGGCCAGCAGGCTGCTGTCGTCCCAGGTCACGCCCAGGCGCAGTTCGGGCTCGTCGAAGGCGTGCACCGTCAACGGGTAGCCGGGCATGCGGTGTACGCGCGCCGAGCGCCGGGCCGCCTCCGGCCCGCCCTCGGCCAGGGCGGTGCCCAGCCGCTGCCGTTCGAACACCACGAGGCTGTCCAGCAGCGGCGTGTCGGGCGCCAGGCCCGCCTGGTCGAGAATGGTGTGCAGCGGCGTGAGCTGGTGCTCGCGCAGTTGCCGGATCCGGTCCGCCACGTCGGTCAGGAACCGCCGCACGGTCCACCGTGGATCGAGGCGGATCCGCAGCGGCACCGTGTTGATCAGCAGCCCGAGGATCCTCCCGGCGTCCGGGACGCTGTCGTAGCGGCAGGATCTGGTGACCGCGAAGGTGACGTCGTCGACCCCGCCGTAGCCGCCGCGCAGCAGCGCCCAGGCCGCGTGGACCAGGATGCCGACGGTGACGCCGACCTCGGCGGCGGCGGCCCGGATCCGGTCGGCGTCGGGCCGGGCCAGGGCTAGCTCGTCCGAGGCCGGCACGCCGCGCGCGCCGGGGTCCGCGTCGAGGCGACCCGGCAGCGCCCGGGGGAGCGGGGCGCCGGCGAGGTGTCCCTTCCAGAACGCGTCGTCGCTGCCCGGGTCGCGCGTGCCCCACCAGCGTACGAAGTCCACGAACGGCGGCCGGGTCGGCGGGTCCGGAGCCCGGCCGGCCCGGCGCGCGGCGTAGTCGGCGAGGATCTCGTCGAGCAGCATCCGGGTGGAGCGGCCGTCGAGGATCGCGTGGTGGAAGGTGACGACGACGTGTTGGTCGCCCAGCGTGGTGACCCGCAGCAGGGGCGCCCGGCCGACGTCGAAGGGCTCGTACCGGTCGGTGTGGAGGAAGTCGTCGAGTGTGGACTCCCGCCACCGCAGGTCGGGTGCCACGTCCGGCCGGACGACCTGCGCCACGCCGTGGTCGCCGTCGACCTCGAAGGCCGTACGCAGCGCCGCGTGCCGACGGGTCGCGGCCTGCCAGGCGGCGGTGAACGCCTCCCGGTCCGGCGGGCCGTCCCAGCTGATCGTGACCTGTTGGACGTCCACCCCACCGGCGGGCTGCCGGAGGGTCTGCAGCACCATCCCGCGTTGTACGGCGAGGGCTGGATACCGCTGGAGGCTGTCGTTCATGTGCCCTCGTCCGGTGCGGGGTCAGCCGGTGGCGGCGTGCTCGTCCATCCAGCGCCGCAACGACGCGGGTCGCATGTCCGTCCACACCTCGTCGATCCGGGCGAGACACTCGGCGCGCGAGCCGGTGGTGCCCTCGCGTCGCCAACCGGCGGGCAGCTCCCGGTCGTCCCACCAGATCGAGAACTGTTCCTCGTCGTTCACGACCACGGCGTACGTCCGGGTGTCGTCGTCAGTGCTCATCGGACCCCCTTCGCGGGAAGGATTCCAGCCACGTCGATCACGTGTCAAGGAATCTGTCGATCTTCGGCCGTCAGGCGGAGGTGGGCCGTACGACCGGCTCGGGCGCGGACGGCGGCGCCTCGGTGTCCCCACAGGTCCGGGGCGTCCGGGCGACCCAGCCGACGGCCGGCCCGGCGGCGAGCGCGCAGCCTACGAAGATCGCCGCGACGACCCACCACCCCCAGCCGCCCGTCTGGATCGCGAGGAGGGTCAGGCCGACCGGCGCGAAGACGTCCGCCGCCGAGCTGATGGTCTGTGCCGTGCCGAGGTACACCCCGCGCGAAGCGGCGGGCGGCACGTTGGTCTGGACGAACCAGAGCGCCGCCGAGAACCACAGCTCGGTGGCCGTCACGAGCACCACGACGCCGAGGAGCACGACGACCGTCCATCCCCCGCCGGTGCGGCCCGCGAGCGCCGCCAGCGGGCAGGCGAGGGCGGTGACCAGGGCGCCCCGGCGGATGAGGCGGGCCGCGCCGGGAAGCGAGTCGGCGCCGCGCGACGCCGGCACCTGCAACGTGATCACCAGCCCCGTGTTGAGGGCCAGCATCGCGCCGAGCAGCGGCTTGGGGGCGTCGGTGTGGGTGATCGCCCAGAGCGGCAGGATCTCGACGAGGACCACCGAGTGGAACATCATGACGGCGAGGAGCACGGCGGTCGTGACGTAGGGCAGGTCCCGCAGCACCGCCCACCGCGAGGCGGTCACCGCCCGGTCGCGGCGCACCACCGGGGCGGCCGGGAGCCGGGTCACCAGGACGGCGTTGAGCAGCGACAGCACCGAGTTGAGCAGCACCATGGCGACGAGCGCGGCGGCGGAGTCGAACGCCAGCGCCAGCGCGCCGAGCCCGGTGCCGAGGGTGAAGCCGGCATTGAGGTACGAGCGCGCGTACGCCATCGTGCGCACCCGGTCCTCGGCCGGCATGGCGTCGGCGGTGTAGATGGTGCGCCCGGCGTTGGCGAACGAGTCGGTGGCGGCGGCCACCACCATCAGCACCACGAAGCCCACGAAGGACGTCACGAGCGGGTAGGCGGCGAACGTCAGCGCCGACCCGAGCGCGCCGACGGCCCAGGACCGCTGCCCGCCGATCCGGTCGGCCAGCGCGCCCAACGGCAGCGAGGTGAGCACCCCGGCGAGACCCGCGATCGAGAAGCCGACCCCGATCTGCACCGGGCTGAGCCCGAGGACCTCGGTGAAGAACACGATGCTGCCGGTGAGGAAGGTGCCGCTGCCGACGGCGACCATGGCGGACTGGTACGCGATCGCCCGGGGCAGCCCGGGTGGCGGCAGGAGCCGGGACGCGGCGAATCGGTGACCGTCCATGGTGCCGGTCAGGCTACCCGGGAGATCGCAGCACGAGCCGCTCGGTGGTGCGCTGCTCGATGTACGCCAGGTCGGCGTCCCAGCCGAGTCCGGCCACGGTGGGCACCTCGACGAGCCCGTCGGTGCTCACGATCGGGCGGGTGGTGACGTCGCGGGCGTAGTACTTGTCGGAGCCGGAGACGTCCGAGGGGAGCGTGAAGCCGGCGAGCGCGCTCAGCGCGACGTTGGCGGCCCGTCCGATGCCGAACTCGTGCATCCCGCCGCACCACACCGGCACCCCGTGCTCGCGCGCGAGGTCGTGCGCCCGTACGGCGTGGGTCAGTCCACCCATCCGCGAGACCTTGACGTTGAGCACGCGTACGGCCTTCAGGCGCAGCGCGGTGACGAGGTCGTCCACCTCCTCGACGGACTCGTCGAGGCAGACGGGGGTGTCGATGCGTTCCTGGAGGGCGGCGTGTGCGACGAGGTCCCGGGGCGCGAACGGCTGCTCGATCATCAGCAGGCCCAGGCGGTCGAGCTGCCTCAGGACGGCCCGGTGCTCGGGTACGTCCTGGTAGGCGCCGTTGGCGTCGACGTGCAGGGGCACGTCCGGATGCGCCGCGCGGACGGCGCGCACCGGTTCGACGTCCCAGCCGGGCGCGATCTTGAGTTTGATCCTGCGGTAGCCCTCGTCGACCCGCAGCCGCACCTGGGCGAGCAGGTCGTCGACGGTGGGTTCGATCCCCAGGGAGACGCCCGCCTCGACGTGGCCGCGCCGGCCGCCCAGCGCGTACGCGAGGGGGACGCCGCCGGCGGCGGACCAGAGCGCCCAGGCGGCGACGTCGAAACCGGCGCGGGCGAAGTGGTTGCCCCGGACCTTGCCGAGCGTCGCCGCGAGGTCCGCCGGGTGTTCCCAGCCGGTGCGCAGGACCATCGGCGCGAGGTGGTCGCGGGCGACCGCCCAGCAGCTCTCGACGGTCTCGGCGCAGTAGAACGGGCCGCTCGGCGACGCGATCTCGCCCCAGCCCACGGCGCCGTCGGTGCCGGTGAGCGTGACCAGGATGTGCTCCAGTTCGCGCTTGGCGTGGGAGCTGGTCTGGAAGCGGTGCACGAGCGGCAGGCGGACCCGCCGCAGCTCGACGACCTCGATCCGCCTCATGCCGTCACCCCGCCGTGACGGTGGCCCCGGACCGGCCCGTGGACGGGCGCGCCGCCTCGACCGTGGCCGGTCACGCGACACCGTCCCGGTCTCGGGCGTTGCCGTCCGGGCCGGGGTGACTCGGTCGCTCCGCGTAGAGGCCGAGTTCGGCGGCGAGGGCGTCACGCTCGCGCAGGCGCCGGCCGGCCCCCTTGGAACTGGCGATGGTCAGGGTGGCGAGCAGGTGCAGCGCGAGCACCACCGAGGTGGGGGAGTTGGCGTAGGAGGCGCTGTCGGCGCCGATGACGATGCGGGCGGCGGCGCTCGTGGCCAGCGGCGCGTCCTCGGCGTCGGTGACGAGGACCAGTTGACCGCCGTGCCGGACGTAGGCGGAGGCGACGTCGATGGTCTCGCGCCGGTAGCGCGCCATGCAGACGGCCACGAGCAGGTCGCCCTGGCGGATGTCGCCGAGCACGTCGAGCGCCCGCAGCGCCGCGCCGTCGACGAGGTGGACGCCGGAGAGCCCGGCGCTGAGGTCGGCGGCGAGCAGGGACGCGAAGCCGAGCGACTTGCCGTGGCCGATCAGGTAACGGCGCCGGGCAGACACGATGAGAGCCGCGGCCCGCTCGATCGCGTCCTGCTCGGCGGCCCACGCCAGCGCCCTGGTGAACTCGGTGCGCTGCTGTTCCAGGACCCGCTGCTTGAGCACCCGCGCCGACCTGCGCTGCACGTTGCGGTCGAAGCGCTCCGCGGGCGTCGTTCTCGTCGTGGTCATGCCTCATCCTCCGCGAACAGGTAGCTGACGCGGCCGGGGGCGTCCGCCGGCCGCGCGAGGCCGACGAGCCGCCCGCCGGCGGCGAACCGGTCGACCAGCGCCTGCCGCAGCCGCGCCCGGTCGTCGGGGCCGCAAGCGGCGGTACGGTCGTCGGCGGGCGAGTCCACCGTGGTGTGTCCGGCCTCGTGTCCGTCTTCGGCAGCGGAGGCCCGGGTGCCGTCGCCGGACCGGTCGAGGTCCCACCGCACCAGGACGCGGTCGCTGCCGCCGTCGTCGTAGAAGTCCGGCAGGAACCGGATCCCGACGGCGCCCAGCACGTTCAGGTTGAAGTGCGCGTTGCGCAGCGCGTACGGGTCGAATGTCCACCGCATCGTGCGTACGCCCGCGCGCCGGGCGGCGTCGGCCTGGGCGTGCTTGAGCAGGCGGCCGACACCGCGCCCCTGTGCGCGCGCGTCGACAACGGCGGCCTGGGAGTAGTGGTAGGGCTCGCCGTGCTCGATGCCGGTGAAGCCGTAGCAGAAGCCGACGAGGGAGCCGTCCACGTCGAACGCGCCGACGGCGGTCCCGGCGTTCTCGCCGAGCGCGGCCAGGAGGCGGGGGCTGACGGCGTGCTCGGGGCCCTCGTAGCCGAAGACGGACCGGTAGAGCGCCGACGCCGCCGTCCACTCGGCCAGCCCGGTGAGGTCACGCGCCACGATGCCGTGGGTGTCATCGACCATCGGGCCGCCCTCCGAAAGATAGCGATCGTATGTCGCCCAGACTGCCCCAGTGACTGCTCGTTGACAAGGTGTCGGACCGAACATAGTGTCCGTATGTGTCTCCGTCATCGTCAGGCCCGAATGCCGCGCTCGACACGCTGCACCGCTACACGCTGCACGAGTCCCCGACCGGCGACCGGCGGGCGCTGGCCGCGCTGGCCGACGTCCTCGACGCGGACGCCGCCCGCGCCGGCTTCGACACCGCCCGGGAGTCGCACCCGAGCGGCGACCATCTGGTCTGGACACTCCCGGCGCGGGGGATCCCGGGCGATCCGGTGCTGCTGCTGACCCACTACGACACCGTCTGGCCCGTCGGCACGCTGTCGACCATGCCCTGGTCCGTCGAGGGCGACACCGTGCGCGGCCCGGGCGTCTACGACACCAAGGCCGGGATCGTGGCACTGCTCGCGGCGGCGGCACGCGTCACGCGGCAGGGCGCCCCGCACCCCGAGGTCAGGGTCCTCGTCGTGGCCGACGAGGAGATCGGCTCACCCACCGCCACCGGGCTGGTCCGGGCCGAGGCGGCCCGGGCCCGCGCGGTGCTCGGCCTGGAACCGCCGCACCCCGGCGGCGACCTCAAGACCGGCCGGCGCGGCAGCACCCGGGTCCGCATCGAGGTCACCGGCGTCGAGGCGCACGCCGCGCTCGACCCCGACGCCGGGGTCAACGCCATCGACGAACTCGTCGACCAGCTCGTGCGGGTCCGCGCCCTCGTCGCGGACCGGCCGGTGCTGCTCAACACCGGCACCGTCGCCGGCGGCGGCCGGACCAACGTGGTCGCCGGGGAGGCCCACGCCGACCTCGGGCTCCGCTTCACCGATCCGGTCAACGAGGACGCCGTCCTCGCCGGCCTGAGGGCGCTGCGTCCGGTACGCGAGCGCGCCCGGCTCACCACCCGGCTGCTCTCGCACCGGCCCACCTGGCAGCCCGACGAGGCGGGCGCCCACCTGCTCGACCGGATCGTGGGCATCGCCGCCGACCTCGGCCAACGCCTCGCCGGTCACCCGGCGGACGGTGCCGCCGACACCAACACCACGGGCGCGCTCGGCCGCCCCACCGTCGACGGGCTGGCCCCGCCCGGCGGTGGCGCGCACGCCCGGCAGGAGTGGGTCTCGGCCGCCGGCATCGGCGCGCGCACCGAGCTGCTGGCCGCCCTGCTCACCGGGCTCGACACCGCAGGTCGCGGGCACGGGGCCTGACCGGGGCGCCCGCGCGCTGCGGGGCCTCCCGCATCCGCCCGGGCGGACGGTCCACTGCGGCGGCTGACGTGTCGCGCCCAGGGTCAGCGCGCCCTGGCCCGCCGGGTACGGGTCCAGCCGACGAGCGCCACGGCGACCAGCGCCAGCCCGAGCGCTCCGGCCGCCACGAGGTAGGTTCCCACGCCGCCGGAGCGGCCGGTCTCGTCGCGGGCGGCGCGGGCCGTCGACGCGGGCGTGGTGGGCGTCGCGGGCGGGGTGGGGGACGCGGCGGCCGCCGGCAGCGGGTAGCGCAGGATCGTGGGCCGCGTCCCCGGCGGCTGGTTGGCGGTCTCGGACACGGTCAGCAGGGACCGACCGTCGCGGCTGTAGGCGACCGACTCGCCCTGCGGCTCGTCGGGCAGGCCGATGACCCGTGGTGTCCCGCCGGTCAGCGCGGCGACCACGTCGCCGTCGGGGACGTCGAACTCGTACGCGTCGGCGTAGGTGCGCAGGACCACCCGGCGCCCGTCCGGCGCGGTGGCGGCGCCCGTGACCACCGCCCGGCCGAGCGCGCCGAAGGGATTGCTCGTCGTGGACGCCGGCAGCCGGACCCGCCCCACCTTCACCAGCGGGGTCGTCGTGCCCGGACGCAGCCCGGCGCTCGGGGCGTACAGGTTGGCGGAGTGCTTGGTCACGACCAGCGGCCGGTCGTCGCCCGTCACGAGCAGGGCCTCGACGTCGTGCGGGCCGTCGGGGTACGCCATGCGGTGCAACACCGGCCGGTCGGCTCCCGGCGGGAGCTTCCACACCCCGATCGTCTGCCGGGAGCGGTCGTTGTCGCCGGTGTCCGCCACCCAGATCGTGCCGTCCGCGCCGACGGCGAGATCCTCCGTGTCGCGGGGACGGGACGGATAGGACACGCTCCGCACGACGGAGCACCGCTCGTCGAGGAAGAAGATGCGGCGGCGGGCCTCGTCGTCCGCGCCGTCGTTGATCATGACGTACCCGCTGTCCGTCACGGCCATTCCGGAGATCTCGCTCAGCCGGCCGCCGCGCACCTCGCACACCGGAGTCCCCGCAGCCGCGGCGGGCGACGGGTCGGCCACGGCGGCGCCGGGGGCCGCCGTGACGGCGAGGGCCACCACCGTCCCCGCCGCGAGCCGCAGTCGCCGGGTCCCGTTGCCTCGTCGCCTCACCAGCAGTCCCTTCAGTGCCGGACGCCGGGCGGGCCGGTGCCGGTCCGCGCTCCGGTGAGCCACCCCGGGCAGGGCCGCACGCGACCGCCCCACGCTGGTGCAACTACCCGACCCGAGTCGCGGTGCGCGCGTGTGGCCAGGCAGTGAGTGTATGGCCCGAGCGCTACGCCCCCGTCGCGGCCCGCCGCACGCCGCCGCGATCCGGATCGCCGTCGGCCCACCGCCCGGAGCGGCCGCGCCCACCGCGTGCGGCGGTACCGGGCCGGGACCCGGTCGCCACGACGGCGTACGCTGCCGCGATGACCGCACCGGCCCGCATCCTGGTCTACGGGGTGTACGGCGCCGGCAAGTCCACCCTGGCGGCGCGGCTGGCCGAGCGGCTCGGGCTGCCCTGGCACCCCGTCGACGACCTGCTGTGGCGGCCCGGCTGGGTCGAGGTGCCGGTGGCGGAGCAGCGCAGCCGGATCGAGGCGGTCTGCCGGCGGGACCGCTGGATCCTCGACGGGGCGTACCACGGCTGGCGGGACGTGGTGCTGGCGCGGGCCGACCTGGTCGTCGGCCTGGACTATCCGCGCTGGCTCTCCTTCTGGCGGCTGCTGCGGCGCACCACGGGCCGGCTCGTCAGCGGCGAGGAGATCTGCAACGGCAACCGCGAGTCGCTGGGCAGCGTCCTGTCCCGCGACTCGATCCTGCTGTGGCACGTCACCGCGTTCGGCCGGGCCCGGCGGCGGATGCGCGCCTGGCAGGCCGATCCCGCCGGGCCGCCCGTGCTGCTGTTCCGCTCCCCGGCGGAGCTGGAGCGCTGGCTGGCCGGCCTGACCCGCCGATGACCGTACGCATGGACGTACACCATTGCCTTGGTCCTCGTGATCACCTAGGTTTCACCCGATCGCACCCAGCGACCTCCCTCCCGGCTCTGGCAGGCAGCGGGACCGCACCCAGCGCGCCGCCGACGTGACTTAGGAGCTCACCGTGGCACCGTCCTCCGGTCGAAGAACGTTCCCCTCCCGCTGGCGGACACCGGTCCGGCTGGTCGCGGCCGTGGCGGCGGGCACCGTGCTGCTCGCCGTGGCCCCCACCCCGGTCGTCGCGGCACCGCTGCCAGCGGGCGACACGACAGCCGAGAGGTCAGCCCGCCCGGCGTCGAGCAAGGCGCAGCCCAAGAGCGGGCTCTGGCTGGTGCAGCTGGACAAGCCGTCGGTG
Source organism: Micromonospora sp. NPDC049048 (assembly GCF_043197615.1). NCBI lineage: Bacteria > Bacillati > Actinomycetota > Actinomycetes > Micromonosporales > Micromonosporaceae > Micromonospora > Micromonospora sp. NPDC049048. The sequence goes on along the minus strand of NZ_JBICTM010000015.1, from coordinate 33,385 downwards.
GTGGCCGCCTCGCAGGCGAGGCCGGCACGCACCGGCAGGATCGACACGCGGTCCGCGGCGAGCACCTCCTACGCGCAGGAACTGGCGCGGCAGCAGGACACGTTGGTGGACGAGATGGAGGCGGTCCTGGGCCGCTCCGTGCGGGTCGCCCACACCTACCGCAACGTGGTCAACGGCCTGGCGGTCGAGGTCAGCGCGGACGAGGCGGCGCACCTGTCCGGCCTGCCGGGGGTCAGCACCGTCGTGCCTGACGAGGTCCTGGAGCTGACGACCGACACCAGCAACGCGCTCATCCAGTCGCCCGCGGTGTGGGAGGGCAGGACGGCGGAGAACGTCGGCACCCGTGGTGAGGGCGCCATCGTCGGGATCCTGGACTCCGGTATCAACCCCGACCACCCGTCGTTCGCGGCGGTGGACGGCGACGGCTACCGGCACACCAACCCGTACGGCGCGGGCACGTACGTCGGCGTCTGCGCCCCGAGCCACCCCCAGCACAAGGCGATCTGCAACGACAAGCTGATCGGCGCCTGGTCGATGGTCGGCACCGACGCCCGGGACGACAACGGCCACGGCAGCCACACCGCCTCGACCGCCGCCGGCAACCGGCACGAGGCGACCATGACCGTCGGCACCAGCACGCACAAGATCACCGTCTCCGGGGTCGCGCCGCGGGCCAACGTCATCTCCTACAAGGTCTGCATGGTCCTCGGCTGCCTCTCCTCGGCGACGATCGCCGCCGTGGACCAGGCGATCGCCGACGGCGTGGACGTCCTCAACTACTCGATCTCCGGTCGCGACGACCCCTGGAAGGACCTCGTCGACCAGGCGTTCCTGGAGGCGTACTCGGCCGGAATCTTCGTCGCCGCCTCCGCCGGCAACAGCGGCCCGGGCGCCAGCACCGTCGCGAAGACCGCGCCGTGGAACATGTCCGTCGCCGCGGTCAGCCACGAGCGGGTCATCGCCCACCAGCTCGACGTGACCGGCCCGACGCCCGTTCCGGCGCCCCTCACCGGCATCGCCGCCGTGATCGGGGAGAACTCGCCGAACCCGCCCATCGAGGGTGCGATCCGGTACTCCGGCGCCGTCGACGCGGACAACGTGCAGGCATGCCTCCCGTTCCCGGCGGCGGCGTTCAGCGGCAGGGTCGCCCTGCTGCCCCGGGGCGGCTGCGACTTCTCCGTGAAGGTCAAGAACGCCACCGCCGCCGGCGCGACCGGCGTGGTCGTGCACAACCAGTACAGCGGCCCGCCGATCACGATGGGCGCGCTCGCCGGGACCACCATCCCCGCCGTGATGGTCTCCCTCGCCGACGGGCAGCGGCTGCGCGACCACGCGGCCGCCACCGACAGCCCCGTCACCGTGCGCGTCGACCCCGGCAGCGAGGTGCTGCGCGACGGCGACTGGACGGACGTCGTGGCCGACTTCAGCTCGCGCGGACCCAGCAAGTTCGACATGCTCGCGCCCACCGTGGCCGCCCCCGGCCGGAACATCCTCGCCGCCACCATGGCGGCGAAGGACAACCCGGCCACGTACGCCTTCATGCAGGGCACGTCGATGTCGTCGCCGCACGTCGCCGGCGCCGGCGCGCTGCTGGCGGCGCTGCACCCCGACTGGTCGCCGACGCGGATCCGCTCCGCGCTGGCGGTCACCGCGGACCGCGACGGGGTGGTCAAGGAGGACGGCCGCACGCCGGCCGACGCGTTCGACATGGGCTCCGGCCGGATCAACCTGGCCCAGGCCGCCCGGACCGGCATCGTGCTCGACGAGACCGCCGCGAACTTCGTCGCGGCCAACCCCGACGCCGGTGGTGACCCGCAGACGCTGAACCTGCCGGCCGTGGTCGAGCACCACTGCCTCAAGGTCTGCACCTTCACCCGGACGGTGTCCAGCGTGGCCAGGGTGGCCGCGACCTACCAGGTCACGCCGCAGGCCCCGGCCGGCGCGCGGATCACGGTCGCGCCGGCGCGGTTCACCCTGGCGCCCGGCGCCAGCCAGGAGCTGACCATCACCCTGGACGTCACCGGGACCGCCCGCAAGAACTGGCTCTTCGGTGCGATCGACCTGACCACCGACGCCCGGCACGCGCCGGACGGGCAGCCGATCGCCCAGGCGCACTTCCCGGTCGCCGTCCTGCCCGCGGCTCCGGACCTGACGGTCGACAAGACCGCGCTCAGCTCCAGCATGGACGTCGCGCGGAACGAGAGCCACACGGTCAAGGTGGGCAACGCCGGCGGTGCCGAGCTCACCTGGCGGGCGACCGGCGACGGCGACGACTGCGCCTGGCCGACCTGGGTGAAGGTGACCCCGGCGCAGGGCACGCTGGGCGCGTTCAAGAGCCAGGACATCGAGATCACGCTCGACTCGACCGGTCTGGACGACGGCGGCGTGTTCCGGGCGAACCTGTGCCTGGCCAGCAACGACCAGGACCAGCCGACGACGACGATCGCGCTGGAACTGACGGTGGTGCCGGTGCCGAAGATCGAGGTGGCACCCACGTCGCTCTCCGCGCGGCAGCCGGCCGGGCTGGTCACCAGCCAGAAGGTCGCGGTACGCAACGCGGGGCACGGCGTGCTGGACTGGCGGCTGGACGACCCGGACGCCGGCCCGGACGACGAGCGGATCCGGCTCCTGCGTGACGGTGTCCTGCTGATCCCGAACTCGGGCAGCGCCACCCGCGGGGTGATGGCGTTCGATCCGCAGACCGGCAGGCTGATCGACCCGCAGTTCATCCCGCACGTCAAGTTCGACCCGACCAGCAGCCTCTACACGCCGTTCCAGGTCATCGCCAAGCCGGACGGCAGCGGCTTCCTCATGTCCGACCAGGTCAACTCGGTGGTGACCGAGCACGGCCTGGACGGCAGCTTCCGGCGTGTCTTCGCCCCCGCCGGCGGACTGGCGGATCCGACGATCATGGGCAACACCCGGGGCATCGCGCTCTCGCCGCGCGGCACCGTGCTGGTGACGGTCGCCTCCCAGGCGAACGCCCACTCCGTTGTCGAGTTCGACGCCGAGGGCAGATACCTGGGCACGTTCGTCGCCCCGGGCGCCGACGGGCTCAAGGGGCCCTGGGGGATCCTGTTCCGCGGCGACGACATGCTCGTCTCCGCCAGCGACAGCGACGCCATCCACAGCTTCACGAAGGACGGCTCCCGCGCCAACGCCCGCTTCTTCGAGGGGCTGAGCTGGCCCGGCCAGCTCGCGGAGCTGCCCAACGGCAACGTGCTCGCGGCGAGCTGGGGCAGTGGCTCCACCGCCGGGGTCTGGGAGATGGACCGCGCCGGCAAGCTGGTCGGCGTCTACGCGCCGCCCGGTGGCTCCGGGTACCAGGGCGTGCACCCCCTCGGCAACGGCAACATCCTGACCACCAGCTCCAAGGGGGTCCACGAGATCGACCGCTCCGGCCGCCTGGTCGAGGTCGAGAACGACAAGGGGGCGGCCCGCTTCATCACCCACGTACGGCTGCCGGACCTCCAGCCGTGCGTGACGCCCGACGAGGTGCCGTGGCTGACGGCGTCGCGTACGTCCGCCGGCACCGGCGCCGGCAGGTCCAGCGAGGTGACCATCTCGCTGGACAGCACCGGGCTGGCCGCCGGCACGTACCGGGCCCAGCTCTGCGTGACCAGCGACGACCCCAGCACCCCCCTGGTGACGCTGCCGGTGACGCTCGAGGTCACCGACCAGACCTGCACCCAGGTGGTCGACGGCGAGCGCCGCGGCCCGCTGCGGGTCGACGCCGGGGTGGCCTGCCTCGCGCCCGGCGCCGCGGTCTCCGGGCTGGTGAGCGTCGGCCGGGGCGCGGGGCTGGTCGCGCTCGACGCCGGCGTCGTCGGGCCGGTGACCGCCACCGGGGCCTCGGTGGTGGAGCTGACGCGCAGCCGGATCGACGGCCCGCTCTCGGTCACCGGCGTCACCGGCAGGGTCCTGATCGCCGGGACGCGGGTGACCGGCCCTGTCAGCGTGGTCGACAGCCGCACCGGCGACACGCCCGTCGTGATCTCCGGCAACCGGATCGACGGGCCGCTGCGGTGCGTGGGCAACCAGCCGCCGCCGGTGGACGGCGGGGTGCCCAACACGGTCGGCGGCCCGGCCTCCGGCCAGTGCCGGGGGTGGTGAGCGGGCCACCCCGCCCGGCTCGTCGCTGACGTGACCCGGCCCGCCGGTGCGCCCGCCCCGCGCGCGCACCGGCGGGCCGTCGGTCTCCGGTCGGCGCGCGGTGAGTACGTGGACTCACGTCCCGCAGCGCCGGCTCCGCCAGGCTGTACGTCCCCGCGCCGACGACCTGCCAGGAGCGCAGCGGCGGCGACACCCGCTGCCCGGGCGGCTGACCGCTCCGGTGGACGGGCCGCCGGTCGGCGGATCCGTGGAGCGTCGACGAGGGCCGCCCCCGATGCTGCCGGGGACGGCCCTCGTCGACGTACGGACGGGTCAGGCGACCGAGGCGGGGAACCTCTCCCACGTCCGGTGGGCGGCCAGCAGGGGCTGCACGGCGGTGAGGACCTCGGCCCCGGAGCCACCCGTGACGACGCCGGGCGTGCCGGCGACCCCCGCCTGCCGCAGCACGTCGACGCCGGCGCCCCACGCCCCGATCGCCTTGGCGTGGCGCCAGCACTCGTCGACCAGCAGCAGCACCCGCGGATCCACGGTGGCGGAGTCCGCCGCGCCCGCCTTGGCGTCGCGCGCCGGCAACGCGTCCGGTGCGGGCGCCGGTGCCCCGGCCAGCAGGAGCACGTCGAACTCGACCGAGCGGCCGGTGGCGAAGGTCCGCTGCACGGGCAGGTCGCCCACCATCCCGCCGTGCGGGGCGACCAGGAGCGGCACCATCCCGGCGGCGAAGACCGCCCGGCGCACCTCGTCGACGCCGTCGAGCCCGGCGGCGGGGTCGACGACTATCCCCACCGTACGGCCGTCGGCCGGCCAGCGCCCGCCCACCTGCGACAGCGCGGGGCTGGGCGCGACGTCGGCGAGCGGCACGGTGGGCTCCGGTGCGGGAAGGCCCAGGCCGGTGGCGACCTCCGCGCACAGCACCGGGTCGATGTTGGCGAGACACTGGAGCTGGCGTTCCTTGATCGCCTGGTGGTAGCACTTGCCGAGCTCGAAGGTGTAGGCGCGGATGATGTGCTCCTTCTCGACCGGCGACATGCTCAGCCAGAACAGGCGCACCTGGCTGAAGTGGTCGTCGAACGAGACCGGGTTGGCGCGTACCTTGGGTGCCTGCGCCACCTGCACCGGCACGTCGACGAACGCGCCGTCGGCGTCCCCGGCCGGGAAGGGGTTGCCGCCGTCGAGCGAGTTCGGCCGGTACGGCGCGACACCCGCGTGCACGGCCTGCTGGTGGAAGCCGTCGCGCAGCATGTCGTTGACGGGGGCGTGCGGACGGTTGACCGGGATCTGCGAGAAGTTCGGCCCGCCCAGCCGGGTGAGCTGCGTGTCGACGTACGAGAACAGCCGCCCCTGCAACAGCGGGTCGTTCGTGACGTCGATGCCCGGCGGCAGGTGGCCGACGTGGAAGGCGACCTGTTCGGTCTCGGCGAAGAAGTTCGTCGGGGTCCGGTTGAGCGTCAGCTTCCCGACCGGCTGCACCGGCGCCAACTCCTCGGGCACGAGCTTCGTCGGGTCGAGCAGGTCGATCCCGGCGAAGGTCTCCTCGGGGGTGTCGGGCAGGACCTGCAGGCCCAGCTCCCACTCGGGGAAGGCGCCGGCCTCGATGGCGTCGTACAGGTCCCGGCGGTGGAAGTCCGGGTCGATGCCGCCCAGCAGCTGCGCCTCCTCCCAGGTCAGGGAGTGCACGCCCAGCTTGGGCTTCCAGTGGAACTTGGCCAACGCCGTCTCGCCGGCGGCGTTGACGAGCCGGAACGTGTGGACGCCGAAGCCCTCCATCGTCCGGTACGAGCGCGGGATGCCCCGGTCGGACATGTTCCAGATGGTGTGGTGCTGCGCCTCGGTGTGCAGGGAGACGAAGTCCCAGAAGGTGTCGTGCGCGCTCTGCGCCTGCGGGATCTCCCGGTCGGGGTGCGGCTTGCCGGCGTGGATGATGTCCGGGAACTTGATGGCGTCCTGGATGAAGAAGACCGGCATGTTGTTGGCGACCAGGTCGAAGGTGCCCTCGTCGGTGTAGAACTTCGTCGCGAAGCCGCGGGTGTCGCGGACCGTGTCGGCCGAGCCGCGCGAGCCGAGGACGGTCGAGAACCGTACGAAGACGTTGGTCGTCCTGCCCTTCGCGAGGAAGCCGGCCTTCGTCACACCCTCGGCGGTGCCGTAGGCCTCGAAGACGCCGTGCGCGCCGGCGCCACGCGCGTGCACGACGCGCTCGGGGATGCGCTCGTGGTCGAAGTGGGTGATCTTCTCGCGCAGGTGGTGGTCCTGGAGCAGGATCGGACCGCGCGGCCCGGCCTTCAGCGAGTGGTCCGTGTCGCGCAGCCGCGTCCCCTGCGACGTCGTGAGGTGGGCGCCCTGCTGACCGTTGGCCGTCGTCGGCGCGCCGGTCGCCGCGCCGGTCGGCGTACGGGTCTCGGGGGCGCCCTGTTCCTTCTTGGGCGGCAACGGGCCGTGTGGCGTCGTCGGCTCCTCGACCGTCGGTGGGGCGCTGCCCGGCGCACCGGGCACGTCCGGGGTCAGCACGTCGGCGACCTTCCCGGCGGCGGCCTCCACGACGTCCTTGACCGCCTTGGCGGGCTTGCTGGCATCCATCTGGCGAGTTCCTCCGTGAAAGTGGCGTTGAGCAGGCGTCTTGGCCCGTACCCCCAGCCGGGCGGGGGAAACGGGGACGCGACCATGACGGAGACCACCGGTGCCGGTCGCCGACCCCCGGCTCCGCGTGTCGGCCGTCCCTGCGCGCCGACGCGGCCGGTCAGGCGCTCTCCACCTCGGCGGCGTACTCGCTGAGCGCGATCCGGTTCGGCAGACCCGTCTTGCCCAACAGGCTGGACACGTGCCGTTCCACCGTGCGCGGGGACAGGTGCAGCCGGGCGGCGATCTCCCGGTTGCTCAGCCGCCCGACCAGCAGCCGAAGCACCTCGAACTCCCGCACCGTCACGCCCACCGACCGCAGCTCGGCGGGGATGTCGCCGGCGCCGGAGCGGCGCTGCGTCAGGCGTACGCCCGCCCGCCGCAGCAGGGCCCGGCAGGCGCTGGCCACGGCCGGCACGTCGCTCGAGTGGAAGTGCTCCTCGGCGGCGCGCAGCCACTGCACGGGCGTTCCCCAGCCGTCGGCGAGGGCGGCCTCGCAGACCAGCCGCAGGGCGAGGTGCCGACCCATCGCGTACGGCGCCCCGGCGCGCATCGCCTCGGCCGCCGCCTGCGCCGCCGCCTCCGGCCGACCGGAGCGGCCGAGCAGCACCGCCTTCGCGAAGAGCGCGAACTGCAGGTCCCAGCGCAACCTGCTCGCCGAGTCGCCCTGCACCGCCTCGTAGGCCGGCCAGCCGGCCTCGCCCGACATGACCTGGAGCAACAGGTGCAGGCCGTGCCGGCCGGAGAGGTGGAAGACCGTCGGGCTCTGCTCCTCGGCGTTGAACGCGCGGGCCAACTCGTCGAGGGCGCGCGGCCGGTCCTCCTCCAGCAACGCGCAGAAGGCCCTGGCCAGACCGTGGACGCGGGTGGCGTGCAGGGCCTGGTCGCCGCTCCAGCGGCGGAACTCGGCCAGCGCCTGCTCCATCTCCCGGCGCCGTCCCCGGTGCGCCGCCAGGACGGCGCTGACCAGCAGCACGTACTGGGTGGTCTCCAGCAGCTTCAGCCGGGTGGTGGCGGCCAGCACCTGCTGGACGAGAGCGGCCGCCGTGTCGAAGTCGCCCCGCAGCACCGCGTGCAGGGCGAGGCTCGCCTCCGCCTGGTGACGCGCGGTCACCGCACCGGCCTGGGAGGCCCGCTCCCGGGCCTGTTCGAGGCGGTCCAGGCGCGCGTCGCGCAGCGCGTCGTCGTTGCCGAGCCGGATCAGCGCGTGGATCTCCCAGATCGGCAGCCGGTGCTGAGCGGCGATCGCCAGGGCCCGCTCCAGGCAGCGGGTCGCCTCCGCCGGGTCGCGGTGCCGGATCAACGCGCCGAGGAGCTGCCAGGCCTGACAGGCCACCACCGGCAGCGGCACGGTCTCGGCGACGGTGGCGGCCCGGCGGGCCAGCGCCTCGGCGGTGGCGAGCTGGTCCTGGCCGGCGGTGTCCAGCACCAGGTGGGCGGCGACCACGTCGACCGGGGCGGTGTCCTCCGCGGCGGCGTCCGGGCCGAGCAGGGCGCGCGCCTGCTCCACCTGGGCCAGCCCCTCGGCCGACCGGCCGGCGACCGTCGCCGCCCAGGCCAGCCGGGTGTGCAGCTGCGCCCGCCGGCGCGGATCGACGCCGCCGATCTGGTCCAGGGTGCTGACCGAGGCGAGCGCCCGCTCGACCAGCCCCGCCTCCGCCAGGGCGTGCAGCAGGGCTTCGAGGGCCGCCGCGCGCGCCACGGGATTCTCGCCGAGCAGGCTGATCGCGCGGTCCAGCAGGGCGACCGCCGTGGTGGCGCCGCCCTGGGCGATCGCCCGCCGGCCCGCCTCGGTGAACAGCTCGCCGGCCGTCTCCGGGTTGTCGGCCTCCAGGTGCAGGGTGGCCGACACCTGGCACCACTCGCCGGGTAGCCCGGGGAACACCACCTCCACCGCCTCGGCCATCCGCCGGGCGAGCCGGGCCCGGTCGGCGGGGCCGAGCAGGGTGAGCAGCGCCTCCCGGGTGAGCCGGTGCCGGAAGGCGTACCAGTCGGTGAGCTGGTCGTCGACCGTGACCAGCCGCCCCGCGACGTCACCGCCCAGGTGGTCCAGGACGCCGCGCTCGCTCAACCCGGTGGCCGCCTGCACCACGGCCAGCGGGAAGCGGTGACCCAGCAGCGCGCCCATCGAGAGCAGCTCCCGGGCCTGGCTGTCGAGCTGCTCGACCCCCTGCGCCATGCCCCTCGCCAGGGTGCTCGGCAGGCCGGCGGCCGGCTTCTCGGACATCCGCCAGCCGTCGGGGCCCTCGATCAGCAGGTCGCCGTCGACCATGCCGGCGACGAGTTCCTCGATCAGGAAGGGGTTGCCGCCGCTGCCCGTCGAGACGAGGGCGTGCGCGGCCGCCGGCACCCGCTGCGGGTCGGCGTCGAGGCACGCGCCGACCATCTGCCGCAGCTCGTCGTCGTCGAGCCGGCCCAGCTCGATGAGCGTGCACTGTCCGCGTTGGGCGGCCGACCGGGCGATGGTCGACGCCGCGCAGGGCTCCGCCCGGATGGCTCCCAGCAACAGGGTGGGTTGCAGGGCGAGGTTGTCGATGAGGTACTCCAGCACCGTCAACGTCTCCGTGTCGGCGTCCTGGAGGTCGTCGAGCAGCATCAGGCACCCCCGCCCCGCGCCGGCCACCCCGGTCAGCCGGAGGACGGCCTCGGCGAGGATCACCAGGGACGCGTTCTCCTGATCGGCCGGCGGCCGACCCCAGTCGGGCACGAGCCGGCCGAGGATCGGGCCGTACGGGCCGAGCACGCTGGGGTCGACCGGGCCGGAGCGCAGCAGCGACAGCAGCGCCTCGGTCAGGGGGCGTAGCGGCACCGTGGTGCCGATCGTGCTGCCCCGGCCCCGCATCACCCGCATGCCCGCCGCGGTGGCCATCTCCGCGATCCGCGACGCGAGGCGGGACTTGCCGACGCCGCTCTCGCCGACCACGAACACCGCACCGCCACGCCCCGACTGCGCCAGTTCAAGGCTTTTGTGCACCCTGCGGAGCTCGACGTCCCGACCGATGAACTTCGAGGAGCGGTACACACTGCGCACGCTATCCGAGGAGGTGGGCCGCAGCCCAACGCGGTGCCGCCGACGCCGGCCCCCGGGCGGCTAGCCGATCGTCACAACGGACGCTCGGGGCAGCAGGTCGTCAGGGGCGCAGAGTCCGCCACGGCGGCGCCGCCGTCACCGACGAGACCGCCGATCACCATGCCCACGGGCACGACCAAACTGGCGAGGGCCGCCGCGCGGATCCCGAACGTCACGACGGGCTGCAACCACGTCGCTCCGGCCGGGTCGTCGTTGGGCGCCGCGGGGTCGATCTCGTCGGCACGGTACGAGGGGAGCTGGTTCTCGGACAACTGTCATTCCTCCTGTGTGAAATCGTGTATCCGTAGGATGTTTCCGGAGCTTGCCGCTCCACTGGAGATCGTCGTCGTTCGCCGGGCCGTCCTCAACCCGCAGCACGCGGTTCAGGGGTCGCTTCCAGCAGCAGCGCCGACGGCACCGACCCGACCCCGCAGAGCCGCAGCAGCCCGTAGCCGATGCCGGCGAGGCCGCTGACCAGACCGGGGGTGGGCACGGTGCCCGGCGTTCCGCAGGCCGCCCCGTGGCGGTCGACGGCGTCGAGGACCCGGCCGGCCAGCCGTCGCGTCGCGGACCCCTCGCCGTCGAGGACGCCCGCCGCCTCGACGACGCCCAGCTCGCCGTGGCAGAGGCTGAGGTCGTCGAGCAGCGGCCGGTCGGTGAGCAGGCGCAGCACGCCGGCGTCGAGAGGTTCGGTGCCGAGTGGTCCGGCGTCGAATGGGTCGGTGCCGAGAGGCTCGGTGCCGAGTGGGTCGGTGCCGGGGGCGAGGGCGTGGTGGGCGAGGGCCAGGCCGGCCGCTCCGCGACACCAGCCGTACCCCGCCGGCCCGCCGCCGTCCGGGGCGCCGGCCCGGCGCAGCGCGCGCCGGGCGGCCCGCGCGTACCGGGCGCCACCGGTGCGGGCGTGGCGGCCCAGCGCCCAGCCGATGCCGGCCACCCCGTCGGCGAAGCCGGCCTCCGCCGGCAGGTCGTCGCGCTCGACCGCGTCGACGAGCCGGTCGGCCCAGTCGCGGGCGAGCGACGCCGCGGGCGCGTGGTCCAGTTCGGCGTGCACCGCGTGCATGGCGGCGAGGCAGCCCGCGCCCCCGTCGGCCCACGCGAGGGCCGACGATCCCGTGCTGGCGGCGGCGGCCAGGTCGACCGCCGCGCGGGCCTGCCCGGCGAGCCCGGGGTCGGCCAGCAGGGTGGACAGTCGGGCGAGCCCGTACGCGATGCCGCCGAGGCCGTACAGCCCGCCGGGGCCGATCGCGGCGACCAGGTCCGGACGCGCGGCGAGCAGGCGGAACAGCCCCGGCACCCCGCCGACGGCCCGGTGGGCCAGCTCGGCGTAGCGGGCGGTGCCGGTCACCGCGGCGAGCTGGCCGAGGAAGAGCGCGACCCCGAGGTGGCCGTTGGCGAGCCCGGCCCCCATCGGCAGGACGAGCCACTGCCGGTCGTCGACCAGCTCCAGGCCGAGCCAGTTGACCCGGTCGGCGCCGGTGACGCCACGGGCCTCGATCTCGTCGGCCAGCGCGACCGCGGCGGCGAGCAGGCGCTCCGGCGACGCGGATGGTTCGCCGACCGGCCGGGACGTCGGGGTGCCGGTGTGCCGGCGGTCGACGGGTCGGCGGGTCGCCAGCGTCGCCGCGACGATCCACTCCTGGTGCCGTCGGTCGGCCTCGCCCAGCGCGGCGATCTTCTCCAGCGCCGTGTCGAGCCCCCGGCGGGCCAGCGGCACGGGCAGCGGCTCACCGCCCCCGGCGACCCGGACGGTCCGGCTGCCCGGGGTGCCCTCGAACAGCGGTACGTCGCCCGCCCACAGCGCCACGGCCTCGTGCCGTGGGAACTGGGCGAGGAACGGGTGCCCGGCGGCGCTGGCCCAGAGGACGCCGAACGCGCGGTCGCGCTCCAGCGCGTCGCCGAGCAGGTCCGGGTGCGTGGTCTCGGTGAGCAGGCCGTGGTACGCCGAGGTGGGGCGGGCCACCAGCCGTACGGGGACGTCGGCGCAGGCGGCGACCAGCTCGGTGAACTCGCCCCGGTGGGCCCGGATCGTCTCGTACGCCAGCCGGAACCCCGCCAGCAGGGCCGGCTCGTGGGCGCCGGGGTCGACCACGGCGTCGCCGACGCGGGGCCGGTTGCGCCCGCCGACGAAGTCGACGGCCCGGCGGGTCAGCCGCATCCGGTCGGTACCCGGGTCGGCCCAGTCGAGGGCGCTGACGGGCGCGGTCCCGCCGTGGTCGCCGCCGACGCCGGAGAGGTCCATCGCCCCCTGGTCGCCCACGACGATCACCGGTACCAGGCCGGTCCGGTGCACCGAGGCGGCCAGCAGGTCGGCGGCCGGGTCGCCGGTGCCCGCCGCCTCGCCCAGCGCGGGGTGGAAGAGCGTCTCGGTGTCCACCACGACCGGGGTGTCACCGGCGGCGATCAGGTTCTCGTAGTGCATGTCCGTGGCGTGCAACGCGTGCAGCAGCGCGACCAGGGCGCCCTGCCGGCGGTAGAAGTCGTCCGCCTGCTCCGGGCGGCTCAGTGCCGTCGCGTCGACGTACTCCGACCAGCCGTAGCCGGGTCGGGTCAGGGCGGCGACCCCGCGCAGCCCGAGCCCCGGCGTCCGCCGCTCCAGCCAGTCGACGAACGCGGTGAAGTGGACCTGGGAGGCCAGTTCGCGCGGCTTGTAGACGACACGTCGACCGTCGGCGAAACGCAGCACCGTGGTCGTACGGCCGCCGGTGTGCGCGTCGCCCAGGTTGCTGCGGACCGCGACCAGCGGTCCCGGGTCGTCGCCGCCGAGCAGGGTCGCCACCAGCTCGTCGCGGTCGGCGAGGAACCGGGTCAGCAGTTCCAGCCCGGACCGGGCGGCCGTCGTGCCGGCCTGCGCCAGCAGGCGGGCGAGCACGGGACGGCGCTCGACCAGCTCGGCCAGCCCGGCGGGCTCGCGGAGCTGGGCCGCGAAGTCAGCGAAGCGGGCCCGGCTGTCGGCACCGGCGAGCAGGCCGGCCGCGCGGCGCCGGTGCAGCTCCGAGACCAGCGTGCGGGCCGCGACGGCGAGCAGCCGGTGATCCAGCGCGGTGGCGAACCGGTCGGTGAGGGCGGCCAGGTCGACCATCTGCCGCGTCGCGAGCCGGCGGGCGCCGTCGCGGAACTGGTCGGCGGCGACGTCGACGAACGGTCGCAGGGGCGCGGTGAGGGCGGCACGCCAGTCGGCCGGGTCGGCCGGCGGCCGGGGTGTCGCCGCGGCGGCCAGCGCCGCCTCGACGGTCTGTGCCCACTGCGGACGGGTCGTCCTGGCGGCGAGCGCGGCCGGATCCTCGGCCAGCAGGTCGCGTAGCCCCGCCTCGTCCAGGCCGACCTCGGCCAGTCGCGCCGCGAGGCCCGGCCCGTGCCCGGCCCGCCACCGGGCCAGCTTCCGCTCGACGTCCGCGCCGCTGGCATGATCGGCTGCGGCAGGGCCGCCCGTGCCGCGTGCGTCGTCGCTGCCGGGCCCGCCTGCCGCGCCGCCCGCCTCCGGCGGTGCGTCGGCGGGAGGCCGGCCCGGTGTGCCGGCGACCGGCCCGGGCACGCGTTCGTGCAGCGCGAGCCCCGACGCCCACCAGTGCGGGGCCAGCCGTACGCCGCTACGGGCGTGCTCGGTGGCGCCGGCCGGGAGAGTCGAAGTCACCGTTGCAAGGTGCCAGAGCGGGGCGCGGAGTTCATGAGTGGAAACTACCCACATTCGTGTCCCGGTGCTGGCTGCGGGGGTGCGCGCGGACCTGCCGGGGCCCCGGGACGGCGGGGCGGGCCGCGTCGGCCGGGGATTCCCGTTCCGTACGCGACAGCCCCATCCTAGTCACTAAAAGTGATCAATTGAACGGCCAGCGTGACATCCGCAGGAAATTGAGTGTCGCTCACGCATGCGGACGCTGCCGGTGCCGATGAGTCTTCGGACGACTGTCTACCCGGGGCGGCGCGATGAACGGAGCTGGGGATGGAGTTTCGGGTACTGGGGCCGGTGGGGGCGTGGAAGGGCGACGCGGAAGTGGCGCTGGACGGCGCGAAGCAGCGGACCGTGCTCGCGGCGCTCCTGCTCGCCGAGGGGCGTACCGTGCCGGACACCCGGCTGTGCGGGCTGCTCTGGGGGGAGCGCCCGCCGGCCACCTTCGCCGCCCAGCTCTACAACTACGTCTCCCGGCTGCGTAAGTACCTCGGCGCCGAGGTGGACATCGTCCGGCAGTGGTCGGGGTACCAGATCCGCATCGGCACCGCCCGGCTCGACCTCGACGAGTTCGAGCGCCTGGCCGAGGTCGGGCGCGAGGCCCTGCGCGACGGCCGGTACGCCGAGGCCGCCGAGCGGTTGCACGCCGCCCTGTCGCTGTGGCGCGGTCCCGCGCTGTCCAACGTGACCGAGCACCTCGCGGCGGCCGAGACGCACCGGATGGCGGAGCTGCGGATGGCGGTCCTGGAGAGCCGGATCGAAGCCGACCTGCGGCTGGGCCGGCACGTCCGGCTGGTCCCCGAGATCACCCAGCTCGTCGCCGAGCACCCGCTGCACGAAGGGCTGCGGGGCCAGCTGATGACCGCCCTGCTGCACTGCGACCGGCAGGCCGACGCGCTGGCCGTCTACCACGAGGGCCGCCGGGTGCTGGCCGACGAGCTGGGCGTCGATCCGGGGCCGATGCTCACCGAGGCGTACCGGGCGATCCTGGCCGGCCCGCCCGCCCCGGCGGTCGTCGCGGAGCGGAGCTGGCACGGCGTACGGCCCGCGATGCTCCCGCCCGGCGTCGGTGACTTCGCCGGCCGCGAGGAGGAGCTGAGCGGGCTGCTGCGGGTGCTGACCGCCGAGCCGAAGGCCCGCCCGGCGGTCGCCGTGGTGACCGGGATGGCCGGCGTCGGCAAGAGCACGCTGGCCCTGCACGCGGCCCACCTCACCCGCGGCGCCTTCCCCGACGGCCAGCTCTACGCCGACCTCGGCCGCGCCCGGGGCAACGCCGTCGAGCCGTACGACGTGCTCGGCTGGTTCCTGCGCAGTCTCGGCCACGCCGAGGCGGCGATCCCGAAGGGTCTCGACGAACGGGTCCGGCTCTACCGCAGCCAGCTCGCCGGCCGGCGGCTGCTGGTGATGCTCGACGGCACGGCGGACTACGCGCAGGTCTGCCCGCTGCTGCCCGGCGACCCCGGCTGCCAGGTCATCGTCACCAGCCGGCTGCGGATGCCCGAGCTGGCCGGCGCCACGTCGATCGAGGTCGGCACCCTGGACCGGCAACAGGCGCTCGCGCTGCTCGGGCGGATCGTCGGGGAGCGGCGGGTCGCCGAGGAGGCCGACGCGGCCGGGCGGATCGTCGAGTTGTGCGGTCGGCTCTCGCTCGGCGTTCGCGTCGCCGGATCGCGGCTGCTGGCGCGCCCGCACTGGTCGCTCGGCTACCTGGCGGACCGGCTCGCCGACGAGCGGTACCGGCTGGACGAGCTCCGGCTGGGCACGATGGACGTCCGGGAACGGCTGGACAGCAGCTACCACCAGCTCGCCGACCTGGGCCAGCTCGCCCTGCGCCGGTTGGCGCTGCTGCGCACGCCGGCCTTTCCGAGCTGGTGCACCGCCGAGGTGCTGGGCGTGTCGCGGCACGCGGGCGAGGAGGTGGGGGAGAACCTGGTCGACGCCCGGCTGCTGGAGATCGTCGAGTCCGACGGTGGCCGGCGGCAGCGCTTCCGCTTCCACGACCTGGTCCGCGTCTTCGCCCGGGAGAAGGCCGACCAGGCCGACCGGATGCTGGTGGCCGGCGCCGGGGCGCTGCGGGCGGTGGGCACCGAGCCGGTGGCGGTGTAGAGAAGATATAGCTGGTGGCCGCACGGTCACGGGGTGAAAAGCGTGACAACGAGCGACTGCGCGACGGCCGTGCCCGTCGACGTGGAGCAGGTCGCCCACGACACGGTCGTGGCCCGGATCCGCCCCGACCTCGACGATCCGGTCTTCGCCGGACACTACCCCGGATTCCCGCTGCTGCCCGGGGTGCACATCTTCGAGTTCGTGTACCGGGCGGTGCGCGCCGTGGCCCCCGAGCTGGTGTTGACCGAGATCGTCAGCTGCCGTTTCCTGCTGCCCTTCCGGGGCGACGACGAACTCGTCATCACGATCCACCGCGACGGCGAACTGTGGCGGGGCGAGGTCGCCGTCGCCGCCGTGCCCGTCGCCGAGGTGTTGCTGCGCTTCGCGAGCGAGGAGTGACCGCCATGATGGGGATCGAGGAGATCAAACGGATCGTCCCGCACCGGCCACCGATGCTGCTGGTCGACCGGGTCACCGAGCTGGTGTCCCGGCGGCGGCTGGTGGGCTCCTTCACCGTCACCGGTGACCGGCCACTGCCGATGTCGCTGCTGCTGGAGTCCTGGGGGCAGGCGGCGCTGGTGCTGATCCGACACGACCGGCCGATGCCGGACGTGCTGACCGACGGCGTGCCGGTGGCCGGCGTCTTCGAACACATCCGGTTCGGCCGGCCGGTGCTGCCCGGGGAGACGGTGGAACACCGGGTCACCATGAACCGACTGGTCGCCGACACCGCCTTCGTCACCGGCGACAGCGTGGTCGGGGACACCGTGGTGCTGCGGGTCGGCCGGCTCGTCGGGGCGATGCGCTCGGTGGAGTCGCTGCGGGCGTCCCTCGACACGGCGAACCGCCAGGCGGCCGTGGTGGCGACCACCGGTCCGCAGGAACCCGCCGGGGCGGTGCCGGCGGCGACAGCCTCCGGGGCGACGCGGTGAGCGCCGGCGGGCGGCCCGTCGCCCTGGTCACCGGAGGCTCGCGGGGGATCGGCCGGGCGGTGGTCCGCCAGCTGGTTCGCGACGGCTACGACGTCGCCATGTGCTACCAGTCCAGCAAGGACGCCGCCGACGAGGTCGTCGCGGAGGCGACCCGGGACGGTGGGCGCGTCCTGGCGATGATGGTCGACGTTTCCGACGCCGCGGCGGTCCGGGACTTCGTGTCGACCACCGAGCGGGAACTGGGCGACCCCGACGCGGTGGTCAGCGTCGCCGGCATCATCCGGGACAGACCGCTGGCCCTGATGGCCGACGCCGACTGGCGCGCGGTCATGGGGGTGAACCTGGACGGCACCTACCACCTGTGCCGCGCGGTGATCCGCCGGATGATGCGCCGGCGCGCCGGGTCGATCGTCACGGTCTCCTCGGTGTCCGGGGTGGCCGGCAACCCGATGCAGACCAACTACTCCGCCTCGAAGGCCGGGGTCATCGGTTTCACGAAGGCGCTGGCGAAGGAGGTCGGCCGGTACAACATCCGGGCCAACGTGGTCGCGCCGGGCTACATCGACACCGACATGATCGCCGCGCTCTCCGACGAGCTGGAGACCGTCGCCCGGGACCGGGTGGCCCTGGGCCGGGTCGGGCGCAGCGAGGAGATCGCCGAGGTGGTCTCGTTCCTGCTCTCGTCGCGCGCCTCGTACCTGACCGGCCAGGTGATCACCGTGGACGGCGGCCTCGCGATGTGACCGGCCGCCGGCCGTCGCCGGTGACCCCGGAGTACCAGGGGCCGAGCAGCCGGGTCAGGAAGTCGGTGCGGTAGGCGTCCGCTCCGATCAGGATCCTGGCCCGGTTGCGGGCCACCCCGCGCAGGATGGCGCGGGCGGCGTGCTCCGGCGTGACGGCCACCGAGCGCTCGAAGTGCTCCCGGACCGCCTGGTAGTCGCGCAGCCCGTCGTTGCGGGCGTTGCGCATGATGTTCGTCCTGATCCGGCCCGGGTACACGCAGCTCACCCCGACCGGCACCCCGTCGGCCCGCAGTTCCCGCGCCACCGCCTCCGTGAAGCCCCGGACGGCGAACTTGGCGGCGTTGTACCCGCTCTGCATGGGTGCGCCGGCCAGCCCCAGCACGCTGGAGACGTTGACCAGACGGCCACGCGAGGCGGTCAGCAGCGGCAGGAACGCCCGGGTGCCGTGCACGACCCCCCAGAAGTCGACGTCCATCACCCATTCGAGGTCTTCCCAGGTCGCGTCGGTGACCGAGGCGAGCAGGGTCACCCCGGCGTTGTTGACGACCAGGTCGGCCCGGCCGAAGTCGGCCTCGACCCGCTCGGCGTGGGCCAGCACCGCGGCCCGGTCCGTCACGTCCAACCGGTAACCGTGCACCTGGCCCTCGAACGCCGCGCAGCGGCGTACGGTCTCCCGCAGCCCCTCGTCGTCCACGTCGGAGACGGCGAGTCCGGCGCCCCGGGCGGCCAGCTCGACGGCGAGCGCGCGGCCGATGCCGGAGCCGGCGCCGGTGACCACCGCCACCCGGTCAGTGAACTCTCTCATCCTGGCCCTTCCGATCGGTCTTCGGGCCTCGGCGGTCCGCGCCCGACGCAGGATTCCTCCGCCGGCTATGGCATTCCTATGCCGCGTCGATATGTAGAGAAGCTATGAGGCGGCAGCCCGAGCCTTTCTCCCGGCAGTCCTCGACACGGCTGCCGGCCGGGTTGACGAAGGGAGAACGATGTCGAGCATCTTCGGTTCGGCGATCACCGGGCTCGGCGCCTATCGGCCCACCCGCGTGGTCACCAACCCGGACATCGCACTGCGTACGAACGTGACGACGGAGTGGATCGAGGAGCGCACCGGGATCAAGACCCGGCACAGCGCCGGCCCGGGCGAGACCGTGCCGGTGATGTCGGCCGAGGCCGGCGCGAAGGCGCTGGCGATGGCGAACGTCGACCCGTCCGAGGTCGACCTGCTCATCCTGGCGACCGCCACCAAGCGGGACCGGATCCCGGGTGGTGCGCCGGAGGTCGCGCACCGCATTGGCATCCCGGCCACCGGCGCGTTCGACCTGAACGCCGCCTGCGCGGGCTTCGCCTACTCGGTGTCGGTCGCCTCCAACGCGGTGCGCCTCGGCGAGGCGCGCAACGTGCTGGTCATCGGCGCCGAGCACCTCACCGAGTTCATCGACCCCGAGGACCCGGCGACGTACGTCATCTTCGGCGACGGCGCGGGCGCCGCGGTGATCTCCCGCTCCGGAACCGAGGGCATCGGCCCCGTGGTCTGGGGCAGCGACGGCCGCCGGGCCCCGATCCTCGGCACGAAGTGGGCCAGGGACGGCAAGGAGTACGCCTCGATGAACGGGCCGCTGGTCTACCGGTGGTCCACCAAGAACATCCCCCCGGTCGCGCGGGAGGCCTGCGCCCGCGCCGGGATCGACCTGTCGGAGATCGACTGGTTCGTGCCGCACCAGGCGAACCTGCGGATCATCGAGCAGCTCGCCGAGATCCTGGAGATCCCGGAGGAGAAGGTCGCCCGGGACGTCATCGACACCGGGAACACCTCGGCGGCCTCGGTGCCGCTCGCCCTGAGCCGGCTGCACGAGAGCGGCCGGACCAAGCCCGGCGACAAGGCGCTGCTGCTCGGCTTCGGCGCCGGCCTCGCCTACGCCGGCCAGATCGTCCGGATGCCCTGAACACCCTCTGGAAAGGACACTGACATGACCGTTGACCAGGTGGCTGCCGACGTCGAGCAGCTGACCCGAAAGCTGATGACCGAGCAGCCGGACCGGCCGATCTCCGCCGACGACACCTTCGTGGACCTGGGCCTCGACTCGCTCAAGCTGGTCGACCTGCTAGGCGCCGCCGAGGTGCACTTCGACATCGAGGTGCCGGACGAGGAGGTCGGCAACTTCGTCCGCGTCCGGGACCTGACCGACTTCGTGCTCGCGGCCAAGTGAACGCCGGCGACGGGGACGCCCGGGAGCTGTCCGTCGGTCAGGCCGCGCAGTGGGCGCTGTACCGACTCGCGCCCGAGAGCTCGACCAGCAACGTGGTGACGGCCGTGCTCGCCGAGCCGGTCCTCGACATCGACGCGCTGCGGGCCGCCCTCGTCGCCGTGCAGGAACGGCACGACCTGCTCCGGTCCCGGTTCACCGAGACCGACGCGGGGCCGGTGCGGCTGGTGGACCCCCGCGGTCCGGGGGTGGTCGAGATCCGCGACGTCGGCGATGTGGACGACGCGACGCTGCGTACGCTGATCCACGCCGTCGGCGAGCGGCCGCTGCGGCTCGAAGACGACGGCCCCCTGCGGGCGGTGCTGCTGCGGCGGGGCACGGACTGCGCGCTGGTCCTGGTCATCCACCACATCGCCACCGACGGGCTCTCGCAGTACCTGATCTGGCGGGACCTCGGCGACGCGTACCGGGTGCTGCGGGGTGGGGGCACGGTCGACTGGCCGACGCGACCGAGCTACGACGAGTTCGTCGCGCGGGAGCAGGCCATGCTGGCCGGCCCCCGGCGCGCCGAACTGGCCGAGCACTGGGCCCGCACCTGCGCCGGGGCCACCGCCGCCACCCTGCCCACCGACCGGCCCCGCTCCGCCACCCGCTCGTACCGGGGTGCGGCCGTGGCGCGGATGCTGCCGGACGACGTCGCCCGGCAGGTACGCGCCACGGCCGCCGCCCTGGCGGTCACCCCGTTCAGCGTCCTGCTCGGCGTCTTCGAGGCGCTGCTGCACCGGTGCACCGGGCAGCGCGAGTTCACCATCGGCTGCCCGGTCTCGTTGCGGCGGGGACGGGCACTGCGGGAGGTGGTCGGGATGCTGGTGAATCCGGTCGTGCTGCGCTCGTCGTTCGCCCCGGACACCACGTTCGCGGCGGCGATCTCCGGCGCGGGACGGCAGCTCTCGGACGGGGTGGCGCGCGCCGCCTACCCGTTCCCCCTGGTCCAGGCGGCCCGCCGGGACCGGGACCCGCTGGTGCGGGTCACCATCACGCTGCTCACCCGGCAGCACGGCGACACCCTGTCCGACACCAGCAACGGATTCGTCGGGCACCGGGTCCGCCAGCTGGTGGTGCCGTACGACGAGGGGCAGTTCGACCTCGCCGTGACGATCCACCAGATGCCCGACCTGTCCCTGCGTACCGAGTTCAACTACGACAGGGACCTGCTCGACCGCGCCACCGTCGAGCGGCTCTTCGACCAGTACCTGGCCCTGCTCGGCGCGGCGTGCGCCGACCCGGCCGCGTCGGTGGCCGACGCCAGTCTCGCCGGCGACGCCGACGAGCGGCTGCTGCTCGAACTCGGCATGAGCTGAGCGGACCGCTCACCCGGCGCCCGTCGTCGACGCGGTGCCGCACTGCGCCCGCACGGTGGTTGCGGGCGACCTTCCGTCAGCCCGGAGAGGGGGTTGAAATGGATCAGGGAATTCTCTCCACGGTCGGCAACACGCCCCTGGTGCGCCTGGACCGGTTGTTTCCCGAGTTTCCCGCCCGGGCGTACGCGAAACTCGAACAGTTCAATCCGGGCGGGAGCATCAAGGACCGGGCGGCGCTGAACATGCTGCGCGGGAAGATCGAGTCCGGTGAACTGGTGCCGGGACGGTCCGTGGTGGTGGAGTCCAGCTCCGGCAACCTCGCCATCGGCCTGGCCCAGATCTGCGCGTACTTCGGCATCCGCTTCATCTGCGTGGTGGACCCGAAGACCACCCGGCAGAACCTGGCGGTGCTGGCCGCGTACCGGGCCGAGATCGACATGATCGAGCACCCCGACCCGGTGACCGGCGAGTACCTGGCGGTCCGGCGACGCCGGGTGCGCGAGCTGGTGGAGACCGTGCCCGGCGCCTACCGTCCGGACCAGTACACCAACCCGCTCAACGCCGGGGCGCAGCGGCAGACCATGGCCGAGATCATGACCGAGCTGGACGGGCGGGTCGACTACCTGTTCTGCTCCACCGGCACCTGCGGCACCCTGGTCGGCTGCGCGGACTACCTGCGCGAGAACGGCCACTCCACCCGCATCGTCGCCGTCGACGCCGTCGGCAGCGCGATCTTCGGCCACCCGCCCGCGCCCCGGCTGATCCCCGGGCACGGCGCGTCCGTGGTGCCCCCGCTGGCCGCCAACGCCCGCCCGGACGAGGTGCTGCACGTCTCCGACCTCGACTGCGTGGTCGGCTGCCGGCTGCTGGCCGTGCGGGAGGCCATCCTCGCCGGCGGCTCCTCCGGCGCGACGGTGGCCGCGCTGCGGCGCCGGATCGCGGACCTGCCCGCGGGCAGCACCAGCGTCCTGATCTTCCCGGACAACGGCGACCGCTACCTCGACACCATCTACTCCGATCGCTGGGTGACCGAACAGTTCGGCGAGGTCAGCCACCTGTGGAAGGGCGACAAATGCTGATCATCGGCCATGCCGTGGTCCGGGACGTGCTCGACGGCGACGAGGTCCGGGTCATCGACCTCGTCCGGCAGGCGTACCTGCTGCACGAGCAGGGCCGCACGAGCCTGCCGCACTCGGTCTTCCTGCGCTTCCCCGACGACGCCCGCAACCGCATCATCGGCCTGCCCGCGTACCTGGGCGCCGACCCGCCGGCCGCCGGCATGAAGTGGATCTCCTCGTTCCCGGCCAACATCGAACGGGGCCTGGACCGGGCCAGCGCCGCCATCGTGCTCAACTCGCTCGAGACCGGCCGGCCCGAGGCGGTCATCGAGGGATCGGTCGTCTCCGCCCGGCGGACCGCGGCCGGCGCGGCCCTCGCCGCGCAGCTGCTGACCGCCGAGCGTCCCCCGGACGGCCTGGCGCTGATCGGCTGCGGGCTGATCAACGAGCAGGTGCTGCGTTTCCTGACCGTGGCCCTGGCGCCGCCGGCCTCCCTGGTGCTCCACGACGCCGACCCGCGCCGGGCCGAGGCGTTCGCCGCCCGCGCGGCGGCCCTGCTGCCGGCCACGACGATCAGCGTGGCGGCGAGCGCCGAGCGGGCGCTGGCCGCCCACCGACTGGTCTCGATCGCCACCACCGCCAGCGAACCGCACCTGGAGCTGACGGCCTGCCAGCCGGAGAGCGTGGTGCTGCACCTGTCGCTGCGCGACCTGCACCCCCGGTCGGTGCTGGCGGCCCGCAACGTCGTCGACGACCCCGACCACGTGTGCCGCGAGCGCACCTCGCTGCACCTCGCCGAGCAGCTCACCGGCGGCCGGGACTTCATCCACACCACCATCGGCCGGCTGGCCGGCGGTGCGGCACTGCCCCCCGCTGACGTGCCCGGGCCGGTGGTGGTCTCGCCGTTCGGGCTGGGCGTGCTGGACATCGCGCTGGCCGAACACGTCCGCCGCGCGGCGGCCGAGCGCGGCCTCGGCGTGCGGATCGACGACTTCACACCCGTAGCGGCCGCCGCCGTGGCGGCCGCCGAACCCACGAGGGAGACGACATGAGCGACGACGACCGCAGCTACCTGGTGGTGCTCAACGACGAGGAGCAGTACTCGATCTGGTGGAGCGACCGGGCGCTGCCGGCCGGCTGGCGTGCCGAGGGCACCGAGGGCACCCGTGAGCAGTGCCTCAGCCGGATCAACGAGCTCTGGACCGACATGCGGCCGAAGAGCCTGCGCCTGCGGATGGACGGCGCGTCCGTCTGACGGACCCCCGGCAGGCGTGACCCCCGGCCGTCCGCGATCGACCCCCACCCCGGAGGAGCACCCCGATGAGCACCCCTTCGTCCACCCTGCCGGCCGCCGGAGCGGGCACGGCCG
Source organism: Micromonospora sp. NPDC049048 (assembly GCF_043197615.1). Classification (NCBI taxonomy): domain Bacteria; kingdom Bacillati; phylum Actinomycetota; class Actinomycetes; order Micromonosporales; family Micromonosporaceae; genus Micromonospora; species Micromonospora sp. NPDC049048. The sequence continues at coordinate 10,155 of NZ_JBICTM010000015.1, read as the reverse complement.
ACCCCGTCGTCCTGCCGGACCTGATCGCCCGCCAGGCCGCGGCGACGCCCGACGCGACCGCGGTGCTCGCCGGCGACGTCCGGGTCGGCTACGCCGAGCTGGACCGGCGCGCCAACCAGCTCGCCCGGCACCTCGTCGGGCTGGGCGTCGGTCCCGAGTCGACGGTCGGCGTGCACCTGCGCCGGGGCGTCGACCTCGTGGTCGCCCTGCTCGGGGTGTGGCGGGCCGGCGGCGCGTACCTGCCGCTGGACCCGGCGCACCCGGTGGACCGGCGGCGGTGGATCGTCGCCGACACCGGGGTGAACGTCGTGCTCACCCAGGCCGACCTGCGCGACGACGGGCTGGCCGGGCCGTCGCACGTGGTCTGCCTGGACGCCGACCGGTCCCGGATCGAGGCCGGGCCGGACACCGCGCCGCCGGTACGGATCGATCCCGACAACGCCGCGTACGTCATCTACACCTCCGGCTCGACCGGCCGCCCCAAGGGCGTGGTCGTCACCCACGGGGCCATCGGCAACCGGGTGGCCTGGACGGTCCGCCAGCACGGCCTGTCGCCGGCGGACCGGGTGTTGCAGAAGACCGCGGTGAGCTTCGACGCGGCCGGTTGGGAGTTCTTCGCCCCGCTGATCTGCGGGGCGACGGTGGCGCTCGCCCCGGACGGCGCCGAACGCGACCCGGCCGCCCTGGTGGCGGCGGTCATCCGGACCGGGGCCACCGTGCTCCAGGGCGTGCCGTCGGTGCTGAACCTGGTGACGGAGGAGCCGGACTGGCCGAGGTGCACCTCGCTGCGGCTGGTCTTCTCCGCCGGCGAGCCGCTGCACGCCGAGCTGTGCCAGCGGCTCGCGGCGGTGCCCGGGGTGCGGGTCTGGAACACCTACGGCCCGACCGAGTGCGCCATCGACGTCACCGCCCAGCAGGTCGACCTGGCCCAGCGCACCGGCCCGGTGCCGATCGGCCGGCCGCTGGACAACCTGCGCCTGCAGGTGCTGGACGCCAACCGGCGGCCGGTGCCGATCGGCGTGGTCGGCGACCTCTACGTCGGCGGGGCCGGGCTCGGCCGCGGCTACCTCGGCCGCCCCGACCTGACCGCCGAGCGGTTCGTCCCCGACGAGTACGGGCCGCCCGGCGCGCGGCTCTACCGCACCGGCGACCAGGTCCGGTGGCGCTCGGACCGCAGCCTGGAGTTCGTCGGCCGCACCGACGACCAACTCAAGATCAATGGGGTGCGGATCGAGCCGGGCGAGGTGGAGGCCGCGCTGGCCGCCCACCCCGACGTCCGGCGGGCGGTGGTCGTCGGCTTCGCCGAACCCGGCGGCAGCCCCCGGCTGGCCGCGTACGTCGCCAGCCGCCGCCCACTGACCGCCGCGCAGCTGCGCTCCTTCCTGACCGACCGGCTGCCCGAGCCCCTGGTGCCGGCCGTGTTCGTGCCGGTGGCGGAGTTTCCGCTCACCACCGGCGGCAAGGTGGACCGGGCGGCGCTGCCGCCGGTGGAGACCGCCGACCGCACGGCCTACCTGGCCCCGCGTACCGACGCCGAGCGACTGGTCGCCCGGCTCTGGCAGGAGCTGCTCGGCGTCGAGCGCGTCGGCGTGCACGACGACCTCTTCCAGCTCGGCGGGTCGTCGCTGGTGACCGTCCGCCTCGCCAGCCGGCTCGCCGCCGAGTCGGGCGTACGGATCGGGCTGCGGGACCTGCTGGCGGCGAGCACCGTCGAGGCGCAGGCCGCCCTGCTGACCGACGACGCCCCCGCGACGTCGGCGGTGGTCCCCGTGCCCCGTACGGGCGCGCTGCCGCTCTCCCCGGCCCAGCGGCGGCTGTGGCTGCTGGACCAGCTGCACCCGGGCAGCCCCGAGTGGGTGGTGCCGCTCTACCTGCGCCTGCCCGGCTCGCTGGCGCCCGACACCGTACGGGCGGCGCTGGCCGCGCTCGAGGCCCGGCACGAGGCGCTGCGCACCCGCTACCTGACCCGCGACGGCGAGCCGCAGCAGCGCGTCGACCCGCCCGGCCCCGTCGAGCTCACGGTCGTCGACGCGGCCGAGGCCCCGCTCGTCGACCTCGTGGACGCGCAGCTGCGCCAGGGCTTCGACCTGCGTACCGGGCCGCTGTGGCGGGCCACCCTGGTCACCTCGGCCGGCGCGGACCACCTGCTGCTCGTGGCACTGCACCACATCGCCTCCGACGCGAGCACCGCCGCGCTCCTGGAGCGCGACCTGCGGGAACTCTGCGCGGCGGGGGCCGCCGGCCGGGAGCCCGACCTGCCGGAACTGACGGTGCACTACGCCGACTACGCGACCTGGCAGCACCGGTACCTCACCGACGAGCTGGTCGAGCGGGAACTCGGCTTCTGGCGCGAGCACCTGGCCGGAGTGCCCGAGCTGGCCCTCCCGCTGGACCGGCCCCGGCCGTCCGAACGCGACCCGCGCGGCGCGCACGTCGAGTTCGAGGTGCCCGCGGAGCTCGCGCAGCAGCTGACCACGCTCGGCCGGAGCTGCTCGGCGACCCCGTTCATGACCATGCTGGCGGGCTTCGCCACGCTGCTGGCCCGCTACAGCGGGCAGTGGGACGTCGCCGTCGGCGCGCCCACCTCCGGCCGGCGGCCCGCCGAGGCGGAACAGGTCGCCGGGGTGTTCCTCAACCCCGTGGTGGTGCGCTGCACCCTGGACCCGTCCGCGCCGTTCGAGGCGGCCCTGCGGGCCGTCCGGTCGCAGGCCCTGGCCGCCCTCGCCCACCAGGACCTGCCCTTCGAGCGGGTCGTCGACGACCTCGTCGACGTGCGTGACCTCTCCCGTACCCCGCTCTACCAGGTGATGCTCAACGTGCAGGAGGGCGGCATCACCGGCCAGTCGACCGACGACGAGACGCTGCTGGAAGCCCTGCGCCGGGCGGCCCGGGTCGCCAAGACCGACCTCACCATGCACGTCTGGCCCCGCCCGGACGGCACCCTGGCCGGCAGCCTGGAGTACGCCACCGCCCTGTTCGACGAGCCCACCGTCCGGCGGATGGCCGAGCACTTCGTCCGGCTGCTCGCCGCGGCCGTGGCCGAGCCGGCGACCCCGCTCGACGACCTCGACCTGCTCACGCCCGACGAGCGTCAGCTGCTCCTGCACGAGGTGCACGGGCCCACCATGCCCCGCACCGCCGCCACTGTCTGCGACCTCTTCGAGGCCCAGCGCCGCCGGACGCCCGACGCGGTGGCGCTGCGGCACGGCGACCTCACCACCACCTACGCGGCGCTGGACGACCGGGCCAACCAGTTCGCCCACCACCTGCGGCACGCGGGCGTCGCCCGGGGCGCGGTGGTGGCCGTCCTGCTGGACCGGGGCGTCGACCTGGTCGCGGCGATCCTCGGCACCTGGAAGGCGGGAGCGGCCGTCCTGCCGCTCGACCCGTCGTACCCCGCCGGGCGGATCGCGCACATGCTCGCCACCGCCGGCGTGCGGCTGGGCGTCACCCAGGCGGCGTACGCGCCCCGGTTCACCGTGCCGACCCTGCACGTGGACACCCACCGGCTGATGGTCTGCGCCGGCCCCACCGACCGGCCGGAGCGCGACACCGACCCGGCCGAGACGGCGTACGTGCTGTTCACCTCCGGCTCGACCGGCCGCCCCAAGGGCGTGCTGCTGCCGCACCGGGCGGTGACCAACTTCCTCGCCTGCGCCGTCGAGACCGAGGCACTCGGCGACCGGGGTACGCGCGCGGGGCAGGGCGACGGCGCGCCGCTGTTCACCACCATCGCCTTCGACCTGTCCATTCCCAACCTGTTCAGCCCGCTGGTCTCGGGACAGTCGGTGACCCTGCTGCCCGCCGCCCTCGACATCGCCGAGCTGGGCGCCCTGCTCGTCAAGGCCGGCCCGTTCGACCGCTTCATCATGACCCCGCCGCACCTGGAACTGCTCACCGAACAGCTCGACGACGAGCAGGCGGGCCAGCTCTCCGGTCTGATCTGGACGGCCGGGGCGGCGCTGCGCGGGGAGATCGCCAACCGGTGGCTGGACCGGCTCGGGCCGGGCGGCCTCACCAACAGCTACGGGCCGACCGAGACCACCGTGATCATGACGGCCCACCCGGTCGAGACGCCGCAGACCACCGACATCGTGCCGATCGGCCGGGCGATGGCGAACACCACCGTCCGGGTGCTCGACGACGCGCTGCGGCTGCTGCCGGTCGGCGTGGTCGGTGAGCTGTGCATCGGCGGGGAGTGCCTGGCCACCGGCTACGCCGGCCGGCCGGACCTGACCGCCGAGAAGTTCGTGCCCGACCCGTACGGGCCGCCCGGCAGCCGGCTCTACCGCAGCGGGGACCTGGTCCGGATGCGCCCCGACGGGGTGATGGACTTCGTCGGCCGCGTCGACGACCAGGTCAAGGTACGCGGCTACCGCATCGAACTCGGCGAGATCCGCGCGGTCGTCGAGGAACACCCCGGCGTGGCCCAGTGCGTGGTCATCGTCCACGAGGACCGGCTGGTCGCCTTCCACCGGGGCGAGGCGCCCGACCTGGCCGCGCACTGCGCCCGGCTGCTGCCCGACTACATGACGCCCAGCCTGCTCGTGCCGGTGGCCGAGATCCCGCTCAACGCCAACGGCAAGGTGGACCGCGCCGCCCTGCTCGCCCTGCTCTCCCGCGCGGTGTCGACCGGTGCGGCCGGCGCCGAGGACGCCCTCGTCGCGCCGCGCACCGTCGTCGAGGAACGCCTCTGCGAGATCTGGAGCGACCTGCTGGGCGTGCCCGTCGGCGTACGGCACAACTTCTTCGCCATGGGCGGGCACTCCGTCCTCGCGGGCCGGCTGGTCGCCAGCCTCCAGGAGGAGTTCGACCTCGACGTGTCGCTCCGGCTCGTCTTCGAGCACCCGACCGTCGAGGCGATGGCGGGCGCGGTGGAGGACCTCATCCGGGCCGAGGTGGACGCGCTTTCCGACGCCGACCTGACCGAAGACCTGCGGCAGACCAAGGAGTACCAGGCATGACCTCGACCGCGAACCAGCCGAACCTGCGCGAGGCGTTCGTCCAACGCCGGCTGGCGGGCCGGGCCGCCGGCCGGCGCGCCGGGATCCCGACCGTCGACCGCTCGGGCGACCTGCCGCTCTCCTTCGGCCAGCAGCAGATGTGGTTCCTCAACCGGCTGGACCCCACCAGCCCGGAGTACCTGGTCTCCTCGGCGCTGCGGCTGCGCGGGCCGCTGGACGGGGCCGCGCTGGCCCGGGCGTGGGACGCCCTGATCGCCCGGCACGAGATCCTGCGCACCCGCTACGCCATGGCCGACCTGACGCCCGTGCAGGTCGTCGACGAGCCCCGCCCGCGGGAGCTGCCGCTGGTCGACCTCTCCGGGGTGGCCGAGGCCGAACGGGAGGACCGGGCCACCGAGGCGATGACCGAGCTGGCCGCCACCGGCTTCGACCTGGCCACCGAGTGGCCGGTACGGGCGACGCTGCTGCGGCTCGGCCCCACCGAGCACCTGCTGGTGCTGGTGCTGCACCACATCGCCTGCGACGCGCCCTCCACGGCGGTGCTCCTCGGCGACCTGGCCGAGCTGTACGGCGCGTACGTCCGGGGTGAGCGGTCGCCGCTGAAGCCGCCGGCGGTCCAGTTCGCCGACTTCGCGGCGTGGCAGCGCGACCGGCTGCGCGGCGAGCTGCTGGAGCGGCACCTGGAGCACTGGCGCGACCGGCTCGCCGGCCTCGCCCCGCTGGAGCTGCCCGCCGACCGGCCCCGGCCTCGCGTACGCGACTGGCGGGGCGCCTCGGTGCCGTTCGCGCTCTCCGCCGACCTCTCCGCCGCGCTGCGGGAGATCGCCCGCGACGCGGAGACCACCCTCTTCGTCACCCTGCTGACCGCCTTCCAGGCGCTGCTGTCGCGCCACACCGGCCGCACCGACATCCCCGTGGGCAGCGTGACGTCGGTACGCGACCGCGCCGAGCTGCGCAACCTGGTCGGGTACGGCATCGACAACCTCGTCCTGCGGGGCAGCTGGACGGGGGACCCGTCCTTCGCCGACCTGCTGCGCGCCAACCGCGCCACGGTGCGGGACGCCTTCGCGCACGCCGACGTGCCGTTCGCCCTGCTGGTCGACGAGCTCGAACCGGAGCGGGACCTCTCCCGCACGCCGCTCTACCAGGTCGCCTTCACCCTCGGCGACGACGCTCCCGGCGGCACCTGGCCGGCCGGCCTCGCCGCCGAGACGCTCTGGCTGCCCACCCGGGTCGCCAAGGTCGACCTCCAGCTGCACGTCGTCGAGGGCGCCGACGGCCGGCTGCGCGGGCACCTGGAGTACGCCACCGCGCTCTTCGACGAGGCCACGGTGCGGCGGCTGGCCGAACACCTCGGCCGGCTGCTGGAGCACGTCGGCGCCGACCCGCACGCCCGGATCTCCGCGCTGCGCATCCTCGACGCCGCCGAGCTGGCCGCGGCGACGCCCGCGCCGGTGCGCCCCGCCGCGCCGGTGACCGGCACCGTGCACGGCGCCTTCGCCGCCACCGCCGCCGCCCACGCGGGCGCGACCGCCGTCGTGGCCGGCGCGACGCGCCTGACGTACGCCGAACTGGACGCCACCGCGAACCGGCTGGCGCACGACCTGCGGGCCCTCGGCGCGGGCCCGGAACGGCTGGTCGCGGTCTGCCTGGACCGCGGCGCGGAACTGGTGCCCACCCTGCTGGGCGTGCTGAAGTCCGGGGCGGCGTACCTGCCGGTGGAGCCGGGCGTCCCCGCCGACCGGCTCGAGTTCATGCTCGCCGACGCGGGCGCGCGGATCGTGGTGACCACCGGGACCCACCGGGCCCGGTTCGCCGACTTCGACGGCACCGTGGTGGTGCTCGACGACCCCGAGCACGCCGGGCGGATCGCCGGGCGGCCCGGCACCGACCCGGGCGTCGCCGTCGACCCCGAGAACCTGATCTACGTCATCTACACCTCCGGCTCGACCGGCCGCCCCAAGGGCGTCTTCCTGACCCACGCCAACGTGCTGCGCCTGATGACCGTGGTCCAGGACGACCTGAACTTCGGCCCCGCCGACGTGTGGCCGCTGTTCCACTCCTACGCCTTCGACGTGTCGGTGTGGGAGCTGTGGGGCGCCCTGCTGTACGGCGGCCGGCTCGTGGTGGTGCCCCGCGAGGTCACCCGTTCCCCGGGCGACCTGCTCGACCTGCTGGTCGACGAGCAGGTCACGGTGCTCAACCAGACCCCGACGGCGTTCCGCGGCCTGGTGGGGCTGGCCCGCGACGGCGACCCCCGCGTCGACCGGCTCGCGCTGCGCGCGGTCGTCTTCGCCGGCGAGAAGCTCGAGTACGCCGACCTCGGCCCCTGGGTGGCCCGGCGCGGGCTGGCCGCGCCCCGGCTGCTGAACCTCTACGGCATCACCGAGATCACGGTGCACGCCACCTACTACGAGGTGGGCCCGGAGGACCTGGCCGGCGCCGCCAACCCGATCGGCGTCCCGCTGGCCGACCTGAGCATCCACCTGCTCGACGCGTACGGCAACCCGGTGCCGGTCGGCGTCACCGGCGAGATCCACGTCGGCGGGCCCGGCGTGGCCCGGGGCTACCTGAACCGGCCCGAGCTGACCGCCCAGCGGTTCGTGCCCGACCCGTTCGGGCCGCCCGGCGCCCGGCTCTACCGCAGCGGCGACCTGGCCCGCCGGCGCGCCGACGGCAGCCTGGAGTTCGTCGGCCGCATCGACGACCAGGTGAAGATCCGGGGCTACCGGGTCGAGCTGGGCGAGATCGAGGCCGCCATCGCGGCCCTGCCCGGGGTACGCGAGGCCGTGGTCGTCGTCCGCGAGGACACCCCCGGCGACCGGCGGCTGGTGGCGTACTCGGTCGTCGACGAGCAGGCGGAACTGCCCCGGCCGGGGCAGGTGCGCGCCGCGCTGGCCCGCACCCTGCCCGAGTACATGATCCCGTCGGCGTTCGTGCCGCTGGCCCGGCTGCCGCTGACCGTCAACGGCAAGCTCGACAAGCGGGCGCTGCCCGCCCCCGACCGTACGCTGACCGCCACCGACCGGCCCTACGTGGCGCCGCGTACCGAGGTGGAGGAGCGGCTCGCCGCGATCTGGGCCGAGCTGCTCGGCCTGGAGCGGGTCGGCGTCGAGGACGGCTTCTTCGACGTCGGCGGCGACTCGATCCGCGCCGTCGCGCTCGCCGGGGCCATCCGGGCCGCCGGCCTCGACGTGCAGGTGCGCGACCTCTTCGAGCGGCGCACCATCGCCGAGCTGGCGGAGTTCCTCACCGGCCGCCCCGCCCCGGCCGCCCAGGAGCCGGCCGTCGCGCCGTTCGCCCTGATCGGCGAGGCCGACCGCGCCGCGCTGCCCGACGGCGTCGTCGACGCGTACCCCTGCACCCAGGTGCAGCTCGGCATGCTCGCGGAGATGCTCGCCGACGAGCACAACCACTACCTCAACGCCACCACCTACCGCATCCCCGACGCCGGCGAGTTCTCCCTCGACGCGTTCCGGGAGGCCGCCGCGCTGCTGGTGCGCCGGCACGAGGTGCTGCGTACGTCGTTCGACCTGACCGGCTACTCGGTGCCGATGCAGCTCGTGCACGCCACCGCCGAGATGCCCGTCGGCATGGACCGGGCGCGCGCCACCGACCGGGCCGGCCTGGAGCGGGAGCTGCGCGACTTCATCGCCGCCGAAAGGGCCGAGATGTTCGACCTCGCCCGGCCGGCGCTGTTCCGGCTGCACGCGCGGGTCTGCGCGGACGGCAGCTGGTGGCTCACCCTCACCGAGTGCCACCCCATCATGGACGGCTGGAGCTACCACTCGCTCATGATGGAGCTGGTCGGCGCGTACCACCGGATCCGCGACGGGCTGCCGGTCGAGCCGCGCCCGGAGCCGCCGGTGCGCTTCGCCGACGCGGTCGCCGCCGAGCTGCGCTCCACCGCCGAGGGGACGGACCGCGCCTTCTGGCACGACCGGGTCGCCGGCCGGGACCGGTTCGTGCTGCCCGAGGGCTGGGGCGATCCGACCGCCGAGGCGGGCGCCCAGTACGACCACTGGGTGCCGCTGCACGACCTGGAGCCGGGCCTGCGGGCGCTGGCCCGCCAGACCGGCGTGCCGTTCAAGTCGGTGATGCTGGCCGCGCACCTGAAGGTGATGAGCCAGCTGACCGACGCGGAGTCGTTCTTCACCGGACTGGTGTGCAACATCCGCCCCGAGGTCGCCGGGGCCGACCGCGTCTACGGCATGCACCTGAACACGGTGCCGTTCGTGCACGACACGGGCGCGCGGACCTGGCGGGAGCTGATCGCACGGACGTTCGCCGGGGAACTGGAGGCGTGGCCGCACCGCCGGTACCCGCTCCCGGTGCTCCAGCGCGAGGTCGGCGACGGCGGCCGGATGCTCGACGTCCGGTTCAGCTTCCACGACTTCCACCAGATCGACACCGATGAGATCGACTACGCCGACTCGATCGACGACAGCCCCAACGAGTTCCCGCTCGGCGTGATCAGCCGGCTCGGCTTCCTCACGCTGGAGGCCAACCTTCGCCACCTCGGCGTGCCGCAGGTCGCCCGCCTCGGTGGCATGTACCGGGCGGTGTTGGAGGCGATGGTGGCCGATGTGGATGGTGACGCGTCGGTGGTGTGTCTGCCGGCGGGTGAGGTGTCGGTGCTGCTGGCCGACGGGGTGTCGGTGGTGGCGCCGGTGTCGCGTTCGGTGCTGGACGAGTTCGAGGCGCGGGTGGCGGAGGTGCCGTCGGCGGAGGCGGTGTCGGTGCCGGGCGGCGCGGGGATCGACTTCGTGGGCCTGGACGCCCGGGCCGGGCAGGTCGCCCGCTGGCTGGCCGCCCGGGGTGTGGGTGCCGGTGCGGTGGTGGGTGTGCTGTTGGACCGGGGTGTGGAGTTGGTGGCGTCGATGTTGGGGGTGTGGAAGGCGGGGGCGGCGTTCGTGCCGGTGGATCCGTCGTATCCGCCGGGTCGCATCGCGGCGATGCTCGCCGACGCGGGTGCCCGGGTCGCGGTCACCTCGCAGCGGTACGCCGACCGGTTCGCCCCGGTCGGGGTGCAGGTGGTGCGCGTCGAGGAGATCGCCGAGACGGACGCACCGCTGCCGGCCCGCGCCACGGATCTCGACGAGTTGGCGTATGTGATTTTCACGTCGGGGTCGACGGGGCGGCCGAAGGGTGTGCAGGTGTCGCACCGGGGGTTGGCGAATCATGTGCGGTG
>NZ_JBICTM010000014.1:0-74572 GCF_043197615.1 Micromonospora sp. NPDC049048 | reverse complement strand
ACCGGATCCTGGTCGGCGCGCGCCGGATCCGCCACGTACGGGTCAACGACCTGATCGACCCGGAGGCCGTACGCCTGGACCGCCCCTACGGCTGCGTCCTGCGCTCGCCGGTGCCGGTGGTGGTGCAGTTCCTGCGCCAGGACACCCGGCTGCCCGGCGTCGTCGCGCTGACCGGCGTCATGGCCCATCCCGCCTGACGTTCGGCACCCCCGCGAACCGGGTACCCGCGCCCATGGCGCTCTCACAGTGCAAGCCGGCAGCGACCAAGGCGGACTCCCGGCTGCGCCAGCAATGCCAGGAGGTCTACCGACGGTTGCAGACGTACTTCATCCTTGCGGTGCAGGCCGGGCTGGCCGCCGCGCTGGCGTGGCTGGCGGCCAGGATGTTGCTGGGCAGCCACGACCCGACCTTCGCCCCCGCCGCCGCGGTCGGTGTGATCGCCGCCGCCATCGGCAACCACGCCCGCCGCGCCGTCGAACTCGTCGCCGGCGTAGGGCTTGGGATCCTCGTGGGTGACCTGCTGATCAACCTGCTGGGGACCGGAGCATGGCAGACCGGCGCCATCGTCTTCGTGGCGATCGCCGTGGCAGCAGCGGTGCGCGGCACCGGCGCCCTGATGGCCCAGGCCGGCGGTACGGGCGTGCTGGTCGCCACCGTCACCCCGACCAACCCCGACCTGGAACTGCCCCGGACGCTCAACGCGCTGATCGGGGGAGCGATCGGGCTGCTGGTCGTGCTCATCCTCGTGCCCCTCAACCCGATGCGCACGCTACGGCGCGTCGCCGACCCCGCACTCGACACCTTCGCCAAACAAATGACCGTCACGGCGCGAGCGCTGGCCGACGGTGACGCCCGCGCCGCCGAGGAACTGCTCGACGAGATGCGCGACGCGGAGCCGGAACTCGACCGGCTCGACGAGGTCATCATCGCCGCCGACGAGGTTGCCCGCCACTCACCGCTACGCTGGCACCGCCGCCGTGTGCTGACGGCCTACAAAGACGGCGCCGAGCACATGGAACGGGCGTTCCGCAACAGTCGCGCCCTGGTGCGTCGGATCGGCACCGCCCTGCGCGACGACGAACCGGTGCCGCCCGACCTGCCCGCCGCCATCGAGCTCTACGGCGAGGCGGTCCGGATGCTGCACCGCGAATACCTCGCCGTCGAGGAGCCGGTGGGCGCTCGGGAGCGGGTACTGGCGGCGGTGCGGGAAGCCGGCAAGGCATGCCGTCAGGACATCGGCTTCTCCGGCACCATCGTCGTATCCCAACTACGGACCATCGCCAACGACCTGCTCCGCGCTACCGGTGTCCCACGCGAGGAGGCACGCCGGCTGGTGCGGCGGGCCGCCGCCGGCTACGGGTGACCCTGCCACCCCGACTACTTTCGGTGGATGCCGAAAGTAGTCGATGGCGTTGAGATCGTGTATGCAAGATCGATATTCTAACGAAGTTGGAAACCTCTCTGTTGCCAACGCCGTGACAAAGAGGTGCCGTTGGTTCTCGGCGCCCCCTTTAGCGCCCGCGCCTAGTGCCGCTAGGTCACCAGCGAGGTCTATCGGGTGAAGTGGACCAGCGTCGCCGTGATGGGACATGCGCCTGGGTTGACTCTCAGTCGAGCACGTAGGCACACGTCGTCGCGGTGATGGTGCTCAGAGGTAGCCGCGGAAGTCGTAGATAACTATACCTGCCTCGTTGACCGCCAACCGCCCAGTCACCGGGTCAATCCGCCGTACGTAGAGCATCTGGGTCTTCAGCCGCTGCGGCTCGAGGTTCGTCACCGGCTGATTGGCGCATGTTGCGGACGTTGGCAATGGCCAGACGACGGGCAGGTCGGACGTCACTGTCTGCTCGCCGTCGAGAGGCCCACCATAGAATTCCACCAGCACGCGGTCCACGCCTCGAGCCCTTCAACGCCGACAGCTCACCGTCTCGCTGCTAGTAGAAGCCAGAGAAGGCGTAGGTCTTGTCGATGAAGGCTACCCGGCGGCTGAGCTGTTTCGCCCGTCCGGCCGGTCAGCCTGCTCCGGCGCGCCCGCCGGAGCAGCCGTCACGGCGGGTGGCCGTCAGCTCCTCCGCCGTGGTGTGGGCCCGCCGCGCAAGGACGGATGACGCAGGCCGGCATCACCACGGTGTCCGTGGTCGCCTATTTGGTGATGCAGGTGGCATTGTTCTTACACCCGTCAGCCGACCGGGTGACCCACCAACGCCGCGCTCTCTCGCACACCACACCGCTCAACGGGCGAGAATAGCAACCGCCATGCCCCATGACAGGCGTACGTCCTGGTGGTGGGTGGCCTTCCCAGACGAAAGCGTGAGGACCTTCAGCCTGTAGGTCCGACAAACCGCGGCAGCCGGGTACGGGTGGAGCGATGCCTCCCGGGGCGCCCTGTTCGACGTTCACAGCCGTGTAACCGGCGGCAAAGAGTGATCTGCCGAGGCCGGCCTCGCAGTATCCCTACGCATCCCCTATGGTGGGGGCATTTCGTGCAGGCACTATCGCGTCAGCGCTGGGTTGAGGGCTATCGTGCTGCGTCATGGATAAGTATGACGGTCAGGTGACGCTGATCCTCGACGATGGCACCGAGATCGAGGGCATCGCGGCTCTAAGATTAACGGACAGTGCTGTCGGCGTCTGGGGCGGTGTGATCCGTAGCCGAAACGGCGGGGCTCTGTACCAGATCCACGAAGACTGCGGCGGCCGGTTGCGGTTCTCGGATGGGCGCGAGGCGGCATTCTTGTCCGCCGCGTTCCAAGTTGAGGTCGGTCGTATGTCAATCCGCGGTAGGGGCAACGCGCCCTTCTAAGAACTCCTAACGTTCTCGCCGGTTTTGAGCAGGTAAGCGATGTCCAGGACCGGCCACCCCTGGGCGGACATCATGCACCCGACGCAGCTGCGCCGCGTCCTTCGCCGTCCGGGCGATTCGCTGCAACCGCTGACCATCGGTCAACGACACTCGCCGGACAAACACATCCGGGCGTCGACCCATCGGCGCCACCTCCCCTCAGGCACTGGGACACAGCCTGCCGACGGATGCTCAGAACCAACGGGGTTGCACGTTGGACGTTCGAAGACGGTCCCAACTCGCAGCGGATCCTCTGTTGGCTATTCATACGAACGATCGCTGGGCACGGAGGTGACGATGCGTGACAGCCTGTAGAAAGTTTTCACCGTTGCTCTCGGCGATATAGAAGTTTTACGATTCAGGCCCCATCGTTCAACCCTCCCTCGCGGTACGAACATCGGAGGCAACAATGTGTGACGCACCGGAGACAGGCCAGCTGCTCCACGTACCGGCACGGCGCCGCGCCCTGTTCACGGCGCTGGGCGTCGGCGCCGGCATCGGGGTGCTCGGCCTGCCCAGCCCCGCGTTGGCCGCCGTCACCGGCTGGAGCAACCCGGCCCGCGGCACGCTGACCTCCGGCTACAAGAGCCCCAGCCGGCCCGGTCACCTCGGCTGGGACGTGGCCAACAGCCAGGGCACCCCGATCTACGCCACCGCCGACGGAACCGTCCGGGACGTCAAGACCAACTCGTACCCGGGCGACACGACGAGCGGCCCACTGGCCGGCCGCACCGGCAACAGCGTCCACATCAACCACGCCGACAGCTACTTCTCCTACTACGGCCACCTGCACCGGGTGCTGGTCAGCGCCGGCCAGCGGGTCAGCTGCGGGCAACTGATCGGCCTGATGGGCAACACCGGCAACTCGACCGGACCGCACCTGCACTTCGAGATCCACCGGCCCCGGCTGACCTCGCTGGACCCCCGGGTCTTCCTGGCCAACCGGGGCATCACCCTCGGCTCGACGGCCCCGGTGGGCAGCACCGGCTACCCCAGCGTCAGCCAGGGCGCCTCGGGCTGGGTGCCCCGGGTGATCCAGTACCTGGTGCGGGCCCGCGGCATCTCCGTCGTCGTGGACGGGATCTACGGGGCCGGCACCACCAGCGCGGTACGCAGCTTCCAGAGCAGCCGGGGCCTCTACGCCGACGGCCTGGTCGGCCCGATCACCTGGACCGCGCTCGTCCTGCCCCTGCGCGAGGGCAACTCCGGCGACCTGGTGCGCGGCCTGCAGACCGCCCTCAACGCCCGCGGTGCCAGCCTCCTCGTCGACGGCGGCTTCGGTTCGGTCACCACCAGCGCGGTGCGTGCCTTCCAGAGCCGCAACGGCCTCGTCGCCGACGGCCTCGTCGGGCCGGTGACGTGGAGCGTGCTCATCTGAGCGGCACCGTCACAGCCAGCCGTTGTCGCGGGCGGTGCGGAACGCCTCCGCGCGGTTGGCCACCCGGAGCTTGCTGACCGCCACGCACATGAACACAACGACATCGAATACGTTCTGTCGCCACCGAATGTGAGCTGTGGCCTCGCGCTCGGTGGTGACAGAGGGTGCTGGGTAGCCGAGCAGGATTCGATGTTGCTAGAAGATTCTGACCAAGCTCCGCTGCTGCCCCCGACGGGCCACCGCGATCATCAACGCCATCCTTGCCCTACATCACGGCCCGACCAGCCAAAACTCACGATCAAAAGCGCTCATTGGTACCGTCATCGGCGGTGCGGTCTGTCGCAACGAGGAAGCGCTGGTCGGTGATGAAGCGCCGAACGACCGGCCAATCGGGGCCGCCGTAGTCGAGCAGCAATGTCTATGGCCGCGCGGCGACGGCGCCCGCCACCAACAGCGAACCGGCGAACGCGATCTGGTCCAACGCTTTATGTACGTCTAGGCCGCAGCCACCCACAGGTCGGGGGTGTCTCCAGAGGCAGCCGGCCACTGCGGGACACCAGCAGCACCCCGCCTCCGGCACCGGGCCCGCCGCGACGCAGGCAAGCGAGGTGCGCCCGAGCAGTCTGCTCACGCCAGACGCCCACCTGCGTATGGTTCGAGTCGGCGTGCGGACGGTGCCCGGCCTGGACGAGTTCGCGGCGCTCCTGCCTGATCTCCCAGGCGAGGAGGAAGGTCAGCGCGGTACGGATCGCCGCGACCGACACGGCGACCTCCCGCAGCGTGGGCACGGTCGCGGTCCGCAGGATGCGCTGGCGAGCTAAAACTCCAGGCCGATAAACCGGCCGAGGGCCAGACGCACCGGGACGGACTTCCCGGTACTGCGATCCCGGAGCGCGACGACGACGAAGCGCACCAGCGCCACCATCGCACCGACGCGAAGGTGATCAGAGCTCCGGCAGCCTCGACTACCCGAACCAGGAAATCCACCATCTCCAACAGCCACTTCTCGCCAGACAGGTCCCCATGCCGTTATGCCCCTGTCCCCAAGTCCGTTTCGGTATTGGTGGCTCTCCACACCCGGTCGAGGCCGGGTACGCCGACAAGCACGAGCACTGCCGAGACTTGCGTCAAGGCCTGCTGCGAACTAGCTGGCGCGATCTGCTGGCCACCGTCAGCTGCGAGGCAGGCGGCCAGCGCCGACGTCCAAACAGGTGCCAGCACCGCCCGTTTCGTCACCGCTTGGCTTCTGGCTTGGCCATGGTTGCGTCCACGGGAGTGGTGTACGACTTGCCCCGTGATGGGCGTGTTGCGTAGATGAGAGACGGCCATCGCGTCGATCCTTCAAGACGACCAAGTCAGAGAAGGAAGAGAGGACGCGATGGCCGCTTCAGAGAGTGTGAGCCCTGTTGACCTGCTGCGCGAGCAGATCGAGGGCGCGTCGCCGGACATGTTGCAGGCGATGATCCGCACGTTCGCGCAGGCGGTGATGTCCGCCGAGGCCGACGCGATCTGCGGCGCCGCGTATGGGCAGCGCAGCGATGAGCGGGTCAACTGCCGCAACGGTTACCGGCCTCGGGAGTGGGACACCCGCGCCGGAACGATCGACCTGGCGATCCCGAAACTGCGCCACGGTAGCTACTTCCCGGACTGGCTGCTCACCCACCGGCGGCGGGCCGAGCATGCCCTGGTCTCGGTGGTCGCCACCTCGTATCTGCTCGGGGTCTCGACGCGGCGGGTGGAGAAGCTGGTCGAGCAGCTCGGCATCCGGCAGCTGTCGAAGTCGCAGGTCTCGGAGATGGCCGCGCACCTCGACGCGCAGGTGGAGGCGTTCCGCAACCGGACCCTGGACGCCGCCCACTACACGTTCGTGTGGATGGACGCCCTGACCATGAAGGTCCGCGAGCACGGCCGGACCGTCAATGTCCACGCGCTGGTCGCTGTCGGGGTCAACGCCGACGGCGCGCGCGAAGTCCTCGGCGTGGACGTCGCCTCGGATGAGGACGGCGCCGGCTGGCTGGCGTTCCTGCGGTCGCTGACCGCCCGCGGCTTGTCCGGCGTGCGTCTGGTCATCTCCGATGCCCACGCCGGCCTCGTGGCCGCGATCGGGGCGGCCCTGCCCGGCGCGTCCTGGCAGAGGTGCAGGACCCACTACCTGCGCAACCTGCTGACGAAGGTGCCGAAGTCCGCGCAGCCGTGGATCGCCACCCTTGTCCGCACGATCTTCGACCAGCCCGACACCGACGCCGTCCAAGCCCAGTTCCAGCGGGTCGTCGCCACGATCGAGGCGAAGTTCCCAGCCGCCGCCGAGCATCTCGACGCCGCCCACGACGACCTGCTCGCCTTCACAAGCCTCGCCCTCATCAATCTCCGGGCTGCGCACACCGTCCCTGACCTACAAGATCAGGTTGGAAGACTCACTAGATCGGCAGCCAGGCCAGGGTGTACGTCAGGCAGGCGCGCCTGGGTGACCATGGTGAGCAGGTCGAGTTGCAGCGCGGCTTAACGCATGGTCCGCGCCGGAGTGTTCCGGCGCGGACCGTAGGGTGTCGACTCGTCTCGCAGGGCTGACAGCCGGGACACGAGTCCCTTCGCGGGACTACTAGCAGAGAGGTACACCCGGTAGCTGTTGCGCCGGGTGGTTGATGAAGATGTTGGAGATGAAGCCGTTCTGGTCCCGCAGTCGCGACCACCAGTTGTTGACGTAGCCCTCGGCGTAGACGGTGTCGCCCTGCTTCTGGCATGTGACGTTGACGAGGGTGGGACCGGCCAGGGAGGTCACGGTCGACGCCCACAGGTACGCGTCGCTGCGGACGCGGACGCCGGAGCCCCAGGTCCAGAAGGCGGTGCCGCCGCAGCCGTTGTCGCTGGTGAGGTAGTACTGGTGGTAGGAACCGGGGTAGGCGAGTGCGGCGCCGTTGATCCTGATGGTCTGGCCGACGCCGTTGTATAGCTGCTCGTAGTGGATGTGCGCGCCGAAGGAGTTGCCGGTGTTGCCGGTGGTGCCGATTTGCTGTCCCGTGTTCACCCATGCTCCGTGGGCGACCGAGAACGCGGCGAGGTGGAAGTAGTAGGTCTTCCAGCCGCCGCCGTGGTCGATGACGATGTAGTTGCCCGCACCGCCGGACTGCCAATGGCGGGTGGCGGTGCCGGCGGCGGAGGCGAGCACGGGGGCGCCGGCGGTGCTACCACCGTCGGCGCGGACGAAGTCGAGGGCCATGCGCACCTCGGCGCTGTGGTGGCTGTACGTCCACCGTTGGCCGCAGGGGTACGGCGCCTTGAAGTTCGGGGCCGCCTGGGCGGGCGAGGCGACGAAGAGTGTGGCGGTCAGCGCTGTGGCGAGGGCGGCCACGAGCGTGACGAGGGACTTGAACGATCGCACGGTTCATCCTGAGGGGTTGGTCATAGAAGGCTTCCGATGCACTTACGTCCGAAGATCATAAGGGCGCCGTCGACGGATGTTAATAGCTTCCAGAGACGCAGAGACCTACCGAAGGATCCTGCCGTCGCTGTTACCGTCTCGTCGCGGTACGCAGTGGGATCCGGCCGCTGAGGGTCATGTCCGCGCTGGTGGTGTAAAGATGGCCATCGCGAGATCTAGTTCGATGTCTGCGGCGATCGGGGTAGGGGTCGGGCTGGCTGGTGTCGCGGTGGCCGGTGCGACGGTGATTATGGGCTTGGCGAGTAGTTCCAGGCCCATGTAGCGGCGGCCTTCGGTCCATTCGTCGGTCTGTTCGGCGAGCACGGCACCGGCGAGGCGGATGATGGCCGGACGGTACGGGAGGATCACGACGGCCCTGGGGGGGGCGACGGACCTCCTTGTTCAGATGTTCCTGCAGGTTGCTCGATCAGATCTGCCGCCAGATCCCGCACGGGAAACCGGTGGAGGCGACGAGGTTGTCGCGGGTGGTGTCGAGGTGTTCGGCCGCAACCGGGAACTTGGCTTCGACGGTGGCCATGACCCGGTCGAACTGGGCTCGGACGGCGTCGGTGTCGGGTTGACGAAGATCGTACGGACGGGTGTGGCGATCCAAGGCTGCGCGGACTCGGGCACCATGGTCAGCAGGTTGCACAGGTAGTGGGTGCGGCAGCGTTGTCATAACGCGCCGGGCAGGGCGGCTCTGATGGCCTGCTTGCGCCAGCCTGAGCTTCGGAGATGACCAGGCGAAGACCGGACACGCCGCGGGCGGTCAGGCAAGAACTACGCCCTCCGTCGCACGTGACGTGCCGGCAGTGGGCGGGCAGTTCAGCTTGGTTGTCCGGCGGCGGCGCGGCGGACGAGGGTGCGGGCCTCGACGCGCCGCACACCCGTTGAGCGCAGTAGTTCATTGGCGACGATACGCAGTTGAGAGACGGCGATCGTCCCGGAGAAGCCGATCTCGTGCCGGCAGGCCTTGCCGCCGAGCCGCACCGCATGTAGCACGCGCTCGCGGGCCTGGACTGGTTCCTCACCAGCCAGACACGCGCGGTGCAGCAGCCGCACCGCCGTGCCGTACTCCTCGATAGCGGCGGGCAGGTCCGGCGGCACCGGTTCGGCATCCCGCAGCGCCGTGCCCGCGCGGCGCACCAGTGTCCGGCTGTTGCGGTAAGCCCGCTCCATATGCTCGACGCCGTCTCGGTAGGCGTACACGATCTGCCGGCGGCGCCACCGCAGCGGGGAAAACTGGACCACCTCCTCGGCGGCGGACACCGCCTCGCGAAGCTGCATCAG
The DNA here is from genome assembly GCF_043197615.1 of Micromonospora sp. NPDC049048. Classification (NCBI taxonomy): domain Bacteria; kingdom Bacillati; phylum Actinomycetota; class Actinomycetes; order Micromonosporales; family Micromonosporaceae; genus Micromonospora; species Micromonospora sp. NPDC049048. Next base: position 65,644 of record NZ_JBICTM010000014.1, on the reverse strand, counting down.
CTTCGACTCTGAGTTCCGCATGTGCTTCAGCAGGACCTCCGCTCGACGAGCGTCACCATTGGCCAGGGCCTCAGCGCAGGCGGTCATTTGATTGGCGAACAGATCCAAGGCGGAGCCGGCGACCCGCCGGACGGTGCGCAGCGGGTTGAGCGGCGCCAAGACCAGCATCACGAATAACCCGACCAGGCCGCCGACCAGGGCGTTGATCGCCCGGGGAAGCTCCAGATCGGGGTTGGCCGGAGTGAGCGTCGCTACCAGGACCGCTGTGGCACCGGCCTGAGTCATCAGCAGGCCGGTGCCCCGGGCTGCTGCGGCACCAGTGATCGCCAGGAAGACAATGATGCCCGTCTGCCACGCCCCGGTGCCGATCAGGGCGATCAGCAGGTCACCGGCGGCGATGCCGACGCCGATGCCCAGAAGTAGCTCGACGGTGCGTCGGGCCCGCTTGGCCAACGAAGCGCCGATCACCGCCACCGCGGCGCCCGGGGCGAATGTGGGCTCCTCGATACGCAGCAGATGGTGAGCGACCACCCAGGCGAGCATCGCGGGCCACGATCTCCCCCGTGCAGCACGGCTGTCTGGTGGACGCCGTCGGCGAGGCGTTGTCGCAGGTAGGAGTAGAACGGGCGAGGACGCTGAGTCGGCTGCTGGCGTTCGGGCCGATCAACGCCTCGGCGGCGGCGTGGGCGTACTTGCGGGAGGTTCTGACGTTCATCTCAAGGCGGCGGGCCGTTGCCTTGATCGGCAGTCCTTCGGCTCGCAGGGCGTACACGGCCGCGTGGCATTCTTTCGAGTAAGGTGCGCCTGCAACGTCACGTCGTAGACCGACAGGTCAGGACGGGCCCACAAGCAGCGGACGCGGTGGTGCCATCGGTGATGTTCGCAGGAGGTGGCGATGTCGACCTCGGCGTCCGTCGCCTGACCCTGAAACGTAGAAGCTATTCCGGCCCGGCTGGCCGGGGCGGCGATGGTGGCCCCGGCCAGGTCAGTGGATCAGCGCGGCGCCCACCGGGCTGATGGGTTGTTGCGGGGTCGGACGGGCGGAGGCCGCAGGGGTGAGCGGGTGTTGCGGTTGGACCGGTCGGTCCAGAACGGCGAGGGCCGCCACATGGTGTGTGTGGTGGTGTGGCCGTCGGCGGGGAAGGTGTCCCGCTGGGTGTAGCCGTGTCCTTGCAACAGGTCGCGGTCGGTGTCGGTGTAAACCTCGGCGTAGGGGTGGGCAGGCTGAGCGTGTCCATCCAGCGCTGCGATCCGTCGAGGATCGCCGCAGCGCGGTTCGAGTCCGTCGGGTCAGGCGCGGCGAGCAGCGCGAGGTGGTTGTGCGCCTCGGTGGGACGGTGCGCGGCGAGTGCCCGGTCGAACTGGAGGAACCGGTCCTGACGTGCGCCGCACTCATCGGCGAGACAGTCGGCGTATCGGGCGGGGGCGGGATGGGGCGGTAGCGGTGGAACCAGACGGTCGCGGCCGTGCCGTCCGGGAGCAGGAAGGCGTCGCCGAAGAACAACGCGTGTTCCGTCCAGATCCGGGCCACTGCGGCGAGAATGGTCGGTCGGCGGCGCTCGTCAGGGACGAGCCAGGTGCCGAGGTCGGTGGGCGTGAGGGTGCCGGTGACGAGATCGGCGATCCGGCCGATGTCGCACCATCGCGCACGGCAGCACGACGACCATTATCGGCAGCCTCAGCGTTCACCCCGAGGAGGGACCATGGGCCCCAGCATTGTCCTGCCCGAGCTGCCCACGTACCTGTTCACCCCCAACCTCGCGGGCTTGCTGTCGCTCGCCCTCACTATCCTACTGCCGCTCTCGGCGGCGCTGTTCATGCGACAGTCGTGGTCGGCCGGTCCGAAGGGCCTGGTGCTGCTCGCACTGGCCGCCTTGAAGGCGTTTCTGGAGGCGTGGTTGGCTGCCACAGAGGCAGGCATCGCCTTCAACGTGGTCGAGGTCGGCTACGCGGTAGTCATGAACTTCGGCATCGCTGTAGGCGCCTACGTCGGTCTGCTGAAGAACACCCAGCTTCAGCAGGTCGCGATCAGCAGCGGATTCGTCCGCGACAAGATCATCGACGGCACCGCAACGGAACGCACTGCCTGACCCAGACTGCAGTAGCTGAATCGGGTGACGACCAGAGCGCAGCCGCAACCGGGCGAAGGGGACCACCCGTTACACCCGGTGGCAGGCGCTCGGCGTCCTGGTCGGTAGCCCTGCAGACGAAGGAGCGCGAAGACCTTCAGCCCTGTAGGTCCGCCAAACCGCGGCGGCCCCGCTCACCCTCCGGTGGGCGGGGCGGCTTCGTGCCGTCCGGTGCTTACGGCACCGCCCCGTGCGGTGGCACTGGCCTGCTACCAGCCCGGTACTCCACCGGCGGCGTCGTCTGTGTGGGTCGGGTGCAGTGCAGGCTCGCTTGCGGTGGGGTGGCGAGACAGCCCCGCGAGGGGTTCTGGCCTATAGGCCAGAACCCCTCGCGGTGACCTACTTCAGAGTGCTGGCGTCAGCCGTCACTCGCGGTTCTGCTCCGACGCAGGAGCACGGAGGCGGTACCGCCGACGGTGACCATGGTGGCGCCGATGGCGAGCAGCCACCACAGTCGGGTCGTGTTGTCGCCGGTCACGGGCAGGGTCGGGCTGGGGCTGGTTGAGCCACCCCCGCTTTCATGAAGCTTCTTGATCATGGTCTGATGGCCGTGGGGAGGAAGTCGTCCGTGGCAGCACCGAAGAAGTACCCCGATGCGCTACGTCAGCGCGCTGTGCGCTTGTACCGCGAGTCGGACCCGAAGCCGGTGATCCGTCGCTTGGCCGAGCAACTCGGTGTGATCGGAACGTGGTCGACCTGGGGCTGACCTCGAACATCTACGAGATCTGGCAGACATCGGGGCGCACCTACGGCGCGGACCGGGTCCACCGGCAGTTACGCCGCGACGGCATTCGCGTGGGCCGCAAACGCGTCGAGCGGCTGATGGCCGAGCAGGGCTGGCAGGGGGCGTTCCTGCGTCGCGGCTGGCGCGGCGGCTCCACGAAGCAGGATCCACGGCACACGCCGGCGCCGGATTTGGTGAATCGGCAGTTCACCACCGACGGGCCGAACCGGCTCTGGGTTGCCGACGCAACCCGCATCCCGTGCGGCGAGGGCGTGTTCTGGCTCGCCGCGGTCCGCGACGCGTTCTCCCGCCGGATCGTCGGATGGAAGACCTCCGACCGCTGCGACACCGACCTGATCCTCGCCGCCCTCGAATACGGCATCTGGTCCCGCGACGTCTGCGACGGCCAGTTGATCCACCACAGCGACCGCGGGTCGAACTACACGTCGTTCCGCTTCGCGGAACGCTTGCAGGACAACGGAATCTTGCCCTCGATGGGCTCCGTCGGCGACAGCTACGACAACGCCCTCATGGAGAACTTCTGGTCAACCCTGAAGATCGAACTCGTCTACCGCACCTCATGGCGGACCCGTGACGAGGCCGAGAACGCGATCTTCGCCTACATCGACGGCTGGTACAACACCCGCCGCATCCAGAAAGAGTTGGGCTACCTCAGCCCGAACGAGTACGAGACCGCCTGGCACAGCCGCCAGACGCAACCAGCCGAACCAACTATCGTCACCCCTGCGCCAGCCGGCAGCAGGTAACCACCGCTCCATAAAAGCGGGGGGAACTCACGGCTGTGTGGGCATTCGCTGGCCTGGGACGGGCGGACAGCCCGACCCGCGCCCGTACACCTCGCTCGACAGATCCTGGAGGACCATCCCGGGCGCAAGACGGCTGCACGCTGAGGTGTGAACGGCCGAGAGGGCCCGCACACGGCCGGTCATTACACGCATACTGGACCGAGACTCTGGCACACGCGGCACAGCGCGACCGCCGATCGGGAGGACGGGGAGGCTTACCACCCACCCCGCGCATCGCAATGCCCGATTCTCAAACCACAACGCCCCGTTGAGCACCGGTTCCGGTTACCACGCTGCCAGCTTGGTGGACACGGTGTCCGTCCTCCCACAATAGCCACGTGTGAACCTATCGATATGGTCGTTCTGTTGAACCAGATCGTGAGCTCGAACATCACGGCCCACCTCGGCGGTTGCCCGCCATGGTGTGTCAAGGTCCATGCCGAGGAGGAGTTGGGTAGTCCGGGCGACCGGGCCCGGGGGCACTCCCGGATGGTGATGCAGACCCATAAGGGTGAGGTCGGCGGGATGGCGGTGGAGATTTTCTCACTGGAGCACCTTGACCAGCCCGAGGAGAACACCCCAGCGGAGTTGGTCGTGTCCGCTCCGGATCCGCTCAGTCTGGCCGACGCCGGCTACCTCGCCACCTCCATTAGGAAGGCGGTAATGGAAGCCCGCCGATCGCACCGGCCGTACTGGCTGAGGCGGGCGTGTCCTTCCTGGTGTGTCGCGACGCACCAGGACGGCGACCATCTCGAGGATCGCATCCACTGGCCAGACGACTCGCCGCCTGTGCTGTTGTCGCTACACAGCTCAGTGAGTACTGCCGGCGAGTCGTGCAGCGATGGGACGTACCGGCCGCCGGGGCTGGAGGTCGACTTGGAGCAGCACGCCGACGCGGTCGAGCCGGTGGTGAAGTTCGTGATCGAGGGCGCGACGGCGGCGTTGCGGCTCACGCTGGACGAGGCTGAGCAGGTGCGGACGGCGGTCGGACGAGTTGTGGCCATGGCGCGCGATACGGACAACCAGCTGGTCGAGGCCGGATTGGCCGGTCCAGCGCCGAGGCCATACCGGCCGAGCCTCGACCAGACCGTGGCCGATCTGGTGGTCCACGACGAGGGCCTGACGGCCGAGCAGAAGATCAGCGTGTTCCGCGGCGTGGTCGCCGAGCGACTTACCCAGCAGGGTCTGAGCGTCGCTGAGCAGGCTGTGCGGTTGAACTGCACCGAGGAGCAGGTGCTGGACGCGATGGTGGACTTCGCGATGTGGTCGCACGCCGGCTACCTGCTTCCACCCGCCAAGCCGGCCGAGCCGCAGTGCCCGGTGTGGTGCGGTGGGGAGTGCCTTACCGAAGACGGCGTCCGCCTGCACGACCGGCACGTGGCCGCCGTGTACGGCCAGCACCACGAATGTGCCAACGACATCAAGGTGGCGACGGTCGACCTTCAGGCGTTCAACTCTCCCGACGGGTACGACGAGCCGCCATCAGTGACGCTGGCCATCGACAACCCGGAACAGCGCCCCACCGACATGACCAAGCTCGACGGGATGAACCACAACGCGGTCCGGAACCTGGCCGCATCGCTGCTGTCGGGCTTCTGGGACCGCACGACGATCCGGCTCACCCCTCAGAAAGCGGCGAACCTCGGCGCGTCACTGATCGCCGCATCCCGCGCTGCCCACAACAACACCGCAGTCAAAGCCTGACCACAGCGAGGATGTGGAGCGGTCCGGACCCTGCGCAACGAGGTCCGGGCCACTCATCCAGGGGACGGCTCAACCCGTGCAGATGACGTAGAACCAGTGGCCCCTGATCCTGAGGTGTGGTGCACCGTGTGCAGCTGCCGGCCGGCGAACTCCGCACGGCCCCGGGATGTCGGGCACGTAGGGCACTCCCACGTCCCGGTGGCCGAAATGACGTACCGGGCTAGCCACTCCCCGGCGCCGGTCTGCACCGCCAGGCGCTCCCCGGCTCACCGCACCTTCTGAGCCCGGACCGGCCGGAGCACCGGAAGGTCGTAGCGCTGCTCGTAGGCCCCGCAGATAGTCCACGACGTGCCCGGCGGTCGGGAACTCCTCACCCTCCTGCCGCGGCATGCCCCACCCCCGGCAGCGGGCTGTACTCCGCAGGGGAGAACAACCGCAACGACTCTCAGCCATGCCGCCACGCGCCACCCGGCTGCGGCTGGGCGTTCGAGGGGTTGCGTCCACGGGAGTGGTGTACGACTTGCCCCGTGATGGGCGTGTTGCGTAGATGAGAGACGGCCATCGCGTCGATCCTTCAAGACGACCAAGTCAGAGAAGGAAGAGAGGACGCGATGGCCGCTTCAGAGAGTGTGAGCCCTGTTGACCTGCTGCGCGAGCAGATCGAGGGCGCGTCGCCGGACATGTTGCAGGCGATGATCCGCACGTTCGCGCAGGCGGTGATGTCCGCCGAGGCCGACGCGATCTGCGGCGCCGCGTATGGGCAGCGCAGCGATGAGCGGGTCAACTGCCGCAACGGTTACCGGCCTCGGGAGTGGGACACCCGCGCCGGAACGATCGACCTGGCGATCCCGAAACTGCGCCACGGTAGCTACTTCCCGGACTGGCTGCTCACCCACCGGCGGCGGGCCGAGCATGCCCTGGTCTCGGTGGTCGCCACCTCGTATCTGCTCGGGGTCTCGACGCGGCGGGTGGAGAAGCTGGTCGAGCAGCTCGGCATCCGGCAGCTGTCGAAGTCGCAGGTCTCGGAGATGGCCGCGCACCTCGACGCGCAGGTGGAGGCGTTCCGCAACCGGACCCTGGACGCCGCCCACTACACGTTCGTGTGGATGGACGCCCTGACCATGAAGGTCCGCGAGCACGGCCGGACCGTCAATGTCCACGCGCTGGTCGCTGTCGGGGTCAACGCCGACGGCGCGCGCGAAGTCCTCGGCGTGGACGTCGCCTCGGATGAGGACGGCGCCGGCTGGCTGGCGTTCCTGCGGTCGCTGACCGCCCGCGGCTTGTCCGGCGTGCGTCTGGTCATCTCCGATGCCCACGCCGGCCTCGTGGCCGCGATCGGGGCGGCCCTGCCCGGCGCGTCCTGGCAGAGGTGCAGGACCCACTACCTGCGCAACCTGCTGACGAAGGTGCCGAAGTCCGCGCAGCCGTGGATCGCCACCCTTGTCCGCACGATCTTCGACCAGCCCGACACCGACGCCGTCCAAGCCCAGTTCCAGCGGGTCGTCGCCACGATCGAGGCGAAGTTCCCAGCCGCCGCCGAGCATCTCGACGCCGCCCACGACGACCTGCTCGCCTTCACCGGCTTCCCACGCGAGATCTGGCGCCAGATCTGGTCCAACAACCCGCAGGAACGCCTGAACAAGGAAATCCGCCGCCGCACCCGACGTCGTCGGGATCTTCCCTAACCGGCCAGCGATCATCCGCCTCGTCGGCGCGGTCCTCGCCGAGCAAACCGATGAATGGACCGAAGGACGCCGCTACATGGGCCTGGAACTCCTGACCAAAGCCCGCCTGATCACCCTCGACACCAGCCAACACGACACCGACCAGCCCGACGCGGCACCGATCGCCGCATAACATCAGACCGGATCACGCGATGGCCGTCTCTTACACCACCAGCGCGGACGTGACCAAGCAGGCCCGGGACAAGAAGGTGCAGCCGCCGGATCTGCCCTACAAGCTTCGCCGCCTGGCCGACCTCAACACCCGCGCGTCCGGTCTCCCGGTGTGCTATTTCTCCCCGCTGGAGCAACTGACCTCACTGGTCGACGGTGAGCCCCCGATGATCGGACCCGGGTGGTCGCTGCCGCCCGGCGACGAGATGATCCCGACCGTGCGGACGATCGGCTACCGCAAGGGCGTGGGCGCCAACGGGTCCATGCCACCGATCCTCCACGCCAAGCTGGCGCTACTCGGCCACCTTTGGGAACACGACGAAGACGACTTCGGGCCGGCCGACGTCACCGCCTTCACCCCGAAGCGACTCTGGATCGGGTCAGCGAACTTCACGGCGTCGTCACGACGCAGCCTCGAGTTCGGCTTCTGGACGGAGGACCCCGTACTGCTGCGCGGTGCCGAGGAATTCCTACTGGACCTGATCGGCAGCTCAGAGGGCATCGACCCGGACGCCGACCTGCACCTGCCGGAACGGGCGCTACCGGACTTCGACGACTCCGCCATGGCGGAGTCGGCGGCCGAACTACGGTTCGCCGACCCCGAAGACGACTAACATCGCCGCACTCGGCCGCCCGCTCCCGCTGTCATCGAAGCGCGGATCACCGCGCCAAGGTCTGTGGGTGGCGCCAGCGGTCCCGCCTCGGTCCGAGTGAAGCGGGAGATGAAGGCGGTCATTGGGAAGCGTGCGTGCTACCCAATTGTCGACATCGCCAGAACCCTCGGCGCTCAGATCCGAGGGATATCGCGGCCTGCATGGTGCTCCGATGGTGCTCGGATGTTCGGCACCGGTCGAGCACGGGCGGGTCGAAATCAGCACGGTGAGCCCGGCAGCGGCGAGCCCATCACCCTGCCCGTCGCCTGCAGCGCGTGGACCAGCCGAAACAAAAAGCCCTCCGCGTGGACGAAGGGCTTGCAATACAGTACGAGCTATGAGACTTTGTATTCGGTGGGGAAGGTGGGTTACCCTTCCTCCTACGGATCAGAAGGTTAGGGGTTCGAGTCCCTTCGGGCGCACCACTTGAGCAGGGAATATAGCCGATCGGCTATATTCCCTGCCTTCGTATGGGTCATGTGTGGGTCGCGGTTGTGACCCACGTTTGAGCAGCTCAGAGGCGCTTTGGTTCGCGGTCGCGCCGCTCGGGCGGCTTCTGGGCAGCCGAGCACCATCGGAGCACCACGGTCTCGGTATGTGGGATATCTGAATGTGAAAATGGGAGGCCCAGGAGGCGGGGGCGCATGTTTTCGCAGGTAGCGGCCTTAGTCCGGCATGCGCTGGCGGCACCCCTGCGGCCCGACCCATCTGATTACTGCTCAGATGCTTCCAGTCACGAGAGACGACATCGACCGAGACCGCAGGCTGGGCGAAGAGCCGCTCGTCGAGCATCTTGTCCACCTCGTCGGCGACCCTGCTCGCGTTGGCGTGTTACGTCTGCTCAGCGAGTCGGCGAGGCGGGGCAGGAACCGTGTCGGTGGCCTGGTCGCGTCGTGGGGATGGTCTGTTGGCCGCATGGTCGTGGGGCCGGATCGCGTTTGGCCGACGCCGTGTCAGCAGTGCAGTAGTCCCAGCCGCAGGTGAACCTATGGCTGGGACTCTGTGTGAACACTGGACCTAGTGACTTGTGGGAGCGGGTTGTCCGGCGAGCTCCTGGTGGTTGGTGAGCTGTCGGCTGGTGAGCACTCGTCGCGCTTTCGCGCGCTGTTGGGTGCGGCGCCGCGGCACCCTCAGTTGGGGTGTGTGCTTCGGTGGCTTTCGGGCTCCTGCCCCGGTGATGTCCGGTTCCGGGTGTGGCTTGGTCGGCGCTGGGGCGGTGCCGTCGTCGGTGTCTCGGGTGCGGTCGATCTGTCGTTTGATCTCCGCGCCGGGTTTGCCGGCCTCGATGAGGTAGGAGGCCGTGATCTCGGCGGCCTTGTGCGCGGCTGGCGGTAGGACGGTGGTGTAGATGTCGGCGGTGACGCGGATGTTGGCGTGTCCGAGTTGGTCCTAAACGGTTTTGATGTCCGCGCCAGCGGAGTGGGCGAGTGAGGCCGCGCCGTGTCGGAGGTCGTGCAGCCGGATCGGTGGGAGTCCGGCGCGGTCGACGAGCAGCCGCAGGCGTTAGGGGAGGTAGCCGGGGTGCAGGGGTAGTCCGTCGGGGCTGGTGAACACGTAACCGCTGTCGTGGCACACCTTGTTGGCGTCGACGCGTCTGGCGCGGCGATCCTGCTGCCGTTGTCGCTGCTGGCGCAGCACCTGCACGGTGTGCTTGTCGAGCGCGACCAGGCGGCGGCTGGCCGCGGATTTCGGTGGTCCCTCGTGCACGTCGTACCCGGCCGTGGTCCGCTGCCGGACCACCGACAGCTGCCCCTCGTGCAGGTCGACGTCGGCCCATCGGAGCCCGGCGGCCTCGCCGCGTCGCAGTCCGCGCAGCGCGATCAGCCACCACAGGGCGTAGAGGGTGTCGTCGCGGACGAAGTCGAGGAAGGCGGCGAGCTGCGCGGCTGTCCACACCGCGATCACCGGGCGCTCGCCGATGGCCTTCCACTCGGCGACGCGGGCGTCGGTCCACACCTCGGGCTGGAGGCGTTCCCGAGGGGGTAGTTCCAGACCTCGGGCCGGGTTGTCGGTGATCAGGCGCGAATTACCACAAGCTGCACGGGTCCGGCAGTTCCACGGCTGCTACTCCGTCGGCGACGACCAACTCTGGGGCGTCGTGCGGCGGCGTAAGAGCGCCGCGAACACCCTCGCGGCGCTCAAGTCGATCCGCGCAGCCCGCCCGGACGGGGCACCGATCTACGTCATCCTGGACAACCTGTCCGCGCACAAAGGCCTCAAGATCCGCAGGTGGGCGGCCCGGAACAAGGTCGAGCTCTGCTTCACCCCGACCTACGCCTCCTGGGCCAACCCGATCGAGGCCCAGTTCGGGCCGCTACGCACCTTCGTCATCGCCGGCTCGAACCACTCGAACCACCCGGCGCTGACCCGGAAACTGCAGGCTTACCTGCGCTGGCGCAACGCCAATGCCCGCCACCCCGACGTCCTGGCCGCCCAACGCCGCGAACGCGCCCGCATCCGCAGCGAACGACAACGACGCTGGGGCCAGCCAGCTACCCGCGCAGCCTGACCAACACCGTCAACGTTCGTGGTCACGGCACTAGTCGATCTTTCGGCGCGCACAGACAGTCGCCCGCTGCTCCGACCGCGGCAACTCGCGAACGCTTCGCTGCGGAGTCCGCCAACCGCCGGGACGAGTTCCCGCCGCATAAGAACCAGAGCGCCACAAGACAGTACCAAGTGGACAAGCAGGATGCCGACAAGTGTCACTGATGGAAGCACTTCGAGCGGTGCGTCCCTTCGGATAGGCTTCCTTGCAGTTTGTAACAGATCCAAAACGGGGAGTGAATCTGCGTGGTTAGCGCCAGGAAAACGGCCGTGGAACGGGGCAACGGAGGCACCGGAATCTTGACGACGCGGACAGGCCTGGTCATACCCTCCGACCTCGCCTTCGACGACTGGGCCGACGCCGGCTTCCGGATCAGTCGGCTGGTCGACTCCTTCGCGTGGTGCCTCGGCGACTGGTTGATCTACGGGCAGGAACGCTACGAGCGCAGATACGCCGAGACCGTGGAGCGGGTTGGCCTGGAATACCAGACATTACGTAACTATGCCTGGATCGCCCGCAAGTTCCCCATCGGTCGCCGCCGTGAGGAGCTGAGCTTCCAGCACCACACGGAGGTGGCCGCGTTGCCGGAGCCCGAACAGGACCACTGGCTCGACCTGGCAGCCGAAAAGGGATGGTCGCGTAACCGACTGCGGATCCAGTTGCGCAATCACCGACGAGCCGCCCAGCGCGCTGACCGGAAGGCCGCCGAGTTGCCCCGGGTCCGGGTGTCGACGGACCGGATCGACACCTGGCAGAAGGCCGCCGCCGAGTTGAACACCTCGTTGGACGCCTGGATCGTGCAAGCCCTCGATCGGGCTGCGGCGCAGGCCCTTGGCGCGACCGGCGGCCAGCGGTAGCACCCATGAAGGGCGTCGACGGCGTGGCGGGGGTGAGACCTCCGGCGAGGCGTGGGGCGCCGACGTCCACACCGAAACCGGAGGTCTCAATACCCGCCGACGTTCACGGCCGGCGCCCGCAGCACGCCCGGTCGACGCGCTGCGCCGGCATTCAGCGGCTTTCCTGCGCCGCCGCATCCTGCTCGCGACGTCAGGACGCGACCGCTGCCGCGGGCCGCAAATCGTGGGTCCGGCACATCACGTCGAACGAGTCCGGTGTCGACCTCGCGTTGTCGACGTCGGCCAGAATCGCGGTCACCCGCTCGGTCAACTGCTCATCGCTGAGGTCAGGATGCAGCAGGTTGCCAAGGTCCTCCCGGTCACTCGGGCAGGTGGTCAGCCACCCCTCCACCGAGTGTTTGATGCCGTAGATGCCCTCCTGGCAGTAACTGGCACAGCCCTCACACTTGGGCGCGCGCATCGTGGCGCTGTAGGAGTCCTTGAGGCGCACGCTGAAGCCGTTAGCGTCGTACCAGTAGAAGCGGCATCCGAACCGCTCCTGGATCTCCGGCTCGCCGTAGCGGTCGGTCAGCAGTTCGAGGACCTTGTCGGTAGGCAGGTAGTCCTCCTGCCACTCGGCCCGCCGGCTGGGTGAGTAGTAGAAGTCGAGCAGGCTCAGGTGCACTGGTGAGCGCGCGTCGGACACCAGGTCGGCGACAAAATCGATGGTCTGGTCCAGGACGTCACGGGTGCGACGCATCAGGACCGCGTTAAGAGCAAGGGGCACACGTTCGCTGATCGCCCACTGGATCGATTCGGTCGCGTGGGCGTACGCGAAGCGGCGGCCGGTGATCTGCAGGACGTCGGATTGCCGCACGCTGTCCAGCGAGATCTTCAGCAGATCGATGTGCCGGCTCACCGCGTCGGTGATCTTCGGCAGGCGGGCGCCGTTGGTGGTCAACTCCACCCGTTCGTACATGGGGCGGACCGCCTCGATGATGTCACCCAGGTCTGGGCGCAACGTCGGCTCGCCACCGGTGAACGAGATGCCGCCAATGCCGGCCGAAGCGATCGCCGCGGCGTTGCGCAAGTATTGCTCAGTGGTCAGTTGCTGTCCGGCGTACCTTGCCGGTACACGATTTTCCATTCCCTCTTCGACCGGGCAGTAACGGCAGACCAGATCGCATTTCGGCCAGACCGAAGCGCGCACGTAGACCGGGTCTTTCTGAGGTTTCTGCATTCGTCTCTCCCAGCACTTGTGAAGAGGGTGATGAGCATGCGCCGAACGCCCTTCCAAGGGGGTGGGCAATTGCCGGGCGCCGATTCCTATCCTGGGGCCTCGACGTGGTCGACTCAAGTCGGGGGAGGTCCGAACCGATGTCCCGCCGGCGAGACGAATCCGGCGACCTGAGCCGCGATCTGCGGAGCCACGAGCGGATGTATCAAGTGAGCCATGTCGGCGAGGGTGACGCGGCGGGAGGTAGGAATGGACGCGGTCAGAATGGCCGCACAGGGCGGCGGATTAACCGGGTCGCAGGACCCCTCCAGCACCAGTGTGGGCACCCGCACGCGGGCGAGTTCCGGGCGGCGGGCCAGTCTGCCGGGATCGGCACGGACGTGCGGGCCCAGTAGCGGTCCGGCCGGCCCTCGTGCGGCGGCGGCACGACGCTCCAGCCGGCGGTAGGCGTTCTCGGCGAAGGGCAATCGCGGCCCGTTGAGCAGCCGCCACTGCTCAACTTTCCACTCCACCACCTCCGCAGGGTCGCGAGCTTCCGCCAGGCCGCGCCACACCCGGGCCAGCGCGGGCGACGGGCCCGGGTGGTCGGACTGCCGAGCGTCGGGCATCGGCAGCGCCGCCGCGCAGAGCAGGACGGCCGAGGCCACGCGATCGGCGGCGTCCAGCAGGAGAAGCTGGGTCAGCTGCGCGCCGAGCGACGTGCCGACCACGATCGCGCGGGAGATGCCGAACGCGTCGAGCACGGCGACCGCGTCGGTGGCGAGGACGGTCACCGGGTACGGGTCCCGGTCGAAGACCCGGGTCGAACGGCCGGTGTCGCGATGGTCGTAACGCAGGACCCGGTGATGGCGGGTGAGCTGCGACACCAGGCCGTCCGGCCAGCTCGACCCGGCGGCATTCGCCCCCGCGACCAGCAGCACGACGGGCCGGCCGGCCGGCCCGTCCAGCCGTGCGTACAACTGAATTCCGGGGGCGACGTCGACATATTTTTCCATTTTTCTCCTCGGTCGGGAATGGTTGTTCGTAGGGCATGCGGCGATACTGGACCGAGGATATTGAATTCCTCCGCCACGGCGGGCCGAACATTCGGGAGATTTCCATGAGAAAGATCGCCGACGAGCAGGTCGGCCGGCACCTGCTTTTTGTGTGCCTTCCCGCAGACGGCCACGTGAATCCGACACTGCCGTTCGCCGCCGAGCTGGTCCGTCGCGGCCATCGGGTCACCTACGCGACCAGTGATCGATTCGCCGCCGCAGTGACGGCAACCGGGGCAGAATTCCTGCCGATCGGGTTCGCGCTGCCGCCGGGCACTCCGACGGCGGACAGCGGACCGACTCGATACGTCGAAAGAATGCGCCTCTACGCCGACCTCGTCGAGAACGGATACCAGGCGCTGTATCAGTGGGCCGTCGCGCACGGACCGGACAGCGTCTGTTACGACATGTCGACGCCGCCGGGCCGGATGATTGCGGAGCGCCTCGGCCTGCCCGGGATCCGAATGTTGCCGACGATCGCCGGCAACGAGCACACCCGGGCACAGTTCCAGGCCGCCGGCATGAGCGGCCCGGAGCGCGCCGCACTGCGACCGGTCTGGCGGGACATGCGCCGCCTGGCGGTGCAGCACGGCGTCAACACCGCCGCGGTGATGATGGCGGAGCCCACCCCCGGGTTGAACATCGTGTTCCTGCCTCGGGCCTTCCAGCCGGCCGGTGAGACCTTCGCCGACGATTTCGTGTTCGCCGGACCGAGCGCGATGCCCGCCGGCACGGACGACGGCTGGCAACCACCGCCGGGCGAGGCGCCCCTGGTGCTGGTCGCGCTCGGCACCGCGTCGAACCGTCCGGAGGTGTACCGGGCCGCGCTGGGCGCGTTCGGCACCGCCGACTGGCGGGTGGTGCTGGCCGTCGGTGAGCATCTCGACGTCGCGGCTCTCGGGCCGGTCCCCGAGGGCGTCGTCGTCGCGTCGGTGGTGCCCCAACCGGCCGTCCTGCGCCACGCGGATGTCTTCGTGTCGCACGGCGGGATGAACTCGGTCATGGAGTCCCTGCTGGCCGTGGTGCCCACCGTCGTCGTGCCGGAGCGCCCGGAGCAGAAGGTCAACGCGGCCCGGGTGGCGGAACTCGGCCTCGGTCGCCGGCTCACGGCGGGAGAACTCTCCGCGAGCGCGTTACGGGACGCCGCCACCGCCCTGCTCGGCGACTCCCCGGAGCGCGCCGCCGTACGCGGCTTCCGCGACCGGCACCTCCGCGGCGACGGGGCGATCGTCGCGGCCGACGCGGCCGAGGCCTTCCTCGCCCGACGTGCGGTCGCTGTCTGAGCCACCCCTGCCTCATCCGTCCGTACGCTGCGCGCGGTGCAGCCGCGCATAGGCGCCGTCAAGGGCGAGCAGGCCGGCGTGGTCGCCACTTTCGACGATCCGGCCCTCGTCCAGCACGGCGATCCGGTCCGCGTCACGGATGGTGGCGAGTCGGTGCGCGACGATGACCGCGGTGCGCTGGTGCGTCAGCCGCCTGATGGCCTGCCGGACGAGGCGCTCCGTATGCGAGTCGACCGCACTGGTCGCCTCGTCCAGCACCAGCACCGCGGGATCGCGGAGGAAGGCCCGGGCGATGGTGACCAGCTGCCGCTCACCGGTGCTCAGATAGCCGCCGTCCTCGATGACCGTGTCGTAGCCGTCCGGCAGCGCGCGGATGATGTCGTCGACGTGGGCTGCGCGCGCTGCCGCCTCGATCTGCTGGCGAGTCGCGTCGAGCTGCCCGTACGCGATGTTCTCGGCCACCGTGCCGTGCCGCAGCCAGACGTCCTGCGGCACCAGCGCCACCACCGACCGCACCTGCTCGCGGGGCAACGCATGCAGGTCCGCCCCGTCCAGGCGGATCGTTCCGTGGTCCGGGTCGTAGAAGCGGAGCAGCAGGTTGACCAGCGTCGACTTTCCGCCGCCGCTGGGGCCGACCATCGCCAGCGTCTCGCCGGGCGCGACCGTCAGGTCCAGCTCGCGGAGCACCGGGGTCGCCGGGTCGTACCCGAAGCGAATCCGGTCGAAGACCAGCTGACCGGCCGGCCGGGTCCGCTGGACCGCGACGCTGGGCCGGCTGTCCAGCTCGGGCGCGTCGAGTAGTTCGAAGATGCGGTCGAGGGACACCAGGCCCGACCGGATCACCGCATTGAGCGTGGCGAGCTGGGTAAGCGGTCCGTTGAACTGGCGGGAGTATTGCAGGAACGCCTGGACCTCGCCGATCGTCACGGCACCGGCCGCGACGCGTGCGACGCCCACCACTGCGATCAGGACGAAGCCCAGGTTGGACAGCAGGGTCATGGCAGGTGTCACCAGTCCGCTGGTGGTCTGGGCCCGGAGCCCGTCGGCCCGGAGCCGGTCGTTGAGGCGCCGGAAGCCGCGCAGCGCCTCGCCCTGCTGCTGGAACGCCACGACGGTGGCGTGGCCGGTGTACATCTCGGCCACGTGTGCGTGCAGGTCACCTGAGGTGGCCCAGCGTGCGCCGAACCGCTCCTGGGCCCGTCTGCTGAGCGCGATGTTCAGGACGACCAGGACCAGCACCGTGGCCGTGATGACCGATGCGAGCAGCGGCGAGATGATGATCATCATGGTCAACAACCCTGCGCAGAGCAGCAGCGAGTTGGTGATCTGGCTGATCGTCTGCTGCAGGGTCGCCGCGGCGTTGTCGACGTCGTTGGTGGCGCGGCTCAGCATCTCACCGCGTGGCTGCCGGTCGAAGTATCTGATCGGCAGGCGGTTCACCTTCGCGGCCAGATCGGTTCGCAGCCGGAGCACGGTCTGCTGGATGAGCCGACTGGTGACCCGGCCCTGCAACGCCCAGCAGGCCGCCGAGAGCACATAGGTGGCCGCCGCGAGCAGCAACACGCGGGCGAGTGCGGAGAACGGGACGCCCCGGTCGCTCGTCACGCCCGCGACGATCAGGTCGGTGGCGCGGCCGAGCAGGGCAGGGCCGAGCACGTTGAGCGTCACGCTGGTCAGCCCGAGCAGGAACAGGCCGACGAACAACCGGCGGTGGGCACCCAGGCGAGCGGTCAGTCGCCGTGCCGAGTCCGAGCGCTTCACGCGGGTATGTCCATGACGTCGTCGTGGCTGGGCTCGGCCGCCACGATGTCCCGGTAGATGGCGTTGCCGGCCAGCAGCTCGGCGGGTGTCCCGAGGCCGACGACCCGCCCGGCGTCCAGCACGACGACGCGGTCGGCATGCCGGATCACCTCGGCACGTTGGGCCACCACGATCCTGGTGGCGTTCGCGTGCGCCAGTGCCAGCGCCCGTTCCACCGCGGTCGCGGTGGTCTGGTCCAGCGCCGAGGTGACATCGTCGAGCAGATAGATGTCGGGGCGGCGGACCAGCGCGCGGGCGATGGCCAGTCGTTGCCGCTGGCCGCCGGAGAGGTTGGCGCCGCCGGGCCCCACCTCGGCCCGCAACCCACCGGGCAGCCGTTCGACGAACTCCCGCGCCTGCGCCACGTCGAGCGCCTCCCAGAGGTCCGCGTCGGTGGCCCCGGTGCGGCCCTGGCGCAGGTTCGTCGCGACGGTCCCGGAGAACAGCATCGGCCGCTGCGGTACGAGTGCCACCGCGCGCGACAGGACCGTGGGGTCGAGCTGCCGGACGTCGGAGCCGCCGACCAGCACCGCCCCGCTGGTGCTGTCCGCCAGCCGTGCCACCAGGTGCAGCAACGTCGACTTGCCGCTTCCGGTCGCGCCGATCACCGCGACCTGCTCGCCGGGCCGGATGGTCAGGGTGACGTCCACGAGCACCGGCCGGGCCGCGCCCGGGTAGCCGAAACGGAGGGCACGCGTCTCGACCGAGCCAGGGGTGGGTTGCGCGGTCCGTGGCCGGGCCGGCGCGACGACGTCGGGCCGCTCGGCAAGCACCTCGCCGATCCGGACGGCGCACACCTCGGCGCGCGGAAGCGTGGTGAACAGGAAGCTGAGCGTCGTGATCGAGCTCAGCACCAGGGCCAGATAGCTGATGAAGGCGATCAGCTCACCGATCCCCAGGGAGCCCTGGGCGATCCGGCCCGCGCCGAGCCAGACGGTGACGGCGCTCAGCAGGTTCACCAGGAGAGAACCCGCCGGGAGCACCAGTGTGGACAGCCGGCCCGCGCGCAGGGCGACCCCGGCGAGCTCGGCCCCGGACCGCTGCAGGCGTTGCTCCTCGTGCGACTCGGCGCCGAACGCCCGGACGACGCGTACGCCGGTGATCTGCTCGTCGAACAGCCGGTCGATGACATCGATGCGACCCTGCACCACCGAGGTGAGGGGCCGCATGGCGCGGAGCACGCCGGTGGTCAGCAGCATCAGCGCCGGGATCGCGGCCAGCAGGATCACGGTGAACTGCACGTCGCGGAAGGCGGCGAGCACGATGCCGCCGACGCAGATCATCGGCACCGGCACCGCGACCGCGAGCAGCATCTGCAGCAGTTGCTGCACCTGCTGGACGTCGTTGATGGTGCGTACCGTCAACGAGGACGTCCCGAAGCGGGCCACCTGCGCGATGCTCAGCCGCTGGGCGGCGACGAAGACCTCCTCCCGCAGGTCCCGCCCGATCGCCTCGGCGATCGTGGTGGCCGTCCGTACGGCGACAGCGGCCGCGAGCGCCTGGACGACGGCCACGCCCAGCATCACCGCCCCGGTCACCGCGATCCGTCCGCGGTCCCCGAACGCCAGGCCGTCGTCGACCAGGCGGGCGGTCAGCAGAGGCAGCCACAGGGCGGCGGCCGCCTGCACGAGATGGGACGCCATCACCACACTGGTGCCGCCCCAATGGTCACCGAGGCGGCGCAATATTGTGCCGATGCGCATAGCGGCGACACTACCCGCAGTCTGTTCGACCATGCCGTTCGCCGATGAGCCACGGATGCGGAAACTTTGACGATCGTCTCGTCTCGCCGGCGAGACAGGACGT
Source organism: Micromonospora sp. NPDC049048 (assembly GCF_043197615.1). Classification (NCBI taxonomy): domain Bacteria; kingdom Bacillati; phylum Actinomycetota; class Actinomycetes; order Micromonosporales; family Micromonosporaceae; genus Micromonospora; species Micromonospora sp. NPDC049048. The sequence continues at coordinate 47,189 of NZ_JBICTM010000014.1, read as the reverse complement.
GTGCAGAATGGCGAAAGGTGCGCCACAGCGGTGCGAGATCTCCCGATGACCGGAGAGAGCGAGCCTTGGAATGATTACCGAACCCCCACCTGCCCCCGAATCGATGCGTATAAGGCGGTCGGCGCTGGACCGGATGGCGGTCTCCGGCACGGCAGTGAAATTGCCAGCATTTACCGACATCACGGTGCGGATCTCTGATCACGGCGGTGATGTCACCGCTCCCGCCCTGGTCGGTGCCGTGGTGGATCGGCTGCTGCGTCCGGCGGAGCGGCCAGCCGCCGGTGCCGCCGTGGTCGACGGTCTGCCCATGGCGGACGTCGCCGACGGCCGCCGACTGCACCGCGTTCTGTTTTCCGCAGTGTGGGAACAATTCGTCACCCGATGCGACGAGCTAAGTTCTTCCGCTACGCCGATTGTCAAGGAATCAGTGACCCGCGATGGTGTCATTCCGCCGGAGCAGTACGGCAGCAGCTGGAGCTTCAAGGCACTGCATACGGACCGCGATGCGATGCTCTTCTCGCACTTGTACGGTCCGGTCCGCGGGTTTGTCGGCGGCGAGTTTCTGCTGGTCGACGCGCGGGCCCTCATGCAGGCGCGAGAGCTGTCCTTCGACGATGCGTTCGAGTGGTCCGTCGAGCCCACACCCGGCAGCAAGCCGGTGCTGCGCGCGGAGTACGGCGACGCGGCGACACGTGAGTTCGGCATCAACCTGGGAGCTCCCGCACCGGGCCAGGTGTTCTTCGTCAACAACACCTACGGCGCCGGCATCCTGCACGGTGTCACCCCGGTGATCGCCGACGACCCGGGCCGCATGGTGCGCGAGTACCACCGATGCAGCGCGCGGTGATGGCCGTGAGCACAGCGACGGCCGCCGTACGGCGTACCCGGATAGTCGCAACCATCGGCGCGGCCAGCGCCGACCCCGCGTGCCTCGCCGCGCTGATCAGGGCGGGCGTGGACGTGGTGCGGCTCAGCATGGTCAACGGCAGCCGCGAACGGCACCTCGCCACGGTCCGTACCGTGCGGGCGGAAGCCGACCGGCAGGGCCGGACGGTCAGCGTCCTCGCGGACCTGCAGGGCCGCAAGAACCGGATCGGCCGCCTGCGTGACGGGGCGGCGCGGTGGGAGCCGGGCGAGAAGGTGGTCCTGGCCGCAGCACCGGGCGATCTCGATTCGCACCGCACCTGGCTCATCCACGGCTGGCGAGCGGTGCCGCAGGCGGGCTCGCACGTGCTGATCGACGACGGTGCCGTGGTGCTGCGGGTGGAGGAGGCCGACGACAGCACCATGACCTGCACGGTCACGCAGGGTGGCCCGGTGACCGACGGGCGCGGGGTGACCCTGCCGGGCCGGCAGCCGATTCCGGTGGGGCTGACCCCGCGGGACCGCGACGATGCCGCCTTCGCCCGTCACCTGGGGGCGGACATGATCGCGCTGTCCTTCACCGCCCATCCGTCCGACCGGGAGGCGCTGCACCGGATCGCGCCGGAAGCGGCGTTGATCGCCAAGATCGAACATCCGGATGCGGTACGCGCGCTCCCGCCGCTCATCGATGCCTTCGACGGGCTGATGGTGGCCCGGGGGGACCTGGCCCTGGAGATCCCGTTCGAGGACGTGCCGGTGGTGCAGAAGCAGGTCACCGCGAGCTGCGCGGCCCGCGGACGTAGCTCGATGGTGGCCACTCAACTGCTGCACTCCATGCGGACCGCGGCCAGTCCCACCCGCGCCGAGGTCGCCGACATCTTCAACGCCGTACTCGACGGTGCCGACTACCTGGTGCTGGCGGGCGAGACCGGATTCGGCCGCCGCCCGGTCGACGTGGTGGACGTCTGCCGACGGGTGATCGAACGCGCCGAACGCCACCGGACCGAACAGATGGAGAGGGAGACCCATGCCCGATAGCTGGCCGTCCGCCTTCGAGAAGATCATGCGTGCCCACCTGCCTCGGCTGGACCCGGCCGCCCCGCTGACCGCGACCCTGCGACCAGCCGATCAGGGCGTCGACTCGCTCGCCCTGGTGAGTCTGCTGCTCGAACTCGAGGAGGAGTTCGACGTCCCGGTGCCCGACGACGCACTGCTCGATCTCCACTCCGTCGATGTCGGTCAGCTCGCCGCCCTGATGGGCTGTGCCGGCAACGCACCCGGCGAAGCGGAGGTCGGCCGATGACCGGTCCTGAGCTCGAGTTGCCGGCGGAGGCGCGCCTCCTGGTCGCGCTGGCGCGGCTACGGCCCGACACCGACGTGCGTGGTCGGGTCCATGACCTGTTGACCCGACACGAGGAGTTCGACTGGGGACGGTTCGTCGATCTGGCGAGCCGGCACATGGTGCTGCCGCTGATCTCCCGGAACGTCCTGCGCAACCGGCTCTCGCACGACGACGACGGACGCCAGCAGATGCCCTACGCGTGGCTCTACGCCGACGTCTACCAGGGCACCCGGCGTCGGAACCTGGCCCTGAGCGACGAGTTCGGCCGGGTGCTCGGGCAGCTCAACGCCGCCGGGCTGCGGTATGTCATCCGCAAGGGCCCGGCCCTCACGGACGGCCTCTATCGGGATCCCGGCACCCGGCGGATGTCCGACCTCGACGTCCTCATCCGGCGTACGGATCTGCCCGTCCTTGCCGAGGTGGCCACCACGGCCGGCTACGACGTCGGGAAAGTGACGCCCACGGGCACCCGGATCGCGCCCTTCGACCGGCGCACCACGCTCTATTGGCAGGTCAACCTGGGCAACGTGGCACTGCCCTATCTCAAGCTGGGACACCGGCCCGAGGTGGAGACCTTCATCCTCTCCCCGTGCTTCAGCCTCTTCCAGCCCAACGCCGGCCTGCCGCTGAGCCCCGACCCGTTCCTGGAGCGTGCGACGCCCACCGTGATCTATGGCCAGCCCGCCCGGGTGCTGGACCCCGCCGACCAACTCATCGACGCCTGCGTGCAGTTGCACGCCGAAGCGACCCTGCTCTACTACATCGAGAGCGACAAGGACCTCACCTTGCGCAAGTTCGTCGACCTCGTCGAACTGCTGCACGTCAGCACGGCGCAGGACCTGTCCCGGTTCCGTACTCGAGCACACGAGCTGGGCTGCGGGCCGAGCGTGCACTACGCCCTGCACTACACGCGGCAACTCTATCCGGAGGCCGTGCCGCCGGGGCTCGCCGAGGAGTTCCAGCCGGCCGACACGGCCTATCTCGACGAGTACGGCGGCTTCGACGGCACGCCGAAGCGGTGGGACGTCGGCTTCACCGAGCGCATGTTCGACCGCGGCCGGCGCCACGCCGTCGAGGTGCGCAGCAACGTTCCCGGCACGAGATCGAGCGTGTAGCAGTGTCATCGATGGTGGATGTGATCGATGCCCTGCCGCTCGACGACGGGGCCGTGACCCGGTTACGGGCGCGGCACGGCGAGCACTGCACGCCCCTCGCGTTTCTGCTGGTCCGGCCCGACGCGGTGCGACAGGGGTTGAGCTGGGCGATCCTGGACGAGCTTCGCCGGGAGGGCCTGACGCCGCTGGAGATCGGTGTGGTCCGGCCACACCCTCGGCAGCTCGAGGAGCTGTACCTGTCGACCCAGATCCGGATGGCCGAGGCGGGACAGCGGCCCATGTGGTGGTACATGCCCCGCTACTACGAACTGGCGCCTGCGGTCGCGGTGCTGCTGACCGGTGGGCCGAACGAGACGGGAGCGGCCGAGCGGCTGACCGTGCTGAAGGGTCCGGCCAACCCGGCGCAGACGCGTCCGGGGCAGCTCCGCTACCGCTACCGGTCACAGAACATGCTGATGTCGATCGTCCACTCGTCGGAAGACGCCGACAGCGCGATCCGGGAGGCGTGCCTGTTCTTCGGCGAGCAACGGGTCGACGAGGCGATCAGCCGACGTTGCCCGGCCGTGCTCGACGCCGCCGAAATCCCGGCCGTGCCGGCGATGCTGCCGACCTTTCACCAGATCGTGGCCGCCACCCAGATCGCCCTGCTTGACCGGCTCCAGCCGCGCATCGAGTGCCGCCGGGAGGCAGTCATGGTGCGCACCGCCCTCCAGCAGGCGCACGGCGGTGACCTGACGGACCCGGTCTACCGACGCCGGACCCGGGCGTTGCGGGCACCGTGGCGGTACGCCAGCCCGCTGCGCGAGGAGCTGAGCAGCCGCCGCGACCCCGAGTCCGTCTACCTCACCTGGTCGATGCAGATGTCGCAGACGGCGGCCACCTTCGGCGACGGTGTCGTCGGCCACCTGCGGAACCTGCGCGTGGACCTCGACGACTGGGCGGAGACGGTTCTGGTCAGCGGCTGGGGCTTCCACTCCCTCATAGAAAGGACAGGGCCATGACCGAGCCGAGCGCCTCCCGCGTCACCGGCAGCAGACGCGACATCGGCACCGCGCCGGGTGGGCTGCCGAAGCTCACCCCGGCCAGTTGATCGGCTGAGCCGTGACAACCGACTGCTCGCCACACCACATGTCATCCGGACGGCCGGACGCTGCCGCCTTCCGGGAGGTGATGGCGCTGTTCCCGACCGGCGTCGTCGCCGTCACCGCCCAAGGCGACGACGGCCCGACCGGCTTGACGATCGGGTCGTTCTTCTCGGTGTCGATCCACCCGTGCCTCATCGGGTTCTGCGTCAACCGTTCGTCGCGCACCTGGCAACGGATGAGGAAATCCGTCCGACTGTGTGTGAACGTCCTCGCCGAGGACCAGCACCGGGTCAGCAGGATTCTGGCCCACCAGGTGGATCCCGAAGGCTTCTCCCTGGTCAGTTGGCCGGCGAACGGTGCGGGCATACCGGCCGTTGCCGGCGCGCTGGCCTGGATCGCGTGCGACATCGTCGACCTGCACGATGCCGGCACGCACTCGGTGGTCATCGCAGCGGTCGGTGACCTGGCCATCGTCCGATCCGGCGGCCCGCTCGTCCACTGCCAACGCCGCTACCACTCGATCACCCGCATTGTCGCGCCCACGTCGTAGTTCGTGCCTAGGCCATCCCGCCAGCGAAGGAGAAGACATGCTGAACCTCCGTGCCGATGCCGCGCGTTCGGCGGCCGACGAGCCCCCGGACACGGTCCCATCGATGGCGACCGTCCGTCACCGACGTCCGCGACCGGTCGGCCCGGCAACCCCCACCACGACTGGCCTGGCCGCCACAGCCCGGCCGACGACGACGGCATGACAACGCCCACCGGACCGAGCATCGTCATTCGAGGCCAGGCACCCTTCGGTACCTGCTTCATGCAGGCGGTCGCGGCGGTGGCCACCGAGCACGGAGTGCCCGACGCAGCGGCTCGACTCGGGCCCAGCTGGGGTTTTCGGCGGGTGGCGGGACATCGGCTGGGCGGCGGGGAACGGTGGCTCGCGGGCACGGCCCGGCTCACCGGTCTGCGGCTGCAACGATTCGCGCAGACCGACTGGGCCGAGCTGGCCCAGGCCGAGCGGGCGGCCCTGGCCGACTCGGCGCAGCTGATCGTGGCGGTCGACTCGTTCGACATCGAGTCCCCGTACCGGGATCACGAGCACCTGACGCACGCGTTGGTGCTGCACCGGTATGCCGGGGACGAGGTCGTCGTGGCCGACATGACGAACCGCCCTGAGCCGCACTCGCTCCCGCTGCACGTGTACCAGAAGACCCGGCTCAGCCCGGTCGCCGGCGGATTCGGCATCGTCTGTCGCGGCGTCGTCGGCGTACCCCCGCCGTCCGACATCGTGGCGGACAGGTTACGAGCAGAGCTGCCCGCACACCGGGGTGAGCTCGCTGTCCTGGAACAGTTCATCACCGACGTCCGCGAGGGACGCACCGGCCCCGACGTCGACATCGCGGACGTGGCCGCCGAACGGCTGGCACTCAGCCAGGTCGTCGCCCCGCCGAACGGACCAGACGATCGGTGGACGCCGGTAGCCGAGGCGTTCGCCGATCTGTCCCACCGTTGGTACATCGTGCACGCGATGGCCTGGGCGGCCACCCGCGGCACCGGCACCCTTCGGCCGGCCCGACTCGTCCGCATGCTCACCGACCTGGCGACCCGCGAAGCCGACCTGAACACCCGGCTGAGCGCGATCATGCAGGTCGGCTCCCCCTGTCCACGTTGACCGATGAGGAGACACCAGTGGAAGACCGTGTATCCGCACTCGTGTTGCGGTTCGCCCAGCTCGATGCCGCGGCGGATGCCCTCGACCCGAACACCGACCTGTGGGACGCAGGCATGTCGTCGATGCACAGCGTCAGCGTGATGATGGCCGTCGAGGAGGAGTTCGGCGTCGAGTTCCCCGAAGGGCTACTGACCCGCGCGACGTTCACCTCGGTCGCGTCCATCGCACACGCGGTGCGGAAGCTGCGCGACTCGGATCCGGCGGTGGCCCGATGACGGCCACGGTGACGGAAACGCCGAGCGACGTGGTGGCCGCCGCCCGACACGTCGCTGCCACCCTGGCAGAGCATGCCGACTCAGTCGACAGCGAAGCGGCCTTCCCTGCGGCGTCGGTCGCGGCACTGCACCGGGCCGGTCTGCTCGCGCCAGTCCTCGATCGCTCCCTGTCGGACCTCGTCGCGATCGCCGCCGAGCTGGGCAAGGCGTGTGGCTCCACCTCGATGATCTGGGCGATGCATCAGGTCCAGCTGGCCTGCGTCGCCCGCCACCACGGTGGATCCGCGCCGTTACGCACCGCGCTCAAGGACATCGTCATCGACGGGACACTGATCGCCTCCGTCACCTCAGAGGCCGGTATCGGCGGCAGCCTGCGTACCAGCGGCGCGGCTCTGGAACGCCACGGAGATCGGGTCCGCCTGACAAAGCGGGCACCTACCGTCTCGTACGGCGCTTACGCCTGCGCCTATCTGGTCACCGCCCGGCGGGACGCGCAGGCCGCGGCCGGCGACCAGATCGCTGTGCTCGCCCCGGCGGACGCCTGTGCGCTCACGCCGGCCGGACCCCCGTGGAATCCCATGGGCATGCGGGGCACCTGTAGTCCGGGGTTCGAGTTCCACACCGAGGTGCCGGCCGGATACGTCCTGACCGACCCCTTCGAGCGGATCGCCAGCGCGACCATGGTGCCGCTGTCACACCTGCTGTGGGCAGCATGCTGGTTCGGCATCGCCGCTGCCGCGTTCCGCCGTGCGCAACAGGCCGTCCGGGGACGCATGCGCGGCAACCCCGACCTGGTCGATCCGCGGCTGGCGGAGGCCGCCGGGCGGATGGACCAGATGGAGGCCGCGCTAGCAGCCACCGCCCGCCGCTTCGAGCCGATCTGGGCGGACCCGGGTGCCGTCGACGAGCACGGTGGCCCCACCCTCACCTTGGCCGTGAACAACCTCAAGGTCACCGTCTCCACCCTCGCCGTCGACGTCGCGGTTGCGGCCCTCGAAATCTGCGGGATGCCCGGCTATGCCGAGGCCGGCCCCCTATCGGTCGCTCGGCCGCTGCGCGACCTGTACTCCGCTCGCCTCATGATCGGCAACGAGCGCCTGATGAACGCCAACGCCCGACTCAGCCTATGGAAACGAGCCTAGCCGTGACCGACACCTCCATCGCGGCCCAGCCGCACCTGTCCACCGCCGATGCCGCCCTCATCCCGACCGAGACACCGGGCATCGCCGTCGCCAACCGATCCTTCGACGCGATCGTGGCTGCCCTGCGATCGGCGCTGCTGACGCTAAGCGCACCCCAGCAGCCGGTGTCAGTGGCCGTACCACCGGTCATCGCCCGGGCCCTGCTGGAGCGGGTCGGCTACGTCGACGGGTTCCCGAACCTCCTGGGAACGGTACACAGCTTCGCGGGAAGTCCCGCGCGCTGGCACGAGTTGCAGCTCGCCCGGGACGAACAGAATGCGCCGTGGCACACCGCTCAGCAGATCACCGACGTAGCGGTGCTGCCGGCGACGTGCTATCACCTCTATCCGCTCTTTGAGGGGAAGGACCTGACCGAGCCGGTCGTCGTCACCGCGGAGGCGTACTGCTACCGCAACGAGGGCACCCATGAGCACGGCCGGCTCCGGAGCTTCCGGATGCGGGAGTTCGTCCGGATCGGCGTGGCCGACGAGGTCACGGAATGGCGGGACGCCTGGGTGGCCCGCGCCGAGCGGTGGCTCGGCGACCTCGGTCTGGACGTTTCAGTCGTGCCGGCCTCGGATCCGTTCTTTGGTGGCGCCGGCCGGCTGATGGGTGCCACCCAGCGCGAACAACAGCTCAAGTGGGAACTGACGGCACCGGTCGGTGACGGTGCGGTCCAAGCCGTGGCCAGCGCCAACTACCACAAGGACCACTTCGGGACGCCGTTCTCGATTCGAATCGGCGGCGAGACCGCACACACCGCCTGCGCCGCGTTCGGCCTGGAACGCATCACCCTCGCCCTGCTCGCCGCGCATGGCCCCGATCCTGCAAGCTGGCCGGCCCGCGTCCGCGCCACCCTGGCGGTAGGTCCGCGGTGACCGGCCCGCCTCGCCGCGCTGGTGGCTCCTTCGACGGCTCGCCAGATCGTCGGCAATTCGACGGTTACCGCAGGAAGGTGAGGCGCGATGACGTACCCGGCTCCGATCCCACACGCCCAGGGCGTCCAACACCTGTGCTGGGCGCCGCTGACGGGTTGGCGGTGGATCCGGGCCAACTCCGGCCACGAGGAGCTGCCCGGCGGTCGGGTGGTCCGAGTGGTCACCGGCCTTCGGGCGTACCGCTGGGACCGTGGCCGCGTCTCACTCTTCCGCCCCCGTGACTACGCGGGGCTCATCCGGCGGGCCTGTCGTGAACGCTGCATGCCGGTGGTGCCGGCCTCGCTGTTGCTCGCAGCCGCCGAGGAAGCGGTACGCCGCGCCGACCGTATCCCCGGTGGGGCATTGGACTCGCTGCATCTGACCGTGGAGCTGCGCGAGGAGGCACCCGGCCCGGGACAGCGGCGGTACTGCTGCCGACTGAGGCCGGTGATCGAGCCGTACGCCGACCAGTTGTTGCCGATCACACTCCAGATCGACCACGCTGTGGCGGGCTTGGAAACCACCCACCATCCGTTCTTCGTTTTCGGTGACTCACGCAACGCGCGGGTATTCAGCCCGGTGCTGAGCGACGGTCCCACCATTGCCCGGGACACCGTCGAGCAGCTCAGTCGGATGCTCGGCTTTCCCCTGCGTGAGGCGAATCTCGGCCTCCATGCCTGGCGTGAGCTGATCGAGAAGGGTGTGGTGCGCGAGGCCTTCGCCTGCAGCGCTGCCCCCTTGGTCGCACCCGTGGCGGTGGTGGAGTCCCCAGTCGGCAAGATGCGAGTGGGCGATGGCCAGCCCGGCTACGTGACCATCAACATCCGGCGGGCGATGGCCCGGCTGGTACACGGGGCAATGCGCGACGCGCTGGGATGGAGTCATCTCGTGCAGCCGCCGCTCTCCACTCGGCGAGGACGTCAGACAGGACGACTTACAACTCCTAACTCTTTGAGCGTTGGAGTCGGCGCCAGCAGATGATGGCGCAGGCGAGGGTGAGGAAAGCCTCGTGGATGTCGTCGCGGATCTCCCAGCGGATGCGAAGGCGGCGGAACCGGTGCAGCAAGGCGATGGTCTGCTCGACGACCCAGCGTCGGGTACCGAGGCCGGAGCCGTGGCCGACGCCGCGTCGGGCGATGACGGGTGTGATGCCGCGCGTGCGTAGCTCCCGGCGGTACTTGTCGAAGTCGTAGCCTCGGTCGGCGTAGATCCGCTCGGGCCGTTGCCGAGGCCTGCCGCGGACGCCCTTGATCCGGGGGACCTTGTCGACCAGGGGCAGCAGTTGGGTGACGTCGTGGCGGTTGCCGCCGGTCAGTGCCGTGGCGAGGGGGATGCCGCCCGCGTCGGTGATGACCCTGCTGCTCGGTCTGGTCACTATTCCGGTCGGTTTGGGCAGTGGCGAGTGGTGGCTGCTGGCCCTGGTGCTGCTGCCGTCCGGGGCGCTCACCGCGCCGACCGTAGCCGCCACCGCCGACGCGGTGAGCCGGCTGGTGCCGGCAAGCGTACGGGGTGAGGCGATGGGGTTACACGGCTCGGCGATGGTGGTGGGGCTGGCCCTCGGCACCCCGCTGGCCGGGGCGGTGATCGATGCCTCCGCACCGGCCTGGGGCTTCGCCGCGACGGGCTTGCTCGGCGCGGTAATCGCACTTGCGGTGGCACCGGCCGAGTTGCGTCACCGGCGGTCCGACGCCCACGGATCAGAAGGTTAGGGTTCGAGTCCCTTCGGGCGCACAAGATCAAAGGACGTCTGACCTGCGGAAACGCGGTCAGGCGTTTTTTGTTGATCGTCCCACGTGGATGGCGGGCGTCGGCCATTCGTCATAGGCCTCGCTGGCGGCGGCCTTGGACCGGAATCCGCCGCGTCGTGCGCGTGCCCTCCCGCCGAACGCGTCGTGGCGGAGCAGTCGAAGTGCCAGCTGCCGTGGCCGCGTTCCGACAGCCGACGCTGGAGCGCCGGGCAGTAGCGGCAGCCGCGAGCGGCCGTCGTGTCGGTCCAGCGCCGCCTGCTCGACCTCCAGGCGATCGACGGCCGCGCCGAGTCCCTTCGACCCCGCGATTGGGAGCCGCGCGAGACGGTCGTGCCGTGGCTGGTCAGGTGCGTAGGTCGCGGTGTTGGTAGCCGGTGACGCCGAGGACGGCGAGGACGGCGGCACCGGTAAGCATGCCGATGACCCCTGGCCAGTCGGGTGCTGCGTCGGGCACGGCGGCGAGGTGCGTGAACGGGGACAGCGTGCCGATCCAGTGGGGTGCGTCGGTGCTGTCCGTGACGACCTGGAGCAGGAAACCGCCTGCGGCGGGTAGCGCGCCGACGAGCGCGACGGCGCGGGGCAGCCAGCCGAGCACGAAGATCGCGGCCCCGAGGCAGAGCGCCGCAATCGGCAGGACGTTCACCGCGCCCGCGAGTGCCGCCCCGAGGCGCAGGGGTGCGCCCACGCTTGTCGCCCCGATCCAGGTGGCCAGCCCGGCCGTGGTGGTGAGTGCCACGGCACCGGTGGCGGCGGTGGCGGCTTCGGCGGTGATCAGTCGGAGCCGAGTGACGGGGCCGGCGTAGATGAGCGTGAGCCGGCGGTCGGCTTCGGCGGCGGCGATGGTGGCGACGTGGACGGCGGCGAAGATCCCGGCCGGGATGGCGAGTAGCGCGAACATGGCCGCCACGTAGCCCTCGACCGAGCCGAGACCGGCGAACCCGGCCTGTGCGGCGAGGTCGGCGAACCGTGGGTTGTCGGCGAGGAAGTCGGTCATGGAGACCGCGAGCAGCCCGATGAGCAGGTAGTAGGCGCCGACACCGGCACTCCAGCCGGCGAGCGGGCGTAGCAGGCGCCGGAGAGCGAACGCGGGGATCGAGCCGAGGAGTCGCAGCTGTGGCGCGCGGCCGGTGCGTGGTGCGAGCCATCCGCCCCGCACGTCGCGGCGTGCGGCTGTGGCGGGAATGGTGGCGAGTACGGCGGAAGCGGCCAGGGCCAGCACGACCAGCGGGAGGATCCGGTTGTCGTGGTACGGCCGGGAGATCGCGGTGAGGCCGAACGGGGACAGCCAGCGCAGCCACCCGAGTGCGTCGACGCCGTCACCGATCATGCGGAGGAGCAGCCCGGAGCCGAGCAGCGTGACGGTGGCTCCGCTCGCGGCGGCCCGGCTCGGGAAGGTCTGTGCCGCGAGGGTCCCGGCCGCGGCGAAGAACACGCCGACCAGCGCGAGACCGGCGCCGTGCAGGACGGCACCAGCCGGTGGGGTGCCGGCGGCGGTGAGGGCGGTCGCGGTGGCGAACCCGACGAGCAGCGCGGCGGTGACGACCACGGTGGCGTGGCGCATCACGATGCTGGACAGGGGGACCTTGCCGGCCAGCAACAGGTCCCAGTGGCCGGCGTCTTCGGCGCCGCGGGTGATCCGGGTGGCGGTGAGCAGCGCCCAGACCCCGACCAGGACGGCGAGGATGGTGCCGGTGCGCCACACGGTGAAGCCGCCGGCGGAGTCGAGGGCGACGGGCTGACCGAACAGGGTACGGATCGCCGGGTTCTCGGCCAGTGCGGCGAGGGCGTCGGCGTCCATGGCGTCGCCGACGGTGCTGGCGTAGGTGGAGGCGACCATCGCCGACATGCCGCCGACAAGGACGATGACGATGAGCGCTCCGCGCCGGATGTGGCGGACAGCCAGCCAGGTCACCGCGTTCCTCGCGCCGGTGTCCCCGGCTGCCCGGGCGGCCTGCGGGGCCCGTGCGTCGACGGCGGTCACCGGGACACCTCGTTGTAGTAGTCGAGGAATATCTCCTCGAGTGTCGGCTCGTGGATCGTCAGCGAGGTCACGTCCGCTGTGGCCAGCGCCCGCAGGGCCGGCGCGGGCGGGCCGGTGAGGGCGAACCGTAGCCGCGCGGGACCGACCCGTTCCACCGCATCGACGCCGGGCACCTCGTCCAACCGGGGTGCCGTGCCGGTGAAGGTGACCTCGACCTGGCCGCGATGCAGTCGTCGGAGGTCCGCGACGTCGGCGATCTCCACGAGCTTGCCGGCGCGGAGGATCGCGACCCGGTCGCACACGGCTTCGACCTCGGCGAGCTGGTGGGAGCTGAGAAACACCGTCTGCCCCCGCTCGCGGGCCTGCGCCACCGCCCGCTGGAACTCGCGTTCCATCAACGGGTCCAGGCCGCTGGTCGGCTCGTCGAACACCAGCAGGGGCGCGCGGGTGGCGAAGGCCGCCACCAGGGCCACCTTCTGCCGGTTTCCGGTCGAGTACGTCCGGCCGGGTTTCGACACGTCCAGCGCGAACCGTTCGACCAACTCGTCGCGGTAGCCCCGGTCGACACCGGGACCGGTGCGACCCAGCAGCTCCAGGGTCTCGGCGCCGGTCAGTTGTGGCCACAGCGCCACGTCGGCGGGCACGTACGCCAACGACCGGTGTGCGGTGCGTACGTCCTGGGCGTCGGTGTCGAAGATCCGGGCGTGCCCCGCGGTCGGTCGGGCCATGCCGAGCAGCAGGCGGATGGTGGTCGATTTGCCGGCACCGTTCGGGCCGAGGAACCCGAACACCGACCCGGTCGGCACGGCGAGTTCGAGCGCGTCGAGCGCGAGCAGTCGCCCGTAGCTTTTGGTGAGACCTTCGGTGCGAACGGCGAACGCATCCATGGGAGCCCTCTTCGGTCGACGCGACATGACCACTGCCGACCAGACTTCCCGGCGCTCCTCAGCGGAGCGTACGCCCGGAAGTCACCGTTCGGAAGCGTGTGTCAGATAGGCGCGGGTGATTGGCGCCGCAGGTCGTCCGCCTCGTCCGCCTCGGACGCCGTCGGCGTCGCTGTCGCGCTCCTCGACGGGTAGGCGCGCGCTGAATAGTGGCACCGGGCGTCCGGCCTGGCGCCGATCGGCGTCGGGCCGGACGCGCCGTCGGTGCTGCGCCACTCTCCCGTACGTGCGGGAGGCGTCAGTAGTCGATGTTGATGGCAGCGACTTGGCGGGTGCCGTTGAAGACGATGGCGGGGCCGGCAAAGCGGGAGCTGGAGTAGGTCAGTGCCGTCTTGTGCCCCGGACTGTTGAACCAGGCCTCGATCATCTGCTCCGGTGAGGAGTTGCCCGAGGATGCGAACAGGACCTCATGGCCGCAGTGCTTCATGGTGCCCGCATCCAGGTTCTGCTTCACGCAGACTTCCGCGGCGCGATGCTGCGTCGTGCCGAGCTTGACCTCGGGCAGCCCGAGCGCGCGGCGCCGCTCATTGAGCAGCACCAACAGACGTCGTTCCGCGGCAGACACGCCGCTCGACGAGGCGGTGGACGTGCTGGCCGGCTTGGTCGGTGTCCTTGTCGGCGTCGGCGCCTTGGTCGGCGTCGTTGACCTGGTGGGGGTGGAGGTCGCCCGCGAGCTGGCCTGCGACGCCCCGAGCGCCGTCGGGGAAGGCGACGCGAGGGCGGATTCGGTGGTCTCGGAGGCGGGCGCGGTGATCGGGGTCGAGGGCTGCACGGCCGTCGCGCTCGCCGGCTGTTGCCTCGGCCCGTCCTGGTGGCCGGCGAGGATGATCCCGCCCCCTCCGAGCATGGCGAGGGCCGCGAATGCTCCGACCAGGGACCTGGGCAGGGCCAGGGCCGTGACGCGGGCCTGCTGCCACATCCCGGCGGTCTTCGCGTACGCGCCTGCCGCCGCACCGCCCTGCGATGCGCTGGAGACGGTGTGCGCCTTGTCGGCGATCTTCGAGGCGAGGCCGGCTGGCAGCGGCGTGAGCGCCAGACCGGCCAGCAGCCGCTCGGCCGGAACCAGATCCGACGTGGCGTTCGGGCAGTACGCGCAGGTGCGGACGTGCCGCGCCAACCGCTTGCGCCACACCGGTGCCGGTCGACCGTCCCAGTGGGAGGCCGTGTCGATCAGGCCGGCGCAGCCGGGCCGGGCGACGAGGGCTCGCACCACCAGCCGGGCGGTGTCCAGCTGCGCCTTCATCCGGGCCACGCGCACGGTCACGTGGTGCGGGTCCAGTTGCAGGGCATCGACGAGGTCGGCACGGGAAAGGTGACCGGCCTCGACCAGCCACCACAGGGACAGCAGGTGGCGATGGTCCTCGTCCAGCCAGCGCGTGGCCAGGACGACCTCCCGGCGCTGATCGGACAGGCGAAGCTGGGTCAGGGTCAGATCCTCGAAGTCGGACCCCGGGGCGATCATGTTGTCGATGTCCTCCGGCGGCGCCGGCGTGGTGTTCTGGTGCTGCTTGTAGGCGCGGACCTCGTTCATGGTGACGGCCACCAGCCACGACCGGAACAGCTGCGGATCGCGTACGCCCGCCAACCCCCGCACGACCCGCAACATCGTGTTCTGCACCACGTCGTCGACGTCCGCCGATCGATGTAGCGCCCGGCCCACGATGTTGTACACCAGTGGCAGATAGTGCGAGACCAACTCGTCCATCGCCGCCTGGTCGCCGCGGCGTGCCGCGTCCACCACCGTCGACATGTCGTTCTTGTTCGGGTACGCGTGATGGGTCACGCTCACAACCTCGCCTTCACGAGACGTCCTCGTACAACGTGGAGACTGGCTGGCACCCGTCGAAGTCACACAAACTGGCGTCGTCACCGTCGAAGCGCACCGACAGTACCGGCAACCAGCTCGGCGAACTCGTCCGCAGAAAGAAGGCGGTCGCGGTTGAGAGGTCTCGCAGCGGGGAACATGGGCAGCTTGCATTCGACGCCGCCGCGTCCACGGGCGCCCGAACCGACCGCAGGCTGAGATAGCCCGGGAGCGGCGCAATGGGGCCGCGCTCAGGGCAGGCCCGACCCGACCGACGTCAGCGGAGGGCCGGGCGTGCCCACGGCGACCTTGCGCTCAGGATGACCAGTGGCTCACCTGTCGCTGTTGAGACGGACGATGGCGCCGTTCAGCGCGGTGGCGAAGAGCGTCCACGCGGTGTACGGGGCCAGCGCGGCACCCGCGACGCGATCGGCCCGCGAGGCGCGGCGGAGCAGCACGAAGTTGGAGGCGTTGAGCGCGGCGATCTCGGCCAGCGCGGCGGTGGGCCTGCGGGCCTTGAAGAACAGCGCGCTCCACCCGAAGTTGAGGGCCAGGTTGAGCGCGTAGGCGCGGGTGAACGCGGCGCGGTCGGCTTCACTGGTGCGGTCCAGCACGCGGGCGCCGGCCACCGCGATCAGCGCGTACAGCGGCGTCCACACCAGCGGGAACGCCACGGGCGGCGGCTGCCAGGTCGGCTTGCGCAGCCTCTTGTACCAGCGATTGGAGGTGTCGTTCACCGCCGTGCCGGCCGCAGCCGTAACGGTGACCGCCGCTGCGGTCTTGACCAGGGTAGGTAGGGGCATGGCGTTCAGCTACCCGGCCTGCGCGGGATCAACCGCGCCCGGTCCCCGGGCCGCGAGTGGTGCAGGGGGCGACGACCGCCACGTGACGGCCCAGGACGAGAGGGTCCCGCCAGCACCTCGCGCTCCGCGCGATGATCGGGCTGGCTACATCCAGATGTACTCCTCAGCAATGGCCCCGTCCTGCCACTTTGCCACCGTCACCATCCGGCTGCCGTCATCGAACTCGCCCACCACGCAGGTCCACTCTCCCGATCCGAAACCGATGGGGTGCGACTTGATCTGCGCTGGCTCTCAGGGCGAGGCTACCGGGACCTGCGAAAACCGTCAGGCCAAAGCACGCAGCAGGTTGGATGACCAAGTCGCCGCGCCGCGTACGGGGGGCGTGGGAAGATGGCGACGCGGTGTTCGGGCGCGGCTGTCGTTTCCAGCGCCCGAGCGGGTGTTTCGCATGCACGCGGAGCAGGTGGCATTGCCTTCGGAACTGCGCGGGCCCGTGTCACGGCGACATTCGGCCCGACCGTCATGTCGCTGCGGGCTCAGCTTCTTATTGAATCCCCAACCATTTGTCGAGGAAGCTTCATGGCGCACATCTCGATCATCGGTGCCGGCAAGATGGGACAGGCCATTAACGCCGCTCTCGGCAGGGGTGGCAACACGATCGATCTGCTCGGCAAGAAGGATGCCGACAAGCCGGTCAACGGCGACATCGTCGTGCTCGCCGTGCCCTACCCGGCCGTGGAGCAGGTGCTGGCCCAGCGTCCCGGCCAGCTCGACAACAAGATCGTCGTCGACATCACCAATCCGTTGAACTTCGAAACCTTCGACTCCCTGGTCGTCCCCGCCGATTCCTCGGCGGCCGCGCAGATCGCCGCGAAACTGCCGAACGCCCGACTGCTCAAGGCATTCAACACCACGTTCGCCGGCACCCTCGCCGAGGGAACGGTCGGCCCACTGGCCACCACGGTTCTGATCGCCGGTGACGACGCAGACGCCAAGGCCACCCTCGTGGACGTGGTCACCGCCAGTGGTCTGAGGGCGATCGATGCCGGGTCGCTCAAGCGCGCCCGGGAGATGGAGGCTCTCGGATTCCTGCAGATAAGCCTGGCTTCGAACCAGAAGGTCTCGTGGTCCGGCGGCTTCGGCGTCGTCGACTGAGCGGCAGTTCGCAACTGACTTCATAGGTCGGGCTTACAGGGCCTCGCGCCTTTCACGGCGTGTCGGCGATCCTGGTGACGAGGAAGTCGAGTCGTTCCTCCTGTCCGTCTGCGGGGATGCGTCCGCTCTCCGACAGGACGGCGATGCCGTGCAGCGTGCCCCAGAGGACTTCGGCCCACAGTTCGCGCCGTTTGTTGTCCGGGCGGAAGCAGTTGGCCAACTCGTCGTGGGGCTCTTCATCTTCATCCTGCTGGCGGGAGCGACACCCACCTACTGGGTTGGTTCATGCTGGTCGCCGTCGGCGTACCCACCGGTGACGCACTCATCGTGTGGCGCAGCAACGGGCCCAAGGCCGCCGTCTACGGGATTCACGGAGCCGCCGCCGTGGTGATGCTGGCGATCGGCGTGCTTCTGCTCGTCGCCAAGCCGCGTGTCACTCCGCTTCCGCCGGGTCCGGCGAAGGCCCACAGTAGACCTGGAACAGATCCCGCCCGAAAGGTGTCCAGCCGTGCTCAGCTTCGAGATCACCCCGATAGGTACGGTTCGAAACGACCGGACGGATGTCCAGCACACGGACAACTGGGGTGCCGTCCGCAGCACCATCGTCGTCGACGAGCGCTTCGGCGAGGCGTGCCTCCAAGGGCTGGAGAGCTTCTCCCACGTCGAGGTCCTCTTCGTCTTCGACCAGTTCCCGGAACACGGCGAGTACCGCGAGCCCCGCCCGTACCGCGGCCGTTCCGATCTCCCGCCCGTCGGCGTGTTCGCCGGCCGTGGCCCTCGCAGACCGAACCGCATCGGGGTGACGTGCTGCGCCATCGAATCCGTGCGCGGCCGCGAGTTGACGGTGGTGGGCCTCGACGCGGTCTCGGGCACCCCGGTCGTCGACCTGAAGCCGACAATGACGGAGTTCCTGCCGGTGGACGTCAAGCAGCCGGAATGGGTCAGCCGCCTGATGTCGGAGTACTTCAGGCCGTAATCGGGGCAGGGCCCGTAAGTCATCGTGTGCTACGCCCCCGGCTCGGCGGAACGGCGTGCTGGCCGACCCCCAGCCCGATGCGGGGCTGGTCACGACCACCAGAACCCGCGTCGCCGCCGGAGCGGTCCTGGCACCGGAGGTGCGGACGGCAGCGTTTCGTACGCGGGCTGGTCGCCGTATGCAACAAACCTGCATGCCTCCCCTCTTGCTACGCAGGCAAGCGCTTTCCTACCCTGGTGTTTCATCGATGTTTCGATCCTTGACCGGGCTGAGGGTGCGGACACGAAGCCACCTGCGGTGTCGGGCTGTGAGGGCGGTGCCCTTCGCCGTGCTTACTCCTGAGGAGTCCAACAGTGAGAACCGCAGTGCGACACAAGCTTCTTGCCGGCGGCGCAGCCGTGGTCGCCGCAGCCGCGGTCGCCGCGGCGCTGCCGATGACCCAGGCGTCGGGGGCGTTCGGCGGCCCCGATCCCGCGTCGGTCGGCGCCAACGCGACCAATCTCAGCCTCGGGGCCGGCTCCGACGGTTCCAGCAAGGCCAGCGGCACCAGCTACGGCAACGTGCTCGACGGCAACATGAGCACCTACTGGTCGCCGGTCGGCTCGACCGGTCGTATCTCGATCAAGTGGGGCTCGGCGACCACGGTGGCCTCGATCAACATCAGGGAGGCGGCCGGTGCCGTCGGGGCCATCGGCTCCTGGCGGGTCGTCGACAACGACACCGGCAGCGTCCTGGCCAGCGGCACCGGGGCAGGGGCCATCACCTTCACCGCCACCTCGCTTCGCAAGATCAACTTCGAGATCACCAGTTCGACCGGTACGCCGAGGGTCGCGGAGTTCGAAACGTACGCCTCGGGTGCGACCACCCCGCCGCCGACGACCGGACCCACCACCCCGCCGCCGACCACGCCCCCGCCGTCGAGCAGCACGCTGTACGTGGCACCAACCGGCACCGACGGCGCGGCCGGCACGGAGGCCAACCCGACGACGCTCACCTCCGCGATCACCCGGATCGCCGCTGGCGGCACGATCTACCTGCGCGGCGGCACCTACCGCTACTCGCAGACCGTCACCATCGGCCAGGGCAACAACGGCACGTCGAGCGCGCGCAAGGACATCTTCGCCTACCCGGGCGAGACCCCGATCCTGAACTTCTCGGCCCAGGCTGAGGACCCGGCGAACCGTGGCCTCGCGGTGGGCGGATCGTACTGGCACATCCGCGGCATCATCGTCGAGCGGGCCGGGGACAACGGCATCCTGCTCGCCGGCAACAACAACATCATCGAGCGTACGGTGACCCGCCACAACCGGGACTCGGGGCTCCAGCTCTCGCGACTGGTGGCCGACGCGCCCCGCGACCAGTGGCCCTCCAACAATCTCGTGGTCAGCACCGTGTCGCACGACAACGTCGACTCCGACGGTGAGGACGCCGACGGTTTCGCCCCGAAGCTCACCGTCGGCCCCGGCAACGTCTTCCGCTACACCGTGGCCCACAACAACATCGACGACGGCTACGACCTCTACACGAAGAGCGACACCGGGGCCATCGGCGCGGTGACCATCGAGTCCTCTCTCGCCTACGACAACGGCACCCTGAGCAACGGCGGCCAGGCCGGGGCCGGCGACCGCAACGGCTACAAGCTCGGTGGCGAGGACATCGGGGTCAACCACATCGTCCGGGGCAACATCGCCTACGACAACGGCAAGCACGGATTCACCTACAACCGCAATCTGGGCACCATGCAGGTGTCGAACAACGCCAGCATCGGCAACACCGAACGCAACTTCACCTTCGACGGCGGGTCCTCGGTGTTCCGGAACAACACCTCGTGCGACGGTGGCTCGAACGACAAGATCATCGGCAACTCCGACAGCTCGAACCAGTTCTGGTCCGGCACCAACGGATCCCGGTGCTCCCAGTACTCCGGCGCCCTGGGCTGGTCCTTCGCGTCCGACGGCCGCCTCGTCGTGACCTTCGGCGGCAGGGTCGTCACGCCGTAACGAGCGGTACGACGCCGGCGTCACCGCAGCGGTGACGCCGGCGTCCCGTTTGCCATGCAACGGGGGGCGGGGCCGCCGGTGTCCCGGCGGCCCCGCTCGTGTGACGACTCTCAGACGATCTCCACGCCGTAGACGCTCAGCGCCTCCGTGACCGGCTGGAAGTAGGTGGTTCCGCCGGAGGAGCAGTTGCCGCTGCCACCCGAGGTCAGGCCCAGGGCGGTGCTCCCGCTGAAGAGCGCGCCGCCGCTGTCGCCCGGCTCGGCGCAGACCGTGGTGCGGATCAGCCCGCTGACGCTGCCCTCGGCGTAGTTCACCGTGGCGTCGACCGCCTCGACCGAACCGCCGTGCAGACCGGTGGTGCTGCCGGAGCGCTGCACCGACTGCCCGACGAAGGCGTCGGCCGCGCCGGTGATGTCCCGCGTGGTGCCGTCGTACAGGTCGACGCTGCCGTCGGCGGCGGACGCGTCGGTGTGCTGCACGATGCCGTAGTCGTTGCCGGGGAAGCTGCCGGTGCCGCCGGTGCCGAGCAGGTTGCTCTGCCCGGAGTCGGCGTACCAGTTGGCGGTGATGTCGGTGCAGTGCCCGGCGGTGAGGAAGTAGTGGGTGTCGCCGCTGCGGACGTTGAAGCCGAGCGAGCAACGGCCACCGCCCTCGGCGTAGATGGCCTCACCGCCGGCGGCCCGGATGCTGAGCGTGCCGGCCTCCCGCTGGATGCGGACGGTACCGCCGAGCCGTTCCGCGACGGCCTCGACGCGTGCCAGCTTCGCGCCGGTCACGGTGCTGTCGACGGAGACCACGACCTGGTTGGTCGCCGGATCGGTCCACCAGGCGGTGCCCGGGACCTTCGCGCCGCCGTCCAGCGCGGCGGTGGCCCGGGCCAGGTCGGCCGCGCCGTGGGCGACGAGCTTCGGGGTCGCGCCGGCCGCGCGGACCTTGCGGGCGGCGGCGTCGTCGGTCACGGTGACGACCATGGTGCCGTCGGCCCCTGCGTACGCCCCGCCGGAGCGGTCGCCGAGTGCGGCGGCGAGCGCGGTGGCTTGATCGGGGGATGCGGGCGTAGCGGGTGCTGCCTGAGCGGGACTGCTGGTCAGCGTGCCGACGACCAGCGCGCCAGCCACCGACAGTGCGGTGGCGCGGCGCAGCGATGACCCGGAGAGTCGCATGTGGTACCTCCATGGAGCTGAGCACGGGCCTGCCTTACGGCTGGCCCCGGGCACCCGATCGGTTGGATCAAGCTCATCCGACCGGAGGCGTCGAAGTATTCATAGGTCTCATATTGATTGCAAGAGTGATGGTTGGCCTGACTCCGCCGCTTCTCATACCTTGGGTCCAGACAGCCCGACGAGTGGCGCCTGCGGCGATTAGGGAGTATTCGCCGAGAATTTGCAGGTCAACAGGATCAGGTGCGACCCGCCGGGCAACGTCGGTCACCCGCCCTGACCGGATGGCGGGACAGGACCGGAATATCTCAAACAGGTAACGCCGAGGGTCGTTCCGGCGGTCCGCTGGCACCCTCGCGACGGCAGGGGCGGGCGCTACGGGTGGAGCGCTGTGCGGCCGAACCGGCGCCGGTACTGCGAGGGCGTCAGCCCCGTCTCCGCCAGTCCTGCTGAGGACCGGAGGTCAACAGCACGGGCGGGCCGGCGTATTCGATGCAGATTGCCTGGTGCGCGTAGTAGGCAATGACGACAGCGGCATCACGGGTCGGGTTGTCGATGCCGACGGTGACGCATTCGCCGGTCCGAGTGCCGATGCTGTGCAGGGTGATGCCGCGGTTGTGCCAGTACGGGCGGTCGGAAATCATTTCCGCGTGCCAGGCGGTGAGTTGTCGTTCGGGGTGGTCGGCATCGGCGAGTCGGACGCGCACGGTCGGCACGAGGGCACGAATTGCCTGGTCGACGGCAGGGTCGGAGGGTATTCGGTGCACTATCAGTTCGTTGCCGTCGAGGTTGAGTTCGACCCCGGCATACGTCTGGGGCCAGCTACGAGGGCCGGCCTCGGAGACTGCCGCAGCGGCATCCCCCAGACTGTCCTGATGCGGCCAGTATGAGCGAGCCGGTGCCGCTCCGGGCTGCGGTGGTGTGCCGCTGGGCTGGGCGTTGATGGCGAGCGCCGGCAGGGCCAGCGTGAGTACGGCGAAGACTGGCACGGCCAGGAGTGTGAGCGGGGTGGGCGCACGCATTCAGACCTCCTCGGCGGAGGAGCCGCCTGGCGGTCTAACGATCGAGAGGGCGCAGTGGTTCTGGCTTTTGTGATGACGGCTGCTCCAGTGGCCGGCTGGTACCTGCCACCACGGATGCTGGACCGGTCGTGGTCGATGCTGTACGCGCGCGGCACGCTCCACATGTCGACGACGATGAACACGGTCAGGGTGATCAGCGGGATGGCGCAGCCGACGTTGGCGATGACGGCAGACGATGTCTGGTCAGCGGTGAGCTTGCCGTCGGCGTCCGTCCAACCGCCGTCGTTTCCGATGTTGTCCGGGTCGGTCAACCACATCTACGACGTGGTGGCGTAGCGGTGTTCGTCCCCTGGAGTTTGAGGTCACGCCCCTTCAGAAACCGGTCGGGGGATAGACGCGTCGCCGGCCGGTGGCCGGCGGTGGGTCCGCCTTGGCCACCGGCGTACGGGTGACGACCGGAGGTGGCGCGACGGCCGTCAGGGGCCCTGGGATGCCCAGCTCCTCCACCACGCGGATGTGCCCCGCCGGTACCGCTGCCCTGGTCTGGAAGTTGTTCGGGTTGCCGCTCTTGTCCTGGCGCCACTGGTCGTTGCCGTCGACGGTCGCCTTCAGCAGGTCGAAGGCGAGGACGAGGCCACCCTCGTCGGCGACGTCGCGCAGGGTGGGCTCGTTGCGTTTCATCCCCATGGCCCACTCGGTGTGCTGCCGGGCATAGGACAACGCCAGCTCGAAGTCGAGGGTGACGGTGTTCCAGCCCTGGTCCTTGCTCTCGCTGGCGATGTCGTGCTTCTCCCAGCGCTTGCAGCCGATGGCGCTGCCGGCCTTGCTCGGGGTCAGGCCCGTGGCCTGGATGCCGCCGCCGTAGTAGTTGCACCGGTTGGTGCCGTGATAGAAGCGGTACACGTCCGCGGGCGGCCGGTCCTGTGCCGGGTTCGCCAACCGCCACAGCCCTTGCTGCCGCCCGTTGTACGTCTGAAGTGCCTCCGCGTCGCTCGCGTTCACGCCGAGGCGTTCGAACGCCGTGGCCGACCGGTACAGGATCAGCTTGTCGGCGACGTTGGCGAGCCCCGGTGCGGCGTACTTCGTGGACAGGACGATGGTGTTCATGGTGGGCAGGTAGTCGCTGCCGACGGGCGTGTCGAGAAGTGTGACGGTCAGCGGCGTGCCGCGGGCGGTGTCGATGGCTCCCACCACGTCGGCGAGCACCTGATGGGTCGCGCACAGGTACGCCAGCCGCGCGGTCAGCGCCTGATGCGGGTGCGGAGCCGGTAGCTGGGCCGGTGCGGGGGATGCCTCGTTCGGCTGCATTCCGTGACGCTAGGCGAGGCGATCGCGGAGCGTCATGGTCAAGTCACCAATCGGACGCGAACCGGCGTACGTTTCACGTCTCCACACGAGACCGGGGGCCGGCACCCACCTGAGGCGGGTGCCGGCCCCCGGCCGGGAACTTCCGACCGTCAGACCCGGCGGAGCCAGAAGGTGAGGCCGGCCGACTCGTCGGTGAACGGGCGGGGGTCCGGCCAGGACGGCTCCCCCTCGGCGCAGTCGCTGGCCAGCACCTCGTCGGCCACCAGGTCGCGGTGCTCCGCGAGCGCCAGGGCCGTCTCCTCCCGCGTGGTGGTGTACCGCAGCGCGATCCGGTCGGTCACCTCCAGCCCGGAGGCCTTGCGGGCCTCCTGGATCTGCCGGATCGCGTCCCGGGCCACCCCGGCCCGGCGCAGCTCGGGCGTCAGGTGCAGGTCCAGCGCCACGGTGGCGCCGGCGTCGCTGGCCACAGCCCAGCCCTCGCGGGGCGTCTCGACGACGACGACCTCGTCCGGCGCGAGGGTGACCGGCTCGTCGCCGACCAGCACCGTCGCCGTGCCCGACTCGCGCAGGGAGTCCCGCAGCGCCGCCGCGTCCGCCGCCGCGATCGCCTTGGCCACCTGCTGTACGGCCTTGCCGAACCGCTTGCCGAGGGCCCGGAAGTTGGCCTTGGCCGTGGTGTCCACCAGCGAGCGGCCGGCGTCGCCCACCGCGTCGACCGACCCGATG
This sequence comes from Micromonospora sp. NPDC049048, assembly GCF_043197615.1. Lineage (NCBI taxonomy): Bacteria > Bacillati > Actinomycetota > Actinomycetes > Micromonosporales > Micromonosporaceae > Micromonospora > Micromonospora sp. NPDC049048. Next base: position 23,117 of record NZ_JBICTM010000014.1, on the reverse strand, counting down.
TTCAGCTCGGCGGCGATCTCGGCCAGCAGGTCGGCGGGCAGTTCCTCGAAGCCCTGCGCCGAGGCCAGCGCCCGGGACAGCGGCTGCCGGACCTTCATTCCCGAGTCGGCCCGTGCCGCCCGGCCCAGCTCGACGAGCCGACGCGCGAGCGCCATCTGCCGCGACAGCGCCGGGTCGATCAGCGACTCGTCCGCGACCGGGTACGACGCCAGGTGCACCGACGGCGGGGCGTCCGGGGTGACCGGCACGATCATGTCCTGCCAGACCCGCTCGGTGATGAACGGCGTGAGCGGGGCCAGCAGCAGGGTGACGGTGCCGAGCACCTCGTGCAGGGTGGCCAGGGCAGCCGGGTCGCCCCGCCAGAACCGCCGCCGGCTGCGCCGCACGTACCAGTTGGAGAGGTCGTCGACGAACGCGGCCAGCAGCCGCCCCGCCTGGTGGGTGTCGAACGCGGCCAGCGCGTCGTCGACCGCCCGGACCAGCAGGTTCACCTCGGAGAGCAGCCAGCGGTCCAGCACCGGCCGGTCCGCCGGGGCCGGGTCGGTCTCGGACGGCGACCAGCCGGCGGTACGGCCGTACAGGGCCTGGAACGCCACGGTGTTCCAGTAGGTGAGCAGGACCTTCCGCACCACCTCCTGCAGCGCGGTGTGCCCGACCCGCCGGGCCGACCACGGCGAGCCGACGGCCGCCATGAACCAGCGCACCGCGTCCGCGCCGTGCTGCTCCATCAGCGGGACCGGTTCGAGGATGTTGCCGAGGTGCTTGGACATCTTCCGGCCGTCCTCGGCCAGGATGTGCCCCAGGCAGACGACGTTCTCGTACGACGACCGGTCGAAGACGAGCGTGCCCACGGCCATCAGGGTGTAGAACCAGCCACGCGTCTGGTCGATGGCCTCACAGATGAACTGTGCCGGGTACCGGCTCTCGAAGAGCTCGACGTTCTTGTACGGGTAGCCGTACTGGGCGAACGGCATCGAGCCGGAGTCGTACCAGGCGTCGATGACCTCGGGGACCCGCCGGGCGGTGGTGCCGCAGTGACAGGCGAAGGTGACCTCGTCGATGAACGGCCGGTGGGGGTCGAGCCCGGTCACGTCCGAGCCGGTCAGCTCGCTCAGCTCGGCCAGCGAGCCGACGCAGGTCAGGTGCCCCTCCTCGCACCGCCAGATCGGCAGCGGGGTGCCCCAGTAGCGACGCCGGGACAGCGCCCAGTCGACGTTGTTGTTCAGCCAGTCGCCGTACCGGCCGTACTTGACCGTGGCGGGGTGCCAGGTGGTGCGGTCGTTCTCGCGCAGCAGCGCGTCCCGCACCTCGGTCGTGCGGACGTACCAGGAGGGCTGGGCGTAGTAGATCAGCGCGGTGTGGCAGCGCCAGCAGTGCGGGTAGCTGTGCTCGTACGGGACGTTGCGGAAGAGCAGCCCACGGGCGGTCAGGTCGTCGACGAGCGGCCCGTCGGCCTCCTTGAAGAAGAGCCCGCCGACCAGGGGCAGGTCCGCCTCGAACCGGCCGTCGGGGCGCACCGGGTTGACCATGGGCAGCCCGTACGCCCGGCAGCTCGCGAGGTCGTCGGCGCCGAAGGCCGGGGCCTGGTGGACCAGACCCGAGCCGCTGTCCGTGGTCACGTAGGAGGCCAGCACCACGATGTGCGCGTCGGGCACGTCGACCAGGTCGAACGGCGGCTGGTACCGCCACCGTTCGAGCTCCGCGCCCTTGAACGACTCGCCGGTGAGGTCCCAGCCGTCACCGAGCACCTGGGCCAGCAGCGGCTCGGCCACCACCAGCTGCTCGTCGCCGTCGGTCGCCACCACGTACGTCACGTCGGGGTGCACGGCCACCGCGACGTTCGACACCAGGGTCCACGGCGTGGTGGTCCAGGCCAGCAGCGACGCGCGACCGGCCAGCGGCCCGGAGACGAGCGGGAAGCGGACGAACACCGACGGGTCGACGACGGTCTCGTAGCCCTGGGCGAGTTCGTGGTCGGAGAGGCCGGTCTCGTCCCGGGGGCACCACGGCGCGACCCGGAAGTCCTCCACCAGCAGGCCCTTGTCGAAGATCTGCTTCAGCGACCACCAGACGGACTCGATGTACTCCGGGTCCATCGTGCGGTACGCGGCGTCCATGTCGACCCAGTAGCCCATCCGTTCGGTGAGCTGGGCGAAGGCGTCGGTGTGCCGGGTGACCGACTCACGGCAGCGGGCGTTGAACTCGGCGATGCCGTACCGCTCGATGTCCTGCTTGCCGGTGAAGCCGAGCTCCTTCTCGACGGCGAGTTCCACCGGCAGGCCGTGGCAGTCCCAGCCCGCCTTCCGCGCGACGTGGAAGCCCTTCATGGTCTTGTAGCGGGGGAAGAGGTCCTTGAAGACCCGGGCCTCGATGTGGTGGGCGCCGGGCATGCCGTTGGCGGTCGGCGGCCCCTCGTAGAACACCCACTCCGGGCGGCCGCTGGACTGCTCCAGACTGCGCGCGAAGATGCTGTTGGCGTGCCAGAAGTGCAGGATCTCGCGATCGAGTTCGGGCAGATCCACCTGGGTCGGTACGCTGCGGTACATCGCTCCTCCGTCGGGCGTCTGTTGATGCTCCGGCGGAGGGACGAGGCCGTACGGCCCCGCGGTACCACCCTCCTTGGCCGCGTTGCGGCCCGCTCGTTTGGGCTGCGGTCGGTTCTACTCGGCCGGTTGGCCTTTCCTCCGACGGCTCCGGGGTGATCTTCCCGCCGCGCAACGCCCTCGGGCTTCCACCATCCCCGAGTCGCTCGCGGCTGCGTGCGACGGTACTCGTCCCCATCTGCGCCTTGCGCCGCCATGTTAGCCCACCCGCGGGCCGGCCGGACCGACTCGGGTACGGCGGCCCGGAACCGCCCCCGCCACCCGGTTCGTCAGGCCGGCACCGGCTGGTCGAACTGGGTGCGGTACAGCTCGGCGTACCGGCCGCCCCGGGCCAGCAGGTCGGGGTGCCGGCCGCGTTCCACGATCCGGCCCTGCTCCAGCACGAGGATCTGGTCGGCGGAGCGGATCGTGGAGAGCCGGTGCGCGATCACCACGCTGGTCCGCCCGGTCAGCGCCTCGGCAAGCGCCGCCTGCACCGCCGCCTCGGACGTCGAGTCGAGGTGCGCCGTGGCCTCGTCGAGGATCACCACACGCGGGCGCGAGAGCAGCAGCCGGGCGATGGTGAGCCGCTGGCGTTCGCCCCCGGAGAGGCGGTACCCCCGCTCGCCCACGACCGTCTCCAGGCCGTCGGGCAGCGAACGGATCAGGTCGGCCAACCGCGCCCGGTGCAGCACGTCCCACAGCTCGTCCTCGCCCGCGTCCGGCCGGGCGTAGAGCAGGTTGGCGCGGATCGTGTCGTGCAGCAGGTGGCCGTCCTGGGTGACCACCCCGAGGGCGTCCCGGATCGAGTCGCCGGTCAGGTCCCGCACGTCCCGCCCGGAGAGGCGGACGGCGCCCGCCTCGACGTCGTACAGCCGGGGCAGCAGTTGCGCGATGGTGGACTTGCCGGCGCCCGACGAGCCGACCAGGGCGACCATCTGCCCGGGCTCGGCGTGGAACGAGATCCCGTGCAGCACCTCCTCGCCGCCACGGGTGTCGAGCTTCGCGACGTCCTCCAGCGAGGCCAGGGAGACCTTCTCCGCCGACGGGTAGCCGAAGCGCACGTCGTCGAACTCGACCGCCACCGGCCCGTCGGGCAGCGGCCGGGCGTCCGGCCTGTCCTCGATCATCGGCTTGAGGTCCAGGATCTCGAAGACCCGCTCGAAGCTGACCAGCGCGCTCATGATCTCCACCCGCGCGCTGGCGAGCGAGGTCAGCGGCGCGTACAGGCGGGACAGCAGCAGGGCGAGCGCGACCACCGCGCCGGCGTCGAGCTGCCCCCGGATGGTGTACACGCCGCCCAGGCCGTACACCAGGGCCAGCGCGAGGGAACCGACCACCGTGAGGGCCGTGATGAAGACGGTCTGCAACATGGCGGTACGGACGCCGATGTCGCGCACGCGCCGGGCGCGGACGGCGAACTCGGCCGACTCCTCCGCCGGCCGCCCGTAGAGCTTGACCAGGGTGGCGCCGGGCGCGGAGAACTTCTCGGTCATCCGGGTGCTCATCGCCGCGTTCAGGTCGGCGGCCTCCCGTTCGAGGCGGGCCAGCCGGCGGCCCATCCGGCGGGCGGGCAGCACGAAGACGGGCAGCAGCAACAGCGCCAGCAGCGTGATCTGCCAGGAGAAGGTCAGCATCACCGCGAGCGTGAGGAGCAGCGTCACCGCGTTGCCGACCACGCCCGAGAGCGTGTCGCTGAACGCCTGCTGCGCCCCGATCACGTCGTTGTTGAGCCGCGAGACCAGGGCGCCGGTGCGGGTACGCGTGAAGAACGCGACGGGCATCCGCTGCACGTGGTCGAAGACGGCGGTCCGCAGGTCGACGATCAGGCCCTCGCCGATCCGCGCCGAGAGGTAACGGGTGAGCAGTCCGAGGCCGGCCTCGGCGAGCGCGATCACGGCGATCGCCACGGCCAGCCGTACCACCGTCGAGGTGTCGGTGCCGGACACGATGGCGTCGACCACCCGCCCGGCCAGCACCGGCGCGGCCACGGTCAGCACCGCCGCCACGACGCTGCCCGCCAGGAACCACCCGAGCAGGCGGCGGTGCGGGCGGGCGAAGCCGCCGATCCGCTTGAGGGTCGCCCTGGAGAAGGGCCGCTGGTCGCGCTGGTGCATCGCGTGGTGCAGGGACATCCAGGCGGTGACTTCCATGCTCATGCGGCGAACCTAGGACCTGGAGCGAGGTTGAGGTCAAGCCGTTTCCCCGTGCGGGCACCGGGACGCGGGCGGCGGTGGGCACCTTCCGACACGCCGTGCGCCGCGGGGTTGCCCGCTCGCGGACAGGGCCGCCTGGCGATACCCTGCGTGCTGCACCCGTCACGCCGTCGTCGTTCGAGAGGAACCCGTCGTGAACCGTGAGCCGGTCGCGGAACCGTCCTTCGCCAGCGAAGGAGCCGAGCCGATGCCCTGGTCGCGGGCGCACGAGCGGCTGACGGAGGCGGGAGAGTTCTTCCTGTCCACCGTCCGTCCGGACGGCCGACCGCACGCCGTGCCGTTGCTGGCCATGTGGCTCGACGACGGCATGTACTTCTGCTCCAGCGGGTCCGCCCACAAGGTCGGCAACCTCGCCGCCAACCCGCACTGCGTCCTGACCGTCGGCAGCCCCGAACTGGACCTGTCGATCGAGGGCACGGCGTCGCGGATCAGCGACCCGGCGACGCTGCGGCGCGTCGCCGAGGCCTACGGGAAGAAGTACGGCTGGGAGGTGACCCCGGTCGACGGCGGGATCGACGGCGACGGGATCGGTCCGTCGCCGTACGTCGTCTTCCGGGTGACCCCGGCCAAGGTGGTCGGCATGGACAAGGGATCCGGCTTCAGCGCCACCCGCTGGAGGTTCGACTGACGAGAGCGGTCCGGCGCGTCGGCCGGGCACCCCGGCTGGGCGCGGTGGCGAGATGCGGCGGCGGCCAGCGTCGGCCGCGGAGGGCGGCCGCGCACGGTGGCGGCGAAGCAGCCCGGGGCGCCGGTCGACCCTGGGAGGCGCGGTCGTCGGGTTGATATCCTCGCCGGACCGGCCCACCTGACCGGTGCGGACCCCGCTCCGCTCGTCACCGCTGCCCCGAGCGCGGCCGACGGCGACCCGGAGCAGCTCAGGACAGTCGAGAGCCGAGGCGATGATGACCACCTTCAGTTGGTCGGAGCTTCGGCGCCGGCCCGTCTACGAGGACGACCAACTGCTCGTCCTCGACAAGCCGCCGGGCATCTCCGTGATGGGTGAGCGGCACGCCGACTCCCTGACCGACCTGGCCGCCGCCGCCGGGGAGCCGGTGCACTGGGTGCACCGCATCGACAAGGTCACCTCCGGGCTGCTGCTGCTGGCCAGGACGCCGTCGGCGCACGCGTCGCTGACCCGGCAGTTCGCCGACCGGGGCGCGGACAAGCGCTACCTCGCCTGGGTCGAGGGGGCACGGCTGCCCGACCGGGGCACCATCGACCTGCCGCTGCGGCCGGGTCGCAAGGGCACCATCCGGATCGCGGGAGAACGCGAGGCCATCCGCTACGACGCCGACCGCCGCCGCTTCGAGCTGCCGGAGTCGGCCGTCGACCGGTCCAAGCCGTCCTACGAGTCGCGTACCGAGTTCGCCACGGCGCTGGTCAGCGGCGACCGTACGCTGCTGGCGCTCAAGCCGGTCACCGGGCGGCGCCACCAGATCCGCGTCCACCTGGCGTGGCTGGGCTTCCCGATCGTCGGTGACCCGCTGTTCCACCGGGGGCAGGCGGAGCAGCGGACGTACCTGCACTCCTGGGGCTGCGAGATCACCTGCGACTGGCGGGACGAGCCGCGTACCCGGTTCTGGGCCCCGCCCGGCGAGGAGTTCCTCGACGCCTTCGCCGACGGCCGCAAGCCCCGACTCGACGACGCCCTCGAGGCGCTCGCCGGCTGACCGGCGCGCCCCCCGCCGGGTGCCCGGTCGCGCGCGTTCGCCGGAAGTTCCAGCTCAGGTGCGCGGTAGGTGTCGTTTCAGACAGATCCGGCCCCATGTTCCTTCTCGGCATAGCGGCGCGGCGGGCTTGACCATTAGGCTCGATTGCTGAGTGGAGCTGCCGGATATCGCCTCCACTCGATGCCGGGTTGCGAGTATTGGCTGGTTGCGGCACCGAAGGGCAGGACGGAGTGACCCGAGACGGCGAGCCAGGGGCCAACTTCGCCGAACGCGAGGACAACCGACGCGTGGCGTACGAGGTGACCGGCGCGCCCGACGGCTTCCCCGTCTTCCTGCTCCACGGAACGCCCGGCAGCCGGCGCGGCCCGAAGCCCCGCGGCATCGTCCTCTACCGCATGGGCGTCCGGCTGATCGCCTACGACCGGCCCGGCTACGGCGACTCCGACCGTCGGGAGAACCGCGACGTCGCCGACGCCGCCAGCGACGTCGAGGCGATCGCCGACCACCTGGGCGTGGAGGAGTTCGCGGTCGTCGGGCGCTCCGGCGGCGGCCCGCACGCCCTCGCCTGCGCGGCCGACGCCCGCCTGCGCGGCCGGGTGACCCGGGTGGCGGTGCTGGTCAGTCTCGCCCCGTGGAACGCCATCGAGCTGGACTGGGTCGGCGGCATGAACACCGGCAACGTCCGCGGGTTCGGCGTCGGCAGCCCCGACACGGCCGCCGTCGTCGAGGAGATCCGCCAGCGCGCCGAGCGGGCCGCCGCCGACCCGCGGCTGCTGCTGTCCGACCTGCGGACGGAGATGAGCACGGCGGACCGTCGGGCGGTCAACGATCCGGCGCTGCGCCGGCTCATCACCGACACCTACGCGGAGGCGCTGCGCTCCGGCCCGTACGGGTGGATCGACGACGTGCTGGCGTTCCGCCGTCCGTGGGCGTTCGACCTCGGGGCGATCGACACCTCGGCGACGCCCGTGCGGCTGTGGCACGGCGCCGACGACAACTTCGCCCCGGTCAGCCACGGCCGTTGGCTGGCCGCGCAGATTCCCGGCGCCGAGATGGAGGTACGGCCCGGGGCGGCGCACTTCGACGCGGTCGAGGAGCTGCCGCGCATCCTGCGCTGGCTCGTCGACCCCGCCGCGGCGCTCGACGCCGACCTGCTGATCGGCGCTCGGCCCGGTCAGTAGGGATGCGGGTCGAGCACCCGGCGCACGTACCGCCCGTCGCGTAGCACCACCACGCTGGGGTGGTGCTGCCCGATCCGGTTCGCGAGCCGGTCGGCGATCCGCATCCGGCCGATGCTCACCCGCCCGCCGGACAACGCCTGCTGGGCCGTCTCCAGGTTGCCCCGACTGCGCAGCGTGTCCGGGTGGTTGGCCCCCAGCACCTCGGTGAGCTGGTCCACCACGGCACGCAGCCGGTCACGCCCCTTCTCCGTCTCCCCGGCGAGGATCGTGAAGACCGCGACGTTGTTGGCGGCGGCCATGGCGAACGGGTGCCGGTCGCCGAGCGTCGTGAGCATCGTCCGCGTCGTCTCGTCGGTGAGGGAGCGGCCGGTGCCGGTGTCGCCGGCGTCCCACAGGGCCACGCCCAGGTTGATCCGGCACACCAGCGAGTACGGGTGCTCGGCGCCGAACACCCGGACGAACTGCTGCTCGACCTCGCCCAGTTCCGTCAGGGCCTGCGCGCTCTGCCCCAGCAGCATCAGGTTGGCCGTCCGGCTGAGATGGCTGAACAGGGTGTCCGGGCTGACCGGCCCGAGGGCGGCCAGCAGCCGCTGGTGGGTCTCGTCGAGCAGTTGGGTCGCCTCGGCGATCTCCCCGGTGCTGCGCAGCGAGACGGCCAGGTTGGCCTGCGCGGTGAGCAGGTCACGGGAGTGCTCGCCGTAGAGGTTCCGGTAGCCCGTCACCACCTCGCGCAGCAGCGCCACGGAGCCCTCGTAGTCGCCGGTCTCCCGCAGGTCACGCGCGAGGTTGTTGGCCGACGCCAGCGTGTTGGGGTGCTCCGGGCCGAGGACGACGCGCAGCCGGCGGTGGGTGGCCTCGTCGCCGTCGAGGGCCTTGTCGAACATCCCCATCAGCCGGTAGGACGCGGCCAGGTTGTTCGCCGCCGTGAGGGTGCGCCGGTGGTCCTCGCCGAAGACCTCGACCGAGGCGCCGTACGTCCGCAGGTCGCGCTCCAACGCCTCCTGGTAGCGACCGAGGGTACGCAGGTCGGCCCCGTAGCCACCGGCGGTCATCAGCGTGTGCGGGTGGCTGTCGCCGATCAGCTCCTCCTGCTCGCGCAGGGTCTCCTCGTCCAGCCGGTGGGCCTCCTCGAAGCGCCCGAGGCTGCGCAGCACGTTCGCCCAGTTGAACCGCAGGTGCAGCAGCTGCACGCGCAGCTTGCGGTGCGCCGGCCCGTCCGGCGGCAGCTCCGCCAGCAGGCCCGACCAGACGGTCTCGGTCTCGCGCGCGTAGCGCTCGCCCTGCTCGTAGCCGCCGCTGACGTAGATGTAGCGAATCCGGTCGATGACCAGCTGCCGGACGTTGTCGTCGCGGCAGGAGATCGCGTCGGAGCCGTCGAGGTGCGGCCAGAGCATCCGGAACCGCTGCCGGTTCGCCGGATCCTCCACCTCGCCCTGCGGACGCGATCCGGCGAGGATCTGGTGCACCTCGTGCTTGGCCTTGGCCAGCTCGTCGTCGGACATGCGGGCGCGCAGGGCGGCCTGCAACAGCCGGTGCACCTGCACCCGGTGGGCGTGCGGGTCCAGCTTGATCAGCGCGAGCTTGTTCATCCGCTGCACCAGCGCCGCCGCGATGTCGCGTTCGGACACCCGGTCGGCGACCCGGTCGGCGACCACCGGGTCGTGCGGGGCGATGACCTGGGCCACCTGGTCGCTGTAGAGCAGGTCGAGGGAGATCTCCGGGGCCAGCACCGAGGCGAGTTGGAGGAGCCGGTAGGCCCCCGGCGAACTCTCCCGCAGCCGTTGCAACGGGAGATCCCAGACCTCCGTCTCCAGGCCGGTGCGGCGGAGCCGGGCCAGGTATTCGTCGACCGGCGTCCGGGTGTCGGCCAGCCACGCCCCGACCGTCGCGACGAAGATCGGCACGTTCTCCACGGCGTCGGCGACCTGCTCGGCCTCGGCGGCGCTCATCAGGTGCTCGCCCAGCCGGGCGCGCAGGTGTGCCACGCTCTCCGCCCGGTCGAACGCCTCCACGTCCACCGCCCGCGCCAGGTCGCCCCAGTCCGGGTTGCGGGTGGTGACCAGCACGTGCCCGTTGCCCTGCGGCAGGTACGGCCGGACGTCCTCGTACTGGTCGGCGTTGTCGAAGACGAGCAGCCAGTGCGGCGGCGCGCTGCCGTCGGCCCGGCGCTCGGTCTGGCTCAGCCGCTGCCGCAGGGCGCGGTTGGTCTCCGGGATCGTCGTCTGGCTCGGCAGACCCAGCTCGTCGCTGAGCTCCGTCATGATCACGTCGACGAACTGCGGCGGGTCGGCCGCCACCCACCAGATGATGTCGTACGCGCCCCGGAACCGGTGTGCGTACTCGATGGCGAGCTGCGTCTTGCCCAGACCGGGCCCGCCCCGCAGGGCGACCGGGGTGCCCCCGCCGCCCGACGCCCGCAGCTCCTCCCGGAGCCGGCGCAGCAGATCCTCGCGCCCCGTGAAGCGGGCGTTGCGGGCCGGCGCGTTGAAGACCGTGGCGCGCACCCCGGGGAAGCGGGCGGGACGCAGGCCGGCCGTGCCCACCGTGCGCCCCACCAGCTTCAACAGGTGGGTCGCCGCGTCCTCGGCGGTGAGGTCGTGCACCGCCGCCCAACTGCCGACCGGGACGTCCGGCACGGGCGGGGTGTCGTCGACGTGCAGGGCCAGCCAGCCCGACGCGGCCCGCCCGCCGCCGCTGCCGGGGCGGGCGCGCTGGGCCGCCAGGTAGGCGCGGGAGACCAGCCGGACCTCGCGGAACGCCGTGCCCGCCTGCTCGGGTGCCGGCCCGTCCACCGGGGCGGTGACCACCCGCAGGTCCGCCGAGTTCAACACGGTCTGCGCCCACTCTGCCCAGACCTGGTCCTCGGGCACGTGGCGCAGCACGATCAGCTCGTCCACGACCGTCGGCTTGCGCTCGAAGCGCTGCACGGTACGGCGGCGCAGCTGGTCGTCGATCCGGGGCAGGCCGGTGATCCTGCCGTTGGTGATGTGGCTCGTCAACGTCTCGTACGCGGACAGCAGCGTGGTGCGGCCGCCCGGCTCGTCGCCGAACGTCGCCAGCGTCTCCTCGTAGGCGTAGTACGCGCGGTAGGGCACCTCGACGGTGAGCCAGTAGGCCTGCCGCTCGCTGTCGGTCATGCCGCCCGGCAGGCCGGCGAACTTCTGCATGGCCAGTGACCGCCCGGCGTCCCGCTTGCTCTTCTCCCCGTCGTCGACGCGCATCGGCACGGGCAGCACCCGCCGGGCCCGACGTCCCTCGTAGTCACGGACCCGGGCGGCCACCGCCGCGGCGCCGTCGATGCCCTGGTCGCTGAGGGTGAAGCAGTCGACCAGGACGTCGGGCAGGTGGATCGTGCAGATCTCGGCGACGTCGCTGATCCCGGTGCGGCTGTCGATGAGCGCGTAGTCGTAGTGCCGCTTCATGTCCTCGCGCAGCGCGTCGAAGAACTGCGCGCCGCCGAGGCGGTTGTAGAAGTTGTCCCAGTTCAGGCCGGTCACGCTGGTCGCGTAGTCGGGGTTGTGCCGGCCGGCCAGGAGCAGGTCGAGGCTGCCGCCGCCCGGGAACTCCCAGCCCACCGAGAACGCGTAGCGGTGGACGCGGGCGAACTCCCGGTGCCAGTCGCCGGGCCGGGGGTCGGCGCCGGTCTCCTCGCGCCGGCGGGCGTTCTCCCACTCGTAGTCCAGGATCAGGTCCATGACGCCCCCGGTGGTGGCGACCTGTTCCCGGTCCAGGAACGGGGCATAGAACCGGTGCAGGCCGGGAGACTCCAGGTCCCAGTCGGCGACGAGCACCCGTTGACCGTTCGCGGCGAGGATCCACGCGGTGTTGGCCAGTGCCATCGTGCGGCCCGTACCGCCCTTGTAGGAGTAGAAGGTGACGACCTGCCCTTCGCGCGATGGCGTCATCGCTCGTCCTTCCCTCGCGTCGTGTCGAACGGCCGCAGCGGCGGCAGGCCCGGCCCGGACGCCGGCGGGCCGTGGGACGGCCGCAGGCTCGGCTTCGGGGTGGCCGGGCCGTCCGGTGGGTCCACCGGGCCGTGCCGGAGGAACTGCTTGCGGGCCTCGGTCACCAGCAGCGGGGCGCAGCGCTCGAACTCGTCGATCGCGCGTGCCGGCAGTACCCGGGGAAACCCGGCGTCCTGCAACGTACCGGCGATCTCCTCGGGCGCGGACTCGCCACGCGCGTGGTCGGCGGCGATGACCAACGGGACGGCCCAGCGCGGCAGGCCGTCCAACGCGGCGCGGGCGGCGGCGGCACCGGCCGAGGCGTCCACCAGCACGACGGTGGGGCAGCCCGGTGCCAGGGCGCGGGCCGTCGCCAGGCCGACGACGCGGGTGGGCAGCCCGAGCCGCTCGGCGGTCGCCGCCACGTAGTCGGCCACCGCCAGTTCGTGCTGCCCGGCGTACGGGCGCCACTGCGCGTGGTCGGTGAGGGCGGTGACCACCAGCACCGGGCCGTCGCTGTCGGGCACCGGGTGACTGGACAGCGTGGCCGCCCGCGATCGGGCCAGCGGCTGCGTCTCGGCCACCGTGACGATCCGCTGCGCCAGCGTCGTGAGGATCCGCCGGTACTGGTCGTGGTAGGCGCCGAGCTTGCAGAGGGCACGCAGTCCGTTCTCGGCGTAGTCGGCGCGGTCGTCGGGCTGCCGGACCAGGTCGAGGGCCTGCGTCGTCTCCGGCTGGTCGCCCCACGACGGCAGCGGCAGCCACAGCACCGGCAACAGGTGCCGCTCGGCCTGCGCCGGGGCGAGCCGGGTGAGTCGACTGCGGAACGACTCGCGTTCGCCCAGGGCCCACGCGTTGCGGAAGTAGTTCGGCGAGTGCAGCGGTACGAAGACGTGCGTGAGGCTGAGTGCGTCGGTGAGCGTCTGCCGGAGGTCGGCCCCGGGGCTGACCTGGCCGTCGAAGAAGCCGGCGTCGAGGTCGACGCCCCTCGTGGCGGCGTGCCGGACGGCGGTGGCCAGGTCGTTGAAGAACCGGTTGACCCAGTAGTCGGTGTCCGGCCGGACAGCGGCCGACAGTGGCACCGAGTGTGCGTAGCTGAGGAAGAAGTAGGTCTCCCGGCGGGGCGCGCGGGGCGGGGCGGGGTCAGGCCACGTCATGGCCGCCCTCCTCGAACGTGGTGCGCAGCTGCCGCACGTCGGTCGGGACCTGGGCCTGCACCCAGTGCGTCTGGTACGCCCGGGCGATGCGCTGCGCCAGCCGCCAGACCACCGCGTCGTAGGCGGCCCTGCCGGTCTCGCCGAGGCTCAGCAGACCGTAGATGCCCTCTTCGTGGTATTGCGGGGCGATCTCCGGAGGCAGCCGGGTGGGGGTGAACATCTGCCGCCGCGACACGGCCTCCGGCAGCCGCCGACGCTCCACCTGGGACCAGTTGACCGGGATGACCGGCGTCTCCCCCGCGGACGGGTCGGCACCCGGCCGGGTCAGGACCGTCCGACGGGTGAACGCGTCCCACTCCCGGGCGCACCAGGCGCTGTTGAGGTAGTGGGTGGAGATCAACGGAATGAAGACCTGGCAGTGCCCGGCGGCGAAGGCGAGGTCGTCGGTCCACACCTGCCCGCCGTCGAGCAGCCGGTCCATGAAACCGGCCGTCCGCCCCGGGCCGAGGCCGAGCAGCTCGACGACATGGTCGGACAGGTCGACGAAGAGCTGGAAGACCTTCTGGTTGGTGTCCCGGGGTGCCGCGACCTGGTTCTTCTTGTGGGCATAGCTGAGGAAGAACACGGGGGCGCTCTCGTCCTCCCAGAACTTTTCCTCTGCCACCTAGGGCTCCCGACCGGTGCAGCGACTCCCAGCCGTCCACATTATCGACCGGGGCCAACCCTGCGCTGCCCCCTCCGTCACTGCCGGTGTTCATCCATCCATCCCCGGGCGAAGTCGACGGCCACCCGGAGACCCGTGAGCCGGCAGTCGGCACCGCCGACGCGCCCGCGCCGTACCGCACCGGTGGCCGCCAGGGCCCGGCCGATCAGGGGGAAGTCGGTGTCGTGCAGATCCGGGGCCCGGAAGTCGCGCCGGACCCGCCGCCCGGCGCCGTCGCGCACGTAGCAGCGGTACGCCCGGTCGGCCGGCAGCCGGCGCAGCCGGTACTCGGCCAGGTGGAACGCCGTGCAGACGGACCAGTCGACGCCGAGCAGGAGCACCACGGCGTCGGCGGCGTAGAGCGCACCCAGGGGAGACCGTTCACCGAGGTGGCAGTCGAGGTCGTGGACGGCGGTCAGCCGTACCGCGTCGGGGCCGAGGGCCGCGAAGGAGGTCTGCGGGTGCCGGCTCCGGGACGTGCCAGGCTGCCGGCGTACGTGTTCGGCGAAGACCCCCATGCCCTCCGCCGGGCTGCGCCGCGGGTCGAACGGCACGATGGCCGCCTCCGCCGCCGCGACCTCGGCGGCGCCCATGCCGGCGGTCGCCAGCCGGAACGCCCGCGACGTGGTGGAGTTGCCGGCCGTCTGCGCCGGTACGACCACCGTGCCCGCGCCGCCCAGCACGTCCCGCAGGGCGGCCAGCAGCGCGGCCGGGCCGCCCGCCAGCCGACCGACCCGGGACAGGGCGCAGTGCACCAGCACCGTGGCCCCCGGCGGCAGGCCCAGCGCGCGCAGGTCCGCCGTCAGCGTGTCCCGCCGCAGCAGGCCGGTGGTCACTCCCACCCGTCCACCGTGGCGCGCATCCCCTGTACGAACCGCTCGCCGGTGGCGGTCAGGGCGTCGAGGCCGAGCAGGGCGTCGAGGGCCCCCTCCGTCCAGGCCCGGTAGCGCCGGAAGTGGCCCTCGGCGGCCGGTCCGGGGCGGCGGCGCCACACGTCGGCGACGGCCAGGTGGGCGTAGACGCCGTGCAGCACGCCCTCCACCGGGCGGGGATCGTCTCGCCACGGCACGCGCAGCGTACGGGTGTCGGCGCGGTCGAACAGGTCGCAGACGTCCAGCACCGCGCTGAGCTTGAGGTGCTGCACCTCGTGCACCAGCAGCACGGCGAGGGTCGCGTCGTCGGGCACGGGCGTGACGGCCACCGCGCCGAAGGCGACGCCGGCGGCGGCACTGCGGAACCGGCCGGTCGGCTCCGCGCGCAGTGGCACGACCGCCCGCAGCAGCGTGCGGATCCCCGCCGCGTAGTCGGTGGCCTCGGTGTCGATCCGCCGCACCGCCTGATCCAACTGCCGCGTCCATCCGAGCGCGGCGGCGCCGGACAGGCGCGGTTGCACCGGCAGGTCGAAGCAGTCCCGGTGCGGGTCGGTGTCCTCCAGCAGCAGCCGGTCCCCGCCGGGTCGGACGGCACGCACCGGCAGCCAGCCGTCCGACCCGTCCTCGCGGGCCGGGTCGCCGCCGTGGCCGGGGTCGGCCGTGATCCGCCGGTCGGCGAGCCGGATGTCGCCGTCGTCGGTGCCGAGCCGGACGACGCCCCGCTCGAAGCCGACGGCGAGCGCGCCGAGCGTCGGGAGGCTGACCAGTCCGTCGCGCACCGGGACGGGCAGGTCCACCCGCACCCGGGCCCGGACGGCGGCGGCGGCCGCCACGCAGGCCAGGTAGGACAGCTCGGCCGCCCCGTCCCGGCACCGCCGGACCCAGCGGCGCACGAACGGGTGGGTCAGCACGGCACCCACGGCGTCGGGGTGCGCGTCGTCCAGGTGGACCAGCAGCCGCCACCCGTCGGCCGCCACCGGGTCGCCGGCGGCCCGCTCGCTGAGCGTGACCAGCAGGGCGCGTACCAGCGCCAGGTGGACGGCGGCGAGCTGCGCCGCCGAGCCCGCCGTGCCCGGACCGGAGGCGAGGTCGTCGAGGACGCGCGGGCTGAGCGAGTCGGTGGGCTGGGCGGGCCCGTCGGCGACCGGTGCCGCCGTCACCACCCGGACGAGCTTCAGCAGGTCCGGACAGTAGACGGACGGGTTGTCGAAGCCGTTGCGGGCACGGTAACGGTGGGTGTAGAGCCCGCCGCCGCAGTGCCCGACCACCGGGCATGCGCGGCAGGCGTCGCAGAGGCCGGCGAGCCCGGTCTGTCGTACGGCGATCCCCGGGTGGGCCGCGGCGTCGTCCACCCGGTGGCGGAAGACGTCCAGGCCGGTGGCGGCGGCGCCGTCGAAGGCGGACTTGAGCGTGTCGACCTGCTCGAAGCTGCCGTCGGTCTCGACGACGACCAGGTCCGCCGGGCCGAGCCCGACCGCCTCGCTGCGGCTGCCGTGCCCGGACGCGCTGGCGAGCAGGGACTCCAGCAGGCGGATCGGCACCGGGCGCCCGTCGGCCAGCCAGCGCTCGTGGACGGCCAGCAGCCAGTCGGCGTACGGCGTGGGGTGGCCGTCGGGCCGGCCGGGCGGGCTGTCCCAGTTGGCGTGGGGAAGCAGGAAGTCGATGTGCGGCGGCTCCTCGGCCAGCAGCGCCTCGTAGACGCGGATCGGGTCGTTGGCGAGGTCGACGGTGCAGAGGATGCCCGCGTAGCTGGTGCGGTAGGCGGGGCTGCGCAGCAGTGACAGTGCCCGCAGCACCTGGTGGTGGCTGCTCGCCCCGTTGGCGTGGCGGCGGTGCCGGTCGTTGGCGGCGCGGTCGCCGTCGAGCGAGATCCCCACCTTGACGTCGTGGGCGACCAGCACGTCGCAGATCGTCGGTGTGAGCAGCACGCCGTTGGACTGCATCCGCAGGTCGAGGCGGGCCACCGGGCCGATGACGCGCCGCAGGGTGGTGGCGGTGGCGTCGAGCCGGGCGGGGCCGGCGAGCAGGGGCTCACCGCCGTGCAGGACCACCCGTAGGACGTCGAGTCGGTGCGCCGCCGCGTGCTCCGCGATCCGCTCCGCGGCGGCCCGCACGGTGGCGGGGGACATCATCCGGGGCTGGCGCCGCCAGGACTGGTCGGGGTGTTCGTAGACGTAGCAGTGGTCGCAGGCGAGGTCGCAGCGGCTGACCAGCTTGAGCACGTACTGGGTCAGCGGGGCGACCTGAGCTGGCGGCCGGCTGTCCGGCCCGGCTGGCTCAGATCGCAGAGATGAAGGCCGCGACATCGACACGGGCCGGGCGATCCTCCCTGCGGCTGGTCACGCGGGCGACGGAGCGGGCCCGGTCGAGCGGGATCCGGCCGAGCGGGGTGCGCCGGAGGTCGTCCAGTGGCGGCGGAGTCGGATCGGGCTGGCGTACGGTGCGATCCACGTCGGTTCCCCCAGATGGAGTCGGGAGTGGACGGACGGCCGCCCACGCGACGGTCAACGACGACTATCGACGATGCTATATGGCACAACCTGTGATGTCACGGCTGCGCAGCGCCATCCTGCTCGACGACTCTCGCCATCCAGCCCTCGTTGGACAGCGAGATGATCCGCTCCGCCTCGGCGACGAACGCGTCGTCGTCGGCCCAGCCCAGCCCGGCCTCGCGGGTGGTACGCAGCCGGGTCAGCTGGTCGGCGGTGCGGGCGTACTCGATCTGGTGGTGCTCGTACTGCTGGGCCGAGCCGTAGCCGACCAGCGCCGTGGTCACGGCCGCCGCGACACCGATCCAGGCGGTCAGCCCGAAGTTGTCGCCGAGCACCCCGACCGTCGCGGAGACCAGCGCGGCGACGATCGTGAGCCCCGTCGCCGCGTACCGGACCCGCCTCGCCGCGTGGGCCATCCGGCGGGCCGCCGGCAGGTAGTACCCGTCGATCTGCCGTTGCACCCGTTCCGTCAGGTACGTGGGCACGTCGGAGACCGCCGGCAGCTGCCGGGCGACCGGTGGCGCGTCCAGGGTGCGGCCGACCAGGTCACCGGCGTCGTCCATGAGCGCGTCGAACCGGCCGAGCAGCACGGCGTCCCGGTCCGCGCCGGCGAAGGGAGCGACCCCGGCCAGGTAGCGGTAGGTGTCCGCCTTCAGCGCCTCGGAGACCGAGCGGAGCCGGGTCCACGCGTGCACGGCGTCGCGGGAGGACCACCGGGCGGCCAGCGGCACCACGAGCAGCGCCGCCGCCGCGACGATCGCGAGCGCCCGCCCCACGCCGGGATGGGCGTGCCCGAGCTGGTCGGCGAGGGTGCCGCACACGGCGGCTCCCACGGTGAGCGCGGCGACGGTCAGGCGCGCACGGATGATCGCGCGCTTGGCCTCGCCGGACGCCCAGGACCAGGCGGCCTGCCGCTGCCAGACCGTCGCGACCGCTGACCGGACATCGAAGTTCGCCACGACCGAATGGTAGGACGGCCGCGCCCGTGCCACGGGGATCCGAGGCCGCCGGGCGGTGGTCAGCGTGGCAGGAAGCCGTCGTACGCCTCGTCGTACCAGTCGGCCTCGTTGTGCCGGCGGATCACGCCGTCGACCCGGGTGAGCATCAGCCAGTTGTCGTTGAGCACCAGCGCCGCGTCCTCGGACCGGTCGGTTAGCACCCGGCCCACGGCCCGCAGCATGTGCGGCCTGCCCTTCTCGGCCAGCGTGTCCTTGCGCATGTGGAAGCCGATGTCGACGTAGGCCTCCGGCTCCCACGCCCACACAGCCCCGTCCGCCTCCGCCTCGTAGTAGCCGTGCCTGCCCGACGTGATGCTGACGACGAATCCGCTCGCGTCGTTCAGATTGGCGCTGAGCAGGCGGTTGCCGGCCGGCGTCGGTGTCTCGGCGGCACCTGGGGCGACGAGTCCGGCCACCAGTTCCAGTGGGACGTCGCCAGCGAGCGTCAGTCGGTAGGTGATGGACATTGTTCGGTCTCCTCAGTCCCGCCGGACGATCTCAACGAACGTGCCGTTCCGTGTGATTACCACCAGTTCCTTCAACGCCGGCACGGGCCAGTCGTCGAACTGTTTCCGCAGGGCGGCGAGGTCTCCCCTCCAGTCCTGGAGATTCACCACCACGCGCTGCGTCTGGGCGTCCGCGACCTTCCTGGTGACCGCGCTGCCGATGGCGCGGACCGAGGTGGTGGGACCGGGAGCGTAGCAATCGAAGACGAGTCCTTCGACGACGTAATCCGGCGACCTTTCCGGGTCGACGACGTCACCGGCGTTCAGCTTGGCCGTCGCGACTTCCTGCTTCGTGGGGTTCTGGTGCACCCGGTAGCCCTTGTAGGCGAGCGTGTCGGCGGTCTCGTTCTCCAGTTCCAGGCTGCGGCGTTCCGTCGGCCTCTCCTTGCGTGCGATCCGGGTGCGTGGTCCGGTCGGTGTGTCGCCAGGGGGTCCGGTCGCCGGCCTGGTCCAGGGTGCGTGGCCGCCCGTGGGGTCGCGGATGGACTCCGCGTCCCCGGAATCGTGGCCGGTGGTGTCGGCGGTGTCCCCCGAGGAGGTGGTGGGGGCGGGCGCTGCCGTGCCGGGGCTGGTCGGTGTGTCGCCGCCAGCCCCGCTCAGTTTCCCGCCGACCCCAGCTGGCGGGCCTCGGCGATCGCCGTCTCGACCGCCTGCCGGGCGCCGGTGGTGCGTTGGGCGACCGCCGTCAGGACCTGCGTGATGCTCTCCAGGGACTGCACGAGAGGGCCGGGTTGGCCGCCGTGCAGGACGGTGGTGACGAGCTGTCGTGTCTGGCGTACCTGGGCGATGGTGGCGGCGGCGCTGTCGCGGATGCCGTCGCACGCGTTCTGCACGGGTGCCAGGCCGGTGATCGTCTCGTGCGGGCTGGCTTCCTGCGGGACGGCCGCGGTGGTCTTCGTGGCCTCGCCGATGGTGGTCGCGAGGCTGCCCAGGCCGCCGCGGATGGTCGAGATGCCGTCACGTACGCGCGTCAGCCCCGCCGCCACGGCGGCGAAGCCGGCGCCGGCCGCGCGCAGGGCCACCTCCTGCGCCTGGCTGTCAGCGGCGGACGCCAGGGCCTGCGCCCTGTCGACGCCGGTCGCCAACGCGCGCAGTTCCCCGGTGATCTTCTCGATGTGCGACACGCGGCCGACTCCCCGATCGACGACGATGGGACACCCGAGAAACTAGCGACATGTGCCCGGGGCCCGCCAGGTGATTGGGGTGGGGCAGGGCCGCGTCGGGCGGCCTCCGACGCCATCACGCGGCCCGCCTCCCGCGGCGCCCACTCCGGTCGTACGCCCGCTCAGGCCGGCGTGGCGGTGGCCTTGCGGTGCCGCTCGGCCCGGCGACGCACCTGCGTGTACGCGCTGGTCAGACCCATCGCCCGGCGGACCTCGACGAGCGTCTGCCGCACCTCGTGGCGGGTCCGTTCCGTGCCCTCGAAGATCAGCTGGTCGACCAGTCCGGGCTCGGCCTCGATCCGGGCCCGGCGTTCCCGGATGGGATCCAGGAACCGGTTGAGCGCGTCGACCAGTTTCTCCTTCACCTCCACGTCGCCGACCCGCCCGGCCCGGTAACGCTCCTTGAGGTCGTCGACCTGCGCCCGGTCGGGGTTGAAGATGTCGTGGTACGCGAAGACCGGGTTCCCCTCGACGGTGCCGGGTACGTCGGCGCGGATCCGGTTGGGGTCGGTGAACATGCCCAGCACCGCGCGACGCACCGTCGCCGGGTCGGCGGAGAGCGCGATCGCGTTGCCCAGGCTCTTGCTCATCTTCGCTTGGCCGTCCGTGCCGACCAGGGTCGGCGTGTCGGACGCGATCATCTCCGGCACGGGGAACACCTCCCCGTAGAGGTGGTTGAAGCGCCGGGCGATCTCCCGGGTCACCTCCACGTGCGCCGCGTTGTCCTTGCCGACCGGGACGACCTGCCCCTTCACGCAGAGGATGTCGGCGGCCTGGAGCACCGGGTACCCGAGCAGGCCGTACGGCATCTCCTCCTTGCCGGCGTCGCGGGCCATGTCCTTGAGCGAGGGCACGCGTTCCAGCCGGGGCACCGTGACCAGGTTCTGGAAGAGGGTGTTCAGGTCGCCGACCTCCGGGATGGCCGACTGGAGGTAGAAGGTGGCACGCGCCGGATCGACGCCGGCGGCCAGGATGTCGGTGACCATCTCCCGGGCGTTGGCCGCGACCCGCTCGATGTCCTCGCGGGTGTTCCGCGTGGTGAGCATGTGCAGGTCGGCGATGATGAAGAAGCTCTCGTAGCGCTGGTGCAGCCGTACGCGGTTGGCGATGCTGCCGACGTAGTGGCCGAGGTGCAGCCGCCCGGTGGGGCGGTCCCCGGTGAGCATCCGTGCAACGGACATGGTGGTACGCCTTTCGTGCCTGGTGGACGAGATGTGCGCGGGCACGCGCCGACCACGGGTGTCTTCCGGGTCGGTCAGGGTCGACTCAGCGAGTCGAACGCCATCGCGCGCCGTCGCGGAACCGCAGTCCACCGGCACGAAGTACGTCGATCATCCGCTCGCGGCCGTCACCGGAGCGGGTCGGAGAGATGGTCACGACGCCGAGCGGGAGGCCGTCGATCCGGTCGACGGCCTCCGGCGCGTAGCTGATCGGCCGGACCATGCCCCCACCGTAACCGGTCCGACCGCTTCCCGTGCCCGCGCTCAGCCCTGCCGGTAGGTCTCCCGGTAGTAGTCGCCGACCTGCTCCCGGTAGCCGGGCTCGCCGTACGCGTCCGGGTCGAAGGCCGGGGACTCCTTGACCTGCTCACGGGTACGGTCCACGTGCACCGCGCGGTCCAGGTGGTCCACCCGCGTCACCGTGCCGGCGGGCAGCAGGACCTTGCGGCCGAAGATCCACGGGCCGGTGTCCACCACCAGCCAGCGGGCGTCGGTGTCGTCGTTGGCCTCGTCGACCGAGCCGATCCGCCCGTCGGTGGCCTCCACCTGGTAGCCGACCAGGTCGAGCGGGGTGCCGGGGCCGGGGGCGTCCGGTCCGTCGCTGCCGGGCTCCGGCCCGTCCGGGGGTGCGGAGCCGGGGTTGGCCCCGGAGTACCCGCCGGCGAGGGCGGACGGGTCACGCCAGTCCCAGGGATTGAACGTGGATGGCTGCACGGTCACCTCCGATGACGGTCTGCGGCGGTCCCGGTATCCAGTGCCCCACCCACACCCGGGGGAAACAGCATCGCAATTATCGGTTCACTGAAATGTCATGGTGCGAAGTACGTCATATTCGTCGTCCGTCGATGAACGGGACGGCTGCGCCGCAGGTCGGGGCGATGGGAAATGGGCGCCGCACATTCGGCGCGGATGCGGAGTGTCCACCCGGCACATTCGCTCCGTCATCGGGAGCCGGCCATTCTGGGCCCGCAACCGACCGACAGGAAGAAAAAAGGGGACATGAATGTACCGCACCATTCGCCGACTCGGGGTCGTGCTCGCCGTCGCGCTCGGACTCGTCGCCGGGGCCGGGGCCAGCGCGCAGGCGGTCGTCGTCAACCCGGTCACGCCGCAGTCGCTCTGCGGGCTGGGCTACGTGGTCCTGGACCAGGACCCGATCCGGCACGCGGAGACCGGCGTACGGCTCGGCACCGTCTACCTGTTGCACAACCCGCTGCTCGGCTACGGCTGCACCGTCACCGTCAAGTCCGCCTATCTGGGCACGCTGACCCGCACCCAGGTCTACCTCGCCGCCCAGCACCTGCCCACTCATGCAGACGACGGCGACAGGCTCTGGGCGGCCGGGCCAACCCGGGCGTACGTCAAGGGCGGTTGCGTCATCTGGGCGGGTTCATGGCCGACCAGAGCGGGACGATCCACTACCACGACCGGGCGAACCCCGCGATCGGCGGCATCGGCACCTGCTTCTGACTCTGACGAAGCGGTTCGGGAGGCCCGCGATGATGCGGGCCTCCCGAACGGATCGCGCTGGCATACTCGGCAGCCATGGTGCTGTCGCGCGGCTGGGCGCTCTTCCTCGCCGGGGTGGGAATCTGGACCTGGGTGATCTGGCCGAGGTTCGCCATCGCCATCTGGAAGGACCCGCGGTCCTGGGCCACCGGCACGGTGGGCGAGTTTCCGGCCACCGGCTTCCTCTGGATCCACGCCCTGCTGATCGCGGCGTCCCTGGCCATCGGCACCACCGTCGGCGTGCTTGGCGTCCGGGGCTGGCGGGCGGCCCGCCGTCGCCAACTGCCTGGCGCGGACCAGGCCAGCTGAGGCAGGCGCGCTGAGCAGGCAAGATAGCCGACCGGGAATGATGTGACCCGGGACGCTACCCCCGGATTTGACGTTCAAACCCGCAGACGCGTAACTTTCTCTCTGCCAGCGCGGAACGGGGCAAACGGGACGAAAGTCCTGAAGCTCCGGGCCGGACTGGCGCCGGGTCGGACAGGGTCGACATCCTGGACGACGCGGCCCCCGGGCGGGGCTCGCCAGATGTGCCGCGAGGCGGATTTGGCGCAGCGGGACCGACCGGGTAAGGTTCACGGCCGGCAGGGAACCGGGCGAGCTCGCGGGAGACCGCAGAGCGGCCGGTCTGCCAAATCCGATCATCAAGCACAGCGGTACGCCGCTGCGCGTTCATCGGTGCCAACCCGTACGAAGCACGACAGACCGGCACAAACGGTTTGACACGGCGGAGACGGTGAGGTAACGTAGTAAAAGTGCCCGGCCGCGAGAGCAGCGGGGCAGCGAACGAAATGCCCCGGGCCGGGGCCCCACGGTGTGGGGTTTCCGGGCGGTGTGTGGTTGTTCTTTGAGAACTCAACAGGGTGCTTGATAAGCCAGTGCCAAATTGTTTATACCCCGGACT
>NZ_JBICTM010000013.1:0-76378 GCF_043197615.1 Micromonospora sp. NPDC049048 | reverse complement strand
ACCCTGCTCGAAATCGGCCCCGACACCGTCCTCACCACCGCCGCCACCGGCGACACCACCACCGCCATCGCCACCACCCACCGCAACAAACCAGAAACCCACACCCTGGCCAGAGCCATCGGGCAGCTCTTCACCACCGGCACCGCCCCCGACCCCGACGCCTACCTCGCCGGGGCACGGCCGGTCGAGCTGCCGACGTACCCGTTCCAACACCAGCGGTACTGGCTGCTCACCGATGACGCTCCCGCCGACGCCGGCGGGCTCGGGCTCGGCGCCGCCGACCACCCGCTGCTCGGCGCGGTGCTGGGGCTCGCCGGCTCGGAGCGGACCGTCCTCACCGGACGGCTGTCCCTGCGCGAGCAGCCGTGGCTCGCCGACCACGCCGTCCTGGGCACCGTTCTCCTCCCCGGCGCCGCGTTCGTCGAACTGGCCCGGCGGGCCGCCGAGCACGTCGGCCTCGACCTCGTCGAGGAGCTGACGCTGCACGCCCCGCTGGTGTTGCCGACCGACGGTGCCGTGCGGATACAGGTGGAGATCGGGGATCCCGACGACTCCGGACGACGGCCGCTGCGGGTGCACTCCCGGCGTGCGGACGCGCCGGACGGCGAGCCGTGGACGCAGCACGCGAGCGGCCTGCTCGACGCCGCCGGGGAGCCCGACGCCGGCTGGCCCGGTGAGTGGCCGCCCGCCGACGCCGTACCCGCACCGGTCGAGGACCTCTACGACCGGGTTGCCGAGCTCGGCGTCGACTACGGACCCGCGTACCGGGGGCTGGTGGCGGCCTGGCGTCGCGGCGACGAGCTGTTCGGCGAGGTCGTGCTCCCCGCCGACGCGCCGGCTGGCCGCTACGGGCTGCACCCGGCGCTGCTGGACGCGGCGCTGCACCCGCTGTTCCTGGCGTCCGGCACCGACGGTCCGCTGCGCCTGCCGTTCAGCTGGCAGGGCGTACGGGTGCTGGCCACCGGAGCGACGACGCTGCGGGTACGACTCACCCCCACCGCCGGCGACGCGTACGCCCTGGCGCTCGCCGACGGCACCGGGATGCCGGTGGCCACGGTCGAGTCCCTGGTCGCGCGGCCGGTGACGGCCGACCAGCTGCACGCCTCCGCCGGCCCGAACGGGCTGCACCGGCTGGACTGGGTGCCCGTACCCACGCCCGCGGCTCCCACCGGCGCCGACGACGTGTTCCAGGTGGGAGCCGGTACGGACGCCGAGGCGGTACGCCGCGCCGTGCGGCAGGCCCTCGCGGCGATCCAGGAGTGGCTGCCCGGGGACCGTTCCCCGCTGGTGTTCGTGTCACAGGGAGCCACCGACGGCACCAACCCGGCGGGCGCGGCGGTCTGGGGTCTGGTCCGCTCCGCGCAGACCGAGCACCCGGACCGCTTCGTCCTCGTCGACACCGACGACCCGGCTCTCGTCGGCGCGGCGGTCGCGACCGGGGAACCGCAGGTCGCCGTACGCGGCGGTGTGCTGACCGTGCCGAGGCTCGCGACGCAGACGGGCGGCCCGGAGCGTGCCCTGTTCGACCCGGCCGGCGCCGTGCTCGTCACCGGCGGCACGGGCACCCTGGGCGCCGCGCTGGCCCGCCACCTCGTCACGACGCACGGTGCGCGGCACCTCGTGCTGGCCTCCCGCCGGGGTCCGACCGCGCCGGGCGCGGCGGAGCTGACGGCGGAGCTGGAGTCGCTGGGCGCCAGGATCACGGTCGCCGCCTGCGACGCCGCCGACCGTACGGCGCTGTCGGAACTGCTGGCGTCCCTGCCCGACCTGGTCGGCGTCGTGCACGCCGCGGGTGTGCTGGACGACGCGACGATCGAGTCGCTCACGCCGGAACGGGTCGACGCGGTACTGCGGGCGAAGGTCGACGCTGCGCTCAACCTGCACGAGCTGGCGGGCGACGTCGAGTTGTTCGCGCTGTTCTCCTCGGCGACCGGGATCCTGGGCACGGCCGGCCAGGCGAACTACGCGGCGGCGAACGCCTACCTGGACGCGCTGGCCACGTACCGCCGGGCGGCCGGCCTCGCGGCGACGTCGCTCGCCTGGGGCCTGTGGGCCACGGACGGTGGGGCGATGACCGGGCACCTGACCGGCGCGGATCTGGCCCGCATCGGCCGCGGTGGGGTGTTGGCGCACTCCGTCGAGGAAGGGCTCGCCCTGTTCGACGCGGCCTGCCGCACGGACGAGCCGTGCCTGGTCCCGATCAAGCTGGACGTGGCCGCCCTGCGCACGAGTACGACGGCGCCGCCCCCACTGCGCTCCTTCACCCGTCCCCGCCGCACCACCTCGGCGGGCACCTCGGTGCCGATCTCCCGCCGCCTCGCCGGGCTCACCGAGCCGGAACAGCGCGACGTGCTGCTCAACCTGGTACGCACGAACGTGGCCTCGGTGCTGGCCCACGATTCGGTGGAGTCCATCGCGGCGGACCAGGCGTTCAAGCAGTTGGGCTTCGACTCGCTGACGGCGGTGGAGCTGCGCAACCGGCTCAACCAGGCCACCGGGCTGCGGATGCCGGCGACGCTCACGTTCGACCATCCCACGCCTGCGGCGCTCGTCGAGCACCTGATCGAGGAACTGGGCGGCAACCCGGCGAAGCTGCGGCTGCGTACGCTGGCCGACGGCATCGCCCGGCTGGAGGCGACGCTGGACGAGGTGGAGACGGCGGACGCCGCCGACACGGAGATCGCCACAGCCTTGCAGCGGCTCCTGACCAAGTGGCGGGACAAGTCCCAGCCGGCGCCGACCGAGCGCGCGGACCTCGCCTCCGTCACGGCCGACGACCTGTTCGACATCCTCGACAACGAACTCGACAACGTCTGAACCGCCACGAGGGCCGTGGCGGAGGCCGTGGTCCTGGCTGGGGCCGGGGGCGCACGTTCCCGGCCCCGGCCGGTGACTCTTGGGCGTCGGACGTGCAGGCCGACCGGCTCGGGCCGCCCTGCCCCAGATGTGCGGGCAGCTCGACACCGACCTGACGATGCACCGGGACGCTGCCCGCCGACCGGCCCGGAGAAGGCCGTACCCCGCCGACCGACCCGGACCGGGCCGCGACCCGCCGCGGCACGCGGCGGACCGCTACCGGAAACGAAAAATGGGCCGCCTACGGCGGCCCGTGACGGGTGTCGGCCCGCCGGACGGTCGTCCGCCCGGCGGGCCCGTCGTCACCGCCCCGGGGCGATCCGCGTCCCGTCCTTCGCGTCGATCACCGAGATGGCCTCCACCGGGCAGAACTCGGCGGCCTCGATCACCCGGTCCGACGGCGCCACCACGTCGGCCAGCGGTCGGGAGACGAGGTCCATCGCGAAATGGTCCGGCGCGCTGCCGACACAGAACCCCGAACTGATGCATCGGACCTGATCCACCGCGACCCGCCATTCGCCCTGGTCGCCTGCTCCGTTCGCGCTCACCGCTGCTCCTCTCGTCGATCCGTCGTGTCGGGTCGCCGGGCCGCGCTCGGCGGGTCGCCCGGCTGTGGTGCGAGCCGACGCATGTCAGCTCACCACCGAGTACTTCTGCCAGCCGGTCGCGACGACCTCCGGCGCGGACAGCGTCGCGAAGGGCCGGTCCGGGTCGAACGTGCCGTTGTGCAGGTGGACGACGAGGGTTCCGTCGGGGCGCAGGCCCATCAGGTCCGGCCGACCGTCGAGGTCGATGTCGGTCACCGTGATGATGTCGTACTCCTGCCAGCCCCGGGCGAGCGTGAACCAGCGGCCCTCGCCGCGCCACCACGGGCCCTCGCCGGAGGTGTCGTGCGCGAACTCGTACAGGTCGAGGTCGCCGTTGGCGCGACGGACCAGGAGGTCGGGCCGGCCGGTGCCGGTGACGTCGGCCATCGCGAGCGGGAAGTCGTCGACGTCGACGGTCACCAGGCGGTGCGCGGTGCGGTCGTACGTCTCGTTCTGCTTGACCTCGCGCTGGTTGAAGAACGCGTCGACGTGGCCCGCGTCCTGCTCGCGGCCGAACATGTCGTCGCAGCCGTCCAGGTCGACGTCCGCGATGCCGAGGGTCTCCCACTTCTTGTCGTCCCGCGCGCCGGAGATCCGGATCGGCTCGCCGAGGGTGTCGAGGCCGTTGAGCCCGCCCCGGTTCGGATAGAGGAAGATCCCGTGGGTCTCGTTCACCGGCCGCATGCTCAGGCCGATGACGTCGGCGTAGCCGTTGCCGTTGACGTCGATCGTACGGACCAGTCCGTGGTTCCGTTGCGGGTGGAAGCCGGTGCTGATCAGCTCCGGTTCGCCGAAGGTCTCACTACCACGGAAGCTGCCACTGTGCGGGAAGACCAGCAGTTCGCCCGTGACGTCGTCGCGGACCATGACGTCCATCCTCCCGTCCCCGTTGAACGAACGGCAGTGACCATTCCCGGCCATGCGTGCCACAAATACCTCCACGTACGCGCCGACATACGACAGTCCGACAATGACGAAGTCTTCAAAGAGGGAATCAGCGGAACTTCACGTGTGAACGGTTCAGCTCGCTCACCGAGGAGACGCCGAGGAGCTTCATGGTGACCTCGATCTCCCTGCTGAGGATCTCCATGGCCCGCACCACGCCGCGCCGGCCGCCGGCCATCAGCCCGTACTGGTAGGCCCTGCCGACCACGGCGGCGGTGGCGCCCAACGCGATCGCCGCCACGATGTCCGCGCCCGAGGTGATGCCCGTGTCCACGAGCACCTCGACCCGGTCGCCGACCTCGTCGACCACATTCGGCAGCAGCTCGACGGGCACCGGGGCGCGGTCGAGCTTGCGACCGCCGTGTGTGGACAGCCACACCCCGTCGACGCCGACGGCCGCGACCCGCTTGGCGTCGGCGACGCTCTGCACGCCCTTGGCGACGAGCTTGCCCGACCACGCGCCGCGCAGCCACTCGACGTCCTCGATGCACAGCCGCGGGTTGAACACCCGCTTGATCATGTCGGAGGCGGACCCGCCGGTGGCCTTGAGCACCTGCGGGGACGGGGTGCCGGCCCCCCACTGCCGGGCCCACCAGCCCGGGTGCAGGAACGCCTCGGCGAAGGTGGCGAGGCTCATCGACGGCGGGATGGTGAGCCCGTTGCGGATGTCGCGCCGGCGCGGTACGGAGATCGGCGTGTCCAGGGTCAGCAGGATGGTGTCGAACTTCGCCTCCTCCGCGAGGGCGAGCAGTTCCTTGACCATCGCCCGGTCCTCGGCGAAGTACAGCTGGAACCAGTGCCGGCCCTCCGGCGCGGCGGCGGCGACGTCCGCCAGTGACGTGGTGGCCAGGGTGGAGACCGAGTACGGGATGCCGAACTGCTGCGCGACCGAGGCGACCGCGGGCTCACCGTCGGCATGCATCACCCGGTTGAACCCGACCGGGGCCAGGGCGAACGGCAGGTTCTGCCGCTTGCCGAGCACCGTCCGGCTGGTGTCCAGGTTGGACACGTCGCGTAGCACCGACGGCTGGAACTCGATGTTGGCGAACGTCTCGCGGGCGCGGCTGAGGCTGCGTTCGCTGTCCGCCGCCCCGTCGCAGTAGTCGAACACCATCCGGGGTACGGCCCTGCGGGCGAGGTCGCGCAGGTCGGCGATGCCGGCCGCGCGCAGCAGCCGACGCTCCGTCGGGTTCCACGCCATCTTGGGCGGCTTGATCAGGGTGCTCATCCGAGCGGACTTGCTCATGGGGGCTTCCTTCCGAAGGGGGGTGGCGAAGGGGCCGCTGCTCGTCGTGGGTCTGCTAGGCGACGAGGGCCCGCTGTGCGAGCAGCTCCTCGACCACCTCGGCAGGAGTCGGGTGGTCGTAGACGAGCGCGGCCGTCAGCTCCAGCCCGGTGAGGGTCTCGAGCCGGCGCCGCAGCTCCACGGCGGTGAGCGAGGAGAAGCCGATGTCGAGGAACTCCTGCTCCTCGTCGACCGTGGCGGCCGACGGCAGACCGAGCGTGTACGCGGTCTGGGCCAGTACCACCCGGGACAGCACCGCGCGGCTCTCGGCCTCGTCGGCACCGTCGAGCAGCCTGCGCAGTTCGTCGGGGCTGTCGATGTCGAGCGTGTCGTCGGCGGTCCCGGTGAGGTGCCGCGTCGCGTCCGGCAGCTCCCGCAGCAGCGGGCTCGGCCGGTACCGGGTGTAGTCGGGCACGAACGAGGCCCAGTCCACGGCGGCGGCGACCCGGCCGACCGCGCCCGCGCCCACCGCCGCGCCGAGCTGCTCGACGGTGAGGTCGGCGCCGACCGCGATCGACACCGCCCCGTCGCGCTGCTGGGCGATCGCGTCGAACACGGCTGCCGTCTCGACGGCGCCGGCGACCCCGAACAGCTCGTCGACCGTGTACACGAGCACGAGCCGCTGCGCCGTGGCGGCGAGGGCGGTGGCGACCGGGTCGTCGGCCTCGCTGGTGACGACCACCGTCTCGGCGGTACCCGTGGTGACCGTCGCGCCCGCCGCCTCCAGCAGGGCGGCGATCCGGGCCGCCTCGGACCCGCCGTGCAGCGCCACCGTGCCGGTCGGCCGCCACGGCTCACCGGTCGGCGCGATGGCCCCGACGAGCCGGCGGGCGAAGACTCCCGCCGGGCGCAGCGCCACCTGGTCCTCGTCCGCGCCCCGGGTGAGCACGCGGCAGAGGGCGGTCAGCGACCGCTCGTCGAGTTCCTCCGGCAGGTCGACGACCCCGCCCCAGGCGCGGGGCGTGGCGACGGCGGCTGCCCGGCCGAAGCCCCACACCGCTGCCCCGGCCAGGTCGGTGACCCGCTCGGCGGGGGTGACCGCGACCGCGCCCCGGGTCAGGCTCCACACCCGGGTGTCGATGCGCGCCTCGTCCAGCGCCCGGACCAGCGCGGCCGGTGCGGGGCCGCCGGGGGTCGTCAGCACCCCCGCCACCACGTGGTCCGGCGCCAGGTCGAGCAGCTCGGCAGTCGTGGCGTCGCGGTAGCCGCGCACGTCGGCGCCGTGCCGGGCCAGTGCCTCGGCGATCCGGCCGGCGTCCGCCGGCACGAGCCAGACGCCCTGCGGCGCCGCCACCGGTAGCTCCGTCACCGCGGACCAGCGCAGCTGGTAGCCCGGCGCGGGCCCGCGCCGCCACGACGACAGGGCCACCATGACGTCCTTCAGGGACGCGGTGTCGTCCAGGCCCAGCAAGGCGCCCAGGTCGTCGCGCTCGACGGCGGCCCAGAAGTCGTCGCCCGGCGCGGCGACGGCGGGGGCGTCGGGCCACAGGCGGGTGCGCTGGAAGGCGTACGTGGGCAGGTCGACCCGGCGCGCGCCGGCGAAGAAGGCCGCCCAGTCGACGGGTACCCCACGGCTGTGCAGTCGGGCCAGCGCCTCGGTCGCCACCAGCGGCGCGTCCCGGTCGGCGCGCTGGGCGGGGACGAATTCGGCGTCCGCCACGCACTCGCGGCCCAGCGCCGTGAGCACCGCGTCGGGACCCAGTTCGAGGAAGGTGCGTACGCCGCGTGCCGCCAGCGCCTCGACCGCCGCGGCGAAGCGCACCGTCGCCCGTACCTGACGCACCCAGTACTCGGGCGTCAGTTCGGCGGGCTCGCCGGTGACCGTGGAGAGCACGGGGATCGCCGGAGGCCGGTGGGTGACGGACTCGGCGACCGCGCGGAACTCGTCGAGCATGGGGTCCATCAGCGGCGAGTGGAACGCGTGCGACACGGTCAGCCGCCTGGTCTTGCGCCCGGTACGGGCCAACTCGTCGGCGATCGCCAGGGTGGCGGCCTCGTCGCCGGAGAGCACCACCGAATCCGGCCCGTTCACCGCCGCGATCGCCACGTCGCCCGAGAGCAGCGGCGCCACCTCGTCCTCCGTGGCGCGTACGGCCACCATCGCACCACCGGCCGGCAGCGCCTGCATCAGCCGACCACGGGCGGCGACCAGCCGGGCGGCGTCCGGCAGGGTGAGGACGTCCGCCACGTGCGCCGCCGCCAACTCGCCGATCGAGTGCCCCGCCACGAAGTCCGGCCGCACCCCCCACGACTCGAACAACCGGAACAGCGCCACCTCCACCGCGAACAACGCCGGCTGCGCCCACCCCGTCAGATGCACCTCCTCAGAGCCGAGCACCCCCCGCAACGGCCGCTCCAGATGCCGGTCAAGCTCCGCACACACCTCGCCGAACGCCCGCGCGAACACCGGAAAGGACAACAACTCCGCCGCCATCCCCACCCGCTGCGAACCCTGCCCGGTGAAGACCACGGCGGTCGCCCCGGCGGTGTCGGCGACCCCGCCGACCGCACCGGGGGCGTGCTCGCCCCGGGCCAGCGCGGAGAGGCCGGCGCGCAGCTCGGCCAGGTCCCGGCCGAGCACGGCCGCCCGGTGCCGCTGGGCGGTACGGGTGGTGGCGAGCGAGAATCCGACGTCCACGGCGGACGCGTCCCCGGTGAGGTGGGCGGCGAGCCGGGCCGCCTGGTCCCGTAGCGCGGCCTGGTCCCGGCCGGACAGCAGCAGGGGCACCACCGGCACCTCGGCGGTCGAGTCCACCACGACCGCCTCGGGCGCCTGCTCGATGATCGCGTGCGCGTTGGTGCCGGAGATGCCGAACGAGGAGACGCCGGCGCGGCGCGGGCGTCCCGTCTCCGGCCAGGGCACCGCCCCGGTCAGCAGCCGCACGGCCCCGTCCGCCCAGTCCACGTGCGGCGACGGCGCGTCGACGTGCAGTGTCTGCGGCAGCACGCCGTGCCGCATCGCCTCCACCATCTTGATCACGCCGGCCACGCCGGCCGCCGCCTGGGTGTGCCCGATGTTCGACTTGATCGAGCCGACCCAGAGCGGGTGCTCGCCCCGGTCGCGGCCGTACGTCGCGATGAGCGACCGGGCCTCGATCGGGTCGCCCAGGGTGGTGCCGGTGCCGTGCGCCTCGACGGCGTCCACGTCGACCGGTCGCAGCCCCGCGTCGGCGAGCGCCTGGTTGACCAGGCGCTGCTGGGAGGGGCCGTTCGGGGCGGTCATGCCGTTGCTCGCGCCGTCCTGGTTGACGGCCGTGCTGCGTACGACGGCGAGCACCGGGTGGCCGTTGCGGCGCGCGTCGGAGAGCCGTTCGAGCACCAGCACCCCGACGCCCTCGCCCCAGCCGGTGCCGTCGGCGCCGGCCGCGAAGGACTTGCACCGGCCGTCCGGCGCGAGGGCCCGCTGGCGGCTGAAGTCGATGAACGCGTTGGGCGTGGCGAGCACCGTCACGCCACCGGCCAGGGCCAACGCGCACTCGCCCCGGCGCAGCGACTGGGCGGCCAGGTGCAGGGTGACCAGCGACGACGAGCAGGCGGTGTCGACGGTGACCGCCGGCCCCTCCAGGCCCAGCGCGTACGACACCCGGCCCGAGACCACGCCGCCGGCGACGCCGGTGCCGATGAAGCCGTCCAACTCGGCGGGCAGGTGTTGCAGGTGCGCGCTGTAGTCGTGGTACATGAGGCCGGCGAAAACCCCGGTGCGGCTGCCGCGCAGGGTGGCGGGGTCGATGCCGGCGCGCTCGACCGCCTCCCACGAGGTCTCCAGGAAAAGCCGCTGCTGCGGGTCCATGGCGAGGGCCTCGCGTCGGGAGATGCCGAAGAACTCGGCGTCGAACCAGGCCGCGTCGTACAGGAACGCGCCCTCGCCGCAGTAGGTGCGGCCGGGCTTGTCCGGGTCCGGGTCGACGAGGTGGTCGAGGTCCCAGCCCCGGTCGGTCGGGAATCCGGCCACCGCGTCGACGCCCTGCGCGACCAGGTCCCACAGCTTCTCCGGGGAGGTGGCGCCGCCGGGGAAACGGCACCCCATGCCGACGATCGCGATCGGGTCGTCGGTGCCGTCGGACGTGGCCACGACCACGGCGGCGGCCGGCCCGCCGGCGAACAGCTCCGCGTCCAGGTGCTCGGCCAGCGCCGTCGGATTCGGGTAGTCGAAGACCAGCGTGACGGGCAGCCGCAGGCCGACCGCCGCGTTCAGGCGGTTGCGGAACTCGACGGCGGTCAGCGAGTCGAAGCCCAGCTCCTTGAAGGCCTTCGTCGCGCCGACCGCCTCGGCGCCGCCGTGCCCGAGCACGACCGCGACCTGCGTACGGACGATGTCGACCAGCTCCTTGCGGCGCTCGGCCGGGCCCCGGCCGGCGAGGTTCGCGAGCAGGTCGGAGGCCGCCGCGGCGTCGGCGGAGACCTGGCGGCGCGCCGGGGTGCGGACCAGGCCGCGCAGCACCGTGGGCAGCACCCCGCCGGTCGCCTGCTCCCGCAGCGCGCCGAGGTCCAGGTGGATCGGCACGAGGGCGGCCTCCGGGGCGCCGAGCGCCTCGTCGAACAGCGCGAGGCCGTCCTCGGTGGAGAGCGGCCGTACGCCGGAGCGCCGCATCCGGGCGAGGTCGGCGTCGTCGAGGGCGCCCGTGAGACCGGTGCGCTGCGCCCACATGCCCCAGGCCAGCGACACGGCGGGCAGGCCCTGTGCCCGCCGGTACGCGGCGAACGCGTCGACGAAGGCGTTGGCCGCCGCGTAGTTGCCCTGGCCGGGGCCGCCGAGGACGCCCGCGGCCGAGGAGAAGACGACGAAGGCGCTCACGTCGCCGACCAGCTCGTGCAGGTTGACGAGCGCGTCGACCTTGGGGCGCAGCGCGGTCGCGACCCGCTCCGGGGTGAGCGAGGCGATCATCCCGTCGTCCAGGACGCCGGCCGTGTGCACGACCGCCGTGGGCGGGTGCTCCGCGACGAGCGCCGCCAGCGCCTCGCGGTCGGCGGCGTCGCAGGCGGCGACAGTCACGTGCACGCCCTGGGCGGTCAGCTCGTCGTGCAGCGTCCGCAGGTCGTCGGTCATGCCGCGACGGCCGGCGAGCACGAGGCGACGGACGCCGTGCCGCGCGACGAGGTGCCGCGCGACGAGGCGGCCGAGCGTTCCGGAGGCGCCCGTGACGAGGACGGTGCCGCCGATCTCCGGTGCGCTCGCCGGCTGCCCGGACGCCTTGGCGAGGCGCGGTACGAGGACGTCGGCGCCGCGCAGGGCGAGCTGCGGCTCACCGGTACGCAGCGCGGGCACCAGGTTCGACGCCCACTGCCCGCCCGCGACGTCGACGAGGACGAACCGGCCGGGGTTCTCGGACGCGGCCGAGCGCAGCAGGCCCCACACGGCGGCGAGCGCGGGCGCCGTCGCGTCGGTGGCCCCCTCGGTCAGCACGACCAGGCGGGCGGCGGCGAACCGGTCGTCGGCGAGCCACTCCTGGGCGGCGGCGAGGGTGCGCTCCACCGCCCGGTAGGTCGCCCCGACCAGGTCGTCGCCGTCGCAGGTGACCGGCAGGACCACGTAGTCGGGGACCTCGGCGATCGCGGCGAGGCTGTCGTACGCGGTGGCGCCGGGCAGCTCGCCGCCCACGACCGCCACCGTGGCGGCGCCGTCGCCCACCGGGACCGGCACCCAGTCGAGCACGTGCATCGCCTGGTGGCGCGGGTTGGTCAGGTCGGCCAGCGCGTCCGCGGGCAGGCGGCGCACGGCCAGCGCGTCGATCGTGGCGACCGGCGCGCCGGCGTGGTCGGCGACGGTCACCGCGACGGCGTTCGGGCCCGCCGCCCGGATGGTGACCCGCAGCCGGGCGGCGCCGGTGGCGTGCAGGCTCACCCCGTGCCAGGCGAACGGCAGCCAGGGCCCGCCCGCGCCGTCGTCCGAGGTGAACACGCCCAGGCCCAGCGGGTGCAGCGCCGCGTCGAGCAGCGCGGGGTGCAGGCCGAAGCCCGCCACCTTCGCCGCCTCGGGGGCGGTTACCTCGGCGAACAGCTCGTCGCCCCGCCGCCACAC
Organism: Micromonospora sp. NPDC049048; assembly: GCF_043197615.1. Classification (NCBI taxonomy): domain Bacteria; kingdom Bacillati; phylum Actinomycetota; class Actinomycetes; order Micromonosporales; family Micromonosporaceae; genus Micromonospora; species Micromonospora sp. NPDC049048. Next base: position 64,686 of record NZ_JBICTM010000013.1, on the reverse strand, counting down.
GGGGCCCAGGCCGGCGAAGGCGGGCCCGTACGTCACGTCGAGCGACGCGAAGCGGTCGTACAGCTCGCCGGTGTCCAGGGCCTCGGCGCCCTCCGGCGGCCAGACGCCCGCCGGGGCCGCCGCGCGGTCGTCGGCGCCGGGGGTGCCGGTGCCCAGGGTGCCGGTGGCGTGCCGGGTCCACGGGCCGTCGCCGTCGGGCCGCGAGTGGACGGTCAGCCGGCGGGCGCCGTCCGGGCCGGGCTCGCCGACGCGGAGCTGGACCTGCACGGCGCCGCGCTCCGGCACCACCAGGGGCGCCTCGAGCGTCAGCTCCTCGATCCCGGTGGCGCCCACCTCGTCGCCGGCGCGGACCGCCAGCTCGACGAAGGCCGTGCCGGGCAGGAGGATCCGGCCCGCCACCCGGTGGTCGGCGAGCCACGGGTGCGCCGAGGTCGAGAGCCGTCCGGTGAGCAGCACCCCGTCCGCGCCGGCCAGCGACACGGTCGCGCCGAGCAGCGGGTGGCCGGTGGAGCCCAGGCCGAGGCCGGTGGCGTCGACCGGGCCGCCCGCCCCGCTGGGCCAGTAGGTCCGGCGCTGGAAGGCGTACGTGGGCAGGGCCACCGGGTGGGCCGGGGCGGTGACCAGCGTGGCCCAGTCGGGCCGTACGCCCCGGGTGTGCGCCTGGCCCAGCGAGAGCAGGAACCGGCGCAGGCCGCCCTCGTCGCGGCGCAGCGTGCCGACGACCGAGCCGCCGTCCGCCTCGTCGAGCAGGTCCTGCACGGCCGGTACGAGCACCGGGTGCGAGCTGACCTCGACGAAGGAGTCGATGCCGTCGGCGACGAGGCCGCGTACGGTCTGCTCGAACTCGACGGTCTGCCGCAGGTTGCGGTACCAGTACTCGGCGTCCATCCCGGCGGTGTCGAGCAGTTCGCCGGTGACGGTCGAGTAGAGCGGGACGTCGCCGGCGCGGGGCCGGACGGGGGCGAGGACGCGGAGCAGCTCGTCGCGCATCGACTCGACGTGCGCGGAGTGCGAGGCGTAGTCGACGTCGATGCGTCGCGCCCGGACCCCGTCGCGTTCGCACTCGGCCAGCAGCTCGTCGAGCGCCTCGGGGGCACCCGAGACGACCACGGTGGACGGCCCGTTCACGGCGGCGACCGACAGCCCCGGGCGCAGCCGCCGGGCGACCTTCGCGACCGGCTCGGACACGGACACCATGCCGCCCCGCCCGGCGAGGTCCACGGCGATCAGCTGGCTGCGCCGGGTCACCACGAGAGCGGCGTCGTCGAGGCTGAGCGCGCCGGCCACGCAGGCGGCGGCGATCTCGCCCTGCGAGTGCCCGACCACGGCGGCGGGCTCGACGCCGTGCGAGCGCCACAGCGCCGCCAGCGAGACCATCATGGCGAACAGCGCGGGCTGGACGACGTCGACCCGGTCCAGGGAGGCGGCGCCCGGTACGCCCCGCAGCACGTCGAGCAGCAACCAGTCGGTGTGCCGGTCCACGGCGGTCGCGCACTCGGCCATCCGGGCGGCGAAGACGGGTGCGGTGTCGAGCAGTTCGGCGGCCATGCCCAGCCACTGGGAGCCCTGGCCGGGGAAGAGGAACGCGGTGCGCTCGCCGGCGTCGGCGAGCCCGGTGACGAGGTTGCGGGCGGCTCCGCCGTCGGCCAGCGCGTCGAGGGCGGCGGTCAGCTCCGCCCGGTCCCCGACGAGGACGGCGCGGTGCGGGAGCCGGGCGCGGGTGCTGGCGAGCGCGTACGCGACGTCGTGCGCGCCGTGGTCGTCGCCCAGGTGGGCGCGCAGCCGGACCGCCTGCTCGCGCAGCGCCGTCTCGGTGCGGGCCGACAGCACCCACGCGGTGGGGCCCTCGGCCGGCGCGGGGGTCTGCGGGGCCTCGGTGGCCGGCGGCTCCTCGATCAGCACGTGGGCGTTGGTGCCCGAAATGCCGAACGACGAGACGCCCGCCCGGCGTGGGGTCTCGCCACGCGGCCAGGACACCGGCTCGCCGAGCAGCCGGACCGCGCCGTCGGTCCAGTCCACGTGGTGCGACGGCTTGTCGACGTGCAACGTGCGGGGCAGTTCCTCGTGCCGCAGGGCCATGACCATCTTGATCACACCGGCGACGCCGGCGGCGGCCTGGGTGTGCCCGAAGTTCGACTTCACCGAGCCGAGCCAGAGCGGCCGGTCGCGCTCCTGGCCGTAGGTGGCGATGAGCGACTGGGCCTCGATCGGGTCGCCCAGCGTGGTGCCCGTGCCGTGCGCCTCCACCGCGTCCACGTCGGCCGGGGTGAGCCCGGCGTTGGCCAGCGCGGCGCGGATGACCCGCTGCTGCGACGGCCCGTTCGGCGCGGTGAGGCCGTTCGACGCGCCGTCCTGGTTCACCGCCGAGCCGCGCACCACGGCCAGGACGCGGTGCCCGTTGCGGCGCGCGTCCGACAGCTTCTCCAGCACGAGTACGCCGACGCCCTCGCCGAAGGCCGTGCCGTCCGCCGCCGAGGCGAAGGCCTTCACCCGGCCGTCCGGGGCGAGCCCCTTCTGGCTGGAGAACTCCACGAACGTGCCGGGCGTGGCGATGACGCAGCTGCCGCCGGCCAACGCGAGATCGCAGTCGCCGCTGCGCAGCGCGTGGGCGGCCACGTGCACCGCCACCAGCGACGACGAGCACGCCGTGTCGACGGTGACGGCGGGGCCCTCCAGCCCCAGCACGTACGACACCCGGCCGGACACGACGCTGCCCGCGACGCCCGTCATCGTGTAGCCGATCAGGGCGTCCATGTCGCTCTGCATGGCGCTCAGGTACTCGACGCTGTTCGCGCCGACGAACACGCCGGTCCGGCTGCCCCGCAGCGAGTGCGGGTCGATCCCGGCGTGCTCGAACGCCTCCCACGAGGTCTCCAGCATCAGCCGCTGCTGCGGGTCCATGGCCAGCGCCTCGCGCGGGCTGATGCCGAAGAAGCCCGCGTCGAAGTCGGTGGCGTCCGGGATGAAGCCGCCCCGCCGTACGTAGCTGGTGCCGGTGCCGCTGTCCGGGTCGAACAGGTCGTCCAGGTCCCAGCCCCGGTTGGTGGGGAAGTCGGTGATCCCGTCCCCGCCGGACGACACCAGCTCCCACAACTCGTCGGCGGAGCGTACGCCGCCGGGGAAGCGGCAGCCGATGCCGACGATGGCGATCGGCTCCCGCTCCGTGGCGGTCCGCAGCTTGCGCCGCGTCTCGTGCAGGTCGGCCGTCACACGCCGGAGGTACTCGACAAGCTGTTCCTCGTTCGCCATCAGTAAGCCCTCCTCAGCGCGTACGGTTCAGGCGGCGCCGAGTTCGTCGTCGATGAACCGCAACAGCTCGTCGGCCGAGGCGGTCTTCAGCACCAGGCCCACGTCCGGTCCGTCAGGTTCGGCGTCCACGTCGGACCTGCCACGCCAATTCGACATCACGGCGTGCAACCGTTCGGTAATCCGTGCCTTGACCGCCTCCTCCAGGCCCGCCGCGCCGGCCTGCGCGAACGAGCGTTCCAGCCGATCCAGCTCGGCCAGCAGCCCCGCGGCCGGGTCCACCTCGGCCGGGGCCAGCCCGGCCAGCAGGTGGTCGGTGAGCGCCGCGGCGGTCGGGTGGTCGAAGACCATCGTGGCGGAGAGCTTCAGGCCGGTGGCCGCCTTCAGCCGGTTGCGGAACTCGACGGCGGTCAGCGAGTCGAAGCCCAGCTCGGTGAACGGCCGGTCGGCGTCCACCGCGCTCGCGCCGGAGTGCCCGAGCACGGCGGCGGCCTGTGCCTTGACGAACTCCAGCGCGGTGTGCCGCCGCTGCGGGCCGCTCTGGCTCGCCAGGTGGTCCCGCAGGGCGCCGGGCGACTGCGCCGCCTGCTCCACGGCCCGCCGGGACGGCCCCCGCACCAGGCCCCGCAGCAGCGGGGGCAGCATGCCGGCCCGGCCCAGCTCGCGCAGCGCCGCCGGATCCACGGGCATCGGCACCAGCAGCGGCTCGTCGATCAGCTCCGTCGCGTCGTAGAGCGCCATGCCCTGCGCCACGGACAGTTCCAGCAGCCCGACGCGGGCCATCCGGGCGCGGTCGGTGGCGTCGAGGTGCGCGGTCATCCCGCTCGCCTCGCTCCACAGGCCCCAGGCGAGCGAACGGGCGGGCAGCCCGGCCGCGCGCCGCCGCGCCACGAGCGCGTCCAGGAACGTGTTCGCCGCCGCGTAGTTGCCCTGCCCCGGGCCGCCCATCGTGCCGGCCGCCGCGGAGAACACGACGAACTCGGCCAGCTCGGCGTCGAGCGTCAGCTCGTGCAGGTTGACCGCCGCGTCGACCTTGGGCCGCAGCACCGCGTCGACCTGCTCGGGGGTCAGCGCGGTGACCAGGCCGTCGTCGAGGACGCCCGCCGTGTGCACCACGGCGGTCAGCGGGTGCGCGGCGGGCACCCGGGCCAGGGTCCCGGCCAGCGCCGCGCGGTCCGCCGTGTCGCAGGCCGCGACGGTGACCTCCGCGCCGTACGCGGTCAGCTCCGCCACCAGCTCGGCGGCGCCCGGGGCGTCCGGGCCACGGCGGCTGGTCAGCAGCAGGTGCCGCACCCCGCGCCGGGTCACCAGGTGGCGGGCCAGCATGCCGCCGAGCGTGCCGGTGCCGCCGGTGATCAGCACCGTACCGTCGGGATCCCGGCGCGGCGGCACGGTCAGCACCAGCTTGCCGACGTGCCGGGCCTTGGACATGGTCCGGAACGCCTCCGGGGCGCGACGCATGTCGTACGTGCGCACCGGCAGCGGGGTGAAGCGGTCCTGCGCGAAGAGCGCGAGCACGTCGCGCAGGATCGCGCCGACCCGCTCCGGGTCGATGGCGAGCAGGTCGAACGCCTGGTACTCGACCCCCGGGTGGTCCTCGGCGACCCGGTGCGGATCCCGCACGTCGGTCTTGCCCATCTCGATGAACCGGCCGCCCCCGCCGAGCAGGCGCAGGGAGGCGTCGACGAACTCCTTGGCCAGCGAGTCGATCACCACGTCGATACCGGCCGCGCCGAACCGCTCCGCGAACTCCAGCGTGCGGGAGTTGCCGATGTGCGTCTCCGGCAGCCCCATCGCGCGCAGCGCGTCCCACTTGCCGGTGCTCGCGGTGCCGTACACCTCGGCGCCGAGGTGCCGGGCCAGGCGGACCGCCGCCATGCCGACGCCGCCGGACGCGGCGTGCACCAGCACCCGCTCCCCCGGCTTGACCTGGGCCAGGTCGACCAGCGCGTAGTAGGCGGTGCAGAACGCGATGGGGGTCGACGCCGCCACGGCGAACGACCACCCCGGCGGTACCGGCACGACCATCCGCGCGTCGGTGACGACCTCGGTGCCGAAGGCGCCGTGAAACAGGCCCATGACCCGGTCGCCGACCGCGACGCCGGTCACGTCCGGCGCGGCCTCGACGACCACGCCCGCCCCCTCGCCGCCCATCACGCCGCCGCCGGGGTACATGTCGAGGGCGATCAGCACGTCCCGGAAGTTCAGGCCTGCGGCCCGCATCGCGATGCGCACCTGACCCGGCGCCAGCGGGCGCGGCTCCTCCCCCTCGGGCAGCAGGGCGAGGTTGTCCAGCGTGCCCCGCGCGGTGACGTCCAACCGCCAGCGGTCGGCCGACGGCGGCACCAGCGCGGGGCTGCCGGCCACGCGGCCGAGCCGCGGCGCCAGGGCGACGCCGTCGCGGATCGCGAGCTGTGGCTCGTCGGCCGCGACCGCCGCCGCGAGCGCCCGGTGCGGCTCGCGGTCGTCGACGTCGAGCAGGACGAAGCGGTCCGGGTGTTCGCTCTGCGCCGAGCGGAGCAGGCCCCACACCGGCGAGCTGGCCAGGTCAACGGCCGCCTCCTGCACGCTGACGGCGTTCCAGGTGACGACGACCAGCCGGGCGTCGGCGAACCGGTCCTCGTCGAGCCACTCGCGCAGGACCGCGAGGGTGTCGTGGACGACCCGGTGGGCGGCCCCGGCGGGATCGTCGCCCGCGCCGGCCGCGCAGGGCAGCGCGACCAGGGCGGGCACCGGCGCGCCGTCGGCCACGCCGGCCCGCAGCGCCGCCAGGTCCGGGTAGGCGTCGGTGACGAGACCGGCGTCCCGGGGCAGGGTGCACCCGCCGAGGGCCGCCCACCGGGCGTCCGGCGCGGCGGCCGGCGCGGTGACCGGGGTCCACTCCAGGCGGAACAGGGCGTCGTGGTGCGTGCCCGGCTGCGCCGGGGCGGTGGCCTCCCGCAGCACCAGCGACTCGACCTCGGCGACCACGTTGTTCGTCTGGTCGGCGACGGTCACCGCGACCGTGTTCCGGCCGCGCGGACGCAGCCGGACGCGCAACTCCGTCGCGCCGACGGCGTGCACGGTCACGCCGCTCCACTCGAACGGCAGCAGCGCCTCCGTGCCCGCGGTGACGAGCGCCAGCGGGTGCAGCGCGGCGTCGAGCAGCGCCGGGTGCAGGCCGTACCCGGCCGCCGTCCGGGCGGCGTCCGTCGGCAGGGCGACCTCGGCGAAGACCTCCTCGCCCTGGCGCCACACCCGGCGTACGCCCTGGAACGTCGGACCGTACGTGAGGCCGGCCGAGGCCATGGCGGCGTACAACCCGTCGGACGCGACGGGCTCGGCCGCCGGGGGCCAGGCGGTGTCGAAGCCGCCCGCCGGCTCCGCGGGGGCGAGCAGGCCGACGCCGTTGCGTACCCACGGCGCCGAGTCGGTGGCGACCCCGTCCGGTCGGCTGTGGATGGTCAGCTGCCGCTGCCCGTTCTCGTCGGGCGTGCCGACGCGCAGCTGCACCTGCACCCCGCCCTTGTCGGGCAGCACCAGCGGCGCGGTCAGGGTCAGCTCCTCGACCCGGCCGCAGTCGACCTCGTCGCCGGCGCGGACCGCGAGGTCCACGAGGGCGGTGCCGGGCACGAACACCTGCCCGCCGACCCGGTGGTCGGCCAGCCACGGGTGGGCGGCCACCGAGACACGACCGGTGAAGAGCAGGCCGTCGGTGTCGGCCAGCGCGACCGCCGCGCCGAGCAGCGGGTGCTCGGTGGCGCCGAGGCCCAGCCCGGCCGCGTCGGCGGTGCCCGTCGCGGCAGGCGGCCAGTAGCGCTCGTGCTGGAACGGGTAGCCGGGCAGCCGGACCCGGCGGGCGTCCGCGAACCCCCAGTTGGGCCGCACGCCGTGCGCGTACGCCTCGCCGAGGGAGAGCAGGAAGCGCGCCAGGCCACCCTCGTCGCGGCGCAGCGAACCGACCACGGTGGCGGTGGCCTCCGCGTCGTCGATGACGTCCTGCACGCCGATAGTCAGCACGGGGTGCGGGCTGACCTCGACGATCGTCGTGACGCCCGCGTCGAGCAGGGCCCGGACGGCGGGCTCGTACCAGACGGTCTGGCGCAGGTTGCGGTACCAGTACTCGGCGTCCATCGCGACGTCGTCCAGCCAGCGGTCGTCCACCGTGGAGTAGAGCGGCACCTCGGGCCGGCGGGGCGCCAGCCCGGCCAGCACGTCGCGCAGCTCCTCGTGCAGCTCCTCCACGTACGCCGAGTGCGACGCGTAGTCCACGTCGATGCGCTTGGCGCGTACGCCGTCGCGCTGGCACTCGGCGAGCAGCTCGTCGAGGGCGTCCAGTTCGCCGGCCGCCACCGTCGAGCGCGGCCCGTTGACGGTCGCCACGGTCACCCGGCCGCCGAAGCGCTCCAGCCGGTCGCGTACCTCGGCCACGGGCAGCGGCACGGAGACCATGCCGCCCTTGCCGGACAGCCGCAGCAGCGCGCGGCTGCGCAGGGCGACGACCCTGGCCGCGTCCGCCACGGAGAGCGCGCCCGCCACGCAGGCGGCGGCGATCTCGCCCTGGGAGTGCCCCACCACGGCGGCGGGCTCGACCCCGTGGGAGCGCCACAGCTCGGCCAGCGACACCATGACGGCGAACAGGACGGGCTGGACGACGTCCACCCGGTCCAGCTCCTCCCCCTGCCGCAGGACGGCCTCCAGGGACCAGTTGACGTGCGGCGCCAGCGCGGCCTCGCACTCGGCCATCCGGGCGGCGAAGACCGGGGCGGTGTCGAGCAGCTCCACGGCCATGCCGATCCACTGCGAGCCCTGCCCGGGGAAGGAGAACGCCACCTTTCCCGCCGTGCCGGCGGCCACTGCGCTGACCAGGTTCGGCGCGGGCTCCCCCGCCGCGAGCGCGGCGAGGCCGGCGCGCAGCTCGTCGGCGCCGCCCACCACGACCGCGCGGCGCGGGTGGGTGGCCCGCAGCGACAGCGAGTACGCCAGGTCGCGGGGCGCCACCTCGGCCAGGAGCGGCTCGAGGTCGGCGGCCTGCCGGCGCAGCGCCCCGTCGGAGCGGGCGGAGAGCACGAGCGCGACCGGCCCGTCGTCGGGCGTCCGCTCGGCCTCGGGCGCCTCCGGTGCCTCCTCGATGACGAGGTGGGCGTTGGTGCCGCTGAACCCGAACGACGAGACGCCGCCGCGACGCGGGTGGCCGTTGCGGCCCCACGGCTGCGGTTCGGCGAGCAGCCGTACCCCGCCCGACCAGTCGACGTGGGCCGTCGGCTCGGCCACGTGCAGGGTCCGGGGCAGTTCGCCGTGGCGCAGCGCGAGCACCATCTTGATCACCCCGGCGACGCCGGCGGCGGCCTGGGTGTGCCCGATGTTCGACTTGACCGAGCCGAGCCAGAGCGGGCGCTCGGCGGCGCGGTCGCGGCCGTACGTGGCGAAGAGCGCGTCGACCTCGATGGGGTCGCCCAGCGTGGTGCCGGTGCCGTGCGCCTCCACCACGTCCACGTCGGCGGTGGAGAGCCCCGCGTCGGCGAGCGCCTGCCGGATGACCCGTTGTTGTGAGGGTCCGTTGGGGGCGGTGAGGCCGTTGGACGCGCCGTCCTGGTTGACGGCGGTCCCGCGTACCACGGCGAGGACCTCGTGGCCGGCGGCGAGCGCGTCGGAGAGCCGCTCCAGCACGACCACGCCGATGCCCTCGCCCCAGTTGGTGCCGTCCGCGCCGGCCGCGAACGCCTTGCAGCGCCCGTCCGGGGCGAGCCCGCGCATCCGGCTGAACTCCAGGAAGGCGCCCGGCGTCGACATGGCGGTGACGCCGCCCGCGACGGCCATCGCGCACTCGCCCGAGCGCAGCGCCCGCACCGCCATGTGCATCGCCACCAGCGACGACGAGCAGGCGGTGTCCACGGTGACGGCCGGCCCCTCCAGCCCCAGCACGTACGACAGCCGGCCGGAGAGGATGCTGGCGGCGTTGCCGGTGGCCATGAAGCCTTCCGCGCTCGTACCCGCCCCGCCGTTGATCCGGGCGTAGTCGACGTTGTTGGCGCCGACGTACACGCCGGTCGCGCTGCCCCGCAGCGTGGTCGGGTCGATGCCGGCGTCCTCGAGGGCCGACCAGGACGCCTCCAGCACCAGCCGCTGCTGCGGGTCCATGGCCTCCGCCTCGCGCGGGCTGATGCCGAAGAACGCCGCGTCGAAGCCCGGCAGGTCGGCGAGGAAGCCGCCCTCGCGGACGTAGCTGGTCCCGGAGTGCTCCGGGTCGGGGTGGAACAGTCCGTCGAGGTCCCAGCCGCGGTCGGTGGGGAACGGGCCCATGCCGTCGCGGCCGTCGCGCAGCATCGCCCACAGCTCCTCGGGGGAGCTGACGCCACCGGGGAACCGGCAGCTCATGCCGACGATGGCGATCGGCTCGTCGGCGGTGACGGTGCCGACGACCACCTCGGCGCGGCCGGCCTCCAGCAGGTGCTCGGCCAGCGCGACCGGGGTCGGATAGTCGAAGGCGACGGCCGCGGAGAGCCGTACGCCGGTGGCCTCGACCATCCGGTTGCGGAACTCCACGGCGGTGACCGAGTCGAAGCCCAGCTCCTTGAACGCCGAGGTCGGCTCGACCGCCTCCGGGCCCGCGTAGCCCAGCGTGAGCGCGACCTGCGCGCGGACCAGCCCGACGACGTGGTCGAGGCGGTCCGCCTCGGGCAGGTCGGCGAGCCGGCGGGCGAAGTCCGAGGAGGTGGACGTCCCGGTCGGCGCCTCGTCGGCGACGGCCTCGGGAATGGCGTCCAACAGCCGGCTCGGCCGCAGCGCGGTGAACGACGGCACGAAGGTGGCCCAGTCCACGTCGGCGAGCACGACGTCCGTGTCCCCGGCCCCCAGGGCGGTACGCATGGCCGCGACGGCCCGCTCCGGCGCCATCGGCGCCAGGCCCCGCTTGCGCAGCGAGGCCGAGATCTCGTCGTCCACCAGTGTGCTCTCGGCCCACGGGCCCCAGGCGAGGGCGGTGGCCGGCTGTCCCCGGCCGCGCCGGGCCTCGGCCAGGGCGCACAGGTGCGCGTTGCCGGCGGCGTAGGCGGCCTGGCCGCCGCTGCCCCAGACGCCGGCCACGGAGGAGAAGAGCACGAACTCGTCGAGGTCCCGTTCGGCGAAGATCGCGTCGAGGTTGGTGGCGCCGGCGACCTTCGCGGAGACGACGTCGGCGTACTCGGCGAGGTCCATGTCCACGATGCCGGTCAGCTGCGCCAGCCCCGCCACGTGCACGACGGCGCGGACGCCGGGGTAGGCGTCGACGACCGCCTCCAGGGCCGCCCGGTCGGCGACGTCGCAGGCCACGACGTCGACCTGCGCGCCCAGTCCGCGCAGCTCGTCGAGCGCCTCGGCGGGGGCGGTGCCGCGCCGGCTCAGCAGGACGAGCCGCTCGGCGCCGTGCCGCGCGTACAGGCGGGCGGCCTCGATGCCGAGGGTGCCGGTACCGCCGGTGATCAGCACGGTGCCGGACGCGCCGCGCCACCGCGGGGCCCCGGTCACCGGCGCGCGGTGCAGCCGGCGGACGAACACCCCGTCAGGGCGCACGGCGACCTGGTCCTCCCCGATGCCGGCGAGCACGCCGGCCAGCGCGGCGGCGGTGCGTCCGTCCAGCTCAGCGGGCAGGTCGACGAGGCCGCCCCAGGTGTCGGGCAGCTCCAGCGCGGCGACCCGGCCGAGGCCCCACACCTGCGACTGCGCCACCTGGGTCACCGGGTCGGCCGGGGAGGTGGCGACGGCGCCACGGGTGAGGCACCACAGCGGTACGTCCCGCCCGGCGAGCGCGCGGATCAGGCCGAGGGTGGCGGCGGCGCCCGCCGGGACGCCGGGGCGCCCGGGCAGGAACGCCTCGTCGAGCGCGAGGAGGGACACCACGCCGGACAGCTCCCCGTCGAGGTGGCCCGCCAGGCCGGCCGGGTCGGTGGGGACGACCGTGGCGCCGTGCGCGGTGAGCGCGTCGGCCACCGCCTCGCCCGCGTCGCCCCGCACCGCCGGGTCGGCGGCCACCAGCAGCCAGATGCCGGTCAGCGGGGCCGGGGTGCCGCCGGGGCGGCGCTCCCACCGGGCCTGGTAGCGCCAGCCGTCCAGGGTGGACCGCTCCTGCCGCCCCCTGCGCCACGCGGAGAGCGCGGGCAGCACCGAGGCCAGGGGCGCCTGCGGGTCCACGTCGAGCGTGGTGACCACGGTGTCGAGGTCGCCGCTGTCCACGGCCGCCCACAGGCCGTCGTCGTCGCCGGAACCGCCGGCGGTCGCCGGCTCGATGCTGTCCTGCCAGAACCGCTCGTGCTGGAAGGGGTACGTCGGCAGGTCGACCAGGGACGGGCCGGACCGGTGGTAGAACGCCCGCGGGTCCACCGCGGCACCCCGGGTCTCCAGCCGGGCCAGCGCCTCCACCAGGGCACGCGGCTCGTCCCGGTCGCGGCGCAGCACCGGCGTGGCCAGCACGTCGCCGTCCAGGCAGTCCGCCGCCATGGTGGCGAGCACCGAGTCGGGGCCCAGTTCGAGGAACGTGGTCACACCGGTCGCGGCGGCGGCGCGTACCGCGTCGGCGAAGCGTACGGTCGCGCGGACCTGCCCGACCCAGTACTCGGGCGTCGCCAGCTCGTCGCCCACCGGCGCGCCGGTGACCGTCGAGACCAGCGGGATCGTCGGCGGCGCGTAGGAGACGGCCTCGGCCACCTCCCGGAACCGCGCGAGCATCGGGTCCATCAGCGGCGAGTGGAAGGCGTGCGAGACGGTCAGCCGCCGGGTCCGGCGGTCGGCGAACCGCGCGGCCACCGCCGCCACCGCCGCCTCGGTGCCGGAGACGACCACCGAGTCCGGGCCGTTGACGGCGGCCAGGTCGACGTCCGCGCCGAGCAGGGGCGTGACCTCGTCCTCGGTGGCCTGGACGGCGAGCATCGCCCCGCCGGCCGGCAGCGCCTGCATCAGCCGGCCCCGGGCCGCGACCAACCGGGCCGCGTCGGCGAGCGGGAACACCCCCGCGACGTACGCGGCGGCCAGCTCGCCGATCGAGTGCCCGGCGAGGACCGACGGGGTGACGCCCCAGGACCGGACCAGCCGGTACAGGGCCACCTCGACGGCGAACAGGGCGGGCTGGGTCCAGCCGGTCTCGTGCAGCGCCTCGGTGTCGAGGACGTCGCGCAGGGGCCGGTCCAGGTGCGGGTCCAGGGCGGCGCACACCTCGTCGAACGCCGCCGCGAACTCCGGGTACGCCGCGTACAGGCCGCGACCCATCCCGATCCGCTGCGCGCCCTGCCCGGAGAAGAGCATCGCGATCCGGCCGTCGGCGACCCGGCCACGGAGCACGTTGGCGGCCTGCTCGTCGCGGGCCAGAGCGGCCAGCCCGGCGCCCAGTTCCTCGGCGGACGAGCCGAGCACCGCGGCCCGGTGCGCGAAGCGGGTCCGGGTGGTGGCCAGGGCGTACCCCAGCTCGGCGGGTTCCACCCGCGACACGACGGCGCCCAGCCGCCGCGCCTGGTCCCGCAGCGCGTCGGCGTCGCGGGCGGTGAGCAGCAGCGACGTCACCGGCGCCGAGGCGGGCCCGGGCGCGTCGGTGTCCGGCGCCTGCTCCACGATCACGTGGGCGTTCGTGCCGCTGAACCCGAACGAGGAGACCGCCGCCCGGCGCGGCTGCCCCGTCTGCGGCCACGGCGTGGCGGCGGTCAGCAGCCGTACGTTGCCGGCTGTCCAGTCCACCTGGTCGGAGGGCTGCTCGGCGTGCAGCGTCGCGGGCAGGACGCCACGCCGCATCGCCTCGACCATCTTGATGACCCCGGCGACCCCCGCGGCGGCCTGGGTGTGCCCGATGTTCGACTTCACCGAGCCGAGCCAGAGCGGGTCCTCGCGGTCCTGGCCGTACGTGGCGAGCAGCGCCTGCGCCTCGATGGGGTCGCCCAGGGTCGTGCCGGTGCCGTGCCCCTCGACCACGTCGACCTGGCGCGTCGACAGGCCCGCGTCGACCAGCGCCGCCTCGATGACGCGCTGCTGCGACGGCCCGTTCGGCGCGGTCAGCCCGTTCGACGCGCCGTCCTGGTTGACGGCGGAGCCCCGGACGACCGCCAGTACGCGGTGCCCGTGCTCGAGCGCGTCCGACAGCCGCTCCACCAGCAGCACGCCCGCGCCCTCGGCGAAGCCGGTGCCGTCGGCGTCGGCCGAGTACGAGCGGCACCGCCCGTCCGGCGACAGGCCCCGCTGGCGGGAGAACTCGACGAACGTCAGTGGCGTCGCCATCACCGAGACGCCGCCGACGAGCGCGAGCGTGCAGTCGCCCCGGCGCAGGGCCTGGATCGCCAGGTGCAGCGCGACGAGCGACGACGAGCAGGCGGTGTCGACGGTGACCGCCGGCCCCTCCAGCCCCAGCGTGTAGGCGACCCGGCCGGAGACCACGCTGCCGGAGCTGTTGCTGCCCGCGTAGTCGTGGTACATGAGGCCGGTGAAGACGCCGGTCGGGCTGCCGGCGAGGGAGGCGGGGTCGATGCCGGCCCGCTCCAGGCTCTCCCACGCGACCTCGAGCAGCAGCCGCTGCTGGGGGTCCAGCCCGACGGCCTCGCGGGGGCTGATGCCGAAGAAGGTCGGGTCGAAGTCCGCCGCGTCGTACAGGAAGCCGCCGCGCGCGGTGTAGGAGGTGCCCTCCCGCAGCGACCGGGGGTCGTGGAGCGACTCCAGGTCCCAGCCACGGTCGGTCGGGAAGGCGCCGGTGGCGTCGGTGCCGGACTCCACCAGCCGCCACAGGTCCTCGGGGCTCGCCACGCCCCCCGGATAGCGGCAGGCCATGCCGACGATCGCGACCGGCTCGTGCGCGGACGCCTCCACCTCGTGCAGGCGCTGCCGGGTCTTCTGCAGGTCGACCGTGACCCGCTTCAGGTAGTCCCGGAGCTTGTCCTCGTTGGCCACTACGGTCGCCCTCCTCGCACTGTCATGAGATCCCGAGTTCGCTGTCGATGAGAGCGAAGACCTCGTCGTCGGTCGCGGATTCGATGTCGTTTCCGGTGGCTGCCGGCTCGCCGCCGAGCTTCGCGAGCACGTCCCGCAGCCGCAGCGACAGCCGGGTACGGGACTGCTCGTCGACGTCACGCAGGACCGCCTCGAGGCGGTCGAGTTCGGCGAACGCGGAGAGCACCGCGTTGGCTCCGCCGGACTCGCCGGACAGCTCGGCCCCCAGGTACGCGGCGAGGGCCTTGGACGTCGGGTGGTCGAACACCAGCGTCGCGCTCAGCCGCAGCCCGGTCGCCGCGCTCACCCGGTTGCGCAGCTCGACCGCCGTGAGCGAGTCGAAGCCGAGCTCGTTGAACGGCCGGTCGGCGGCGACGGCACCCGGGTCCGGGTAGGCCAGCACCCCCGCCACCTGGGTACGCACCACGTCGAGCAGGATGGCCTCGGCCTCCTCGGGGCCCTGTCCCGCGAGCCGCTGCCGCAGGGCGTCGGCCGCCCCCGCGTCGGCGTCGGCCGCCCGCCTGGCGGGCACCCGGACGAGCCCGCTGAGCACCGGCGGCACCATGCCGGCGACGGCGCGTTCCCGCAGGGCCCGCTGGTCGAGCTTGATGGGCGCCACCATGCCCCCGGTACGCAGCGCCACGTCGAACAGCTCCAGCGCCTCCTCGACGGCGAGCGCGTCGATGCCGGAGCGCGACATGCGCCGCAGGTCGGCCTCGCTCAGCTGCTCGGCCATGCCCGCCTGCGCCCAGCGGCCCCAGGCCAGCGACACGCCCGGCAGTCCGTTGACCCGCCGGTGCTGGGCGAGCGCGTCCAGGTAGGCGTTGCCGGCGGCGTAGTTGCCCTGGCCGGGCCCGCCGAGCACCCCGGAGGCCGAGGAGAACAGGACGAACGCCGTCAGGTCCCCGGTCAGCTCGTGCAGGTTCGTCGCGGCGTCGACCTTGGGTCGCAGCACCCGGTCGACCTGCTCCGGGGTGAGCGAGGAGAGTACGCCGTCGTCGACGACGCCCGCCGTGTGCACCACGCCGCGCACCGGGTGCGTCGCGAGCAGCGCGGCGAGCGCGTCGCGGTCGGCGACGTCGCACGCGGCGACGGTGACCTCGGCGCCCAGGGCGACGAGTTCGTCGCGCAGGTCGGCCGCGCCCTCGGCGGCGGGGCCGCTGCGGCTGGCCAGCACCAGCTCGCGGACCCCGTGCCGGGCGACCAGGTGCCGGGCGACGAGCCGCCCGAGCGCGCCGGTGGCGCCGGTGACCAGGACGGTTCCCTCGAACCCGGCCGCGTCGGGGTCGGCGGTGCCGCCGGCCCGGACCAGGCGGGGCACCAGGACGTCGGCGCCGCGTACGGCGAGCTGCGGCTCGTCGGAAGCGAGCGCGGCCGGCAGACCGGCGTCGGTGTCCGCGTCGACGTCGACCAGGACGAACCGGTCGCCGTGCTCGGACTGGGCGGAGCGGAGCAGGCCCCAGGCGGCGGCCCCCGCCAGGTCGGTGACGTCGGCGTCGGGGCCGGTGGCCACGGCGCCGCTGGTCAGGACGGCGAGGCGGGCGGCGGCGAAGCGCTCGTCGGCGAGCCACCGCTGCGCCAGGTCGAGAGTCTGGTGGGTGGCGGCGCGCGCCCGTACGTCCTCCGTGGGCCCCCGGTCGACGGCGCACCGCGCCACCACCACCTCGGGCGTCGCGGCGCCCGCGTCGACGGCGGCGGCGAGGGCCGCCAGGTCCGGGTACGCGGTCGCGTCGAGGCCGTCGATCCGGTCCCCGAGCACCACCACGGTACGCGGCCGGGACACTCCGGCCAGCGGCGTCCACTCCATACGCAGCAGCGACTCGTGCCGGTCGCGGCGCAGGGCGGCCAGCTGTTCCGGCGACACCGGGCGCACCGCCAGCGCCTCGACGGTGGCCACCGGGGTGCCGGCCGCGTCGGCCAGGGTGATGGCCGCCGTGCCGTCGCCGGGCACGATCCGGGCCCGCAGCCGGTCGGCGCCCGCCGCGTGCACGGTGAACCCGCGCCACGAGAACGGCAGCACCGCGTCGCCGTCGCCGGTCGACGCCACCGCGTGCAGGACGGCGTCCAGCAGCGCCGGGTGCAGGCCGAAGCGGCCCGCGTCGGCGTGCGCCGCCTCGGGCAGGGTGAGCTCGGCGAACACCTCGTCGCCGCGCCGCCAGGCCGCCGTCAGGCCCTGGAACACCGGGCCGTAGCGCAGGCCGCGCGCGAACAGGTCGTCGTACGCGGCGGACACGTCGACCGGGTCGGCGTCCGGGGGCCAGGCCCGCAGGTCGGTGCCGGCGGTCCCGGCCGGGGTCAGCAGGCCCACCGCGTGGGTCGTCCAGCCGTCGCCGTCCTCTGCCCGGGAGTGCACGCCCACCTCCCGCTCGCCGTCGGCTGCCGGGGCGCCCACCGTCACGCGCACCTGGACGCCGCCGGATTCGGGCAGCACCAGCGGCGCCTCCAACGTCAGTTCCTCGACCCGGGGGCAGCCGAGCTCCCGGCCGGTGTGGGCTGCCAGCTCGACCAGCGCCGCGCCGGGCAGCAGCACCAGGTCCGCCACCGCGTGGTCGGCCAGCCATGGATGGGTGGCCAGCGCGAGCCGGCCCGTGAAGACCGCGCCGCCGTCCGGCAGTTCGACCGCCGCGCCCAGCAGCGGGTGGTCGGCCCGCGTCTGGCCCAGCCCGCTCGCGTCGCCGGTGCCGGTGCCCGGCCGGGGCCAGTACGGCTGGTGCTGGAAGACGGAGGTGGGCAGTTCCACGGTCCGTCCCGGCACCACCGAGGGCCAGTCGACGGGCGTGCCGCGTACCACCAGCCGGGCGAGCGCGTCGGCCACGGTCTCCGGTTCGGCGCGGCCCTTGCGGCACGCCGGGATCCACTCGCCGTCGGCCACGTTGCGGCCGAGCGCGGTGAGCACCGCGTCGGGCCCGATCTCCAGGAAGGTGGTGGCCCCGGACGCGGCCAGCGTGGCGACCGCGTCGGCGTACCGGACCGGTTCGCGTACCTGCCGCACCCAGTGGCCGGCGTCCAGGGTGGTGGGCCCGCCCGTGACCGTCGAGACCAGCTCGACGGCCGGCTCCCGGCAGTCCACCTGGGCCACCACGGCGCGGTACGCGTCGAGCATGGGGTCCATCAGCGGCGAGTGGAACGCGTGCGACACGGTGAGCCGCCGCGCCCGGCGGCCCTTCCCTGACAGCTTCTCGGCGACGGCGAGGGTGGCGGCCTCGTCGCCGGAGAGCACCACCGACTCCGGCCCGTTCACCGCCGCGATCGCCACGTCGCCCGACAGCAGCGGCGCCACCTCGTCCTCTGTGGCGCGTACGGCCACCATCGCACCACCGGCCGGCAGCGCCTGCATCAGCCGGCCCCGCGCCGCGACGACCTTCGCGGCATCGGCCAGCGACCAGACCCCCGCCACGTGCGCCGCCGCCAGCTCACCGATCGAGTGCCCCGCCACGAAGTCCGGCCGCACCCCCCACGACTCGAACAACCGGAACAGCGCCACCTCCACCGCGAACAACGCCGGCTGCGCCCACCCCGTCTGATGCACCTCCTCGGTGTCCAGCACCTCCCGCAACGGCCGCTCAAGGTGCCTGTCGAGTTCCGCGCACACCTCGTCGAACGCCGCCGCGAACGCGGGGAAGGCCATCAGCTCCGCCGTCATGCCGACCCGCTGCGACCCCTGCCCGGTGAAGACCATCGCGAGCTTCCCGCCGTCGGCCGTGCCGGTCACCACCTTGTCGCCGAGCAGCACCGCGCGGTGCGGGAACCCGGCCCGCCCGGTGGCGAGCGTGTACGCGACGTCGACCGGGCGCAGCGTCGGGTCGGCGGCGACGTGGGCGCGCAGCCGCGGGATCTGCGCCCGCAGCCCCTCCTCGGTACGCGCCGAGAGCAGCCACGGCGTGAACGGCACGTCCGGCTCGTCGGCCGGCGGCACCGGGTCGGCCTGCTCCAGCACGACGTGGGCGTTGGTGCCGCTGATGCCGAAGGATGACACGGCGGCCCGCAGCGGACGGTCGGCGGTGGTGAGCGGGACGGCCTCCGCGGCGACGCGTACCGCGCCGGCGGACCAGTCCACGTGCGGCGAGGGCTCGTCCACGTGCAGCGTCTGCGGGAGCACGCCGTGGCGCAGCGCCAGCACCATCTTCATGACGCCGGCGACGCCGGCCGCGGCCTGCGTGTGCCCGAGGTTCGACTTGACCGAACCGAGCAGCACCGGCGCGGTCCGGTCCTGGCCGTACGTGGCGAGGACGGCCTGCGCCTCGATCGGATCGCCCAGGGTGGTGCCGGTGCCGTGCGCCTCGACCACGTCGACGTCGGACGGGGACAGCCGCGCGTCGGCCAGGGCGGCCCGGATCACCCGCTGCTGCGACGGCCCGTTCGGGGCGGTGAGGCCGTTGGAGGCGCCGTCGGAGTTGACGGCGGAGCCGCGTACCACCGCCAGCACGGGGTGCCCGTGGCGCCGGGCGTCGGAGAGCCGCTCGACGACCAGCACGCCGACGCCCTCGGAGAGCGACGTGCCGTCGGCCGCGCCCGCGAACGACTTGCACCGCCCGTCGGGGGCGAGGTTGCGCTGCCGGGAGAACTCCAGGAAGGTGCCCGGCGTCGACATCACCGACACGCCCCCGGTGAGCGCGAGGGAGCACTCGCCGTTGCGCAGCGCCGAGACGGCGAGGTGCAGGGCGACCAGCGACGACGAGCAGGCCGTGTCGACGGTCATCGTCGGGCCCTCCAGCCCGAGCGAGTACGAGATCCGGCCCGAGATCACGCCGCCGGAGTTGCCGGTGGAGAGGAACCCGTCGACCGACTCGGCGGAGCCGCTGAGCACGGTGCCGTAGTCGTTGTACATGACGCCCGCGTACACGCCGGTGCGGCTGCCGCGCAGCGCGGTCGGGTCAATGCCGGCGCGCTCCAGCGCCTCCCAGGAGGTCTCCAGCAGCAGCCGCTGCTGCGGGTCCATGGCCAGCGCCTCGCGCGGGGAGATGCCGAAGAAGCCGGGGTCGAAGTCGGCCGCGTCGTGCAGGAAGCCGCCCCGGTCGACGTAGCTGGTGCCCGGGTTGTCCGGGTCCGGGTCGAACAGCGCGTCGAGGTTCCACCCCCGACCGGTGGGGAACGGCCCGATGGCGTCGCCGCCGCCGGCCAGCAGCCGCCACAGGTCCTCGGGCGTACGCACGTCGCCGGGGAACCGGCAGGCCATGCCGACGATCGCGATCGGCTCGTGCTCGTGTCGCGCCGAGGCGACGTCCGCCGTCGCGGTCCGCCCGCCGGCCAGCTGCGTCACCAGGTGCCCGGCCAGCGCCTCGGGCGTCGGGTAGTCGAAGACCAGCGTCGCGGGCAGCCGCAGCCCGGTCGCCGCGCCGAGCTGGTTGCGCAGGTCGAGCGCGGTGAGCGAGTCGAAGCCGAGTTCCTTGAAGGGGCGGCCGGCCGGCAGCTTGTCCGCCCGGGCGTAGCCGAGGACGGACGCGACCCGGGTGAGCACCGCCTCCAGCACCACCTCGTGCCGGCGTTCGGCGGGCACCTCGGCCAGCCGCTGGGCGAGGGAGGAGCCGCCCACCGTCCGGCGGGCCGGGGCGCGGACCAGACCGCGCAGCAGCTCCGGCGGTTCCCGGTCGTCCCGGCCGAACGCGGCCAGGTCCACCGGCACCGGCGCCAGCAGCGCGTCGGCCGACCGGATCGCGGCGTCGAACAGCGCCAGGCCGTCCTTGCTGGGCAGCTCGCCCATGCCGCTGCGCGCCATCCGGCTCAGCTGCGCGCCGCCCACGTCGGCGGTCATCTCGCTGCGCTCGGCCCAGAGTCCCCAGGCGAGCGAGTGGGCGGGCAGGCCCGCGGCGCGCCGCCGCGCCGCGAGCGCGTCGAGCAGCGCGTTCGCTGCCGCGTAGGCGCCCTGGCCGGGGCTGCCGAAGATGCCGGCGGCCGAGGAGAAGAGGACGAAGGCGGTGACGTCGCCGGCCAGCTCGTGCAGGTGCCAGGCCGCGTCCACCTTGGGCCGCAGCACCTCGGCGAGCCGGTCGGGGGTGAGCGTGGCGATGGTGGCGTCGGCCATCACGCCCGCCGTGTGCACGACGCCGGTGACCGGGTACGCCTCGAGCAGCGCCGCCACCTGCTCCCGGTCCGCGACGTCGCACGGCAGGACGGTCACGCTCGCGCCCAGCTCTTCGAGTTCGTCGCGCAGCACCTCGGCGCCGGCGGCGGCGAGACCCCGGCGGCTGGTCAGCACCAGCTCGCGTACGCCGTGCTCGGTGACCAGGTGGCGGGCGACCAGCCCGCCCAGGGTGCCGGTGCCGCCGGTGACGAGCACCCTGCTCTCCGGGCCGAACACCGCCGGTTCGGCGACGTCCTGCTCGGGCACCCGGGCCAGGCGGGGCGCGCGCACCACGCCGTCGCGGACGGAGAGCACCGGCTCGCCGGTCGCCAGCGCCGCCGCCACCAGGTCGCCGGCGGTGTGGTCGGCCTCCAGCAGGACGATCCGCCCCGGGTTCTCCGCCTGGGCCGAGCGGACCAGACCGTGCACCGCCGCGCCGGCGAGGTCGTCCGGGCGGGTCACGACGACGAGCCTCGTCTCGGACTGGCGTGGGTCGGCGAGCCACCGCTGGAGCGTGTTCAGCGCGTACGCCGTGAGGTCGGGCACCGCGGAGATGTCGGCGGCGGCGGCGGAGCACGGCAGGAAGAGCGTGTCGGCGGCCACGTCGGCCAGCGCCACCGGCGGCGCGTCGAAGACGGCCGTGTCGCCCAGCGTCTGCCACGTGCCGCGCTCGCCCCGGCCGACGGTCAGCGGCACCTGTTCCAGCCGGAACAGCGACTCGACGAAGCCACTGCGCCCCTTGAGCGCCTGCGGGGCCAACGCGCGTACGGTCAGCGCCGCCACGGAGGCGACCGGGGTGCCCGTGTCGTCCGCGAGGAGCAGGGCCGCGCTGTCCGGCCCCGTCCTGGTGAGCCGGACACGCAGGCTCGTCGCGCCCGCCCCGTGCAGCGTCACGCCGCTCCACGAGAACGGCAGTCTCGCCGCGCCGTCGCCGGCGTCCCCGGCGAGGGCGTGCAGGGCGACGTCGAACAGCGCCGGGTGCAGGCCGAACCCGTCGACGTCGACGCCCTGCGGCAGGGCCACCTCGGCGTACGTCTCGTCGCCGCGCCGCCACGCGGCCCGCAGCCCCTGGAACACGGGGCCGTACCGCAGGCCGAGCCCGGCGAGCCGGTCGTACAGGTCGCCGAGGTCGACCGCCAGCGCGTCGGCCGGCGGCCACTCGGTGAGGTGTTCGCCCGCCGCCGTGGCGGGGGCCAGCACGCCGGTGGCGTGGCGCGTCCACATCCCGATCCGCGCCTCGCCGTCGGTCTGCCCGTAGACGCCGAGCGCACGGCGGCCGTGCTCGTCCGGCGCCTCCACGGTGAGCCGCAGGGCCACCCCGCCGTGCGCCGGAACGACCAGCGGGGCGGTGATGACGAGTTCCTCGACGGCGGGGCAGCCGACCTCGTCGCCGGCGCGTACGGCGAGTTCCACCAGCGCCGTGCCGGGCAGCAGGACGGTGTCCAGCACGGCGTGGTCGGCGAGCCACGGGTGCGTCTGGAGGCTGATCCGGCCGGCGAGCACGACGAGGTCCCGCTCCGGGACGGTGAGCGCGGCGCCGAGCAGCGGGTGGCCGACGACGTCGATGCCGAGGCCGCGCGCGTCCACGGCCGACGCCGCCGCGAGCTGCCAGAACCGCTGGTGCTGGAACGCGTACGTCGGCAGCGGGGCCGGGACGCCCCGGGTGTGCCGGGAGAGGTCGACGCCGACCCCGCGCACGTACGCCTCGGCGAGGGAGAGCAGGAAGCGGGACAGGCCGCCCTCGTCACGCCGCAGCGACGCGACGAGCGTGGCCGGCGCGTCGGCCCGGTCCAGGATCTCGCGCACGCCCATGCCGAGCACGGGGTGGGGGCTGATCTCCACGAGGACGTCGTGCCCGTCGGCGAGGAGGCGGTCGATGGCCTCCTCGAACCGGACCGTGCCGCGCAGGTTCGCGTACCAGTAGGCGGCGTCGAGGGTGGCGGTGTCGGCGACCTCGCCGGTGAGGGTGGAGTAGAGCGGCACGTCGGCGCGGCGCGGCCGGACGTCGGCGAGGACGCGCAGCAGCTCCTCCCGGATGGCCTCGACCTGCGCGGAGTGCGAGGCGTAGTCGACCGGGATCATCCGCATCCGGGTCCCGTCGGCCTCGCACGCGGCCAGCAGTTCCTTGAGCGCGTCGGGCTCGCCGGAGACGACGGTGGCGGCGGGCCCGTTGACGGCGGCGACCGAGATCGCCCCGTCCCACCGGGCGAGGCGCGCCTCCACCTCCGCCCGGGGTGCCGCCACGGAGGCCATGCCACCGCGTCCGGCCAGCCCGGCGGCGATCGCCCGGCTGCGCAGCGCGACGACCCGCGCGCCGTCGTCGAGGGTGAGCGCGCCGGCGACGACGGCGGCGGCGATCTCGCCCTGGGAGTGCCCCACCACGGCGGCGGGCCGCACGCCGTACGAGCGCCACAGCGCCGCCAGCGACACCATGACGGCGAACAGCACGGGCTGCACCACGTCCACCCGGTCCAGCGACGGCGCCCCGGGCACGCCCCGGACGACGTCCAGCAGGGACCAGTCGGTGAAGGCGTCGACGGCCTTCGCGCACTCGTCCATCCGGTCGGCGAAGACCTCGGCGGTGTCCATCAGCTCGACGGCCATGCCCGCCCACTGCGAGCCCTGACCGGGAAACATGAAGACGACCCGTGGCGCGTCGCCCGGCGCGGTGCCGGTGGCGACGCCGGGCGCCGGTTCGTCCGCCGCGACGGCGGCCAGGCCGGCCCGCAGTTCGGCGGGGTCGGTGCCGACGACGACCGCCCGGTGCTCGAAGCGGGTACGCGCCGCCAGGGCGGCGGCGACGTCGGCCGGGGCCGTGGGGTGCAAATCGAGGTGGGCTGCCAGCCGGGCCGCCTGGTCGCGCCGCGCCTCGGGCGTACGGCCGGACAGCACCCAGGGCACCGGTCCGGTCGCCTCGGGGTCGGACCCGGTCTCCTCCCGCGCGGGCGGTTCCTCCAGGATCACGTGGGCGTTGGTGCCGCTGACGCCGAACGACGAGACACCGGCGCGCGACGGCTCGGCGCCCCGGGGCCAGGCGACCGCCTCGGTCAGCAGGTCGACCGCGCCCTCGGTCCAGTCGACCTGGTCGCTGGGGGCGTCCACGTGCAGCGTCTTCGGCAGCAGTCGGTGCCGCATGGCGAGGACCATCTTGATGATGCCGCCGACGCCCGCGGCGGCCTGGGTGTGGCCGATGTTCGACTTGATCGAGCCGAGCCGCAGCGGGCGGTCCCGGTCCTGTCCGTACGTGGCGAGGAGGGCCTGGGCCTCGATCGGGTCGCCGAGGGTGGTGCCCGTGCCGTGCGCCTCGACGACGTCGATCTGGTTGGCCGACAGCCGGGCGTTGGCCAGCGCCGCCTGGATCACCCGCTGCTGCGCCGGCCCGCTCGGGGCCGTCAGCCCGTTGGAGGCGCCGTCCTGGTTGACGGCGGTGCCGCGTACGACGGCGAGCACCGGGTGCCCGTTGCGCCGGGCGTCGGAGAGCCGCTCGACGACCAGCATGCCGACGCCCTCGGCGAAGCCGGTGCCGTCGGCGGCGGCGGCGAACGACTTGCACCGGCCGTCCGGCGAGAGCCCGCGCTGCTGCGAGAACGCGACGTAGGTCTCCGGGGTCGCCATCACGGTGACCCCGCCGGCCAGCGCGAGCGAGCACTCGCCGTTGCGCAGCGCCTGCACGGCCAGGTGCAGGGCGACCAGCGACGACGAGCACGCCGTGTCGACGGTGACCGCCGGCCCCTCCAGCCCGAGGGTGTACGCCACCCGACCCGAGGCGACCGCGCCGGTGGCGTTGTTCTCGGCGTAGTCGTGGTACATCATCCCGGCGAAGACGCCCGTGTCGCTGCCGCGCAGTCCGGTCGGGTCGATGCCGGCGTTCTCCAGGGCCTCCCACGAGATCTCCAGCAGCAGCCGCTGCTGCGGGTCCATCGTCAGCGCCTCGCGCGGGCTGATCCCGAAGAACTCCGGGTCGAACTCGGCCGCGTCGTGCAGGAACCCGCCCTCCCGCGTGTACGACCGGCCGGGCGTGCCGGGCGTGGGGTCGTAGAGGTCGGCGACGTTCCAGCCGCGGTCGGTGGGGAAGCCGGTGATGCCGTCCCCGCCGGCGGCGACGAGGTCCCACAGGTCGTCCGGCGTCCGCACCCCGCCCGGGTAGCGGCAGGCCATGCCGACGATGGCGACCGGCTCGCGCAGCGTCGAGTTGAGCTTGCGGTTCTGCTCCCGCAGCCACTCGTTCTCCTTGAGCGAGGCCCGCAGCGCGGTGACGAGCTTCTCCTGCGAGTTGGCCATGTGGTCAGCTCCCCGCTTCCGTCGTCGCTCCACCGAGGTCGGCGAGCGCCATGCTGATCAGTGCGTCGGCGTCCATGTCGTCGATGGATCCGCTGGGCTCGTCGGCCGGCTCGTCGGCGGCGACCCGTACGCCGCCGAGTTCGAGCAGGCTGTCCATCAGGCCGGCGTCGCGTAGCCGGCCGAGGGGGATGGCGAGCAGGATGCGGCGTACCTCGTCCTCCGGCAGCCCGCCGCCGGTGCCCGTCTCGGGGACGAGCCGCTCGTACAGCAGCTCGGCGACCGCGCGGGTGTTCGGCCGGTCGAAGGTCAGGGTGGCGGGCAGCCGCAGGCCGGTCGCGGCGTTGAGCTGGTTGCGCAGCTCCAGCGCGGCGAGGGAGTCGAAGCCCAGCTCGGTGAAGGCGCGACCGGGGTCGACGGCGTCGGGGTCACGGTGCCCGAGCACCGCCGCGACGTTGGTGCGGACCAGGTCCAGCAGCAGGTCGGCGCATTCCGGCCCGGACCTGCCGGCCAGTTGCGCGGCGAGGTCGTCGCCGGTGGCCGACGCCCGCCGGGGCCGGGGGCGGACCAGGCCGCGGTAGAGCGCGCCGTCGACCACGCCGAGATCGAGCCCGATGGGTACGAGGAGCGGCGCGGCGCAGGTCAGCGCCGCGTCGAGGAGCCGCAGGCCCTCGTCGACCGGCAGGGCGCGGATGCCCGCCTGGGCCAGCCGCTGCCGCTCCGCGGCGGTGAGCTCGCCCGCCATGCCGCCGTCCCACATGCCCCAGGCCAGGGACTGCCCGGTCAGGCCGGCCGCGCGGCGGCGCACCACCAGCGCGTCCAGGAACGTGTTCGCCGCGGAGTACGCCGCCTGGCCCACGTTGCCGAAGACGCCCGCCGCCGAGGAGAACACCACGAACGCCGACAGCTCCCTACCGGCCGTCGCCTCGTGCAGGTGCCAGGCGGCGTCCACCTTCGGCGCCAGTACGCGGTCCACGCGTTCCGGCGACAGCGAGGCCAGCAGGCCGTCGTCCAGTACGCCGGCGACGTGCACGACCGCCGACAGGTCACGGCCGGCGACCAGGGCCGCCACCGCGTCCCGGTCCGCGAGGTCGCAGGCCGCCCACCGCACCGACGCGCCCGAGGCGGTCAGCTCCGCCGCCAGCTCCTCGGCGCCCGGCGCGCCCGCGCCCCGGCGGGACACCAGCAGCAGGTCGCGTACGCCGTGGGCCGTCACCAGGTGCCGGGACACCACCGCGCCCAGGGCGCCGGAGGCGCCGGAGACCAGCACCGTCCCGGTGCCGAAGTCCGTGGTGACCGGGTCGGCGGTGGCTGCCCGGGCCAGCCGGGCGGCGTACGCGACGCCGTCGCGGACCACGAGCTGGGGTTCGTCGTCGGCCAGCAGCACGTCGCCGTCGACCAGTACGACCCGGTCGGGCTGTTCGGCCTGCACCGAGCGGACGAAGCCCCACACGGCCGCGCCCGCGAGGTCGGTGACGTCCTCGCCGGGCAGGGCCACCGCGCCCCGGGTCCGTACGACGATGCGGGGGCCGGCGGGTTCGGCCAGCCACGACCCGAGTTCGTCGAGTACGCGGTGCAGCACGGCGCGGACGCGGGCAGGGGTGTCCGCCGGGCCGGGCGGGAAGGCGGTCGTGTCGAGCACCCGGACGTCCCCGTCCCGTCCTCCGGCGGCCGGCACCGGGGTCCAGGTCAGCTCGTACAGCGAGTCGTGGTGGGCCGGCCGGACGTCGAGCGCGCCGACCGGGCGGGTCTCCAGCCTGCCCACCGACACCACGGGCGCGCCCGTGCCGTCGGTGGCGGTGATCGCCCAGCCGGAGTCGACGGGGGCGATTCGGACCCGCAGGGCGGTGGCGTTCGTGGCGTGCAGCACCACCTGCTGCCACGAGAACGGCAGCACGGTGTCGCCCGTACCGGTCGGGTCGGCCAGCAGCGGGGCGTGCAGCGCCGCGTCCAGCAGGGCGGGGTGCAGCGCGTACCGCTCGTCCGGCTCGGGGAGCGTGACCTCGGCGAACAGTTCGTCGCCGCGTACCCACACCGCCGTGACGCCACGGAACACCCGCCCGTACTCGTAGCCCGAGTCGGCGAGCCGGTCGTAGGCGCCGGTCAGGTCGACCGGCGCGGCCCGGGCGGGCGGCCAGTCGGCCTCGGCGGGCGGCGCGGTGGCCGGCTCGGCGGTGACCAGTCCGGTGGCGTGCGCCGTCCAGGTCTCGGTGCGCTCGCCGCGCGAGTGGATCTCGACGGTACGGCGGCCCTGGTCGTCCGGTTCGCCCACACGCAGCCGCAACTGCACCGCGCCGTCGGCGGGCAGGACGAGCGGGGCGACCATGGTCAGCTCCTCCACCACCGGGCAGCCGACCGCGTCCGCGGCGTGGATCGCGAGTTCGACGAGCGCCGCGCCGGGGACGAGCACGGCCCCTCCGACGACGTGGTCGGCGAGCCATGGGTGGGTGCCGGTCGACAGCCGGCCGGTGTAGACGACGCCGTCGAGGTCGGGCAGCGCGACGGCCGCCCCGAGCAGGGGGTGCTCGGTGTCGGCGAGGCCGAGTCGACTCGCCGCCCCCGTCGCGGTCGTGTTCTCCGCCCAGTACCGCTGGCGTTCGAAGGGGTACGTCGGCAGATCGGTGCTCTGGGCGCCGGTGAAGAAGGTGGGCCAGTCGACGGGGATGCCGTTGGTGTGCAGGGCGGCGACGGCGGTGGTGAGGGTGTGGGTCTCTGGTTTGTTGCGGTGGGTGGTGGCGATGGCGGTGGTGGTGTCGCCGGTGGCGGCGGTGGTGAGGACGGTGTCGGGGCCGATTTCGAGCAGGGTGGTGACGTGGTGGTCGGTGGTGAGGGTGGTGACGGCGTCGTGGAAGCGGACGGCGTGGCGGACCTGGTCGACCCAGTGGTCGGGGGTGGGTTGTAGTGGTTGTCCGTCGAGGGTGGAGATGACGGGGATGTGGGGCTGGTGGTGGGTGATGGATTCGGCGACGGCCCGGTAGTCGTCGAGCATCGGGTCCATCAGGTGCGAGTGGAACGCGTGGGAGACCGTGAGCCGCTTCGTCCGGTGGCCGGCGGCGGCGAGTTTCTCGGCGACGGCGAGGGTGGGGGTTTCGTCGCCGGAGATGACGAGGTCGCTGCTGGTGTTGACGGCGGCGATGTGGACGTGGTCGTTGAGGTAAGGACGGACTTGGTCTTCGGTGGCCTGGACGGCGATCATGGCGCCGCCGGTGGGGAGGGTTTGCATGAGGCGGGCGCGGGTGGTGACGAGGGTGGCGGCGTCGGTGAGGGTGAGGATGCCGGCGAGGTGGGCGGCGGTGAGTTCGCCGATGGAGTGTCCGGCGACGAGGTCGGGACGGATGTTCCACGATTCGAGGAGTCGGTGCAGGGCGACTTCGAAGGCGAACAGGGCGGGTTGGGTGTAGCCGGTCTGGTGCACCTCGTCGGTGTCGATGACCTGCCGTAGCGGCTTGTCGAGGTGCACGTCCAGAGCGGTGCAGGCTTCGTCGTAGGCGGC
The DNA here is from genome assembly GCF_043197615.1 of Micromonospora sp. NPDC049048. Lineage (NCBI taxonomy): Bacteria > Bacillati > Actinomycetota > Actinomycetes > Micromonosporales > Micromonosporaceae > Micromonospora > Micromonospora sp. NPDC049048. The sequence continues at coordinate 36,691 of NZ_JBICTM010000013.1, read as the reverse complement.
GGCGAACACCGGATACGCGGCGGCCAGCTCGGCGCCCATGCCGATGCGTTGGGCGCCCTGGCCGGTGTAAAGGAACGCCAGGCGCCCGCCGCTGCCCGCCCGGGTTGGCCGCACCCCGGCCTCCAGCGCGCGTACCAGCTCCCCGGTGTCGCGGCCCACCACCGCGGCGCGATGCTCGAACGCGGTACGCCCGACGGCCAGCGTCAACCCGACGGCCAGGGCGAACCCGGCGTCGCCGGGGCCGCGACCCGCCACCGCCCTGGCCAGGCGCGCGGCCTGGGCCCGTACCGCCTCCGGGGTGCGTCCGGAGAGGACCCACGGAATCACCGGAGGTCGGGCGGGCTCGACGGGCTCGACGGGCTCGGCCGGCTCGGGTTCCTCCAGCACGACGTGCGCGTTGGTGCCGCTGATGCCGAACGACGACACGGCGGCGCGGCGCGGCCGTTCGCCTGCCGGCCACGCGACCGGCTCGGTCAGCAGCGACACCGCGCCCGCCGACCAGTCGACCTTTCCGGACGGCTCGTCGACGTGCAGGGTGCGCGGCAGCAGCCCGTGCCGCAACGCGCCCACCATCTTGATCAGGCCCGCGACGCCGGCCGCGGCCTGGGTGTGGCCGATGTTCGACTTGATCGAGCCCAGCCACAGCGGCTGGTCCCGGTCCCGCCCGTACGTGGCCAGGATCGCCTGCGCCTCGATGGGGTCGCCCAGCGTGGTGCCGGTGCCGTGCGCCTCGACCACGTCGACCTGGCTCGCCGACAGCCGGGCGTTGGCCAGCGCGGCCCGGATCACCCGCTGCTGCGCCGGCCCGTTCGGGGCGGTCAACCCGTTGGACGCGCCGTCGGAGTTCACGGCCGTGCCGCGGACCACCGCCAGCACCCGGTGACCGTTGCGGCGGGCGTCCGACAGGCGCTCCACCACGAGCACACCGACACCCTCGGACCAGCCGGTCCCGTCGGCGGCGGCGGCGAAGGACTTGCACCGCCCGTCCGGCGACAGTCCCCGCTGCCGGGAGAACTCGATGAACGTCTCCGGCGTCGCCATCACCGTCACGCCGCCGGCCAGCGCCAGCGTGCACTCGCCGTTGCGCAGCGCCTGCACGGCCAGGTGCAGGGCGACCAGCGACGACGAGCACGCCGTGTCGACGGTGACCGCCGGCCCCTCCAGCCCGAGGGTGTACGCCACCCGACCCGAGGCGATCGAGCCCGTGGCGCTGCTGCCCACGTAGTCGTGGTACATCATCCCGGCGAAGACGCCCGTGTCGCTGCCGCGCAGGACCGTCGGGTCGATGCCCGCGTTCTCCAACGCCTCCCACGAGGTCTCCAGCAGCAGCCGCTGCTGCGGGTCCGTCGTCAAGGCCTCGCGCGGGCTGATCCCGAAGAACTCGGCGTCGAAGTCCGCGGCGTCCAGCAGGAAGCCACCCTCCCGGGTGTACGACCGACCGGGTACGCCCGGGGTCGGGTCGTACAGCTCCCCCACGTTCCAGCCCCGGTCCGTGGGGAAGTCGCCGATCCCGTCACGCCCGGCGGCGACCAGGTCCCACAGCTCCTCCGGCGTACGCACGCCGCCCGGATACCGGCACGCCATGCCGACGATCGCGATGGGCTCGTGTGCGGCCTCCTCCGCGTCACGCAGCTTCCGCCGCGTCTCGCGCAGCTCCGCTGTCGTCCGCCGGAGGTAGTCGAGCAGCTTTTCCTCGTTGTCGGGCATCGACGTCACTCCAAGAGCTGACCGGTGGGGGGAATCGGGTGCTAGAGCGGGGTGCTGCCGTCCGCGCCGCGCCGCCGGACGGGGCCGGCGGCGGGCGGTCGGACGGGACGGGCGCGCCGCCGTGGCGGCCGGTACAGCGGGGCGGAGGGCTCGCGCTCGCTGGTCGCCCCGGTCATCGCGATCAGCTCACCCTGCGCTCGTGGCCCTGCCAGAATCGCTCGCGCAGCTCGCGGCGCAGGATCTTGCCGCTCGGGTTACGGGGCACCCGGTCGATGAACTCGTAGTGCAGGGGCTGCTTGAACGCGGCGAGCTTGCCGCGCAGGTGCAGGGCCAGGTCGCGTTCGGTGAGCTGCTGGCCCTCCACCGGCACCACGAACGCGTGCACGGCCTCGCCCCAGCGCTCGTCCGGCACGCCCACGACGGCCGACTCGGCGACCAGCGGGTGGCGGCCGATGACGTGCTCGACCTCCGCGGGGTAGACGTTCTCCCCCGCCACGATGATCATGTCCTTGATCCGGTCCCGGATGAACAGGTAGCCGTCCTCGTCGAGCACGCCGGCGTCACCGGTGACGACCCAGCCGTCGACCAGCGTCTTCGCCGTGGCCTCCGGCAGGTTCCAGTACTCCACCATCGCCGCCGGGGTACGCAGCCAGACCTCGCCGACCTCGCCGGGCGGCAGCGGGTTGCCCTGTTCGTCGGCGATCTTGACCTGGAAGCCCGGGTACGGGCGCCCGGCCGCCTGCATCCTGCCGCTGTCCGGCGTGTGGTCTCCCGGGGGCAGGCAGATGGCCGTGTTGCCGGTCTCGGTCAGCCCGTAGATCTGGGCGAACTCGCAGCCGAAGCCCTCGACACAGCGGGCGAGCAGCGCCGCCGAGATGGGCGCGCCACCGTAGACCACCTTGCGCAGCGAGGTGAAGTCGTCCCGCGAGACACCGGGCTCCGCCAGCAGCAGCCGCAGCATCGCGGGCACCAGGCAGGCGGTGGTGACGCGCAGCGTCCTGATCAGCTCGACCGCGCCCGCCGTGGTGAACTCGCGCATCACGACGTTCGTCACGCCCGAGACGAAGCCCTGCGTGGCCCACCAGAGGCCGCCGATGTGGAAACCGGCCATGCCCACGAGGCTGACGTCGCCCGCGCGCCAGTCGATCCAGTCGAGCTCGGCCGAGGCGAGCGCCTGGCGTACCGCGAAGAAGCTGCGGTGCGCGAGGACGACGCCCTTGGGCAGCCCCGTCGTGCCGCTGGTGTACATCTGCACCAGCGGCGTGTCGGCGGTGACCCTGGCCAGCACGTTCGCGTCCGGCTGCGCCGACGTCCAGGCGGTGAAGCCCGCCCCGGCGGCACCCGGCTCGTCGAGCGCGACCACCCGCGTCAGCGCCGGCAGTTCCGCCGCCAGCTTCTCGGCCGTGGTGGCGGAGTCGGAGTCGACGAACAGCAGGGCGGCGCCGGAGTCGCGCAGGATGTGCTCGACCTCGCCGGCGGCCAGCCGCCAGTTGATCGGCACCAGCACCACGCCGGTCTTGGCGGCCCCGAAGAGCAGCTCGTAGAAGTGCTCGGACTCCTTGCCCAGGTAGGCGATGCGGTCGCCGGGGCGCAGGCCCGCCGCCTGGAGGGCACGCGCGGCCTGGTTGCTGACGCGGTGCAGGGCGGCGTAGTCGACGCGCCGGCCCTCGCAGACCATGGCCACGACGTCCGGCTGCTGGACTGCGTGCCTGCGCACCACGTCGACGAGGGTGCGCAACTGAACAGTCACCGGCTCCTCCTCAGGGGACGTACGGGTGGGGGCGGCTCACGCCGCGTCGGCCTGGAAGCGCATACCGGGCGGGTTGATCAGTGCCATCCGCACCTCGCCCTCGGCCACACCGCCCTGGTGGTCCCAGAAGCGCCAGGGCATGTCGATGATCTGCACCGGCTTGCTGCGGTTGCGCTCGCTGAACTCGGCGAAGGCCACCTCGCCGCGGAACGACGACGAGTCGATCGGCCGGCGGAACTTGCTGGTGAAGTTCGCGATGAGCATGTCCGGCAGCTGCTTGGCCCAGTAGTCGTCCATCGTCCACGCGCCCAGCGCGGGAACCGCCCGGTCCTGGACGCACTTGGCGATCAGGTAGTACATGAGCTGGTTGAAGCAGATGTTCACCTCGACCGAGTTGAGGTGCCCGGTGTCGTCGATGTAGCACGGGTACGGGATGGCGAACTCGCCCTCCGCGCTCGCCAGCCCGTTCGCGACGGTGACCGTCGCCGACTTCAGGTACTGGGTCTTCGGCCTCGCGTACGGGCGCAGCACGTCCGAAAGCAGTCCCGGGTCGTTGGCAAATGTCGCACGCCCGATCGACGTGCCGTTTCTCACCGGCGATGTGGTCATTGCTATTCCTCCTTTGCGCACGAGTGCGAAATTGAAGGTAATCGCGGCCTGTCCATCACCCGGTAACAGCGGAAGAACTCAGTCGACGCCCCTGACGGGCCCGACCGACGAGCCGGTCCAGCAGCATGTCGGAGGTGAGCGACAGGTCGGCGAGAAGCGGATCGGTCGACAGCAAGGCCAGGTGCAGCGCCTGGATCCGGTCCGAGGGCTCGATGCCGAGTTCGCCCCGCATCCGTCGGCGGAACCGCAGGTAGACCTCCAGCGCGGCCGGCGTACGGCCGGACCGGTGCAGCGCGAGCATCAGCATCGTGTGCGCCGACTCGTGCAGCGGGTGCTCCACCACCAGCGACGCGAGTTCGGAGGTCGCCTCCCGGTGCCGGCCCAGGCACAGGTCGGCGTCGATCCGGGTGGTGTACGCGTAGAACCGCCGCTCCTCCAGCCGGGCGGCCTGGGCGCGCAGCTGCGGGCCCCACTGGCCCTGGTGCACGACGTTGCCGCGCCACAGCGCCAGCGCCCGGCGCAGGTGCGCGTCCGCCTGCTCGTAGTCGCCCGCGTGCATCGCCGCCGTGCCCGCCGTGACCAGGTCGTCGAACTCGACGATGTCGAGCTGTTTCGGGTCCACCCGCAGCGTGTAGCCGCCGGAGCAGGTGAGCAGCACGTCGCGCGCGATGTCCTCGACGGACCCGCCGGCCACGTCGCGGAAGAGCTTGCGCACCTTGAACATGTACGTCTGGAGGGTGGCGTGGGCGGTACGGGGTGCCCCCGAACTCCACAGCTCCCGTACGAGCACCGACGCGCCCACCGGCTGGTTCGCGTTGAACAGCAACGCGGACAGCACCAGCCGCAGCTTCGGTGCGCTCGGCGCGATGTCGACCCCGTCGTGCCGGATGACGAGCGGGCCGAGCAACTCGAAGCGCACTCCGGCGAGCGGGTTCCCCGCCGGTCGCGCCGACGGCACGGCGGGCGGTGGCTCGGGGCGTCGGACTTCGGTCACGGGGTCGGCGGCCGACTCCAGCAACGCGGCGAGGAGTGTCAGTTTCTCCTCGTGCGACATCGATCCCAGTTCCGCAAACTTGGTAATCATTTCGCCGACCTCGCTATCAGTCGGATCCACCGCACATTCCACCCGCCGACGAGTGGTGTCGGCGTACTGGTTCCGTGACGAGAGCGACGATTCCGACCAGGGGGAGTCAGGACAGGCTTCCACGCTATTCCAAGCCGGGGTCGAGCCGATAGTGACCGCGTCATGGGCGGGCGTGACCAAACGAGGGGGCAGCATGTGACGGCGGCACTTGCCCAGGGCGTGCGCTGGCGGGAGGCTGGCTGGAGGCACGCTGGAATGTCACTGGAGCGGCACTGGTCGAGCAGGGAGCAGCCATGTCGGGTGGGGATGCCCAACTGCGCGTCGGGTTCAAGCGGCACCTGCGGGCCCACGTGGTGCCCGGCGACGCGGTCTACCTGCTGTCCGAACGCGACGCCACCTCGGTCAGCGGGGCGCACGTCGAGGCCCTGGCCCCGTTGCTCGACGGCACTCGGGGCCTCGCGGAACTCGTCCGGGACAGCCCTGCCGGGATGTCGTCCGCCGAGATCGGCGCGGTCGTCCGGCGGCTCGTCGACGCCGGTCTGGTCACGCTGCGGCCCCCGCCGGAGGCGGCGGCCGACGAGCCCGCGCTCGCGTACTGGGAGTCGGCGGGGCTGGAGCCCACCGCCGCCGTACGGGCCACTGCCGGCGCCCGGGTCGACCTCGTCTCCCTCGGTGGCACTCCGGCCGATGCCGGGGCGGCGCGGGACGCGCTGCGGGCGGCCGGGTTGACGGTGACGCCGATTTCCGGGAACTTTTCGCGTTCGTCCGCCGACTTATCGATTGTGCTCTGTACGGACTACCTCGACGAGGGGCTGGCCGCCGTCGACGCCGCGCATCGCGCGGCACGCCGGCCCTGGCTGCTCGCGAAGCCGGGCGGCGCACAGGTGTGGGTGGGTCCGGTGTTCGACCCCTCCGCCGCGACGGGATGCTGGCACTGCCTGGCGCATCGGCTGCGCGGCCACCGCCAGGCCGAGACGCGGCTGCGCGCCGTCGTCGGCTCCGACACCCGGATCGGCACTCCGCCGGTGACGCTGCCCCCGCTCGGCGCCGCCGCCCTGCACCTGGTGGCGCTGGAGGCCGTCAAGTGGACGGCCGGGCTCCGGGACGAGGGGCAGCGCGCGGTGTGGACGTTGGACAGCGTCAGCCTGCGCGGCGTGCACCACGAGGTACGCGTACGGCCGCAGTGCCCGGAGTGCGGCGACCCCGGCATCGAACGGGACCGGGCGTTCCGGCCCGTGCCGCTGCGCAGCCGGCCGAAGGCGTCCCGCTCGGGCGGCAGCCACCGCGCTCTGCCGCCCGAGCGGGTGCTGCACGACTACGGGCACCTGGTGAGCCCGGTCAGCGGCGTGGTCAAGGAAATCGCCCGCGACGGGCGGGGTCCGGCCTTCTTCAACTCGTACCGCTCCGGCCCGAACCTCGCGCTGACCACGCGCCGCAACGCGGAGCAGATGCGCTTCGCGCTGCGTGCCGAGAACGGCGGCAAGGGCGTGAGCCCCCTGCACGCCGAGGTGAGCGCGCTGTGCGAGGCCGTCGAGCGGCACAGCGCCTACTTCCACGGCGACGAGGCCCGGGTGACCGGCAGCTACACCGAGCTGGCGGACACCGCCATCCACCCCGACGCCTGCCTGCTCTTCGACGAACGGCAGTACGCCGACCGGGCCCGCTGGAACGCCACCTGCTCGCCGTTCCAGTACGTGTGCGCGCCGTTCGACGAGCGGGCCGTGACGAGCTGGACGCCGGTGTGGTCGCTCACCGGGCAGCGGCACCGTCTGCTGCCCACCTCGATGCTCTACTTCAACGTGCCGGAGCAGCACGGCGGCCTGACGCTGTGCGCGGACTCGAACGGCAACGCCGCAGGCAGCAGCCTGGAGGACGCGCTGTTGCAGGGCCTGCTGGAGCTGGTGGAGCGCGACGCGGTGGCCCTGTGGTGGTACAACCGCACGCAGGCCCCCGCGGTGGATCTCGACAGCTTCCGCGACCGCTGGATCGACGAGCTGCGGGAGGTCTACGCGGGCCTGCACCGCGAGGTCTGGGTCCTGGACGTGACGTCCGACGTCGGCATCCCCACGATGGCGGCGCTGTCGCGGCGCACCGACAAACGGTGCGAGGACATCATGTTCGGCTTCGGCGCCCACCCGGATCCACGGGCGGCGCTGGTCCGGGCGTTGACGGAGATGAACCAGTTGATGCCGACCGTGGCGGAGGTCGGTGGCGACGACGACGGCGGGTATGGCTGGTCCGATCCCGACGCCGTACGGTGGTGGCGTACCGCCACCTGGGCCGGCGACGCCTACCTGCGTCCCGACCCGACGGTGCCGGCACGCAGGCTGGTCGACTACCGCCACACCCCGGCGGACGACCTGCTCGACGACGTCCGCTCGGTGCAGCACCGGCTGGAGGCGCTCGGGCTCGACGTGCTCGTGCTCGACCAGACCCGCCCGGACGTCGGGCTCCCCGTGGTGAAGGCCATCGTGCCGGGGATGCGCGGCTTCTGGGCACGGTTCGCGCCGGGCCGGTTGTTCGACGTCCCGGTGCGGCTGGGCCGGCTCGACCGCCCCACGGAGTACGAGAACCTCAATCCGATACCACTTTTCGTGTAGAGAGGGCGTATCCGGCGTCACCCGCCGCGCCCGTCGAGGAGCCAGGTTGCCATCCGACGCCGACACGTCCCGCCCCGGACCGAGCCTGTCGCTGTGGTCCTTCCGGGACGACGTGACCATCGAGACGGCTGAGGACGGCAGTCTGACGATCCTCACCCGCTGGGGTGACGTTCCGGTGGGCCGGCCCGCGCCCTCGGTCGAGGAGGTCCTGCACCGCATGACCTACGGGCCGGTCGCGCTCGGCAACGTCGCCGGGTTGGACGGGCGCGCACTCCGGACGGTCTTCGACCGGCTGCCCGGCCGGATCGTCCGCTCGCTCGGCTCGCGGGACTCGCCGGTGCCGCTGCTCTCCGTCCAGCCGGTGTCCCCGCTGGGGATGCTCGAGCTGCCGGAGGTCGCCGAGGACCAGGTCGTCAAGCTGTCCCGGTTCGCGTTCGCGCACCAGCGGGACGGCGAGCTGGTGCTCGAGTCCCCGCTGTCGCACCACCGGGTGGTGCTGCACCGGCCGCAGGCCGCGCTGGTTCTCGGCGCGCTCCCCCGCGCGACGACCATCGTGGAGGTGAGCCGGAGGGCCGGCCTGGCGCTGCCGGAGGTGGCCGACATCGTCGCCTACCTGGTCGCTGCCGGCATGGTCGTCGCCGGTGCGGATGACACGTCGCGGTTCCACGAGGACACCGACCCCACACTGCGGATGTGGTCGCCGTACGACCTGTTGTTCCACTCGCGCAGCAGGCTCGGCACGCACGACGACCCCGCCGGCGCCACGTTCCGCCACGTGGCGGCCCTGCCGCCACCGGTCGCCGCCAAGCCGGCGCCCGCCGGGCCACGGATCCCGATGTACCGGCCACCCGTCACCGTCCCGCACGGGATGACCCTCACCGAGGCTGTCGACCGGCGCCGGTCGACCCGCGCCTTCGCGGAGGCGGCACCGTCGACCCGGGAACTCGGGGAGTTGCTGTTCCACGCCGCGCGGGTCCGGATGCAGACGGTGGCCACGGCCCCGGACAACGTGCGGTACACGGTGACGCGACGGCCGTACCCCAGTGCGGGTTCGCTGTACGAGTTGGAGCTGTACCTGACGGTGGACCGCTGCGCCGACCTCGGGCGCGGGATCTACCACTACAGCCCGGTCGAGCACGCGCTGACCCTCGTCAACGCCAGCCCGGCCGACGTCGACGAGCTGCTCGACAACGCGCGGGTCTCCGTCGGCGGCCGACGACCTCCGCCGGTGCTGATCACCATGACGGCGCGGACGGGCCGACTGTCCTGGGTGTACGACAGCATCTCCTACGCCACCACCCTGAAGCACGTCGGCATGCTCCAGCAGACGCTCTCTCTCGTCGCCACGATGCTCGGGCTCGCCACCTGCGCCCTCACCATGGGTGACGCACGGGTTTCCGCCTCGGCGTTCGGACTCGACTGGCCGGCCGAGGTCGGCGTCGGCGAATTCGCCATCGGACTACCCGAAAACGACATTTCCTGTAACGAGGAGTACCTGGGCGTACACGGAATGTAAATAGACCGGGCACCTTCGGAAAATGGCACCGCCGCACTGCGCGTGCGGGCGCGAAAAGGGCATTCATGATGCGTGCGGGCGCGTGATAGAACGGGGTTAATTGCGCCGGCCCGACAGGGGATGCCAAGTTGATCAAGGTGTTGTTGGCCGAGGACATGCACATGGTCCGGGATGCGCTGGTCGCGTTGCTCAACCTGGAGCCGGACATCGAGGTCGTCGCCGCGGTCGCCTCGGGCACGGAGATCCTGCCCATGGCGCAGCGGTTCCGGCCCGACGTCGCCGTCATCGACATCGACCTGCCGGGCAAGGACGGGCTCTCCGCGATCGCGGACATCCAGGCCCACCTGCCGGAGATCCGCACCCTCGTCCTGACCGCGCTCGGCCGGCCCGGCACCCTCCGCCGGGCGCTGTCGGCGAAGGCGACCGGCTTCCTGCTGAAGGACGCCCCGACCGAGCAACTGGTCGACGCCATCCGCAGCGTCGCCGCCGGGCGCCGGGTCGTCGACAGTCAGCTCGCGATGGCCGCCTGGGACAGCGCGGAGTGCCCACTCACGGCACGCGAGACCGAGGTGCTCCGCCTCACGGCGGAGGGACTCCAGGCCGTCGACATCGCGGCGCGGATGTTCCTCTCAGTCGGTACCGTCCGCAACTACCTGACCACGATCGTCAACAAGCTGTCCGCCCGGAACCGCGTCGACGCCATCCGGGTCGCCCGGGAGGCCGGCTGGCTGTGACCGGGACGCCCCGTGGCGCTCCAGCCGCAGGGGCACCTTGGCACAGAGGCGGAACAGGTCCGGCTGCTGCTCGACCGAGAGCGAGCCGCCGATCTCCTGGGCGCGTACGGACAGGTTGCGCAGCCCGTTGCGACCGCTGCCCGGGTCCCTGGGTGCCCCGACGGCCAAGTCGTCGTTGACGATCTCGATCCAGGCGTCGTCCTGCGTCTGGCGGATGGTGATGTCGCAGCGCTTGGCCTTGCTGTGCCGCAGGATGTTGGTCACCCCCTCCCGCAGCACCGTGGCGAGCACGGTGCTCACCTGCACCGGCAGGTCGAGGTGGTCGCTGTCCAGCCGCACCTGGATGTCGGCGGCGGAGAGCACGGACACGGCGGAGCGGCACTCCTCCTCCAGCGACAGTTCGCGGTAGCCGCTGGCCACGGTGCGCGCGTCGGAGAGGGCGACCCGCGATATCTCCAGGATCTCCAGCAGTTGGTCGCTCGCCTCCTGCGGCGACTTCTCCATGAGCCGGTGCACGAGTTCGATCTTGAGCGAGATCGCGGACAGGCTGTAGCCGAGCAGGTCGTGCAGGTCGCGGGCGAACCGCAGCCGCTCCCGCAGCACCGCCATGCGGGCGATCTCCGCCCGGCTCTCCTGCACCTCGACGACGAGGGCGGTCAACCGGGACAGCCCGTAGACCACGAGGCCCGTCGTGACGGTGGAGATCGCGGTGTAGAGCATGTCGATCGGCGCCTGGGTGAAGATCCACTGGGCGACGGCCATGGAGGCGACGACGACGCTGAAGGCCACCCACGCCGTGATCGGGCGCAGGACGAGCAGGACGCTGCCGGCCAGGAAGCCCGGCATGCCGACCCATGCCTGGCCGAAGGCGAGGATCGGCAGGTAGACCAGCGCCGCCTGGGTGACGAGGACGCCGTAGCCCAGCGGCGTACGCAGTCGTCCGTTGTCCCGGCCGTACCACAGCAACTGCATCGTCATCAGGATGGCGATGCACGTGAACGACAGCGCGATGGCGATCGGCCCGACCGGCAGGAGCATGACGTGGAGAAAGCCGATGAGGCTGATGCTCGCGAAGACGGCGGTGACGACGCCCATCGCGAGACGCGGTGGCGGCAGCGGCGCGACTTCGTCTCGCGATGACGAGCGCCCTGGTGTGACGGAGAGGTTCACGGCAGCAGCGCTCTCGTGCGCTCTAGCGCAGCCGGCCTACGCCCAGCGGCAAACCCGCCCCGCACCCGCTCCGGCCGGTCCCCCGCCGACCGCGATGCCCGGTGACGGGCGTCGGTCCAACAGCCACGGAACTCTCCCCACTGGTCGACCCGGCGGTGGGAATGCTCCTCGTCGGCGCGCGCGAAACCCGCTACGGCCGAACCGACGCCGACGGGGCGCCGCAGCCCACGAGTCATTACGCACCGCAAACGCTTTTGAACAGATTCCCGCCCACGAATTGTGCGTGTCCCTACGAACACCTTCCCCCTGAGGACGACCTTTCCACATAAAAATCACGGGCGTCAAGCCGCTAACGCGCAGTCGCCGCGGCGCGAAAGGGTCCTACTCGATGCTAGGGAACATTTGCCGCCGTCACGTCATAACCTCTAGTAGGGACATTTGGCGCGGGGATCGGCGCGCCCGGCCGCCGCCTCCCGAGGGAGCGCCGGACGCCGTCGCCAGCGCCGACACCAGGTCACGGCGGGCCCGCGCGACCCGGGAGCGGATCGTGCCGACGGGGCAGCCGCAGAACTCGGCCGCCTCCGCGTACCCGAATCCGATCACCTGCGTGAGGACGAACGCGAGGCGGCGGCCGGCGGGCAGCGTACGCAGCGCGAGGCTGAGGGCGACGGCGTCGTCCGGGCCGGGCGAGTGCAGCGCGCCGGAGCGCTCCGCGGTGGCCTGCCAGTCCGGGCCGGAGACGATCCGGGGCCGGCTCGCGGCGGCACGGAAGTGGTCGGCGGCCACGTGCCGCGCGATGGCCAGCAGCCAGGCCCGCGCGTGGTGGCGCCCGGTGAACAGGTGCGCGCTGCCCAGCGCGCGGACGAACGTCTCCTGTGTCAGGTCCTCGGCGTCGGCGTGCCCCACGAGATAGACCAGGAAGCGCCAGACGTCACGCTGCGTGCTACGGATGAACGGGTCCGCCGCGGCGCGGTCCCCCCGCCCGACGGCCAGGGCCAGGGCCGTGACCGCGTTCTCTCCCAGTGACTCCGACATGGATTCACGTTAACCGTACGAAATGCGGGGATGAATGGCTTCCAGTGGTGGTCCAGCAGGCCTCATGGCCGACGACCAGAATTCGTTGGAACGGGTCGCCCAGCACGCCCGCGGACCCGCTGCGCGGCTGCGTACGGGTGCGGTGGCGGGAGGGTCGACGGCGCGCACCCCGGGCGACGCCGGCCGCCCGGGGTGCGCGCCGCCCGGGCGGCGGACACGTCCGCCCCACCACGGCTCAGCCCACCCGGGCCAGGGGTCGTGCGCCGTAGGTGACGCGGACGATGCCGTCGTCGTGGCGTTCCGTCTCGGCGGTGACCCCGAAGACCCGGGAGAGCACCTGGGGCGTGAGCGCGTCCAGCACGGGCCCCACCGTGACCACCTGCCCACGGTCCAGCACGACGAGGCGGTCGCAGCTACGCACCGCGAGGTCCAGGTCGTGCAGCACCGCCAGCGTGGTGACGCCCAGCGTGTGCACCAGTTCCAGCAGCTCGAAGCGGGCCCGGATGTCCAGGTGGTTGGTCGGCTCGTCGAGCACCAGGAGCTTCGGCTGCTGGGCGAGCGCCCTGGCGAGCAGCACCCGCTGCTTCTCGCCGCCGGACAACGAGCCGTAGATGCGGTCCGCGTGCTCCAGCATCCCGGTACGCGTCAGCGCGTCGACGACGATGTCGTGGTCGGTGGCCGTCTCGCGGTCGAACACCCCCTTGTGCGGCGTACGCCCCAGCGCCGCGACCTCCCGCACGGTCAGTCCCGGGGGTGTGGGGCTGTTCTGCAACACGGCGGCGGTCCGCCGCGCCGCCGCCCGCGCCGACAGCGACCAGACGTCCTCGTCGCCGAGCAGCACCTGCCCGCCGCACGGTCGCACCGACCGGTAGATGGTCCGCAGGAGCGTGGACTTGCCGCTGCCGTTGGGGCCGATCAGTCCGACGACCTCGCCGGGCGCGACGTCCAGGCTGACGTCGCGCAGGATCGGCGTACTGCCGATGGAGACGCACACCTGCTGCACCTGAAGCTTCATGAGTGGGACAGGCTCCTATCCCGGCGCATCAGCCAGATGAAGAACGGTGCGCCGAAGAGGGCGGTCAGGATGTTGAGCGGCAGTTCGTTCGGCGGGTCGACCGTCCGGCACAGCAGGTCGACGACCACGAGGTAGACCGCGCCGACGAGCGCCGCGAGGGGCAGCACCCGGCGGTGGTCCACGCCGAACGCGAGCCGCACCAGGTGCGGCACCATCAACCCGACGAAGCCGATGCCACCGGCCACGGCGATGAGCGCGCCCGCGAGCAACGACGTCAGGATGATCGCCACGACCCGCAGCCGCTTGACGTCGATCCCGAGGGCGGTCGCCGACTCGTCGCCGGTCACGAGCGCGTTGAACTGCCGGGCGTACAGGGTCAGCAGCGCGGTCACGGCCAGGACGACCACGCCCGCGACCTGCAGTTGCTCCCAGCGGGCGCCCGCCACGCTGCCGAGCAGCCAGAACATGATCTGGCGCATGTTGTTCGGCGTCGTCTGCAGCTGCAACAGGCTGGTGATCGACGTGAAGACGTAGCTGATCGCGACGCCCGCGAGCACGAGCCGGACCGGGTTGATCCGGCCGCGCTGCTGGCCGAGGGCGAACACCAACGCCACCGCGAGCATCGCGCCGAGGAACGCCGCCCCCGAGACGCCGAGCCCGCCGAGCGTGCCCGCGCCGAGCGCCATCACGGTGACGGCACCGACCGAGCCGCCCGCCGACACCCCGAGGATGAAGGGGTCCGCGAGCGGGTTGGCCACGAGGGCCTGCAACACGACGCCCGCGACCGCGAGGCCGGCCCCGCACAGCGCCGCCAGCAGCACGCGCGGGATCCGGAAGGTCCAGACGATCTGGTCGTGCGCCGGGTCCACCGCGGGGGTCGCCCCGGTCAGGTGCGCCCAGACGATCCGGCCGGTGTCGCCGACGGAGACCTGGACCGATCCGACGGCCGCCGCGACGAGGATCAGCGCGACCAGCAGTACGCCGAGCACGAGCAGGCACAGTGGCAACGGTGCGGCGTGCAGTGGGGCCGGCCGGACGGCGTGGCGTTTGGGCAGGGCCGTCACCCGGCCGTTCGGAGAACGCGTCAAGGTGGTCATGGCGCTCAGAACGCCTCGGGGTGCGCGGCCTGCGCGATCTTGGCGACCGCGAGGTGGTTGCTGGGGCCGAGGTAGATCGAGTCGGACAGCACGACGTAGCGGTTGTTCTTCGCCGCGTCCCACTGCGGGAACTGGGCGAGCAGCTTCTTCGCGTCCGCGTCCGGATCCTTCGACATGTAGTTCACGACGAGCAGGACGTCCACGTCGGCCTTGGCGACCTGCTCGCGGGAGAGGTTGGCGAACATCTGTTCGGTGGCGCCCGCGAAGGCGTTCACCGCACCGGACCTGGCCATGATGTCGTTCCAGATCCCGTTGCCGCCGACCGAGCTGAACTCGCCGCCCATCGCCATGCCGGGGATGATCAGCATGACCTTCTGCTTCGGCAGGCTCGCGGTCTTCGCCCCGACCTCGGCGATGCGCGCCTTCGAGTCGGCGATGATCTTCTCGGCCCGATCGGACACCCCGAAGATGGCCCCGAGGTCGCGCAGCAGCGCGTAGCTGTCCTCGACGGTCGGCGTGCCGGAGACCGTGCCGACCTCGCCGCACGAGTTCTGCGGCGCGTACGTGTTGGCCCCGACCGCCGCGAGGTCGTCGCGGGTGGCGAAGCCCGCCTCGGCCCGGAAGCCCCCGTCGTAGGTGGAGATCACGAAGTCGGGCGTGAGACCGATCATGGCCTCGCGCGGGATGTCCGACATGTCGTTGAGCTTGATGTTCCCCGTCGGCAACTGCTTGATCGCGTCGACCCGGCCGTCGACCTCCGAGGCGCCGTAGGACTGCGCGTTGGCGACGATGCGGTCGGCGACGCCGAGTTCCAGCAGCGCGGAGACCTCCGCGACCGAGCCGCCGTTCATCACCACCACGCGGCTCGGCGGCCGCTCGTAGGTGTACTTCTTGCCGCAGTTGCTGATCGTCACCGGGTAGCCCGCCGCCGGCGGCCCGCCCGACAGCTCGGCCTCGCTCCTGGCCGCCGTGCAGGCCGTGCTGAACAGCAGGGCGGCGACCGCCGCCGCCAGGGGGAATCGCTTGAGTTTCATCCGGTCCTCCGAATGGTCGACGTGGCGACGGGCGTGGGCGCCGCCGCCCCTTCCGGTTCCGCTGCCGCAGCCGTCGGCGCGGGCAGATGGTGCAGACGGGCACTGACCAGGCCGGCGCAGGTCGCGGAGGCCGCGAGCAGGAGCGCGGTGGCCGCGAAGGCGTTCGCGTGGTCGGCGAAGGGCACCCCGGGGTCGCCGGGCGTCGCGCCGAGCACGGTGCGGTACCAGACCCCCGCGACCGCGACCCCGAGCGCGAGGCCGAACTGCGTCACCGTCGTCGCCATGCCGGACGCCGCGCCGGCCTCGGTCGGCCTGACCCGGCCGAGGATCCCGGCCACCAGAGGCGAGACGACCAGGCCCTGCCCGAAGCCGGCCAACGTGACCACCGCGACGAGCATGGGCGCCTGCGCGGACTCCGGCGCCTGGACGACGCCCGCGCTCGCCAGCAGGACGGCGGCGAGCAGGCCGCAGCCCCAGACCGGGGTCGGCGTCGCCACGAGGCGACCCACCCGCCGGTTCGCCGCCGAGCCCAGCGAGAAGCCGATCCCGAGCGGCACGAACATCAGCGCCGCCGTGAGGGGCGTGAGGCGCAGCCCCGTCTGCAGGTAGTAGGTGAACACGAGGAAGAGCCCCGAGTTCGTGGCGAACAGCGCCAGCACGGTCAGCAGGGACAGCCGCATCCCCGGGGCCGTGACGACCCGGGGCGGAAAAAGCGGTTCGCCGCCCTCGCGGTGCAGACGCCGCTGCTGGTTGACGAGCACGACGGCCAGGGCGACCGCCAGCGGCACCCCGAGCCACAGCCACGCCGAGCCGCCCGGCCCGAAGACCAGGGGTACGAGCAGGGCGGGTGCCGCCACGATGGTGAGCGCCGCGCCCGCGAGGTCGAGGCGGTGCGGCGCCTTCGGCACGGTGTGGGGCAGGATCCCGCCGAGCGCCAGGATCACGATCCCGACGGGCACGTTCACGAGCAGCGCCGGCCGCCAGCCGAGGCCGAGGATGTCGGCCTCGACGATGAGCCCGCCGCCCGCGATGCCGCTGATCACGCCGAGGCCGATCACCACGCCGTAGACGCTGATGGCCCGCGCCAGCCGGTCCGGGTCCCGCATCGTGGCCCGGATGATCGCGAGCACCTGGGGCGCCATGAACGCCGCCGCGGCGCCCTGGAGGAAGCGGGCCACGATGAGCAGGTCGGCGTCCGGCGCCACGCCGCACAGCAGCGAGGTCACCGTGAAGCCGGCCACGCCCCAGAGGAACACCGTGCGGTGCCCCATCCGGTCGCCGAGCCGCGCGCCGGTCACCATCAGGGCCCCGAACGCGATCACGTACGCCGCGCCGACGAACTGGATCTGGTCGAAACCCGCTCCGAGGTCGTGCTGGATGGACGGGCTCGCCACGTTGACGACGAACCCGTCCACCTGGGTCATGAACGTCGCGGCGAGGACCGCGCCGAGTCCGAGCCACTCACGCCGTTCGCTCATGCTGCCCTCCGGAGATCGCCGACAGGTGGGAGTACGGCGCCGACCCGCGCCAGGGGACCGGCGGCGAGCATGCCGTCGTGGGTGCAGTCCAGCCGGTGCACGTCGATCCGCCCGTCGACGTACGGCTGCCAGCTGTGCGGGCCGGGCCAGTCCGGGGTCTTGCCGGCCGTCGCCTCGACGACCAGCACGTCACCGGCGAGGCGGCGGGGCGTCCAGCCGGCGGCCAGCCGCGAGTTGCGCGCGAACGCGCCGTACGCGAGGCGGCGCTGCCCCTCGTCGAGACCGCCCAGCGCGGCCTGGCCGAGCACGGCGGCGGCCGCGTCGTGCTCGCCGGGCGGCGGCAGGTCCCGCCAGGCGTCCGGCACCGGGTACGAGTCGAGCAGCGCCAGCAGCGCCACCGACTCGCCCGACTCCGTGAGGCGCGTGGCCATCTCGTGCGCCACCAGCCCGCCGAACGACGCGCCGAGCAGGTGGTACGGCCCGACGGGCTGGATCTCGCGGATGCGGCGCAGGTGGTCGGCGGCCAGCTCGGCGACGCTCGCGCACGGCCCCACAGCGGTTGACTGGAGCCCGTACACCGGGCGGTCGGGCAGGCCCGCCAGCAGCGCGGCGTACGACCACGCCAGCCCCGTGGCCGGCGCGACGCAGAACAGCGGCGGCCCGCTGCCCCGCGTACGTAGGGGGAGCAGCACCTCCGTCGCGCCGCCGCCGGTGTCCGTGGTGAGCGCCGGCGCGAGCTTCGCGACGGTCGGCGCCTCGAACACCGTCCGGATGCTGATCTCCACGCCGAACTCCGCGCGCACCCGGCCCATGAGCCGGGCGACGAGCAGGGAGTGCCCGCCGAGCGAGAAGAAGTCGTCGTCGATGCCGACCTCCGGCAGGCCGAGCAGGTCGGCGAAGAATCCGCACAGCACCGTCTCGCGGTGGTCGCGGGGCGCGCGCCCGCCGACCGTCGCGCTCACCTCCGGCGCGGGCAGCGCCGCGCGGTCGAGCTTGCCGTTCGTGGTACGCGGGATGGCGTCCAGCGCGACGAACGCGGGCGGCACCATGTAGTCGGGCAGCCGCTGCGCCACGAACTGCCGCAGCGCGGCGGGCTCCGGCGCGGCGTCGCCGGCCGGCACGACGTAGCCGACGAGCCGGAGCTGGCCGGGCGCGTCCTCGCGGGGCACCACCGCCGCCTGGGCGACCGCGGGATGGGCGAGCAGGACCGCCTCGATCTCGCCCGGCTCGATGCGGAAGCCCCGGATCTTGACCTGGTCGTCGGCGCGGCCGAGGAACTCCAGGGTGCCGTCGGGCCGCCAGCGGGCGAGGTCGCCGGTGCGGTACATCCTGCTGCCCGGCGGCCCGAACGGGTCCTCGACGAACCGCTGCGCGGTCTGCTCCGGGCGCTCGTGGTAGCCGCGGGCGACCGGTGCCCCGGCGAAGTACAGCTCCCCCACCGTGCCGGGCGGCACGAGCCGGCGCGCCGGGTCCAGCACGTACGCCCTGGTGTTGGTCAGCGGCCGGCCCACGATCGGCTCGGCGCTCTCGGCGAGCCGGCACCAGAGGGTGTCCACCGTGCACTCGGTGGGGCCGTACAGGTTGTAGACGGTCATGCCGGTGCCGCGCAGCGCCGTCCAGAGGGCGGGGCCGGTGGCCTCACCACCGAGGGCGAGCACGGCGGGCCGGTACCGGCCGGCGTCGAGGAACCCGTTGGCCACCAGTTCCTCGGCGTACGTGGGGGTGATGTCCATGAAGTCGATCCGGTGCCGGGCGACGTAGTCGAGCATCGCGGCGGGGTCGCGGCGCCGGTCGTCGTCGACGTAGTGCAGCTCGTGGCCGTCGAGCAGCCACAGCAGGCCCTCCCACGAGGTGTCGAACGACAGCGACGCGGACAGGGCGGCCCGGCACACCCGCCCGTCGGCCGCCGGCCGGATCATCGTGTCGCGGTGGTGGTGGAAGAGGTTGACCAGCCCGCGGTGCTCGACCACGACGCCCTTCGGCACGCCCGTCGAGCCGGACGTGTAGATGAGGCAGGCGGCGTGCTCCGGCGTCAGGCCGGTGTCCGCCACGGGCCCGTCGGGCAGCCCGGCCAGCTCGGCGGCCGTCGCGGGGGCGTCCACCAGCAGCACCGGGACGTCCGTCGGCTGACCGGCCGAGAGTGCCGCGGTGGTGAGCAGCACGACGGGTGCGCTGTCGGCGAGCATCGCCGCGACCCGGCGGGCGGGCAGGTCCGGGTCGACGGGCACGTACGCGGCGCCGGCCTTGAGCACGGCGAGCAGCGCCACGATCGCCTCGGAGGTACGCGGCAGCAGGAGCGCCACGTGCCGGTCGGGACCGGCCCCCCGGGCGACGAGCAGATGGGCGAGGCGGTCGGCACGGCGGTCGAGTTCGGCGAAGGTGAGCGTGGCGTCGCCGGCCACCAGCGCCGTACGGTCTCCGGTCGCGGCGGCCTGGGCGGCGAACAGCGCCGGTACGGTCACCGCCGGCAGCGGCCGGGCCGTGTCGTTCCACTCCTCCAGCAGCAGTCGGCGCTCGCCGTCGAGCAGCGTGTCGACCCCGGCCACCGGCGCGTCGGGGGCGGCGGTCACGCGACGCAGGAAGGCCAGGAACCGGGTGAGGTGACCGGTGAGTTCCCCGTCGTCGTAGCAGTTGGGGTTGGCGTCGAGGACGATCCGCAGGCCGCTGCCGTCGCCCCGGTCGTACACGTGGACCACCAGGTCCTCGACGAGCCCGGCGCTGACGTTGTGCACGACGCCCCGCTGCCCGGCGAAGCGCAGGCCGTAGTCGAACGGCATGATGTTGACCGACGGCCCGAACAGTTTGCGCTCGCTGGCCACCATCCGCAGGTCGCGGCGCAGTTGCTCGTAGCGGTAACGCAGGTGTGGACGCCCGGCCCGCAGCTCCGCGGCGACCTGGCCGGCGAGGTCCGCCAGCGTGGCGGTGGGCGCGACGCGCACCCAGAGCGGCACGACGTTGGTCACCATGCACGGCACCCGCAGCGACACCGAGCCGAGCCGGGCCATGACGGGCAGCGCGAGCGTCAACTCGTCGGCGCCGGTCATCCGGTGCAGGTACGCCGCGAAGGCCGCCGTGAGCGTCTCGCTCCACGTGGTCGCGGTGGCCGTGGCGACCGCCTTCAACGCGTCGATGCCGGCGGTGTCGAGGTCCGCGGTGGCGCGACGCACCGTCCGCGCCAGCTCCCCGCCGCGGCGGGCGAGCACCACCGGCGCCGCCCTGCCCCGCGCCCGCGACGTCCAGTGCTCGCGCGCGGCGGCGTACCTCTCCGAGTCGGCGTAGGCGCGGTCCTCGTCGACGACGGCGGCCAGCGACCCGAACGTGCGGGACGGCGGCTCCCGCCCCTCGACGGACGCGGTGTAGAGCTCCGCCACCCGACGGGCCACGAGGGACAGCCCGTAGCCGTCCAGGGCGATGTGGTGCACGCGCTGGTACCACAGGACGTGCTCCGGGCCGAGCCGGAGGAACGCCTGCCGGAACAGCGGGTCCTTGCGCAGGTCGACGGGGTTGTCGAGGTCCGCGCGCATCCACGCCGTCGCGGCGGCGAGCGGGTCGGCCTCGGCGCTCGTGTCGACCAGGTCGACCGGCCACGAGCCGTCGTCGCGGGGGCGTTGCCACGCCCGCCCGTCGGCGTCCTCCTCGAACACGACGTTGAGCGCCTCGGCCTCGCCGACCGCCCCGCGCACCGCCGCCTCCAGCAACCGCAGGTCGACCGGGCCGCGGATCTCCACGTACTCGGCCGTGTTGAACGCGGGGCTGTCGGGGTCGAACTGCTGGCCGGTCCAGATGCCCTCCTGGGCGGCGCCCAGCGGCAGTGGCTCACTCATCCCGGCTCACCAGCAGTTTCACCCACTGCTGCACCGTCGGCCGCTCCGCCAGCTCGACGAAGCTGACCTCGGCGCCGGCGTCCCGCCACCGCTCCAGGAGCGTCATCAGCCGCACCGAGTCCAGGCCGGAGTCGAACAGGTCCTCCGTGTCGAAGCTCTCGTCCGGGCGCCGGTGGAGCAACTCGGCGACGTCCGCCCGGATCGTCGCCGCCGTCAACTGATCTGCCACGTCATGCCTCTCGACCTCGTGCGATGTGGACACCGGTGGGATCCGACGGTCGGTGCCGCCGGATCCCACCGCAGATCGACGTCCGTGCGGGACTAGGCCGCCGCGTCCACGTCGTCGTAGACGGTGACGCGGTAGGACACCGCCGGCTCCGGGGTCGCGGTGTGCAGCGCCCGGTGGACCAGGCTCTGGTTGTCCCAGAGGAGCATGTCGCCCTTCTCGAACGTCTGGAGGTGGATGTTCTCGTGCTGGTAGGTGCGGTCGAGCTGGCCGGTGGCCGTGAGCAGCTCGGCCAGCAGTTCCGGCCGGTCGTTGCCGTCCGCGTCCTGCAGCGACAGGGTGAAGCCCTCGCTGAGGTACAGCAGGGTCTCGTCCGTGTGCGGGTGCGGGAACGCGAGCGGGCTCGTCACCGGCGGGGTCTTCGCGTTGACCTCGTCGATGATCTCCGAGATCGGCCGGTAGACGTCGGTGGGCCGGATCTTGAAGTACCGCAGCACGCTGTGCGTCGCCGTCGTCTCCTTGGCGGCGAGCTTCAGCTCCTCGGAGAGCTGCTCGTAGGCCGTCGCCAGGTTGATGAAGTACGTGCCCCGGTTCTTCGACGGCACGACCTGCGGGTAGATCATCGTGATGTCGAACGGGCGCGGCATGAACTGGTAGTCCGAGTGCCAGAACTTGCCGGTCTTCGGCACCCCGATCTGGCGGCCGTCCTCCTCCTTGACGTTGGAGGAGACGAACACCTCCTTCACCTCGGGGTGGTGGTAGACCGGCTCGTAGTACTCCGCGACCCGGCCCAGCCGCTCGCCGAGCGCCAGGAACTGCCGCGGCGACAGGTCCTGGTTCTTCAGTACGACGATCTTGTTCGAGTAGATGGCCTTCTTCAGTTCGACGATGTCCTGCGCCGAGGCGGTTTCCGCGTCGAAACCCTCCACGATCACGCCGAACTTCTTGCCAGCCTGCGGGGTGATTTTCATTCGCACTCCTCTGAGCGGTGGTCCCGGCATCCGAGTACCTCAGTAGTCGCGTCCGGTCGGTCAACAGTTCCCGCCCCGACGGATGTGCGGGGCCGAATTGCCAGCTCAATTACCGCGCTGTGGGTTCACATTTCCGCGGGCTCCTCTGCGATTCTCGGCCTGCCTTTCCCGCAGCACCTGGATGTGGCAGGCGTGGATGACGGCAGCGGCGCCGTGCGGGTCGTCGCGTACGACGAAGTGACCGCTGCCGGGGATGACGAAGTGCTGCGCCCGGGGAAGCACCCGTCGGGCCCGCAGCGCGTCGCGCAACGGGACGACGCGGTCCTGGCCGGCCCACACGAGGTTCACCGGCGTCGTGTCGGTGGCGTCGGCGCGGAACGAGTAGAGCCCCGCGTGCCGGCTCAGGGCGGACAGGTCACTGGTGATCATCGACGTCACGTCGGCGGCGGCCACGTCGGCCCGCAGGGCCACGGGTCGGGCCGACACGCCACCCATGACGAGCCTGCGGACGACCCCCCGGGTGAGCAGCCGCCTGCGCGTCCTCGGCCCCACGGCGGCGGTCATCCGCAGGACCGCGTGGGTCCGCACGACGCAGATCGACGCGTGGCAGACCGCCCGGAACCCGATGCTGCACAGGGCCGTCACCGCCGCGACGGGCACCCGACGCGCCAGTTCGAGCGCGACGACCCCGCCGAGCGAGTGCCCGACGACGTGCGGCCGGCGCAGTCCCAGCGCGCCGATCCGCTCCGCGACGTACTCGGCGAGCCTCGGCACGACGTCACGGTCGTACGCGACCCCCGGCACGCTGCCGTGGCCGGGCAGGTCGATCGCGACGGTCCGGGCGAATCCCGGGATGCGCTCGACGACTGCGTCCCAGCTCGCCCGGCCGAGGCCGGCCGCGTGCAGCAGCAGGAGCTGAGGATCCTCCGCGAGCCGGCTCGGCTCGGCCATGGTGCGGCTCCGATCTCTTCCGTTTCGGGCGTGCCCGCGCGACACGTGGACGCGTCAGGAGGCGGTGACCATCGGCGGGCGCGCCGCCTCGACCGGGTCGGCCCGGTCCGGGAGCTCGTTGCCCGCCAACGCCTTGAACCGCCGCAACCGAAGGCTGTTCGACACCACGAACACCGAGCTGCCGGCCATGATCAGACCCGCCAGCATCGGATTGAGCAGTCCGCTCGCCGCGAGCGGGATGGCCGCGACGTTGTACGCGAAGGCCCAGAACAGGTTGCCCTTGATCGTGGCGAGGGTGCGGCGCGACAGCCGGATCGCGTCCGCGACGACCCGCAGGTCACCGCGGACCACGGTCAGGTCGCCCGACTCGATCGCCACGTCGCTGCCGGTGCCCATCGCGATGCCCAGGTCGGCCTGCGCGAGCGCGGCGGCGTCGTTGACGCCGTCACCGACCATCGCGACGACCTTGCCGTCGGCCTGGAGCCGCTTGACCAGGTCGACCTTGCCGGCGGGGAGCACCTCGGCGACCACGTCGTCGATCCCCACCTCCGCCGCGATCGCCGCCGCGACGGCCGCGTTGTCGCCGGTCAGCAGGATCGGGTGCAGCCCCAGCCGCGTGAACTGCGCCACCGCCGCCCTGCTGCTGGGCTTGACCCGGTCGGAGACGACCAGCATCCCGCGCACGGCGCCGTCCCACCCGACCATCACCGACGTACGGCCCGCCGCGTCGGCCGTCGCCCTGGCGCTGGTCAGCTCCGGGGGGAGCACCTGCGCCCACGCGCCCAGCAGCGACGCCCGCCCGACGATGACCTCGTGCCCGTCGACCGTGCCGCGCACGCCGACGCCGGTCTCGCTGGAGAAGTCCGCGACGGCGGGCAGTTCCCCGCACCGTTCCCGCGCGCCCGCGACGACCGCCCGGGCGATGGGGTGCTCGGACGCGGCCTCCAGGGCACCGGCGAGCCGCAGCAGCTGGACGTCGCTCTCGCCGTCGACGGGCACGACCTCCACGACGGACATCTCGCCGGTGGTCACCGTGCCGGTCTTGTCGAGCACCACGGTGTCGACGGTCCGCGTGGACTCCAACACCTGCGGCCCCTTGATGAGGATGCCGAGCTGCGCGCCCCGGCCGGTGCCGACCAGCAGCGCGGTGGGCGTCGCCAGTCCCAGCGCGCACGGGCAGGCGATGATCAACACGGCCACGGCCGCCGTGAACGCGGCCGCCGCCGGCTGGCCGGAGCCGAGCCAGTAGCCCAGCGTGGCGAGCGACAGCGCGATCACCCCGGGCACGAACACGGCCGACACCTGGTCGGCGAGCCGCTGGACGTCGGCCTTGCCGGTCTGCGCCTCCTCGACGAGCTTGGCCATCTGCGCGAGCTGCGTCTCGCCGCCCACCCGCGTGGCGCGTACGACGAGCCGCCCGCCGGCGTTCACCGTGGCCCCCACGACCTCGTCGCCGGGCCCGACCTCGACGGGCACGGACTCGCCGGTCAGCATGCTCGCGTCGACGGCGGAGGAACCCTCCTCCACGACGCCGTCGGTCGCCACCTTCTCCCCCGGCCGCACCAGGAACCGGTCCCCGACCGCGAGGGCCGAGATCGGCACGGTCGTCTCGGCGCCGTCGCGCAGCACCGTCACGTCCTTGGCGCCCAGCGACAGCAGCGCGCGCAGCGCGGCGCCGGAGCGGCGCTTCGCGCGGGCCTCGAAGTACCGGCCGCAGAGGATGAAGAGGGTCACGCCCGCGGCGACCTCCAGGTACATGTTGCCCTCGCCCGGCGTCCGCTCCAGCGTGATCCGGAACGGGTGCCGCATGCCGGGCTCGCCGGCGGTGCCGAGGAACAGCGTGTACAGCGACCACGCGAAGGCGGCGAGCGTGCCCACCGAGACCAGCGTGTCCATCGAGGCGGCGGCGTGCCGGAGGTTGGCGAAGGCGGCCCGGTGGAACGGCCACGCCCCCCACACGACGACCGGCGCGCTCAGCGTCAGGCAGGCCCACTGCCAGTACTCGAACTGGAGCTGGGAGAACATCGACATCGCGATGACCGGCACCGCCAGCACCGCGACGACCCAGAGGCGGTGGCGGGCCATCCGCAGTTCGCGGTCGTGCTCGGCCTCCTCCAGGGCCGCCGGGTCCGGGGCGTCCGCCGCCACCGCCGTGGGCGGCTGCACCGGCCGGGCCGTGAACCCGATCTCCTCGACGGCGGCGATCACCCGCTCCCGCGAGACCCCCGGCGTGACCAGCACCTTCGCCTTCTCGGTGGCGTAGTTGACGGTCGCCTCCACCCCGTCGATCGCGTTGAGCTGCTTCTCGATGCGCGCCGCGCAGGCCGCGCAGGTCATGCCGCCGATCAGCAGTTCCAGGTGGTTCTCAGCCGTGGCCATGCTGCGTGCCCTCCCCCGTGCTGCCGCCCGACGTGTCGGCGGGGACAGCGGCTCCGCCGTTGCGCACGGCCTCCTCGTTGCGGGCCTTGGCCGCCGCGAACGCCTCCTCGCTCAGGCCGTGCGGGGGCGGGTTGGGGCCGTCCACGCGCAGGGTGAAGGCCGCCGTACGCACGACGCCCTGGTGCTGGAAGTCCAGGAACAGCCGGTAGTCGCCGAAGGTGGGCGCGGTGGCGTGGAACTGGATGTCCGGGCCGGGGGCGGTCTGCCCGTCGCCCGGCGTGCCCTCGGGGTGCACGTGCAGGTACGCCATGTCGCCGTCGCGGAGCGCGACGAGGTGCCCGAAGGCGCCCAGGTACGGCTCCAGGTCGGTGACCGGCTTGCCGTCGCGCGCGACGCTGAGCGTCAGCTTGCCGTCCTTGCCCGGCGCGAGTTCGCCCGCGAGGGTCACCGTGTACCCGTCGACCGTCGCGGTGCTGGCAGGCGCGGGGAGCGCCTCCGGCCGGTAGTCGCCCGACACGGAGACGTCCGCCCCGAGCGTCTCGCCGTGGATGCCCCACAGCGGCATGTAGTCGGCGAAGACCCGGTACTCGCCGGCCGCCGCGAAGGTCAGCGGCACCCGCCACACGCCGTCGGAGCCGAGGTTGGGGTGCACGTGCTGGAAGTTCGTCAGGTCACGCCGCGCCACGATGAGATGCATCAGCTTCTCGTGCTGCGGCTTGTACTTCACCAGCGGCGTACCGTCGTGTTGCAGGATCTGGAAGGCGAAGGTCTGCTTCGTGCCCGCCCGGACGTTGTCCGTGAGCACCTTCAGGCTCATGCTCTCGTGGGAGAGCGCCAGGCCGTACGAGGACTCCTCCGCGGCCGCGGCGGCCGGCTTCGCGGCTGCCGCGGGTGCGGGTACGGCGGTTGGTGGGGGCCCGACCACGCGGCCGACGGTGTAGGCGCTCCCGAGCACCAGCACCAGGGCGAGCGCGAACGCGCCGAGTTTCGTCAGGGTTTTCATTGATGACCGTCCTGTGTCGACAGGGTTGACGTGGAAGCGGGCAGGGGACGCGACGTGGCCCTCCCGCGATCGGATCCGGCGTGGGGGACCGTCCCCCGTTCCCGTGGCGGGCCGGGCGCCCCGCCCCAGCGCAGCAGGCACGCCCCGAACGACATCCCCCCGCCGAACCCCAGCAGGAGGACGAGGTCGCCGTCGCGGAGCAGGCCGGCCCGGTGGGCGTGGTCGAGGGTGAGCGGCACCGAGGCGCTGCCGACGTTCGCGTACTCCTCCACGGTGCGGTGCGTCTGTGCGGCGCTCAGGCCGCACGCGCGTACCAGCTCGTCGAGGAGCAGGCCGTTGGGCTGGTGCGGCACGACGTGCGCGACGTCCGCCGCGCTGAAACCCGCCCTGGCCAGCAGTTTGTCCACGAACGGCGGGAGCTCCTGCAGGACCAGCTCGCTGACGCCACGGCCGTGCATGCGGAAGAAGTGACCGCCGTCCGCCACGGTGCCCGCCGACGCCGGCAGCCGGCTGCCGCCCGCCGCCACCCGGATCAGGTCCCCGGCGTCGCCCCTGCTGGCCAGCTCGTACTCGACGACGCCGCGTCCCGCCGGCACCGCCCCCACGACGGCCGCACCGGCGCCGTCACCGAACAGCACGGCGGTACGCCGGTCGTCGAAGTCCAGGATGCGCGAGTACACGTCGGCGCCGACCACGAGGGCGTGGGTGCCCGGCCGGTCCGCCACCAGCGACTGCGCCAACACCAGGGCGTGCACGAACCCTGCACAGACCGCGTTGACGTCGAGACACGCGGCCCCGTACGCGCCGAGGCGGTCCTGCACCAGGCAGGCCGTCGGCGGTTGCGGGTGATCCGGCGTCGACGTCGAGACGATCAGGTAGTCGACGCGGTCGACGCCGAGGCCCGCGTCCCGCAGCGCGCGCGTCGCGGCCCGTACGGCGAGGTCCGACGTGGCCTCCTCCGGCGCGGCGAAACGGCGCGAACGAATGGCGGTCCGACGCACGATCCATTCCGGACTCGCTCCCGGTACGCGACGCGCGATTTCCTCGTTCGGCAATGCTCGCGTGGGCACCCAGGATCCGGTGCCCAGAATTCCGACGGATGAGGACACAGCAGCCTCCAGAGAGGAGAGGCATTTCGTGACTGCAAATTAGCCGAGTCGAACCATCGACCGCAATCACGCACAACACCGATCGACGCAGTGCTGCCGCGCAAATTACCGAGCGATGGCGGAAACGATTTCGAGGCGATGGAACGCACAATTTCCGAAACCGCCTCGGCGCTCCTGGCGCGCATCGGGCACGGTTCACCGGCGCGGTTCTCCCGGTGGCGACCGTGACGCCACGACGGGTGGCATCCGGACACGTCGGTGACGGGAACGGGTTCGGGGGTTGCGTCCGGCACGGAGTCGCAGGGCGGTTCCGGCGACCGACGGCGTCGGCGTCGACCCGCGGCCCGGTCACGGCCGGCCGCCACCTGGGCGCGAACAGAGCGTGATCGATATACTGCGTTTCGTGTCGACCGACGTACGGCAGACGACAGGCGGGGCCCCGCCGGCCGGGCCGCGCGTGCCAGCCGCGCCCGGCACGCGTCACGTCCGCCGGAAGCCGTGGCGCTGATGCTCACCGGGACCCGGCCGGCGCACGCCGTGTCGACCCCCGGCATGCGCCAGGCCCGGTGGTACGTCCTGGCGGCCGCCGCGAGCGGGATCGCGGCGTGCGTCCTGCTCGCCGCCCTGGAGCTGCGTCAGGAGCCCGACCCGCGCGGGATCGTGCTCGCCTCGCTCGGGACGCTGCTCCTGGTCGTGGCGCTGGCCGGCGCGCTGTACCGGTCGGTCCCGCCGTGGTCGGCGGCGGCGAACGGCCGGCGGCTGCTCGCCGGCTGCGCCGTGGCTGTCGTGCTGTCGGCCCCGCTCGTCGGGCCGTTCGGCGCCACCCCGGGGCGGGGCTGGGCGTTCGTGGGGGCGGCGCTCGCCGGGGCGGCGCCGCTGCTCCTGCCGCCGCGGTACGCGGTGACCCTGATGGCCGGGACGGTGCTGGTGACCGCCGCGACGGCCTGGTGGCTCGGCGGCCCCGTGCGCGACGCGGTGACCGTCACCGTCGTGCTCGGGCTGTGCGTGGCGGTGTGGAACGTGCTGCACCTGTGGTTGTGGACGTTCCAGGCGCAGGCCCGGGAGGGACGCGACGCCGTGGCCCGCCTGGCGGCGGCCGACGAGCGGCTGCGGTGCGCCCGGGACGTGTACGCCCTGCTCGCCAACGAGCTGTCGGCGATCGTCCTCAAGGCCGAGCTGGCGTCGCGGCTGGCGCTGGTCGACGGGGAACGGACCAGACAGGAGACCGCCGAGATGCGGGCGCTCGCGGCGTCCGCGCTGGCCCGGATGCGCGAGGCCGTGCACGGCTACCGCGCCGTCGGCCTGCGTGAGCAGGCGCACGCGGTGGCCCGGGGGCTGCGCGACTCCGGCCTACGGTGCTCGGTGACGCAGCCGAAGCGGGACCTGCCGCCCGCGCTCACCGAGCCGCTGGTGGCCGTGCTGCGGGAGGCGGGCGCCCACGTCCTGCGCCACGACAGGGCGCGCTGGTGCACGATCGAGATCGCCCGCGAGGCGTCCGGCGCACGCCTGACGGTCGTCAACGACGGCGCCGACAACGGCCCCGACATCGCCGCCAGCGGGCTGCCGGCGCTGGCCGACCGGCTGCGGGACGCGGGAGGCACGCTGCTCACCCGGCGGGAGGGCGGCACGTTCACGGTGCGGGCCACGGTCCGCGCTGGGTCGTGACCGGGCGACGACGAGCGCGCGGCGGCCGTGCCCACCCCAGCCGGTGGGTACGGCCGCCGCGCGCCGCTCAGCCGGTGGCCGTCAACGCCCCGCCGGGCAGGAGACACTCGTCGGCCGTGGGCCACCGCGTCGGATCGTCGCCGAGCATGACGAGCTCGGCGACCTGGAGCCGGCACCACGGCGACACCGAGATGTCCCCCGTGCCCACCGCGTACACGAAGTCCGCCCAGTCGACCCACTCGAAGTCGCCGATGGCGGCCGGGTCGGGGGTGGGACGTTCGTCGGTGACCACCCGGAACACCGGGGAGACGGCGTTCTCCGCCACCCCGTTGTCCATCACCGCGCGGTACCGGAAGGCGGGCAGGACCAGCTCCGGCGCGGGCGCCGCCAGACCGAGTTCGGCGCGTACGGTGCGGGTCACCGCCGCCGGGACCGGCTCCCCGGGCACGGGGTGCCCGTAGCACGAGTTCGTCCAGATACCCGGCCAGGTACGCGTCCGGTCGCTGCGCATGGTGAGCAGCAGCCTCGCGTCGCTGGTGAAGACGTAACAGGAGAACGCCAGGTGCAACGGCGTACGCAGGTGGTGCACCGTCGCGCCCTCGGTGGCGCCGACGGGACGTCCCTGTTCGTCGAGCAGCACGACCTGCGCCATGGTGTCCCTCCCCACCGGGATTCAGCTCGCCTGTGCGAAGGCGGCGGCGATCACGGTTCCCCACCCGGTGCTCGCCACCTGCAGCGGCACCAGCTTCGCCCGGGGCCGCAGGAACGCCAGCGCGTCCGCGAGGGGCTTGCCCCGCACGCCGCGCCAGGTGCCCGACACGTGCACCAGCGCGAACGCGATGGCGGCGATCATCGGCACGGCGCCCCAGGTGAACCCGCCGATGGCGAGCACCGACACGCACACCGTGGTGCCGCCGACCGCGATGAGCCCGCTCGCGACGGCCATCGCGCGGGACAGCCCCAGCGCGCGTACGCACGTGCGGATGTCGAACGCCGCGTCCTCCGGCCAGTCCTCGGCGGTGTTGACCATGACGATGCCGACCTGGTTCAGCCCGAATCCGACGATCACGGCCAGCAGCGGCCACGACAGCTCACCGGGCACGGACCGTACGACGACGAGCATCGGCAGCCAGATCAGCACGGCGGCGAGGCCCGGGATCTGCCCCACGCCGGAACTCTTGAGGTGCACCGGCGGGATGGAGTACTGGGCGCCGATCCAGAGGGTGAACGCGACCAGGGGAAGGATGTCCCAGTGCCCGGTGCGGAAGGTGAAGTAGGTCGCGAGGGCGAGCACGCCCGCGCCGGTCGCCGCGATCTGCCAGCGGACGTTGCGCAGCCCCAGCCCGTACACCGCCTGGGACAGCCACGTCTTGTAGACGGCGTCCACGTCACGGTCGGCGTACGCGTTGGTCATGTCGATGAAGTGCATGATGGACAGCGCCATCACGATCACCAGCGCGAAGTGGACCGACGCGAGGGTGCCGATGTCGTCGACCGACAGCAGCGACGGGATCGCGTAGATGGCCAGCATCACGGGCAGGAACTCGACCCGGCGGATGCGGATGGAGTGGTAGATCGGGCGCCGCGCGATGGCCGGTGCCGGGGTGGGCACGCCTGTGCGCGCCTCTTCGACGGTCATGGTGTCTTCCTTCGGGTTGAGGACCTTCGGTGGCGCCCGTGGGCGGCCCTGACCGTGGTCAGAGGATCTGGATCCGCTGCAGGTGCCGGGAGGAGTTGCCGCGGAAAGCGTTGCGACCGTGCAGCAGCGCCTGGTTGTCGACCACGACGATGTCGCCGTCGACCCACTCGTGGTGGTAGCAGACGTCCGGGTGGTGCAGCCGGTCGCGCAGGTCGGCGAGGAACGGCTCGGCCTCCTCGGCCGACCGGCCGCCGACGGACACCCACACCGGGTTGCGGTAGCGCTCGGGGTCGAGCGGCTCGCCGTACCGCATGATCGTCTCGCCGGTCTCCGAGTGCGTGGTGAGCAGGGGCGAGACGGTCTCGCCGCCGTAGTAGCCCAGCTTCTCCGTGCGGTAGCTGACCTCCGTGGCCGCCCACTCGCGCACCAGCTCCGGCGAGGCGCGCCGGATCACCTCGGTGCTGTCGGAGAACACCGTCTCGCCACCGCCGCCGGGCACCGGCGCCTCGACGCACTGGAACAGGAAGTACCGCGGCGCGGCCCGCGCGAACGCGCCGTCCCAGTGGAACGGCACGTCGGTGCGGCTGAACAGGTAGTTCTTCGGGTCCTCCTGAACGACCAGGTCCAGGATGGCGCCGAAGTCCCAGGTCAGCACCTCGCCCCAGGCCTCGCAGTACGCGACGAGGTCCTCCCGGTCGAGCAGCGGGAAGCCGCGCAGCACGACCACCTTGGACTCGACCGTCCAGCGCTCCAGCGTCGCGGGCGCGATGTCGCGCAGGTCCGCGCCGTCCTGCTGTGCCGTCACGAGCGTGCCGAACGGCGCCAGCGACGTCCGCTCCACCCGCAGTTCGTCTGCTCTGGTCATGACGCGAACTCCTCCTGCCGGAAGTGGGGGTTGACGTAGTGGCTCGGCCGGCCGTTGCGCCAGACCAGCGAGGCCCGGTCGCTCTCGGCCTGGCTGCGCTTGACCAGCGTGAGGTTGACGCCGTCGTCGAGGACGACGCCGTGCCACGGCGTGAGCCAGCTGTCCCTGGTGCGGATGAGGTGCAGGCCGATCTTCTCGGCGTGCCGGGGCTGCGGGTGGATCGACAGCCGCAGCGAGTGCGGGAACTTCGTGCCGACCAGGTCTCCCCAGGCGCGGCTGCGCCGGATCATCTGGTAGGCGAACTCCTTGCAGTGCTCCCGCAGCTTCGTCCGGCTCAGGCCGGGGTGCAGCGGGGCCTGGTCCTCGAGCATGAACCGGTGCATGCCGTTGAACAGCGACCGGGCGCCCACGTCGGTCAGCACCTCGGCGCGGATGTCCTCCAGCGACGTGGCGTACCCGTCGAGCAGCAGCCGGCGCATGTCGTCGTAGGGCATCGCCCCGAAGGCGTCGTCGAGCGAGTACATCGACACCGAGGAGGCGCCGGTCTGGTCGATGATGCGTTGCAGCTCCGTGCGGTACGCGGTCACGTCCTCGTCGGGGATGCCGAGCAGGTCGGAGAAGACGTGCCCGTCGGAGCAGATGAGGATCCGCGCGCCTGTCGGGTGGTAGTGGCTGACCTGTTCGCAGAAGGACTGGAGGAACTCCACGGAGATCCGCTCACCGAGGTCGGGCAGGGCACCGACCACCTTCTCCGGGTTGCGGGACTTCGCGGGGAACGCCGGCAGTACGAAGTGCAGCGGCTCGCCGCTGCGCAGGTAGCGACCCACCCGCTCCTCGTGGACGGCGAAGCAGTCGTCGCACGGCTGCCCCCCGCACGGGTCGTCGGCGTGTTCGAGTCGGCGGAAGCGGAAGACCAGCTCGAGTATCTGCCGGGCGAGCGTGCGCTCCCGGGTACCGACCTGTTCTTCCTCGGCAACGGTCATGTCCTGTCCGATCGCATCGTGGTTTCCTTGTCGCCGGAGGGTGGGCCGACCGGGGCGCGCCGGCGTCGCGCGCCTCGCGCGCCCTTCGGCGGGTCGATGTGCACCAGCTCCGTACGCGTGCTGATCTTCAATTTCCGGTAGGCCCGCGTCAGGTGCTGCTCGACGGTGCTGACGGTGATGAAGAGGCGGTCGCCGATCTCCCGGTTGGTGTGCCCACGGGCGGCCAGGTTCACGACGCGGCGCTCGGCGTCGGTCAGCGAGGCGAGCCCGTCCTTCGCGCCGGTCACCCCGGCCTCGATGGTGTCGTCGGACGGCTTGAGCCGGCGCCGCAGCAGTTCGGCGTGGCAGCCCTCGGCGAGCTGGAGCGCGTGCGCGCCCATCATCTTGGCGCGCCCGAACTCGCCCAGGGCGTGCCCGGTCTGGCTCAGGTCCGCGAAGACGTGCGCCAGCTCGTGCCGATCCCCGCTGGCGTGCAGCAGGTCCATCGCCTCGCGCAGCATCACCTGGCGTTGCTTGGGCGCGTACGCCGCCGCCAACGCCCGCAGGCCCATGCCCTTCGCGCGGGGTGCGTCGCCGCCCGGCAGCGCGAGGTGTTCGGTGACCAGCTTGCGGGCCTGGTCGGGCCGGCCCATCCGCACGTACAGCCGGGCGAGGTCCACCCGCCACGGCAGCGTGCCGGGATCGTCGGCGCCCCAGCCCACGACGAGCTGGCCGGTGGCCTGGAAGTCCGCCACCGCGGCGTGCCGCCGGTCCACGGCGTCGTAGTAGACGCCGCGGGCGTGCAGGTACTGCGGCCAGAACAGGCTCTGCCGCATCGCGGCCGGTGTCGGCTCCCGCAGGGCCGCCTGGGCCCCGGCGAGCTGCCCGGTCATCGTGCAGGCGAGCACCAGGTGCGCGAGCGGCGAACCGACGGCGACACCCCAGGCGGCGGGCGGCATCGTGGCCAGCGCGTCGCGCGCGTGCCGCTCGGCGGCGGCGAGGTCGCCGCGGCACAGGGCCACTGCGGCGCGCACGTCGCTGAGCACCGCGCGCCAGCTCGTGATCTCGTGCGCCTCGGCCTCCTCGGCCAGCTTCTCGCACCACTCGGCGGCACGGTCGAGCTGGGCGGCGCGGATCAGCACCCGCAGCGCGTGCCACACCGACACCAGCAGGGAGTCGCCGGGGCGGGCGCGTTGCAGCACCTCCTCGGCGCGGTCGACCGCCGCGTCCCGCCCGGGGTCGCCGGGGCCGTCGCCGCCGTGCGGGTGACAGTGCCGCAGCCACCCCCGGGTGGCGAGGTGGTCGGCGCCGAGGTCCGGATCCGGGTGCCCGGTGACGTCACCCACCCGGGCGAGCGCCTGCGCCGCCTCGTCGTGCCGGCCCTGCCACGCGAGCGACCGGGCGAGCAGGAGCGTGTCGGCCTCGTCGAGGAGACCGGCACGACCCGCCTCCGCCAGCGACGACAGGTGGCGCGGCACCGCCTCGGGGTCACCGCGCCAGTGCACCCGGACGAGGGCCGCCTCGACGGCCGCCCGCTCGCGCGCGTCGGCGGTGGATCGCAGCGCCAGTTCCAGGCAGTCGACGGCGTGCCGTACGGCTCCGCCGGCGACGGCCTCCCCGGCCGCCGCGACCAGCACCGGCGTGGCCCAGGGCCCGGCGGGCTCGCCGGCGCCCACCAGGTGCGCGGTCACCTCGGCGGCGGACGCGCCGTCCTCGTGCAGCAGCCGCGCGGCCCGCGACCGCAGTGCCGCCTGCGTCTGCGGCGGGCAGTCGTCGAGCACCGCGGCACGCACGGCCGGATGGTGGTAGGTGTGGCCCTGGGTGAGGCCCGCCTCCGCGAGCGCGCCGAGCACCTGCCGGGTGGTCGCCGCGCAGAGGCCCACCAGCCCGGCGACGAGCCCGGCGGACGCCGCCGGGCCGACGACCGCGAGCGCGCGGGCGACGTCGAGCAGCCGGGGGTCGCTGCGGTGCAGGCAGGCGAGCGCGGTCTGCACGAACGACTCGCCCACGGTCGGCGCGACGTCGCCGTCGGCGCCGGTCAGGGCGTCGTCGAGCAACGCGTGTACGAGCATCGGGTTGCCGCCGCTGACGGCGTGCGCCGACGCGGCGAGCCGCCGGGCGGTCTCCGGCCGGATCCGCTCGGCGAGCAGGAGACCGACGCCCTCGGGCGACAGCGGGAGCAGCCGCAGGTGGCGGCAGTGCGGCTGTCGCGTGAGCTCCGCCCGGAACGCCGCCGCCTCGGGCCGCGCGCCGACGCAGCCGCTGAGCACGAGCAGCACCCGCGCGAAGCGGATGCGCCGTTGCAGGTACAGCAGCGCCTGCAAGGACAGGGAGTCCGCGAACTGGACGTCGTCGACGACCACCACCAGGGGCCGGTCGGCGGCGACGTCGAGGAGGACCTGACAGACGTCCTCCAGCAGTTGCGCGTCGGCGTGGCGCAGGGTGGTGGAGCCCGGGTCCATCGCCGGCCCGGTGTCGCGCCGCAGCAGCGGCAGGTGGTCGGTCGAGGTGGTCTGGGCCCGGAGGCTGTGGAACAACTGCCCCACCACGCCCAGGGGGATCATGCTCTCCGCGACCGAGCAGGCCGCGGTCAGCACGAGCGCGCCGTCGCCGACGGCCACCTCGGCGACCGCGCTCACCAGCCGGGTCTTCCCGCTGGCGACGCCGCCGTCGACCAGCGCGACCCCGCCCTGGCCCTCGGCCGCCGACGCGTACGTCTCGGCCAGGTCGGACAGCAGGTGTTCTCTCTCGATCAGTGCCATGTGGTCACCTCCGGACACTCCTGAGGCTCGGATCGACCGGCGACTCAACTCGATCGTTCGGCGTGGGCGACCGTGGCGCCGCCACGCGGGGCCGGGCTGAGCGACCGGGTGTGCGCCCTGATGCTGCGCAGCACCGCGGACATGTTGTCGTTGAGATAGAAGTGACCGCCCGGGTGGACGACGAACTCGAACCCGGCATCGGTGTGTTCCCGCCACGCCCGGGCCTCGTCGAGCGTCACCCGCGGATCGCTGTCGCCGATGTGCGCGACGATCGGGCAGTCCAGGCGTGGCCCGGGCCGGTACTCGTAGGTCTCGGCGGCGGTGTAGTCGGAGCGGATGGCCGGCAGGACCATCCGCAGCACGTCCTCGTCCTCCAGCAGGGCGGTGTCGGTGCCCGCCAGCGCGCGTACGTCGGCGATCAGGCCGGCGTCGTCGCGCAGGTGGGTCCGCTCCTCCTTGCGCAGGTGCGGCGCCCGCCTGCCGGAGACGAACAGCGCGGTGGGGCTGACGCCCGCCCGCCCCAGCCGCAGCGCGACCTCGAATCCGATGGTCGCGCCGAGGCTGTGACCGAACACGGCCATCGGCCGGTCGACCAGCGGAAGCAGCGCCGCCACCAGCTGGTCCGCGATCTCGTGGGCCGAGGTGAGGGCCGGCTCCCGCAGCCGGTCCTGGCGACCGGGGTACTGGACGGCGAGCACGTCGACCTCGGGTGCGAGCGTCCTGGCCACCCGGAGGAAGTAGCTGGCCGAACCGCCCGCGTGCGGCAGGCAGAGCAGCCTGGTCGCCGCCGCGTCCGCCGGGTGGAACCGTCGCACCCACAGGTCGGTGTCTGTCACTTCGTTCCCCCCGTGAATCAGCTCGTGGTCGTCGGCGCCGTGTCGGTCGCGCCGCGTTCCGTCAGCGGACGGTGTCCGTCCGGGCCTCGCTCCAGCTGATGGTGGTGGGCCGGACCGCCGCCAGGTCGCTGGTGGTCCAGCTGTCCACGACGTCGATCCGGACGTCGCCCTCCACCGGAGCGTCGGCGCCGTCGAAGAAGAAGGCATTGAGAATCTCGGTCGCATTGACAGACATGGGAGTCCCCTCTCGCAGCTTGCCCGGTGATGCGGAACGTCATCTAAACCTGCTGCACGGGCATGTGTTTCAACAAGGCCTGCGCTCACCGTCTACGCGAAGGTTCATCACAGGGGAATCATGAATCGCTCATACCCCGCCACACACGCAGGCCCGATGACTTTTGTCAATACCCGACCCGGCCGCGCAAGCGTCGGAAGCATTTCGACCTGCGACCGTCCCATGTTCCGGGAAGGCCTGGCGCGACAGGGGTCACGTGCTATGGACGACCCGGCGAATCGGTCCGGGGGAATTGCTCCACGGGGACTGCGGGAGCAACATTCGGCAGGTCACGGGCACTGTTCCCGCATTCGTCCGTGCCGGTGTCACAGGACCCGGATGACGAACTCACGCCCCACCACGAACCAACAATGCCTGACCAGCAACTCCACACTG
>NZ_JBICTM010000012.1:0-156746 GCF_043197615.1 Micromonospora sp. NPDC049048 | reverse complement strand
GTGCTGCAACTCGGCCAGGTGGTCCAGGGTCCAGTCGACGGGCGCGCACCAGGACCGGCGGTGCAGCTGGTAGCGGGGCTGCACGGCCAGCGTGACCCGGGTGAGCACACCGAGGGCGCCCAGTGAGAGCCGGGCGGCCGGCAGGAGTTCCGGGTTGTGCTCGGCGTCGACGTCCAGCGTCTCACCGGTGCCGGTGACCAGCCGGACGCCGGCGACCTGGGTGGAGAGGTTGCCGAAGCCGAGACCCGTGCCGTGGGTGCCGGTGGCGGTCGCGCCGGCGATCGACTGATAGTCGACGTCCCCGAGGTTGTCCATCGCCAGGCCGGCGTCGTACAGACCCTCGCCGAGCGCCCTGAGCTTCGTGCCGGCGTGGACCGTGGCGAGCTGCCCGTCGTCGGCGATCACCCCGGCGAGGCGGTCGAGGCTGGCGAGGATCCCGTCGGTGCGCACCAACGGGCTCGACGAGTGCCCGGAGCCCACCGGGCGCAGGGTGGCGCCGCTCTCGCGGGCGCGGCACACCAGCGCCCGCACCTCGTCCTCGTCGGCGGGCTCGGCGTACTCGGCGGGGATGAACGACAGGCTGCCGGACCAGTTCACGAACCCGCGCCCCACGTCGCCTCCTCCCCCCGGCCGGTCGGGCGGCTTACCCGCCGACGGCCAGGGTAGTCGTCGCGCTGCCGAGGTCCGCACGTCCTCGCGGGTACGGCACCCAAGGCGGGCCGTTCCCATATCAGCGGGGTTACGTCGAGCCAGGTGACCGCGTCGGCGTACTTGGCACTCGGCGGTTCGTCCATTGGGGATCATGTCGGGGTGTAGGTGATCCTGACGGCCCGCCCGGAGCGGATCTTCCCGGGCGCCGGGCTGCAGCCCGCCCGGTTCCGCCGCCTCGTCAGGCTGGTCGCCGAGCGTGGCGGTGACGCCATCGCCGACCGTCGGCCGGGTCGGCAGTGGTCCCTCGACCTCGCCGACCGGGTGTTCCTGGTGGCCGCGTACCGGCACACGAACCTGGCCATGCGGCTGATCGGCCCGCTGTTCGGGGTGTCGCACTCCGCCGGTCACGCGATCGTGTCGGCGTCGCCACTCCACGAAGCGGTGTCGTTCCCTGTCCACGACCGGCCGCCCCACCACCCGTTGCCGACAGCCATCGGATCGAAACTCGGTGTCGTCGTTGTGGGCGGGCGGTCGCTGTCGAGTTACCGCCGTGGCGCAACTCCGCCAGCTCGGAAGCCGCTCAGCTGGGGCGCACGCTGCGACGATGCGTCGCGACGCCTTGCGTACCAGTGGAAGGATCCATCCCCGCCATGCCTGTTCTGTCGCGACGACGGCGCGCCGTCGTTCTGTCGGCCGCCGCCGCGCTCGCTTTGACGACGCTCGCCGCGCCCGGTTCGTCCGCCGCCGCGCCCGGTTCGTCCGGCGCCGCACCGAGCCGGTCGCTGCTCGGCACCGAGCCCACCGCGAACGGCACCTTGGTCACGTTGATTACGGGTGACCGCGCGGTGTTGACCACCGATCCGAACGGCAAGCCGGGGGCCACCCTGCTGCCCCGGCCCGGCGGCGACGCCCATGGATACACCACCCGGGCGTTCCGCGACGACCTCTACGTCATCCCGGCCGCCGCCATGCCGCTCATCGCCGCCGGCCGGGTCGACGAGGAACTGTTCAACGTCACCGGGCTGGTCCGCCAGGGCTACGACGACCGGTCCACCGCCATCCTGCCGGTTCTCGCGACGTACGGCGGCAGCCTGCGCCGCACCCGCCAGGCGCCCGCGGCGCCCGACGGCGCCACCGTCGCCGCGTCCCTGCCGGTCGCCGACGCGGTCGCGCTCGACGTCACCAAGGAGAAGGCCGCCGAGCTGTGGCGAGACCTGACCGACGGGAAGGGCCCGGCCATCGGCAAGCTCTGGCTCGACGGCCGGGTGACCGCCGCCATGGCCGAGACCACGGCGCAGATCAACGCGCCGCAGGCGTGGAAGGCCGGCCTGGACGGCGCGGGCACCACCGTCGCGGTCCTCGACAGCGGCTACGACGCCAACCACCCGGATCTCGCCGGGCAGGTCGTCGGCGAGAAGAACTTCACCGACGAGACCGGCGGCGCCGTGGACCGTAACGGGCACGGCACCCACGTCGCCTCCACCGTGGCCGGCACCGGTGCCGCGTCCGGCGGTGCCGAGAAGGGCGTCGCTCCCGGCGCCGACCTGCTCATCGGCAAGGTCCTCAACCGCGAGGGCAGGGGCCAGGAGTCCTGGATCATCGCCGGCATGCAGTGGGCCGTCGACAACGGCGCCGACGTGGTGAACATGAGCCTCGGCGGCAGCATCGGCACCGACTGCACCGACCCGCTCGGTGTCACCGCCCAGCAGCTGACCCGGCAGTCGCACACCCTGTTCGTGATCTCCGCCGGCAACTCCGGCTCGGCCGCCCGCACGCTCGGCTCGCCCGCCTGCGCGGACGGCGCGCTGACCGTGGCCGCCGTCGACGCCGCCGGTGCCACCGCCGGGTTCTCCAGCCGCGGCCCGGTCACCGGCTCGCACAAGGTCAAGCCCGAGATCGCGGCGCCCGGCGTCGACGTGCTCGCCGCCGCCATGGGCAGCCCCGGCGGCAACCCGTACGTCCGGATGTCCGGCACCTCGATGGCCGCCCCGCACGTGGCCGGTGTCGCCGCGCTGCTGAGCCAGCGGCACCCGAAGTGGAGCGCGCAGCAGCGCAAGGACGTCCTGGTGTCGTCCGTCCAGCCGGGCGGGCAGGGCAGCGTGTACGCCCAGGGTGCCGGCGTGGTGGACGCGTACCGCGCGATCAACGCCACCGTGTACGGCCCCGGCACCGTCGACGCCGGCTCGTACGCGTGGCCGCACCAGCACCAGCAGCCGACCACCACCACGGTCACCCTGACCAACACCGGCGACAGCGCGGTCACTTTCGCGCTGTCGATCGAGGGCGCCACGGGCGAGGACGGCCAACCGCTGGCCAAGCGAACGCTGAACGTCGGCGTGGACCAGGTCACCGTGCCCGCCCGCGGCACCGCCGACGTCCCGGTCGTGCTCGACCCCTCGGTGCGCCAGAGCGACGCCGGCTACGGCACCATCGGTGGCCGCCTGGTCGCCCGCGCCGCCGACGGCACCACCGTCACCACCGCCGTCGGCGCCTGGCTGGAGCCGCACACCGTGACCGTCACGCTGGACCTGATCGACCGACGCGGCCAGGCACCGACCGCCGGTTCCTTCGTGGACGTCGTCGACATCGACCGGCTCACCGCCCAACGGTTCAGCACCTTCGACACCGCCCCTCAGCTGCGCCTGCGGGAGGGCCGCTACTCGATCGCCGCGCTGATCGCCAGCCTCGACGAGGGCACCACCGGCGAACAGGGCCTGGTCAAGTCGATCGCCTTCATGGGCGACCCGGACCTGGTCATCAACAACAGCGCCACTGACATGACGATCACCTACGACGCGCGCACCGCGGTACGCCAGCAGGTCAAGGGTGAGCGCCCGTTGGAGGCGCAGAGCACCACTCTGCAGTACGCCCGCTGGTGGGACGCCGCCTACCTGGCCGCGTCGTACAGCGGCGGCAAGTCCGTCGACGAGGTGTACGTCGGGCAGACCGCACCGGTGCACTCCGGCAAGTTCGAGCTGGACACCTTCTACCGCATGTACGCCCCCGAACTGAGCCTGCGCAGCTCCACCGGGACCGCGCTGGCACCCGAGTACATGGTCGGCAATTTCATCCAGGGCACGGCCTCGGTGAAGCTCGACGGCTCCGGCTCGGCGCCGCTGGTCGCGGCCGGGGCGGGCACCAGGGCCGAGATCGAAGCCGCCGGGGTCGCCGGCAAGGTCGTGCTGGTGCACGACGCGGTCAACTCGGCGACGACGCTGACCGCAGCGGCAGCCGCCGGCGCCAAGGCGGTGCTGTTCGGCCAGGACACCCCGGGCCGGTGGCTCGCGGTGTCGACGGCCACCATTCCCGGCCTGACGCTGAGCGGGGCCGAGACCGCGGCGCTGCGTGCCGACCTGGCGGCCGGCCCGGTGACGCTGTCCTGGGACGCCGTCGCGGCCAGCCCGTACGTCTACCACCTGGCGTTTGTCGCCGAGGGTAAGACCCAGCCGCAGGTGCCGCTGCACGTGCGTGACCGGGACCTCGGCCGGGTCGACGAGCAGATCAACTCGCTGCGGACCGACCGGGCGGTCATCGACTACCTGCGGGCGTTCCGGCCGGACTTCCCGACCGTGTCCACCACGCTGTCGGAGGCGTTCACCGCGCCCATCCAGCGCACCGTGTACTACACCGCGAACCAGCAGTGGCAGCACATGGTCGGCGGGGCGGCGGTGTTCGACGAGGTCATGTTCGACATCCCGCGCACCTACGCCGCGGGTTCGCAGCGGACCGAGCGGTGGTACGGCGGGCCAGTCCGCTCCGTCGCCACGCGCCGGGCTGACGGTTTGGCCGAGCGCATCTCCGAGCGCCAGGGCAACCTGATCGGCGTCGCCATGATCCCGTTCGGTGACACCGAACCGGACCACTTCAGCACGGGTGGCGGGTTCGGTGACACGGGCGCGGCGATCCTGACCCGGAACGGCGAGCAGATCGAAGCGTTGGCCTGGCCGTCGGGCGTGTTCACGGTGCCGGACGGGGACGCCGACTACCAGCTGCGGGTGCTGACCATGCGGTTCAACCCGCGCCCGCCCTACCACCCGAACTGGAACCTGTTCCACCGCACCGACACCACGTTCCGGTTCCGCTCCGAGCGGCCGGCCGACGACGCGCTGCAGGCGCTGCCGATCGTCGTGCCGACGTACGACATCGCGCTCGACAGTCGCAACCTCGCGCCCGCCGACGCCGCGTTCGCGGTGCGCTTCGACGGGGTGGGCCAGCGCGACTACGACGCGGGCGACATCGTCGACGCGAAGCTGTGGGTGTCCTTCGACGACGGCACCACCTGGACGCAGGCCCCGGTGGCGGCATCCGGGCCGGGCTTCGTCGGCACGGTGGACCAGTCGGCGGCAGCCGGACGCGACGTGTCGCTGAAGGTGGACCTGACCGACGCGCACGGCAACGGCGTCGAACAGACCATCATCCGGGCGTACGGCGTGCGCTGACGCGGCGGAGTGGCGGGGCCCGGGACGGTCATCGTCCCGGGCCCCGCCCACCCTGGGTGCGGGGCGTGTGTGGGTGCAGGAGTACGCCGCCGGCTGCCCGGCTCGGACGGATCGAGCGTCTCCTGCAACGAGACGACACCCTCTCCTTTTTGAACGCGGTGAGAAAGCCGATCAGCGGAGCGGCCGGTGTACCGGGCGCCGTTCGATCTCCGGCCTCTGCGATCACGATGATCCCTCACCCTGCCCGCGCGTCCGCCTGACACGCCGGTTGTCGAGCCAGAGCGCCAGCCCCTTGCGACAGCGATATGCCGCGATGCCAGTCACCAGGACGGGGATGAGGATGGTCCAGAACCAGAATCGGGGGCCGACGCCATGGGGCGGACTTGCGTCACGGGTGCGACCGCTGCGGATCACGTCGTCGGAAACGTCGATCGCGACGACCTCCATTGGGGCGGTGA
This sequence comes from Micromonospora sp. NPDC049048, assembly GCF_043197615.1. Lineage (NCBI taxonomy): Bacteria > Bacillati > Actinomycetota > Actinomycetes > Micromonosporales > Micromonosporaceae > Micromonospora > Micromonospora sp. NPDC049048. The sequence continues at coordinate 151,198 of NZ_JBICTM010000012.1, read as the reverse complement.
GCAGGGTGGTGGGAGCGTCCGCGCCACGATCGAGGGCGAGCACCCGTACGGTGCCGACGTTGCCGTACGCCAGTCGCTGATCCATCTCGAGGGGCCCGTCGAACGCGGCCGGAGCGTGGGGTGCGGGCTGGTAGGCGACGACCCACCCAGTCTCATCCGCCGTCCAGCCCAGCAGCCGGATGGCGGTCACACCGGAGACGGCCGGCGTGTCGATCGCGCCGAGGTCCCTCCCCGTGGCCGGGTCGATCCGCCGCAGGCTCCAGCTGGCGCCGTCCCGTCGGGTGACCGTCAGCGACCGGCCGTCCGTGCTCCAGGCGCCCTTGCCGGCCAACTCCGTTTCGGGCGCGAGAGCGAACGAGGAGAGCCGCCGGCCGTCGAGGTCGGCGACGGTGACCGTCCGCCCGGTTTGGAAGGCGAGCCGTGCGCCGTCCGGGGCGAATGCGACCAAGGACCCGTGTACCTCGTAATCGTCGGCCAGCCGGGTTCGGCGGTCGTCGTCCAGCCAGACGATGCTCAGCACCTGCCGGTAGGCGCTGCGCTCCGGGTTGGCCGGCACAGTGTCTCGGACGACCAGCGCACGCCCGTCCGGCGACCAGCCCGCCGGTTCGATCATGACGGTGCCGGCAACGCCGCTGGTCACGGTACGGCTGCGCCCGGTCACCAGATCGACGATTTCCACTCGGGGACGTGGGTGGCCGACTGCGCGGAAGGCGACGCGGCGACCATCGGGAGACAGGACCGTGTCCTCGCCGGCCTGCGCCTCGATTTCGCCTTTGATGATCCGGTAGCGGTCGGCGTCCGCACCGACGATCGCGATGATGCTGCCCTCGTCGCCGTACGTCAGACGCGGGGCCTGACCGGTGAAGATCACCGAGGCGGGACCGAGACGCGGTCGATCGTCGGCGTACAGGCTGCCAAGGGGTGGCTCGCCGACCCGGTCGGGCAGCGCGGCCTCAACGCCGGCTGCCGGGTCGACGGCGGGGATACTCGCCAGCGGCAGCACCGCCCCGGCCAGCGCGACCAGCATCAGCGCCGCCATGGCCGCCAGCGCCGTACGGCGGCGGGACCGGCGGGCGGTGGCGAGCGCCCGTTCGTAGACCGGGTACGCGGGAACGTCGGCCGCCGCAGTGTGCAGCGACTCGCGTAGTCGGGCGGTCATCGCGTGCTCCTCTCCGCCGCACGGTCGACCAGGTCGGGGGCGATGACGCGCAACCGGCGTACCGCGTCGTGGCCGTGCCGCTTCACCGTGCCGACGGAGCAGCCCAGCACCTCGGCGACCTGCGTCTCGGTCAGGTCCTCGTAGAACCGCAGCACGACCACGGCGCGTTGGCGCGGAGTGAGCTGGCGCAGCGCGGCCGCCACGGTCAGCCGCAGGGCGGTCGCATCGGAGTGGTCGTCGCCGGGCCGGTCGATGGGCTCCGGGTCCAGCCGTTCGGCGAGGCGGCGGCGCCGCCACCAGGAAACCTGCTGGTGGTACATCACCCGCCGCACGTACGCATCCGGGTCGCCGTCGCGAATGCGCCGCCAGTGCTGGTACGTCCTGGCCAGCGCGCTCTGCAGCAGATCCTCGGCGAGCTGGTGATCACCGGTGAGCAGATAGGCCGTCCGGGACAGCGCTGGTCAGCGGTGCGCCACGAACTCGTGGAACGTCTCGGTCATGCCCACCCCCTCGCCAAGTAAGACGCCTCCCGTCGCCGCGATGGTTGAGGCGGCACGGCGATGGCGCTGCACCGCCGTTCACGTCGACCACCGCGCTGGTCGCATCCTCGCCGCTCAGCAAGGTCGGCTCGAACCATGGATCATCCACGAAGTCGACCGCACCTGGTCCATCCGCGCCCTGGTGGTGGGCCTCGCAACGATCGCCTCCGCCGCCGTGACCTTGATCAGCTTCTCCAGCGGCGGTTCGTCGCCACAGGTCACGACATGGCCGGGAAGCTGATCTCGACAGTGAGCCCACCGCCGGGACGTGCGTGGGCCGTGAGCACGGCGCCGTGGGCGACGGCGATCGCCCGTACGATCGACAGGCCGAGCCCGTGGTGGGCGTCGTCAGCCACCCGTCGCAAACGCTGGAAGGGCTCGAACAGCCGGTCCACCTCCTCGGGTGGCACCACCGGACCCGTGTTCGTGACGGTCAGGAGCGCCTGACCGGCGGTGAGGCGGGTGGCCACCTCGACCATTCCGCCGGGAACGTTGTAGTGCACCGCGTTGTCGCACAGGTTCGCCACCAGGCGCCTGATCAGCGTCGGATCGCCGAGCGTTCTGGCCGGCCGGATCGTCGTTCTCACCCGCAGCCCGTGTCGGTCGAGGCCAAGCGCCCGGTCGCGTACCGCCTGCTCGGCCAGCCCGGCGAGGTCCACCGGCTCCGTCCGGCCTCGGCCGTGCTCGCTGCCGGCCAGTGTCAGCAGCGACTCCAGCAGCTGGCCTCGTTCCCGGCTGGCCGCGATCAGGCGCTCGAAGCTGGCCCGGTACGCCTCGACGGTGGCGTCCGGGTCGATGAGCGGCTCCTCGAGCAGAGCGTGCTCGACGGTCAGCGGCGTGCGCAGCTCGTGTGCGGCGTTGGCGACGAACCTCCTGTGCCCGTCGAGCGCGGTCTCCAGCCGGTCGAGCAGCCCGTCGACGGTGTCCGCGAGGTCCTTGAACTCGTCGCGCGGGCCCGCCACCGCGAGCCGCTCGTGCACGTTGCGGTCGGAGATCTGCTGCAGGCGCTCGGCCATCGTACGCACAGGGCGCAGCATCCGGCCGGCGATCACCCAGCCCGCCGCCAGCGAGAGCACGGCCATGATGGCCAGCGCGATGCCTGGCAGGACCAGGATTTCCGACCGGTAGTCGCTGAGCTCGACCCGCGCGGAGGCGGGCAGGTGGCCCGGCTCGGCAGGGATGCCCTGCGGCGTACCCGACCAGGGACAGCACCTCGCTCTGGGTGCGTCGGCTGGTGGCAGGCTGCGGGACAGCGCCATGATGATGAGCAGTAGCACGACGCCGGATGCGACCGAAGCCGCGCAGTACAGCAGCGTGAGGCGCCACCGGAGCCGGTTGACCCGCATGTCAGATCCGGTAACCGGCGCGGGCGACCGTCACGATCAGCGGTGGGTCGCCGAGCTTCGCCCGTAGCCGGTTGATGGTCGCCTTGACGGTCGTGGTGAACGGGTCGGCGGCCTCGTCCCACACCCGGTCGAGAAGCTCCTCCGCGGAGACCACCCGGCCCTGGGCGGTGAGCAGGTGCTCGAGCGCGGCGAACTCCTTCGGGCTCAGCGCCAGCCGCGCTCCGGCCCGGGTGGCGATCCGCCGCGCCGGGTCGAGCCGCAGGTCGCCGTGCACGAGGACCGGCGGTGCGGCCGGGTGGGAGCGCCGGCCGAGCGCGCGGATTCGGGCCACGAGTTCGGCGTAGGCGAACGGTTTGGGCAGGTAGTCGTCGGCGCCCAGCCCGAGCCCTTCGACCCGCTCGGCGACGGTGCCCGAGGCGGTCAGCATCAGCACCCGGCTGAGCGACTCCCGGGCCACCAACGCGCTGCACACCTGGTCGCCGTGCACGCCGGGCAGGTCGCGGTCGAGCACGACGACGTCGTAGTCGAGCACGGCGGTGCGCTGCAACGCGGCGGCACCGTCATAGGCGACGTCGACCGCCATCCCCTCGCGACGCAGCACCCGCGCCACCGAGTCGGCGAGCGCCGCCTGATCCTCGACCACGAGCACCCTCATCGGCCGAGGTTATCCGCACCGGCGTCACAGCGCGGTCACAGCCACGCTGACCGTGCTGTGACCGCCGGCTGGCTAGAACTGGCCCCACATCTACTCGAGACAGGGGATCGCACCGTGGCGACAGCAACGACACCGGCCATCGAGGCCAGAGGGCTCGGTAAACGGTACGGTCGCACGACCGCCCTGGCCGACTGCACCCTGCGCGTGCCGGCCGGACGGGTCGTCGGCCTGGTCGGCCCCAACGGCGCAGGGAAGTCCACGCTGCTTGGACTGACCTGCGGGATCGTCGCCCCCACGGCGGGCAGCATCGAAGTACTCGGTGACCGACCGGGGGCTGGCGCCGCACAGTTGTCCAGGGTCGGGTTCGTCGCGCAGGACGCACCGGTCTACCACGGTCTGTCTGTCGCCGACCACCTGCGGCTCGGCGCCCGGCTCAACCCCCGCTGGGACCGGCCGCTCGCCGAGCGACGGGTCAAGCGGCTCGGCCTCGACCCCGCGCAGAAGGCCGGCCGGCTCTCCGGCGGGCAGCGCGCCCAGCTTGCCCTGACCATCGCCGCAGCCAAGCGCGCCGAGCTGCTCATCCTCGACGAGCCGGTCGCGTCGCTGGACCCGTTGGCCCGCCGCGCGTTCCTGCGCGACCTGCTCGACTTCGTCGCCGACCTCGGGGTCAGTGTCGTGCTGTCCTCGCATCTGCTCGGTGACCTGGAACAGGTCTGCGACCACCTCATCGTGCTGGCCGCGGGCCGGGTCCAGTTGGCCGGCGACGTCGCCGACCTGCTGGCCGTGCACCACCGGGTGGCCGGTGCCCTGCCGCCCAGCGCCGAGCGCATTCACGAGGACGTCGTGCGCTGCGACGTCGCGGTGCCGGGCGCGCAGCCGGTCGACATCGAGGACCTGGGCATGGCATACATGACCCGCGCCGCCGTCGGGTCGATCGGGGGTGCCGCATGATCTGGCTGACCTGGCGGCAGTTCCGCACCCAGGCCCTGGTCGCCGCCGCCGCGCTGGTCGCGGTCGCGATCTACCTCGTGTACCTGGCCTTCCGTATCCGTGACGACTACGTCGACGTCCTGGGCTGCCAGCCCAGCGACTGCATCACCGCACGGCACACGTTCGAGGACACGTACACCGGCCAGCTGTCGGTCCTCGGCCTGCTACTCATCGCCGCTCCCGCCCTCATCGGTGTCTTCTGGGGCGCGCCCCTGATCACGCGGGAGCTGGAGGAGAAGACCGACCGCCTGGTGTGGAACCAGAGCGTCACCCGCACCCGCTGGCTGGCGACCAAGCTGGTGTTTCTCACGCTCGTCAGCGTCGCGGTCACCGGCCTGTTCAGCCTTCTGCTCACCTGGAGCGCGAGCCGCTACGACCAGTTCATCGGAGACCGCTTCAGTGCGCTGAACTTCGCCTCCCGCAACGTTGTCCCCCTCGGCTACGCCGCCTTCGCGTTCGTCCTCGGTGCCGTCATCGGGCTCATCGTGCGCCGCACGCTGCTGGCCATGGCGATGACCCTGGCGGTGTTCGCCGTTGTCCAGCTCTTCGTGCCCAATGTGGTCCGCGAGCATCTCATGACGCCGGTGACGAGCACCGTGGCGTTCGACGAGGACGCGATGAGCCGTGCGAACGGCTTCGGCATGAACGACCGTGGCGCCACGATCGTGGGCTACACCATGGCGGGCGCGTGGTCCCTGACAGACGAGGCCAAGGTGGTCAACGCCGACGGCACCCCGTACACCCACCAGCAGGCAGTGGCGTGCCAGAAAGGTCTGCCGGCCGAGAACATCACCTGTATCGCCGGCCAGAACCTGCACTTCAGCTACACCTACCAGCCGGCCGACCGCTACTGGCCGTTCCAGTGGATCGAGCTCTCGGCGTACCTCGGGGTCACCCTGTTGCTGGCCGCCTTCGGCTTCTGGTGGATCCGGTACCGCTCAAGCTGATGTGTCTGCGCCATCTACGGTCCGGCGGTGAGGGCGAGCCGCGAGGGCGTTGCACCTTGGGTGAAATGCCTATCCATGCCCCGTATGGTATGCCGACGCCGGCCTGGTGGAGACGGTACGCGGGGTGGGCCACCGGCTGCGGCCGAGCTGACGGCACCCAGCCGTTTCTCAGATCATGCTCAAGAAATCCCGTCCCGTCGGCCGCTGGCGGCAGGGCTAGCGTGTGCTGTCGCCACGGTGTCATCCCCCCTGTTCTGGAGCTTCTATGAGAGACAGACGGACGGCCATCTTCTCCGTCCTGACCGCCGCCACCCTCGCGGCGACGGTTGCGCCCGCGCCCAACGCGTCCGCGGCCAGCTTGGGCGAGGAGCGCTTCCAGCCGAGTGTCACCTACGATCTGTCGGTCACCGACGCCGAGCGGGACGCGATCCACGCGGAAGTCGAGGCGTTGGCGGGACGCGTCAACAAGGCGCGGGCGGGGGACGGCACGTACGACCCGCTCAGTCTGATCGGTGCGATGCTGGACGGGTCGAGCTATGACTCCATCTCCCGCGGCGGCACGGCCGCGACGGCGTACCCCTTCCCGGTCAGCAACACCGCAGCCAACCAGAACGAGTACGACCGCAAGGTCGCCAAGCTCGCCTGGGTGGTCAAGCTGGCCACCGACCTGGGTTTCCCGGTGGTCGTCCAACGCCAGCCCGACAAGTACGTCTACGCGGAGATCGGTGACCCGGACGCCCCGGAGATGGTCATGGCGTTGAGCCACCTCGACTCGCCGACGGCTTCCGTTTCGCCCGCCCAGCTGGCGCGGTGGCGGGACGCCGACGGCAACCTCGGCACTCCTGGTGCGTACCACTCGCCCTATGTCCAGGACGGCTGGGTCTACGGGGCGGGCCTCCAGGACGACAGCGGCCCGACGCTGGCGACGCTGCTCGCGGCCAAGGCGCTGCTCAAGGCGGGGTTGCCCCTTGACCGACGCATCCGCATCGTCATGGGAATCTACGAAGACGGCGGTCCCGGCACGCCCTCGACGACGAACACCGCCAACTTCCAGTCGATCCCGTACAACTCGAACCCGAGCTTCTACGACAACTGGGCCTACAAGAACCTGAATCGGGAGGAGATCCCGATCGCGGCCTACACCTCCGACTCGCGGTTCCCGGTCATCGTCGGCAACTCCGGATCGGTGACCCCGCCGGTGTCGATGAGCCTGTCCGCGGACAGCACCAAGGCCTTCCGGCTGACGGATGCCACAGCTGGCGTCACGCTGCGCGAAGGCGACCCGACGCTCAAGGACATCGCCTACGGCAGCACCACGCAGATCGCCTCGCGGGCCATCTTCACCCTCGACGTGGCGGGAGCCGGCTCCGCCGAGCGCGACCGATTCGTGTCGGCGATCACCGCCGCCGCGACCACGAAGGGTTGGCTCCCGGCCGCTCCCCGCACCACGCCCAAGGTGCAGACCACGATCACCGGTGACTCGCTCACGCTGGAGATCAACACCGATGTCGCGATGGAGATGCCGACCCCGCAGTACGGCAAGAATGCCGTCGTGTGGGGAATGTTCCTCCTCTCCAAGGGGCTCGGCGAGGTGGGAATCACGGCCGCCGACATGCAGTTGAAGAAGGCCGCCGACGGCATCGCCGATCTGTTCTTCCGCGACGGCGTCGAAGGCGAAGCCTATATCGGCAAGTACATGGGCATCCCGGCGAGTCTGTTGCGCAACCCGAGCAATGGCACGCCGAACCTGACCTTCGCCCTCATGGGTGGCATCAATTCGGAGACCCCGACGAGGTTCTACACGGACGCCTCCGGCGTCCTCAGCATGCCGATGTACGTGCGCAGCATGCATGTCAACGCCGCTGACTCCGGCCAGGCAACGGCGGCGGTCACGGCCGCCTTCCAGGCGCAGGGGTTCACCCTCGGCAACCTCGGCTCGCCGATCGGCGCCGGGTTGTACGTCACCCACGACAACCCGCTGACGGCTCTTCAGTTCGGCAGTTACCAGGCCTCGATCAACCGCAGCCCGGAGGAGTTCGCGGATCCGTATTCCCTCAGGGACGTGGTCTATCCGCAGGGCACGACCGGTGGCACCCTGGCCAGCAATTTCCGCAACAAGATGACCGCCTTCGGCGCCGTCATCCCGGGTAACGAGCGCTGGTGGCACACGGCCAACGAGCGGATGAAGGTCGACTCGGCGGTGCAGATGACCAAGATCATGGCGGATGGCATGCTGGAGATGGCCCGGTACTCCGGGCCCGCCGGTGCCAAGTTCATGTGGGCAGACATCCCGGGGCTGAACGCCGACCGGGCTGACCTCGACCTGCTCGACGTCACGATCGGTACCTACAAGGACGCGTCGGGCGCGGTCGGCACGAGCCAGTTGGGCAACCAGGCCCTGCTCGGCGCCACCTCGTTCAACATCCCGATGTGGAACGGGCGCGGCAACTCGACCCCGACCGCGGCGGCCTTCGCACTGGGGCACGCCCCGGGAGGGGTCTACCTGCCCCTGACCGACACCGAGTACCTCAACTCCACGTACGTGGCGCCGATGCGCCTGGAGTTCAAGGTGGAGCGCCCCGACCACATGTCGGACGCGGCCTGGGCGAAGTTCGTGGCCGGCGGCTACGGCGACTTCCAGTTCAACGTGCTCGTCGGTGACAAGGTTGTGCCGCTGGCCGTTCCTGCGGGCCAGAGTGCGGCCAAGTACTTCTCCTCGCGCATCTCGGCCAACAACCCCAACGCCATCTACCTGTCGGTCAACCTCGCGATCACCGATGCGCCGTACACCGGGGTGCAGGCCGTCCTCGCGGATTCCAAGACGGACCTGTACACGGTCAATCCGACGTACCTGGCCTCGAACCCGGATCCGTTCCCCGAGCGCGGGGCCATCGAACAGCGGGGCTTCTTCCTGTTCGGTGACGGGCAGAAGAACGCGGAGTTCTCCTCACCCGACGCGGTCTACGTGACGGTCGCCAACGCGGTCGTCGATGCGAAGCCGTCGGCGGTGGTGAAGAAGCTGAAGGGCAACACGAACGAGTTGACCATCACGGTGAAGCAGACCCGCATCGATGGCAGCGAGTCGCCGGTGGTGGCCACGTACACCATCGACAACAACGCTGCCGGCACCTACACCGTCGGCGATTACAAGGTGTACGTCGACACCAAGGGCAACACCCAGGTGCGGTCCATCTCCATTGTGTGACCGGGGGTCAGCGGCCGCCGGGACGTGCGGCACATTGACAACGGCGTGGAACCACTGCTGTCGGTAGTGGTTCCACGCCGTCTGTGCGCCATCGCAGCTCGAACCAGCCAAGCCCGTGGGTGACCGGAGGCAGTTGTCCACCTGCGGGCCACGCCGGTCAGACGGAGGCGAGGAACGCCCGTACCCGCTCCATGAGCAGCGCGGACGCCTCCGGGTCGTAGGCGTCGAGCGAGGAGTCGGCGAAGAGGTGCTGGTTCCCCGGATAGACGAACAGTTCGGCGTTCGCCGTGGAACCGGCGAGTTCGCGTGCGGCCGGCAGGTCCTCGTCGAAGAACTCGTCGCCCTCCTTGCCGTGGATCTGCACCGGCACGCCCTCGGGCCACGCCACCCCGAACTCCGTGACCGGGAGGCAGGACTCCATGAGGAGCGCCCCGCGGGCGCCGGGCCGGGTCTGCGCGAGTCGCTGGGCGATCGTCACGCCGAAGGAGAATCCGGCGTAGACGAGCCGGGGGCCGAGTTCGTCGGCCGCGGCGATGCCGCGTTCCCGGAGCGTGTCGAGCCCCCGCTCTCGAGCGAATCCGAACCCCTCCTCGATGCTGCTGAACGTCCGGCCGTCGAACAGGTCCGGCGTGTGCACGGTGTGCCCGGCCTGCCGCAGGCTGTCGGCGAAGCTCCGGACGCCGTCGGTCAGGCCTTGGATGTGGTGGTAAAGCAGCACGTCGGTCACGGCATCGCACTCCAAGCGAACGGTCGAAATTTTTGGAACGTTCCGCGATGCTAGTCTGTTGCGCCATGGCCGACAACCCTCCGGACTACGAGCTGGCCGATCGGATGGCGCTGACCAGACCGGACCAGGTGAAGGCCATCGGCCACCCGCTCCGTACGGTGATCCTCCAGCTCCTCCACGAGCGGGCCGCGACCGTGACCGAGTTGGCGGAGGCCGTCGAGCGCCCCAAGAGCACGGTCGCGCACCACGTGGACGTGCTTACCCGGAACGGCCTGCTCCGGGTGGTGCGTACGCGGAAGGTGCGGGCGGTCGAGGAGCGCTTCTACGGCCGCACCGCGCGCATGTTCTACGTGGCGGCGGAGCCCTCACCCGCTGGGGGACAGCTGCCGGGCGACTTCAACGACTTCGAGGTGGCCGCACACGAGTCCGCGACGGCGTTCGAGCAGGGAAAGCTCTGGGGCTTCATCCGGCATGCGCGCATCTCGGAGGATCAGGCCGCTCAGTTCTGGGAGCAGATGGCGCAACTGGTCGATGAGTTCGACCGGATGCCGAGGTCCGGCGAAACCACGTACGGGTTCGCGATCGGCATCTATCCCACCGACCACCCGACCCTGCCGACCGGGCAGTGAGGCACCTGCCCGAGAATCGCGGACGGCCTGGTCGCACACCTGGTCAAGCCGGCTGCTGCCGTCGTCACTGACGACCGGTCCGCCGGCAGACCAAGTCAGGCCACCGGTGGGGTCCCCGGATCTGCCGCCCCAGCGGGCTCCAGTGGCTCTGCGCGGGCTAGCTGGCTCGGCGCTGGACGCGCCACAGGCCGACCGCCGCGAGCAGCGCGCTGATACCGAGGTACAGCGCCAGTTCGATCCATTGGAAGGGCCAGAATCGCTGGTTGGGTTGAGAAAGCAGGTCCACGTGCAGGTCGAGCTTGCCGAGACATACCGCGGTGTCGCCGAACGTCCCGGTGGCGCCGGTCTTCGGGGCGTTGTCGAGACACTCGTTGAAGGCGGCGTCGGACAGTTGCCGGCCGTCGGATGTCAGGAGCTTGCTGGTGTCCGTGACCCAGGCGTCCCGTACCTCCAGTCCTCCGATGACCGGCCCGCCGGTGATGCTGCCCAGCGATCGGGCCTGGTTGATGGCGTCGGCACTCATCGCCACGGTGACCCGCTCGGCGGGCAGGTAGTGCGGTCGCAGCAGGTTCGGTACGGCGACCTGCACAGCGATCACGGCGAGGAACACCACCGCCATCGCCGGCAGGGTGCGGCGTGCCAGCAGCCCGGTGACGGCGCCGAGCGTGACGCCGAAGACGGCGTACCCGATGGGCGCGATGCCGCGTGCCCCGAACAGGAGGCCGCTGAACCGATCGCCGGTCACCTGGTCGACCGGGCCCGCCGCCCACGTCATCAGCGCGCTCAGCGCGCCGGCGACTGCCATGCTGGCAAGGCCGAGCACAGTCAACTTGACCGCCAGCCAGCGGCGGCGGGGCACACTCTGGTTCCACACCAGCCGATGGGTGCCGGTCTCCAGCTCCCGGGCGATGAGCGGCGCTCCCCAGAACGAGCCGATGAGCGCGGGCACCAGGCCGAAACCTGCGGCGAGGAACAGCATCGTCTGCGTGTACTGGCTCGGGAGCTGGGACGTGTCGCGGACGGCACGGATGTCCCCGCCCAGGCGCAACAGGTAACCGGCGGCCAGGACCAGCAGGATCGCTCCGACGAGCGCCTGGACGCGGAACTGCCGCAAGCTCATCCTGATCATCGCGACACCGCCGTACCCGCGTTGGCCCCGGCAGCCGATCCGGCGGCCCGCGACATGTAGGCGAGGACCAGTTCCTCCAGCGTGACCGTCTCGGCGCCCCCGGCCCGTACCGCCGCGTCGCCCCGAACCAGGGCGCGGCCGTGCTCGGCCCAGATGATCTCGTCCCCGGTGGGCGACGTGGCCGGCACCTTCGCCGGATCGACGGCGATCCGGCGGTGCGCGGCGAGCAGATCCCGGACCGGACCGGCGATCTGGATGCGCGAGGCGCAAAGCACGACGAGGTAGTCACAGACCTGCGCGACGTCGCTCAACAGGTGTGAGGAGAGCACGGCACTGGCGCCGAGTTCGCCTACGAACCCCACGAGGCTGCGCATGAAGCCCATCCGTGCCAGCGGATCCAGCGCGGCGGCGGGCTCGTCGAAGATGAGCAGCTCGGGTCGTTTCGCAGCGGCGATGGCCAGCGCGAGCTGCGCGCGTTGGCCGCCGGACAGCCGGCCCGCCTTCTGCGCAGGGTCCAGGCCGACCTCCGCGATCCGCCGCTTGGCCAGCGCCGGGTCCCAGGACGGGTTCAGCCACGCACCCATCTTCAGGTGGTCGGCGATGCTGAACGAGGCGTACACCGGGGTGTCCTGGGCGACGAAGCCGACCCGGGCCAGGTGCGCCGCGTTGGCCGCCGGCCTGGACCCGAGGACGGACAACGTACCCGAGGTCGGTCCGATCAGGCCGCAGGCCAGTTGCAGCAGCGTCGACTTGCCGGCACCGTTCGGGCCGACCAACCCGACGACATGCCCGCGCGGGATCCTCAGGTCACAGTCGGTCAATGCCGGGCGGCGGCCGTACCGTTTGGTCAGCCGCTCGGCGTGCAGGACGAGTGGTGTTCGCATGGGCTCATCCTGCGAACGGCGGGCGGGCCCGGGCATCGGTCCGAAGCAGGGGCGGGCACGCGGACGACCCTACTTTCGGCCGGTTCGCGGGGGCCGGCGACTGCCTAGCGTCCTCGGCATGGACACGACACACCGAACGACGATCAACGCCATCCTCGGGCTGGTCTTCGTCACCGGGCTCGGGCTCACGGCGGTGACCACCCTGAACCTGGCCGCTGGCTGCTCGCGGTGGCGCTCGGGATCACCCTGCGCGCGGCGCTCCTCGTAACGTGATGCGGGTGCGTATCTGGGACCGGCTCGCGGTCGCGGCCACCGTGGGGCTCGCCGTGGTCTTTCTCGCCGGGATCGGCATCGAAGCCGTGGCGATCGCCCAGACCTGGGGCGCTCGGTACTGGCTCGCCGGCGGTACGGCCGCCGTCGCGGTGTGTGCGCTGGCGCTGGTGCGGCGGCGGCACCGGGCGTGGGCGGCTGTCGCCGGCCTCGGGATCGCTGGACTGGCCGTCGTGGCGGCCCGGGTGTTCCACCTGCCGGCCGAACCAGGACCGGCGATGGCGTTGGCGCTCGCCGTGCTCGTCGGGTCGGCGGTGCGCGCGCTGCCACCCGTTCCGGCCGGTGCGCTCGCCGCCGGCGGGCTTGCCGTGGTCTGCGGCGCCTATCTGGCCGCCCGGCCGGAGTCCGGGGGCTCCTCCGGGGTCGTGGCGCAGAACGCCGCGGCCTGGCTCGGCGCGGTCACGGTCGGGCTGGCGCTGCGCCTGCTGGACGACCGGGCGGCGGCCACCGCCGAGAAGGTACGCCGGGACGAGCGGCTGGAGCTGGCCCGGGAACTGCACGACGTGGTGACCCACCACATCACCGGCATGCTGATCCAGGCGCAGGCCGCCCGCATCGTCGCGCGCAAGAACCCGGCGCAGGTGGCCGAGCCGCTGACCGGGATCGAAGCCGCCGGCACCGAGGCGCTACGCGCGATGCGCCGCGTGGTCGGGCTGCTCCGCGACGCCGAGGACGCGCCGCCGGCGTCGGCCGGGCCGGAACAGCTCGACGTACTGGTCGAGCGCTTCAGCCGGCAGGGCCCGCCCGTGCGACTGTCGGCACCCGACGAGAGCGCGGCCTGGCCGCCGGAGGTGACCAGCACCGTGTACCGGATCGTCCGGGAGGCGCTGACGAACGTCGCCCGCCACGCGCCGCGAGCCCACGGCGTCACCGTCACCGTCGACCAGAACCCCTCCGGCGTCACGGTCGAGGTGACCGACGACGCGCCACAGGGCCCCGCGCGCGCCGCGCACCGCAGCGGCTACGGACTCATCGGCATGCGTGAACGCGTCGAAACCCTCGGCGGTACGCTGCACGCCGGCCCCCGCCCCGATGCCGGCTGGTCGGTCCTGGCCACCCTGCCCCTCCGGGATGGACGATCCAGATGACGATCCGCGTCCTGATCGCCGACGACCAGGCCATGATCCGTGGCGGCCTGCGGCTCATCCTCGAAGACCAGCCGGACATCAGCGTCATCGCAGAAGCGTCGGACGGCGTCGACGCGATCGCCCGGGCCCGCCAGCTACGCCCGGACGTCTGCCTGGTGGACATCCGGATGCCCCGGCTCGACGGTCTCGAGGTGACCCGGGCGCTGGCCGGGCCGGCTGTGCCCAACCCGCTGCGGGTCATCGTCGTCACCACGTTCGACCTCGACGAGTACGTGTACGGGGCACTGCGCGGCGGCGCGGCCGGATTCATCCTGAAGGACGCCGGCCCGGCCCTGCTCGTCGAGGCCGTACGCGCAGCCCACAACGGCGACGCGCTCGTCTCCCCATCGATCACCGTACGGCTGCTACGCCACCTGACCGCGCCGGCGCCAGCCTCCGGCAAGTCGTTGCCGTCGTTGTCGGACCGCGAGATCGAGGTGGTACGGGAGATCGCGCGCGGCCGCACCAACCTGGAGATCGGGGCCGAACTGTTCATCTCCCTGAGTACGGTCAAGAGTCACGTCTCGACCATCCAGACGAAGCTCGGCCTCCGCAACCGCACCGAGATCGCCGTCTGGGCCTGGGAGAACCGGATCGTCGACACCGCGTGAACGGCAATCAAGCGGCGGCATCGGGTGGATGGGCGGCGACGTCGCGGGCGCGGGCGGTCGGGCGTGCCGGGCGTGGGGCCTCTGGTCATCCGGTCGTCGGCGAGACCTCTCCGCCGATTCCGGTCTCGTTGCCGTCGCTGTCGTGGAAGACGTACTTCCAGACCGAGTCGTGCTTCTCGACGTCGACCGGCTCCAGGCCCCGTTCGGAGATCCTCGCGACCTCGGCGGCTGGGTCGTCGACCCAGATCATGCTGACAGCTCCGCCGGCCCGATCGGGATCCTGGACGATGTACACGTACCGATCCTCGGCCAACTGCCAGACCGCCTCGATCTCGTTCGGATAGAAGGCCGGTTCGGCACCGAGCAGCCGCTTGTACCACTCCAGGGCGCTGTCGTAGTCGCGCACCGGGATGCCCGCAAACACTCCTACCGCCATGCCGGTCTCCTCAGCCGCGGTGTCGAGCCCGACCGGTGCCGGGCACTGGAAGACAGACCGGATCTGGCAGCGAAACCTGACGGGGGTCGACCTGATCGCCTTCGGACGGGTCCCGCGCCCAGGTTACCCCTTGCAGTGGCGGTGCACGCGGTGCTGGCCGGCGCAGTCACCACTCGTATCCCATGGCCGGGATGACCTCGCCGAGCGCTTCTTCGATGAACGCGCGGGTTTCCTCGTCGAACTGGCCGTTGCGGTTCGTCAGCTTGTGTGACTGAAACGTTGAAGAGGTGGCGAAGTCGTCGACGTCGAGCCGTGCGAACAGGGCGCGGCGCTGCCCGGGCCAGTCGGCTGCGAGATCCTCGGCTCTCACCTCGATGTATCGCCTGCCGGTCAGGTCGGCCGTGTTCTTCCAGGTGAGCCATCGGTGGTAGATCGGCTTGAGGTAGGCGAGCGCGCCCTCGACGGTGGGCGGTGCCCATGGCTGGGCCAGGTGGGACGCGAGCACTGAGACCGGGTGACGCTTGATGTGCACGATGGTCGCTTCGGGGACCAGTTCCCAGAGGAAGTCCATGCACAGCAGGTTGAACGGCGTCTTCTCGCACCAGGTCGGCTTGCCCGCGTCGGCGGCTGCTCCGCCGAACATGGTGTCGATCAGGCCTCGCAGGATTCCGAGCAGTTCGCCCCGGTCGCTGAAGTACCTGGGAAGTATGCGCCGGCGGCTGATGGGCGCGAACGGTCCGGCGGGCCGGTCGGCGTTTCCGAAGCCTTCCGGGGGCGCGGGTTCGTCGTACGTGTCCGCGATCAACTGCGGCCAGAGTCGTTGCACCGCGTCCCGGTAGCGCTGCTCGCCGACCAACTCGGGAACGGTCTTGCCGCGATCGTCGCGCCGGCCGGGCACTCGTACGGTGAGGAAGTCGCTCAGCCGGTGCAGGGCGTCCTCACCGACGGTGGGGTCGTACCGATGGGTGAGTGCGTCGGCCAGGTCCCGCAGGCCACCCGGGTCGACGAGAAACCTGGTCTCCATGGGAATCCGGTGGATCAGCGGATGCTCGCCGATGATGTCGGCGATCCGTGACGTCCCCGAACGACCCGTACCCGCGACGAAGATCGGTGAGGGGGAGGGCATGTCGAACAGTCAAAGTCCCACCGCGTCGCCCGCGCAAGCCATTTATCCTCTTCAGCCGCTGCTCTGGACCGGCGCCCGCCGCGCTGCGCCGCGTGCGCGTCGGACGGCACCCTCAACCGTCACGGGGCTGCGCCGTAGTCCGCGTCACCGGTCGTTGGTGCATCATGGCTTCTCATGTTCGTGGATCAGCGAAAGTTTCCCTTCCTGGCCGATCTGCGGGCACGGTGGGAGGCCATCCGGGATGAGTGCCTTGCCCTGCCGCGGGAGACCTATCAGCCGTGGGTGCAACGCGAGATGTACGGCCAGGGCTGGAGCGTGTACGGGCTTGTCGCCTTCGGGGAACGGATCGATGAGGCGCTCGAAGCATGCCCGAACACGGCCGCCGCGTTGACGAGGGTTCCTCACCTGACGACCGCTGGGTTTTCCCGGATGGCGCCCGGCACCCACATCAAGCCACATCAGGGGTGGGTCACGACCGTTTACCGCGCGCATCTCGCGCTGGTCGTGCCGGAGGACTGCGCACTGCGAGTGGGCGACGAGACCCGCCAGTGGCGCGAAGGTGAGACCTTCGTCTTCGACGACACCGTCACGCATGAGGCGTGGAACTACGGTTCCAGCGACCGCGTGGTGCTGTTGTTTGACTTCGCCCGTCCTGGCTATGAGGACGTGCCGCAGGACGAACTGCCGGCCTCGGTGGCAGGCTTCGTACGACGCGGTGGATGAGCGAGACATCCCCGTGCATCTCCACGGCCCTGCTTCATCCCGCTCTCCCGAGAACCCTGCCGATCGTCGGATGCTGCCCTGCGGGAAGTGGCTGCTGACGTCCTGGATCCGGGTGAGTTTGGCGTCCCGGTGCGGGTCGGTGGACTCCTTCCACGTTTGGTTCTCTGGAAGGTGATCCGGTGTCGGTGCAGGATCTGCCGCAGCCGTTCCCGCCCGATCCGGAGCCGGCGGGTGGCATGCGAGCTCAGGTGGTCTCGGCGAGCTTGCGGACGCTCCACCGGGTGAACGGCTGCCCAGCGCTTCGGGGCGGGTGCTGGCCGTCTCGACGATGAATTGTTCCTCGTCAGGGTTGATCTGGCGGGGACGGCCACCCGCCCACTGAGGGTCCAGGCTGGCCAACCCCATCTCGTTGAACCGGTGGGTGACCTGCCCAATCGTGTCCTAGTCGGCCTGAACGAGACGAGCGATTGCCGACACCGTATTCCCGCCGGCCGAGGCGAGCGCGATCATCGCCCGCCGTGGTCGGATCGGAGAGCCGGTACCTCTACGAGTAATCCTTCAGCAGTTGCTGCCCATCCTGGTCACGGAGCCGCCGAACGCGAACGAGTTCCGCCACCGCCACAGCCTGACCGCCACCCCACTACCGGCCTGGCACGCCAGATGGCGTGTCATCCGACGTCGCGAACGACGTGGGGCAGCAGCGGCGGGTCACGGAGACGTAAGGTGGGCGGTGATCTTCATCGGGAACCGGCGTTTCGGCCTGCTCTGGACCAGCACGTTACTGTCCAACCTGGGCAACTGGCTGATGATCGTCGCGGTGCCGGTCTACGTCTACACGATGACCGGGTCGACGCTCAGCAGTGGTTTCGCCTTCGTCGCGCAGACCCTGCCCGCGATCGTCTTTGCGCCCCTGGCCGGGGTGGTGGCCGACCGGTGGGACCGGCGCGCGGTCATGGTCGGGGCGGACCTGCTGCGCATGGTCATCGTGCTGGCGCTGCTCGTGGTCGACGATCCGGGCATGCTGTGGCTGCTCTACACGGCGATGTTCTTCGAGAGCGCGATCGGGCACTTCTTTCAGCCCGCGGCCCGAGCGGCGGTGCCCGCCATCGTCGGTCGGGGCGGTGACCTGGAAGCGGCGAACGCCTGGAACACGGTCGCGAGCGGCATCGTCCGCCTCGCTGGCGCGCCCCTGGGCGGCGCGCTCTACGCCCTCGTGGGTTTCGACGGCCTGGTGCTGATCGACTCCGCGACGTACCTGCTCTCAGCCGCGCTGATCTTCGGGATGGGCCCGCTGCGGGTGGCCGACAATGGGCGCCAGCCGGACAAGTCCTCCTGGCTGGCCGCCTTCTGGGAGCAGGCCCGGGAGGGCCTGGCCTTCCTCTTCAGGCACTCCGTACTCCGCGCGACGCTCCTCGTCTCCAGCCTCTTCCTGTTGGCCAACGCCGCTCTGAACGTGCTTCTGGTGCCGTACGTCCTCGACGTCCTCGGCGGCGACGCCAGCGACGTGGGCGTTCTGATGGCGGCACTCGGCGGCGGCTTCCTGGCCAGCGCATACGTCGGCAACATACTGTCCCGCAGCGGGCTTCTCCGACTGTCGTTCACCGGTTGTCTGGCGGCGATCACCCTCTGCTTCGCCGGGCTCTTCCTCATCCACCACTTCGTCGCCGCGCTGGTCTTCATCGCCCTGGCCGGTCTGCCCGGTGGCGCGTTGCTGATGCTGGTCCAGGTCCAAGTCCAACGCCAGACCCCGGACCGCCAACTCGGTCGGGTCGGATCCGCCTTCTCGGCCGCCGAGATGGCCGCGACCGTCGTCGGCGCGTCGGCGGGCAGCGTCGCCGGACAACACCTGCCCCTCACCACCACGGTCTGGCTCGTGATCGGCGTGTTGGCGGCCAGCGCGGTGCTCGCCGCCGTGCTGCTACCCACCCGGCCCGGACCGGCGGCAGCGGAACCGGAGGCTACAGCGGAACCGGCGATGGCGAAAACCGGTGACGATGCCTGAGCGGCATTCATCGCGGGCGTCGATCACCGCGACCCGATGGAGCCCAGACTGACGACGACCCCGCCATCGCGAGCTGACCGGTTGGTCCAGCGCCAGAGCGACACAGGCCAGCCGACCGTGCGTATCGCGGCTCGCGCGAATACCTGATCGAGCGCGCGTTCGCACGGTCCCTCGGCGCGAGCCTGGCGTGCCTGAGAAGTTGTTCGACCACCCAGGCCTGTCGGTGCCCGGGAAGGCAACTACAGCGTGAGCCGGGATGTACTCAACGGCGCCACCGGGTCAACTGGCGGAAACTGCTGACCGCCGGCCCGGCACCCCACCGCCGTACGGGCTCCGGTCGACTGACCGCCGGCCACCGGCGCCCGTCTGTGACCGTGCGGACAGCCGGAAACGCGTTCCTCCGATTGGCGTTCGCTGCGTAGGATCTCCGGCGATCAAGGGGGGTGGAACGGTGGGCGATTTCCAGCAGTTCGTGACGGATGTGACTTCGCGTCTGTCCACGATGTCCAGGGGTGAGTTGTACGCCGTCGGCGACGGTCTCGACCGGGACTCACTGTGGCTCACCTTTCTCGATTCCTTCCCCGCCGGCACCAATCTGCGGTTTCGTGAGCGATCCGAGTACGACTGCTCGACCTGCCGCGGTTTCATCAAGCACTTCGGCAACGTCGTCGAGATCCATGACGGGCGGGTCCGTACCGTCTGGTCCGGGGTGTCGGCATCCGACCCGGTCTTCTCCGTCGTCGCGGCCGCTCTGGACGAGTTCGTTCTTTCGCTGCCGTTGTCCACCATCTTCCGGTCCACTCAGGCGCAGTACGGGACGAAGACCACCCGAACGCTGCGCGACGGCCAGGTCGAGGTGTGGCACCACCTGCACGGCCGAGTGGAGAAGCGGCATCGCACCGAGGACGTCGGCGCGGCACAGAGCAGCTTTGACGCCGCGGTGCAGGTCTTCCAGCGTGGCCTGGCCGAGCTGACCCGGCACGCTCTGGACACCGTCGTCGACCTCGTCGACGACAACGGCCTCTACCGCGGTGCGGAGCATCGCCGGGCGGTGACCGAGTTCCGCTCGCTGCAGAACCGGTGGACCCAGGCGACCGACCGACGTGCCTTCGTCTTCGCCAACGCCATGAACCCGGCGGCCCGGTTCCGCAACACGGTGATCGGCACCCTCGTCCAGGATCTCTCCGCGGGCGTCGACCTGGAGCAGGCGGTCCGGTCGTTCGAGGCGAAGGTGGCGCCGCAGAATTACCAGCGCCCCACGGCGTTGATCACCCCGGCCATGGTCAAGGCCGCCATGAAGACCATTGACGAGCTGGGCATCGAGGAGTCGTTGCAGCGACGGTTCGCCCGACTGTCCGACGTGTCGGTCACCAACGTGCTGTGGGTCGACAACGACACACAGGCACGGATGAAGGACGGCATCGAAGGGCTGCTCATGCAGGCGGCCACCATGAAGTCGGCAGGTGCGCGCCTTCGCGACGCGAAGCCGGAGGAGATTCCCGTGGTCTCCTTCATCAAGGACATCCTGCCCGGCGCCACCACCATCGACCTGTGGGTCGCCAACACCTACGAGCCGCACCTCGTCAGTCTCACGACCGGCCGGCACCCGGCCGCACCGCGGTTGTTCAAGTGGGACAACGATTTCGGCTGGTCGTACGGCGGCAACGTCACCGACTCGATCAGGGAGAAGGTCAAGCGGGCCGGCGGCAACGTCACCGGCAAGCTGCGGGTGAGCCTGTCCTGGTTCAACCACGACGACCTGGACCTGCACGTGTACGAACCCAACGGCGATCACATCTGGTACCAGGAGAAGCGCAACAAGCTGGACGTCGACATGAACGCCAGCGGGCCGCTCTCCCGCGAGCCGGTGGAGAACGTCACCTGGACCGACCGTGTCCCCGACGGTGAGTACCGGATCGAGGTAAACCAGTACCGCAAGCGGGACAGCACCCAGGTCGGCTTCGTGATCGAGACCGAGAGCAACGGGAAGATCGAGCATTACAGCCACGAGCGCGCGGTCGGCCACAAGGAGACCGTCGAGGTGGGCCGGATGACGGTTGCCGGCGGGGTGATCACCGCTTTCCGGCCGGGTAAGGACGTGCAGCCGGGCAGTGCGGGCAGGGAGTTGTGGGGCATCACCACCGAACAGTTCGTACCGGTGTCCACCATCATGTACTCGCCGAACTACTTCGACGACAACGAGGTCGGCAACCGGCACTACTTCTTCATCCTGAAGGGGTGCGTGAACGACCAGCCGACGCGGGGGATCTACAACGAGTTCCTCCGCGGCGACCTGCAACCGCACCGCAAGGTGTTCGAGGTTCTCGGCGACCGCACCAAGTGCGAGCCGTCTCCGGATCAGCTGTCCGGCCTCGGCTTCAGCTCCACGGTCCGCAGCTCTGTGGTCGCCAAGGTGACCATGACCGGCGGCCGGCGCCGCCTCATCAGCATCCAGTTCTGATTTCCCTAGCCAGATATTCCAGAGAGGCTGCCGTGACCATTTTCGAGAAGGCCACGCGGGAGAAGTTCCGCTATCCGTCGGTCAAGGGACTGCTGACCACTGAACAGCTGTGGGAGCTTCCGCTGACCGCCAAGTCCGGCTTCAGCCTCGACGATGTGGCCAAGGCGGTCAACGCCGAGCTCAAGGCCGTCGACACTGAGTCGTTCGTGGCCACCGAGGCCAATCCAGCCAAGGCAACCTTGGAGACCAAGCTGGAGGTCGTCAAGCACGTCATCGCCGTCCGCCTCGCGGAGGACCAGGCGGCGAAGGCGGCGGCGGCCAGGAAGTTGGAGAAGGAGAAGCTGCTGGAGGTCCTGGCCCGCAAGCAGGACGCGGTCCTGGAAAACCTGACCGAGGCAGAGCTACTGGCCCGAATCAACAACCTGTAGCCCGCCGACAATCAGCGTCTGCCAGCGGACCCGCACATCGCCGAGAAGTACGGTCGCCATGCAAGACCTGTGCGGCCAGGCCGGCTCACGGCCACTTCTCGGCGATCCGCATCGGTACAACGGCAACCGCGACGCCCTCTCATCGGCACGACCGCGCACCGGAAGCAGCCGCCCACATGTCACACGTACCGTAACGCCCGGTCGGCGGCAGAAGCATGCACATGGCTTGGCCGACAGCTATCGACAACGGCGGCTGGTCCGCCAGGGCTGACATCTCGTTGGCAGCCTGAACCAGTGCAGCGGTCGCCCGTGACCGACTCGAACTGCGGAACGCTGCACGTGCGTACCCTGCAGCAACGCTTCGGCGTAGGAGATGGCCCAGCAGGCGAGGTTGGCCGGTTGGTCAGCGGTGCAGAGTTGGTCCGCCGCGAGAGGCGGCCCGCCGTCGCGAGGCTGGGTGCGGCATCCGTCGGGCCGGGGCGGTACTTCGACCTGGTAGCGGCAGAGGCGCCTGCGCCCGGACCCCACGGCTGTGATCGTATCGACCTACTTGCCCGACCGCCTATCGTGGACAGCGCGTTGCGTTGCAACTGATCGTCCGACCTGGGTGGTGTCTCGATGAGGTGGCAGCGTGGTTGATGGTGGGCGGCAGGAAAGGCTCCTCCGGGAGTTGTCGATTTCGCTGGTCAGCGGACTGATCCTCGCCATCGGCGGCAAGGTCTACGCCTCGTGGGCGGCGACCACATGGGCTACGTCGGTCTGGCTCGTGTTCTCGGCGATTGTCGCGGCCGGCGGGACGGCGTTCGCCGTCACCCGGTACCGCCAGCATTCCGGCCGGCGTCAGGTCTTCCTCCTTGTCTCGGCGTTTGTGCAGAAACACTGGGTCGCCGAACTGCTGGAGAACCTGATCCGGGCACTGGATCGGCACGGTGTCGACCTTGTCCTCAAGATCCCGCCGCACGAATACGGTGGGCACGGTCAGCTTCAACAGCTCGCTGAGCTCAGGAAGAACTCCCGGTCCTTCCTCGGTGGCTTCGTCATGGCGGCCGACTGCGCGGTCAACCATGTCGAGTTCGAACGATTCTGCCGTAGCTTACGCATCCCGATCGTGTTCGTCGACTCGTCACCTTTCGAGCACGTGCGCGAATACCCGGCGAACGTTGCATTCGTGGGGTGCGACGACGCCGAGATCGGCACCCGGTCAGCCGAATGCGTGGCCAAGATCCTGAAGGATCGAGAATTCCTTTGCCCGAACGTTCTCGTGGTCGCCAGCAGTGAGCATTCCGACCGGCAGAACTCCTTCGCAGCCCGGCTCCGAGCGGAGGTCGCATCCGTCGAAATAACCATCAACGACCAGGGCCGGTTCGATCGGGGCCGGGCCGCTGGGATAGTCGGCCAGACGCTGCAGGAGACTCACCGAAAGGGTGGCACCGTCCACGTCGTGTTCTGCACTAACGACGAGATGGCGCTGGGCGCTGTGGACGCGGTCCAGAAACGGGCGGCTGCCGGCGAAGACGTCGGGGACCTGGTGATCGTCGGGGTGGATGGCACTCGTGAGGCGATCGCGACGATCGACGCAGGCGGCACCTGGTTTCGGTCGACCGTCCTCCAAGACTCTGGCCGGGTGGCCGAGGCGGCGGTCAGCACCCTGCTCAAGCTCTGGGCGCATGAGCCTGCTGACATCAAGACGTTGATACCGACGACGACATATCCGCTCGGCAACGCTTCCTCGGAGCTGTGCGGCCCGAGGGCCGCAGGTAGAGCACCGCACCCCTGATCCCGTGAACCGGAAGTGGGAAAAGTCCGGTGAGTCTGAGTAGCCAGCGGCCCACTCTATTGTCTGATCCCGCACGGCCTGCTTCTCTCGGCACGTTCGCGCGTCGCCGCCCGTCAGCCGGCTGCGCTTCACGACGCCGTCTGCGGCATGAGCGTGCGCCTGACTCCCACATCGGCTGCAGGATCGTCGTCCTGGTGCTCAGCATCCCTGCATTCGTCAGGACGCGCCCGCCGTCGACCTAACCACGACCTTCGCACCCAAGAGTCCGAGGATCGTCGCGCTAACCTCCTCGGCAGGACTCGTTACCTTGTCGTACCCGGTCGAGGAGAGCCCCTACAGCCATAACACCGCTAACGCTACGGCAGTCGTGGCCCCACAGTCCGAACACCGCCACCGACTGCACGACATACGATCATCGACAATAGCGGATGCCCAGCACCTGGCGTGGGCATTGCCGGCGACGTAGATCGTGGTCGTATCCGGCACCGCCGGTGCT
Organism: Micromonospora sp. NPDC049048; assembly: GCF_043197615.1. Lineage (NCBI taxonomy): Bacteria > Bacillati > Actinomycetota > Actinomycetes > Micromonosporales > Micromonosporaceae > Micromonospora > Micromonospora sp. NPDC049048. The sequence continues at coordinate 127,471 of NZ_JBICTM010000012.1, read as the reverse complement.
CTACGGGATCAACTCAGCCACGGAAAGCGCCTCGTCCAGCCGACCAGCGGCCAGATCGTCGTGACGGATCACGAAACTCCCGTCGCTCCGGTAATAGAACTCGTTATCGACCGGAAAGCGGGCGAGCGACACCCACTCGATCGTCAGCCGGTGCGTCTCCTTCTCCACATGGGAATACCATTTCGCGGCCGGGATGACGATCTCGCCGGTCTTCTCGCGCCACGCGAGGGTCTGCTCCGCAATACTCTTGATCACCTCCTCGTCGGCGTACCCGCCGATGTAGGCGCTGGCGTACCCGCTGTCAGGCGGCCAGAGATCGTTGGCCAGAGCACAGAGTTCGTCAAGGTGCGGCAGGTCACGCTCGAGGTCACGGGCCAACTGCTGCTGGAAGGGCGACAGGTCGTCCTCGTCCTCGTCGTCCTCGTCCGACCCGAACCAATCGGGGAACTCCGCGCGCAGCGTGGCGCCGACGTCGTACTGCTCGCCGGCGAACGCGTAGTCGGTGGATCCTGCCGCCACCTCGGTATCGGTGCCGGCCGGCACATACACGACTCGCCCGTACCTCCGCTCTCCGCTGGCAGCGGCCTGATCGTGGTCGAGGAAGAACAGCAGCGAGCCGTCTGCCGGCAGGGCGAAGCCGTCGACCCTTGGCAGCGCCGCACAATCGACCGAGAAGATGAACGGCAACGGACTGACCCCGTCGGACGGCCAGTCCATGCCCACCGGCAGCCGGGGCAACCCACCGAACTGCCCGACCGGAACACCGCTGGATCCTCCGCTCAACCGGATCGACAAACGGAGGTGCTGGCTGAACCGGCTGACCTCGTCGTCCGGGATGCCCACGGCGAGCGCTGCACGACGAAGCTGCCCCTGATGATCCATAGGGCGACATGGTGCCACGAGGGCGGGCCCGGCGACCCGGTGCCCACGGCCCGCACGCGCTGTCGTCGGCAGCGCTGCCGCCTGATCGGGTGCGCACATCTCGGCGGATCCGTGCACGTCAGCTGGCGGCGCGCGAGCTCGCCGAGCATCTGACCGAGGCGGCACTCGGGGTGGAGATCCGGCCCTTCGCAGGACGCAACCCCGCACGGGTGCGCCGGCTGGCCCTTCTCGTCATACCGGCTTCCGGATCGGTGACCCGGCGGGGCGTGAGTACCCACGCGGCGGGCACTGTCGGTGGCCGGCTCTATGGTGCGGCCATGACGATCAGAGACGGTTGGATCTCGTTCGATCTCGGGAGATTCCGCAGCCACGAGGCCGATTTCGCCACGTACAGCGGCAGCTCCCACACGGCGCTGCCGGCGCTTCCCCTCGGGCATCCAGGTGGTCTGCACAGCTGGATGCGGGAGTTGGTGCCACTCGGTGAACGTGCTGCCGGTCAGTACGGCCTGGACACACTGACCCACGGCGCGCCCGTGTCCGAGAATCAGGCGGCCCTGCCGGAGCAGTTCGTCGCGTTCATGGCTGATCCGGTACTGCGCGATTCGGTACCGACCTGTACGTCGTGTTACTGGGCTTCCGATCTTTCGCGGGCGCCGAGCCCTGTCCGCCATGGGGCACAGCTGGTGCGGTTCCTCAACGACCAGCAGGGTTGTCTGTTCTGGTATCTGCACCTGCTGCCAGACGGGCGCCACGAGGTGCTGTGCGGTGGTGAGGCGTACGACCTACGGGTGGTTCCCCGGGAGGAAGCGCATGAGGACCTGGTCCGGGTGGCCGACGACTTCGACCGGTTCATTGCCCGGTTCTGGATCGAGAACCTTGCCTGGTACGAGGTGGTGGGACAGAAGCGATCCGATGAGGATCTCTCCGAACCGGTCTGGGAGTACGTACGCCAATATGTGCCTGCGGACCCGTCGGCCGTTGGGTGACCAACAAACGGCGCGGTGGCATCCCACTACCAGCGCCGGCTCGTCACTACGCCAGCCGAAAGATCAAGTGACGTTGGAGTAGGAGTCGAGAGGAGCTACCCATGGGCATGGAGTTGATCGGACGCCGTCTGTCAGCTGATGAGCTGCGGACGGTGCTGGACGATCCGACGATGGTTGACCCGCTGCTCTTCGGCGACCTCGACGACGATGACGCCGGGATGCCCGATCCCGAGCTGGATCTGAACAAGTCCTGGCACGGCCTGCACTACCTGCTGACCGGTACCGCGTGGCAGATCCGTGACGGGGCCGGTGCGGCGATCCTCGGCGGCGAGACTGCGTCATGGCTGCGGCGGACATCTGCGGCGGGCCGGGCCTGGGCCTCCCAACCGGGTCGCCACAAAAACGGAAACTCCGGTATAACGAGCATGTTGTTCCGCTGGCCGGCATCGCCCCCCTCGGAGTGCCCATGACAACGCAGGTGCGTGACCGTCTCGACGAACTACTGCGGGCTGGCCAGGTCGGCGGTCTGCACGCCGTCGCGGCGGTTCGCGATGGTCACACCGTGCTGGAGTACTACGGGGCCGGTGAGGACTTCGCCTGGGGCGACTCGCTGGGCGTCGTCGAGTTCGGGCCCGGGGTCCTGCACGACATCCGGTCCGTCACCAAGAGCGTGACCGTCCTGTTGTACGGCATAGCGCTCGGCGAAGGGCTGGTCCCGTCGCCGGCGGAGCCGCTCCTGCAGCGGTTCCCGCAGTACCCCGACCTGGCGGCCGACCCCTGGCGGGCCCGGCTCACCGTCGAGCACGCACTGACAATGTCGCTGGGCGTGGAATGGTGCGAAGATCTCCCGTACAACAGCCCGACCAACGCCGAGATCGCGATGGAGCTGGCACCGGACCGGTACCGGTACATCCTGGAGCGGCCGATCCTCGAACCGCCCGGCACCCGATGGACCTACTGCGGCGGTGCCACGGCTCTGCTCGGCCGACTGATCGCCGACGGCACCGGGCAGTCGCTGCCGCAGTACGCGCAGGCCGTGCTGTTCGCGCCGCTGGGCATCGGCAGCTTCGAGTGGATGACCGGCGCGGACGCGGTGGCCTCCGCCGCGTCAGGGCTGCGACTCGCGCCCCGCGACCTGGCCCGCCTCGGCGAGCTGGTGCTGGCCGAGGGAACCTGGGACGGCCAGCGGATCGTCCCCGCCGACTGGATCCACACGATGCTCCAGCCACGCCTGCAGACCAGCTGGGGCGCGCGGTACGGCTACCAGTGGTACATCGAATCCATCGAGGGCCATCGGCTGGTGGCCGGCATGGGCAACGGCGGCCAACGGCTGTTCGTCATGCCCGACCTGGACCTCACCGTGGCCATCACCGCCGGCAACTACGACGACCCCGACCAGTGGCGGACCCCGCTCACGGTGCTGGAACGGGTCATCCTTCCCGCGATGGCGTGACGGCGCCGCGCCCGACCAACGTCCGGTCACCGGCAGCAGCGGCCGACAGCGACGAGAGGCCAGGTGGCGGGGCTTGGGCCGGGCTGGTGGCGGCGCGACAGGTGCTCGGCCGCCCACGACAGACGCTCGGCGGGGACAACCCGGCCGAGCGTCTGCGTGATCTGTCGACGACCAACTGAGCCGTCAGGTGTTGCGAGGCCGTCCGGAAAACCGCCCCAGCAGCCCGGCTCCGTCGGCCTGTGCGCCGACGGCTTTCCCGCTCACCCCTGACGACGGGTAGGCGGTCAGGACGGGAAGAGCTCCCGGTAGACGGCAGCGGTGCCGAACGACTGCCCCCGGTAGTGCGACACGAAGCTGCCCGTGACGACGCCGAGGGATCCGGTCAGCGTGGCGTCCACCAGGTAGTCGGGATGGACGCCGTCGGAGCTCGTCCGGCGTTCGAAGCGCACCGTCAGGACGTCGCCCTCGCGTACGTCGAGGTTCTCGTCGAACAGCGGAAGATAGGCGGGCGTCCAGTTGGTCTTGCCCAGGAGCGAGTCGATCGTCGTGTCGGCCCCGAGACCGGCGTCCAGCCGGATCCAGCACAGCAGCCCGTCGACCCTTCCGGCCCGCTCGATCCGCAGCTCCACCTCGATCGTGGCGTCGAGTTGTTCCGGACGGTCGAACCGCAGCTGCTCCACGACCCCGCCGCTCGACAGGACGCAGTTCGGATCAGGGTTGACGACCGTCAGACGCAGGTCGAAGGGGCCGCCGTTGAAATCGAAGATCTGACGGACGTACGGCAGCGCGTCGCTGGAGAAGGCGAGGCCCTCAGGGAACAGATCGCGCAGGGAGACCGGGGCGACGAGCGTGGTGCAGGCGGCCGGGACCACCACCGCGCCGGGGTTCAGCAGCCGTGCGTGCGCGTCCGCCATCGCCGCCAGCATCCCCTCCGAGCTGGCGAACGAGCCGATGAGCTCGGCGACGCAGACGTCCGCCCGGGGATCGAGGTCGTGGTCGAAGGACACCCCGTAGCGAAGTTCGATCTTCTCCCGCTCCGGTGCCCGGGCCAGCCGCTGCGTCGCGACGGCATGGCTGCGGGGCATGGCTTCCAGGGCGACGACACTTTCGGCCCCCTGACGGGCGGCCTCCAGCGCCCAGTGGACGTTCTCCCCGGTGCCGATGTCGAGCACCCGGCGATCCGGGCAGGCCGGCAGCAAGGCCGCCCGGAAGGCGTCGTTCCGGACGGTGTCGTTGCTCATCGCATAGTAGAGGTACGGATCGTAGATGGGATATTCGCCGACCGAGGGCCAGATGTCCGGGCGGCTGCCGTACCCGGGTGAAGAGTCGACCGCGATGGCGATACGGCCATCCCGGTGATCGTAGGTTGCTCGGCTCAACGCCATGGTTCTTCCCTTGATTCGTGTGGCCGCACCCGTGGTCGGGCGGAGCCGCCTGCCTGCGCGCCGCGACAGCCTAAGACCGGTGCGGCCGGTGATCCGCGGAGGTTCGCGGTGACGGCCTGGTAGCCGGCGGCCACCAGCGCTGGCGCCTGCCGGGTGTGCCAGGTGTCGCCCGAGGTCGCTGCCGGTGGAGGCATGAGCACGGGGCACATCCTTCGCCACTGGACCGCCAGGCCAGCGACACCGGGTTTCACGTCAGGCATGCGTCGAGATGATGCGATCCGTCTGCGCTGGTCAAGGTGGTGACGAGTTCTCGCCAACGTTCTTCGGCAGCGTTGATGCCCGGTCATCGCTCGGCCAGGCTGTACGGCGTGCGACACCTCACCTCGGTTGACAATCTGAGCGATGACGAGTTGTACCGGCTCGTCCGGCGATCCGCCTGGTACGCGGAGCAAGGTGAGGCCGTCGGGCAGCCGCTGCGCGGCCGGGTCGTCGGCAGCTACTTCCGGGCGACCTCGACCCGGACCCGGACGGCCTTCGCTTCGGCGGCGCTGAGGCTCGGTGCGGCCCACATCGCCTACGGTCCGCACGATCTCCAGCTCAACACCGGCGAGACCATGGCGGACACGGCCCGGGTGCTCGGCACGATGCTGGACGCGCTGGTGGTCCGTACCGCCGGAGACCCGGCGGAACTGGCCGCCCTCACCGCGCAGGACGGCATGGCCGTGGTGAACGCGATGACGGCCGACGAACACCCGACCCAGGCCATCGCGGACCTGTCCATGATCGAGTTGCAGTTCGGGCGGGTCGACGGCATCCGCATCCTGTACGTGGGCGAGGGCAACAACACCGCTGCCGCGCTCGCGCTGGCGCTGGCCCGGTTCCGCGACGTCAGTCTCTGCCTGGCCACCCCCCGGGGATACGGGCTGGACCCGGCGCTGCTCGCCCGCGCCCAGCGCGCGGCGCAGGCCAACGCCAGCAGCATCACCGAGACGCACGAGCTGGCGGCCGGGCCGTCCGAGGCCGACGTCGTCTACACCACGCGCTGGCAGACGACGGGGACGTCCAAGCCGGATCCGAACTGGCGGGACACGTTCGCGCCGTTCCAGGTCGACGGTGCACTGATGGCCCGGTACCCGGAGGCGGTGTTCATGCACGACCTCCCGGCACACCGTGGGGAGGAAGTGACCAGCGCAGTCCTCGACGGGCCGGACAGCATCGCCTTCCGCCAGGCGGAGCAGAAGTTCCACAGCGCGAAGGCGGTTCTGGAGTGGTGCGTCGGCGGGACCGACAGCCGGTGAGTTGCCACAGCCAGTTCCGCACGGTCGTCGCGGACCGGCCGGACGCACCCGCGGTGGTCGACGGTCCGCGGATCCTGACCTACGCGGAACTCGACCGCCGCGCGGACGCGGTGGCGGGACTGCTGCGCGGTCACGGGGTCGGCCCGGAGTCGCTCGTCGCGATCATGGTGGATCGTTCGGCCGCGCTGCCGGCGTGCGTACTCGGTGTCTGGCAGTCAGGTGCCGCCTACATCGCCCTGGACCCGCACACGCCGCGTAGGAGGCTGCGGTCGATCGGCGGCAGGCTGCGGCCGGCCGCCGTCCTCACCGACTCGGGACTGCGCCGACGAGCGGACGCGCTGGGCGCTCCCGCGCTGGTCGTCGACGATCTGTGCGCGCAGGACGACGACGGTGGCGCAGACGGCGTCCGCGACCGTGCGGCGGCGTCGCCGGCGGCACCGGTGCACCCCGACAACCTGGCCTACGTCATCCACACCTCCGGGTCGACCGGCCAGCCGAAGGCCGTCGCCGTCAGCCACCGGTCGCTGCTGTCCCTGGTCGACTCCTACCGCCGGCTGTACGGCGTGGGGGAGAAGGTCACCAGGGTTCTCCAGCTCGCCGGCTTCGGCTTCGACGTCGCCACCGCCGACTTCGCGCGTACCCTGCTCACCGGCGGGTGCCTGGTGATGTGCCCGGAGCAGACGGTGCTCAGCCCGCCGGACCTGGTCCGGCTCATCCGCGCCGCCGACGTCGAGTACGTCGAGATCACCCCCTCGGTGCTCCGCCCGCTCGTGGCGCACCTGGCGGCCGCCGGGGAGCGGCTGGACAGCCTGACCTACCTCGTCGTCGGTGGCGAGCTCTGGTCCGGGGCCGAGTACCGTGCGGCCCGTGCGGTCACCGGCCCGGGTGTCCGGATCTTCAACACCTGCGGTCTGACCGAGGTCACGGTCGACAACACCTGGTACGAGACGGACGTCGACGCCGGCTACGCCCAGGGCAGCGTGCCGATCGGCACACCCTTCGCCTCGACCGAGGTGCTGGTGCTGGACGAGGACCTGCAGCCGGCGCGGCACGGCGAGTTGTACCTCGGCGGCGATCAGGTCGCGCGCGGGTACCTGGGCGATCCGGCCGCGACCGCGGCCCGCTTCGTGCCCGCTCCGGACGGGCCGCCGGGAGCCCGCCTCTACCGCACCGGAGACGTCGTCAGCTACGACGCCGACGACGTTCTGGTGCACCAGGGGCGCCTCGACGACGTCGTCAAGGTCAACGGCGTCCGGGTCAGTCTCGCGGAGGTGCAGACCGCCCTGGCCGACTGCCCGGGTGTGGGCGCGGCCCGGGTGGACCTGCTCGAACACGACGCGCGGACGGTGCTCGCGGCCTACCTGGTCGCGGCCGATCCGACCGCCGAGCTGGACGTCGCCGAGGTGCGTCGGTGGATCGCCGCGCGCCTGCCCCGGGCGATGGTGCCGACCGTGATGGCGGTCGTGCCGGTCCTGCCGACGACCTCCGGCGGCAAGGTCGACCTGACCGCGTTGCGGTCCGAGGTGGCCGCCGGAGGGTTCGAGGCGGTGCCGGCCGAGGAGACCGCGCACGGTCCTCGCGAGGCGCTGCGGCGGATCTGGTCGCAACTGCTCGCCGCCGACCGGGTACGCGGCACCGACGACTTCTTCGACTGCGGTGGGGACTCGCTCCGCGCGGCGGAACTGGTGATCCGGGTCCGCGCCGAGCTGGGCGTGGACCTGCCGCCCGGTGTGCTCTTCACCCAGCCCACCTTCGGCGAGCTGGCCGGACTGGTCAGCCGGGCCGTCGCCGCCGAACCGGTTCCGGTCGACCCGGCCGCCCTGGTCGGTCCGCTCGCTCCCGAGCAGCAGCGACTGTGGCTGCTGGACAAGACGGACAAGGCCTCCTCGGCGTACAACATCCCGGTCGTCCTCGCCCTGCGCGGACAGGTGGACGTGCCCGCGTTGACTGCCGCCGTCGCTGGTCTGGTTCGCCGTCACCGCGCGCTGCGCACGGCGTTCGAGGTCCATGACGGCCGGCCCCGGCAGCGGGTGCAGGACCCGGTCGCACCGCCGTTGCGTCAGGTCGAGGTGGCCGGCCCGCAGGAGGCCGAGGAGTGGATCACCGCCGAGATCCGGCGTCCGTTCGACCTGGCCCGGCCGCCGATGCTGCGGGCCGCCCTGGTCCGGCTGCCCGACGCGGAATCCCGGCTGGTGCTCACCCTGCATCATCTCGTCGCCGACGGGCAGAGCGTCCGGATCATTCTCGACGACCTGGGCCGGCACTACCGGGCCGCCGTCGCCGGGGACCCTCCGCCGGCCGATCCACCGGGCTCGTTGACCTATCTCGACTACAGCGCCTGGCAGGCTCGCCGGCTCGCGGCCGGAGCCTACGACGGGCAGCTCGCCGAACTCGTCGAACGGCTGGACGGCTGCGCCCCGGCGGAGCGCTTCCCAGCCCCGGCTGACGACCTGCCCGGGACGGTCACCCACCGCCGTGACCTCGACGTGGACCGGACGGCCGAGCTCAGGGAGCTGGCGACCGAGTACCGGAGCACCATGTTCGTGACGCTGCTGGCCGCCTACGCCGGCCTGCTGCGCCGGTGGAGCGGGCAGGACGAGATCCTGGTCGGGGCGCCGTTCGGTGCCCGTACCGTGCCGGGCACCGAATCGCTCGTGGGGTTCTTCGTCAGCACCGCCGCGCTGCGGGTGACCCTGCCCGAGGCGCCCTCGTACGCGGACCTGATCCGCGCGGCGAGAGCGGCGGTGGCGCACGCGGCCGCCAACCCGGACGTGCCCTTCGAGGTGCTGCACCACCATCTGCGCAGACGCGGGACGGACCTGTCCTTCACCTCCTGGTTCAACTTCCTCGGCGGCCCGGACATCGCCCCGGAGCTGCCCGGCCTCACCACCCGCGTGATCGACCAGGACCCGGCGGGGGCGATCTTCGACCTGAACGTCTACCTCACCGATCTCGGTGACCGGATCGCGGTGACCGTCGTGCACGACCGGGCGACGATCGAGCCCCGCCTCGGCGCGGAACTGCTCGACCAGTTCATCGAGCTCCTGTCAGCGATGTCGATCGACCCCGAGCTGCCGCTCGACGGGCAGGTCCCGGCCGCCGGTCGCGGTGCGCCGGCACCTGCCGCGCTCCTGACCCCGGGGCCGGACCACGCCGGAAAGGTCGTGGTCAGCACGCGCTTCGCGGAGCAGTCGCAGCGCGTGCCGGAGGCGACGGCCCTGAGCGCGTCCGGCGGCACGCTCACCTATCGCGAGCTCGGCGACTGGGTCGGCGCCATCGCCCAGGACCTGTCGCTCGGCGAGGTGCACCGTCGGGACCTCGTAGCGGTGTTCGCGCCGCGCGGCGTCGCACTGGTCGCGGCGTTGCTGGCCGTCTCGTCGGTCGGCGCGCGGTTCTGCGTCCTGGACCCTGGATATCCGCCCGCCCGGCTGGTGGCGCAACTCCGCGAGATCGCGCAGGCCCGAGCCATCCTCGTCGAGGGTGATCTGCCGTCCGCTCTCGCCGCGATCGCCCCGACCGTGATCCAGGTCGGCCCGGTCCGCGGCGGTGACCGGTTCTCCCCGATGGCCGGCCCGGCCGGTCACGTGGGCTTCACCTCGGGTACGACGGGCAGACCGCGCGTCGTGCGGGCCGGCGACGCACCGCTGGCCCACTTCCTGGCCCGCTACACCGCGGAGTTCGGCCTCGGGCCGGCCGACCGGTTCGCCCTGCTCTCCGGTCTCGGCCACGACCCGTTGCTGCGGGACGTCTTCGCGCCGCTGACCGTCGGTGCCACGCTCTGCGTACCGCCCGAGGAGGTGATCCGTTCCCCGCACGAGCTGCACGCCTGGCTCGTCCGGGAGCGCGTCACCGTCGTCCACCTGACGCCACAGCTGTTGCGGCTGCTCCTGGTCGCGAACCTGCCGCTGCCGCACCTGCGGCTCGCCGTCGTCGCCGGCGACCAGCTCTTCGCCGGTGACGTCACCGGAATCCGGCGGTCGGCCCCGGGAGTGACGGTGGTCAACGCCTACGGGGCCACCGAAACTCCGCAGGTCGCGGCCTGGTCGGTGATCCGGCCGGGTCAGCCGGTGGGCCGACCGGATCGCCGGATACCGGTCGATTCCGGCATCTACGGCGGCGGCGTCGTCGTGCTGGGCGGGCACGGCCGTCCGGCCGCGGTGGGGGAGCGCGGTCGCATCGTGGTACGCGGCGAGTCGCTCGCCGAGGGGTGCGGTCCGGAATACCACACCGGCGACCTGGGCCGGGCGCTGCCGGACGGCATGATCGAGGTGCTCGGCCGGGACGACGGCCAGGTCAAGATCGCCGGATACCGGGTCGAACTCCAGGACGTGGACGTGGCGGCCCGGAGCCTGTCGTACGTGACCGACTGCGTCACCGTGCTGGTCGGCTCGGGTGACGAGGCACGCCTGGTCAGCTATCTCACCTCCGTCGACGGCCAGGCCGTGTCCACCGCCCGGCTGCGAGCGGACCTGCGCACCCTGCTGCCGGCGCACATGCTGCCGGTGGGGGTGGTCCGGTTGGACCAGCTGCCGTTGACCGCCAACGGCAAGCCGGACCGGACCCGCCTGCCGGCCTGGCGGCCCGACGTCGACGGAGCCTCGGAGGACACCCCCGCTCCGGTCTACGCCACGGCCGTCGAGGAGACGATCGCCCGCACCTGGCAGGAGGCGCTGGGCGTCGCGCAGGTCGGCCGCGAGGTCAACTTCTTCGACCTCGGTGGCACCTCGCTGCTGGCGATCGGCGTACAGCAGGCACTGGAGGAGCGCCTCGGACGCCCCGTGCCGGTGCTCAAACTCTTCGAACTTCCGACGGTTCGATCGCTCGCCGCCTATGTCGCGGGCGAGCAGGAGGCAGCGGTCGAGGTCCGCTCCGTCAGGCGACCAGTCTCCCTGGACTCCGCGCGCCGGCTGCGGATACGCGAGACATTGCGAAGGGACATGTCATGAGCGACCGGCACCACATCGCGATCGTCGGGATGGCTGCCCGATTCCCGGGAGCGGCGGATCTCGACCAGTACTGGGCCAACCTGCGGGACGGGGTGGAGAGCGTCCAGTTCCCCACGGACGACGAACTGCGCGCGTACGGGGTCTCGGAGGAGATGCTGCGGCATCCGGACTACGTCAAGGCCGTGGCCACGGCCCCGGGGGTCCAGGACTTCGACTCGGCGCTCTTCGGCTACACGCCGAAGGAGGCCGACTTCACCGACCCGCAGATCCGGATGTTCCTGGAGAGCGCGCACGCGGCGCTCGAGCACTCCGGCTACGACCCGTACCGCGAAGAGGCGACCATCGCGGTCTACGGCTCCGCCGGCACCAACCGGTACGTCGACAACCTGGGCCTGACCGGCGACGCCGCGGCGAGCACGAGCTTCGCGCTGACCTCCCTGAACAACACCGACTACGTCGCGATCACCGCCGCGTACAAGATGAACCTGCGGGGGGCGGCGATCTCCGTCTCCACGGCCTGTTCGAGTTCCCTGGTCGCCGTGCACCTGGCCAGCCAGGCGCTGCGCAACGGGGAGTGCGACCTGGCTGTCGCCGGTGGCGCCGAGGTGGAGATGCCGTTCGGGCACGGCTACCTGTGGACGCAGGGCAGCCCCTTCTCCCGCGACGGCCACGTGCGGCCCTTCGACGGCAAGGCCGACGGCACGCTCTTCTCCACCGGCGCCGGCGCCGTGGTGCTCAAGCGGCTCAGCGACGCGCTCGCCGACGGCGACACCGTGCACGCCGTCCTACGGGGCACCGCACTCAACAACGACGGATCGGCGAAGGCCGGTTTCACCGCCCCCTCCGTGATCGGCCAGGCGACGATGCTGGCCGAGGCGTTCGCCATGGCCGAGGTGACCGCGAGTGAACTGGCGTTCGTCGAGTGCCACGCCACCGGCACCCCGCTCGGGGACCCGATCGAGGTGGCGGCGCTGCATCGCGCGCTGCAGGCGGTGGGCGACGACACCGGGACCACGGTGGCGCTCGGCTCGGTCAAGTCGAGCATCGGACACCTTGGCCATGCGGCGGGCATCGCCTCGCTGATCAAGGGCGTCCTCGCCCTCCGGCACGGTGCTCTCCCCGGCACGGTGAACTTCCAGGAGGCGAACCCCAAGCTGCACCTGGACTCGACGCCGTTCGTCATCGCCGACCGGCTCACGCCGCTGACCCGCGCCCCCGGAGTGCCCCTGGTCGGCGGGGTCAGCTCCTTCGGCGTGGGGGGTACGAACGCCCACGTGGTCATCGAGGAGCCCCCGGCGCGCGTACCGCAGCCGGTGCGGGCACAACCCCGGATCGTGGTGTGGTCGGCGCAGAGCGAGGTCGCCGGGCGGCAGTACCAGGAGAACCTGGCCCGGTACTTCACCGACCACGACCCGCAGACGTTCCCCGCGGCGGTGCGCACCCTGCAGCACGGCCGGCGGCCGTACCCCCTGCGCTCCGCCATCGTCGCGGACGACCCGGCGGTGGCCGCCGAGCGACTCGCCGCCGACGACGGCGTGCTGCGGGGAGCCGGCGCGGAACGGCGGGACCTGGTCTTCGCCTTCCCGGGCCAGGGCTCCCAGCGGGCCGGAATGGGACACCGCCTCTACCGCGAGGACAAGGCCTTCGCCGAGGCCATGGACGAGGTGCTCGACCTGTTCGGGACGCACGGGATCGAGGTCCGGGAGGACTGGCTCTCGGGCGACCCGGAGCGGTTGACCGGCACCGTCGCGACCCAGGCGTCCCTCTTCGCCGTCGAGCACGCGTTGGTGTGTGCCCTGCGGGCCCGGGGGGTCCGTCCCGGGGCGGTGCTCGGGCACAGCGTCGGTGAGCTGGCCGCCGCCGTGACGGCCGGGGTGTTCTCGCTGGCCGACGGGGTGGCCCTGGTGGCGGCGCGGGCCCGGGCCATGTCCGCCGTCACGACGGGTGCGATGCTGGCGGTGGCCGCTCCCCTGGACGACCTCCCCACCGAACTGCTGGCCGGCCTGACGGTGGCCGTGGTGAACGAACCCCGACAGGTCGTCCTCAGCGGCAGCCGCGACGACGTGCTCGCCGCGCGGTCCGCGTTGCAGAGCCGCAAGATCCTGGCCACGGTCCTGCCGACCGCCGGCGCCTTCCACAGCCCGTTGATGATCCCGGCCGCGGTGCAGTTCGCCGCCGCGTTCGACGGAGTCGAGCTGTCGGCGCCGACGATCCCGTTCTACTCCGCCGCCGCCGGCGGTCTGATCGGCGAGGACCAGGCTGTCGACCCGAACTTCTGGGCCGACCAGGTGGCCGGCGTCGTCCGGTACGACCGGGCCGTGGCCGCCGTGCTCGCCGACGGGCCACGCCGCGTGCTCGAGGTCGGGCCGGGCCGCGTGCTCAGTGACCTCGGCAGGGGAACCGGGGGGCCGGGCTCCTCGTTCACGCCCGCCCTGCCGCGAACCGACACGGACCTCGCCGGGCTGCTGGCGGTGGTGGCGCGACTCTGGGTCGACGGACACGACGTCGAGTGGCCCGAGCCGGACGACGCCGGCCCGGTCCGACGGGTGCCGCTGCCGGGCTACCCCTACCAGCGGCGCCGGCACTGGGTGGACGCACCGGCACTGACGACGCCCCCGGCGGTGGCGGCTGTCCCGGCGGTCGAGGCGGCCCTGCCGGTCAGCGGTGAGCCGACCGAGGCCGGGACACCACTGTCGACCGTGGTGTGGACCGAGACGCAGGCGCTGCCGAGGAGCGCCGTGTCGGGGCTGTGCCTGCTCCTGGCACCGGCGTCCGAGGCGGACAGCCTTCCCGTCGTACTGGCGGTGCAGCAGGCCGGCGCCGCCGTGGCGATCGCCCGGCCGGCGGAGGCGTACGCCGAGGTGGGCGCGGAATTCCGGATCCGCCCCGGCTCCCGGGTCGACCTGGACCGGGTGCTGGCCGCGCTGGCCGGCCGGGGGACACCGGTGACGCTCGTGGTGCACGCCTTCACCGCTGGGCCCAACCCCGCACTGACCAGCGCGGGCGTGAACCGGGCCGTGGAGGCCGGCTTCACCAGCCTCTTCGTCACCGCCCAGACGGTCGCCGCCCTGCCGGCGGGCGGCGCGGCGGGGCTTCTGGTGCTCACCCGGGGAGCGGTCGACATCACGGGCGCCGAGCCGCTCGACCCGACCGCCGCGATGCTCGTCGGGTTCGCCCGTTCGCTGGCGAAGGAGGCGCCCGAGCTGGGCTGCCGCGTGGTGGACGTGGCCCTGCCCGCCGACCACGAGCTCGCGTGCGAGCTGGGCCAGTGGCGGCGGCACGAGGTCGTCGCGCTGCGCGGTACGCGGCGGTGGATGCCGACCCAGGTGGCGTTCGACGCGGCGCCGTGGGAGTCGCCGTCGCCGCTGCGGCGCCAGGGGGTCTACCTGATCACGGGCGGCACCGGCGGACTCGGCATGGCGCTGGCGCGCGGTCTCGCCGGCACCGGGCTGCAACCCCGGCTGATCCTGCTGAGCCGCACGGGCCTGGACGACGACGCGACGGACGAACGCTCCGAGCGCCTGCGCGCCCAGCTCGCGGAGATCACCGGACTTGGCGCACAGGTCCGCGTCCTGACCGCCGACGTCGCCGACCGCCGGGGACTGCGGCGGGCCCTCGACGTCACGGTGTCCAGGTTCGGGCCGGTCAACGGGGTCTTCCATCTGGCCGGGTTGCCTGGCGACGGCCTGGTTCGGCTGCGGGAACCCGACGACGTCGCGGCGGTGCTCAGCCCCAAGGTCCGGGGGACGGTGGTGCTCGACGAGGCGTTGCGGTCCGGCCCGCCACTCGACTTCTTCGCCTGCTTCTCCAGCCGGGCCGCCCATGACGGGCTCGTCGGCAGCGCGGACTACGCCGCCGCGAACGCCTTCCAGGACGCGTACGCCGTGACGCTGCGCCGGGCGGGGGTGCCCGCGGTCTCCATCAACTGGCCGTCCTGGGCGGAGGTCGGGATGGCCGCCGAGTACGGGGTGCGGACCTGGTCGACCACGATCGGTCCGGCGCTCAGCCCCATCATGGACGAGCACCGGCTGGAGGGCGCGGCGATCCTGCCCGGGACCGGTCAGCTGGACCTCATGCTGCGCGGCTACTGCGAGCTGACCGGGCGGGACCTGCCGGTGCGGCTCACCGACGTGGTCTACCACCAGGTCCTCGCCACCGAGGACGAGCGACGGGTGGAGATCCGGCTGCACACCGACGGCACCCTGGAGTCGTGGTCGCGTTCGGGCAGCGACCCGGGCGCCCCGGCGGTACGGCATGCCAGCGCCCGGGTCGCCGCGGCGGGTGAGCCGGGCGGGCCCCGGCCGATCGGGGAGCTGCGCTCGTCCTTCACCCACGAGCTGATGGAGTCGGAGGCTGACGGGCCGAGGCTGTTCCACCTCGGCCGCAGGTGGGACAACACCGTCGCCACCTGGACCCGGACGCCGGAGGACACCTCCGAGTTGCTGGTGCAGCTGCGACTGCCCGAGGAGTTCGCCGACGACCTGGCGGTGCACCCGGTGCACCCCACCCTGCTGGACTCGGCGTCGACGGCGTTCCGTCGGCCCGACGACGGCTTCCACCTGCCGTTCTGCTGCGAGTCGATCGTCTTCCACGGCCGGTTGCCGGCGGAGGTGTTCGTGCATGTGCGGCGCAAGCCCAGCGGGCCGGGTGTGATCCGGGCGGATCTCGAGTTGCTCGGGTTCGACGGGCAGCCGCTCTGCGTGGCGACCGGGTACACCCTGCGCCAGATACAACCCGGCACGAAGGTGACCGCCCCGGCCGGCGGCGGGGAGAGCGGGGCGGCCGACGGGATCCCGCCCCGGCTGGGGGTCGCGCTGACCCTGGCCATCCTCGGTGCCCGGCACCCCGGGCAGGTGCTCGTGGAGAGCAATGCCCAGCCGCTGCGCGGCCGCGAGACGCCCGAACGGCCGGGGCCGACCGCTCCCGTCGTCGATCAGCGCCCGACGGCGGTGGCTTCCGCCGCGGCCGCCGACGCCCTGGCCGACACGGTCGCGGGGATGGCGTCGGCCGGACCGGTGGCGGCCACCGCCGGGCCGGGCGACGCGAACAGCCTGGAGTCCCGGATGAAGGCGCTGTGGGTCGAGGCGATCGGCGACCCGGACATCGGCATGGACGTCGACTTCTTCTCGGTCGGCGGCAACTCGCTCACCGCCATCGCGCTGATCTCCGCCATCCGGGAGACGTTCCAGGTGGAGCTCTCGATCGGGGCGATCTTCGATTACCCGACGATCGCGGCACTGGCCACGTTGCTGCGGGAGCAGGGACTTCGGTGAACGAACCCGTCGTGCTCACCAGTGACTGGGCGCTGTGGCCGGTGGCCCCGGTACGTGCCGCCGGCATGCCGTTCGACTGGCTCGCCGGCTTCGCCGAGGACGGGCTCGCCGCCGTCCGGGAGCTGCTGGCCGAGCCGGACTTCCTCGCCGCGCTCAGCTGGCAGAACCCGGCAGTGGCCGAGTGGGCGCGGCGGCCCGGCTCCGCGCTCACCTCGTACCGGGCGGGTGTGCTGACCAGGTACGCCCAGCGGTACTGCGCGAAGAACGACAGCATCGGCTTCTTCGGGCCGGTCGGCTGGGCCACCTTCGGTGGTGCCGGCGACTCGCTGGAGGTGACCGGGACGGCGGGGGTGCGCAGCACCAGCGCCTCGTTCGAACTGTGGGCGGTGCGCGCGCTGGCGCAGCGGTGGGCCGAGGATCCCGCCATCCGGCCGCACCTGCCGGTGCGACGGGTGCCCAGCGTCAGCGTCCACGAGGGACAGGCGTACCGGCCGTTCCAGGTGCCGCTGGCGTTGGCGCCGGCGCAGCTCGCCCTGCTGGACCGTCTCGCCAGGGCCGGCTGCACCGAGGCCGACCTCGACGCCGACGAGCGGTCGGCCCTGGCCGGACTGGTCGCGCACCGGATCGTCGTCGCCGAGTTCGTGCTGCCGCCGTGCGCGCATCCGGAGCGGGAACTGCTGGCCCAACTAATGAAGCTGCCGGAGAGCGGGGCCCGCGACCAGGCGGTCGCGGACCTGACGGGCCTCATCGACCAGCTCGCGGCGGCCGAGCGGTTCGTCCGGCAGCCGGCGGAACTGGCCCCGGTGCTGACGGCGGTGGAACGGCGGTTCGCCGAATTCGCCGGCCAGACCGCCCAGCGGACCAAGGACGAGGCGGCGGCCGGACGCACCCTCGCGTACGTCGACTGTCGTCGGGACCTCGACGCGGTGGTGCCCGCCGGGCTGGTCGACCAGGTGGCGGAGCCGCTGGGGCTGCTCCTGCAATCGGCCCGGTGGCTGACCGCCGAGGTGCGGGCGGCCGTGGACGAGCGGCTGTGCGAGACGTACGCGGAGCTGCGGCACCGGCGGGAGACCGTCCTCCTCTCCGATCTGCACATCGCCGCGGCGGACGTCCTGGCCGGCGCCCCCGGTACGCTCATCGACGAGATCGGCGAGGACTTTCGGCTGCGGTGGTCGGAGATCCTGCGCGACGCGACCGGCCCCGATCCGGTCCAACTGGCCAGCGAGGACATCGAGGCGCTGGTCGACCGGCTCTTTCCCCCGTGCGAGCCCGGCTGGGCGGCGGCCCGGCAGCACAGTCCCGACCTCATGCTCGCCACGGGCCGGGGGCGGCCGCTCTGGGTCCTCGGTGAGCTGCACACCGCCATGAACACTCTGGAGTCGCGGTTCTTCCATACCCTCGCGGACGAGCCGGGGCGACTGGTGGAGCTGACGGCCCGGGACATGGCTGGTGGCCGGATCGTGCCGAGTTACCCGTACGGGCCGCAGATCGACTCGCGTCGGTATCCGCCCCTGACCGTGCACGTGCCCGACCGGTACCTGTACTGGGCGCACAGCACGGACATGGGCGCCCCGGACGGTGTGTCGGTCCTGCCGGCGACGGGACTCGTCGTCCGGGACCGGGACGAGGGGCTCACCGCAGGCCCCCGGGACGGGCGGTGGGAGCTGCCGGTCGCCGAGTTCTTCGGCGAGTTCCTCTCGGCCATCACGGTCAACCGGTTCCGGATTCCCGGGCCCGGCCCGCGGATCACCCTGGACGACCTGGTCATCCGGCGGGCGACCTGGGCATTCGCGGTCGACGACCTGCCGCCGAAGGTGCTCGGTGCCCGTGGCTACCGGCCCGAGGTGCTCAGCGACTTCCTCACCGAGCGGGGCCTGCCACGGCACCTGTTCGCGCAACTGCCGGGTGAACCGAAGCCGTTCTACGTCGATCGTGACGCGCCGCTGCTGGTGACGAACCTGGCTCGCAGTTGGCGGCGGGCCGCCCGGGGGCCGGTCGTCCTCCAGGAGATGCTGCCCGGCCCCGACCAGCTGTGGCTGCGGGATGCGGCAGGACGGCGTTACACCAGCGAGTTCCGCATGGTCGCGGTGGACCGTAAGGCGCGGGTGCTGCCCGGCCTGGCTGACGCAGGGCGAACGGAGAACCCATGTTGATCCTCACCAGCACCGACGTGCGCGCGGCCCTGCACGGCAGGGAGGCCGAGGTGCTGCATGCGGTGGAGCAGGCGTATCTCGCACACGAGGCGGGGCGGTCGGCGCTGCCGCACTCGGTGTTCCTCCGGTTCCCCGACGACGACCGGAACCGGATCATCGCGCTGCCGGCGTATCTGGGCGGCCCGGAGCCGACGGCCGGGGTCAAGTGGATCTCGTCGTTCCCGGCCAACATCGGGCAGGGGGTGCCGCGGGCGTCGTCCGCCATCATCCTCAACTCGATGCGCACCGGGCAGCCCGAGGTGCTGCTCGAAGGCGCCCGGGTCTCCGCCTGGCGTACGGCCGCCAGTGCCGCCCTGGCGGCCCGGCTCCTGCCCGCCGAGACCGACCAGGCCGGGGTGACCCTGCTGGGCTGCGGGGTCATCAACTTCGCCGTGCTGCGGTTCCTCAGCCAGGTCGTCTCCGGCCTCACCGACGTCACGGTGCACGACGTCAGCACGGAGCGGGCCACCGCGTTCCAGGCCCGGTGCGCGGAGGTCCTGCCCTCCCTCACGGTGCACGTCGAGACGGACCAGGGGCGGGCGTTGGGCCGCAACACCCTGGTGAGTGTCGCGACCAACGCGCTGACGCCGTACCTGGACACCCGGCTGCTGCGGCCGGGCACGCTGGTGTTGCACGTCTCGCTGCGGGACGTGCTGCCCGACGCCGTTCTCGAGGCGGTCAACGTGGTCGACGACGTCGACCACGTGCTGCGTGCCGCCACGTCGGTCGACGTCGCCGCACGACAGGTCGGCCACCACGACTTCATCGCCGCCACCATCGGTCAACTCGCGGCCCGGCCGCAGACTCCCCCGAGGGATCCGCACCGGGTCACCGTCGTCTCTCCGTTCGGGCTCGGCGTGCTCGACCTGGCGGTGGCCGGGCTGGTCGTCAGGATCGCCCGGGACACGGGCCTCGGCGCGCGGATCGAGAACTTCGTCCCGGCGAAGGAGGACCTGTCGTGAGTGCCGAACTCTCGCCGCTCCAGCGGCAGTTGCTCGCCCAGATCATCAAGGGCGGGGGCGTGGGCGCACCGATACCGGCGCCGGCGACACTGCCGCGCCGGCGCGGCAACGATCCGGTGCCGCTCTCGTACGCCCAGGAGGCGGTCTGGCACCTGCACCAGATCGCCGGTGACGTGCCGCTGTTCAACGTGGTCGCCGCCGACTGGATGGCCGACGGCACGGACGCGGCGAGCTTCGTGAGGGCGCTGCGCGGGGTCGTCGAGCGCCACGACGCGATGCGGATGGCGATCAAGGCGGGCGCCGACGGCAGACCGCTGCTGACCGTGGCGGCCGAGGTGCCCGTCGAGGTGGAGGAGTTGACGGCGGCGGACGGGGACGGTCCCGACGGCGTGTTCGCCACCGCCCTGGCCGTCACCGCCCGGCCGTACCGGCTGGACCAGGCGCCGCTGTGGCGGGCCGCGGTCATCACCACGCCCTCGGGGCGCCGGCTGGCCCTGTTCGCCGCGCACCACATCGCCCTGGACGCCGCGTCGCTCGCCCTCGTCATCGACGACATGGCGACCGGGGGGAGTGCGCCGCCCGTCGGGTTCCTCGACTTCGCCGTCTGGCAGCGGGAACAGATCCGCGACGGCGGCGCGAAGGCCGACCTGGACTACTGGCGCGGACGGCTCGCGGCGCTGCCCGATCCGCTGGCGTTGCCGACCGACCGGCCCCGGCCGGCGCACCGCGACCTCTCCGGCGCGACCATCCACCGGGACGTGCCACGGGCGGTCGTGGACCGGGTGCACGCCGTCGGCCGCGCGTCCGGCGCGACCACCTACATGACGATGCTCGCGGCCTACTTCGTGCTGCTGCACCGCTACACCGGCGACTCGGATCTCATCGTCGGGGCCAGCGTGTCCGGTCGGGTCCGGCCCGAGCTGCAACGGATGATCGGCATGCTGGTCAACGTGGTGCCGATCCGCGCCACGGTCACCAGCCGGGAGAGTTTCCAGACGCTGCTGCCCCAGCTCCGTGACCGGGTGGCGGAGGCCCTGGAGCACCAGGGCGTGCCGTTCGCCGTGGTGGTGCGCGAGACCAGCCCGACGCACAGTCCCAACCAGCCGCCGCTGGCCCAGGTCGGCTTCAACATGCCGACGCAGGAGAACAACGCCTACCGGGTGCGGCCCGCGCTGCCGATCACGCCGCAGGGGTCGCTGCTCGACTTCACCGTGCACGTCGTACCGGCCGCCCAGGGCGCCCTGCGGGTCGAGCTCGAATACTCTACCGCGCTGTTCGACGAGTCGACGGCCACGGACCTGCTGACCACGTACGTCGAGCTGGTGGACCGGCTCACGGCGGACCCGGCGCTCGCGGTGGGCCAGGTACCGGTCACCGCCAGGTCGGCAGTCACCGGCGGGACCGGGACGCCACCGGCGCTGTTGCCCGAACTCGTCGCCGCGCAGGCCGCCCGCACCCCGGACGCCGTGGCGGTCGAGGACGGCGGCACCTCCCTGACCTACCGGGAGCTGCTGGACCAGGTGCAGTCGCTGGCCGCCCGGCTGGCCGAGCGGGGGGTCGGGCCGGAAACCCCGGTCGGGGTCCACCTGCCGAGGGGCGCCGCCGCGGTGGTGGCCCTGCTGGCGGTCTGGCGGGCCGGGGGCTGCTACGTCCCGCTCGACCCCGAGCACCCGCGGGCGCGCATCGAGACGATCGTCGCCGACGCGGGCGTACGGACCCTGCTCGCGGCCCCGGCCGACACCGGACGGTTGGCGGAGCTCGGAGTCACAATCCTCACGGTGGACGGATCAGCGCGCGGCGTCCCGTTCCCCCAGGTCCGGCTTGCGGCGGAACACGCGGCGTACGTGATGTACACCTCCGGCTCGACCGGGCGGCCCAAGGGCGTGGTCGTCACCCACGGCGGCATCGCCAACCGGGTCTGGTGGCCGGTCAACCGGCTCGGACTCGGCGCGGGCGACCGGGTGCTGCAGAAGACGGCGCTGACCTTCGACGCCGCGGGCTGGGAGATGTTCGGCCCGCTGATCAGTGGCGGCACCGTGGTCGTCGCCCCGCCCGACGCGCCGCGTGACGCGGCGGTGATGCTGCGCGCGGTCGCCGAGGGGGCGGTGACCGTGCTCCAGGTGGTGCCCTCGGTGCTGCGGCGGTTGCTCGCCGTCGACGGATGGGCCGACTGCACCTCGCTGCGGCTGCTGTTCAGCGCCGGCGAGCCGCTCACCGGTGAGTTGTGTGCGCAGGTCCGCGACCGGGTCGACGTCACGGTCGTCAACACGTACGGACCCACCGAGTGCGCGATCGACGTGACCGCGTACCGGTGGCCGCAGGAGCAGCGCCGGGGACCCGTGCCGATCGGCAGCCCGCTGGACGGGCTGCGGGCGGTCCTGCTCGGGCGGGACGGCGAACTGGTGCCCCGGGGTGCCGTCGGGCAGCTCTACGTCGGTGGCGTCAACGTCGGCCGGGGGTACGTCGGGCGGCCCGACCTGACCGCCGCCCGGTTCGTGCCCGACCCGTACGGGCCACCCGGATCGCGGATGTACCACACCGGCGACCTGGCGCGGCAACGGTCCGGTGGGGAATTCGAGTTCGTGGGCCGGGCGGACGACCAGATCAAGATCAACGGTGTCCGCGTCGAGCCCGGCGAGGTCGAGCGGGCGCTGGAGACGCATCCCCTGGTGCGGGCCGCTGTCGTGCTGGGGCGTCCGCGTCCCGACGGGGGGCGTCAGCTCGTGGCGTTCCTGGTCACCGACGCCGCCATCGAGACCGGTGCGCTGCGGGCGCACCTGCGTCGGACCCTGCCGGAGGCGATGCTGCCCGGGCTGTTCGTCCGGGTGGACGCGATACCCGCCACGTCCAGTGGCAAGACCGACGCGGTCGCCCTGCTGAACGGGATTCCGGACGGGTTGCCGCCCGGCGAGCGGGCGTTGCCCACCGACGAGGTGGAACAGGTCGTCGCGCAGGAGTGGGCCACGGTACTGGCGAGCGCCGGCACCGTCGGCAGGCACGACGACTTCTTCGCGCTCGGTGGGCACTCCCTGCAACTCGGCGAGCTGGCGGCCCGGCTGCGGGCGCGTACCGGTGCGGGCGTCTCGCTGGCGCAGCTGTACCAGGCCACCACCGTCGCCGCCCAGGCCGACCTGCTGCGCCGGGACGCGGCGGCGGCCGGCGGCGGGAACGACGCGGCGGGTCGAACCACCGCACCCGAGATCGAGGTGCTGCCCAGGACCGGGCTGCTGCCGTTGTCGGCCGGACAGCAGCGGATGTGGATGGCGGAGCAGCTGAGTCCGGGCAGCCCGGAGCAGATGGTGCCGGTGGTGGTGCCGCTGCCGGCGCGGATGACGCTGGCCGAGGTGAGCGCCGCGCTCGCCCGCGTGGTCGAGCGGCACGAGATCCTGCGTACCCGCTACGAGATGGTCGACGAGCAGCTCACCCAGGTCGTCGATCCGCCCGCCCCGGTCGAGATCGAACTCGTCGAGGCCACCGGCGAGGACGCGGCGACCCGGCAGATCAGGGAGCTGACCCAGCGGCCCTTCGACCTGGCCACCGATCCGGTCCTGCGCGCCCGACTGGTCCGCTCCGGCCCCGACCGGCAGTCGCTGGTCCTGCTCGTGCACCACATCGCCTGGGACGGCGTGTCGACGGAGATCCTCGCCGCCGAACTGTCGTCCCCCGACCCGGCCGCCGCACCGGCCGTCCAGTACGCCGACTACGCCGCCTGGCAGTCGGCCTGGTCGCAGGGCCCGCAGGCGGCCAGCGGGCTCGAACACTGGCGGCGGCAGCTCGACGGGGCACGCGCCACCGAACTCCCCACCGACCTGCCCCGTCCCGCCCAGTGGCAGGGCCGGGGCGCGTTGTACGTGTTCCGGGTGCCGGCCCCGGTCGCCGCCCCGGTCGTGCAGGTCGGGCAGCAACTCGGCGCCACCCCGTTCATGACCTTCCTGGCCGCCTTCAACTGCCTGCTCGCGGAGTTGACCGGCACCCGGGAGATCGTCGTCGGCGCACCCGTCGCCGGTCGGACCAACCCGGCGGTGGAGAGGCTCATCGGCTACTTCGCGAACATCCTCGTGCTGCGTACCGAGGTGGACCCCGGCGACGACTTCCGGGCCGTGCTGCGGCGCACCCGGGAGACCTCCCTGGCCGCCTACGCGCATCAGGACGTCCCGTTCGACCGTGTCCTGGACAGCCTGCGGATCGCCCGCGACCGCTCCCGTAATCCCCTGTTCCAGATCATGTTCGAGGTGGGGCAGGCGCGGCCGTCGTACCTGCCCGACCTGCCGGAGCAGCTGGATCTGCTGTCGTTGCCGTGGCCGACGGCGATCTACGACCTCACCGTCACGCTGAGCGAGGAGCCGGACGGTGGTTACCTGGGGCTCGTCGAGTACTCGACGGACCTCTTCCGGCCGGCGAGCGTCGAACGGCTGATCCGCCGCTACCGGCAGCTGCTCCAGCAGGTCGCCACCGATCCGGACGCGTCCGTCGGCGGGCTGGCCGTCCGTACCCTGCCCGAACTGCTCCGGCGTCAGGCGGCGGCGCGGCCGGACGCCGTCGCGGTCGAGCAGGGCGGCGACCGCCTCAGCTACGGCGAGTTGGCGCGGCGGGTCGATGTGGCGGCGGCCCGCCTGCGTGCCGCCGGGGTGGGGCCCGAGTCGATCGTCGCGGTCTGTCTTCCCCGTGGCCTGGACCTGATCGTGACCGCGCTGGCGGTGATGGCGGCCGGCGGTGTGCACGCCCCGCTCGACGTCGCCGGGCCCGGAGCGCGGCTGGCGTCGATCGTGGCGTCGCTGGAACCCGCCGTCGTGGTGGTGACGCCGGACGCCGTCGGGTTGGTGCCCTCCGGTGGCCCCGCGGTGCTGGTGCCGGAGGACCTGCGGACGTCCGCGCCCACCGACGGCGGGGGAGAGCGCCGCGCCGCCGTCGTCGCCGGACAGCTCGCGTATGTCATCCACACGTCCGGCTCCACCGGCGAGCCCAAGGGCGTGCAGGTGGAACACGGCGCGTTCCTGGCCCACTGCGAGGACGTGGCGCTGCGGTACGGGCTGGCCGCCGACGACCGGATCCTGACGACGAGTCCGCCCTTCGTGGACGTCGCGATGGAACACCTCGGCATGACCCTGGTGTCGGGCGCGACCCTGGTGCTCGCCGCCGCCGGCGGGTGGAGCCCTGCCGACCTGCCCGACCTGGTCGCCGCCACCCGGGTCACCTTCCTCGACCTGCCGCCGATGGCGTGGCGGGACATGCTCGACCGGGTCGTGAAGGCCGACAGCCGGCTGGACACCCTGCGCGCGGTCAACATCGGCACGGACGTGGTGTACGCCGAGGACGTGCACCGGTGGCACGAACTCGGCATCGACGCTCGCTTCATCGCCTGTTACGGGCCGACCGAGACCGTCGTCACGTCGACCCTCCACGAGGTCACCGAGGCGCGTGCCGCCAGCCTGCCGCCCGGGGCGGTGGTGCCGATCGGCACCGAGGTGGGCCGCACCGTCGGCTACGTGCTCGACGAGCGGCTGCGACCGGCGCAGCCCGGTGTCCGGGGCGAGCTGTTCCTGGGGGGCAGCCTCGCGCGGGGCTACCACGGACGCCCCTCGCTGACCGCCGAGCGCTTCCTGCCGGATCCGTTCTCGACGGTGCCCGGGGCCCGGATGTACCGCACGGGTGACGTGGTCAGCCGGAACGCCGACGGGGTGCTGGACTTCCACGGCCGGGCGGACCGTCAGGTGAAGATCAACGGCTTCCGGGTCGAGCCCGCCGAGGTCGAGGCGTGCCTGCTCACCCACCCGGGGATCCGGGCGGCGAGCGTCACCGCCGCGACGCGGGACGGCGCCACCCAGCTCGTCGGCTACGTCGTGGCCGCCGAAGCCACCCCACCGGACGCGCGCGATCTCGGTGCGTACCTGCGGGCCCGGCTGCCGGAGGCGATGGTCCCGCGGCACTGGGTCTTCCTCGCCGAGATGCCGAGGACCGGGGCGGGGAAGGTGGACCTGCGGGCGCTCCCGCCGATCGCCGCCGACGACGAGGGCGAGCGCACCGAGGAGGCATCCGCCGAGGCGAGCGTCGAGGAGCTGATAGCCGAGATCTGGTGCGCCGTGCTCGGTCTCCCCGCGGTCGAGCACGACGCCGACTTCTTCGCGATCGGCGGCAACTCGCTGCTGGCCACCCGGGTCCGTACCCGCATCCAGGACCTCTTCGCGGTGACCATCCCGCTGGGGGACCTGTTCGGGGCGACGACGGTCGAGCAACAGGTGGACCTGGTCACCCGGCTCGTCGTCGACGAGGTCGACGCGCTGCCCGAGGACGAGGTGGCCGCGCTCCTGCTGGATCAGGACGAGCCTGGGGAGAGACGATGAGCGACACCGAGGGGCCACGTCCGGCAGCCGACAGCGGGGCCGAACTGCGTCGCCGGCTGGTGGCGCAACGCCTCGCGGGCCGGGTACGGCGGCGCGACGACGGGTCCGCCGCCGATGCCGCTGCCGGCGTGACCGACACCGGGCCGGCGCCACTGTCGTCGGCGCAGCGCCGGATGTGGTTCCTGGACCAACTCGCGCCCGGCGGGGTGGACTACCTGGTGCCTCTCGTGCTGCGGCTGCGCGGCGTGCTCGACGTCGAGGCGCTGCGCGTCGCGTTGACCGGCCTGGCCGCCCGGCACGACATCCTGCGGACGAGGTACGAGCTGCGCGACGGCGAGCCGGTCCAGGTGATCGATCCACCCGCGCCGGTCGACCTGCCGGTCGTGACCACCGACGAGGCCGGGCTCGCCGCCCTGCTGGCCGACCAGGCCGGGCGCGGATTCGACCTCGCCACCGGCCCGGTCTGGCGAGCGGTCCTGGTGCGGTTGGGCGACGACGAACAGGTGCTCGTCGCGCACCTGCACCACATCGCCTGCGACGGTTGGTCCGTGCAACTGCTCTGCGCCGACCTCGCCGAGCTCTACCACGCGGCCCGGACCGGGGCGCCGCAGCCTGCCCGGCCGGGACAGTTCGCCGAGCACGCGAGGTGGGAGCGGCGACACCTCGGCACCGCGGAGGCACAGGCCGGTCTGCGGTGGTGGCAGGACACCCTGGCCGAGCTGACCGAACTCGACCTGCCCGCCGACCGGCCCCGCGCGACCCCGCGGGATCCGGCCGGCGCCCGGGTGACCTTCGCGGTGCCGGCGCACGTCGATCGGGCCTGCGCCGAGCTGGCCCAGCGGCACCGGACCACGCCGTACGTGGTGCTGCTCGCCGGTTTCGCCGCGCTGCTGGCCCGGCTGATGCGGCAGGACGACGTCGCCGTCGGCATGCCGGTGAGCGGCCGGACCCGGACGGGAGTGGACGCCGTCGTCGGTCCCTTCCTCAACACGCTGGTGCTGCGCTGCGACTGCTCCGGTGACCCCAGCTTCGACCTGCTGGTCGATCGGGTGCGGGACACGCTGCACGCCGCCGTCAGCCACCAGGACATCCCCTTCGACCGGGTCGTCGACGCGGTCGCGCCGGAGCGGGACCTGTCCCGCAACCCGCTGGTGTCGACGATGTTCCTGTTCGAGGACGAGAACGGAGGGCTGCCGGGCCGCTTCGACGACCTCGATGTCGTCGACGTCGCCACCCCGCCACGGGGCGTGAAACTCGACCTGAGCATGGGGCTGCGGCGGACCGCCGACGGGCTGTTCGGCGCGATCGACTACGCGACCGCCCTGTTCGACGAGCGGACCGTCGACGAGCTCGTCACCCGTTACCTCGTCCTGCTGGAACACGCCGTCACCGCGCCGGGGGCGTCGGTCGGCGCGCTGGACGTCCTCGACGAGGCTGAGCGCCACCGGCTGCGGACGGTGCTGACCGGCGCCCGCCGGGATGTTCCCGACAGCCCCCTGCACGAGCTGGTCCGGGACCGCGTCCGGCGGGACCCGGCGGCGGTCGCGGTACGGGACGGGCGGCGCAGCTGGAGCTACGGCGAGCTGGACCAGCTCTCGGACGCCCTGGCCCACACCCTGCGCCGGCACGGCGTCGGCCGGGGCGACGTCGTCGGGGTCTGCCTGCCCCGCAGCGCGGAACTCGTCTGCGCGCTGCTCGCGGTCCTGAAGTCCGGCGGCGCCTACCTGCCCCTCGACCCGGAGGACCCGGCCGCGCGCCGGGCGGAGGTGGCGACCGACGCCCAGGTCCGCGCGGTGGTGGCCGGAGCCGACCACGCGGCCGCCTTCGGCGACGTGCCGGTGGTCCCTCCGGTGGCACCGGGAGACGGGGCGACCGACCTCCACGGGCAGCTTCCGGCACTGACCGCACACGACCGGGCGTACG
This sequence comes from Micromonospora sp. NPDC049048, assembly GCF_043197615.1. Taxonomy (NCBI): domain Bacteria; kingdom Bacillati; phylum Actinomycetota; class Actinomycetes; order Micromonosporales; family Micromonosporaceae; genus Micromonospora; species Micromonospora sp. NPDC049048. Next base: position 99,830 of record NZ_JBICTM010000012.1, on the reverse strand, counting down.
TCATCTACACCTCCGGTTCCACCGGGCGCCCCAAGGGCGCGGTCATCGACCACGGCGGGATAGTCAACCGGCTCACCTGGATGCAGGAGAGCTACCAGCTACGACCCGGCGACCGGGTGTTGCAGAAGACGCCGTTCACCTTCGACGTGGCCGTGTGGGAGTTCTTCTGGCCGCTGATCACGGGCGCGACCATCGTGGTGACACCGCCGGGCGTGCACCGGGACCCGCTGGAACTGGACCGCCTGATCCGGGCCGAGGCGGTGACGCACCTGCACTTCGTGCCGTCGATGCTCGACGCCTTCCTGGCCGTCGTCGCGCAGGCGCCGCCCAGCCTCAGGCACGTGTTCTGTAGCGGCGAGGCGCTGCGTGCCGTCACCGCCCGGCGCTTCGCGGCCTGGTCGTCGGCGGCGTTGCACAACCTGTACGGCCCGACGGAGGCCTCGGTCGACGTCACGGCCCAACGGGTCGACGAGCGGCTGCTCGCCACCCTCGACACCGCCGGCGTGCCGATCGGCACGCCGATCAGCAACATCCGCGTCCACATCCTGGACGAGCGGCTGCGGATGGTGCCGGTGGGCTGGCCCGGTGAGCTCTACCTGGCCGGCGTCGGGCTGGCGCACGGGTACCGCAACCGGCCCGGCACCACCGCCGAGCGGTTCGTGCCGGACCCGTTCTCGTCCGTGCCGGGCGAGCGGATGTACCGCACCGGCGACCTGGTCCGGCTGCGCGCCGACGGGACCATCGACTTCCTCGAACGCATCGACGCGCAGGTCAAGCTGCACGGCGTCCGGATCGAGCTGGGGGAGATCGAAGCACGGCTGATGGAGCACCCGGCGGTCGCCGAGGCGGCGGTCGCCCTGCACCGGCCCGCGGACCTGCCCGCCCAACTGGTCGCCTACGTCGTGGCACGCGACGGCGCGGACGCCACGCCGGACCGGCTCCGCGCCGGGCTCTCCGGAGTGCTGCCGGCGGCGATGGTGCCCGGCCGGTTCGTGTCCCTGGACGCACTTCCCCGGACCAGCAGCGGGAAGATCGACCGTCGCGCCCTGCCCGCCCCGGAGCAGGGCCGCACGACCAGCACCGCGTACGTCGCGCCCAGCACCCCGGAGGAACACCTGGTCGCGCGGGTGTGGGCCGAGGTCCTCCAGGTGCCACAGGTGGGCGGCGCGGACGACTTCTTCGCCCTCGGCGGCGACTCGATGCGCGCCATCAGACTGGTCGGCGCGCTGCGCGAGGCTGGCCTGGCGGTGAGCGTGCAGGACCTGTTCCAGCACCGCACCGTCGCCGCCGTCGCCGCCGTGGCCCGACAGTGCCTCGACGAGCGGCCGGACGACCTGGTGGCCGAGGAGTTCGGGCAGATATCGGCCGCCGACCGGGAGAAACTCCCGGAGGACGTGCTCGACGCCTACCCGTTGTCGGACGTCCAGGCCGGCATGCTCTACGAGCTGATGGCCGACGAGGAACGCCGGCCGTACCAGAACGTGACGCTGTACTTCGTCGACGACGGTAAGCCGCTGTCGGCCGCCGCCCTGCGTACCGCGGTGCGGCAGGTCGTGGTCCGGCACGACGTGCTGCGTACCTCCTTCGACCTCACCAGCTACGGCGAGCCGCTGCAACTGGTGCACGCGGAGGCCCGGGCCGAGGTGGTGGTGCAGGACCTCGACGGGCTCGACGAGGCCGAGCAGGAGCTGCTCATCCGAGAGGAGGCCGCCCGGCACCGGCTGGCTCCCGTCGTGCTGGACCGGGCACCGCTGTGGCGTCTCTTCGCGTACCGCACCGGTGGCACCCGGTGGGTGCTGGCCTGGGTGGAGTGCCACGTCATCCTCGACGGCTGGAGCCACAACTCGCTGCTCGGCGAGCTGATGGACCGCTACGTGGCGGTGCGGGACCAGCGGACGCCGCCGTCGATGGAGCGGCCGGCGCGCCGCTGGGCGGACTTCATCGCCATGGAACGCGCGGTGGTCGCCGATCCGCAGAGCCGCGAGTACTGGACCAGCGTGCTGGACCGGTACGAGACACTTCGCCTTCCGCAGGAGTGGGGGGCGGCCGGATCCGGTGCCCCCCACACGGTGGCGCAGCCGCTCGGCACCGACGTCGACCGGCTGCGCGAACTGGCCGCGGCGATCGGCGTTCCGATGAAGAGCGTCTACCTGGCCGCGTTCTTCAAGACGATGAGCGTCCTGAGCGCCGGGGACGGCTTCCTGTGCGGCCTGGTGAGCAACGGCCGCCCGGAGGTCAGCGGCGGTGACGAGGTGCTCGGGATGTACCTCAACACGCCGCCGGTGGTCGGCGAGCGCCCGCGCGGCACCTGGCTGGACCTGATCCGGGCCGCCGCCGAGGCGGAGACCGCACTGCTGCCCCACCGGCGTTTCCCGCTGCCCCGGCTCCAGTCGCTGGCCGGTACGACGCAGCCGCTGGTCGAGGCGGTCTTCAACTTCCTCGACTACTACCTGCTGCGCGACACGGCGGTGCAGACGACCCAGACCGAGGACGACAGTCCCAACGAGTTCCCGCTGGCCGTGACCGTCCTGCCCGGGTACGTCATGTTCACCGCGATGCCGGAGCGGGTACGCCCGGAACGTCTGAACTGGCTGGCGCAGGCGTACCACCGGGTGCTGACCGACATGCTCGCCGATGTCGGCGCGTCCGCCACCGGGCCGCTGCTCTCCGGCGCCGAGCTCGCGCGGCGGCTGTCCGGACCGGTGGCCGCGCCGCTCGCCCTGGCCGAGACGACGCTGCACGGAGGCGTCCTCCGGCAGGCGGCGGCGACCCCGGACGCCGAGGCGGTCCGCGACGCCACCGGGACGCTCACCTACCGGGAGCTCGTCACCGCCGCCACGGCGCTCGCCCGGCGACTGGCGGCGGCGGGGGCGGGGCCGGACCGGCCGGTCGCCGTCTGCATGCGGCGCAGCGTCCATCTGGTGACCGTGCTGCTGGGGATCCTCCAGTCGGGTGCGGCGTTCGTGCCGCTCGATCCGGACGATCCGGCGGCGCGGCTGCGGCAGCGGCTGGTCGGCGCGGACGTCGCGCTGGTGGTGGCCGACGAGGAGCTGCACGAGGTGCTGGCCGGCGTCGTGCCGGTGCTCGGCCCCCGCCCGGGCGGTCCGGAGCGGACACCGGTCGAGGTGACCGGAGGCCACCCCGCCTTCGTCCTGTTCACCTCGGGGTCCACGGGCGGCCCGAAGGGTGTCGCCGTGCCGCACCTGGGCGCCGCCAACTACGTGCACTGGCTGCAACGGGCGCTGCCCCTGCGCGGTGGCGACCGGGTCGTCCAGAAGACCCCCTACACCTTCGACGTGTCGGTCGGCGAGATCTTCCGGCCGCTGGTCGCCGGGGCGACGCTGGTGATGGCGCCCGACAAGCTGCACCTCGACCCGCTGGGTCTGGCCGCGTTCATCGAGCGGCACCAGGTCAGCCATGCGGCCTTCGTGCCGTCGATGATGAACGCGTTCCTCGACGCCGTACCGGGGATCCCCGCCTGTCTGCGTGAGGTCATGCTGCTCGGGGAGAAGTTCACCCTGTCGACCGCCCGGCGCCTGGCCGAGCGGACCGACGCCAGGGTGTACAACCTCTACGGGCCGACCGAGGGATCCATCGCCTGCACCTGGTACGAGGTCGCCCCGCAGCCGCACCCGGGGGCGACGAGCGTGCCGATCGGCCGTCCGATCGACAACGTGACGAACCACGTCCTCGACGTCGACCTCAACCCGGTGCCGGTCGGCGTGCCGGGCGAGCTGTATCTCGGCGGGCACTGTGTCGCGCAGTCCTACCTGGGCCGACCGGCCGAGACCGCCAGCCGGTTCGTGCCGGACCCGTTCGGTGCACCCGGTGGGCGGCTGTACCGGACCGGTGACCTCGTACGGTGGCTCGACGGCGACGTCATCGAGTACCTGGGCCGGCTCGACCAGCAGGTGAAGATCAGTGGGGTCCGGATCGAGCCGGGCGAGATCGAGCGGGTGCTGTCGGCTCATCCCGCGGTGCGGGCCGCGGCGGTGACCGTGGTCTCCGACGACGGCGCGCCGCGCCTGGCCGCGTACCTGCTGGCCCGCCCCGACGTCGAGTGGGACGTCGACGCGGTGCGGGCGCACGCCCGCGCCCAGCTGCCCGCGCTGCTGGTTCCCGCGCACTTCGTCGTGTTGCCCGAGTTCCCGATGACCGTGAGCGGCAAGATCGACCGGCGGGCGTTGCCCAGGCCGGAGGACGACGGCAGGACGGCGGCGGACCACGTCCCCGCGCGCAACGCGCTGGAGCGGACGATCGCCGGGGTGTGGCAGCGCGAGCTGGGCTGCGGCGAGGTCAGCGTCGAGCGTGACTACCTGGAACTCGGCGGGGACTCGCTCGGGGCGATGCGGATCGCGATCCGGCTCGGCCGGCAGCTCGACATGGTCATCTCACCGACGGACATCCTGGTGCGGCGGACGGTGGCGGCCCTGGCCGAGCTGCTCGCCGGGCGGCAGGGCGCCGCGCCGGAGGCCGCCCGTACGGGCCCCGGCGGTGCCGGGCAGCAGCCCGATTCGCGGCCCGCCGTCCCGGCGGCGTCCCCCGGGCCCGACCGGCCGGCGCCCGACCCGCGGGCGAAGGTGCTGTCCGTGGTCGGGACGGCCGATTCCAGCCAGATCCGGGTACGCCGCACCGGCAGCCGGTCGGTGCTGCACTGCGTGCACCCGGGCGGGGGAAGCGCGCACTGGTACGAGAACCTGGCGCGGCACCTGCCGGAGAGCCTGGACGTGGTCGCGTACCAGCATCCCGGTCTGTTCGATCCGGGGGAGGCGGCCCGCTCGACCGCGGACCTGGCCCGGCGCTACCTCGACGAGCTGCGTACCGATCAGCCCCAGGGGCCCTACCACCTCTTCAGCTGGTGTGGCGGAGGGCCGATCGCCTGGGAGATGGCCCGAGGGCTGCGCGCGATGGGCGAGAGCGTGACGCTCATCCTCCAGGACCCGGTGCTCCAACTGCCCGACGTCCCCGGCGACGGCGGCGAGAACCTCCGGCTGCTGGCCCGGTGCGATCGGGCGTACCAGGAGCTCGCCCAGGACCCGCCGCCCGGACGCGCCGCCGAACTGCGGGCGGAGATCGCCGGCCTGCTGCCGCGCATCGTCGTGGAGGGCTTCCACGACGCGCTGCGCGATCCCGATTTCGACCACGTCTGGCCCCTGGCGGTGCGGTCGTGGCGGCAGCAGATGGAGGCCCGGATCTCGTACCGGTACCAGCCGTACGAGGGACCGCTGCACCTGCTCACCTGCGACGACCTCGTCAACGGCACGCACGAGAGCCTGGCCGGTCTCGAGCCTGAGGGCTACGTCGGCCGGTGGCGTCGCCTGGTGCCGGCCGGCGTCGAGGTGCACCGGATATCAGGCGGCAACATCACCTCGATGCTGCCGCCCCACATCGAGGGGCTCGGCAAGGTCGTCGCCGGCATCATCGGACATCCTGAGGAGACTGCCATGGGACACCCCGAGGAGGTGCGTGCCACATGACCAGCCCCGTGGTGACGGTGCGCGGCCTGCGGCGCAGCTACGGCACGGTCGTCGCGCTGGACGGCATCGACCTGGACATCCAGGAAGGTGAGGTGGTCGCGTTGCTGGGGCCCAACGGCGCCGGCAAGACGACGACTGTGGAGATCCTCGAGGGGCACCGGCGGCGGGACGCCGGCGAGGTCCGCGTGCTCGGCGTGGACCCCTGGCGAGCCCCGTTGGCCTGGCGGTACGGCATCGGCATCGTCCTTCAGGAGGCCAGCGACGCGGGGGAGCTGACGGTGCTGGAGACGCTGCGCCACTTCGGCGGCTACTTTCCGTCCCCGCACGATCCGACCGACCTGCTGCGGCAGGTCGGCCTGGCGGAGGCGGCCGGGCGCCGGGTCCGCACCCTCTCGGGCGGCCAGCGGCGTCGGCTCGACGTCGCCGTCGGGGTGGTGGGCCGACCGCGGCTGCTGTTCCTCGACGAGCCGACCACCGGGTTCGACCCGCAGGCGCGCCGGCAGTTCTGGGAACTGGTCCGCGGCCTGCGGGACGAGCAGGGCACCACCGTGCTGCTGACCACCCACTATCTGGAGGAGGCCGAGGCGTTGGCGGACCGCGTGGTGGTGATCGCCGACGGGGTCGTCCGCGCCGACGGTGACCCGGCGACGCTCGGCGGCCGGATGAGCGGGGAGGCCACGGTGAGCTGGCTGGAGAACGCCGAGGCGCGCAGCGCCCGGACGGCCGACCCGGGGGCGTTCGTCAACGAGCTGGTCGCCCGGCTCGGGCCGTCCGTGCCCGGGCTGACGGTCAGCCGCCCCCGACTGGAGGACGTCTATCTCGACCTGGTGGGAGGGAACAAGCCGTGACCACGCAGGCGACGACAGTCCCGTTGACCCGTACGGGCCGGCTCGGGCTGGCCCGTGGGGCCGTGGAGATCAGGACCTTCTTCCGGGAACGCGACACGGTGCTGTTCACGTTCGCGCTGCCGATCGTCCTGCTCGTGCTGCTTGGATCGATCTTCTCCACCGAGTACGCCGGCACCGGGGTGACCGCGAGTCAACACATCACGGCGAGCATGATCGCGGCGGGCATCGCCTCCGCCACCTTCGTCACTCTCGCTGTGGGCATCGCTGAGGACCAGGCCAACGGGACGCTGAAGCGGTTGCGCGGGATGCCGGCCCCGCCGGCCGCGTACGTGCTGGGCAAGCTGTTTCTCGTGCTGGTGGTCAGCGTCACCGAGGCGGTGCTGATGGTGGCCACGGGCGTGCTGCTGTTCGACCTGGCGCTGCCGGCGGACGCCGGGTCCTGGCTGACCCTGGCCTGGGTGTTCCTGTTGGGAGCCACGGCGTGTTCGTTGCTGGGTATCGTCCTGAGCGGGCTGGCCAGATCGGTCCGGGGGGCGAGCGCGGCGGCGAACCTGACCTATCTCGTCCTGGTCTTCACCTCGGGCATCTTCGTCACCCCGATCACCGTGCTGCCGGCGCCGTTGACCACGTTGTCGTCCCTGTTCCCGCTGAAGTGGATGGGCCAGGGGTTCCGGGCGGCGTTCCTGCCGGACACCATGGCGACGCAGGAGCTGGCGGGCTCCTGGGAACTGGGGCGGGTGGCCCTGGTCCTGGGACTGTGGTGCGTCGTCGGTCTGCTGCTGAGCCTGGCCGTCGTCCGGCGGGGCCTGCGGCGGCGCGAGTGACGGGTCAGCCGGCCCGCGCCGGCTCGCTCGCCTTGAACGACAGGCCCTGCCGGCGGAACGACCGGATCGCGGACTCGACCGCATCGAGCAGGCCGACCTTGGCCAGCCAGGCGTCGTCGTAGACCGTGTCCTCGTACTTGCTGGCGTCGTCCGGCATCAGCAACAGGGGGAACGCCGGAGCCGCCGGTCCGAACAGGTCGGTCACACACGCCGTCAGCACGCAGCCCGCCGACCCGCCGATGCCGATCATGGTGTCCTCCCGCAGCATCCGGCACATCGCGATCGCGTCGCTGTCGCGGATCTGGTGGCGGCCGTCGACGGAACCCGCCTCGAGGAACGACGACCGGCGGCTGGCGCCGATCCCCGGGAGGAGACGGGCGGTCGCCGGCATCTCCGTGCGCGGGCCCGGGCAGACCTCGCTCGCCAGCGAGTGGAACACGTCCACGGCGATCACCCGGATTCCTCTACCCGACCCGCGGACGTGCCGGGCGATCCCGGCGGCGGTGCCACCGGTGGAGACCGCGACGTAGACGGCATCCAGGTGCTGGCCGCCCTGCTCGATGATCTCCGGCGCCGTGCTCTCCTCGTGGATATCCGGATTCGCCGGGTTCTCGTACTGGTTGGGCCAGCGGTAGTCCGGTCGTGACCGGAGGATCCGTCGTACCGCGTCGAGCCGGGTGAGCAGGTATCCACCCTGGCCGTCGTGCTCCTCGACGAGGTGCAGCTCGGCGCCGGCCTCGGTGAGCGCCCGGAGGGAGACGGCCGGGGTCTTCGGGTCGACGACCGCGATGAAGTGACAACCGATGTCGGCCAACAGCCGCGCCATCGCGATGCCCAGGTTGCCCGATGTGGACTCCACCACCACCGTGCCCGCCACCAGGGGGCGCTCCCGGTCGAGGGCACGCAGCAGACCGAGGGCGGTCCGTTCCTTCACTGAGCCGGACGGATGTTGGCACTCGTGCTTGAGGAGTACCGTGTGATGGTCGCCGCCACGCGTCACGAGAAGCTCTGAGACCGGGGTCGGCGCGATCCTCCGATTCCTGTCCAGCATTGCCAAAGGATGCAAGGTCGCCCGGTGGCCGGGAAGAACCTGGCGAGTTGTCGCCAGGAACTCGCCGCGACCTTGATGCGTGGACCCACGAGAAACAAGCATGTGCCCCATGGCGCATCAGGCTGGTCTTGATCCCGTCGCCCGGACGGCTGGACAACCCATCGCGATTATCGGTATGGCGGGTCGATTCCCCGGTGCCCGCTCCGTTGAGGAGTTTCGCGACAACCTTCTCGACGGCGTCGAGTCGATCTCCTTCTTCGACGACGAGGAGTTGCGGGCCGCCGGCGTGACCGACGCCGAGCTGGCCGACCCGGCGTACGTGCGGGCAGCTCCGGTCATCGGCGACGTCGACATGTTCGACGCCGCCCTGTTCGGGCTCAGCAGCCGCGAGGCCCAGCTGGTGGATCCCCAGTTCCGGGTGTTCCTCGAGACCTGCCACTCGGCGCTGGAGAACGGCGGCGTGGTTCCCGGTCAGGGCAGCGACCGGATCGGTGTCTACGCCGGTTCGCGGCCCAACAACTACCTCGAGGACAACATCTACCGCAGCGCGCAGGCGATGCGCAGCGCCGGCAACCTGCTGGCCTCGATCAGCAACCACACGGACTACCTGGCCACCAGCGTGGCCTACCGGCTCGGCCTGACCGGCCCGGCGATCAGCATGGTGACCGCGTGCTCGACCTCCCTGGTGGCCGTCCACGTCGCGGTGCGGGCGCTGCGCGCCGGTGAGTGCGAGGTCGCCCTCGCCGGTGGCGTCGAGATCTGCCTGCCGGAGATCGGCGGGTACGCCTACAAGGAAGGCGGGATCTTCTCGCCGGACGGCCGGATCCGGCCGTTCGACTCCCAGGCCCAGGGCACGGTCTTCGGCAACGGATGTGGTGCCGTCCTGCTCAAGCCGCTGGCCGCCGCGCTGGCCGACGGCAACCCCGTGCACGCCGTCATCCGCGGCACGGCGATCAACAACGACGGCAGCGACAAGGGCGCCTTCTCGTCACCCAGCGCCTCCGGCCAGGTCGCGGTGGTCCGCGCCGCGTTGCGGGACGCCGACGTGCATCCCGCCACCATCGGCTACGTCGAGGCGCACGGCACGGGCACCCTCGTCGGCGACCCGATCGAGGTCGGCGCGCTCAGCACCGCGTGGCGTGAGCAGACCGACGAGGCCGGCTACTGCGCGATCGCGTCGGTCAAGGCCAATGTGGGTCACCTCGGGGCGGCGGCCGGCGTCGCCGGTCTCGTCAACGCGGTCTGCACCGTTCGGGACGGGGTGCTGGCCCCGGTCATCAACTTCGACGAGCCCAATCCGCGCATCGACTTCGTCAACGGCCCGTTCTACGTCAGCACCGAACTGCGCTCCTGGCCGGCGTCGGAGCGCCCCCGGCGGGCCGCGGTGAGCTCGTTCGGGATCGGTGGGACCAACGCCAACGTCATCATCGAGCAGCCGCCGGCCCGCGCGGCGTCCCGTCCCGGGCGGCGTGCCGTCCAGCTCATCCCCGTCTCCGCCCACACGCCGGAGGCGCTCGACGCGCTCACCGGCCGGCTGGCCGACTGGCTGTCCGGCACGGACGAGGAGCTCGCCGACCTCGCGTACACCCTGAGCACGGGCCGCCGGGCGCTGCCGCTGCGCCGCTTCGTGGTGGCCGCCGACCCGGCGGAGGGCGCCGCCCGGCTGACCGTCGACCTGCCCGCCTTCCGGGCCACCGCGGCACGCGGCGCCACCTTCCTCTTCCCCGGTCAGGGGGCGCAGTACCCGGGAATGGCCAGGGAGCTGTACCACTCGGAGCCGGTGTTCCGCGCGGAGTACAACGCCTGCGCGGCGGCGCTGCGCGCCACCCACGACGTGGACCTGCTGCACCTGCTGCTCAAGGCGGACAGCGAGACGCAGAACCAGACGCGCAACACCCAGCCGCTGCTGTTCGCGATCGAGTACGCGCTGGCCAGGACGATGCAGAGCGTCGGCGTCCAGCCGACCGCGATGCTCGGGCACAGCATCGGCGAGTACGTGGCCGCGACCCTGGCGGGGGTCTTCAGCCGGGACGACGCGGTGCGGCTGGTGGCGGAGCGGGGTGCTCTCATGCAGACGGCCGAGAGCGGCTCGATGCTCGTGGTGACCCTGCCCGAGGAGCTGCTCGTCCCGATGCTGGACGACACGCTGGACATCGCGGCCATCAACGCACCCGGCGTGTGCGTCGTCGCCGGCCGGACCGAGGACGTGGAACGGTTCGAGGACGAACTGATGCTGCACGGCGTCTCCAGCCGCCGGGTGCACACCTCGCACGCGTTCCACTCCCGGACGATGGACGGCATCCTCGACCGCTTCGAGGAGGCGGTACGGAAGACCACCCTGCGCCCGCCGACGATTCCCTTCGTGTCGAACCTGACCGGCACCTGGATCGCCGACGACGAGGCGACCGACCCGCGCTACTGGGCCCGGCACCTGCGCGGCTGCGTCCGGTTCGCCGCCGGCGTGGAGCTGCTGACCACCGACGGCAACCGGGCCTTCGTCGAGGTGGGACCCGGCCGGACGCTCACCGGCTACGTCACCGCCCAGGACCGCTCGGCGGTGGCGGTGGCGACGCTGCGCCACCCGAAGCAGCAGCAGTCCGACGCGGAGACCCTGCTCGGCGCGGTCGGCCGGCTCTGGGCCGAGGGCGTGCCGGTGGACTGGGCCGGGTTCTGGTCGGACGAGCGGCGCAACCTGCTGGCCCTGCCCGAGTACCCCTACCAGCGTCAGCGCTACTGGATCGAACCTGACGAGGAAGAGCCGGCCGCCGTCGGCGGGACGGCCGTCGCGGCCGGACCGGTCGGTGCGTACACGGCACCGGTGTGGCTGGAGACCCCGGCACCGGACCCGGCCGCCGCGGAAGGGACCTGGCTCGTCCTCTCCCCGCCGGACGACACCGTCCTGCCCCGAGTGGCGGAGCGGGCCAGGGCCGCCGGCGCCAACGTGCTGCTGGCGACGACGGATGAGCAGGCCATGGCGCTCCTGGCCGACCTGCCCGCAGACCTGCCGACGCCGGTGACGCTGGTGCACGGGCTCTGCGTCGGGACCCGGCCCGAGGGCCTGACCGAGGCCACCGCCGCCGAGCACTGGCTCAGCAACGGCTTCCACAGCGTGCTGCGAATGCTCCAGGAGGCCGTTCGCCGGCTGCCGGGTACGCCCGTCGAGCTGGTCGTCGTGACGAGCCAGATGCAGGACGTCACCGGCGACGGCCTGGTCGAGCCGGCCAAGGCGGCGGTACTGGGCGTGGTCAAGCTCGCGCCGAAGGAGCTCGAATCGGTCACCAGCCGCAGCATCGACCTCGGCGGGACGTACCGCGAGGACCTGGCGGTGGCACAGCTCTTCGCGGAGATCGCCGGGAAGGGCCCGGAGCAGCAGGTCGCCTACCGTGGTCGCAAGCGCTGGGCCTGGTCGTACGCCGGGATCTCGGTGACGGCGCCGGCGGGTGCCCCGCCGGCGCTCCGCCAGGGGGGTGTCTACCTCCTCACCGGCGGCCTGGGCGGGCTCGGCCTGGTCCTCGCCCGTCAGCTCGTGGACCTGGTGTCGGCGAAGGTGGTGCTGCTCGGCCGCAGCGGGTTGCCCGACCGGGCGGAGTGGCCGGCCGTGCTGGCCGACACCCCGCAGGCGCCGGTCGCGCACCGCATCCGCGCGGTCCAGGAGATCGAGGAGTCAGGTGGGCAGGTCCTGACGCTGGCGGCGGACGTCACCGACGCCGACAGCATGCACGCGGTACGCGACCGGGTGCTCGACCACTTCGGGCCGGTCGACGGGGTGTTCCACCTGGCGGCCGTGGCGGGTGGCGGCATGCTCGAGACCCGGTCCCACGAGGACGCGCAGGCGGTGCTCGCGCCGAAGGTGCGCGGCACGTACCTGCTCGACGAGATCTTCCAGCCCGACCTGATGGTGCTGTACTCGTCGATCGCGGTGCTCTCCTCCGACTTCGGCCTCGGCGACTACGTCGGTGCCAACGCGGTGCTCGACGCCTTCGCGCAGGCACGGTGGGCGGAGGGCCGGCACACGGTCTCCATCAACTGGCCGCCGTTCGCCGAGGTGGGCATGGCGCAGGAGGTCGAGGCACCGTCGGTCTTCGCCCAGATCGCCTGGGGGGAGCAGCCCGCCGCGGCGGACGCCCGTCCGGTGGCCCACCCGATGCTCTCCGCACGGACCGACGTCGACGACTCGCTCAGCACCTTCGACGTCGACCTGTCCGCGACGAACTGGGTTCTCGACGAGCACCGGATGACCGGCATCCCGACGATGCCCGGCACGGGGATCATCGAGCTGGTGCGTGCCGCGTTCGCCGAGCTGACCGGCGAGCAGCACGGTGAGATCACCGACCTCATGCTCATCCAGCCGCTGGTCGCCCACCCCGGCCTGCGGTGCCAGCTCGATCTGCGCCGGCAGCCCGACGGGTTCGAGGTGGTGCTGCGCAGCCCCGACGGCAACCAGTACGCACAGGGCCGGGTCGGCCCGGGCGGCGCCGTCGACCCCGCCAAGCACGACCTGGCGCAGCTGCGGGCAGAGGCGACGGAGATCCCCGTCCCCGATCTCGCCAACTTCGAGGGCGTGCTCAGGTTCGGACCCCGCTGGTCCGGAATCCGGGGCCGTTGGTCCGCGCCGGGCATGGAGCTGGTGACCGTCGAGCTCGACGAGCGGTTCCGCTCCGACCTCGACGAGTACCACCTGCACCCGGCGGTCCTGGACTGCAGCATCGGGATCGGCCAGGTCATCCGGGGCGAAGGCTTCTACCTGCCGTTCAGCTACGGCCGCATCCGCGTCCACAGCGCGCTGCCGGGTCGGGTGCACGCCATCATCCGGCACCTCGACGACACCCTCGGCGAGACCGCCAGCACCGACGTGACGCTCGTCGACGACGACGGCAACGAGGTCCTGACGGTGGAGCGGTTCACCATCTTCCGGATGCCGGAGGATCTGCCCGAGCGGACCCAGGGGACGGCGGTCGCCGCACCGGCAGTCGCCGAGCCGCTGGACGAGGTCACCCCCGAGGCCGGGGCGGAGGCACTGCGGCTGATCCTCGGTGGCGCGGTGGGCCCGCAGGTCATCTGGTGCCCGGAGGGCCTCGACGTCCGGTTGCGGCGTACCTCGAAGGTCAACCGGGCGGCGGTCACCGAGCAGTTGACCGCCGGCGGTGCCTCCACGGGCACGGCACGGACCCTGTCCACGCCGTACGTGGAGCCGAGCACCGACCTCGAGCGGGCCCTGGCGCAACTCTGGTCGGACACGGTCGGCGTCGAGCAGATCGGGGCCGAGGACGACTTCTTCGACCTTGGCGGCAACTCGTTGTTCGCGGTCCAGCTGGTGTCCCGGATCCGGCAGCGCTTCTCGGTTGACGTCTCGGCCGCGCAGCTGTTCGACTCCCGCCACGTCCGGGGCCTGGGCCAGGTCATCGAGGCCGCCCTGGTGGCGAAGATCTCGGCGATGTCGGATGAGCAGGTCGCGCAGACGATGGGGCTGACCACCGATGCCGGCTGACCGGCCCGCCATCGGGGCCGTGGTGGGCGGCCAGGGCATGTCGGCGCAGCACATGTTCAGGCTCACCAGGGACGTGGAACAGCTGGGCATGGACTCGGTGTGGCTGCCGCAGATGCCCAATCAGCTTGAGGTCGGCACGCTGCTCGCCGGGCTGGCCGTCAGGACGGAACGACTGCGCCTGGGCACGGCGATCCTGCCGATGTACTCGCGCCCTCCGGTGGTCATGGCGCAGACCGCGGCGACCATCGACGAGATGTCCGGCGGGCGGGTGAACCTCGGGCTGGGACTGGGCCACCGGGGGATCGGCGACTGGATGGTCGGCGGCCGTTCCGTGCCGGCGCTCGCGGGGACCCGCGAGTATCTCGGCGTCGTCACGCAGCTGTGCCACGAGGGCGAGGTGAACGTCGACGGCGAATGGTACGGCGGGCACGCCTCGCTTCCGCCCGGGCGGCGTGACGACCTGCCCGTCCTGCTCGGCGCCTTCGGCCCGCGGATGCTCGAACTGGCCGCGGAGGTCGCCGACGGGGTGATCCTCTGGATGTGCACGCCGCAGTACGTCACCGACGTCGTGCTGCCCGCGTTACGTCGCGGCTGGGCGAAGCGGGGTGGGCGCCCGGACGGCTTCCGCGTGGTCGCGATGATGCACGCGGCGGTCAGCGACGAACCCGACCGCGACCGCGAACTGTTCGGCCGGCTCCTCGCGTCGTACCTGCGGGTGGCGACCTACCGCGCGCTGTTCCGCAACAGCGGGTTCGCCGACTGCGTCGAGACGGGCAGGGCCGACGCCGGGATGGTGTCGGCCCTGGCCGCGATCGGCCCCGAGGAGGCGGCCCGTGGTCTGGCCGCCTTCCGGCGGGCCGGCGTCGACGAGGTCGTGATCGCCCCGGCGGGCACCGCTCAGCGCGGCTACGAGACCTGCCTTCAGACGCTGCGCGCCACGTACGGGATCAGCGCCAGCGCATGATCCCCGATCATCTGCTTCCGTTGGGCGACGAGGAGTTCTCGGTCTGGCGTCGGTTCTGCCTGCGTAGCACCGGCATGCCGTTCGAGTGGGTCGCTGACCCGGAGATCGTCCGGCAACCGTCGTTCCTGGAGGCGCTGACCTGGCAGCACCTCGAGGTCGCCGAGCTGACCCGGCGTCGGGTCACCGACGGCAGGCCGATGAAGCGGGATCTGTCGAGGACGCTGGCGAGCTACCGGTCGCGGTACTGCGCGAAGAACGACTCGATCGGGTTCTTCGGACCGACGGCCTGGGGCCGCTGGACCGACGGTGACACGGTCGTTCCCGAGCAGGGGTCGGTCACCCGGGGGCAGGTGTTCTTCGAAATGTGGGCCGTCCAGGCGGTGGGCAGGGCGCTCGCGGAGCGCTACGACCTGCATGACTGGACGGTCCCGCAGGTGGCCTCGGCCGTGGCAGCGGGGCCGGGCGGCGTCCACCTGGGCGACGGGTCGTTCCTGTCCCTGTCGGAGTTGGGCCAACGGGTCCTCGGGGCGGTCGACGGCTTCCGGACCGTGGCGGATGTGGCGGCTGTCCTGGACGACGGGACTACCGACGCCGCGCGGGTCGTCACCGAGATCCGTAAGTTGCAGGCGATGGGGGTGCTGACCCGTGGGTTCTTCATTCCGCAGGCCCAGCATCCCGAGCGCCGGCTGGCCATGCAGTTGGCCCGGGTGGCCGATCCCGCGCGCCGGCAGGCGGCACAGGACGAACTGACGTCGCTGGTACGGGCCCGGGACCGGGTCGCGGCCGCGGTGGGCGACCCGGCCGCGGTGGCCTCCGCGCTGGAGGCGCTGCACGAACGGTTCACCACCGTCGCCCTGGAGTCGTCGCGGCGGCACGACGGCAGGTACTACGCCGGACGGACGGTCGTCTACGAGGAGTGTCGCGCCGACACCGTCCCGGAACTCGGGGCGGAGCTGCGGGCTGACGTGGCACCGGCCCTCGGCCTCCTGTTGCAGAGCGCGCGGTGGTTCTCGGTCGAGATCGCCCGGGGATACCGGTCGTTGGTCGGCGAGCTGCTCGCGCAGGAGCCCGACCAGTCGGCCGACGGCTACCCCCTGCCCAGGTTGCTCGCCCAGCTCGCACCGACCTTCCAGGACAGTACGACCGGACCGACCGGCGCCGCAGCGCGTGAACTGCGCCGACGCTGGACGGAGATCCTGGCCCCCCAGCCGATGGCCGGGCCGGTGACCTATTCGTCGCAGGAACTGCGGGACAAGGTCCTGACGGCCTTCCCCGCCACGGCACCGGGCTGGCCGACGGCACGGTGGCACAGTCCGGATCTCATGCTCGCGGCGGCCAGTCCGGAGGACCTGCGCGACGGCCGGTGGTTGGCCGTGCTCGGCGAGGTCCATCCCACGATCAACTCGCTCGACCAGTTGTGCTTCTCGTGGTCGCACCCCGACCAGGCGGGGCTGCGCCGGGACATCGACAGCGACATGCCGAAGCGGATCGTCCCGCTCTACTCGATGACCGACGGCCTGGTGAACTCCCGTACCGGGCCGCCCGAGGCGTACCACTCGCCCGGCTACACCTACCTGGGGGTCTCTTCCGAGCAGTCGTACGCGCCACCGCGGGCGAACGTGGTGGCGGCGGGCGCGCTGCGGGTGCACCGGGAGGGTGGCCGGCTGGTGGTCCGCTCCGTGGTGGACGACTTCGAGGCCGATCTCATCGAGGTGCTGGACGACTACCTCGCCCTGGCCGCGTTCAACCGGTTCGGGCTGCTGGCCCCGTCCCCGTACCAGCCTCGGATCCAGATCGACCGGGTCGTCGTGTCGCGGGAGCGGTGGCAGCTCCCGCTCACCGGGTTCGCCGAGTTCGCACAGGCCCGGTTGGCGACGGTGGCGTCGCACGTGCGGCAGGTCGCGGCGGACCGGGGGCTGCCCGACGTCGCGTTCTGGGTCGTCGCGGGTGAGGCCAAGCCGATCTACGTCGACCTGCGCGACGACACCCTGATCGACACGCTCTGGGCGAAGCTGCGCCGTGGCCGGCAACGTGATCCCGGTGGCAGCGTCTCGGTCACCGAGATGCTGCCGGGACCCGACCAGTTGTGGCTGCGTGATTCGCAGGGCCGCCGCTACACGGCGGAGTTCAGGCTGACCTGCGTCGACAGTCAGCAGTACCGAGGCGAGAACGGAGAGTGAGCAGGTTGTTCGACGACGACGGGCGCACCTACCAGGTGGTCATGAACGACGAGGAACAGTATTCGATCTGGCCCGACGACCGCCCGATCCCGGCTGGGTGGACGGCGTCCGGCCCCTCCGGCCCCCGGCAGGAGTGCCTCGACCACATCGCCACGGTCTGGACCGACATGCGGCCCCGCAGCCTGCGCCTGCTGATGGAGGCCGACTCGGCATGACCGTCCGCCCCCAGTCCACCATCGTCCGGATCGGTGCGGTGACCGACCCGCGAGTCCGGCTGCTGTGTTTCCCGCAGGCCGGCGGCGGTACGGCGACCTTCCGGCCGCTCAGCGCCGTCTTCCCGCCGAGCGTCGACCTCTGCGCCCTGCGACTGCCGGGCCGGGAATCCCGCCGACGGGAGACCCCGCTCACGGACATGCACGAGACCGTCGCGGAGGTGATCAAGACTCTGGGCGAGTGGGACGACGTGCCGCTGGCCTTGCTGGGTTACTGCTCGGGGTCGTTCGTCGCCTACCAGGTGGCGCGCGAGCTGACCCAGGCGGGCCGCCCGCCCGTCCGGCTCATCGTGCTGGCCTCGCCCGGGCCGAGGGTGGTCGCCCCGGAACGTCGCATACACACGCTGGCCGAGCCGGACCTCATCACCTACCTGCGGGACTCCCGCATCACCCCCGAGTCGGTGCTGTCGGACCGGAACCTCTTCGGCATGTTCGAACCGGCCATCCGCGCCGACTTCGCCGTCTACGAGAACTGGGACTACCAGCCCGGTGCGCCACTCGGGATGCCGGTCACGGTCGTCGGCGCCCGGGAGGACGCGTCGGTGGACTTCGCGGACCTCGCGATGTGGCAGGACCACACGAGCAAGGACTTCACCCTGCGGATCATGCCGGGCGGGCACGACTTCCTCGGGTCGGCCTCGGCGCGACTCGGCGAACTGTTGCTGGCCGAGCTCGACCTCTGACATCCACGAAGGACGAGAGGAACGCACATGGCCGAGATGGCCATCCAGGTACGTGACCTGGTCAAGAGCTACCCGCGGGGCGTCCGGGCCCTCGACGGGCTGAGCTTCGTGGTGCCCGAGGGCACCCTGTTCGGGTTGCTGGGGCCCAACGGGGCCGGCAAGTCCACCGCTGTGCGGATCCTCTCCACGCTGGCCCGCGCGGACTCGGGGCAGGCACTCGTCGCCGGGTACGACGTCGTTCGGCAGGCGACCGAGGTGCGTAGGCGGATCGGGCTCGTCGGACAGCGCCTCAGCGCCGTACCGACCGCCACCGTGCGCGAGAACGTGCTTCTCCAGGGGCGGATGTTCGGACTCAAGGGCCGGGCGTTGGCGACCCGCACCGACGAGGTGCTCTCGATGCTGGCGCTCTCGGACGTCGCAGGCCGGCAGGCGGGTTTCTGCTCCGGTGGCATGAAGCGTCGGGTCGACATCGCCATGGGGATCGTGCACCGCCCCCGGGTCCTCTATCTCGACGAGCCGACGACCGGCCTCGACCCCGACATCCGCGTGCAGCTCTGGGCCGACCTCACCGCGCTGGTCCGGCAGGAGGGGATCACCATCCTGCTGACCACCCACTACCTCGAAGAGGCCGACGCGTTGGCGAACGACGTGGCCATCATCGACCGCGGCAAGATCGTGACGACGGGCAGTCCGGAGACGCTGAAGCAGAAGCTGCGGGGGGACACCCTGCAGGTCGAGTTCGAGTCCGACCAGTCCGAGGAAGCGATCCGCGGCGCGCTGGCAGGGCTCGACGGTCTCGACGAGATCCGCGTCGACGGGCGCCGGCTGCATGCACGGGCGTCAAGCGGCGGTGCGGCGGTGCCGGTCGTCCTCGCGCGGCTCGGCCAGGAAGCCATGGCGGTACGGTCGGTGAGCGTGTCCCAGCCGACCCTGGATGACGTGTACCTGGCGTACACGGGACGCAGATTCGCCACCCAGGTGGATCCCGGGGCGACCGCCGGAGGGCAGGCATCGTGAGTGAGCTCGTCGGGCAGTCCGCCTACATCGCGCGTCGGCACATCCTGCACACGTTTCGTCAACCGTGGCTCATCGCGATCAACCTCGTCCAGCCGTTCCTGTGGTTGCTGCTGTTCAGCGGGACCTTCCGCCGTATCGCCGACATCCCCGGATTCGGGTCGGACAACTACGCCCAGTTCTTCCTGCCGGGGCTCATCGTGATGACGGTCCTGCTCGCGAGTGGCTGGAACGGTCTGTCCCTGCTGGCGGACATGGAGCGGGGCACCCTTGACCGGCTGCTGGCGTCCCCGGTGCGCCCGATCGCCCTGATCATCGGTCCGCTGGTGCAGCAGGTGGTCAACGCGGTGATCCCGACGGCCATCCTGCTCGTGGTGGGCTACGGGCTCGGGGTGAGATTCCACGGGGGCGTGCTCGGAGTTGTCGTCATGATCCTCGCGCTCGCGGGGGTCGCCTGCGCGCTCGCCGCACTGTCGAGCACCGTCGCGCTGATCGTGGGGCGGGAGGAGTCCCTGATCGCGATGGTCAACTTCATCGTGATGCCCCTGACGTTCCTCTCCAGCGCCTTCATGCCCAAGGACCTGGTGCCGGGCTGGGTCGCCGCGGCGATCGCCGCGAACCCGGTCAACTGGGCGGTGGAGCTGTGTCGCGACTCGTTCAACGACAGCCTGGAGCTGGGGAAGGTGCTGACGGGCCTGGGCCTGCTGGCGGGGTTGGCGGCGGTGGCCATGGCGACGACCGGCGTGGCGTTGGCCCGGCATCGTCGGCGTTCCTGAACGGTGCCGGTACCCCGTCGCGGCGCGCGCCCCTGAGAAGGGCCTCGCGTCAGCGACGGGGTGGCGAGGCGGGGGCGGCCGACCGCGAGGGCGGCGGCACGTACGCGCCGATGCCATGCGACTTCACCGACCCGTGCGTCGGTCTGCCCGGCCGGGATGGTGGCGACGCGCACCGGCGAGTGGACCCGGTGCCGCCGGGGCCCGGAACTCCTCGCCCAGTTCGTGAGAGCGCTTTCGAGAGGGCGAGTACCGCGCCAGGACACCCCTAATCGACGCGTCATACCTATCGGGAACCCTTAATGGCCACCCCTTGTCTGTTTTGCCCGGAAGCTTGCTGCGGGTTCGGGCGGGAGTCCGAAACGGGATGATCAGAATCAGACGGTGGTGAAGCGTTTATTCCGCCAGCGCGAAAGTGGCCCGATTTGTCGCTGGTCAATCCCCACCTTGGGTGACCAGGTGATCGCGTGAAGTGCAGACCTTTTGCTGTTTCGTGATAATCCCCACTTGGTGTCCCTCTGGCAGAATGAGTCTCGCGTTGGGTGGTCGGCTTCAGCGTCGAAGTCCGCGCTTGCCTCGTGGTGACTGCTGGATAAGGAAGATGGGATGACGAAGAGTAAGTTCGGCGGAGCTGTTCGTGATCGGGCTGGCAGTGAAGCTTTTCCTCTGAAGCCAATTCCTCCCCACCTGGACGTAATCGTCGCGGCCTTACTCAGTGGGGCAACGGACGTCGCCGCGAGTCACCAGTTGAATTGTTCGCCCAGAACCTTCAGTCGACGAGTCGGCGAACTGTTGGAGTATCTCGGGGTCCAGACCAGGTTTCAGGCCGGGGTCAAGTTGGCTATGCCGGAAAGTAGCCCGCTGAATCGTTGGGGCGCAGCTGCGGATTCGGCGATCCCGCCGTCCCTGCCCTAGCCTCGTCCCCTTCGTCAGATTCTCAAGGGGTGGGCCGGAAGCGGAGAGTGCCTTCTGCTGAGGAGAACGGGATTGCCGAAGGTCTCCTGTCCTGTTCGCGGAAGGCACCTGCTGGTGAAGGCTCCCGCAGCGCGTTCGAAGATCACGGTGACCGGTGACGGGCGGGGCGTCATCGGTCACGCTGATGCCCGACTGCCCGCCCGCCTGCCGCCTGCCTGCCGATCTCGCCGATGCGACCGGCTGATCAGCGCGTTCAGTGCCGTTCCGGCGGGTCTGCGGCAGCGCGGCGGTGGACACGACCGGGGCCGGATCGGACCGCCGATCACGTCACCGCCCTCGACAAGGCATTGGCTCAGCTCGCTGACCAGCTGCGCCGGCGCCTCGATTCTGTCGGCGCAGATTATCCGGGGATCCATTCACGCGTCTGCGGCCCAGACTCGTGACCTGAGTGAGCAGCACGTCGACATGTGATCCGGTGCGCCGTCTCCATCCTGTCCGGCGGTGGGATTCGATGTGGTGCGAAGACGACGAGCGCCCGCACGATCGTGGTGGACAGCCCCGCAGATCGACCAGGATCCCCCAGGTCCCGGGCGGGACGACCGCCCGTTCACGGCAGGCGCGAGCAGGATCGGCGGGGTGGGCTCGACGGCGCGGGATCTTCGCGTCGGCGCGGTTCACGGCTTTCTGCCCGTGTCACAGCTTCGGCCGAAAGGCGCCCCGCTTGAAGGGGTGCGTACGCTGCCGCGGGCAGCACAGCCTCTGCCGCGGAGGTCATCACGTTTGCCCTGAGCCTTCCTCATCCTGATCGTGCAGGTCAGGGCGGTTGTGCGTGGCCGGGAATCGTCGCGGGTGAGGCTCCAGGCAAGACAGCGAATTGACCGACACCCGATGCCCCGACGAGGCCTCGCATCGTCGTCCACGACTTCGGCACGGGCTACGGGCCGGCGGACGGCCGCGGGTACTGGTGGAAACCACTGCCGCTCTTGCGGCCGTACCGGCCCGCGTCCACCAGCTCCCGCAGGGTGCGCCCGGGTTGAAAGCGCGGGTCGCCGGTGCACTCGAACAGCACCAGAAGGGTGTCCACGACGGTGTCCAGGCCGATCAGGTCGGCCGTGCGCAGCGGGCCCATCGGGTGCCCGAGGCAGTCCCGGAAGAGCCGGTCGACGGTCTCGGCGTCGACCGTGCCCTGGCCGAGGACCTCGGCGGCCTCGTTGACGGTGAGCATCAGCACGCGGTTGAGCACGAAGCCCGGCCCGTCGGCGACCACGATGCCGGTCTTGCCGATCGTGGCGAGCAGGTCGAGGGTGCGCCGTAGGGCCTCCGCGCCGGTCCGCGCCGCCCGCACCACCTCGACGCCGTCCTTGAGCGGCGCGGGGTTCATGAAGTGCGTCCCGACGACCCGCTCCGGCCGGCGGGTGCGGGCGGCGAGCCGGTCGATCGGGATGGCGGAGGTGACCGAGGCGAGCACCGTCTCCGGTGGACAGGCCGCGTCCAGCTCGCCGAAGATCCGTTCCTTGAGCGGGATGCGTTCCGGCGCGCACTCGATGACGTACCCGGCCCGGTGCAGCGCGGCGACCCGGTCGGTCCAGCTGATCCGCTCGACGACCCGGGTCACCGGCTCGTCCGCGTGGCGCGCGCGCAGCAACCGGGCCTGCCGCAGCTCGGTGCGCAGCCGGGTCCGCGCCGCCGCCACCCCGGCCGCCGACCCGAGCGCCGGGTCGACCACGACCACGTCGTACCCGCCGGCGGCGAGGCACTGGGCGACGCCGAGCCCCATCGTGCCGGCGCCGACCACCCCGACGGTCCCGCCCACGCCGTCGCCCCGCGCGGCGTACGCGTTCGGCCCGGCCGCGCCGGGTCCGGCGGTCCGCTGCCCGGTCACGCCGCCACCACCCGCACCGGGTGCGACCGCGCGGCCAGCGGTCGGGCCGGATCGACCGCCAGTGTCCACCGGTCGCCCGCGTCGTCCTCGACGGCGAAGCCGGCGAAGCGCAGGGTGACCAGCATCTGGCGGTTGGCCGCGGTGGGTACGAACTCCGCCACCGGTCGCCGGCCCGCAGCCAGGGCGGTGTGCACGAGGTGGTCCAGCAACGCCGCGCCGGCACCGCGGGACAGCACCCGGCACGACATCAGCAGCAGCCGCAGCACGGTCGCGGCCGGCCGCAGCTCGGTGACCGCCAGCCCGACGGTGCCGTAGGAGCCGAACCGGTCGTGCAACCGCGCCACCAGCACCTCGTGCCGGGGCGACGCGCACAGCTCGCGCAGCTCCGCCGGGCTGAACGTGACGCCGGTGGTGTTCAGCTGGTGGGTGCGTACGGTCAGCTCGTGGGCCCGGGCGAGGTCGGCCGGGCCGGCCCGGCGCACCCGCAGCACCAGGCCGAGCGAGGCGAGGAACTCCGCGGGCGGCCCGGCGTGCGCGGCCTCGGCGGCCCGGCGCCGGTCGTCGACCCGGTAGAGCTGGCGGCGCCGCCGCGACTCCTCGGTGGGGGGCCCGCCGGTGAACTCGGGTCGGGCCGGCAGGTCGGCGACGGCGTCGGCCGGGTGGCAGCGTACGGCCGGCAGGGCGGCGGCGACCTCGGCGCGCTCCACCGGGTCGTTGTCGACGAACGCGACCGCGTCCAGGCTGATGCCCAGGTCGCCGGCGATCCGGGCGACCGCGGCGGACTTGGCGCCCCAGCCGACCTCGACCCGGGTGAACAGGTCGAGCAGTCCGTGCGCGGCGAGGTGGGCGGTGGCGGGGGCGCGCTCGCCACGGCTGGCCACGGCGTGCAGGACGCCGCGCCGGTCCAGGGCGCGCAGCGTGCGTACCGCCGCGGGGAACGGCACCGGGGCGTCGCCCTCCAGCACGACGCCGTCCCACAGCGTGTCGTCGAGATCCCAGACCAGGCACTTCACCAGCTTGGTCACCGTCGTCCCCCTGGTCCCGTCGCGCGGGTCCGCCGCAGCAGATGGTCGGCGACGTGCAGCTCGGCCACCTGGGCGGAGCCCTCGATGATCTCCATGACCTTGGCGTCCCGGTAGAACCGGCCTGCGCGGCTCTCCGGGGCGCAGCCGGCCGCGCCGAGCACCTGCACGGCCGTGCCGGCGACCGAGGCGGCGGCGCGGGCCGCCGCGTACTTCGCCGCGACCGTGCCGGCGATCGCGTCGGGAGCACCGGCGGCCCGCCACCGCGTGGCCCGGGCGGCGAGTTCCCGCGCGCCGGCGGTCTCCACGGCGGCCCGACCCAGCAGCGCGCGTACGCTCTGGTGCTCGGCGAGCAGGGTGTCGCCCTGCCGGCGGGTGAGCACGTGCTCGGCCATGTCGCGCAGGCACGCCTCGGCCATCCCGACGCAGCCCCAGCCGACCGTGAACCGCCCGTGGTCCAGCGCGGTGGCCGCGACGTGGGACAGGCCGAAGCCGGGCGGCGCGACGCGGTTCGTCGCGGGGACCCGTACGCCGTCGAGCCGGATGTCGGCCAGCTGGGCGGCGCGCAGACCGAGCTGACCCTCGACCGGCTGCCGGGTCACGCCGGGCCGGTCGGTCTCGACCAGCACGGCGGTGTGCCGGCCGTCCAGCACACCGAGCACCAGCACCACGTCGGCGACCTGCCCGAAGCTCACCCAGCGCTTGACCCCGGTCAGCTCCAGGGTGGGCTCCCGGCCGTCGGCGACGGCGCGGACGCGGGTGTCGACGGCGGCCAGGTCGCTGCCCGCGCCGGCCTCGGTGGCGGCGAAGCCGGCGAGCAGTTCACCCCGGGCGAACGCGGGCAGCCAGCGCGTCCGCTGCTCGGCGGTGCCCCAGCGCAGCACGGCCGCCGCGACCATGGCCTGCACGGTGACCAGCGCCCGCAGCGCGCCGCACACGCCGCCGAGGCGGGCGCACAGCTCGCCGACCTGCGCCGGGCTGGCGCCGAGACCCCCGTAGCCGACCGGCAGGTCCGCCGTGAGCAGCCCGGCCTGCGCGGCGGCGCCGCGTACCGCTGCCGGCAGCGCGCCGTCGCGGTCCCAGCGGGCTGCCTGGCCGTACGCCGTCGCGGCGAGGTCCGCGCCGAGGTCGTCGAGCGCCGGCGGGGCGGTCACGCCGTCGTCCCGGCCCGGCGGGCCAGCTTCGCCAGCACGAAGTCGGTCAGCCGGGAGATCGTCCGGAAGTGGCCGAGGTCGAGGTCGGCCACCTCGACCTCGAGGCCGAAGCGCTCCTCCACGAAGACCACCAGCTCGATCGCGAACAGCGAGTTGAGCAGGCCGAGCGCGAAGTAGTCCTCGTCGGGGCCGATCGGCCCGGACAGCGCCGGGGCGATGAAGTCGTGCAGCTCCCGCGCCACCGTGGCCCGGTCGGGTGCGTCCATCCCCACTCCCATCTCAGTCGACCGTCTCCGGGGACACCGGGCCGCCGTCGAACTCGACCAGCACCAGGCTCCAGGCGGCCACGGGGCTGGAGTTGACGAGAACGGCCCGCTGGCCGCCCCGCAGCCGCCCC
Organism: Micromonospora sp. NPDC049048; assembly: GCF_043197615.1. NCBI lineage: Bacteria > Bacillati > Actinomycetota > Actinomycetes > Micromonosporales > Micromonosporaceae > Micromonospora > Micromonospora sp. NPDC049048. The sequence goes on along the minus strand of NZ_JBICTM010000012.1, from coordinate 74,886 downwards.
GCCCCGATCTCGGTCGCCAGGTTCAGCAGCACGTCGTTCGGGCCGAGGTGGCCCAGGTCGCGCAGGTTGTCGTGGCAGGTCGAGGAGACGCTCACGCCGAGCGTCTCCTCGACGAAGCGGAACGCTCCGGTGGAGAGGTTGTGGCTCAGGTGCCGGGCGATGTCCGTCGGCGCCAACCCGTTGCGCTCCAGCAGGCGCTGGTACATCGTGCGCAGCCGGTTGCGGCTCTCCAGCGCCAGCTGGAAGGAGTACTCCCGGGGGTCGCGGCACCGCTCGGTCCAGCGGGCCGACGGGCGGTCCCGGTAGTCCACCCGGAACAGGTCCCAGTAGCGGCCGTCGGTCTCCTGCAGCACGTCGAGGACCCGCAGCGGCCCGTCGCGCGAGACGACCGCGGCCAGCCCGCCGTCGCCGCTGACGGTGACCGGGTGCCGGTAGCGCCGTGGCGTGGCCGGCGTGCTGCCGTGCACGACGAGGACGTCGGACAGCCCCGGGTCGGCGGCCAGCAGGCCGCGCGCCACCAGCAGCGCCGGCGTGACCGACACGCAGCCCAGCCCGCCGACGGAGAACGTCAGCGCCCGGTCGGTGCCGAGGTGCGCCTGCAACCGGGTCTCGGCGGAGCTGACCAGCGTTGCCGGCGCGCGGGACTCCACCACGACCAGCGCGCCGACCCGCTCCGGGGCCAGCCCGGCGGCCGCCAGGGCCCGGCTGGCGGCGCCCGCGGCCAGGTCGAACGCGTCCAGCCCCGGGTCGGCGCGGACGCGGTCGATGCCGAGGCCGGCGCAGAGTTCCCGCTCGCCTGGCCCGAGGTACGCCAGTTCCGGCAGCTCCGCCACCGCGACCGACCGGTGCGGCAGGAAGGACGCCATGGTCCGTACCGCCATGGTTGCGGGCATGTTCGCCGCCCTTCGGTAGCAGGGGCCGTCGTGGGTGTCGCGTCGCGGGCCGCCGGCCGGTGGCCCGCATCCGCCGACTCGGTGCCACTGTGCCGAGCACGGCGGGCGGCGGGACAGAGAAGGACCGGCAGAGGCGTTGCCGGTCCTTCTCTGGTACCGGCCAGCCGGCGTCCACGAGTCTCGATCCGATGCCGACCGCCGGTGAAGGGGGAGACGCCGATGCCGAGCCGGATGCCCACCCAGACGAACGCCCCGCCGCGCGGCAGCGGGAACCGGATCCGGCCGGTGCCGCGTGGCGGCCCGCTGCGGCTGTCGCCCGGGCAGGAGCGCCTGTGGTTCCTCGACGGGCTGCGCGGCGACGGTACGGAGTACCTGGTCTGGCTGCGGTGGCGCCTGCGCGGACCGTGGGATCCCGAGGTGTTCGCCCGCGCGGTGACCGAGGTCGTCCGTCGGCACGAGGTGCTGCGCACCCGGTACGGCGACGGCGACGGCGGGCCGGTGCAGCTGGTCGACCCGCCCGGCCCGGTGGACGTCACCCTCGTCGACCTCGCCGGCGCACCGGACGCCGGCACCCGGGCGGCGGCGCTGCTCGACGCGACCGGCAACCGGCCGTTCGACCTGCGCCGGGAGCACCCGCTGCGGGTGGTGGTGGCCCGGCTCGCGCCGACGGAGCACCTGGTCGGCCTCACCCTGCACCACATCGCGGCCGACGCGTGGTCGTGCGACGTGCTGCGGCGTGACCTCGACGACGCGTACCGCGCGGTGCTGACCGGCCGGCGCCTGCCGGCACCGCCGGCGGTGCAGTACGCCGACGTCGCGTCGTGGCAGCGGGCCCGGCGCGAGGCCGCCGGGGCGGCCGGCGTCGACTACTGGCGCGACCAGCTCGCCGGACTCGAACCGGTCCTGCTGCCCACCGACCGCCCGCGTGACGCCCGCCGGGATCGCCGTGGCGACGTGCTCACGTTGGACGTGCCGGCGCACGTCGCGCGGCTGGTCGACGCCGTCGGCGAGCGGTACGGGACGGGCGCGTTCATGACGCTGCTGGCCGCCTTCCAGGTGCTGCTGGCGCAGCGCACCGGCCGCACGAACATCGCGGTCGGGATGCCCGCCGCGGGGCGGGACGCGCCGGAGACCGAGGACCTGGTCGGCTTCTTCGTCGACACCCTGGTGCTGCGGACCGACCTGGCGGGCGGGCCGTCGTTCGTGCGGGTGCTGGAGCGGGTGCGGGCGACCGTGCTGGCCGCGCTCACCCACAACGACGTCCCGTTCGAGGAGGTCGTGGCGGCGGTCCGGCCCCGCCGGGATCCCGCCCGCAATCCGCTCTTCGAGATCATGTTCCAGGTCCTGCACACGGGGGAGACGCCCGGCACGCTCGGCGGCGCCACGGTCGAGCCGCTGCCCCTGACCGCCACCGACGCCAAGTTCGACCTGGTGTTCACCGTCTGCCGGGGCGCGGCCGGCGACCTGAGCTGCGTCCTCGAGTACGCCCGCGGACTGTTCGACCGCGCGACGATGCGACGGCTCGCCGAGGACTACGTCACGCTGCTGGAACGGCTGGCCGGCGAGCCGGAGGCCCGCGCCCTCCAGCCGGCCCCGGCGCCCGGGGCCCCGCCCGTGTCCGGGGCCCCGCCCGCGTCCGACACCTCGCCCGCGTCCGACACCTCGCCCGCGCCGGGCGCCCCGCCCGCGCCCGGCGCCCCGCCCGTGCCGGCCGCCGCCGACGGCGGCGTCGGGCGGGCGTCCGCCGTCGGGGCGCCGACCGACCCCGTCGAGCAGGCCGTCGCCGGGATCTGGGCGCGGCTGCTCGGCGTCGACGACATCGCGGCCGACGACGACTTCTTCGACCTCGGCGGCCACTCGCTGCTGGTGGCCCGGGTGCGTACCGCGCTGCGGCAGGCGTTCGCCGTCGAGCTTCCCCTGCACGTCCTGTTCGAGGCCACCTCGGTGGCCGCCCTCGCGGCCGCGGTCACCGCCGCGGTCCGCGCCGACGTCAGCCGACTCTCCGAGAGCCAGGCACGGGACCTGCTGTCCCGCGCCGCCCGGGAAGGAACCCGATGACCGAGACCGCGAAGCCGCCCACCCCGCACGAGCAGCTGCTCACCCGCCGGCTGCGCGGCCTCGACCCGCTGCCCGAGGCGGGCATCCCCCGGGCCTGCGGGGCGCAGCCGCCACCGCTGTCGTACGCGCAGCGCCGGCTGTGGATCCTGGACCGGCTGCGCCCCGGCGGCGTCGAGTACCTGGTGCAGATCGCGCTGCACCTGACCGACCGCCCGGGCGGCCGGCTGGACGTCGCCGCGCTCCGCGTCGCCCTCGACGGGCTGGTGGCCCGGCACGAGGTGCTGCGCACCCGCTATCCGGTCGGCGCCGACGGCGAGCCGGTACAGCTGGTCGACCCGCCCGCCCCGGTGCCGCTGCCGGTCCGCGACCTCACCCACCTGGACAGCGAGACGCAGTGCGCCCTGCTGAACCGGCTCGTCTCGGTCGACCGCGAACCGATCGACCTGGCCGCCGGGCCGATCCTGCGCGCGCTGCTCGTACGCCGGGAACCCGACCAGCACCTGCTGCTGCTCACCACCCACCACATCGCCGTGGACCACTGGTCGGAGGGCCTGCTGCTGGAGGAGCTGCGCCACCGCTACGCCGCCGCGATCGATGGCCGCCCCGCCGACCTGTCCCCGCCGCCGGTGCGGTACGCCGACGTGGCGGTCTGGCAGCGGCTGCGCGGGGACGCGCTGCGGGAGGCCCAGCTGCCGTACTGGCGCCGCCAGCTCGCCGGCGTCACGCCCGTGGAGCTGCCGACCGACCGCCCCCGCCCGGCGGTACGGGACACCGCCGGCGACGTCGTGCCGTTCACCGTGCCCGCCGGGGTGGCCGGGGCGCTGGGCCGGCTGGCCCGCCGGCACCGGGCCACGCCGTTCATGCTCCTGCTGGCGGCGTACGCGGTCGTCCTCGGCCGGTGGGGCGGCACCAGCGACGTCACGGTCGGCACGCCCGTCGCCGGACGCGGGCACGACGACGTGCAGGACGTCGTCGGGCTCCTGGTGGACACCGTCGTGGTCCGCACCGACCTGACCGAAGACCCCACGTTCGGCGAGCTGGTCGAGCGGGTCCGCCGCACCTCGCTGGACGCCTTCGCCCACCAGGAACTGCCGTTCGAGCAGCTGGTCGAGGAGCTCGCGCCGGACCGAGACCCGGCGCGCACGGCACTGTTCTCGACGATGTTCGTCTGGCAGGAGGCCGGGCAGGACGCCTTCCAGGTGCCCGGGTTGGACGTCCTGCCGGTGCCGATCCCGTTCGCCGACGCCAGGTTCGACCTGACCCTGTCGGTCTCCCCGGAGCCGGACGGCTCGCTCTCCGGCGCCCTGGTCTACGCCACCGGCCTGTTCGACCGCGCCACGATCGAGCGCTTCGCCGCGCAGGTCGGGCAGCTGCTGGCCGGCGTGGCGGCGGCCCCGGACACCCCGCTGTCCGAGATCGACCTGATCCCGCCGGCCGAGCGCGAGCGGCTGCTCGTCGGCTGGAACGACACCGCCACCGAGGTGCCCGCCGGCACGGTGCCCGCGCTGTTCCGGGCCCAGGTGGCCGCGACGCCGGACGCGGTGGCCGTGCGGGCGGCGGGGCACACCCTGTCGTACGCCGAACTCGACGCCCGCGTCACCGCGCTGGCGGCACGGCTGCGCGCGGCGGGTGTCGGCCCCGAGTCGGCGGTCGGGGTGTGCCTGGAGCGCGGCCCGGAGCTGGTGACCGCGCTGCTGGCCGTGCTCACCGCCGGCGGCGCGTACCTGCCGCTGGACACCGAGAGCCCGCCGCGGCGACTGGAACAGCTGCTCACCGACGCCTCGGTACGGGTGGTGGTGACCGACCGGGCGGCAGTCGGCACCACCGCGCGCACGCTGCTCCGGCCCGACGTGGGCACCGCCGCGCCGGCCGGGCCGCTCGGCGACCCCGACCCGGACCACCCGGCGTACGTGCTGCACACCTCCGGCTCGACCGGCCGACCCAAGGGCGTCGTCGTCACCCACCGCGCGCTGGCGAACCGGCTCGCCTGGATGGGGCGGGCGTACCCGCTCGACGGCACCGACCGGGTGCTGCACAAGACGCCGTACGGCTTCGACGTCTCGGTCTGGGAGCTGTTCTGGCCGCTGGTCAGCGGCGCGACGCTGGTCGTGGCCCGTCCCGGCGGGCACCGGGACCCGGCGTACCTGGCCGCCACGATCGCCGAACACGGCGTCACCACACTGCACTTCGTCCCGTCGATGCTGCGCGCCTTCCTCGACACGCCGACCGGCGAGCTGCCGTCGCTGCGCCGGATCTTCGCCAGCGGCGAGCCGCTGACGGCCGAGCTGGCGGCGGGCGTGCACCAGCGGTTCGGTTGCGAGCTGCACAACCTCTACGGCCCCACCGAGGCGACGATCGACGTGACGGCGGCGCAATGCCTGCCGGGGGAGCCGGTCACGATCGGCCGGCCGGTCGCCAACACCCGCGCCTACGTCGTCGACGCGGACCTGCGGCTGCTGCCGGCGGGCGTGCCCGGCGAGCTGGTGGTGGCCGGCGTGCAGCTCGCCCGCGGCTACCTCGGCCGCCCCGGGCACACGGCCGACCGGTTCGTGCCGGACCCGTTCGGCGCCGCGCCCGGCGGACGGCTCTACCGCACCGGCGACCTGGTCCGGCACCGCACCGACGGGACGATCGAGTACCTGGGCCGGCTGGACCGGCAGGTGAAGCTGCACGGCCAGCGCGTCGAGCCGGGCGAGGTGGAGGCGGTGCTCGGCACACATCCGGACGTCGCCGCCGCCGTGGTCGCCGTGCGTGACGACCGGCTCGTCGCGTACCTCGTCGGCGCGCGCGACGCGGCCGGTCCGGCGCTCGACCGGGACGGGGTCGCGGCGTACGCCCGGGCCCGGCTGCCCCGGCACCTGGTGCCGGCGCGGTGGGTGGTGCTCGACGCGCTGCCGCTGACCACCGCCGGCAAGGTCGACCACCGGGCGCTGCCCGCGCCGCCCGCCGACGACGCGCCGGCCGGGGCCGCGCCCCGGACCGCGCTGGAGCGGACGATCGCGCGGGCCGTGGCCGACGGGCTGGGTGTCGACTCGGTGGGCCGCGACGACGGGTTCTTCGCGCACGGCGGCGACTCGATCCGGGCGATCCGCGCCGTCGGGGCACTGCGGGCGGCCGGCCTGCCGCTGTCGGTGCACGACCTGTTCCGGCACGCCACCGTCGCCGAGCTGGCCGACCTCGTCGGCACGCGGACGCCGGACGGCCCGGCCGACGCGCCCCCGTGCGCAGTCGAGCCGCCGGTCGTGGCGCCGTTCGCGCTGCTCTCCGACGCCGACCGGGCGCTGCTGCCGCCGGGCCTGGTCGATGCGTACCCGATGGGCGAGACGCAGGCGGGAATGGTGTACGAGATGCTGGCCGCGCAGCGGCCGGTCTACGTGAACGTGAGCTGCTACCGGATCGAGGACGAGACGCCGTTCGACCTGGCCGACCTGCGCGCGGCGGCGGCGCTGCTGGTACGCCGGCACGAGATCCTGCGTACCTCCTTCGCGCTCGCCGGCTACACGCGGCCGCTGCAACTGGTGCACGCCACCGCCGAGCTGCCGGTGGACCTGGACGACCTGCGGGACCTGCCGCCGGCCGCGCAGCGTCAGGTCCTCGACGAGTTCCTGCTCGCCCAGCGCGCCGCGCCGTTCGACCTGGCGGTGCCGCCGCTGCTGCGCTACACGGTGCACCGCACCGGGGAGCGCGAGTGGTGGCTCACCCATGTCGAGTGCCACGCGATCCTCGACGGCTGGAGTCACACCTCGGTGATCGCCGAGCTGCTCGCGCACTACCGGACACTGCGCCGGGGCGGCGTACCCCGGCCGGCCCCGCTGCCCGCCGTCCGGTTCGCCGACTTCGTCGCCGCCGAACAGGAGTCGCTGCGCTCAACGGTGGACCGGGACTTCTGGACCGCCACCATCACGGCCGACGACAAGCTGGAGATCCCCACCGAGTGGGGCGCCGGGACGGACGGGCCGGGCGACGACGCGCCGGACTCGGTCGTCGTCGCGTACGCCGACCTGGAGCCGGCGCTGCGTCGGCTCGCGGCCGACGCGGACGTGTCGCTGAAGAGCGTGCTGCACGCCGCCCACCTCGCGGCCTGGGGCCTGCTGACCGGGCGGCAGCGCTTCTTCACCGGCCTGGTCGGCAACGGCCGGCCGGAGCGGCTGCGCGGCGACGAGGTGATCGGCATGTACCTGAACACGATGCCGTTCCCCGTCGACCTGACCGCCGGGAGCTGGCCGGGGCTGGTGCGGGCGGTCTTCGACCGGGAGACGCGGCTCTGGCCGCACCGCCGCTACCCGATGGCCGCGATGCGGCGCGACGGCCGGCACGCCTCGGCGCTGGTCGACGTCAGCTTCACCTACCTGGACTTCCACGTGCTCGACTGGGACTCCGGCATCGACCTGGAGTCCGACTTCAGCCCGAGCGAGCAGCCGTTCTCGGCGGTGTCGTTCCCGGGTCACCTGCGCCTGCTGGGCCGGCCGAGCCGGATCGACCGGCCCTACCTGGAATTGGTCGGCCGAACCTACCGGCGGGTGCTGGCCGCGATGGCGGCCGGCGTCGCCCCCGCTCCCGACGCCGTTTCCCATTCCGGCGTCGCCCCCGCTCCCGACGCCGCCCGGGGCGCCCTCCTGGATGAGGTGCCGGCCGCGGCGGGATCGCCGCGGACGGTGACGCTGGCGCCGGCCGACCGCGACCGGGTGCTCGTCGAGCCGAACCGCACCGAGCGGGCCTTCGACAGCGACGAGCCGGTGCACCGGCTCGTCGAGCGGCAGGCCCGCGCCGCGCCGACCGCCGTCGCGCTGCGGCAGGGCATCGTCAAGGTCTACTACGCCGAGCTGGAGCTGCGCGCGAACCGGCTGGCGCACCGGCTGCGCACCCTCGGCGTCGGCCCGAACTCGGTCGTCGGCGTCTGCCTGCCCCGGACGCCCGACCTGGCCGTCTGCGTACTGGCCGTGCTGAAGGCGGGCGGCGCGTTCCTGCCGCTGGACCCGGCGTACCCGGCCGAGCGGCTGCGGTTCATGCTCGCCGACACGGCGGCCACGGTGCTGCTCACCGCCGGGCGGCCACCGGCCGGCCTCGCCAAGTCCGGCCCGAGGAACGTGCCGACGGTCGACGTGACCGACGAGTCCGCCCAGCTCGACATGCCGGTCGCCGCGCCGGAGGTGACGGTGGCGCCGGACGACCTCGCGTACGTCATCTACACCTCCGGCTCCACCGGGCGGCCCAAGGGGGTGGCCGTGCCGCACCGGGCGCTGCGCAACCTCCGCCACGCGCAGCAGGAGGTCTTCGACCTCCGGCCGGGCGACCGGATGTTGCAGTTCTTCCCGGTCGGCTTCGACGCGTCGGTGTCCGAACTGGTCGCCGCTCTCACCGCCGGCGCCGAGCTGGTGCTGCCCGCGCCCGACCGCGACCCGGACGACCTGCGTGGCGAGGCGGCCACGCTGACCCACCTGTTCCTGCCGCCGTCGATGCTCAGCCGGCTGGACCCGGCGGACTTCCCGCGCCTGCGGGTCACCCTGGTCGGCGGCGAGGCGTGCCCCGCCGGGGAGGCCGACCGGTGGGCGTGGCACGCCGCCTTCGTCAACCTGTACGGCCCCACCGAGGCGTGCGTCGCCGCCACGTACGCGCCGGTCGCCGCCGGCTCGCCGGAGCGGATGCCGTCGATCGGCACCCCGCTGGCGAACGTGCGGTGCCACGTCCTGGACGCCGAGGGGCGACCGCTGCCCGCCGGGGTACGCGGCGAACTGCACGTCGCCGGGGCGGGCCTGGCCCGTGGCTACCTCGGCCGCGCGGGGCTGACCGCCGAGCGGTTCGTCCCCGACCCGTTCGGACCGGCCGGTACCCGGATGTACCGCACCGGTGACGTGGTCTCCCGCGCGGCAGACGGCACGCTGCGCTTCCACGGCCGCGGCGACCAGCAGGTCAGCGTCCGCGGCTTCCGCATCGAGCTGGGCGAGGTCGAGCACGCGCTGCAGACGCACCCGGCGGTGGCCGCCGCGGCCGTCGCGGTCGCCGCGGCGGGCACGGAGGAGGCGACGCTGGTGGCGTTCGTCCGGCCCACCGCCGGCAGCTGCGGCGCCACCCCGTCCGCTGCCGAACTGCGCGAGCACGTACGCCGCCGGCTGCCGGCGCACCTGGTGCCGACCCGCTGCCACGTGGTGGAGGAGTTCCCGGTGACCGCCTCCGGCAAGGTCGACCGCGCCGCGCTGGTCGCGACCGAGCCGCGACCCGCCGAGCGGAGCACGCGGGTGGCGCCCCGTACGCCGCTGGAGCGGGCCATCGCCGACGCGTGGGCGCAGGTGCTGCGGCTGGACGAGGTCGGCATCGACGAGGACTTCTTCGACCTCGGCGGCCACTCGATGGCGATGATGCGGATCATCTCGCTGGTGCGGGAGTCGCACGGCGTGGAGCTGACGTTCCGGGCCTTCCTGGAGCACCAGACCGTCGCGCGGCTGGCCGCCGCGATCACCGACGGGGCGGTCGGCGGCCCGGAGGCGCCGGCCGAGCCCGGCAACCGCAACCGGGCGATGCTCTGGCTGCGCCGGGGCAGCGCCCCGCCGCTGTTCTGCATCCATCCCGGCGGCGGCAGCGCCCACTGGTTCCAGCGCTTCCTGCCGTACCTGGACCCGCAGTTGCCCCTGGCCGCGTTCGAGTGGCCGAAGCCGCACGGCGACCACGCGACGATCCCCACCGCCGCCGAGATGGCCCGCCGGCACCTCGACGAGCTGCGGGCCGCCCAGCCGCACGGGCCGTACCGGCTGTTCAGCTGGTGTGGCGGCAGCACCATCGCGGCGGAGCTCGCCACCCTGCTGCTCGACGCCGGTGAGGACGTCACCTTCATGCTGCTCGACCCGGTGCTCGACGCGCAGACCCGGCCGAAGTTCTACGAGCAGATGGGCTTCGTGCGCCGGCTGGAGAAGCTGGTCCTGGAGATCGACCGGGGCGGGCCGGAGGCGGACACCCCCGAGCGCCGGGCCGAGATCATGGACCTCTACGAGCGGGTGGCGAACGACATCGACGAGAAGGAGGGCATGGCGCTGCCCGAGCGCGGCGTCGGCACCGCCTGGCCGCGGATGGTACGGGTCTGGCGCGAGTCGTTGCAGGCGCTCATCGAGTACCCGAACCCCCGCTACGCCGGCAAACTGCACCTCATCGCCAGCGACGCGCTCGCCAACGGCCAGCACGTGGTCTCCTCGGGCCAGACGTTCGCCGACTACCTCGCCCGCTGGGAGGAGTTGGTCGGCGGCGGCATCGAGCTGCACCGGGTGCCGGGGGACCACATCGGGATCATGAAGCCGCCGCTGCTGGTGCATCTGACCGACGTGATCAGCGCCGTGCTGGACGGCGACCGGTGACCGCCCCGGCCGGCGGCCGGTCGCCAGCCCCGGCGACAGCCGACGCGGCGGCCCCGGCGACAGCCGACGCGGCGGCGCGACAGCGGGCGTGGAACCGTACGGGCCGCGCGTACGCGGCGGACGGCCCGGTGCACCGGCTGTTCGAGGCGCAGGCCCGGCGCCGCCCCGACGCCGTGGCGGTGCGCTGGGCCGGCGGCGCGCTGACCTTCGCCGAGCTGGACCGGCGCACCAACCGGCTGGCGTGGGCGCTGCGCGACCACGGGGTCGGCCCCGAGACGCCGGTGGGCATCCGGGTGCCGCGCGGCCCGCTGCTGGCCGTCGCCGTGTACGGGGTGTTGAAGGCGGGTGGCTGCTACGTGCCGGTCGAGCCGACGCTGCCCGCCGAGCGCGCGCACACCCTCCTGACCGAGGCCGGTGTGCGGCTGCTCGTCGTCGCCGGGGGCGAGGACGGCTGGCGGGTGCCGCCGGGGGTGCGCCCGGTGGCCGCCGACGCCCCGGTCGCGGACCCCCGCGAAAAGCACCCTCCGGATCCCGGCACCGGCGCGGACTCCACCGCCTACGTGGTCTTCACCTCCGGCAGCACCGGCCGTCCCAACGGCGTCGCCGTGGCGCATCGCCCGCTGCACAACCTCTTCGCCTGGTGCCGCCGTACGCACGGCTTCGGCCCGCACGACCTGGGCCTGTCGGTCACCTCGCTCGGCTTCGACCTGTCCGTCTTCGACCTGCTCGGGCTGCCCGCGTACGGGGCGGGCGTCTACCTCGCCGACGACGCGCAGCGGCGCGACCCGGAGCTGCTGCGCGACGTGCTGCTGCGGGAGCCGGTGACGTTCTGGAACTCGGCGCCGACGACGCTGGCCCACCTCGCGCCGCTGCTCGGCGCCCACCGGGGCGCCGACGGCACCGGCGACCTGCGGCTGGTCTACCTCAGCGGCGACTACACGCCGTTGACGCTGCCGGACGAGGTACGCGCCGTCTTCCCCGGGGCGACGGTCGTCAGCCTCGGCGGCGCGACGGAGGCGACGGTGTGGTCGAACTGGTTCGAGGTCGGCGAGGTCGACCCGACCTGGCGCAGCATCCCGTACGGGCGGCCGATCGACAACGCGCAGTACTGGGTGGTCGACGAGGAACTGCGCCCCTGCCCACCGGGGGTGCCGGGCGACCTGCTCATCGGCGGCGACGTCCTTGCCCTCGGCTACCACGGCCAGCCGGAGCTGACCCGGCAGCGGTTCGTCCCGGACACGCTCGGGCCCGACCCGGGCGGCCGGCTCTACCGCACCGGCGACCGGGCGAGCTTCGGCCCCGACGGGACACTGACCTTCCTCGGCCGGGCCGACGGGCAGGTCAAGATCCGGGGCGCCCGGGTGGAGCTGGCCGAGGTCGAGCACCGCCTGCGCGGGCACCCGGGCGTACGGGAGGTGGTGGCGCTGGCCCGACCGGACCGCGACGGCGACCGCGCGCTGGTGGTCTACGTCGTGCCGGCCGCCGGTTGCCGGCCGACCGTACGGGAGTTGCGCCGGCACGCCGCCGCCGCGCTACCGGACTACATGGTGCCGGCCGCGGTGGTGTTCGTGGACGGCTTTCCCGCCACCGCCAACGGCAAGCTCGACCGCGCGGCGCTGCCGTGGCCGACACGTACCGGCAGCACGCACGTGCTCGGGGTACCGGGGTGAGTTGCCGGCCGACCGCACGCAGGACGGCGTCACGAATCTCCCGACACGGGTCACAAGGCCATGGTCAGGGCCAGGGAACGGGGACCAGAAAGGAGTTCAACGAGCGCCGAGTGACCTGGTAGCAGGCCCTGCTAGCGTCAGCCGCACACAATGATCAGCCGGAGGCAGCAGGAATGATTCCCACGTTGCCCGAGACCCGCCTGCTGGCGGGTGATCTCTTGCTGCGGCCCTTCGCCGCGAACGACGTCGAGGAAAATCAGGCTTGCGCGGACCCGCTCATCCAACAGTGGCTCCCCCTGCCTCAGCCCTATACCCGGCAGAACTCGGCACCGGCGCTGACCAGGCGCCCCGGACAGCTCAGATCCGCCGGGAGCGATCTTTCAACTGGCGGTGCGGGGATCTTCCTTGTCCTGACTGTTCCGATGCGCCACTGTCGCAGTGTGGGCAGGAGCAGGAAACAGAAGGGCTTGGCGGCAGTGGGGCGGCGCCTACAGAGGGAACACGACGAAGACTGGGTGTCGCTGGGATCATCCGAGGACCAGGCCACCGCGATGGCTCAGGCGTGGAGGCGCTTGACTGACCTTGGCGTTGATCTGCCACCGCGATCGACCCGCCGAGATTTCTGGGCCGCCGGCATCGCGGACACGGATATCAGGATCGACCACTTCTACCTCGGTCCAGAGCGGGGTGTCTGCGCGATCCAGATCAGTGTTCGTAGAGCAGCACTGGATTCCGCGCGGCGCTATTGAGACTCGTCCGGTAGCACGCTCCACCTTGTCCCTTCCGGGAAGGATGGGCGGTCTGATGAATCTCGACGAGGGGATCCGCTTCTCTCGACCGATACGTTGTCCACCATGCAGCGGTTGGCGCTCTTCGATCTCGACAACACCCTCGTGGACCGTTCGGAGGCGTTCCGGCGCTGGGCGGTCGAGTTCTGCGCCGACCGCGGACTGCCGGACGACGCGTTGGCCTGGCTGATCGTCACGGATCGAGACGGGGTTGTGCCCCGCGATTGGTTCTTCGGCAAGGTGACGAAGCGTTTCGGACTGGCAGCCTCGGTGGACGAAACATGGAGGCAGTACCGCCGCCGGATGCCCGAGTTGGTGAGCTGCCGCCAAGAGGTGCTGGCGTCGCTGACCCTACTGCGCGACGACGGCTGGGCGGTCGCGATCGTGACCAACGGCCAGGCCGACAACCAGCTAGGGAAGATCAGGCGTACGGGGTTGGACCGGTGCGTCGATGCTTGGGCAGTGTCCGGCGAGCTGGGCATCCGGAAGCCGGCACGTGAGATCTTCGAAGCGGCAGCCCATGGGTGCGGCGTGGATCTGCGGAGCGGCGGTTGGGCGATCGGGGACAGCCCGGTATTCGATGTCGAGGGTGGCCGTGCGGCGGGGCTTGCCACCCTCTGGGTCAGCCGAGGGATGGACTGGCCGGCGGAGCTCCCCCTGCCTGACCGCACCGTCACGGACGTCGTGGCCGCGGTCCACGTACTGCGCGGTGAGGAGTCCGGCCGGTAGCACCTGACCGGGCATCCGCGATCTTCTTCCTGATCCCCAGGCCGCGCGAGCTGCGGCGTTCCGCTACGGTGCGGCCCATGCGCAGGGAGTTCCGGCGGGAGTCTTGCAGCCTGACCGCGTGGACTGGCGACGCCGGCCCGACGCCGGCCGAGATCGACGTCGTCGGCGTCGAGTACCGGGGTCGTCTGGGACACTCGTCCTCGTACGGCTTGCTGATGGCGCGTGTCAGTGACTCGCCTGGAGTCCAGTTCGACCTCCATCCGCCCGTCGCGCTCTCCGTTCCATGTGATGAGGTCAGGGTCGGGCCGCCCGAGCCGGAGTACGCCGAGGCTCTCCACGCCGCAGGCCGGAACCTCGCCACGGGTCTGGTCGTCACGGCCGTGGGCGAGGGCTTGTATGGCTCCTCGGTCGTGGTCTTCACCCGCCTGGTCGCGGTCATCTCGCTGCTGCTGGCGACGGGTGTGGAGTCGGCTGGCGAGGTTGACGTCTGGGCGAGTTGGGACAGCGCGTGGCCGTCTCCACGTGCCGATAGTCCGGCATCTTGAGCGATCCCCAGACGGAACGGCTGCTGTGCACCAGGTTCTTGCCGCCTGTCCTGCATCGCCGCGGCTCAGGCAGAAAAGCTTACTCTGCCTGTCCGCTTGTTCACCACGACGGGGACATTGCCGGCCATGGCCTGATGCCAGTCATCGGCTTCGACGTACGCCTTCCCGTTGTAGGGAAAGACGTACGCCTCGTCAAGGTCCTCGACAGCGGAGTCCACGATGACCACCGGATGACTGAAGTGACCTCTGACCTCAGCATCCAGGAACCGTTCGGCGAGCTGCCGGGCAGAATCCAGTGAGATCACCGTCTCATGATCCCTCGTCACCGTGCCCGTTGCGTTCCTGGTGGCACGGACGCCGAGGGCGATGGTGATCAGCTTCTGAGCGTGGTGGCCGGTGTGCCGTCGCACGAGGGGTGCAGCAGTTTCCTGTGGCCCTCGGGCGCTGCGCCGGCGCGTCACTCCTCGTTCGACACCGTTCCCGTGGCGGTGACTCGTCCGCTGTCGTCGCGCACGTGCACGTTCCAGCCGTGGGGGCTCGGCTCCGAACCGGTGACCAGGCCCTGGTGTTCGAGCAGGGGGGAGACCAGGCGGTAGTTCATGGTCAGGCGTCCCACAGCTCCGGCTGCCCGCGCCGACTCGGCCATCAGGAGGGCCTGTAGCGGGCCGTGGACCACCAGCGCCGGGTACCCCTCGACAGACCTCGCGTACTCGTGGTCGTAGTGGATGCGGTGGGCGTTCCTCGTGAGCGCCGAGAACCGGAACAGATGGGGCGGATCGAGCGCGACCCTGCGCTCGCCGGCAGCCGGGGGCACGGCGACGGGGGCGGGTGTCGCGGCCGGGCCGTCAGGGGTCGGGACCGGTCCGGGGCCGTCCGGGGCCACGGCCTCGCGGTAGACGATGTCCTGTTCCTCCACCACGCAGGTCACGCCGTCCTGGGTGATCCGGTGCTCGACCACGACGAAGGTGAGGGGGCCGGAGCGTCCCTGTTTGGTGGTGGTCGACACCACCTCGCTACGGCGTACGGCCGTGCGGCCGGTGACGAGAGGGTGCCGGGTGCGGACCCGTCCGCCGGCCCACATCCGCCGCTGACCGGGAGCCGGCGGCACCGGGAGACTTCCCCGGGTCGGGTGCCCGTCAGCGCCGATGTCGCGTTGCGCCGGCCAGACCGAGAGGTACAGCCAGTGCCACAGCAGGGGCAGGCCGTCGGCGGCCAGGTCCGGCACCGGTACGTCGACGAGGGAGGCGAACGCCTCCGCGTGCTCGGGGGTGAGTACTTCTTCGTGCGTCAGCACGGTGGGGCGCTCCATCAGTTTTCTCCGAACGGCAGGCCGGGCAGGGTGGGCTCCCGGGTCAGATCGTCGATTCCAGGATCGCGTGGGCTCGTTCGATGACGGGTCGGTCGATCATCTCGCCGTCCGGGCCGAGCACGGCTCCCCGGGTGTCCGCTGCTGCGGCCAGCACCGCCCGTGCCCAGCTCAGCTCCGACTCGGAGGGTGCGAACGCCGTACGGACCGGCGCGATCTGCCTCGGGTGGATGCACAGCTTGCCTCCGAACCCCAGCTCGCGGGCCAGCCTGGCGTCGGCCGCGGCTGCCTGCGGGTCCTGGACGTTGGCGGTCACGCCGTCGATCGGGGGTACGAGGTCGCCGAGGCGGGATGCCAGCACCAGCTCACTGCGTGCGGCCAGGAGCGCCCGGTCCGTCGGCGCGCAGTGCAGGTCGTGGGCGAAGTCCAGCGAGCCGAAGGCGATCGCCACGACGGCGGGCGTCCGAGCCAGTTCGCGAGCCCGGTCGAGTCCCCGCGCCGACTCGACGAGGGCCATCACCGGCCGCGCGAGGCGATCCCCGACGTGCTGGAGTACGCCGGGATCCTCGGCCTTGGGGACGACGACGCCGGCCAGGCCGTCGAGGCGTTCGAGGGCGGCGACGTCCGACTCGTACCACTCGGTGGACGCCGCGTTCACCCGGACCCAGGTGGGGGGACTCGACGCCAGCCAACGGGCGGTGGTCTCGCGGGCGCCGTCCTTGTCCCGCGGATCGACGGCGTCCTCCCAGTCGACGATGACCTGACTCGCCCCGGCGCTGTGCGCCTTCGCGAAGCGCGGTTCCTGCGTGCCGGGCACGAAGAGCCAGGGCCCACCCAACCTCACGACGACACCTTGGAGCGCGCCACGAGCTGGCGGGCGATGACGTTGCGCTGGATCTCGTTGGTTCCCTCGCCGACGATCATCAGGGGAGCGTCCCGGAAGTACCGCTCGACGTCGAACTCGGTGGAGTAGCCGTATCCGCCGTGGATCCGGATGGCGTCCAGGGCGATCTTCATGGCGGTCTCGGAGGCGAACAGTTTGGCCATCCCGGCCTCCATGTCGGCTCGTTCGCCGGACTCGTACTTGCGGGCCGCGTACATGACGAGCTGTTCGGCTGCGGTCAGCTGGGTCGCCATGTCGGCCAGGTAGTTGCCGATGGACTGGTGCTTCCAGATCGGCTGCCCGAAGCTCTCGCGCTGCTGGCTGTAGCGCAGCGCGTCCTCCAGCGCGGCGGCGCCGACGCCCAGGGCGCGGGAGGCCACCTGGATCCGCCCGATCTCCAGGCCGCGCATCATCTGCGCGAAGCCCTGGCCCTCGACGCCGCCGAGCAGCGCATCCTCGGGCGCCCGGAAGTCGTCGAAGGAGAGCTCGCAGCTCTCGACGCCCTTGTAACCAAGTTTGGGCAGGTCCCGGGAGACCTCGAAGCCGGGTGCCCCCTTCTCGACGAGCAGGATGCTCATCCCGCGGTGGGTCGGCTCGGCGTGCGGGTCGGTGCGGCACAGCAGCGCCACGAGCTGGGACCGGCGGGCGTTCGTGATCCAGGTCTTGGAGCCGTTGACGACGTACTCCGAGCCTTCCTTGCGGGCGATGGTGCGCATCGCCTGGAGGTCGGAGCCGCCGCCGGGTTCGGTCAGGGCCATCGTCGCCCGGATCTCGCCGGTGGCCATCCTCGGCAGGTAGCGGTCCTGCTGCTCCCGGGTGCCGTAGCTGAGCAGCAGCTTGGCGACCACGCTGTGGCCGCCCATCGCGCCGGCGAGGCTCATCCAGCCGCGTGCCAGCTCCGCGGTGACGGCCGCGTAGCAGGGGACCGAGACGGACGCGTCGTTCCACGGCTCGGGGATGACCAGGCCGTAGATGCCCATCCGCTTCATCTGCTCGATGAACTTCTCCGGGTACGTGTTGCTGTGTTCGAGCTCCTGCACCTGGGGCTTGACCTCGCGGTCGATCCAGTCGCGGACCAGCGCGACGATCGCGCTCTCTTCCTCATTGAGCTCGTACACGGCAGGGCCTCTCTGCAGGGGCGGGACGAAGGCGTACCCGGATCGTACACGCAACTTGGATATCGTATATGTGTGAGCGATCCCGCATATGTGGCAGAGTGTGGGCGTGAGCCGGAGCAAGCCGCGCGAGATCGCCGACCATGTCAGAGAGCTGATCGTCACCGGCCAGGTCGTGCCCGACTCCTTCCTCCGGCTCGACCTGCTGGCCGCCGACCTGAACTCGAGCGTCACCCCGGTCCGCGAGGCGCTGATCCAGTTGGCGACCGAGGGCTTCCTCGAGCAGTACCCGCGCCGCGGCTTCAAGGTGCTGCCGATCACCGACCAGGACCTTGCCGACGTGTACGCCGCCCAGAGCTGGCTCTCCGGGGAGCTGGCGGCCCGGGCGGTGCGGACCATGAGCCGGCGCGACCTCGACGGGCTGGAGCGACTCCAGGTGGAGCTCGAGGCCGCCGCGGCCCGTGGAGCGGCCGACGAGGTCGAGCGGTGCAACCACGGCTTCCACCGGACGATCAACGTCGCCGCCGAGGTGCCGCGCCTGGCTGTGCTGCTCAAGCTGACCTCCCGCTACGCGCCGCGCCTGTTCTTCGCCAACGTGAGCGGCTGGCCCGAGGCCTCGGCCACCGACCATCGGCAGGTGATCGTCGCGCTGCGGGCCGGGGACCCCGACGCCGCCCGGGAGGCGATGTCGGCCCACGTCCGGCGTGCGGGGGAACTCCTGGTCGCACACCGCGCTCGTGGGGCGGGCGTCGGGGTCGCGCCGTCCTGACGCGTCGGCTCAGCGCATGACCGGAAGTGGCAGGCCGGGGCAGTCGACCGGCGCCGCCAGCACCTGCCCGCCCTTGGGCATCGTCACCACCAGGGTGCGCAGGTCCTCCCCGGCGAAACACAGGCTGGTCACCATGTGGCCCACGGGGAAGTCGATGGTGCCCGCGACCGTGCCGTCGGCGCCGAAGACGACGATGTTCGCGCCGGTGCTCCCGGCGACCCAGACCCGACCGAGCGCGTCGAGCGCCAGGCCGTCGGGATGCCCCTCGGGCATCCGGGCGATCCAGCCGTCGGGCGTCGCGGCGCCGCCGGAGAGATCGTAGCGACGGATCCACCGTGCCCCGGTCTCGGCGACGAGGAGGCGGGTGCCGTCGGCGGCGAAGGCGAGGCCGTTGGGGAACGCCAGACCGGTGATCACATCGGCCATCACCCCGGTGCTGAGGTCCAGCGCCCGCACCGCTCCGGTGCCGGTGGGGCTGTCGAGGTCGTGCGCCGAGGGATCGGTGAACCACAGCCGACCGTCCGGGCCGAGGACGCCGTCGCTGGGGGAGTGGACGTCGGTGGTCACCGTGCTCACGGTGCCGTCGGCGGCGATCCGCTGGATGCCCGGCTGTGCGGGGACGGCGGACCTGGTCGGCATGACCGTCGCGCCGGACTGCATCACCAGCAGGTCGCCCTCGGTGCCGACGGCGAGTCCGTTCGGGCCGCCGCCGGTCTCGGCGAACTCCTCGGCCCCGTCGCCGGACAGGGCTACGCGGTAGACCAGGCCGCGGGTCATCGAGGTGACCAGGACGTCGGAGGTGCCGGAGCGGGCCGGGCCCTCGGTGAAGCCGATCCCGGCGGCGACGCTCCGGAAGGTCGCCGGGGTCAGCGACAGGTCGTGGAAGGGTTGCATCGGGCCTCCTTTGATGTTAAATATTGTATCCATTATGAAGGTGCAACGAGGTCCGCTGACAGGTGTCCGGGTGGTCGAGATGGCAGGGCTCGGACCCGTGCCGTTCGCGAGCATGATGCTCGCCGATATGGGCGCCGACGTGGTCCGTATCGACTCGCCGCCGCGTGACCCCGAGGACCCTCACGACCACTTCGGCCCGATCTGGCGCGGCCGGGCGGCGTACGAACTCAACCTCAAGGACGAGAAGGCCCGCCAGCGCGCGATCGACCTGATCAACCGGGCCGACATCGTCCTGGAGGGGTTCCGCCCCGGCGTGATGGAGCGGTTGGGCCTCGGTCCGGACGTGTTCGAGGAGAGCAACCCGGGGCTGATCTACGGCCGGATGACGGGCTGGGGTCAGGGTGGCGAACTGGCGCGCAGCGCCGGCCACGACGTCAACTACCTCGCCGTCGGCGGGGTCCTCCACCACCTCGCACGCCACGGCGAGCGCCCGCTGCCCCCGCTGAACCTCGTCGGTGACTACGGCGGCGGGGGGATGCTCCTGGTCGTCGGCGTGCTCGCCGCGTACGTTGAGCGCACCCGCTCGGGCCGCGGTCAGGTGATCGACGCGGCGATGCTCGACGGCGCCGCCCTGCTGATGACCTCGGTCCTCGGCTGGCGCGGTCGTGGGAACTGGAACGACGAGCCCGGCACCAACACCATCGACACCGGATCGCCCTTCTACGAGGTCTACCGCACGGCGGACGACCGCTTCCTCGCGGTCGGCGCGATCGAGCCGCGGTTCTACCGCCAGGTCCTTGTCGGCCTCGGGCTCGACGAGGGCGACCTCCCGCCGCAGTACTCCCGCGAGGACTGGCCGGCGATGAAGGAGATCTTCGCGGCTCGCATCGCGCAGCACGACCTCGCGCACTGGGACAAGGTGTTCGCCGAGCTGGACGCGTGCGTCAGTCCGGTGCTGAACCTGGACGAGGCCGCCCGGCACCCGCACGTCGCGGAGCGCGCCGTCTACGTGACCGACGACGGCTACCTGCACCCCAGCCCCGCGCCGCGCTTCTCCCGGACGCCGTCGACGCGCGCCGAGACGCCGCCCCAGGAGACCCTGGACGACCTGCTGAGTCGTTGGGGCTGAGGTGACCATGCCCGCGACCGCGGTCGTGATCGGGATCGGCTCGACCGGCTTCGGCGTACACCCCGGCCGCACGGCCGACGACCTGGCCGTGCAGGCCGTCGAGGCGGCGTTGGTGGACGCCGGGCTGGCTGCCCACGACCTCGACGGCCTGATCACGCAGCGGGTCAGCTCCTACGAGACGATCGCCGCCCGGCTCGGGATCTCGCCCGCGTTCTCGCTGCAGGTGCCGGCCGAGGGCCGGATGACGGGCCCGGCGATCGCCCTGGCCGCCCGCGCGGTGGAGGCGGGCGAGTGCACGGCCGTCGTCCTCGCCTACGGCAACGACAGCCGCTCCGGAGGGCACACCTACGGCGGCCTGGGCGCGACATCGAGTGTCGCGGCGGAGGGCTACGGCAGCCACCCGGAGCTGCACCGCGCGTACGGGCTCACCTCGCCGGGGGCGTTCTACGCGCTGATGCTCCAGCGCTACGAGGCCGAGTTCGGCTCGGCGTCCGCGGCGCTGGAGACGATCGCGGTCACCTTCCGGGACCACGCCATCCGCAACCCCGGCGCGGCGATGAGCGTACCGCTGACGCCCGAGGAGTACCGGGCCAGCCGCGCCATCGTCCGGCCGATGCGCCTGCACGACTACTGCATGATCAACGACGGTGGGGTCGCGATGGTGGTCACCACGGCGGAGCGGGCGGCGGATCTGCCCGGGGTCGCGGTGCAGATCGCGGGCTGGGGACAGCAGAGCCGACTGGCGAGCTCCGACCTTCCCCCGGCCGACTACTGGCGTACGGCCGCCCGTGCGGCCCACGAACGCGCGCATCGCATGGCCGGGACCACGGTCGACGACCTCGACGTCGCCATGATCTACGACAACTTCAGCCCGAACGTCCTGTTCACCCTCGAGGGCATGGGGGTCTGCGGCCCGGGGGAGGCGGCGGACTGGGTTGTCGACCAGGGCGTCGGGACGGACGCGCCGCTGCCCCTCAACACCGCCGGCGGGCACCTCTCCGAGGGGTACATGCAGGGCTGGGCGTTGAACGTGGAGGCGGTGCGGCAGGTGCGCGGTGACGCCGTCGCGCGACCGGCGCGCCCAGCGCGGCTGGTCGCGTACGCCGCGACCGCGCCGGTGAGCTCCACGATCCTCTACCGCCGGTCCGGGGAGGGGCGATGAGCGTCCCCGAGCCGACTGCGACGTCTGCGGCCATCGCCCCCCACCTGGCAGGTCTGCGGGCGGGCGAGATCGTGCTGGCGACCTGCGGCGGGTGCGGGCTGGTGAGTCTGCCCCGGCCGGATCGCTGCCGTCGGTGCGGGGGCGGGCGGCACGAGTGGCGCCGGCAGGCCGGCGAGGGCCGGATCTGGTCGTTCGTGGAGTTCGTCAAGGACTACCTGCACCGCCCGGATCTGTCCGTGCCGTACGTGGTCGCCCTGGTCGAGCTGGACGCCGGCGCCGTGGTGATGGCCTCGGTGGCGGGGAGCCGCTACGGCGACCTCCGGGTCGGGCAGCGGGTGCGGGTCGGGGTCGAGTCGTACGCGGCCGGGCCGCGACTCGTGGCCCGCGCGAATCCGTAACACAAATTTGATTCGCTTCTGCGTCCGCAGGAGCTACCAAGTGTATATTGG
Source organism: Micromonospora sp. NPDC049048 (assembly GCF_043197615.1). NCBI lineage: Bacteria > Bacillati > Actinomycetota > Actinomycetes > Micromonosporales > Micromonosporaceae > Micromonospora > Micromonospora sp. NPDC049048. The sequence goes on along the minus strand of NZ_JBICTM010000012.1, from coordinate 53,153 downwards.
ATACAACATCGAATCGGGAGGACAGCGTGGCACGGTTCACGGTAGGTGTCGCTGCGGGGTGCGTGGCACTCCTGAGCCTGACGGCGTGCAGCAGCAGTTCGGACGAGACCAGCGGCGGTGGCGGTGGCGCATCGCCGGAGCAGGTGGTCTCGAAGCTCAAGACGGCGGGTCTCCCGCAGGTCGCCAAGTCGCTCGAGTCCGCCGTGCAGTTCGAGGGCAAACTCGAGGACGGCACGCCCTTCAAGATCGACGACCGGATCCTGAAGAAGGTCGAGAGCGGCCAGGCCATCAACTACGTCTTCTCCTACCAGTCGACGAGCGTCGCCCTGCTCTCGTACCAGCTGAAGAGCGGGTATGACGCCAGCCTCCCCCTCGCCAACGAGATGCTGCCCCTGAAGGGCAAGGCGCTGGCGCCCTCGGCGGCCACGGACACGCCGGCCCAGATCGCCCAGGTGCAGGCGCTGCTCGACACCAACCAGATCGACTGCCTCTCGATCCAGCAGGCCGACCTCAACGCGATGAACCAGATCCGGGACCAGGCCCTGGCCAAGGGTATCCCGGTGTTCATGGTGAACGTCGAGTCCAACGGTGCCGAGATCTCGCAGTTCCGGCAGGACCGCACCAAGGAGGGCGTCGGCGCGGCCAACACCCTGATCGAGTGGATCAAGGAGACCGGCACCGCGCCGAAGAAGATCGCGCTCAGCAGCGGGGAGCCCTCCGCCGCCTGGTCCACCGGGCGCCTCAACGGCTTCGTCGACACGCTGAAGAAGGCGTACCCCGACATCACGTTCGCGAACACCCCGCAGGCGCCCCTGAAGGCGCCGTACGACCCGGCGCAGGCCTACGACGCCTACAAGGCGTTCCTGACCGGCAACACCGACGTCGACTTCATCGTCAACGCCGACCTCTCGATCGAGCAGGCCGCCCGGGCCATCAACGACCTCGGGCGCACCGGCAAGATCCACACGCTGGGCTGGAACCCGAGCGAGGGCCAGTTCGAAGCGATCGAGAAGGGCACCCAGGTCGCGAGCCTCGACCAGGGCTGGCCGGAGCATGGCGGTTTCGGCGCGGTCGCCTGCGCCAGCCTGCTGGGGCGCAACCTGGTGATGCAGAACACCCAGGAGCCGGGCGTGATCACCCGCGCCAACCTCGACGAGGCTCGCGCCGCGCTGAAGCAAGCCTCCTGACCCCCCGAGTCGGGACGAAGCGAAAGGGATAGGAACGACCGTGTCGTCCAGTAGATCCGCGTCGACCGACTCCTCGGCGTCCACGCCTGCGACGAAGTCCTCGTCGCAGGCGTGGTTCCGACCGGAGCTGCTCGACGCCTTCCGCCGTACCGGTGGACTGGTTCTGGCCATCATGATCGCCGCGGCCGTGTTCGGGGTGCTCTCGGAGGGCTCGTTCTTCGAGCCGCAGAACCTCCTGGGCGTGCTGCGGGCGATGAGCACCTACGCCATCATCGGCCTCGGGTTGACCGTCGTGCTGGTCGTCGGAGAGATCGACCTCTCCTTCGGCAGCGTCTACGGCGTGGTGGGAACCACCATCGCGGTCGCCTGGATGGTGTGGGGGATGCCCCTGCTCCTGGCGGTGGCCATCGGGTTCGCCCTTGCGCTGGTGATCGCCGCGGTCAACGCCTTCCTGGTCTGCGTCGTGCGGGTGCCGTCGTTCATCGCGACGCTCGGCACCAGCACCCTGGCGGTCGGGCTGACGCTGCTCATCGGCAACGCCGAGCGGTTCGCGCCGGCCTACCCCACGCCGGGCCAGCACGTCTCCGAGGGGTCCCTGAGCACCTTCACCGGCATCTCCAACCGCTCGCTGCCCTTCGACATCCCGATGCAGGTCGTGTGGATGCTGATCGTCGCCGGGATCTTCGTCCTGGTGCTGCACCGGTCGCTGTACGGCTTCCGCGCACGCGCCGTCGGGGGCAACGAGAACGCGGCGAGGTTCGGCGGGCTCAAGATCGGTCGTACCAAGCTGCTCGCGTTCCTGATCGTCTCGGCGGCCGCGGCGTTCGCCGCGCTGCTGGACTTCTCGTTCATCGGCTCGGTCAATCCCGACAGCGGAACCTCGCTGCTCTTCCCGGTCTTCGCTGCGGTGATCATCGGTGGCGCGAGCCTCAACGGTGGCCGGGGCACGGTCGCGGGCGCGCTGCTCGGCGCCCTGCTGCTCGCGGTGATGAACAACGGCCTGGCCCTGATGGCCGCCGCGCCCTACGTGCAGCAGGTCTTCCTCGGCCTGGTCACCATCGGCGCGGTGGTGCTGGACCAGCGGACCCGTCGATCGGCGAAGTCGTCATGAGCGGTTCGGGTCTCCAGGTCCGCGGGGTCGAGAAGCGGTACGGCGCCACGCGTGCCCTGCGCGGCGTGGACCTGATCGCCCCGCGCGGCCAGATCACCGGCATCGTCGGCGCCAACGGCGCCGGCAAGTCGACCCTCATGAAGGTGCTCGCCGGCGAGGAACGATGCGACGCCGGCACGTTCACCCTCGATGCGAACCCGTTGGACCCGCTGCGGTCCGACGCCGTGGCGATCGTCCACCAGGAGCCCTTCGTCTATCCGAACCTGACGGTGGGGGAGAACCTCAGCATCGGCCGCGAGCTGATGCGGCGTGGCCGTCCCTTCCTCACCCCGGAGCGGATCGAGATCGCGGCCAGGTTCCACCTGGACCGGGAGCTGGACACGCCGCTGGAGCGACTGCCGTTCTCCTTCCGCCAGCGCGTCGAGATCGCGCGGGCGATGGACACGCAGGCGGAGGTCTTCCTGTTCGACGAGCCGAACTCGGCTCTCGGGCCGGACGACTCGGCCGCCCTGCTGCAGAAGATGGCGGAGATCGCCGCCGAGGGCAAGGTCGTCTGCCTCATCTCGCACCGCCTCTCCGAGGTGGCCGAGGTGTGCGACTCGGTCGTCGTGATCAAGGACGGCCTCGCGGACGCCACGCTCGAGGGCGACGGGATCGACGCGGACTCGATCGCGACCGCGATGATGATGGGCTCCACGGCCGTCGGGGCGGGCGCGCGGGCGGCTGTCGAACGCGGCCGCGTGGTCGTGGACCTGGCCTCGCGTGGCGTGCGCAACGAGGTGCCCGAGACGGCCGTCCGGCTGCACGGTGGCGAGGTCGTCGCCGTTGTCGGCCTGGAGGGCTCGGGATCCCGGGCGATCCTCGCCAAGATCGCCGACGACTCCCAGGCGGACACCCCCTCGGTGTTCATCGTGGGCGACCGCAAGGCGAGCCTGGTGCAGGAGATGTCGGTCGAGGAGAACCTGGTCATCCGCGACAGTGGACGGTTCCGCAGCCGGTGGGGCCTGTTCGACCGCCGCAAGGCGCGCAGTTTCGCCCTGGACGCGATCGCGACGTACCGGGTCCGCTGCTCCGGGCCCGCGATCGCGGTCAGCTCGCTCAGCGGAGGCAACCAGCAGAAGGTCGCGATCGCGGCAGGTCTGGCGGTCGACCCGACGCTCCTCGTCGTCGACGAGCCCACCCGCGGCATCGACCTCGACAGCCGCCGGGAGATCCACCAGTTCCTCCGGGACCACGCGGGACGGGGAAACTGCGTCGTCTTCCACACCTCCGAGGAGAATGAGGTGCCGGAGCTCGCCGACCGGGTGCTGATCGTCCGCGACGGCACGATCTGCGAGGAGTTCAAGGTCGCCGAGCACCCTGATCCGCAGGAACTGGCCGCACTGGTGACCGCGGCGCAGTCGGGACTGGCCACGACGGCCGGACAGTAGAGACATCATCCGGGAGGAATCGGTGGACCACGGGCCCGTCGAGCTGACGCGTGAGGACGTTGCCGCCGCGCTGCGCAGGCTCGGGCTGGAGAAGGACGAACTGCCCTGGGACAGCGTCCTGCAGGTCGCGAACCACGTGCTGCGGCAGGCCGACGAGTTCCTGGCGGGCAACCCTGATCCGCTGCGGCGGAAGGTGGTGCGCCGGCCGGTCGTGCGGGCGACCCACGACGACGACCCGCTCAACGCCATCGTGCACTGGTGCGACGTCGCGGGTGCCGGCGACGGGCCGCTGGCCGGGATGCGGGTCGCTGTCAAGGACATCATCTCGGTGGCGGGGGTGCCGATCACGGCCGGCTCGCCGATCTTCGCCGACGCGGTGCCGGAGCTCAACGCGTCCGTCGTGGACCTCCTGCTCGAGGCCGGCGCGCGGATCGTGGCCACCACCAACTGCGAGGACATGTGCATGTCCGCCGGTGGCGAGACCAGCGTCTTCGGGACGACCCTGAACCCGTTCGACCCGACGCGGACGGCGTCGGGGTCCTCCGGCGGGTCGGCGGCGGCGCTCTCCTACCCGCAGGTCGACGTTGCGCTCGGAACCGACCAGGGCGGGTCCATCCGGCTGCCCGCCGCGTGGTGCGGCGTGCTCGGGCTCAAGCCGACCTTCGGCCTGGTGCCCTACACCGGAATCATGTCGATGGACAAGACCCTCGACTACTGCGGTCCGCTGACGCGGACGGCCGACGACATGGCCCGCCTCATGCAGGTGATCGCGACGCCGAGGGCCGGCGACCCGCGTCAGGCCGGCGTGACCGCGTTCGGTCAGGACTTCCTCGGCGCCGTCCGCGATGCGGCCGACAGTCTGGCCGGCCTCCGGGTCGGCGTGGTGGCGGAGGCGCTCCCGTCAGGCGACGAGTTCATGGCGCGGACCACCCGCGCGTTCGCCGCGGCGATGGAGTCGATGCGCGAGATCGGCGCCGAGGTGGCCGAGGTCTCCCTCCCCGAGCACACCCAGGGCAACCGGATCATGTTCGCCGTCCTGGTCGAGGGGATGGCCGCGACCGCCCACACCTTCGGCGAGGGCCGGTTGTGGCGTGGTGACTACCGCCAGGACCTCGCGGACGCCTTCGCCGCGGGATTCCCCGCCCACGGTCACAAGGCGTCGGTCGCGTACCTGGCGATGATCGCCGTCGGTGAGCACCTGCGTGTCTCCTCCGCCGGGCGGCTGTACTCCTCGGCGCAGAACAACATTCCCCGCATCAGGTCCGCCTACGACCGGATGCTCGACCGGTACGACGTACTGGCGATGCCGACCGCCCTGCACGCCGCGCACCGCTGTGGCGAGGGCGACCTCAGCCCGGCCGAGGTCGCGATGCGTGGGTGGACGATGGTGGGCAACACCAACGTCCACAACGCGACCGGTCATCCCGCGCTGTCGGTGCCACTGGCCGAGCACGACGGCCTGCCGGTCGGCGTCATGCTGGTCGGCAAGCACGGCGACGACGCGCGGCTCGTCTCGATCGCACGTACGCTCGAGGCGACGATCGGGTGGCGACCGCAGCGGACCTGGTGACGGACGCGCGCGGGGTGCTCAGTCGTCGGTGAGCACCCCGTCGCGCCGGAGCTTGGCGACGATGTGTTCCGCCTCGTGCTCCAGGTGCCGGCGGGCCGTGGCCTCGGCGCGGTCGCCGTCCCCGGTGCTCAGCGCGGCCAGGAGTTCGGCGTGGTCTGCGAGCGCCTCGGGGCTGGCCGCGGGTGCGACCTGGTAGATCTCGCGCGGCAGGTTCATCGACAACTGGCGCATGATCGACAGCAGGCGGCGGCTGCCCCCGGTCTGGTTGATCAGAGCGTGGAACTGCCAGTTCAGGTCGTGCTGCTCGTCGTTGTCGGTCGCGTCGGTCAGCGCCTTGTTCAGCGATCCGAGGCGTTCGAGGGCCTCGGGAGCGATCCGCGTGGAGGCCCGCTTGGCCGCCCAGCCCTGGAGCAGGCCGAACGCCCGGTAGTGGTCCTCGATGTCCTCGCGGCGGATGGGGATGACGAACGCCCCACGGTGGGGGACGAGCTCGACGAGCCCCTCGGCCTCCAGGGAGATCAGGGCTTCGCGGATGGGCAGACGGCTGACGCCGAGGGCGTCGGCGACCGCGGCCTGCGGGATCCGTTCCCCGGGCCGGAGCTCGCCCCGGTAGATGGCGGACTTGATGTACTCGGCAGCCTGCTGGGCAAGGCTGAGGCGCGCAATCCTGAGGTTCTGGGGACTCACGCGCGCGTCTCCTCTGGAGGGGTCAACGAAACTTCAGCGGCAGATTGTAGCGGTGCGACGAGGTCTCGGGAGGATCTGCCCCGTTCCTCGAACAGGATCGAGCGGAACCGCTCGGCCTGTGCGGTGGTGAGCCGTCCGTGGCTGTAGCGGCGGTACTTCTCGACGACCTCGTCCGCCGAGAGCCCGACGCCGGAGGCTTCCGCTGAGTGCACGCTGCCGTCGTCGAGGGTGGCGACCACACGCGACGCCGGCCGCGCCGGGTACTGCGCCGCCAACTCGGGGACCGACCGTACCGAGGTGACCTGCGCCAGCCGACGGATCTCGGCGGGAAGCGGGCCCAGGAGCCGGCTGGGAGACGGTGCGCCGTCGACCAGGGTGGCGGCGAGGTTGAACTGGTTGCTCATCTGACGCGAGATGGGATCGTCCAGGCTGTCGGCGTTGTCGCAGCCCGGGTAGTAGGCGGCCATGTCGTAGCTCTCGATCCGCAGGGCCCGGATCGAGGCCGGATCGACCGACTCACGCAGGCGCTGGCCGGCGAGCACCGTCTCCTGTGTGAAGGCGCACGCCGGGAAGCGCTTGAAGTAGGCGGCGTCGATCGCCAGGGACGTCGGGGCCGGCGTGGGAAGTTCGCCCGCCTCCAGGCGTAGGGCGGCGAGCATGCCGGCGGGACCCTCGATGGCGGTACGCGGGCCGGTGAGCCCCTCGGCGGCCAGGAACGCGGCCTGGACGCCGCCGCGGGCGGCCAGAGCGTTCTGGGCGAAGACGTCCGAGGTGCCCGCCCGGGCCCATTCGGTGGCGCCTCCCGACGCGCTCGAGGCGATGGCGAGCGCCGCGACCAACTGGTCGGGGGGCAGGTCGAGCAGGTGCCCGACGGCGACCGCCGCGCCGAAGGGGCCCAGGACCCCGCTGGGCCGCAGCGTCCCGCGGACGAACGCGGGCTGGTCGAAGACGTCCCCGAGCTGGCCGATCGCCTCGTAACCGAGCACCACGGCGTCGAGCAGGCGCTCGACCGGCGTGTCCAGCTCACCGGCGACCGCGAGCGCGGCGGGGATCACGACGGTGCCGGCGTGGACGCGGCTCGCCGGATGCATGTCCTCGTGGATCAACCCGTGCGCGGCCACCGCGTTGGCGAACACGGCGCCGGTGAGCGAGGTGGTCAGCGCGGTGCCCCAGAGCGGCACCGGTCCCGCGCCGTCGATCCGCGCCGCGGCGCGCTGGGCCGCGCGGGTCGAGGGCAGGTCCTGCCCGCCGATCGCGCAGGCCACGGAGTCCAGCACGCACAGGGCGGCACGGTCGCGTACGGCGGACGGGAACCCGGCGCCGACGGTCGCCGCGAGTCGGGTGACGAGTTGCTCCAGGAGGGTCCTGCTCATGGGTTCCTCTCGTGCCTCGGCAGCTGGTCGACTGCCTCTCGATACAGGATATGATATCCAAAACTGAGGAGGTTGTGATGGCACCCAGCACGGAACTGCCGCCGTTTCGGGCCGGCTTGTTCCAGCTCGATCCGTTCGCCCTGTTGGGCACTCGCTGCACCGCGTGCGGCGAGGCGGGATTCCCGGCTCGCTCGTTCTGTGCCGGATGCCGGGCCGACGGCGACGCGATCGTGCCGGCGACGTTCGCCGAGCGCGGCGAGGTGGTGAGTTTCACCGTGGTCCGTCAGGCCCCCGCCGGCGTGGAGGTGCCGTACGTCCTGGCCCGGGTGCTGGTCGACGAAGGCCCGCGGGTGATGGCACAGATCGTCGGCGCCGCGAGCACCGAGGTGGAGATCGGCGATCGGGTGCGTGTCGTGCCGGCCGTCTTCCCGTCCGCCGACGGCTCGGACCGGGCCGGCTTCGCTTTCCAGATCGAGCAGGAGGAGAACGCGTGACGCTCGCATCGGCCCACGTCGCCGGGGTCGGCATGGTCCGCTTCGGCAAGCACCCGGTCAGTGTGACCCTCGAGGACCTCGGCGAGCAGGCCGCCCGCTCGGCGCTCGCCGAAGCCGGGGCCGCGTCGGCGCAGGTCGACGCCGTCTTCGTCGGCCACGTCTTCGGCGGCCCGGTGGCCGGCCAGCGGATCGCCGTCCGGCTCGGCCTGGACGGCAAGCCGGTGTCCAACCACGAGAACTACTGCGCCAGCGGTGCGACCGCGATCCGGGAGGCCTGGACGGCGCTCGCCGCCGGACTGCACGATGTCGTGCTGGTGATCGGGGTCGAGAAGATGACCGACCGGATCTCCGGCGGCGTACGCCCCGACCCCAACGACCTCGACGCCGCCGTGGGCTACGTCATGGCCGCGGGACACGCGATGAGCGCACGGCGGTACATGGCCGACCACGGCGCCACGCGGGAGCAGATCGCGATGGTCGCGGTGAAGAACCACGCCCACTCCGTCCACAACCCGTTCGCCCAGTACCAGCGGGCCATCTCGCTCGACGAGGTGCTCCAGGCCCGACAGATCGCCGAGCCGCTCGGCCTGCTCGACTGCAGCCCGATCTCGGACGGGGCCGCGGCCATGGTGCTGTGCAGCCCGCGCGGAGCCCAGCGCCTGGGGCTCGCGGCGGGAGCTCCGCGGGTCCTCGGCTGCGCGCTGGTGAGCGGGTCGGTGGAGCGTGCCGGCGAGAGCATCAACGCCGAGCGGGTCTCCCGCAACGCCGCCGAGCAGGCATGGCGCCTGACCGGCGTCGACCCGGCGGACATCGACGTCGTCGAGATGCACGACTGCTTCACCATCGCGGAGATCGTCCGCCTGGAGGGCCTGGGTCTCGTGCCGGTCGGCGAGGGCGCCCGGTGGACCGCCGAGGGGCACACCTCCCTGGGCGGCCGCCTGCCGGTCAACCCGAGCGGTGGGCTGCTGTCGCGTGGGCACCCGGTCGGCGCGACCGGCGTCGCCCAGGCGGTCGAGCTGACCTGGCAGCTGCGCGGCAGTGCCGGCGGACGCCAGGTCGAGAACGCCCGGGTCGGGCTCGCGTACTGCAAGGGCGGCACGGTCAGCGGCACCGACGGCGGCTCGGTGACCACGCTGGTGATGGCGCGATGAGAGTTCTGCTCGGGCCGGGCCGGGCCGCCGCCACGCAGCTTAAGCCGCTGCTGCGGCAGGACGGCGAGCCGGCCGCAGAGCCCACCCACCTGCTTCTCGCCGCGCGCCCGGTCGACGCGGCCGGGACCACCCAGCTGCACGAGGATCCGGAGCAGGTCATGCGGGTCCTGGCCGAGGTCGTGGGCTTCGTGAAGGAGGCCCTCGCGAGCCGGTCGGGCACTCTCGACACGATCACCATCCTGGTTGGGGAGCCCGAAACCCTCGGGATGGAGGGCCGTCATCTCGACTCGGCCGTCGCCGGTGCGCTGCTCTCGATGGGCCGGACCTGGGCGATCGAGTTCGCCCGCGACGGGATCAGGGTCAACACGCTGGTCCACGGCGACCTCGACGACCCGGGCATCCTCGCCGCCGTCGTCGGCCAGCTCGGCCTGCTCGGCTCGCCGCAGGGGCGTGCCATCACCGGCCAGGAGATCTACCTGTGCGCGGGTGCGGACCTGGGGAGGTTGCACGCATGAATCAGCACGCTCCGACCACGATCCTGGTCACCGGTGCCGGTGGCGGGATCGGTCGGCAGATCGCCGTCGAGCTCGCCGGCTCGGGTCACCGGCTCGTGCTGACCGACCACGCCACGGAGCCCCTGGAGCAGACCGCCGCGCTCGTGACGGCAGTGGAGGGCGCCGCCGCCCCGGTGGCGCTGGCCGCGGACATCAGCGAAGCGGGCGAGCGGGACCGGATCGTCGACGCCGTACGGTCCGCCGGCGAACGCCTGGTCGGCCTGGTCAACTGCGCCGGCGTCCTGCGCGACGCGCGGCTGGCCAAGCTCGACGACGAACTCTTCTCGCTGGTGACGGCGGTGAACCTGGTCGCCCCGCTGGACCTGGTGCGCAAGACGGTCGACCTCTTCGGGCCACAGGGCGGATCGATCGTCTCCATCGGCTCCCGCGCCTGGCTGGGCACCTTCGGCTCGACGGCCTACTCGGGCACCAAGGGGGCCCTGGTCGGCGCGTCCAGGTCGCTGGCGCTGGAACTGGGACCGCGCGGCATCACCGTCAACATCGTGGCTCCCGGCTTCATCGAGTCGGCGATGACCGCCGCGCTGCCCGAGCCGATCCGCGAACGGTCGATCGCGGCGATCCCGGTCGGGCGCCCCGGCCGACCGGACGACGTGGCCCGGACAGTCCGGCACCTGCTCTTCCACGCCCCGTACACGACCGGGCAGGTCCTCGTCGTGTGCGGAGGCCGCAGCATCGGCTCACCGCTCGCCCCCGCCTCGTCCGCGCCCACCTCCCCCGAGAAGGGATGACGTCCGTGAACCTGCCCACCTCTCCCGCAGCGACGGCCAGCCAGCTGATCCGGCACTGGGCCGGGACGACCCCGGACGCCGTGGCGATCTCGTTCGAGGGTCGGCACGAGACCTTCGCCGACTTCGACCGGACCGTCGACGAGTGGGCCAAGGCGCTGCTCGCCCTCGGCGTCTCCCGGGGAGAGGGGATCTCCATCCTCTCCGGGAACCACCCCGACTTCCTGCACCTGGCCTTCGCCGCCGCCAGGGTGGGGGCGCACCTGGTGCCGCAGAACACCTGGCACCACGCCGAGGAGATCGCCTACACGCTTGAGCACTCCGAGTCCACGTGGCTGTTCACGGTGCCGAGCCTGCGCCGGCACGACTACGCCGCCGGGCTGGCCCAGATCCTGCCCGAGTTGGCGGAGTCCGGCGCGGAACTGCACAGCGCCCGCTTCCCGCACCTGCGCGGTGTCGTCAGCCTGCGCGGTGAGATCGCGGGCGCCCGGACGCTGGCCTCGGTGCTGGCCGCCGGCGAACAGGTGCCCGCGGAGGCCCTGGGCGAGCGGGAACGGCAGAACCGCCCCGAGGACCTGATGTACCTGCTCTACACCTCCGGGAGCACCGCCAAGCCCAAGTCGGTGATGCTGGCGCAGGGCGCGATGATCGAGAACAACTTCCACATCGGCGCCCGTCAGGGTGTCGACGCGCAGGACCGCACCTGGCTGGCCACGCCGTTGTTCTACGGGCTGTCGGCGATCCAGGGGCTGTTCAGCACCTGGACCCACGGTGGCCGGGTCGTGCTCCAGGAGGTCTTCGACGCCGCCGCGGCGCTGGAGATGCTGGAGAAGGAACGGTGCACCGTCTACTACGGCTTCGGCAACCTCACCCGCAAGCTGCTCAGCACCCCCGGCTTCGACAAGTCGCGCCTGTTCCTGCGCAAGGGGATGATCGGCTTCTCCTACGAGGACCGCAAGCTCGCCCTGGACGACCTCGGCATCACCTACGGCACCAGCGTCTACGGGATGACCGAGCTGTACGGCCTGGCCACCCTCACCGCCTGGGACGACGACCACGAGACCATCCTCACCACGCAGGGACTGCCGGTCCCCGGTCAGGAGGTGGTGATCGTCGACCCCGAGACCGAGGAGCCGCTCGCACCCGGTGAGGTCGGTGCCGTGCTGGTCCGGGGGCGGGTGACGCCGGGCTACTTCAAGGACCCGGAGCGGACGGCGGAGACGATCCGGGAGGACGGGTTCTTCCGGACCGGCGACCTGGCACGGTTCGACGAGAACGGCCGGATGGTCTACCAGGCCCGCGCGACCGAGATGATGAAGCCGGGCGGCATCAACGTCTCGCCCCAGGAGGTCGAGTCGCTGCTCGACGGCCTCGACGGCGTCAAGCAGGCCCACGTGTGCTCGATCCCGGACGACGAGGCGGGCGAGGTGGTCGTGGCCTTCATCGAGGCGGATCCGCGGGAGCTCCCGCTCGAGCGGATCCGCGCGACGCTGGCGCAACGGGCGGCCAGCTACAAGATCCCGCGGATCGTCCACTACCGCACCGACGAGCAGATCCCGCGGCTGTCCAACGGCAAGGTGCCGCGTACCGCCCTGCGTGCCGAGGCCATCGCCCTGGCGAACGGGGCGCGCGATGACCACTGAGACGCGCCAGGTCGAGGATGTCGACGTTCGCTCGGCGGTGCGGGAGGTGTTCGGGACGGTGTCGACGGGGTGGGATCAGCTGATCAGCCGCGATTCGGCCTTCGCCGCCGCGGCCATCGCGTACCTGCGCTCGGCCCACCAGGCCGACGCGCTGCCGCCGGCCATCCGCGAACTGCTCCTGGTCGCCCACGACGTGTCGATGACGACCCTGGACGCCGCCGCGGTGGAGGAGCGAATGGTGCTCGCGCTGGAGGCGGGGGCGAGTGCCGCGGACGTGCTCGAGGTGATCCAACTACTCACCGCCCTGTCCACGCACGGGCTGGCCAGCGGGCTCACCGAGATCCTGGGTCCAGGGGAACAGCCCGCCAGCCACCAGGGACCGTACTGGGACACGTTCGAGAGCCACTTCCCTGGTCTGCACGGTGCCATGGCGGACCAGCTCCCGGAGTACTTCGACGCCTACCGGCGGCTCAATCGCGCGGTCTGGCGACGCGACGGCCTGGCGCCTCAGTGGAAGGAGCTGGTCTTCGTGGTCGCGAACCTCTCGACGAACCACCTCTTCGTCCCCGGTGCCCGACTGCACGCGGCCAACGCGCTGCGGTACGGGGCGACGCCCACACAGGTGGCGCAGGCGATCGCGCTGACGGTGGTCCCGGTGGCCCGCTCCATCGACGTCGGGCTGCCGGCCCTCGAGCGGGCCCTGGCGCGGGTCGCGTCAGGCGTATCGCCTGCGAAGTGAGGTATGGACCCTTCCCCTGGGCACCGCCGGGCGATCCTCACGGGTAGCCCCTGTCGGCGCCCCCGTCGCGGCTCGTCGCGGCGGATCAGTCAGAGAGAGGTTGTCGAAGCGCGATGAATATCGTCGTACTCGTCAAGCAGGTGCCCGATTCGGGCGCGGACCGCAGCCTGCGTAGTGACGACAACACTGTCGACCGCGGTTCGTCGAACAATGTCATCAACGAGATGGACGAGTACGCCATCGAGGAGGCGTTGAAGGTCAAGGAGGCGCACGGGGGTGAGGTGACGGTTCTGACGATGGGTCCGGACCGGGCGGCCGAGTCGATCCGTAAGGCGTTGTCCATGGGTCCGGACAAGGCGGTGCATGTGGTGGACGACGCCCTGCACGGTTCCTGTGCCGTCGCCACCTCGAAGGTCCTCGCCGCTGCGCTCGGTCAGTTGAACGCCGATCTGGTGTTGTGTGGCAGTGAGTCGACCGATGGTCGGGTGCAGGTGATGCCGCACATGATCGCGGAGCGGTTGGGCATCGCGGCGTTGACGGGTGCCCGCAAGCTCACCGTCGACGGTTCGACGTTGACGGTCGAGCGGCAGACGGAGGAGGGCTACGAGGTGGTGACCGCTTCGACGCCCGCGGTGGTGTCCGTCTGGGACACGATCAACGAGCCGCGTTTCCCGTCGTTCAAGGGGATCATGGCGGCGAAGAAGAAGCCGGTGCAGACGCTGTCGCTGGGTGACCTGGGTGTGGCTGCGGCTGAGGTGGGTTTCGAGGGTGCGACCAGTGCCGTGTTGGAGCACAGTAAGCGTCCGCCGCGTTCGGGTGGGGCGAAGGTCACCGATGAGGGTGATGGTGGCGTGAAGTTGGTCGAGTTCCTGGCCACCGAGAAGTTCGTGTGAGGGGTGTGAACGTGTCTGAGGTTCTCGTCGTCGTCGAAGCTACTCGGGAGTTCGGCGTCAAGAAGGTCACCCTGGAGATGCTCACCCTCGCTCGCGAGTTGGGTACCCCGAGTGCGGTGGTGCTCGGTGGCCCGGGTGCCGCGGAGGCGTTGGCCGCCAAGCTGGGTGAGTACGGCGCGGAGAAGATCTACGCGGCGGAGAGTGAGGAGATCGACGGTTACCTGGTGGCGCCGAAGGCGAGCGTCGTGGCTGATCTGGTCTCCCGGACCCAGCCGGCGGCGGTGTTGTTGGCGTCGTCGCAGGAGGGCAAGGAGATCGCTGCCCGCCTGGCGGTGAAGTTGGACAACGGGATCCTGACCGATGTGGTGGGTTTGGCCGCGGATGGTACCGCCACGCAGGTGGCGTTCGCGGGTTCCGCGATCGTCACGTCGAAGGTGACGCGTGGTCTGCCGTTGGTGACGGTGCGGCCGAACTCGGTCACCCCGGTCCCGGCGGCGGCGACCCCGGCGGTGGAGCAGCTGACTGTCGCGGTGGCGGAGGCCGACAAGCTGGCGAAGGTCGTGGAGCGGGTCGCCGAGCAGAAGGGCTCCCGCCCGGAGTTGACCGAGGCGGGTGTGGTGGTCTCCGGCGGTCGGGGTGTGGGTAACGCCGACAACTTCAAGCTGGTCGAGGAGTTGGCGGACCTGCTCGGTGGTGCTGTCGGCGCGTCGCGGGCAGCCGTGGACTCCGGCTACTACCCGCACCAGTTCCAGGTGGGGCAGACCGGTAAGACGGTGTCCCCGCAGTTGTACATCGCGCTTGGTATCTCCGGGGCGATCCAGCACCGGGCTGGTATGCAGACCTCGAAGACCATCGTCGCGGTCAACAAGGACGGCGAGGCGCCGATCTTCGAGCTGGCCGACTTCGGCGTCGTGGGCGACCTGTTCAAGATCGTCCCACAGGCCGCGGACGAGATCCGCAAACGCGGGTGACGCGCATCGCCCCGGCCGGGGCCAGTTCCCTGTCGTCGGTGACGCGCACACGCAGCACCGGGTTCGGGTGCTGCCGAACGGCGTAGCGGCCGACCAGGAGGCGTCGTGCGCGGAACGCCGCGCTGTAGCGGCGCGTCGGCTCACGCGTTGTCGAGCACGAACGCCCGCATCACCTCGGCGCACTCGACCGCGTGCGTCTCCAACAGGAGGTGCCCGCCGTCGTAGATGTGCGCGTCCATGCGATCGAGGACGCGGTGGTAGGCGAGGACCTCGTCGACGTCGAAGTACGGGTCGTGCCGTCCCCACAGTACGAGCGCCGGCGGCTGGTGAGCGCGGTGGTATTCGGCGAGTTCGTCGAAGCGGGCGACGTGGTTGGCGTAGTCGGTGAACAGCGCGAACTGCGCGTCGACGTTGCCGGGCCGGCTCATGCGCTCCCAGTCGAGGTGCCACGACTCGGGAGCGTGCAGGGTGCGCAGGTGTTCGGGCAGCCCGGCCAGGTACTGGTCGCGGGTGCCGGCGAAGTTCAACCAGTCCGGCAGCGCGGCACGCTTCTCGGCGGTCGGGTCGGCCCAGTAGGCCCTGGCGCTGTCCCACTGCTCGCCGAGGCCGTCCTCGTGCGCGTTGCCACTCTGGACGACGAGGCCGCGGACGCGGGCCGGGGCGCGGGTGGCCAGGTGGTATCCCACCGGCGCGCCGAAGTCGTGCAGGTAGACGAAGAAGCGCTCGACCCCGAGCTGGTCGAGTAGCCTCTCGACCGTCCACGAGAGGTTCTCGAACGTGTAGTCGTAGTGGTCGATGGTCGGCGACGCCGACATGCCGAAGCCGGGCAGGTCGGGGGCGATCACGTACGCGACGTCGGCGAGCGTGGGCATGATCTCGCGGAACGTGTGCGACGAGCTGGGGAAGCCGTGCAGCAGCAGTACCGTGGGCTGGCCGGGGCGCCCGGCCTCGCGGTAGAACACCGCCAGGCCGTCGACGTCGGCCTGTCGATGGCGGACCTTCCGGATGGCCTGCATCGCGTCCTCCTCCTGGCTGGCCTTGGCGGGGGGTCACCCGCCGGTGTCGGCGCCGCGACCGATGAGTGTGGCGCCGGCGATCACCGTCGCGATCCCGCTGGGAGGATCGGGTACGCGCCGAACAGCGGCGGAGCACCGGCCGCCCGTGCCGGGGCAGACGGTGCCTGGCCCGGCCCGCGTACGTGAGCGACCCGCAGGTCACCCGGCACCAACGGCCCGTGGCGGCACGGCGAGCCGCCCATCTCGCCACGCTACGTGAGTGAGCGCCCGACGTCGGCGGAAAACGCGGGAAGATCGATGCGTTCCCGAGCTGACGGTGCCGGTGGCGCCGACGCTGGATTGGCGACCGGCACGAGCAGGCGGCCGCGTCCCGCCCTCCGCCGTCGTCGTCACTGGGTGAGTTCGGCGACCTGCTCGGCCGTCAGGCGCAGTTCGTCGGTCGGGCGTCCTGAGCGTCAGCGCCGCAGGGCCGGCCGGGTCACCGGTCGGCAGACGTCCCCGGTCCACCTGGCCCAACCCGGTGACCCGCTGGGCCGCCGCGCCGACCGCGTCGCATCCGACGCCGCCACACCTGTAGCGCCACGCCGCCGACGATCAGGGCCAGCAGGACCCACTCACCGATCCTCAGTTCCCGTTCCAGGTACTGGTAGGAGGCTCCGCCGAGGTAGCCGAGCAGCGCCACGGCCGTCGCCCACACCAGGCCGCCGGCCAGGTTCGCCCGCAGGAACGGCGGCCACGGCATCCCGCCGGCGCCGGCGACCATCGGCACCCCGACCCGCAGGACTGCCACCCACCGGCCCGCCACCACCGCCCACGTCCCACGCCGGGCGATCAGGCTGCGGGCCCGCCCGATGTCGGCGTGCCTGCGCAACGCGCGTGGGGCGCGGGTCAGCATCTTCGAGCCGTACCGTCTGCCCAGGGCGTAGCCGACCTGGTCGCCCAGACACGCGCCGACCGTCCCGGCGACGATCACCGCCCACAGCGGCAGTTCGCCGCCGTGGGCGGCCAGCCCGCCGAGCAGGATCGCCGTCTCGCCCGGCACGACCAACCCGAGCAGGGTCGAGGACTCCAGGGCCGGCAACACGAGCACCAGCGCCAGGACGACGACCGGCGGCAAGCCGGTGAGCACGGCGACCACCCTGTCCACCTGCTGATTGTCGCCCCTGACGGGTTGTTTCCGGACGAGAACGTCCGCTCCGGACGGTGGCCGGACCGGATCGGGTCGGCCGAACGATGGACAGCCCGTCCCACTTCTCCGACGGCGCCACGATCGCGCTCGCCGGACGCCGACCCGCGTGCACGTCGACCCACGAGAACAGCCCGTGTCGATACAGTGGGGTTTCCGTCAGAGCAGGAGAACTCCATGCGGCGTTTCCTCGGGCCACTGACCGTGGTGCTGGCCGCCGTGCTCGCCGTCGTCGTCAACCTGGCCACCAGCACGGTGGAGCTGCCGTCCTGGTTGGACGAGGGCATCTGGGTTCCGTTCGCCCTGGTGCTGGTCGCCTACGTGTGGGTGGAGTGGCGGCGCGGTCAGGATGAGCCGCAACTGCCGGAGGCGGAGCAGCTCGTGGCGGCAGCCGACGTGCTGGCCCGGGCGACCCTGTCGCAGTGGTCGGCGCAGTCCGAGGCCTGGGGCATCGGAACGACCGCCGACCCGGTGCGGGTCACCTGGCGGTGGGACCACGAACGGTCGCTGCCGACATCCGAGGTGTTCGGCCGTACGGGTGGGAAGGTTCCCCGCAGCCGGGGCGCCGGCCGCCGGAACCCGGCCGCGGACGGCCGGGGCGAGCGGGGCGTGGTCAGTGATCTGCATGCGGACCTCTACCGGCGGATCCAGCGCCACCAGTTGGTCCTGCTCGGCCCGGCCGGTAGCGGGAAGACCGCGGCGATGCTGATGCTGCTGGTCGAGGCAGCCGAGGAATGCGTCGAACCCGTCCTGACAGGGGGCCACGCCGGCACGCCGGTGCCGGTCTGGGTCACCCTGGGCGGCTGGAACCCGGACGAGAGGTCGCTGCTCGACCACGTGGCCAGCGAGCTGGAGACGACCTTCCGGGCACTGCGGCACCCGCGCTACGGCGCGCGCGCCGCGCGCCGCCTGATCGACGAGAGGCGGGTGGCGCTCTTCCTCGACGGTCTCGACGAGATGCCTCTCCTGGGGCAGCAGGCCGCGCTCGACGTGATCGCGCACGAGGCCTCCGGGCTGCGCGTCGTCCTCACCTCCCAGGTCGAGGGATACGACAGCGCGCGGGCGGGGGGACGGCTGCCACGCCCGGTCGTCCTCCAACTCGACCCGGTCGGGCCGGACACCGCCGCCGAGTACCTCCGCCGTGGCCATGACGACGACCGGCGACGTCGGTTCTGGCGGCGGATCGCCGACCATCTGCACGACCGGCCCGACTCGCCGGTCGCGCAGGCGTTCGCCACCCCCCTGATCCTGAGCCTGGCCCGGGACGCGTTCGACGGGCCGGACGGTGAGGCACCCGACCCGGCGGAGCTGCTCGGCCTCTCCTCGGTGGCGGAGGTGAAGGCCCACGTGATCGGCCAGTTCCTGGAGCGGGCCTACCCGACCGGTTCCCGCCCGCGCGACAGGCGCGACCGGCGACGGAACCGACGTCACCTGTTCTACCTGTCCTGGATCGCCCACCACCTCAGGGGACGTCGCGACCTGCGCTGGTGGGAGATCCCGACCTGGGTTCCCTACGGACCGCTGTCGGTCGTGGTCGCGATCGGATTCGGACTGTCGGCGGCCGTGCTGGCGGGGACGTACGTGGCGGTCGTCCATGGGGCCGGGTCTGACCGGCTGTGGACTCTGCTCGGCGCGTTCTTCGCCGTCGCCGGTATCGCGGGCGCATGTGTCCGGCCGCCCGCCCCCTCCGGCGAGGAGGCAACCTCGTCCTCCTCTCCCGGCGGGGAGGAGACGCCGCCCGAACCCATCGGCATGAACCTGCGGTGGCCGACCCGGGCGGAGCTGCGGACGCTGTGGGCGCTCGGCTCGGGACTGCCGCTGACCGTCGGCGTGGGCACCGGGTTCCTCGTCGGCCCGTTCGCCGGGGTGCTCGCCGCGTTGAGCACGATGGTCCCGCTGATCTTCGGCTCGTCGGTCGGCCGGGCCAACGTGACGTTCGGCTTGCTCGGCATCTGGCTGAAGCCACTGGCCGACTCGCCGGCGAGCACCCCGGACGGAACGTTCCGGGCCGACCGCAGCCGCACCGCGGTGGCAGTCATCTCCAACGTCGTCTTCGGTGGAGTCCTGTTCACGCTGTTCGAGGTCGTGTACCCGCCTCAGCCGGAGGCATGGTCGCTCGGACCGGAGGTCGGCCTCGTGGCCGGCATGATGTACGGCATCATCAGCGGTCTCGGCCCGGCGGTCCTGACCGGCTTCACCCAACTCGTGCTCCTGCTGCGGGGGCGTCCGCCGATACGGTTCACCGCGCTGTTCCGGGAGTCGCTGCGGCGCCAGGTGCTGCGCCAGGCCGGTGTCGTCTACCAGTTCCGGCACGCCGAACTCCAGGACCATCTGGCCGCCGCCTACCAGCGACGGCTGGACGCCGGTCCGGCCCCCCGACGGTCGACGGCTCCGCGCGGTGTGGCGTCCGGCGACCCCGCCTGAGCGTCCGCCTCGCCGTCACGGCCGCTCGTGGCGGCCAGCCCTCTCGCGGACCATCGCCCTCACCAGCGGTTGCGTGCCTCCTCGGCCCAGCCGACCAGGCCGTCCAGGTCGACCCGCTCGCCGTCGTCGGCCGTCGCCCAGCCGGTGAAGTGCCCGAAGCACTGGTGCGTCTCGTTGGCGAGCACCCCGAAGTTGGTCCGGGCGACCTTCTCGTGGAAGGGGTGGAACTCCACCGTCACCCGTTCGCCGCTGATCCGCCACGGCCGTAGCCAGTCGGTGCGGTCGTACTCCCAGCGCAGCTCGTCGCCGATCTTGTGCAGCCGGCCGTCGAGGAAGAGGCCGTTCTCGGTCGAGCCGGTGCCGTCGGTCCACTTGCCGCCGAGCTGGATCGCCCGACCCGGGCTGCTGCCGGCGGCCCAGTTCCAGCGGATCGCGTACGGCCACTTGCCGCGACCGTGGTCGAGGACGGCGAACGAGTCGGTCTCGTCGACCGCGTGCTCCACCCCGTCGACCCGCAGGGTGCCGCGTACCGGGCGGCCGAGGTCCTTGACGGTGTACTGGAACCGGCGGGTGCTCCACGGCACCACCACGCCCAGCGACTCGTGCCCCGCCGGCAGCGGCACCACGAGGTCGACCTCCAGCCCGGGGGCGGTGGCGCGGATGGTGGTCTGCGTCGCCGTCTGGTCGATGTCGATCGAGAGGCCGCCGCCGCGCGCCCGCACGGCGCCCGCCCCGCTGACCGGCGGAAAGACCGTGCCCCGGGCGAGGGGCACCACCGCGTTCCGGTCGATCTCGACCTTCGTCGTGCGGTCGAGCACGTAGAGGCTGTGCACGCCCGCGTAGTCCAGCGACGAGGCGACCAGACCGACGATGTGGGTCGGCGTGACGACGCCCCAGTACTCCCAGCGCTTGTTGCGGCCCCAGCCGCGCAGGTTCGCGCGGTGCAGCGGGTGGCGGCTCCAGCCCACGGCGGCGGGATTGAGCCGTCCGCCCGGAAGGCACAGGTCGACGGGCTCGGTGATCTCGTTCTCGTGGGTCACGATGGCGAGGGTATCCGCCCCGGGTCCGGCGGTGACGCCGGCTGTCGCCGCGCGGCGGCGGTGGGGTGACGGTCGGGGGCGCGCACGCGACCGTCGGTGCGCGCCTCGGGCCGGGCGGGCCCCGTGAGCAGGGGCGGCGGGCGAGGGCTCATCATGTGCTGACCACCGAGGAGGTCCCATGCCCGTCCCGCACCAGGCGCCGCCCCCGGCGTCGCCGAGCGCCGACCCGCGGGGCGCCGCCACGCCCGCCGCCGATCCCGTCCGCCTGCGACCGCGTACCTGGGTCGCGGTGGTGCTGCTCGGTCTGGTCGGCCAGATGGCCTGGACGGTCGAGAACATCTACCTGAACCTCTTCGTCTACGACACCGTGACCGACGATCCGACCGTGATCGCCACGATGGTCGCCGCCAGCGCGGCCACCGCGACCGTCGCCACGCTGCTGCTGGGCGCGCTCTCCGACCGCACCGGGCGGCGCCGGGTGTTCGTCGCGGGCGGCTACCTGCTCTGGGGCGTCTGCACCGCCGCGTTCGGCTTCCTCACGGTGGGCACGATGGGGCAGCTCGCGCCGGTGGCGAACGCCGTCCTGCTCGCCGTGCTCGCGGTGATCGTGCTGGACTGCCTGATGTCGTTCCTCGGCTCGGGCGCCAACGACGCGGCGTTCCAGGCGTGGGTGACCGACGTGACCCGGCCGGCCAACCGGGGTCGGGTGGAGTCGGTGCTGGCGATCATGCCGCTGCTCTCCATGCTGGTGATCTTCGGCGGCTTCGACGGGCTGGCCCGCGCCGGCGACTGGCGAACCTTCTTCCTGATCATCGGGGCGGTGATGGCCGTGGCCGGCGTCGTCGCGTGGTTCCTGGTCGAGGACAGCCCCACCCTGGTACGCAACGACGCCGGCTACCTGCGCGCGGTACTGCACGGCCTGCGGCCCTCGGTGATGCGCGCCAACCCGGGCCTCTACCTGGCCCTGACCGCCTGGTCGGTCTGGGGGATCTCGACGCAGGTCTTCCTGCCGTACCTGGTGATCTATCTCCAGCGCTACCTCGAGGTCGAGGGGTACGCGGTGGTGCTCGCCGTCGTGCTGGTGACCGCGTCGGTCATCAGTGTGCTCTCCGGCCGGGTGATCGACCGGGTCGGCAAGGTCCGGTTCCTGCTGCCCGCCGCGGCGGTCTACGGCACCGGCCTGCTGCTGATGTTCCTGGCCCGCGCCACGCTGCCGGTGGTCGGTGCCGGGATCGTGCTGATGTCCGGCTTCATGCTGGTGCTGGCGCCGTTGGGGGCGCTCGTGCGGGACCACTCGCCGCCGGGGCGGGCCGGTCACGTGCAGGGGCTGCGGATGATCTTCGCCATCCTGGTCCCGATGCTGATCGGTCCGTACCTGGGCGCGGCGGTGATCAGCAACGCCGGCGAGACGTACCAGGACCTGGGGGTGGTCCGGCAGGTGCCGACGCCGGGCATCTTCCTGATGGCGCTGGCCGTGCTGGCGCTGATCGTCGTACCGGTGCTGGCGCTGCGGCGGCGGGGCGGGAGGGTGGACGGATGACGTTGACGACGCAGTGGGGCGAGGCGCTCGACCCCGATCGGGTGCTGCCGGAGTATCCGCGCCCGCAACTGGTCCGGGACAGCCACCTCAACCTCAACGGCCGCTGGGCGTACGCCATCACCGACGACGCCCGGGAGCCGGCGCGCTACGACGGCGAGATCCTGGTGCCCTTCTCGCCGGAGGCGCCGCTGTCCGGGGTGGGGCGGCAGTTGCTGCCCGGCCAGACGCTCTGGTACCGCCGCACGGTGCGCCTGCCCGACGGCTTCCGCCGGCCCGGCGACCGGGTGCTGCTGCACTTCGGCGCGGTGGACCAGACCTGCGTCGTCCTGCTCAACGGGGTGCCCGTCGGCGGGCGCACCGGCGGCTACCTGCCGGTGCGCTGCGACGTCACCGACGCGCTGCGCGACGGCGAGAACGTGCTGGTCGTCGCGGTGCGCGACGAGAGTGACACCGGCCACCACGCGCGCGGCAAGCAGAAGCTGCGCCGGGGCGGCATCTGGTACACGGCCCAGTCCGGGATCTGGCAGAGCGTCTGGGCCGAGGCCGTCCCGGCGGCCCACGTCGAGCGGCTCACCCTCACGCCGCACCTGGCCGACGGCTGCGTCGAGGTGACCGTGCACGCGAGCGCCGCCGCGGGCGACGCGCTGATCCGGGTCCTCGCCGACGGCGTCGTGGCCGCCGAGGCGCGCGCCGCCGCCGGGACCGCCGTGCGGCTGCCCCTGCCCGAGGTACGCCCCTGGACCCCCGAGGACCCGTTCCTGTACGACGTGACCGTCGACTACGGCGACGACCGGGTGCGCGGCTATGTGGGCATGCGCTCGTTCGGCGTCGGGCCGGACGCCGACGGGGTGCCGCGGCTGCTGCTCAACGGAGAGCCGTACTTCCACGCCGGGGTGCTCGACCAGGGATACTGGCCGGACGGTCTCTACACCGCGCCGTCGGACGCGGCGCTGGTCGCCGACATCGTCGCGATGAAGCAGCTCGGCTTCACCATGCTGCGCAAGCACATCAAGATCGAGCCGCTGCGCTGGTACCACCACTGCGACCGGCTCGGCATGCTGGTGTGGCAGGACATGGTCAACGGCGGGGAGGCGTACCGCCCGCTGGTGGTCACCGCGCCGGTGCTGACGCCGCTGCGGCTGCCCGACCGGGGCCGGTGGCGGCGGTGGTTCGGCCGCGCCGACGCGGCCGGGCGCGACGAGTTCCGCGCCGAGGTACGCGAGACCGTCGAGCACCTGCGCAACGTGGTGAGCATCGCCGTCTGGGTGCCGTTCAACGAGGGCTGGGGGCAGTTCGACGCCGCCGAGGTCGCCCGGGAGGTGGCCGCCCTCGACCCGACCCGTACCGTCGACCACGCCAGCGGCTGGCACGACCAGGGCGGCGGCGACCTGCGCAGCCTGCACGTCTACTTCCGCCGCTTCCGCGCGCCGCGGCTCCGGGCCCGGCGCGGCGCCGCGCAGGGCGGGGACCGGCGGGCCCTGGTGCTCTCGGAGTACGGCGGGTACACCCTGCGCGTCGACGGGCACACCTTCGGGTCGGCGGAGTTCGGGTACAAGCGTTTCCGCACCGCCGCGGAGTTGGCCGAGGCGTTCACCCGGCTGCACGACGAGCAGATCGTGCCCGCGGTGGGGGTGGGCCTGTCGGCCACCGTCTACACCCAGCTGTCCGACGTGGAGGACGAGCTGAACGGGCTGCTCAGCTACGACCGGCGGGTGTCGAAGCTGCCTGCGGAGGTCATCCGGCGGGTCAACGACCGGCTGCGTCTCCCGTCGCCCGCCCGCCCGGCGCCGCCCCGCTGACGCGTACGGCCCGCGGTCCGTGGTCAGGACCGCCGGGCGGCGGTGCCGCCGAACGCCGCCTGCACCATGGCGGTGTACCCGACGTGACCGGCCCGGTTGGGGTGGTAGGACTCGCCGAGCGGGTTCGAGGTGCCGTTGAGCCACTCGACGTCGTCGCAGACGGCGTGGCCGGTGAACGGGCCCCGGGCGTCGAGGAAGGCGAAGCCGTGGGCGACCGCCCGGCTCCGGATGGTCGTGGCGAGCAGGTCGGCGGCGGCGTTCAACTCGGCCTGCTCACCGGGGGAGATCCTCGCGATGAGGTTGCACTCCTCGCCGTTGAACAGCCGCGGGTAGCCGACCACCGCGACCTGGGCGTTCGGGGCGAGACCGCGGATCCGGGAGTAGAGCTGGTCCAGGCGGCCCGGCAGGGTGTCGCGGATCTGGTTCTCGGCGTTGTCGATCTGCGACCAGCAGGTGGCGGGCCAGGGCAGCGCGCACTGCACGATCACCGACGACCAGCCGATGTCGTTGCCGCCGGCGCTGACCGTGACGTGGTCCGTCGTGGCGTTCAGGCTGCCCAGCTGCCCGTTGAGGACCCCGGAGACCGTCGCGCCGGCGCAGGCGGGGAAGGTGAGCGTGGCGCCGAGCCGGGCGGCGGTCAGGACCGGGTAGGAGTGCCGGGAACGTTGGCACGAGCCGCTGTCGGAGTAGTACTCCCGGGTGCCGGTGCCCGAGGCGTACGAGTCGCCGAGGGCGGTGTAGGTCGGGGCGTCGGCCCGGGCGGGCGCGGCGGCCAGGCCGACGGTGAGCGCGGTGAGCACGGACAGGGCGATCGCGGCGCGGGCGGACGCCGTACGACGGAGAAACGACACGGGGCGCTCCTGGCATCGAAGACGGTGGATTACAGGTTGGCAGACGCCCGCGCCGGGTGGAAGTGGTCGCCTGTCGCAGGCGACGGGAGCGACCCCGCGGACGGGAAGCCGAACCGCGTGTCGGTCGGGCCCCGGCCGGGTTCGGCGGGCCGAGGGTGTCACCGGGGCGGCCTCTGGTTGGTCTCAAGGGTGCATGGGACGAGGAGGAGGAGACGATGTGACGCCCCAGGAACAGATCCGGGAGTTGTACGCCGCCGCGGCGCCGCGGCTGGTGTCGCAGTTGTTCGCCATCATCGGCGACCACGCGGAGGCCCAGGACGTCGTGCAGGACGCCTTCGTACGGGCACTCGCCCGGCCCGGCCGGTTCGGCGAGTTGGAGCATCCGGAGGCGTGGCTGCGTACGGTCGCCCTGAACATCGCCCGCAGCCGGTACCGCAGGACGGCGGTCTTCGCGCGGCTGGCCCGCTCCGGCCGGCTCGATCCCGATCGGGGGAGCGCGGGCCTGTCGCCCGACCACGTCGCCCTCGTCGCCGCCCTCCAGCGGCTGCCGCGACCGGCGCGCGAGGCCGTGGTGCTCTACCACATCGCAGACCTGCCGGTCGTCGACGTCGCGGCGGCCCTGGGCTGTTCGGTGGAGGCGGTCAAGACCCGGCTCGTCCGGGCCCGCCGCGCCCTCGCCGCCGACCTCGACGACACCGCCCACCTGACGACCGCCTCGCCGGGCACCGTGGACAAGGGAGGTTCCCGCCATGCCTGAGCTCGACTTCGCCGGTCTCGACCGGGCCGCCCAGGCGGCCTTCAGGCCCGACTTCGCCGAGGTGCGGCGCCGCGCGCGCCGTCGCAGGCGCAACCAGGCCGCCGCCCTGTCGCTGACTGCGTTGACCCTGGTCGCGGCAGCGACGACCGTCGCTGTGCGCGCCGGTGAGCCGCCGGTGCCGGCGCCCGGCACCGACCCCACCCCGACACCGGTCTTCGTCCCGTCGCCCGGGCCCAGCGCGAGCCCCGCCCCCGGTGCGGGACGCACCGTGCGTACCGGTCCGATGGTCGCGGGCGACCTCGACCACTTCTACCTGCGGTGGCACGACTGCCGCGAGGAGGACTGCGTGGTGCTGGTGGCCGGCACGGCCGACCGGGGGGCGACCTGGCGCACCTTCCCGCTCCCGTTGCCACGTGCCGCGACTTCCGTCGTCGCGGCGGCCGGTCGGCGGACCCTGGTCGCGCGGTACCAGTACGGCGCCGGGGCGGTGCCGATGCGTCAGGGCTGGCTCGCGAGCGTCGACGGCGGTGAGCGGTGGCGGGAGGTGACGCCCCGTACGGCCGACCGGGTGCCCGAGGGCTGGCGGGTGGTGAACCACTGGCTGGGGTCCCGATTCGAGGAGATCGTGGCGGCGGACCCGGTGACCGGTGACGTCGTGCTGGTGCCGCAGACCTCCGGGCTGAAGCAGGCCGCCCTGGTCGGCGACGCTCCGGCGGCGGCGGGCATCTGGGTGAGCGGCTACGCGGACGAGTCGGTCGTCGACGGCCGGTACGTCGGCCGGGGCAGCGCGCTCGCGGTGAGCCGCGACGGGGGCCGTACCTGGGACCGGCACGTCTTCACCGGGGCGCTGACCGCCGGCGAGGACGTGGCGCTGGACGTCGCGACGCGGGACGGCCACACCGTCTACGCCGTGGGCCGTACCGGTGCGGCACTGGTCGTGCACCGCAGTGACGACGGTGGGCGGACGTGGCGACGCACCACGGGTGGCGCGACTGTCGGCGAGCGGTCGGTCCGGGCCTCCGTCGGCCCCGACGGCACCCTGCTCGTCCAGGCCGGTGTCGTCGCCGCCGACAGCCCGCTGATGTTCACCAGCCGCGACGCGGGGCTGAGCCTGGTCCCGACGGACCCCGCGCCGGGGGCCGCGGCGGATCCGGTGCCCGACGGCGGCGGGTACGTCCAGCGGACCTGGCCGTACACCTCGGGTCTGTGGTGTTCGGCCGACGGGACCACCTGGAGCTACGTGAGCCCGCCCGAACTGCCCTGACGGCGGCGCCTCCCGCGGCGTGGCGGGGCCGTGCCACGGGCGCGGCCCCGCCACACCGGGGCCGTCAGGCGGCCGGCGGCGGCGCGGACGCGGCGGGGTCGGGTTCGGCGAGCGCGATCCGGAGGACGTCGAGCAGCGGTCCGTCGGGGTGGTCGATCCAGTGCTGGATGGCCACGCGCAGGGAGGCCAGGAAGGTCGCCGCCAGGACCCGGGACCGCAGCGTACGGTCGGGGCCGGTCAGCCGGTGGGCGACGTCGTCGGCGAGCTCGCGCTCGATGGCGCTGTAGGCCGCGACCTGGTGCGCGACGAGGCCGGGGTGCCCGCGTAGCTGCCGGCGGTGCAGCAGCCAGGAGGGCGGGGCGTTGCCGTACGCCTCGACGGCGAGGCGCTCGGCGGCCCCGCTCAACGCCTCCCACGGCGGCGCGTCGGGCGGCTGGCGACGGATGAGTTCCAGCAGCCGGCGCAGCCGTACGGCGTCACCGTGGAAGACCGCCGCCTCCTTGCTGGAGAAGTAGTTGAAGAACGTCCGGCGGGAGACGTTCGCGGCATCGGCGATGGCCTCCACGGTGACCCGGTCGAGCCCGTGCTCGGTGGCGAGGCGCAGGGCCGCCTCGTGCAGGGCGAGGCGGGTGGCCGCCTTCTTGCGCTCCCGCAGCCCGGTGATCTCCTCCATGGCGACAGCCTACGGGGCGTGACTTACTTCTCGTCGCGCAAACTTGCACGTTGGGCAAGATCGGCAGATGCTTGTGTGCGGCAACCATCTGCGACAGGGAGAGGAGGGCGTGGTGACTGACGGCCGCGAACTCGGTACGAGGTTGTCCGAGCTGGCCAGGAGCGTCCGGCTGATCAGGCGGCGCCGAGCCGAGGTCCGGCCGGGCGTGCCGGTCGGCCTGGCGGGTCTGCTCATGCAGATCGAGAGGTTCCCCGCCGACTGCCACGCCCGCGAGTTGGCGGTCCGCAGCGGGCTCGACCCGTCGACCGTCAGCCGCTCCATCGCCACGCTGGTCACCCACGGCCTGGTCGAGCGGCGTGCCGACCCCGCCGACAAGCGGGCCAGCCTGCTCACCGTCACCCCGGCCGGGAAGGCCGCCCTGACCGACACCTACGACTGGTACGGCCGGATCCTCGACACCGCGCTCGCCGACTGGACCCCGGCGGAGGTGGCGGCGTTCGCCACCGCGATCGGCCGGTTCACCCGCGACATCGAGACCGCCCTCGGACACCACGACAACCTGGAGGCCGCGCGATGAGCGCACCCACCACCACGGCGGACGACGCGCCGATGACCCACCGGCAGACGCTGGAGGCACTCAGCGGCCTGCTGCTGGTGCTGTTCGTCGCGATGCTCAGCGGCACCGTCGTCTCGACGGCGCTGCCGAAGATCATCGGAGCGTTGAACGGGTCGCAGACCCAGTACACGTGGGTGGTCACCGCCACCCTGCTCACGGCGACCGCGACCACCCCGATCTGGGGCAAGCTCGCCGACCTGTTCAACAAGAAGCTCCTGGTGCAGATCGCCATCGTGGTCTTCCTGGTCGGCTCGGTGATCGCCGGGTTCGCCCAGACCGCCGGCCAGCTCATCGGCGCCCGCGCGTTCCAGGGCATCGGTGTCGGTGGCCTCCAGGCCCTCGTCCAGGTCGCCATCGCCGCGATGATCCCGCCCCGGGAGCGCGGCCGGTACAACGGCTACCTCGGCGGCGTCATGGCGGTGGCGACCGTCGGCGGCCCGCTGCTGGGCGGGCTCATCGTCGACACGTCCTGGCTCGGCTGGCGCTGGTGCTTCTTCGTCGGGGTTCCCGTCGCCGCCATCGCGCTGGTCCTCCTCCAGGCCACCCTGCGCCTGCCGACGGTCCGCCGCGAGAACGTGAAGATCGACTACCTGGGTGCGTCCCTGATCGCCGCCGGGGTCAGCGTGCTGCTGATCTGGATCTCCTTCGTCGACGACTCGTTCGCCTGGGTCTCCTGGCAGAGCGCCGCCATGGTGGGCGGCTCGCTCGCGCTGCTCGCCCTGGCGGTCTGGGTCGAGGCCCGGGCGGAGGAGCCGGTCGTCCCGCTCAACCTCGTCCGCCAGCGCACCACCGCCCTGGCCATCCTGGGCAGCCTCGCGGTCGGCATGGCGATGTTCGGCGGCGCCGTCTTCCTCGGCCAGTACTTCCAGATCGGGCGCGGCTACAGCCCGACGGAGGCCGGCCTGCTCACCATCCCGATGATGGCCGGTGTCCTCATCTCGTCGATCGTCGCCGGCCGGCTGATCACCAGGACCGGGAAGATCAAGCCGTACATCGTGTTCGGCGCGATCGTGCTCGTCATCGGGTTCGCCCTGCTCGGCACGATCGACCACGAGACCTCGCTGACGCTGGTCGGCGCGGCCATGTTCGTCGTCGGCGTCGGGGTCGGCATGACGATGCAGAACCTCGTCCTCGCCGTGCAGAACACGGTCTCGCTGAAGGACATCGGCGCGGCCAGCTCCACCGTCGCGTTCTTCCGCTCGCTCGGCGGCACGATCGGTGTCTCGGTGCTCGGCGCGGTGCTCGCCCGGCGCGTCACCGACCAGATCACCGCCGATCTCTCCGCCGCCGGCATCCCCGCCTCCGCCAGCTCCGGAGCCGGCAGCCTCAACCTCGACGCCATGCCCGCCGTGGTCCAGCAGATCGTCCGTGCGGCGTACGGGGACGCCACCGGCCACATCTTCCTGATCTCCGCCGCGATCGCCGTGGTCGGCGTCATCGCCGCGGTCCTGCTGAAGCCGGTCGGGCTGCGCAGCAGCCTGGATCTGCCGGACGCGGCCAGGTCGACGGCCGTGGCCGCCGACGCCGTCGACGGGGCTCCGGCCTTCGACCAGGTGCCGGTGGACGCCGCCGGGCGGGAGACGCCGGCGCGCCGCTGACGCGCCGGAAACGACCGCGGGGCCGCACCGTCTTCGGACGGGGCGGCCCCGCGGTCGTCGGAGCACCGGCGTCACGACCGCGTCGGCATCCACCGGTGGGACGCCGTCAGCCGCTGCCGAGGGGAGAACGACGGTGGGGAGGGACGCCGCGCGTCCCTCCCCACCGTCGTCGCGTCGGTCAGGACAGGAACTTGTCCAGGGCGGCCTCGATGCTGCCGGAGTCCGGCGAGGCGTACGACCGCATGGTGGTCTTGTTGTACGAGATGAAGCTCGGGCAGCGCGCCGCCGGGGCGCTGATGGTGCCGCCGTCGCCGATCTTCTCGCCGGTCTTCGCGGCGTAGAAGGTCATGGTGTAGCGCGACGAGATGTAGTCGATGGTGACCTGCTTGTCGGAGCTGTCCTTGTACTGGCACTTCTTCGGCGCGCCCTCGCTGCCCTCCACGAACTTGAGGCAGCCGACCACCGACACGGTCGTGAAGTCGGCGCTCTTGGCGTAGTACGGCTTGTTCGAGGCGATCGACTTCGACGACCAGAAGGTCAGCCGGTCGGGGTTGTTCGAGAACGTGTACGCCTTGGCGCCGGACGGGCCGGTGTAGGGGGCGGCGTTCAGGATCTGGCCGCCGTCGCAGACGTTGGACAGGTCGCTGGAGTAGCGGGCGGTCACCGCGTTGTTGCTGGGCTCCTGCGTCTGCTGCTGGTCCGGGGTGGGGGAGGCGTCCGGGCCGGGGGTGCCGGTGGCGTCGGGGCCCGCGGTGGGGGCGGCACTCGTGACCGTGGTGGGCTCGTCGTCGTCACCGCTGACGAGGATGAGGCCGATGCCGGCACCGCAGATGGCGAGGACGAGGACCACCGCGCCGGCGACGAGCCCGATGATCAGACCCTTGTTCGACTTCTTCGGCGGCGGGAAGGGAGCACCGAACTGCGGCGCCTGCGCTGGCTGCCCGTAACCCGGGTATCCGCCCTGCTGCGGGGCCGGCGGTCCGCTCCAGGGGGTGACGTTCGGGTCCGGCTGCTGCCCTCCGTACGGAGGGTAACTGTCGCTCATGTGAAGCCCTTATCGATGTCGACGTGTGCCCGGGCACGGGATCAACGATCAGGGTAGTGAGCGCCGCAAACCGTGATGGGGTGCGGCGGAGCCGGCGGAGACCGTCACTCGCTGGCGGGGGCGCCGCGCGTGACTCTGCGTGCGAGTTACGGATCGGTACGTATCGAGACGCCCGGTCGCCGGGGTGCTGCCGAGGGCGTGGATCCGGGCCGGCGAAAGGGAATTCCGTTGTGTGGCAGCGGGGTTTCGGCCGGATCGGCCGCCGGTTGCGGGCGTGTGATGAGGATCACCAAACTGAGGGGCGAGATGTGGGCGACACCGAGCTATGGGACGCCGCTCCTCCTCGTCGGGCCGGGCCTGTCGTCTCCGTCGCCGGTCGGCCCGGAAGCCTGCGTAACTTCCGGGCCGACCGCGCCGGTCCGGCCGGTGGCTCCCGCGTCAGGGATTCGTGCAGCTCGCCGGCCCGGCCGGTGGCTTCCGCGTCAGGGGGTCGTGCAGCTCGCCGGTCCGGCGGCGGTGCCGCCCGAGGTGCTGGCGAGGAAGCCGAAGGTGGCCTGCGCGCCCGGGGCGAGGGCGCCGTTCCAGTCGACGTTGCGGGCGGTGACCTCGGCCCCGCTCTGCGACAGCTGGGCGTTCCAGGACTGGGTGACCCGCTGCCCGTCGGCGAAGGCGAAGCGGGCGGTCCAGCCGGAGAGCGGCGCGGCGCCGGAGTTGCGTACCGTCACCTCGCCCTGGAAGCCGCCCTGCCACTGGCCCACCACGCGGTAGCTCGCGGTGCATCCGGCGGCGGGAGCGGTCGGCGTGGCCGTCGGGCCGCCGGTCGGCGTGAGCGTCGGGGTGGCGGTCGGCGTCGGGGTGACGCCGCCCAGCGCCGCGGTCAGGGCCGGGTACCACCGGTCGGCCATCTTCCGGTCGCCGGAGGCGTTCGGGTGCACGCCGTCGTAGGTGTCGGTGGCCGTGTCGAACCCGGTCCACTGGTCGACCACCACCACCGGCGAGCCCGGGGTGGTGGTCGCCGCCGCCCATCCGTCGATCGCGGCGTTGAGGGCCGTCACCCGTTGGCCGCACTCGGGGCACGTGGGCGGCGCCATGGGAATGATCTTCGCGACGAGGACCTTCGTCGCCGGGTTGGCGGCGCGCATCTGCTCCACCAACCGGCCGTACGCGGCGAGGATCGTGGCGGGCGCGATGTTGCTCCACACGTCGTTGGTGCCGAAGTGCATGAGGACGATGTCGGGTCGGGTGGCGGCGAGCCACCCCGGCAGCAGGTTCTGGTTGGCCACGTTGGTCACCAGGTAGCCGCCGTGGCCCTCGTTGTCGCCGTCGTAGGGCTCGCCGCATCCCTGCGGGCCGAGCGTGCCGACGAAGTCGACGTCGGTGTACCCGGTGGACTGGAGGCGGTTCCAGAGCGCGGCGCGCCAGCAGCCGGGCGAGCCGGTGATCGAGTCGCCCAGCGGCATCACCCGCACCGGCGCGGCGGCCGACGGCAGGGCGGGGGAGGGGGCGGTGAGCCCGGCGGCGAGGGCGAGGGGGATCGCCGCCAGGGCGGCGAGCAGGGCGTGGAGCAGGGGCCTTCGGAGCATGGTGGAGGAACTCCTGTCGCAGGTCGAGACGGATGTGTGACGGCCCGGTGCTCCCTCCGCAGTCAACCAGGAAAGTAGACGCTTCTCAATGGAATCCTTACTCACGCAAGGTATTCACGAATACTTTTCTCAACATCGTCCTCATATCGTGAACATCAACAAGATTTACGATCATGAATGTGCTGGCTAAGGTTTTGGTCAACGTCCAGACCGCCTGTCGGGTGTGCCACAAGCCGCCCGCGGGCCACCACAGTAGGAGGACCGGGGTATGACATTCCCCCGCACTCATCGGCGTGCCCTCGCCGCTGCGGCCAGCGTGTTCGCCAGCGCCGCCATGGTCACCACCATGATCGGCGCACCGGCGGCGGCCGCGGCCACCGGTGAGATCCGCGGTGCCGGTGGCGCGACCGCCGTGGCCGACAGCTACATCGTGGTACTCAAGGACACCAGCGTCGGGGGCCGCGCCGGCACCCGCCAGGGCGAGGTGAAGAGCACCGCCGGCTCGCTCGCCGCGCGCTTCGGCGGCAGTGTCGGGCACGTCTACGGTGACGCGCTCAACGGCTTCGAGGTGAAGCTGTCCGAGCGGGCCGCCAAGCGCCTCGCCGCGCACCCCGACGTCGCCTACGTCGAGCAGAACCACACCGTGTCGCTGGCGGCCACGCAGAACAACCCGCCGTGGGGCCTGGACCGCATCGACCAGCGGGCCCTGCCGCTCAGCCGCACCTACACCTACAACAGCAGCGGCACCGGCGTGACGGCGTACATCATCGACACCGGCATCCTGACCAGCCACAACGACTTCAACGGCCAGGCCGTCGACGGCTACGACGCGATCGACAACGCGCTGCCGGCCGCCGACTGCAACGGCCACGGCACGCACGTCGCGGGCACCGTCGGCGGCGACACCTACGGTGTGGCCAAGAACGTCCGGCTGGTGGCCGTCCGGGTGCTGAACTGCTCGGGCAGTGGTACCTGGGCGCAGGTCATCGCCGGCATCAACTGGGTCACCTCGAACCACCAGGCCGGTCAGCCGGCGGTGGCGAACATGAGCCTCGGCGGCTCCACCAACACGTCCCTGAACACCGCGGTCGCGAACTCGATCGCCGACGGCATCACCTACGCGGTGGCCTCCGGCAACTCGAACGCCAACGCCTGCAACTTCTCGCCGGCCTCGGTGCCGACCGCGCTGACCGTCAACGCCTCGCAGAGCAACGACGCGCGCGCCTCGTTCTCCAACTGGGGCACCTGCACCGACCTGTTCGCTCCGGGCGTGAGCGTCCTGTCGGCCTGGTACACCAGCAACACGGCCACGAACACCATCAGCGGCACCTCGATGGCCTCGCCGCACGTCGCCGGCGCGGCAGCCCGGGTGCTCAGTGTCAACCCGAGCTGGACGCCCGCGCAGGTGCACTCGTACCTGGTCAGCCAGGCCACCACGAACGTGATCACCAGCCCCGGCACCGGTTCGCCGAACCGCCTGCTCTACCTGGCTCCCACCTTCTGACCGACACCGTCGGCACACCGGCCCCGGGGCGTCCGCGTCCCGGGGCCGGCGTGTGTGGAGGTCGACGTACGTCCATGTTGCGAATGGCGGGCCGGCCCGCCTAGGCTGCGTCATGGGAGCGCTCCCGGCCCCGTGGGCAGGGTGTGCCGCGGGCCTCCCGGCTGGCGCTCCCGTCCGTCGGGCCGCCGGCGTACGAGCTGCGCACCCGTCCGGGCGGACGTGGCGTCCCGCCGCCCCCGCGCTGCCGCACTCCCACCACCCATCGGAAGCGAAGGCACCCGCATGAAGTTCCTACCGCGCCCGTCCCGGCGCACCCTGCTCATGGCCGGCGCCCTCGGCGCGCTGACCGTCGCGGCCTCGGCCGCCGTACCGGCCGCCGACGCCCAGGCCGCCACCGGCTGCGCCGTCACCTACACCACCAACAGCTGGGCCGGTGGCTTCACCGCCAACATCACGATCAGGAACCTGGGCGACGCGGTCGACGGGTGGACACTCGGCTTCGCCTTCCCCGACGCCGGCCAGCGCGTCGGCCAGGGCTGGTCGGCGACCTGGAGCCAGACCGGCGCCGCCGTCACCGCGCGCAACGTGAGCTGGAACGGCGCGCTGGCGTCCGGCGCGTCGACCAGCATCGGGTTCAACGGCACCTGGAGTGGCGCCAACCCGGCGCCGACGACGTTCACCCTGAACGGCACCGCCTGCACCGGCGCGACCACGCCGACCACGCCGCCGCCCACGACCCCGCCGCCGACCATGCCACCGCCGACCACGCCGCCGCCCACGACCCCGCCGCCCGACGGTCAGACCCCGGTCGCGATCAACGGACAGCTGCGGGTGTGCGGGGTCAACCTGTGCAACCAGTACGGCCGGCCGATCCAACTGCGGGGCATGAGCAGCCACGGCATCCAGTGGTTCGCCCACTGCCTCAACGACGCCTCGCTCGACGCGCTCGCCGACGACTGGCGGGCCGACCTGCTGCGGATCGCCATGTACGTGCAGGAGGACGGCTACGAGACCGACCCGCCCGGGTTCACCAACCGGGTCAACACCCTGGTCGACGAGGCCGAGCAGCGCGGCATGTACGCGTTGATCGACTTCCACACCCTGACGCCGGGCGACCCGATGTACAACCTCGACCGGGCCAAGACGTTCTTCGCCGCCGTCTCGGCCCGCAACGCCGCCAAGAAGAACGTCGTCTACGAGATCGCCAACGAGCCCAACGGCGTCAGCTGGGCGACCATCAAGAGCTACGCCGAGCAGGTCATCCCGGTCATCCGCGCCAACGACCCCGACGCGGTCGTCGTGGTCGGCACCCGGGGCTGGTCCTCGCTGGGCGTCTCCGACGGCTCGAACGCCAACGAGGTCATCAACAACCCGGTGAACGCGACGAACGTCATGTACACGTTCCACTTCTACGCCGCGTCCCACCGGGACAACTACCGCGCCGAGGTGGAGCGGGCCGCCGCCCGGCTGCCGCTGTTCGTCACCGAGTTCGGCACGGTGGACTACACCGGTGACGGCGGGGTCGACGTCGCCAGCAGCAACGCCTGGATCGACCTGCTGGACCGGCTGAAGATCAGCTACGCGAACTGGACCTACTCGGACAAGGCCGAGGGCAGCGCCGCGCTGCGGCCGGGCACCTGCGCCGGCAGCACGTACACCGGCCCGGACGTGCTCACCCAGTCGGGCGCCCTCCTGCGCGAGCGCATCCGTACGCCGGACAACTTCCCCACGTCCTGACCGACCCGCTCCCGCGAGGCCCCGTCGCATCCGGCGGGGCCTCGCGCGTCGCTCCGGTGCGATCCGGGCCGTCCACTCAGGCCGGTGCGGCGTGCTCCGACTCGCGCCGTTCCCGGGTCAGTTCCCGCCAGTCGGTGACCACCGGAACCAGTTCGCCGCCGGCCCACAGGGGCAGTTGGTCGTCGAAGTGCGGGTCGCCGGGTCGCCCGGACGCGCCGAAGGGGACGATCCAGCGGCTCCGCGCGCGGTCGGTCAGGTCCCACACGTAGCGGGCCACCGGGCCCCGCCAGCAGGCGTCGGACACGCCGGGCACGCTCGACGTGGCGAGCACGCAGTCGCCGTCGCCGGCCAGCGTGACCCGCTCGCGCATGGCCCGTACCGCCTCGTCGACGGCCGGCGCCACGCCGAGGTGGACGGGGTGCAGTACGTGGCGCCGGCCCCACGGCCCGGGCGGGTCGCCCGCCGCGACATCCTCGAGCGCGCCGGCCGCCACCGGGCCGATCTCACCGCCCAGGCGGTGCAGCCCGGTGGCCACCCCGTCGAGGGCGTGCCCGATGCGCGACAGCGGGTCGGTCCACGGCGCGAAGAGGCCGTCGAACGCGCCGGGGGTCTCGTGCAGGGGGCGCAGGCACGGGTGGTCGTACAGCCGGCGGGCCAGCGCCGCGCGCCACGCGGCCCAGGCGCCGGCGTCGGTGCTCTCGGCCCCCATCCGGCCGTCCCACGTGGTCAGCCGGTCCCGCAGGCGCCGCGCCGGCTCGCTGAGGCCGCCGGGGTCGAGCCGGTCGAGCACGCCGCGCAGCGCCCCGGTCTCCAGCCGGGTGTCCATGTGTACGGCCTCCGCCCGGACCCCGTCGGCGAGCAGGGCACGGATGCGGCGGGCCCGGTGCGGCGGGGCGAAACCGCTGCCCAGGTCCGCCACGTCGGGGCGGCGGTCGTTGGCGCAGACGGCGAACCCGTCGACGGTGCTGCGGCGCGGCTCGGCGTAGCCGCCGTGCCAGTGGTACCGCGGATCCGCGCCGGGCACCGGCTCCCGGCGGCACCGCTCGTCGCGCAGCGGGACGAGCCCGGCGACCAGTTGGTGGACGGTGCCGTGCCGGTCGGCGACGAGGACGCTGTTGACCGGCTCGACCCAGTCGCGCAGGGCGTTGGCGACGTCGTCGGCGCTGCGGGCCCGCAGCAGCGGCAGCAGCGCGTTGAAGCCCAGGCGCTGCTCGACCCGGCTGGGCACGCGCAGGCTGATCGCCTCGCCGGTGCCCCGGTCGTGGTCGACGACGGGCCCGCGTGGCGTCTCGATCACTTCGACGGACCGGGGTTCGCCGCCGCGGACCTCGATCCGCTCGACGTGCCGGTGCGCCGGCACCCAGCCGTCCGCCTCGCGGACCAGGACGCGTTCGCCGTCGTGGCGCAACTCTTCGCGGTAGAGGTCCTGGTAGTCGGCCATGGCGTTGGTGACGGCCCAGGCGACGTCGCCGGCGTGCCCGAAGTGGGGGAGGCCGGGGACGCCGGGGAAGGCGAAGCCGAACACGTCGAACTCGGGGCAGGCGAGGCGCACCTGCTGGTAGATGCCGGGCAGTTCGAGGACGCGGTGCGGGTCGCCGGCGACGAGCGGCGCCCGTTCGGTGCCGGGGTCACCGGGCACGGCCCACGCGTTGCTGCCCGATCCGCCGGGGCCCTCGACGGCGAACAGGTCGACCGCCGACGGGCCGAGGGTGGCGGCGACGTGGGCGTGCCACAGCTTG
The DNA here is from genome assembly GCF_043197615.1 of Micromonospora sp. NPDC049048. NCBI lineage: Bacteria > Bacillati > Actinomycetota > Actinomycetes > Micromonosporales > Micromonosporaceae > Micromonospora > Micromonospora sp. NPDC049048. Next base: position 16,232 of record NZ_JBICTM010000012.1, on the reverse strand, counting down.
GTGGGGAAGGTGGAGAAGAGGATGTGCTGGACGAGGAAGACACCCAGCGGGGACCACGGCCGCCACCGGCCCGGGACGCAGCCGACCGCCGCGAACTCGGGTGCCGCGGCGGCGCCCTCGGCCAGCCCCTCGTTCACCCCGTCGACGTACGCCGTCACCCACCGTCGGGTGGCGGGGGCGAGCCGCTCGAAGCAGCGCCGGGCGGTGTCGTCGAGGCGGGCCCGGCGGGCGAAGACGTCCCAGCCCAGTTCGGCCGGGCCGACGTGCTCGGCGAGCCGACCCTCCGAACGCCACCGTTCCACTTCGATCTGCCAGGTCCGGTCGACGGCCGCGACCCGCCCCTGCAACCGGGCGAGCCCGTCGGCGCTGTCGGCGCGCAGGTGTGGGATTCCCCACCGGTCACGATAGACGCCGGTCATCGTCGTGCCTCGCGAATGGGCGGTCGCGCCACCTGCCACAGGAATGTCAACTTAGGCTACCCTCCCCTAACCGGGGCCGACCTTACCTGGCGGGTGCGTGCAGCGGAACCGGGCGGCCCTGGTGCTCAGGGCGACGGGCGCCCGGGCGCCGACGAGGCGTCGAGTTGAGTGATATCGCTCAATGTGGGGAGCGATATTGACACGAGCTTAGGTTAGGGTAACCTAAGCTCGCTCGATCACCGACTGCGGGCGGCTGGTGACATCCCGCCATCCTGCCCCGTCCGTCCATTCCCGACCGCTGAGGACCCGCATGAGCCTGCCCGGACCCACCGTCCAGGTGCCTTCGACCGGAGTGACCCCCGGGTCGGAGGGTGCCCGCGCCCACCTGTTCACCGCCGGCACGGTCGAGGAGTACCGGCGGGTGCTGACCGAGGGGATCGGCCGGGTGGCGGCCCGGGTGGCCGAGGTGGACCGGCCGTTCACCGGCGTGACACCGGACGAGCTGGCCCCGCGGATCGCCGGCATCGACCTGGACCGGCCACTGGGCGACAGCGGCGCCGCCCTCGACGAACTGCACGACGTCTACCTGCGTGACGCCGTCTACTTCCACCACCCCCGCTACCTGGCGCACCTCAACTGCCCGGTGGTGATCCCCGCGCTGCTCGGGGAGGCGGTGCTCAGCGCCGTCAACTCCTCGCTGGACACCTGGGACCAGAGCGCCGGCGGCACCCTGATCGAACGCCGGCTCGTCGACTGGACCACCGACCGGATCGGCCTCGGCCCGGCTGCCGACGGCATCTTCACCAGCGGCGGCACCCAGTCCAACCTCCAGGCGATGCTGCTGGCCCGCGAGGAGACCTGCGCGAACCTCGTCGGCCGGGCCACCGAGCGGCAGTCCCGCCCGGAGCTGCTGTCCCGGCTGCGCATCATCACCTCGGCGGCCGGGCACTTCAGCGTGCAGAAGGCCGCCAAGATGCTCGGCCTCGGCGCCGAGGCCGTCCTCACCGTGCCCACCGACGCCGACCGGCGGATGCGTACGGCCGACCTGGCCCGGGAGATCGCCCGGTGCCGGGAGGAGGAGCTGGTGGTGATGGCCGTCGTCGCCACCGGCGGCACCACCGACTTCGGCACCATCGACCCGCTGCCGCAGATCGCCGACATCTGCGCCGCCGCCGGCGTGTGGCTGCACGTCGACGCCGCGTACGGCTGCGGGCTGCTGGTGTCGCCGACCCGGCGGCACCTGCTCGACGGCATCGAGCGGGCCGACTCGGTCACCGTCGACTACCACAAGTCGTTCTTCCAGCCGGTCAGCTCCAGCGCGCTGCTGGTACGCGACCGGCGTGTGCTGCGGCACGCCACCTGGCACGCCGACTACCTCAACCCGGCCCGGATGGTCGAGCAGCGCATCCCCAACCAGGTCGACAAGAGCATCCAGACCACCCGCCGCTTCGACGCCCTCAAGCTCTGGCTGACCCTGCGGATCATGGGGCCGGACGCGATCGGCGAGCTCTTCGACGAGGTGGTCGACCGCGCCGCCGCCGCGTGGCAGTTGCTCACCGAGGACCCCCGCTTCGAGGTGGTGACCCGCTCGCAACTGAGCACCGTGGTCTTCCGCTACCTGCCGGCCGCCGCCGGACGGGAGGTCGTCGACGACGCCAACCTGTACGCCCGCGAGGCGCTGGCGGCCTCCGGCGCCGGCCTCGTCGCCGGCACCAAGGTCGACGGCGCGCACTACCTCAAGATCACCCTGCTCAACCCCGAGACCACGCTGGACGACATCGCCCACGTCCTCGACCTCGTCGCCGAACACGCCGGCTGGTACGCGCAGACCAGGGCCACCGTCGAGCTGTCCTGCCCCGTCGGCTGACGATCCCCATCCCGCATCGGAGAACCACATGTCGACCCACGACTTCATCGCCGTCGGGCTGGGCCCGTACAACCTGGGCCTGGCCTGCCTGACCGAGCCGATCGACGACCTCGACGGCATCTTCCTGGAGGCGCGGGAGAGCATCAGCTGGCACCCCGGGATGCTGCTGGAGTCGACCCGGCTCCAGACGCCGTTCATCGCCGACCTCGTCACGCTCGCCGACCCGACCTCGCCGTACTCCTTCCTCAGCTACCTCAAGGAGTCCGGGCGGCTGTACCCGTTCTACATCCGGGAGAGCTTCTTCCCGCTGCGCAGCGAGTACGACGACTACTGTCGCTGGGCCGCCGGCAAGCTGAGCAGCGTCCGGTACGGACAGCAGGTCACCGCCGTCGAGTTCGACCCGGCCGACGAGCACTACACGGTGCGGGTCACGGTCACGGCCACGGGAGAATCGGTCACCTACCGGGCCCGGCACCTGGTGCTCGGCACCGGCACCCCGCCGTACGTGCCGGACGCCTGCGCGGGGCTCGGCGGCGACGTGATCCACAACTCGCGGTACCTGGAGCGGCGGGCGGCGCTGCGCGCGAAGCGGAGCATCACCGTGATCGGCAGCGGGCAGAGCGCGGCCGAGATCTACCACGACCTGCTCAGCGACATCGACACGTGCGGCTACCAGCTCAACTGGGTGACCCGCTCGCCCCGGTTCTTCCCCCTCGAATACACCAAGCTCACCCTGGAGATGACCTCGCCGGACTACGTGGACTACTTCCACGCCCTGCCGGAGCCCACCCGCTACCGGCTGGAGTCCGCGCAGAAGGGGCTGTTCAAGGGCATCAACGCCGACCTGATCAACGAGATCTACGACCTGCTCTACGCCAAGAGCCTCGCCGGTCCCGTACGCACCCGGCTGCTGACCAACACCGAGCTGACCACCGCCACCTACGACGAGCCGGGCGGCACGTACACGCTGGGCCTGCACCACGTCGAGCAGGGGCGCGACCTCACCCTGGACACCGAGGGGCTGGTGCTGGCCACCGGCTACCACTACCGCGTACCGGAGTTCCTGGAGCCGGTACGCGACCGGATCCGCTGGGACGCGCACGGGCGCTTCGACGTGGCCCGCAACTACAGCATCGACCACACCGGACGCGGCATCTTCCTACAGAACGCCGGCACCCACACGCACAGCGTCACCTCGCCCGACCTGGGCATGGGCCCGTACCGCAACTCGTGGATCATCCGGGAACTGCTCGGCCGCGAGCACTACCCGATCGAGAAGGGCATCGCCTTCCAGGAGTTCGGCGTGCCGGCCGGGGCCGCGTCGTGACCGAGATGGTCCACCGCCGGGTCGACGAGCGGCTCGGCGAGTTCACCCTGCGTACGCTCGACCCGGACGCCGACGCGCCGCTGCTGCACCGCTGGGTGACCCACCCGAAGGCGGCGTTCTGGCTCATGCAGGACGCCGACGTGACCCGGGTCGCCGAGGAGTACCGGCGGATCGCCGCGCACCCGCACCACGACGCGTTCATCGGCCTGCACGAGGGCCGCCCGGCCTTCCTCGCCGAGCGGTACGACCCCGCCCACGTCGAACTCGTCGGCCTGTACGACGCGGCCGACGGCGACGTCGGCATGCACTTCCTCTGCGCGCCCGCCGACGCGCCGGTGCACGGCTTCACCCTGGCGGTGATCACCACCGTGATGGCATGGCTCTTCGCCGACCCGGCCACCCGCCGGGTCGTCGTGGAGCCCGACGTGCGCAACACGGCGGTGCACGCGCTCAACGCGGCCGTCGGCTTCACCGTCGTCGGCCCGATCCGCAAGCCCGAGAAGGACGCGCTGCTCAGCGTCTGCACCCGTGACCAGTTCCACGCCGCAACCCGAGGAGACGTGCCCGCGTGAACCCGCTCGCATCCGTGGCCCACCTGACGCCCGCGAACTGGGCCCAGGCCAACCGGCTGCTGGTCCGCAAGGCGCTGGCCGAGTTCGCCCACGAGCGGCTCCTCGCGCCCGAGCCCGTGCCCGCCGACGAGCCCGTCCCCGCCGACCCGGCCACCGCCGCACGCCGGTACCAGGTGCGCGGCGACGACGGCGAGGTCGTCTACCGCTTCACCGCGAGCCTGCTGGCCCTCGACCACTGGCGGATCGACGCCGACAGCATCACCCGGCACCGTGGCGACACCGAGCTGCCGCTGGACGCGCTGGAGTTCTGCCTCGACCTGCGCGGCGCGCTCGGCCTCACCGACCAGATCCTCCCCGTCTACCTGGAGGAGATCAGCTCCACCCTGGCCAGCACCGCGTACAAGCTCGACAAGCCGGCGGTCAGCGCCGCCGACCTCGCCGAGGCGGACTTCCAGGCCATCGAGACCCAGATGACCGAGGGCCACCCCGGCTTCGTCGCCAACAACGGCCGCATCGGCTTCGGCATCCACGAATACCACGCGTACGCCCCGGAGGCCGGCAACCCGGTGCGGCTGATCTGGCTGGCCGCCCACCGCGACCGGACGACCTTCACCTGCGCCGCCGACCTCGACTACGACACGCTGATCCGCGCGGAACTCGGCGACGACACCCTCGCCGGGTTCGCGGACACCCTCACCGGGCTCGGCCTCGACCCGGCCGACTACCTGCTCGTCCCGGTGCACCCGTGGCAGTGGTGGAACAAGATCTCCGTCACCTTCGCCGCCGAGGTGGCGCAGCGCCGGCTCGTCTGCCTCGGCCCCGGCCCCGACGAGTACCTCGCCCAGCAGTCCATCCGCACCTTCTTCAACGTCACCGACCCGTCCCGGCACTACGTCAAGACGGCGATGTCCGTGCTGAACATGGGCTTCATGCGAGGGCTGTCGGCCGCGTACATGGAGGCCACCCCGGCCATCAACGACTGGCTCGCCGACCTCATCGACGGCGACGAGGTCCTCAAGGGCACCGGCCTGACGATCATCCGGGAGCGGGCCGCCGTCGGGTACCGGCACCTGGAGTACGAGGCGGCCACCGACCGGTACTCCCCGTACCGCAAGATGCTGGCGGCCCTGTGGCGGGAGAGCCCGGTGCCCACCCTGGCGCCGGGCCGGCGGCTGGCCACCATGGCGTCCCTGCTGCACACCGACCGCGACGGCCGCTCGTTCGCCGCCGCGCTGATCGCCCGCTCGGGGCTGGCGCCGCAGGTGTGGCTGCGCCGCTACCTCGACGCCTACCTCACCCCGCTGCTGCACAGCTTCTACGCCCACGACCTGGCCTTCATGCCGCACGGCGAGAACGTCATCCTCGTCCTGGACGGCGCAACGGTCGAACGGGCGATCTTCAAGGACATCGCCGAGGAGATCGTGGTCATGGACCCCGACGCCGACCTGCCCCCGCCGGTCCGGCGGGTCCGGGCCGACGTGCCGGAGGACATGAAGCTGCTGTCCATCTTCACCGACGTCTTCGACTGCTTCCTGCGCTACCTCAGCGCCATCCTGGTCACCGAGGACGTGCTGGACGAGGAGACCTTCTGGCGGACGGTCGCCGAGTGCGCGATCGACTACGCCGACAGCGTCCCGCACCTCGCCGAGCGGTTGCGACGCTACGACCTGTTCGCCCCGGAGTTCGCGCTGTCCTGCCTGAACCGGCTCCAGCTGCGTAACAACCAGCAGATGGTCGACCTGGCCGACCCCTCGGCCGCCCTGCAACTGGTCGGCAACCTGACCAACCCCATCGCCCGCTTCGCCCCGGCCGCGCGATGACGGCCACGTCGCTCGCGCCGGCCGCCGGGGCACCGGCCGACGGCGGGGACGGCCGGGTACGCGGCCGGTGGCTGATCCTCGTCGTACTCTGCCTCGCCCAGGTCACCGTGGTGCTCGACAACACGGTGCTGACCGTGGCGATCCCCGTGCTCACGACCGAACTGGCCGCCAGCACCGCCGACGTGCAGTGGATGATCAACGCGTACGCGCTGGTGCAGTGCGGGCTGCTGCTCACCGCGGGCAGCGCCGCCGACCGGTACGGCCGCCGCCGGATGCTGCTGGCCGGGCTCGTGCTGTTCGGGCTCGGCTCGCTGGCCGCCGGGCTCGCCCAGTCCAGCGGGCAGCTGATCGCGGCCCGCGCCGGCATGGGCGTCGGCGGCGCGCTGCTGGTCACCGCCACCCTCGCGGTGGCGATGCAGGTCTTCGACGGCGCCGAGCGGACCCGGGCGATCGGCCTCTGGGCGGCGGCGAGCGCCCTGGGGTTCGCGGCCGGGCCGCCCTTCGGTGGGCTCATCCTCGCCCACCTGCCGTGGGGGGCGATCTTCCTGGTCAACGTCCCGATCGTGCTGGTCTGCCTGGTGGCGGCGTGGGCGCTGGTGCCCGAGTGGCGCCAGCCGTCCGGCAGCCGCCTCGACCTGGGCGGGGTGCTGCTCTCCACGACCGGCCTGACCGGGGTCGTCTACGCGATCATCGCCGGGCCGGAGCAGGGCTGGACCGCCGCCCCGGTGCTCGGCACGGCGGTCGCCGGGGTGCTCCTGCTCGCCGCCTTCGTGGCCTGGGAGCGGCGGGTCGCCGATCCCATGCTGGACATGCACTTCTTCCGCAATCCGCGCTTCGTGGGCGCGGTCTCCGGGGTCGTCCTGATCACCTTCGGGGCCACCGGCGCGCTGTTCCTGCTGACCCAGCACCTGCAGTTCGTCCGCGGCTACCCGGCCTGGGAGGCGGGGCTGCGGATGATGCCGTTCGCGCTCTCCATCGTCGTGCTGAACCTGGGCGGGATCGCCGCGCGGGTGATCCGCCGGCTCGGGCTGGCGTGGTCGATCGCCCTCGGCATGACGCTGCTCGCCGGTGGTCTCGCCCTGATCACCCACGCCCCGTCGGACAGCTACGGGGTACTGCTGCCGGGCCTACTGATCATGGGCGCCGGCTGCGCCGTGGCCAACCCGGCCATCGTCGAGGCCGTGCTGAGCGCGATCCCGCCGGAGAAGGCCGGGGCCGGCGCGGGGGTGGACGGCACCATGACGGAGGTCGGCAGCAGCCTCGGCATCGCCGTGCTCGGTGCCATCCTCAACGCCCGGTTCGCGGCCCTGCTGCCGGCCGCCGTGGCCGGCGCCGGGTCCTTCCCCGCCGCGCTGGCCGCCGCGCGGAGCGAGCCGGAGCGCGCGGCGGTCGCCGCCGCGTTCCGCTCCGCACTGGAGACCGGTCAGACGGTCGGCGCCGTGGCCGTCTTCGCGGGTGGCTGCGTCGCCGCCGCGCTGCTGCTGCGGGCCGAGCGGGCCGGCTGACGCCGGCCCGCTGGCGGTTCCGCTCCGGCGCACTGACGCCTGACGCTGCCGCACTGCGGCACTGCCGCACTGCGTGCCGGCGTCAGGGCCGGCGCAGCGTCCGCAGCGCGCCGGCCCAGGCGACCACCTCGTCGAGCATGGTTCCGACGGCCTGCTCGTGGTGCGCCGCGGGCCGGAAGTCGCGGAAGTTGACGAAGTCGGTCGTCAGGGAGAGCGCGACCTGGGACCGGACGTCGGCCACACCGAGCTGCCCGAGCACCAGCCGCAGGTGCTCCGCCGCCCGGGTGCCGCCGTGCACGCCGTAGCTGACGAAGCCGGCGGCGGCGTGCTGCCACTCCTGGTACAGGAAGTCGACGGCGTCCTTCAGCGCGCCCGGGATGGAGTGGTTGTACTCCGGGGTGACGAAGACGAAGCCGTCGCACCGGGCGACCGTCGTCGCCCAGCGGCGTACGGCGGGGCGCCTCGACGGCGCCATCGAGGGCGGCAGCATCTCGTCGAAGTGCGGCAGGGCGTAGTCGGCGATGTCGACCAGCTCGACCGTGGCGTCGCCCCGCTTGGCGGCGATGTCGTGCACCCAGCGGGCCACGGCGTCGGCCTTGCGGCCGGGCCGCGTGCTGCCGACGATGACGCCGATCCTGACCATGCTGATCTCCTCTACGAGGTGGGGGTGGGACGCGCGGGGGCCGGCGGGCCCGTCAGGTCACGGGCCAGCTCCACCGCGCCGTGCAGGGACGACAAGGCGCCGAGGGCGGCGGGGCGCACCGGTGGCGCCGGCCGCCCGGGCCGGCCGGCGGAGCGGGCCCGCTCCGCGACGAGCGGCACGAAGCCGGGCAGGCCGGCGGCGAACCCGCCGCCCACGATGGCCAGCGCGGGATCCAGCAGCTCGCCGAGGCTCACCACCGCCGCCGCCAGCGCCCGGCAACTCGCGTCGACCGCCGCCACCGCCCAGGGCTCGCGCCCGTCCAGCCCCGCCCGCAGGTCGTCGAAGCTCACCTCGCCGCCACGTCCGGCACCGGCCCGGCGCAGGGTGGCGGGCCCGGACGCGATCGACTGGAGACAGCCGTGCCGGCCGCAGTCGCAGCGCTCGCCGTCGAGGGCGACGACCACGTGACCGATCTCGGCGGACGAACGGCCGGGCACCGACCGTCCGGCCAGCACCACGCCGCCGCCGATCCCGGTGCCGACGCCCAGGTAGACCACGTCGTCCGCGCCGGCGCGCCGGGCCTCGGCGAGCGCGGCGAGATCACCGTCGTCGGCGACGGCGGTCGCCGCGTCGGGAAAGAGGCGGCGCAGCGCGCCGGTGAGGTCGAGCCCCACCCAGCCGGGCCGCCCGGGCCAGGTGGTGACGGTGCCCGTCGGGTCCGTGGTCGCCGGCATCGCCACCCCGACCGCGTCCACCGGTCCCCACCCGTCGCGCAGCCGGTCCACCTCGGCGGCCAGCACCGCCAGGTCGGCGGCCGGGTCGGCGCCGTGGGGCCAGCGGAAGGTCCGGTCGTACGCCGGCCGTCCGGGCGCCTCCGCGCGTAGGGCGACCTTGGTGCCACCGACGTCGACGCCCAGTACGCCGCCGCGGCGCTGCGGACCGGACACGCCCGGCCTCAGCCCAGCCGCACGTGCAGGTAGACGAGCGCCAGGGCGGCCACCGCGAAGATCACCGGCGTCAGGGTCATCGCGGCCGGGTCCTTCGCCCGGGCGTGGTAGACGACCGCGCCCACCATCTGCAGGGCGAGACCGATCGCCGCCGCGACGCCCAGCGGCGGCCAGAGCAGGCCGAGCAGCAGCCCGGCGACCGCGGCGAGTTCCAGCACCCCCAGCACGCGGGTCAGCCCGGGCGAGATGCCGAGGTGGTCCATCCGCTCGCGCATCTGTGCCTGCCCGGTGAGCTTCGGCACGGCGGTGCCCACGAACACCGCGGCGAGGATGAGGGTCAGGACGAGAACGGGAATGTGCACGTGAGGTCCTTCGGGAAGAGTCGGGACGTGCGGACGACCGTACCGCTGACGTGGCGGCGCCGACGGCACCGGCGGGCGGGGTGTCCGGTCGTCATCGGACGGTCGCGACGAGGGCGCGGGCGGCCAGCCGGTAGCCCAGCGACCCCAGCCCGACGATGACGCCGCTGGCCAGCGGGGCGATCACCGAATCGTGCCGGAAGCTCTCCCGGGCCCAGACGTTCGACAGGTGCACCTCGACGAAGGGCCGGGGATAGTTGGCCAGCGCGTCGCGCAGGCTCCAGCCCGCAATCATGAGGGCGCCCGGGTTCACGATGGCGCCCACGGTGTCGTAGCTGTTCTGGATCGCGTGGATCAGCGCACCCTCGCAGTCGTGCTGCTCGGCCACCACGCCCCAGCCCCGGGCGGCGACCTCCTCGCCGACGGCGCGCTCGATGTCGGCCAGGGTGTCGGTGCCGTAGACCTCCGGTTCCCGCCGGCCGAGGATGCCCAGGTTCGGGCCGTTCAGCAGCAGCACGTCCGACACACTTCACCTCGCGGGGCACGGCCCTGTCCCGCAAGGCCCGATGATCTGGTCCACCGCAGTCTTACTACGCCCACGGCCCCGGGCGAACCGGCGGCGGCCGTGACGCGGGCGGACTAAGGGGTGGCTAGGGGCTGTTAGGGGCGGTGACCGCGCATCCGCTTCGGTTACCGTCCTCCCTGCTGAAGCGACGCCGCCGGCTCCAACGGAAGCGTCTCCTACCGCGAACCGGCCATCCGGCGCCCCGATGGGCCGGACCGCGTACCGGCGGTTTCGGGTCGTCCCGCCCGATGGTCCGGCGAAGCCCCTGGTCTGCCCGAGTTGGGAAGTGGGAAGTCATGAGTGGTCAGCCCTCGACGGTGTCGGAGTTCCCCGAGTGGCCGCAGTACGGCGACGAGGAGCGGACCGGACTGATCCGCGCGCTCGAACAGGGCCAGTGGTGGCGGATGGGCGGCAGCGAGGTCGACTCCTTCGAACAGGAGTTCGGTGACTACCACGGCAGCCCGCACGCGCTTGCCGTCACCAACGGCACCCACGCCCTCGAGGTCGCGCTGGAGGTGCTCGGCGTCGGACCGGGTACGGAGGTGATCGTCCCGGCCTTCACGTTCATCTCGTCCTCGCTGGCCGCCCAGCGCCTCGGCGCGGTCGCCGTGCCGGTCGACGTCGACCTGGACACCTACTGCATCGACCCGGCCGCCGTCGAGGCCGCGATCACCCCCCGTACCAAGGTGATCATGCCGGTGCACATGGCCGGGCAGTTCGCCGACATGGACGCGCTCGACAAGCTCGCCGCCGACGCCGGCGTGGCGCTGCTGCAGGACGCGGCGCACGCCCACGGCGCGCAGTGGCAGGGCAAGCGGGCCGGGGCGCTCGGCTCGGTGGCCGCCTTCAGCTTCCAGAACGGCAAGCTCATGACCGCCGGCGAGGGCGGGGCGGTCGTCTTCCCCGACGAGGAGCTGCGCGAGCGGGCGTTCCTCGTGCACAGCTGCGGCCGGCCCCGCACCGACCGGGACTACCTGCATGGCACCACCGGCTCGAACTACCGGATGGGCGAGTTCACCGCCGCCGTGCTGCGCGCCCAGCTGGCCCGCCTCGACGGGCAGATCGCGCTGCGCGAGCAGCGCTGGCCGCTGCTGTCGCGCCTGCTCGCCGAGATCCCCGGTGTCGTCCCGCAGACCACCGACCCGCGTACCGACCGCAACCCGCACTACATGGCGATGTTCCGCATCCCCGGGATCAGCATCGAGCGCCGCCGCGCCGTGGTGGACGCGCTCATCGCCCGCGGCGTTCCGGCGTTCGTGGCGTTCCGGGCGATCTACCGGTGCGAGGGCTTCTGGAAGGCCGGCGCGCCCGACGAGTCGGTCGAGGCGATCGCGGCCCGCTGCCCCAACGTCGAGCAGATCCACTCCGACTGCGTCTGGCTGCACCACCGCACCCTGCTCGGCACGGAGCAGCAGATGCACGAGATCGCCGCCGTGCTCGCCGACATCCTCGCCGGATGACGGCCCTGCCCCCGTCCGTCGCGTCCGACCGACCGGTGCGGGTCGCGGTGGTCGGCCTCGGCTGGGCCGGGCGGGAGATCTGGCTGCCCCGGCTCGCCGCGCACCCCGGCTTCGAGGTGGTCGCCGTGGTCGACCCGCAGCCCGGGGTCCGCGACCGGGCCCGCGACGCCCACCACGTCGCGTCCGCGTACGCCGACGTCGAGGACCTTCCGGCCGGGGCGGTCGACCTGGCGGTGGTCGCCGTACCGAACCACCTGCACGCCGCCGTCGCCGTCCGGCTGCTGCGCCGGGGCGTACCGGTGTTCCTGGAGAAGCCGGTCTGCCTGACCTCCGCCGAGGCGGGCATGCTGGCCGACGCGGAACGCGACGGCGACGCGGTGCTGCTGGCCGGCAGTGCCGCCCGCTACCGGGCCGACATCCGGGCGCTGGTCGACGTGGCCGGCGGGCTGGGCCCGATCCGGCACGTCGACGTGGCCTGGGTCCGCGCCCGGGGGGTGCCCGACGCGGGCGGCTGGTTCACCCGCCGCGACCTCTCCGGCGGGGGCGCGCTGGTGGACCTCGGCTGGCACCTGCTCGACACGGTGCTGCCGCTGCTCGGCCCGGCCCGCGTCACCCACGCCGTCGGCAGCGTCTCCGACGACTTCGTCAACGACAGCGCGGCCCACGCCGCCTGGCGCAGCGAGGCCGACACCGCCGGCCACGTTCCCGGCGACGTCGAGGACACCGCGCGGGGCTTCCTGGTCACCGCCGACGGGGCCTCGGTCGCCCTGCACGCCTGCTGGGCCTCGCACGAGTCGCTGGACCGCACCACCGTCACCGTGCACGGCGCGGCCGGATCGGCGACGCTGCGCTGCACGTTCGGCTTCAGCCCCAACCGGGAGCCGACGCCGGTGCTGACGCGTACCCGCGCCGGCGAGACCGTCCGGCTGCCGTTGGCCGAGGAGCCGATCGGCGCCGAGTACGACCGCCAGCTCGACGCCCTGCCAGGGCTGCTCGCCGACCCGGCGGCCCGGGGCGCGGCCGTCGCCGAGGCCCGTCGGACCATCGACATCATCGAACGGATCTACCAGTCCGCCCGGCCCACCAGGCCGGAGCGGCAGCACGCGCTGGCGGGTCGTCGCGACGGGTGAGATCCACCGTCGGCCCCAACCGCTTCCGGGAGCAGCCATGAGCCATCCATCATCCACCGTCGAGGTGACCCCGCCGTCGCCGGCGCGCGGCCCGATCCGCGCGGTCGTGTTCGACCTCGACGGCGTCATCGTCGACAGTTCGGCCGTCATGCGGGAGGCGTTCAGCATCGCGTACGCCGAGGTGGTGGGCGACGGGCCGGCGCCGTTCGAGGAGTACAACCGGCACATGGGCCGGTACTTCCCGGACATCATGCGCCTGATGGGGCTGCCGCTGGAGATGGAGGAGCCGTTCGTCCGCGAGAGCTACCGGATGGCCCACCTGGTGCCGCTCTTCCCCGGCGTACGCGAGACCCTGGAGACGCTGCACGCGCGGGGCATCCGGATGGCGGTCGCCACCGGCAAGGCCGGCCCCCGGGCCCGGTCCCTGCTCGACCAGCTCGGCGTGCTGGGCCTCTTCGGCCAGGTGATCGGCTCCGACGAGGTGGCCCGCCCCAAGCCCGCCCCGGACATCGTGCTCCAGGCGCTGGGCCACCTCGACGTGCCGCCGCACCAGGCCATGATGGTGGGCGACGCGGTGATCGACCTGCTCAGCGGTCGGGACGCCGGGGCGACCGCGGTCGCCACCACCTGGCACGGCGGGGACGTCGCCGCGCTGCTCGCCGCCGGCCCCGACCTGGTCGTGCACGCCCCGACGGAGCTCCTCGCGCACTGCCCGGCAGCCCTCGTCCACTGAGACCCGTTCATCCGTTCCCCGTCGTGACCGGAGCGGACCGGTCGTGCGCCGGGCCCGCCCCGCCTCGGGGCGTCGGGCTGGGACACCGTGTGGAGTCCCAGCCCGCCCGGGGTGTCCGGCGTGGCCGGTCGGGTCGGTTCAGCCGTTCTGGCTGACCGGCGCCGTACCCACCACGTAGTTGGTGCCGACCTCGACGCTGTTGGGGATCTCGCGGCTGGTCTGCGTGTCGCAGTTGACGATGTTCCAGTGCAGGTGCGGGCCGGTCACGTTGCCGGTCGCCCCGGAGGTGCCGATCCGCTGCCCCTGCGCCACGCGGTCACCGTTGTTGATGATCGTGGCACTCAGGTGGGCGTACTGGGAGCACCGGTTGTTGCCGTGGTCGACGAGCGCCATGATCCCACCGCCGCCCGCCCAGCCCTCGAAGCGGATGGTGCCCGCGGCGGACGCGAGGATCGGCACGCCCACCGGCATGCCGAAGTCGATGGCGTGCCGGTTGTAGGCGTCGTTGTGGGAGAAGCTGCTGCCCGCCGCCTGGGTGATCGGGTAGGCACGTCCGGCGGCGAACGGCAGCTTGAACTGGGCGGAGCTGCCGCAGAGCGGGACGACCGGGCCGTTCGAGCCGGTCTCCAGGAATCCGTCGGTGACCCACCCGCCGCCCGAGAGCTTGTTCCAGATGTTGGTGACGCCGGCGAATCCCTGGACGGAGTCCCCGCGCACGTGGCAGGTGATGGTGACGGTGTTGCCGTTGGGGATACTGCCGATCACCGCGCCGCTCAGCGCCGGGGCGTTGCGGATGTTCAGCGGGAGCCCGCTGGGTACGTACACCCTGACCTGGGCGGCGGCGTGTGCCGGCACCGCCGCCAGGGCCACGGTCAGACAGGAGACCAGGACAGCGATCAGGGTCTGCGTTGTGCGGCGCAGGGAACTCACCTCCGACTGGCCCGCCGGGGGCGGGCAATCGATCATCATCGACAGCGTGATGCTAGCCCCAGCGGGGCCGTCGCGATACACGCCGATGCGGTTCAGCCGGCCGGTCGGGACGGGACCGCCACCGCGTTCTCAGTGCGTCCCGGCGACGCTCTCGGGCCCGGCTTCCAGGAAGCGCAGCATGTCGGTGGCCAGGATCTCGGCGACGGGGGCGGGGACCAGGTCGGTACGGACGGTGACGCGCAGGAGGGTGCCCCTGTCGCCGGGCAGCACCTCGGCGACACAGGCGCCCGACCACTCCCGGGCGTACGGCTCGACGACCTCCTCGGTGCGGCAGCCGGGCAGCTCCAGCGGGAGGACGAGGTTGTCCTGGTACGCGAAGGAGGGCAGGCTGTTGGCCACCTCGCGGGACATGCCGAGGACCGGGTCGGTGGTCATCTCCAGGAAGGAGACGTCCTGGGCGGCCATCAGCCCGTCCGCCGTCTGCTGGACGGCCCGCAGCAGGTTCTGCTCCGGGCCGTCGAACCGGACCCGGAGGCAGTTGTTGCTGATCCTGCTCGTGAAGGTGGAGTCGAGGATCCGGCTGCCGCGCTGGGCGACGATCATCAGCATGGCGATGTCGTCCTGCTGGTGGATGGTGCGCAGCGCCGAGGCGTAGGCGGCGGCGAAGTAGGTGGAGCGGCTGAACCGCTGTTCGCGGGCGGCCCGGTCCCAGCGGTCCAGCACCTCGGGGGTGACGGCGACGATGTGCCCGGTCTTGGGGCCCCAGGTCGGGGTCTGCTCCAGCAGTTCCTGGGGCCGGCCCTCGCCCTGGCGGGTGAGTCCGCGCAACTGCTCGCGCCAGTACGCCCGCTGCGCGTCGAGGTCGGTGGCGTTGCGCAGGCGGGTGTGCTCGTCGAAGAACTGGCGCAGGGTGGGCGCGGGGCGGTCCCACACGGGTGCCTGGCCGGCCTGGCGCGCGGTGTAGGCGTGGCTGAGGTCGCGTACGAGCAGGGTGTGTGACCAGCCGTCGAAGGCGATGTGGTGGATGCCGATGCCGAACAGGATTCGTTTGGTGGTCTTGTTGCGGATGAGGGCGGCGCGCCAGTTGCGGCCCTGGGTGTAGTCGAGTGGTTGTTGGACGGCGTCGGCGAGTTGGTCGAGGGCGTCTTGTTCGGTGGTGGCGTCGGTGAGTAGGCGTAGCTGTGGCATGCCGGGGTTGGGCGGGATGATGGCGACGGGTGGGTCGGTGCGTCGGTAGCGGGCGTGGAGGGCCTCGTGGCGGCGGTGGACGTCGCCCATGGCGGCCATCAGGGCGCGTAGGTCCAGGTCGCCCTCGATCCACCAGGTGGTCGGACAGACCAGGTCGAAGGGGAGCCAGACGAACTTGCCGACCGCCAGGGTCAGCGGGACGGGGCCGGTCGCGGCGGGGCGGCCGGCGACGGGCGGTGCCTCTTCGGCGGCGGGGCGGCGGGGCGCGGTGGTGAGCCACCGGGCCAGGTCGTGCGGGGTGGGCGTGCGGTGGATCTGCGAGACGGGTACGACGACGTCGGCGGCCTCGTCGATGGCGGCGGCGACGGCGGCGGATTGCAGGGAGGTGCCGCCGAGGGCGAAGAAGCTGTCCCGGGTGCCGACGGGTTCGATGCCGAGTACGGCGGCGAACACGCCCGTGACCATTCGTTCCTCGTCGGTGGCGGCCTCGACGTAGGCCACGCCGAGGTCGGGGCGCTGCGAGCCCGGCTCCGGTAGTGCCTTTCGGTTGATCTTTCCGGTGCCGCCGGTGGGGAAGCGGTCGAGGATCATGATGACGGCGGGGACCATGTAGGGCGGGAGTATGGCGGCGGCGTGGTCGCGTAGCTCTGCGGTGGCGGGGGTGCGGCCGTGGCGTCCGGTGACGTAGCCGACGAGTCGGGCGATGCCTTGGTCTTCGCGGCGGGTGACGACGGCGGTGCCGACGTCGGGGTGTTGTTCGAGGGTGG
>NZ_JBICTM010000011.1:72865-165760 GCF_043197615.1 Micromonospora sp. NPDC049048 | reverse complement strand
CCGCCGCTCTCGCGCCAGGCACTTTTACTACGCTACCCACCGATTTCCGCCGTGTCAAACCGCTCTGCAGCGATCCGCACCACTTCAACCCATTTTCGCGGGCACCCCGACAATGCCGACTCTCGCCGACCATTCTCAGGGAAGTTCGGCAGACCGGCCGCTCCGCGGTGACCCGCGAGCTCGCCCGGCTCCCTGCCGACCGTGAACCTTACCCGGTCGGTTCCGCCTCGCCAAATCCGCCTCGCGGCGAATCCGGGGCACCACCCGGGACCGGGCACCGGCGGGCATGACGCCATCCGGGACCCGATTGCCGCGCCCGGCCTCCCGGAGCAATCGCCCCGTTCGTCCCTTCCGCGCTGGCAGAGAGAAAGTTACGCCCCGCCCCACAAGATCGTCAAATCCGGGGTGGGCGGTCCGCGTCACACCGTCTCGCCGGCGGCCAGCGCGGCGGCCGCGTCCCGGTCCAGGGCGCCGTCGGTGACCACCACCCGGTGCCGCCCGGTGCGGGTCGCACCGGCGGCGATCACCCTCGGCCGGTCGAAGGCGAACGCCACGCAGACGCCCGGGTACATGGCGGTGCGGACGAACCACCGGTCGCCCTCGGCGAGCCCCGCCAGCACGAGCGTGTAGGCGGCCCCGTCCGGCCCGGTGCCGCTGAAGGCCAGCCACGGCGCGGTGCTGCCGTTGACCGCGTCCTCCCCCTCGGCGGTGGCGGTGCACACCCGCGCGGGCGTGGCGCTGACGGCCCGCCAGAAGAAGCCGCCGTAGCCCGCGCCACCCGGGCGCCCGTTGGTGGCGGGGCTGCCCAGATGTACGTCCCGGTCGGCCGGGGCGGTCAGCGCGTACGCGATGTCGAGGGCCCAGGCCCGCTCGCCGACCCGCCGCGCCGCCAGCTCCCGCCGCTCGGTGAGCAGCACCGTAGCGTCCCGGTCGCGCCACTCCAGCCGGTGCGCCAGCCGCTGCGGGTCGCGTACCTCCCAGCGGGTGTGCGCGATCCGGCCGTGGTCGTCGCGCCAGGTGTAGCCGGCGTCGCGGACGTAGGTGCGCCCGCCCCAGAGGTTGGTGCCGTCGACGTCCTGCACGGCCAGGGACGCGCCGAGGTGCCAGAGGTGGTCGGCGGGGAACGCGTCGGTGACCACCGTCCCGCCGAGGGTCCGCACCGGGTGCAGGTACGGGCGGGGGCCGTGCCGGGGGTCGATCGCGGGGTCGACGACGTACCGCGCCACCGGCACGCCGTCGACGCTGAGCTGCCGGTCGTTCTCCGTCACGGCTGGGCCGTCCTTCCCGGTGGGCGGACCGTCGGGGCGAGCACGAGCCGCCGGGCGACCGCGTGCAGGGCGGCGACCGCGTACCCGGCGAGGATGGGCACCACGACCGGGGTGACCATGACGGCGAGCAGCGCGGCGACGGTGCTGACCCCGGCGGCGGCGGCCCAGGTGCCGGGCCGGGCCCGGCAGGCGCCGGCGGCGGCGCGCGCGGAGTCGCGCCAGTCGCGTCCGCCCCGGCGGCCCACCTCGACCACGACCAGCGCGGCGTAGCCGGCCAGGGCGGCGGCCACGGCGACGGTGAGCAGGAGCAGCGGCGCCCCGCCGGGGACCCGGCCGCCGGCCAGCGCGGCGACGTCCAGGGCGAGCAGCCCGAGGGCGGCGAGCGCCAGCAGGCTCACCCCGGCGCCGGGCAGCAGGGCGTGGCCGTACCGGATGAGGTTCTTCCGGATCGGGGGCCAGGATCCGGTGCTGTACCGGTCGTGCACCGCCGCGCTCGCGGCGGCGACGGCCGCCGCCGCGGTGAGCACGGGCAGGGCCGCCAGCGTCAGCACGATGCCGAGCAGCGCCAGGTCCGTGGCGTCGGTGAGCACGTCCCGCCAGTCACGGCGGGCCGGCGCGGCGTCCGGGCCCGGCCCGTCGTCACGCCGCGGCCCGGCGGCCCGGTACGGCCTCATCCCTTGAGTCCGCTGGTGTTGATGCCCTCCACCAGCATGCGCTGGAAGGCCACGAAGAACAGGAACACCGGTAGCAGCGACAGCACCGACATGGCGAACATCGGGCCGACGGCGCTCTGGCTCGTCGAGTCGATGAACAGGGTCAGCGCCACCGGCACCGTGTAGTCCTCGAGGTCGGAGAGGAAGACGAGCTGGCGGAAGAAGTCGTTCCAGGTCCAGATGAACGAGAAGATCGCGGTGGTGACCAGCGCGGGCCGGCTCAAGGGCAGGATGACGTGCCGGAAGATCCCGAACGCGTTCGCACCGTCGATCTTGGCGGCCTCGTCCAGCTCGCGCGGGATGCCCCGCATGAACTGCACCATCAGGAAGACGAAGAACGCCTCGGTGGCCAGGAACTGCGGGATCAGCAGCGGCAGGTACGGCCACTCGCCGCCGACCAGGCCCAGGCTGCGGAAGAGGATGTACTGCGGCACGATCAGCACGTGCCCGGGCAGCAGCAGCGTCCCGATCATGACGGCGAACCAGACGCCGCGCAGCCGGAACCGCAGCCGCGCGAAGGCGTACGCGGCGAGCAGGCAGGAGACCCCGTTGCCGACGACGGTCAGCAGGCTGACCATCGCGCTGTTGAGGAAGAACCGGCCGAAGCTGAGGTCGAAGTTGGTCCACCCGTCGGCGTAGTTGCCGGGGGTGAACTCGTTCGGCAGCAGGCCGATGTTGTTGACGATCTCCTCCTGGCTCTTCAGGGACGTACCGATCATCCAGAAGAGCGGGTAGAGCACGACCGCGACGATCGCGATCAGGACGAGCAGGCGCACGGCCTGCCCACCGCCGCCGGCCCGGCGCGGGCCGCGCGGGCCGGTCGCCGTGGCGTCCGCCGCCGGGGTTGCCGTCGCCGTCACCGGTCCTCCCCGTCGGAGTAGTGCACCCAGAACCGCCCGGTGCTGAAGAAGATCGCTGTGATGATCGCGATGGCGATCAGGAAGACCCAGGCCATCGCGGAGGCGTAGCCCATCTCCAGGTCGGTGAAGCCCGTGATGTAGAGGTTCAGCGTGTACATCAGGGTGGAGTCGACCGGGCCGCCGGTGCCGTTGCTGAGCACGAACGCGGCGGTGAAGCCCTGGAAGCCGTTGATGGTCTCCAGCACCAGGTTGAAGAAGATCACCGGCGAGAGCATCGGCAGGGTGACTGCGACGAACTGCCGCCACTTGCCGGCGCCGTCGACGGAGGCCGCCTCGTAGAGCTCGGTGGGCACCTGCTTGAGGCCCGCCAGGAAGATCACCATGGGCGCGCCGAACTGCCAGATGGCGAGCACCATCAGGGTCTCGAGGGCCCAGTCGGGGTCGTTGACCCACGGCTTGCCCTCGATGCCGAAGAAGGCCAGCAGCGAGTTGAAGGCGCCCTCGCGGTTGAACATGTTGACCCAGACGATGGCCAGCGCGACGCTGCCGCCGAGCAGCGACGGCAGGTAGAACAGGCCGCGGAACAGTCCGACGCCGCGCCAGGCGCGGTTGAGCAGCAGGGCGACCCCGAGCGCGGCGGCGAGCTTCAGCGGCACGGCGATCAGGGCGAAGGTGAGTGTCACCCGCACCGAGTGCCAGTACGACGGGTCGGCGGTGAACATCCGCTCGTAGTTGGCCAGGCCGACCCACTCGATCTCCGAGATGGGGGTGAGGATGTCGTAGTTGGTGAAGCTCAGGTAGAGCGACAGGAGCATGGGGATCGCCGTGACGGCCAGCAGGCCGAGCAGCCAGGGCGACAGGAAGACGTAGCCGGCCAGACCGTCGCCGTGCCGGGCCCGCCCGACCCCGCGCCTGCCGGCGGAGGTCGGGACGGATCCGGTACGTCGTCGGGTCGGGCCGGGCGCCGTGGTCAGGGCCACGAGCCGGTTCCTCTCCGTAGCGTCTCGGGTCAGGCGATGGCGGACTTGCAGGCCGCGAGGAACTGCTCCGCCGCCTGGGCGGGGGTGACGCGGCCGTACTGGGCGTTCTCGGCGGCCTTGATCAGCTCAGACTTGACCTTGCTGTGGCCCTTGATCGGCACCTGCGGCGATTCGCCGAACTTCTGCGCCAGGTCGGACTCCACCTGGATCGACTGCTTCATCGCCGGGTCGGTGACGTCGTCGCTGACCACACGGCGCAGGTCCAGGTTGGACGGCAGGCCCCGGTCGGTGCCGAGCAGCTTGACGGCCTCGGGATCGTTGGCCAGGAAGTTGATCACATCGACCGCCACGTCCCGGTGCTTGCTGCCCTTGAACACCGACCAGTACATGGAGGCGCGGGCCCACTGGGCGCTCGGGTCACCGGGGTAGGCGATGACGCCCAGCTCGTCCTTGGTGTTCTTCTTCAGCTCCGGCATCTGGTTGACCCAGACCCAGCTGGTGGCGGCCTTGCCGGTCACCACGAGCTGCTTGGTGATGTCGGTGACGTTGCCCTCGTGGATGACGTCGGGAGTCGGGGTGGCGCCCCGGTCCCGGGCGCCCTTCCACAGCTCGAACCACTTCGTCGCGTCCTCGGCGGTGAAGCCGAGTTCCTTGTCCTTGTAGAGGTCCTTGCCCTGCTGGCGCAGCCACACCCAGAACGCCTTGTAGTCGGCGCTCGGGTCCTGGGTGCCGGGCACCTTGGTCTTCTTGGCGACCTGCTCGGCCCAGGCGATGTGTTCCTCCCAGGTCATGCCGGTGGTCGGCTCCGGCAGGCCGTTCTTCGTCAGCAGCGTCTTGTTGTAGACCAGGCCCTGGGTGTTCTCCCCCGACGCCACGCCGGCGAGCTTGCCGTCGACCACGCCGTACTGCCAGAGGCTCTTGGGGAACCTCGACACGTCGAGGTCGCCGGCGTCCTTGTAGGACGTCAGGTCGAGGGTGGTGCTGCGGGAGGCGTACTCGGCCAGGTAGTTGTCGTCGATCTGGAAGAGGTCCGGCGGGTTGCCGCCGGCGGTGAGGGTGGCCAGCTTGTCGAAGTAGCCCTGGTTGGCCTGCCACGTCTTCTCGAAGGTGACGTTCGGGTGCTTCTTCGTGTAGAGGGCGAGGGCCTCCTCGGTCAGCTTCGCCCGGGCCTCACCGCCCCACCAGAAGACCGAGAGCTTGACCGGGGCGTTCGGGTCGGTGCTGGCCTGCTCGTCGTCGCCGCAGCCGGCGGCGCCGAGGACCAGGGGCAGGGCGACGACCGCGGCGAGCAGGCCGCGGATCAGGCGCCGTCGGGGGACGGGGGTACGGTGAACGGGCACGACCTTCGTGCCAGTGGTGGGGGGCGTTGCGGGGTGCATGTGCGCTCACTCCTTGGCGTTAGGAGGCGACGACGCCACCGGTGGCCGCGGTCGGGCGACCCGGGCCCGCAAGGCGATGCGGGCCCGGGGTGGCCAACCCGGCGTCGGGGCGGTGCCGACCGTCCGCCGGCGCGGCGGCGGTCGAGTCGCGGATGACCAGTTCGGTCTGGAGCATTACCTGTGCGGTGGTACGACGGTCGTCGCTCGCGACACCCCGACCGCCACGTGAGCCACGGGCGGCGACGGTGTCGTGTTGCAGGAGCATGTCGACGGCCGTCCGGCCGGCGGCCGCGTTGGGCGTGGCCACCGTCGTCAACTTGGGCCGGGTGAGCCGGCTGAGGGCGATGTCGTCGATGCCGACGACGCTCAGGTCCTGCGGGACGCTCAACCCGAGGGCGTCGAGCCCTTCGATCAGGCCGATCGCCATCAGGTCGTTGTAGGCGAGGACGGCCGTGGCCCCGCTGCGGCGGACCTGCTCGGCGAGGGCCGCGCCGCCGGTCTCGGTGGGCTGGTTGGGCCCGAGCACCGTGAACTCGGCCCCACCGGCCCGCGCGGCGGCGCCGGCCGCCCGGCGGATCTCCCGGCTGGTCCACGAGCCGCGCGGCCCGCTGAGCAGCGCGACGTGCCGGTGACCGAGGCCGAGCAGGTGCTCGATGGCCGAGCGTGCGCCCTGCCCGACGTCCATGGTGACGCAGGGCAGGCCGGCGACCTGCCGGTTGATGACCACCAGCGGCACCTCGCGGCTGAGCTGCTCGATCATGCTGTTGCTCATCCGCGGGCTGCACAGCAGCACCCCGTCCACCTGCTTCGCGAGGGCGTGGACCAGCTCCTCCTCGGCGATCGGGTCCTCGTTGGTGTCGGCCACGAAGACGTGGTAGTCGCGCTGTCGGGCCTGGCTCTCCGCCGCCTTGATCAGCGGCGGGAAGAACGGGTTGGCGATGTCCGCGATGATCAGCCCCACGTTGTGCGTACGGCCGGTGATCAGGGCGCGGGCGGCGCGGTTGGGCCGGTAGCCGAGCTCCTCGGCACAGGCCAGCACCCGGCCCCGCGTCTCGGGGTTGACCAGGTGCGGGGCCGAGAACGTGCGGGAGACCGTGGAGATGTGCACGCCGGAGGCCCGGGCGACGTCTCGGATGGTGGCTGGCACGGCGGGCCCTTCGTCCAGTGTGGCTGGGGTCACGTCAGGTGCCGCCAATTAATGCAAACGGTTGTGCACGTGTCAACGGTCGATGGTTACAGATGCGTTTCGTGCGCGCTCCCATCCTGTGGCCAAATCACCATCAAGGCGGATCTATGCCACCGGTTTGACATCGATCGTTGACGAATCGGCGCGGCCCGTGATTGGTTCGCTGCAAACCTTTGCAGCAACGCGGGAGGCGGTCGCCATGTCGTCCAGCACCGGTCAGCGGGTCCGCCACGCCGTCGTGGGCACCGGGTCGCGCGCCGAGATGTTCGTCCGGGCGCTGGTGCGCGACCACGCCGACACCGCCGAACTCGTCGCCTTCGCCGACGTCAACCAGGCCCGGATGGACGCGCACAACCGGTGGCTCGGCGAGCTGGGGCACCCGCCGGTGCCGACGTACCGGGCCGACGACCTGGCCGCCATGCTCGGCAGGGAGCGCGTCGACGTGCTGGTGGTGACCAGCGTGGACGACACCCACGCCGCGCACATCGACACGGCGCTGCGGGCCGGCTGCGACGTCATCACCGAGAAGCCGATGACGACCGACGCCGCCGGCTGCCGGCGGATCCTCGACGCGGTCGCCGACACCGGTCGGCAGGTGCGGGTGGCGTTCAACTACCGCTACAACCCGCTGCACGAGAAGCTGCGCGAGCTGCTCGCCGACGGCGCGATCGGCGAGATCGGCTCGGTGCACTTCGAGTGGCTGCTCGACGTGCGGCACGGCGCCGACTACTTCCGTCGCTGGCACCGCGACAAGGCGCACTCCGGCGGGCTGATGGTGCACAAGGCCGGCCACCACTTCGACCTGGTCAACTGGTGGCTCGACGCCACCCCCGTCGAGGTGTACGCCGCCGGCCGGCTGTTCTTCTACGGCGAGGCCGGCCGCCGGCACGGCTACGCCCGCGACTACGAGCGGGCGCACGGGTCCCCCGCCGCCGCCGACGACCCGTTCGCGCTGCGGCTCGACGCGCACCCGAAGCTGCGCGAGCTCTACCTCGACGCCGAGGCCGAGGACGGCTACCACCGCGACCGCAACGTCTTCGCCCCGGGCGTGAGCATCGAGGACGACATGTCGGTGCTGGCCCGCTACTCCACCGGCGCGACGATGACCTACCACCTCACCGCGTACGCCCCCTACGAGGGCTACCGGGTGATGGTCAACGGCAGCAGGGGTCGGCTGGAGCTGGAGGTCGTGGAGAGCGACCACGTCGACCCCGCCTCGGCGGGCGCGCTCAAGGGCGCGGCGCTGCACGGCGACGAGGCCGCCGCCGAGGCCGGCCACGCCACGCTGACCCTGCGGCCGTTCTGGGCGCCGCCGCAGGCCGTACCCGTGTCCGGGCACACCCGGTCCGGGCACGGCGGCGCCGACGCCCGGATGGCCCGGGTCCTGATCGGCGGCGAGACGGACCCGATGGGGCGGGCGGCCACCGCCCGCGACGGCGCCCTCGCCCTGCTCACCGGCCTGGCCGCGAACCGGTCCTTCGCCACCGGCGCCCCGGTCCGGGTCGCCGACCTGCTCGACCTGCCCTGAGCCGAGAACCCTTCCGAGGAGCCCCATCCGTGCCCACGACCGACCTGCTCTTCCCCGCCGACCCCGCGCAGCGGGCGGTGGCCCGACGGCTGTACGCGCTGGCCGCGCCCCAGCCGATCATCTCCCCGCACGGGCACGTCGACCCGGCGATCCTGGCCGAGGACCGACCGTTCCCCGACCCGGCTCGGCTGCTCATCGTGCCCGACCACTACCTCACCCGGATGCTGCTCAGCCAGGGCGTCCCCCCGGCCGAGCTGGGCGTGCCCACCGTCGACGGCAGCCCCACGGAGCCCGACGGGCGCACGATCTGGCGACGCTTCGCCGCGCACTGGCACCTGTTCCGGGGCACCCCCTCCCGGCTCTGGCTGGAGCAGACCTTCGCCGACGTGTTCGGGGTACGCACCCCGCTCTCGCCGACCACCGCCGACGCCGTCTACGACGAACTGGCCGCCCGGCTCGCCGAGCCCGGGTTCCGGCCCCGGGCGCTGTTCGAGCGCTTCGGCATCGAGGTGCTCGCCACCACCGAGTCCCCCCTGGACGACCTCGGGCAGCACGCCAAGCTCGCCGCCGACGGCTGGGGTGGGCCGGGCGGTCGGGTGATCACCACGTTCCGGCCGGACAACGTGGCCGACATGGAGTTCGACGGCTGGGCCGGCAACGTCGCGCGGCTCGGGGAGATCACCGGCGAGGACACCGGCACGTACGCCGGCTACCTGGCGGCGCTGCGCCAGCGGCGGGCGGCGTTCATCGCGGCCGGCGCCACCTCGACCGACCACGGCCACCCCACCGCGCGCACCCTAGCGCTGGACGCCGGCGAGGCGGCCCGCCTCTACGACCGGGGGCTGCGAGGGCTCGCCGACGCGGCCGACGCGGAGACGTTCCGGGCGCACATGCTGCTGGAGTTCGCCCGGATGTCGCTGGACGACGGGCTCGTCATGCAGCTGCACCCCGGCGCGGTGCGCAACCACAACCGCTGGCTGTACGCGCGGCACGGCCGCGACGTCGGCGGCGACCTGCCGCAGGCGACCGAGTACCTGCACGCGCTGACCCCGCTGCTCGACGCGTACGGCAACGACCCGCGGCTGCGGGTGGTGCTCTACACCCTCGACGAGTACACCTTCAGCCGCGAACTCGCCCCGCTGGCCGGCGGGTACGCCGCGCTCTACCTCGGCGCGCCCTGGTGGTTCCTGGACTCGCCGGAGGTGCTGCGCCGCTTCCGCGAGTCCGTCACCGAGTCGGCGGGCTTCTACAACACCGCCGGGTTCGTCGACGACACCCGCGCGTTCTGTTCCATCCCGGTACGCCACGACGTGGCCCGCCGGGTCGACGCCGCCTACCTGGCGCGGCTGGTCACCGAGCACCGCCTCGGCGAGGACGAGGCCGCCGAGACCATCGTCGACCTGGCGTACCGGTTACCGAAGAAGGTCTTCAAGATCGGAGAGAGCCTCCTGTGAGTGTCACCGTCACCGCCGTCGACGTGCACGACGTGCGGTTCCCGACCGCCGCCGCCGGCGACGGCTCGGACGCGATCAACCGGGGCGACTACTCGGCCAGCTACGTCGAGCTGCGTACCGACGCCGGCGTCACCGGGGCCGGGTTCACCTTCACCAACGGCCGGGGCAACGAGCTGACCTGCGCGGCGATCCGCGCCCTCGCCCACCACGTGACCGGCCGGACCGTCGAGGAGATCTTCGCCGACCCGGTGGCGTTCTGGCGCTCGCTCAGCGCCGACGTGCAGCTGCGCTGGCTGGGCCCCGAGAAGGGGGTCATCCACATGGCCACCGGCGCGCTGGTCAACGCGGTGTGGGACCTGCGGGCCAAGCTGGCCGGCAAGCCGATGTGGCGGCTGCTCGCCGAGCTGCCCACCGAGGAGCTGGTGGCCAGCGTCGACTTCCGCCACATCACCGACGCCCTCACCCCCGACGAGGCGGCGGCCATCCTCGACAGGGGACTCGTCGGGCTCGACGAGCGGCGCGCCGTGCTGGAGCGCGACGGCTTCCCGTCGTACACCACGTCCGTGGGGTGGCTGGGCTACCCCGACGACAAGGTCCGGGCGCTGACCCGACAGGCGTACGCCGACGGGTGGCGGGCGATGAAGATGAAGGTCGGCGGTCCGCCGGCCGACGACCTGCGCCGGGCGCGGATCATCCGGGCGGAGATCGGGCCGGACGCGCTGCTGATGATGGACGCCAACCAGGTCTGGGACGTCGACGAGGCGATCGCCAACATGACCGCGCTGGCGGAGGTGGATCCGTACTGGATCGAGGAGCCGACGCACGCCGACGACATCCTCGGGCACGCGCGCATCGCGCGGGCGGTGACCGGGCTGACCGGCGGCCGGTGCCGGGTCGCCACCGGTGAGGTGGCCGCCAACCGGGTCATCTTCAAGCAGCTGCTCCAGGCCGAGGCGATCGGCGTGATGCAGATCGACGCGTGTCGGGTCGGCGGCGTCAACGAGGTCCTCGCCGAGATCCTGTTGGCGGCGAAGTTCGGGGTGCCGATCTGCCCGCACGCCGGCGGCGTGGGCCTGTGCGAGTACGTCCAGCACCTCGCGGTCTTCGACTACCTGCGGGTCGGCACCAGCCTGGAGGGTCGGATGGTGGAGTACGTCGACCACCTGCACGAGCACTTCGTCGACCCGGTGCGCACCCGCGGGGGGCGCTACCTGCTGCCGGAGGCGCCCGGCTACAGCGCCACCATGAAGCCGGAGTCGATCGCCGAGTTCCGCTTCCCGGACGGGCCGGTGTGGCGATGAGCGCCGGCGCCGCCCGGCTCGGCCTCGGGACGCTGCGCCGGCTGCCGACCGACAGCCGCCCGCTGCTGCGTCCGGGCAGCGTGCCGGCGGGGATCGTCCACCTCGGGCTGGGCGCGTTCCACCGCGCCCACCAGGCCGTCTACACCGAGGAGGCGATGGCGCGGGCCGGGGGCGGCTGGGGCATCGTCGGTGTCGCGCCGCGCAACCCCGACGTGGTGACGACGCTGGCCGCGCAGGACAACCTGTTCAGCGTCACCACCAGCAGCGCCGAGGGATGCCACACCCGGGTGGTCGGCGCGCTGGCGGGCACCCGGCACGCCGCCGGTGACCCCGCCGCCGTGGTGGCGCTGCTGGCCGACCCGGCCATCCGGGTGGTCACCCTCACCGTCACGGAGAAGGCGTACCAGCTGGATCCGGTGACCGGGCGGCTGCGGCCGGACCCGGAGGTCGCCGCCGACCTGCGCACCGACCGGGCGCCGGTGACCGTACCGGGCCTGCTGCTGCGGGGGCTGCTCGCCCGCGCCGCCGCGCAGGGCCCACCGCTGGCCCTGGTCAGCTGCGACAACCTGCCCGCGAACGGCCGCCGGCTGCGCGGCCTGGTCGAGCAGTCGGCGGCGTACGCGGGGGTGCCGGAGCCGCTGGCCGGCTGGGTACGCGAGCACGTCAGCTTCCCCGGCACCATGGTCGACCGGATCGTGCCGGCCAGCACGGCGCGGACCCTCGCCGACGCCGAACGGGCCCTGGGGGTGAGCGACCTGGCGGCGGTGGCCGCCGAGCCGTACCGGCAGTGGGTCGTCGAGGACGACTTCCCCGGGGGCCGGCCGGCCTGGGAGCGGGCCGGGGCGGTGCTCACCGCCGACGCGGGCCCCTGGGAGCGGCTGAAGCTGCGTGCCCTCAACGGCGTGCACTCGGCCGCCGCCTACCTGGGCGCGCTCGCCGGCCGGGAGACCATCGCCGACGCGCTGGCCCTGCCGCACCTGACGACGGTGCTGCGTCGGCTGGTCGCCGAGGACGTGGCGGCCAGCTTCGAGCCGCCCGAGGGCGTCTCGGTGGTCGCGTACGGCGAGGAGGTGCTGGCGCGCTTCGCCAACCCGGCGATCCGCTACCGCACCCTCCAGGTGGCGACGGACGGCTCGCAGAAGCTGCCGCAGCGGGTCCTGCACACCGTCGCCGACCTGCGGGCCGCCGGGCGCCCGGCGCACTGGGCCACGCTGGTGGTGGCCGCCTGGCTGCGCTTCGCCCAGGGCCACGCCGACGACGGCAGCCCCCTGCCGCTGGCCGACCCGCTCGCCGAGCAGATCCGCGCGGCGCTCGCCGCCGGGCCACGCACCCCGGCGGGGGCGGTCGACGCGGTGTTCGCGCTGCGCGAGATCTTCCCCGCCGAGGTGGCCGCCGACGACGACGTACGCGCCGAGGTGACCGGGTGGCTGACCGCCCTGGAGCGGCACGGGGTGACCGCGACGCTGGCGGGCGCCCGGTGACGGCCGCCGGGTCCCCTCCGCCCGACGCCGTGCCGCGGGTCGCCGTCGTCGGGGCCAACGGGCACGGGCGCTGGCACCGGCGGGTCGTCGCGCCGCTGCACGACGCCGGGCGGCTGCGGCTGGTCGCCCTGGTCGACGTACGCCCGGTCGAGGACGACCCGGCGGCGCCGGTGCCGGCCGGCACGATGGTCTGCGCCGACCACCGGGAGATGCTGCGGGCGACCCGACCGGACGTGGTGGTGGTGTGCACCCCGCCGCACACCCACCTGCCGATCGCCCTGGACGTGCTCGCCGCGGGCGCCGACCTGCTGCTGGAGAAGCCCCCGGTGCTGTCCACCGCGGAGCACCACCGGCTGGCCGCCGCCCTCGCCACGACGGGCCGGGCGTGCCAGGTGGGCTTCCAGGCGCTCGGCTCGGCGGCGCTGACGCAGCTGACCGGCGCGGTGCGGGCGGGGCGGCTCGGTACCGTCACCGGCATCGCGACGGTGGCGGCCTGGCAGCGTTCCGACGCCTACTACGCGCGGGCGCCGTGGGCCGGCCGGCGTACGCTGCACGGCCGCCCGGTGCTCGACGGCGCCCTGGCCAACCCGCTGGCGCACGCGGTCATGCAGTGCCTCGCGGTCGCCGAGGCCGTCGGGGACGGGCCGGTGGAGCCCGCGCGGATCGAGGTGGAGCGTTACCGGGTCCGGCCGATCGAGGTGGACGACACCGCGACACTGCGGGTGCGGTCCCGCTCGGGGCCACCGATCGTCGCGGCGGTGACCCTGGCCGGCGAGGACTTCGTCGCCGGGGAGGTGCTGGTGACCGGCACCGCCGGCCGGGCCGTGCTGGAGTACCCGACCGACCGGCTGCTGCTGCCCGGCGACGCCGGCCCGCGCGAGGTGCCCGGCCGGCGCGGCCTGCTGGAGAACCTCCTCGCGCACCGGGCGGACCCGGCGGTGCCACTGATCGCGCCGCTGGCGCGGACCGCACCGTTCACCACGGTGCTGGAGGCCGTCACGGATGCCCCCGAGCCGACGTCGCTGGGCGGCGACCTCGTCACCGCCACGGGCGACGGCCCGCAGCGGGTGCTGACGGTACGCGGGATCAACCGGCTGCTGCGCCGGGCGGCCGACGAGGGGGCGCTGCTGTCGGAGCTGGCGGTGCCGTGGGCGGTGGCGCCGCACCGCAGGGACCTGACCGGGCAGGAGGGACCGCAACACGCTGCAACCGGGCCGCCCGCCTGACGCGGGTCCATATCGGACACGGGGGTGCCATCCCGACCGGAGGCGGTGGGGACGATGCCGGCTGATCGGATCAACTGCAACAATCCTGCATATGCTCGTCATTGACGCGCATAAATCGCGAAACCTACCGTTGCCGGTACCGAACCGGCGACGAACAGGTGGTCCGACAGATGTGGGAGAAGACACTGGGCGCGGCGATGGTCGCCGTCACGCTCGCGGCGACATCCACTGGCGCGGCGGCGGCCCCGCGCGGCGGAGGCGCTCCGCCCGCCACCGTGGACGGCGCGGCCGACGGGCTCTCCCGGGCCGCCCGACACCTCGGCCGGCAGGCGCTACCGGCCGGGGACGGCTGGGCGGCCGAGGGGGCCGGCACCACCGGCGGCGCGGCGGCCACGCCGGAGCAGGTGCACGTGGTCTCCAGCCGGGCCGGGCTGGTCGCGGCCCTCGGCGGCGACAACGCCACCAACCGGGGCAACGCCACCCCGAAGATCATCTACGTGCGTGGCGTGGTCGACGGCTTCGAGGGGCCCGACGGGACCCCGCTCGACTGCGCCGCCCTCGCCGACCCGGAGTACTCGCTGCCGGCGTACCTCGCGGCGTACGACCCGGCGGTCTGGGGACGGGTGCCGCCGAGCGGGCCCCTGGAGGCGGCACGGGTGCGCTCGGTGACGAACCAGACCCGGCAGACCCAGCTCAACGTCGGCCCGAACACCACCATCGTCGGCCTGCCCGGCGCCCGGTTGACCGGGCTGACGCTGATGCTCGACGGCGCGCACAACACGATCGTGCGGAACCTGACCTTCGACGACGCCCGGGACTGCTTCCCCGCCTGGTCCCCCACCGACGGCGAGGCCGGCAACTGGAACTCCCAGTACGACCAGATCTCGGTACGCCGCAGCGAGCACGTCTGGATCGACCACAACACCTTCACCGACGGCGACAACCCGGACAGCGCCCAGCCGGTGCACCTCGGCCGGCCGTACCAGGTGCACGACGGATCGGTGGACGTCACCCACACCGCGAGCCTGGTGACCATCTCCTACAACCGGTTCGTCGGGCGGGACAAGGTCATGCTGATCGGCTCGTCCAACACCGTCGGCCCGGACGCCGGGCGGCTGAAGGCCAGCCTGCACCACAACCTCTTCGACGGGGTACTCCAACGGTTGCCCCGGGTGCGGTTCGGCCAGGTCGACGTGTGGAACAACCACTACCGGCTGGGCGGCGACGGGTTCGAGTACGCGATCGGCGTCGGGGTGCAGTCCGCCGTGGTGGCCGAGCACAACTTCTTCAGCCTCCAGGCCGGCGTCGGGGCCGACGACCTGCTGTACGACTGGGGCGGCACCGCCGTCACCACCCGGGGCAACTGGGTCGGCGCCGCCGGTGAGCGGCCCCGGCCGGTCGACCTGGTGGCCGCGTACAACGCCTCGCACGAGCCGGACCTGGCCCCGGACGCGGGCTGGACGCCGAGCCTGCGCCGCGCTCCGGTGCTGCCGGCGCCCGCGGTGCCGGCGGTCGTGGCGACGCTGGCCGGCGCGGGCCGACTGCCCCTGTAGGGCGTCGGCGGACGGCCCGGCGCGCACCGATGGACAACGTCACCGCGACCTCGACGAAGATGCTGGCCGGCATCGACACGAACTGGGGCGACACCGCCCGGTTCAGCCGGATCACCATCCTCAACGACCCGAACCGCACGACCCGCATCTGCGTCAGGTACAAGGGCGTGCCGAAGGTGGGGGGTCACCCTTTTCGCGGGGGCGTGCGACCGCGACGGTAGCGTGGCGCCTCAGCACAGCGGCGTGAGGCGGATCTCTCGCCGGCGTGGCGCTCGCGATCGTACGGAGGAGGATGCATGTCCCACGGCGACGACCCGTTCGCGGCACGCGAGGACGCGGCCTCGCGGCCGAGCTTCGACCTCGCGCTGCGCGGCTACGACAAACGGCAGGTGGACCGCTACCTCGAACAGGTCGACGGCGAGCGCTCGGCGCTGGCCGCCGAGCGGAACCGGGCCTCGGCCCAGCTGCGCGAGCTGACCGTCGAGGTGCACCGGCTGCGCGCCGAGACGACCGAGCTGCGGGACCGGCCGACGCAGCCGGACCGGGCGTCCTTCCGCGACCTGGGCCCGATGGTCGACCAGATCCTGGCCCTGGCCGAGAAGCAGGCCGACGCCATCACCGACGCCGCCGGGCAGCGGGCCGCCGAACTCGAGGCCGAGGCGGAGCGGCTGCTGACCGAGGCCCGCGAACAGGCCACCACGACGCTGCGGGAGCTGACGGAGGAGGCGGCCGCGCGGCGCGACGAGCACGACCGGGAACATGAGGAACGCCGCGCCAACGCCCAGGCCGAGCTGACCCGGATCCGGGAGGCGGCGGAGCGGTTGCGGGCGGCCGGCGAGGCGGCCCACGACCACGCGGTGCAGGAGGCGAAGCGGGTCGACGAGCAGACCGCCCAGCAGATCGAGGCGGCCCGCGCCGAGTCCGAGACGATCCTCGTGGCGGCCCGCACCCAGATCCAGCAGGAGGTGCAGGCGGCCCGCGCGAAGACCCAGCAGGAGCTGGGCCAGTGGCAGGCCAGCGTGGAACGGGAGATCAACGAGCGGCGGACCGCCGCCGAGCAGGAGATCGCCGAGCAGCTCGCGTCCGCCGAGCGTGAGCTCGGCGCTCAGCGTACGGCGGCGGAGCAGGAGATCGCCACGCTGATCGCCGAGGCCCAGCAGTACGCGGCCAAGGTGCGCCAGCACGTCGACGAGCAGGCCGCGACCCATCAGCAGCAGCTCGCCGCGACGCAGCAGGGCATCCGGGACCGGCGGGAGACGCTGGCCCGGATGCAGTCCGAGCTGGACACCGCGCAGCAGCAGCTGGCCCAGGCCCGGCAGGAGTGCGGAACGATCGAGCGCGAGTTCGCCGAGGTGCAGCAGCGCCTCGCCGAGACCCGGCAGGAGCTGACCGACGAGCTGCACCGCCTCGATGAGGCACGCCGGGCCGGTGACTCCGCCGAGCAGCACGCCAAGGAGGTCCGCGCCCGGGTCAAGCGGGAGGCGAAGCGGGTGGCCGACCTGGCCGCCGCGGCGGTCATGGCAGCCGCCACGGGTGGCGCGGAGACCGCCGAGTACCCGCAGGTCACGGCCCGGCCCCGGACCGCCCGACCGGTACCGGTGGCGGTGGCGGTGGCGGAACCCGCCGCCGGCGAGGCCGTGCCGGCGGAGACCGGCCACCCGGTGCCGGCCCTCACCGGCGACGACGACCAGGCCCCCGCCGGCGGGCCCACGCAGCAGCCGGCGAACCAGGTGGTGGCCGCCGGCTGACCCCCGGCTGTACTCGCCGCGCGGCGGGCCGGACGCCGGTGACACGACGGGGTGGTCGAACCGCGCCGTCGCATGGCTGCTGCTCACCGGGGCCTTGGGGTGCCCGGGCTCGTGGGAGGCGGGACGGGCAGCTCGGTTGCCCTACACTCGCTCGCGGCGGGCGGTAGCGCAGAGGTCGTCGCGCCTCCCTCTCAAGGAGGAGGACGCCGGTTCGAATCCGGCCCGTCCGCCGCCCCCGGGTCGTCCCCGCCTCGTGCGGGCCGTAGCGCAGCGGTCGTCGCGCCCGGTCTCCAAAACCGGGAGGACGCCGGTTCGAATCCGGCCGGCCCGCACCCCCTACACTCGCCGGCGGGCGGGGCGTGGCACCGTGGTCGGCACGCCCGCCGGCAGGATCGGGATGCCGGTCCGGTCCCGGCCGACCCGCTGACGACGGAACGGGGGGCGTCGAGATGCAACGCCGCCGCGAGCGGGAGAAGCGACTGCGGCTCCTGGCGTACGCCTCCCCGCCGGCCATGGTCGCCGCCGCCACCGACCGCCGGCTGGCGGGCGACTGGCGGGGCGCGTGCGCCGCCGCCCGGATCGACGCGCACGTCGACCTGCGGGACATCGCCACCCGGTACGGCACCGACGAGGCCGCCCGCGTCGAGGGCGAGTTGCGCGGCCTCGCCCCGGACCTGCTGCGCCGGTTCCTGCCCCGCACCGGGTCGCTGGCCCTGCTGCCACGGGCCGCCGTCGTGCTCTCCCGACTGCCCGACCCCGTCGCGACCGGCAGCCGGCCCCACCGGGCTGTCCCGCTACTGGTGGCGACGTTGCCGCCCACCGACCGCGCCCCGCAGCGGATCGGGCTGCGGGTCACCGACAGCCGGCACCTGCCGACCCGGTGGCACGACCTGCCCGGCTGGTGCTGGGACGCGGACGCGGTCGCCACCCGCCGCTGGGCCTACGGCGCCTCGGCGGTCCGCCTCGCCTGGCACGCGCCGGACGGCCGGGCGCACCCGCAGGGTGCCACGACCGCGCCCGGCCCCGCCGACGACCGCGCGACGGAGGTGGAGACGGTGGCCGCGCTGCTGGCCGCCCGGCAACCCGTCGCGGCGTACGAGGCGGCCGGGCTCGCCGTCCCCCCGAACGAGCACGGACAGCACTCCGCCTCGTTGGTGCACAGGCTCACCGCTAACGCGCCGACGCTGCCCGTGCTCGCCGGTGAGACCCGGCGACTGGCCCACCGGTACGGGGCGACGACGCAGTTCAGCGAAGACCGCCGGCTCGCCGTCGACGTCCACGCCGACGGCCGGCTGACCGTACGCGCGGCGGCGTGGAACGAGCCCTTCGCCGGGCCGTGCGCCTTCGCGGTGCCCGCGCCGGCCGACGTGGCGCTGCTGCGCTGGGGCGACCTGACCCCGGACGAGCTGCACCCGCTGGTGCACGAGGCACTGTTCCCCGGCCGGAGCCAGGCGTGGCGGGCCCCGCAGCCGGCGCCGCACCCGCCGATCCGGATCCGGTGCGGGCCACACTGGCACACCGTGCGGGTCTCGGCCGGTCGGCTGGTCACGCCACACCACACCGACGAGGAGCTGCGCCGGGAGTTCCTGCTCGCCGGGCTGGGCGGCCCCGTCAGCGGCTGCGCGGCGGCGGTGCGCGCCTGGCGTACCGGGGCGAAGCCGGTGCCGAAGGAGATCCGCAAGCTTCGGCAGGACCTCTTCGCCCGCGCGTTCCACGGCGACGCCGACGGACTGCTCACCCTGCTCGCCGACGGCATCGACCCGGAGCTGCGCGACAACCAGGGCGGCACGCTGGCGCACTGGCTGCCCTGGCTCGACGACCTCCGGGTGCTCCCGGCGCTCACCGCGGCCGGGCTCGACCTCGACGCACCCGACCGGGACGGCCGTACCCCCGCGCACTCCGCCGCCGCCGCGCTGGCTCCCGAGGTGATGGCGGCCCTGCTCGGAGCCGGCGCCGACCCGGACGCCGTGGACGAGCGGGGTCGCACCGCCGCAGAACTGCTCGCCTTCACGCGGACGCTGACCTGACGTAGCCGACCCGTTGTCGGTGCCCTTCGGTATGCTCCCGCGCGGCGAGGCCGTAGCGCAGAGGTCGACGCGCCTTGACAGCAAGCTGGAGGACGCCGGTTCGAATCCGGCCGGTCTCGCCCCCACCCTCCACGAAGGAGCATCGTGTCCGTCGACCGCGCCGAGCTGGCGGCCTGCCTGGCCGTCCTGGCCCGGCTCGACGACGCCGACCTGGACGAGGCGACCCGGCAGGAGTTGGAGCGCGCGGTCGCCGCCGCCCACCGGGGGGTCAAGCGGCGCGCCAAGGCCCGTCGGGACGCCGCGACCCGGGCAGCGGACCGCGCGCTGCTGGCCGCCGCCACCCGCTTCCGCACCGAGATCCCCGACCCCGCACCGCCCGACGTCGGCATCACAGCGCGCGACGCCGCAGCACCCGACGCCGGTCTCGCAGCACCCGACGCCGGTCTCGCGGCGCACGACGCCAACCTCGCACCACACGACGCGGGCAGCGTGGCGCGCGACGCCGACAGCGCGGCACCCGACGCCGATCTCACGGCGCACGACGCCGGTCTCGGCGCGGCCGGGCGCGGGACGCTCGGCAGGGCGCGGCACTGCTACGTGTGCAAGCGGTCCTACCGGCAGGTGGACGTCGACTACCACCTGATGTGCCCACCGTGCGCGGCGGAGAACCGCGAGCGGCGCCACGCCCGCTGCGAACTGACCGGTCGCACCGCCGTGGTGACCGGCGGCCGGGTGAAGATCGGCTTCCACACCGCACTCAAACTGCTCCGCGACGGCGCCGACGTGATCGTGACGACCCGGTTTCCCCGCGACGCGGCCCGCCGCTTCGCCGCCGTACCGGACGCCGACGACTGGGCCGGCCGGCTCTACGTGCACGGGTTGGACCTGCTCGACCTGGCCGGCACGCTCGACTTCGTCGCGCTCGTCGGGCGGCGCTTCGCCGGGCTGGACATCCTGGTCAACAACGCCGCGCAGACGCTCCACCGGCCGGCGGCGTACCACCGGGAGGTCCGGGCGGCCGAGTCCGCGGCGCTGGAGGGGCCGGCGGCGCGGATCGCGATCGGCGCGGCGCCTCCCGCCGCCCCCTCGGCCGGGCTGCCGGACGCGTTCCTCCCCGCCGGGCAGCTGGAGGCGTTCTTCCCGGCCGGGCGGGTCGACGAGACGGGCCAGCCGCTCGACCTGCGCGAGATCAACTCCTGGGTGCTCAGCGACGCCGACGTCAGCCCGCACGAGTGGTTGCAGGTGCACGTGGTGAACGCCTTCGCGCCCTTCCTCCTCACCTCCCGGCTGCGTCCGCTGATGCAGGCGAGCGCCCACCCGCAGCGGCACGTCGTGCAGGTCTCCGCGATGGAGGGCAGCTACTCCCGCGCCGGCAAGACCACCCGGCACCCGCACACCAACATGGCCAAGGCCTCGCTGAACATGCTGGTCCGCACGGTCGCTCCCGACTACCTGGCCAGCGGCATCCACATGAACAGCGTGGACACCGGCTGGGTCACCGACGAGCGGCCGCACCCCGGCAAGGCGGCCCAGCGCGACCTCGGCTTCCGGCCGCCGCTCGACGTCGTCGACGGGGCCGCCCGGGTCTACGACCCGATCGTGCGCGGCGTGCGCGGCACGCCCGTGAGCGGCCAGTTCCTCAAGGACTACCGGAGCGTGCCCTGGTGACCGAACCGACGCCGGTGCGCTGCCCGGCCATCGCCGACCCCGACGCCGGCCTCGCCGACCCTGGCGACTTCGACCCCCTGCTGGTCCGCCTCGCCGCGCCGGGCACGGTCGCCGGCCCCGAGGTGTTCCCACGCGGCACGGTGCAGCCCGACGGCCGGCTGGACCTGTGCAAGCAGGGCGTCGGCCCGGCGCAGACCGCGCGGATCGTGGCCGCCGCGGTCGACTCCCCGCTGGTGCGGCACCTGCTGCTGGGCACCAACGGCCTCGGCGCCGACGGCGCCCGGGCGGTCGCCGAGGCGCTGCGTCCGGGCCACCACCTCCAGACGCTCTACCTGGGCTGCAACCGGATCGGCCCCACCGGGGTCGGCGCGCTCGCCGACCGGCTGGCCGGCGACGACACCGTGCGGGCCCTGTGGCTCAAACGCAACCCGGTCGGCGACGAGGGCGTCCGCCGGCTCGCCGACGCGCTCGCGGTGAACTCCGCCATCCGTACGCTCGACCTGGTCAACGTCGGCATGGGCGTACCCGGGCTGACCGCCCTCGCGGAGGCGCTGGCCGCCCGCGAACGCCCCGTGCGTCGGCTCTTCCTCGGCGGCAACGGCTTCGCGCCGGACGCCGTCGGGGTGCTCGGCACGCTGATCCGCTCCGCCGGTGTCCGGGAGCTCTACCTGGCGGCGAACCACCTCGGGGACGCCGGCGCGGCCGCCCTCGCCGAGTTGGCCGACGGGGTGGAGCTGACGCTCGGGCTGGGCGGCAACGGGATCACCCCCGCCGGGGTCGCGGCGCTGGCCCGGCACCTGGGGTCCTGGCGGGCGCTCGACCTGGCCCGGCCGCCGTCGGAGCGGGCCCTCGGGGCGCACGGCAACGTGGTCGGCGACGAGGGCGCGGCGGTGCTCGCCGGCGCGCTGCCCGCCGCCCGGCTGCGCCGGCTGGACCTGCGGCGTACGGAGATCGGCGGGCGGGGCGCCCGGCGGCTCGTCGAGGCCGTGGCGGAGCACCCGACCCTGGAATACCTCGGCATCAACGGCGGCGTGCCACGACGGCAGCGCCGCCTCGCCTCCGCGCTGCTCGCCGAGCGGCCGGTCAGCGCGCCCCACGAGGACATCCGGGCGATCGCGAGCGTCTACCGGTGAGTCCGCCCGTCATCGACGAGATCCGCACCTGGCAGCGCATCCGCCGGTACGCCGTGCCCGCCGAGATGATCGAGGCGTGCGGCGCGGCCCGGGAGGCCGGGGACTGGCGGGCCGCCTGTGCCGCCGGGCGGATCGACGTGGCGTTCGACCTGGCCGAGGTGGCCCGGGAGCACGGCCGGGCCCGGGCGGAACGGATCGAGGCGGACCTCGGCGTACTCGCCCCGGATCTGCTGCGCTGGCACCTGCCGCGCGTACTCGGCGGCCGCACCGGCGTCGCCACCCACCAGCAGCTCCTGCTGTCCACCATGGACGGGCGGTTCGGTGACGACGACGTCGCGCTGGTGGTGGAGACGCCGAAGACCGTGGACGGGTCGCAGCGCCTGCGGCTGACCGTGCGCCCTGTGCGGGCGGAGGACGTCGTCCGGCAGGACCTGCCGCCGGTGTACTGGAGCGCCGCGCACGTCGACGGTCTCGCCGTCGCGTACGGCGGCTCGCCGGCCCGGCTGCCGGGCTTCGAGGCCGACGGCACCCTCCGGCCGGTCGAGGCGTACGCGACGGTGGTCGACCCGGACGACCCGGCGAGCCGGGCCGAGGTCTTCGACCGGCTCATCGCCGCCGGCGAGGTTGTAGCGGCGTGGGGCGCGGCCGGTGTCGACCTGGACCCGGACGTCGACCCCCTCGATCGCGGGGCCGCGGACGCGGAGCGGGGCCGCCTGGTCCCGCTGGGGCTGGACGCCGAACTCGCCCGGCTCCACGCCCGCTACGGCGCCGACCGGGTCATGATCGGCTCGGCGTGGCAGCTGGTGGCCGAGGTGCACCGGCTGGGCGACGGCACGGTGGGCGCCGCGTTCGTCGGGTACGACCGGGAGCACTACACCCGCCCCCGGTTCGCCACGGTGGTGCACGAGCGGCCCGTCGACCTGGACCTGCTGCGGCACGGCCTGCTCGACCCCGCAGAACTGCACCCCCTGGTGCGCCGAGCCCTGTTCCCCGCGACGCGATCCGGGTCGACGGCCGCAACGGTGGCAGCGGCCGGGCCGGCGCCGACGGCGCCCGGGGTGCGGGTGAGCGTCCCGGTGCGCTGCGGCAGCGAGTGGCACACCCTCCGGCACGGCGACGGCCGCCTCGACCCGGTCTCGCACACCGCCGAGGAGGTCGCCGCGGAGGAGTTGCTGCGCGCCCTCGGCGGGCGGTCGGCGGGCTGCTTCGCCGCCGCCCAGGCCTGGCGGGGCGGGGCCGGTCGGCTGCCCCGGCCGCTGCGCGGGCTGCGGCGCGACGCGCTGCTCCGCATCCAGCACGGCGGCGCGACGGCGCTGGCCGCGCTGCTCGACGCGGGGCTCGACCCGAGGATGGCCGACGGCCGGGGCGGGACCCTGCTGCACCAGATGCGCGCGGTGGAGGACGTCTCGCTGGTCCGGCGACTGTGTGACGCGGGCGTGCCGATCTCGGCGGCGGACCGTCGCGGACGTACCGCGCTGCACGTGGCCGTCGGCGACGGCGGCACCCCGGAACTGGTCCGCGCGCTGCTGGCCGCCGGGGCCGACCCGACCGTCGGGGACCAGGACGACCTCACCGCCCTCGACCTGGCGGAGGGAAAGGCGTACATGTACGAGGACGAGGACGAGGACGACGTGCGGCCGGTCTCCGAGATCCTGCGGGTACTGCGCGAGTGGACGGGTCGATGACGGCGCCCGCCCGGGCGCTGGCCGCCGCCGACGACCTCGTCGCCGCGACCCGCGCGTGGCGGACGGAGCCGGCCGCCGATCCGAAGGTCGAGGCGCTGGCCCTGGCGGTGTCGGCGAACCTGCCGGTGCTGCTGTGGGGCGAGCCGGGAATCGGCAAGTCCGCCACCCTGCAACAGCTCGCCGACGGGCTGGGCCTGCCGCTGGAGACGGTCATCGCCAGCGTGCACGAGCCGTCGGACTTCGCGGGACTGCCGATCGTCGGGGACTCCCCGGCCACCGACGGCGTGCCGATGGCCCCGCCGGACTGGGCGGTCCGGCTGGCGCGTACCGGATCGGGGCTGCTCTTCTTCGACGAGCTCTCCTCGGCGCCGCCGGCGGTGCAGGCGGCGCTGCTGCGGGTGGTGCTGGAACGCCGGGTCGGTAGCCTCCCGCTGCCGCCGACGGTGCGGATCGTGGCGGCCGCGAACCCGCCGACCAGCGCGGCGGACGGCTGGCACCTCGCCCCGCCGTTGGCGAACCGATTCGTGCACCTGCACTGGACGCACGACGCCCGCACCGTGGCGCGGGGGCTGGCCGGCACCTGGCCGGCGGTGGTGGTGCCGGCGGTCCGGCCCGGTCGGGCCGCCACGGCGCTGGCCCGGGCCCGGGGCGCGGTGGCGGGTTTCCTCACCGCCCGGCCGGGGCTGACCCACCATCTGCCCGCCGACGCCGAGGCCCGCGGCGGCGCCTGGCCGTCTCCGCGCACCTGGGAGATGGTGTTGCGACTGCTCGCCGTCCACCACGCCGCCGGGGCCGGACCGGAGGCGCTGGCGCTGGCCGTGATCGGCGCGGTGGGCGACGGCGCGGGGCTGGAGTTCGTCACCTACCTGGAGAACCTCGACCTGCCCGACCCGGAGCGGGTGCTCGCCGACCCGGAGGCGTTCCGGCTGCCCGAACGCGGCGACCGGCAGTTGGCGTTCCTCACCGCGGTGATCTCGGCCGTGCAGGCGAAGGTCGACCGGTCGCGCTGGGAGGCCGGCTGGGTGGTGCTGGGCAAGGCGGTCGAGGCGGGGGTGCCGGACGTGGCGGCGCGCGCGGCGATGGATCTCGCGGCGCTGCGCGACACCTCCTGGCCGGTGCCGCCGGCCATCCACGCCTTCGCCGAGGTGCTCGGGCTCTCGGGACGCCTGGCCGGATGAGCCCCCACGGTCCCCGGCTGGACCGGACGAAGCTGCTCGCGGCCCGGTTCCGGGCGGCGCAGGACCGGCCCTACCTGGCCACCGCGCTGTACAGCCTCACCGTGGTGGAGTCCCGGGACGTGTCCACCATGGGGGTGGACCGGCGGTGGCGCTGCCACGTCTCGCCGGAGTTCGTCGACCGGCTGCCGGTGCCGCAGCTCGCGGCGGTGTGGATCCACGAGGTCGCCCACCTGCTCCGCGACCACCACGGCCGCGCCGACCGTCTCCCGGCGGCGCAGCGGCGCGACCATCACCGGGTCAACGTCGCGCAGGACTGCGAGATCAACGACGACCTGGTGGCGGACCGCCTGCCGCTGCCGGCCGACCGGCTCGAGCCGGCGACCTTCGGGCTGCCGACGGGCCTGCTGTTCGAGGCGTACCTGCCGCTGCTGCCGGCACACGTGCGGGGACACGAGGCGCCGGACTGCGGTTCGGGGGCGCACGGCGTCGACCGGGCGTGGGAGACCGGCGGTACGGGCGGGGTCAGCGCGGTCGAGGCGGGGGCGATCCGTCGGGAGACGGCACACGCCGTCCGCGCCCATGTCCGGTCCCGGGGCACCGTCGCGGCCGGCTGGGAACGGTGGGCCGCCGAGGTGCTCGAGCCGCGGGTGGACTGGCGGCGGGCGTTGGCCGGTGCGGTACGCGAGGCGACGGCGTGGGCCAGTGGCGCGGTCGACTACACGTACCGGCGCCCCTCGCGACGTTCCGGGGCGACGCGCGGCGTGGTGCTGCCCAGCCTGCGCCGGCCGGTGCCCCGGGTGGCGATCGTGGTGGACACGTCGGGCTCGATGGGCGACGGTCAGCTCGCGGCGGCGCTCGCCGAGGTGGCCGGGGTGCTCCGGGCGGTCGGGGTCGGCGGCAACCGCGTCACGGTGCTCTCCTGCGACGCGGCCGTGCACGTCGTACGGCGGGTGCACACCGTCGGCGAGGTCCGGCTGGCCGGGGGCGGCGGCACCGACATGCGGGTGGGGATCGACGCCGCGCTGCGCGACCGGCCGCACGTCGTGGTGGTGCTGACCGACGGACTGACGCCGTGGCCGGCCGCGCCGTTGGAGTCCGTGCGGGTGATCGCGGGGCTGATCGGCGGCGGCGCGCCACCGCCCCCGTCCTGGATCACCAGCGTCACCATCGACGACTGAGGCAGCCGCCGACCGGCTTACTGGTCCAACCAGTTGACGGGTTGATGTGTGCCGCGCCACACTCCTCGGCATGGCCTTCGCTCCCGTCCCCCGCTCCTCGGTCTCCGACCACGTCTTCGGCCAGATCCGTGACGCGATCGTCAGCGGCGTCTACCAGCCGGACGAGGCGCTGCCCGGCGAGCGGGAACTGGCCGCCACCTTCGGCGTCAACCGGCACGCCGTGCGGGAGGCCCTGCGCCGGTTGCAGCAGCTCGGCCTGGTGCGGGTCAGCCAGGGCGGCGCCACCCGGGTGCTGGACTGGCGGGTGCACGCCGGGCTCGACCTCGCCCTGTCCCTCACCCGCTTCCACGACAGCCTCCCGGTGCACACCCTGGTCCGCGACATGCTGGAGATGCGGGCCTGCGTCGGCGTCGACGCGGCCCGGCTCTGCGCCGAGCGCGGCGATCCCGCGGTCCGGGCCGCGATCCTGCGGGCCGTCGAGGGGTACGCCGACCTGGCACCCGACCTGGACGCGATGGGCGAGGCCACCATCGTGCTCTGGCGGCACATCGTCGCCGGCTCCGGCAACACCGCCTACCTGCTGGCCTTCAACAGCCTCGTGGCCGGCGCGCTCGCCGTCGGCGAGGTGCCGCCGGAGCGGCGCGCCGCGGAACTGCTCGACGTCGCGGGCCACCGCCGGCTCGCCGACGCCGTCGTCACCGGCCGGGCCGCCGACGCCGCCCGCGAGGCACGGGCACTGCTCACCGCCGCCCTCGCCACCCCCGCAGCAGCAGCGAGAAGGGAAGCCCGGACATGATCCCCGCCGTGCTCTACGCCGTACCGGCGTTCCTGCTCCTCATCGTCGTCGAGGCGCTGTCCTACCGGTTCGCCCCCGACGACGGCGAACGCGGCTACGACGTGCGCGACACCGCCACCAGCCTGACCATGGGCGCCGGCAGCCAGGTCATCGGCGTGCCGTGGAAGCTGGCGACGATCGGCCTCTACGCCGCCGCGTACACGCTCTCGCCGCTCCAGCTCTCCCCCACCAGCGTCTGGACGTGGGTGCTGCTGTTCTTCGCCGACGACCTCGCCTACTACTGGTTCCACCGGTGCCACCACGAGGTACGGCTGCTCTGGGCCGGCCACGTGGTGCACCACTCCAGCGTCTTCTTCAACCTCTCCACGGCGCTGCGGCAGAGCTGGACGCCGATGACGTCGGTCCCGTTCTGGCTGTGCCTGGCGCTGCTCGGCATCCCCCCGTGGATGATCTTCCTTCAGCAGTCGGTCAGCCTGCTGTACCAGTTCTTCCTGCACACCGAGAGGGTCACCATGCTGCCCCGTCCCGTCGAGTGGTTCTTCAACACACCGTCGCACCACCGGGTCCACCACGGCGCCAACGCCGAGTACCTCGACCGCAACTACGGCGGCATCCTGATCGTCTGGGACCGGCTGTTCGGCACCTTCGAGCCCGAGCGGGCCACCGTCCGCTACGGCCTGACCAAGAACATCGGCACGTACAACCCGCT
Organism: Micromonospora sp. NPDC049048; assembly: GCF_043197615.1. Taxonomy (NCBI): domain Bacteria; kingdom Bacillati; phylum Actinomycetota; class Actinomycetes; order Micromonosporales; family Micromonosporaceae; genus Micromonospora; species Micromonospora sp. NPDC049048. The sequence continues at coordinate 138,709 of NZ_JBICTM010000011.1, read as the reverse complement.
GCGGGTGGTGTCCCACGAGTACCAGGCGATCTGGGCCGACGTACGGGCCGCCTCGTCCTGGCGGCACCGCCTCGGGCACGTGTTCGGCAGGCCGGGCTGGCAGCCCACCGGGCAGGAGCAGCCGGCGGTGGCCCGATGAGGCGCCTGTGGCCGTTCGGCGTGGTCGCCGCCGTCGAGCTGGTCGGCGTCGCGGCCGACTCCGCCGTCCTGCAGTGGTTGGCCAAGCCCCTGCTCGCGCCGGTGCTGCTGGTGTACCTGCTGCGGGCGCGCCGGCGCGTCGACCCCGTCGCGGTCGGGCTGGTCTTCGCGACCGGCGGCGACATCGCGCTGCTGCTCTCGGGTGACACGGCGTTCCTCGTCGGCATGGGCTGCTTCCTCGTCACCCAGGTGGCCTTCCTGGCCGCCTTCCTGCGCCACTCGCGGCCACCCGCGGTCGGCCTGATCATCTACCTCTCCCTGTGGGCGGTGGCCAACCTGCTGCTGTGGCAGGCCCTCGGCCCGCTGCGGCTGCCGATCCTCGGCTACAGTCTCGCCCTGAGCCTGATGGCCGCCGCCGCGAACGGCGTCTCCCGGCGGGTGGCCCTGGGCGGAGGCCTGTTCCTCCTCTCCGACATGCTGATCGGCCTGGACGTCGCGGACCTGCGGGTGCCCGGCCACGGACTGGCAGTGATGATCACCTATATCGCGGCCCTGCTGCTCATCACCGTCGGTTGGGTGGCCGCGTCCGACCGCCGCGACCGGAGCGCGGCCGGCGCCGGCCGCACCACCCCCACCCCCGGACCGATCGCCGACGGCGTCCGGTAGCCGCGCCCGACGACGAACGCCCGCCGCCTCGTGGTTGACCGGTGGACGTTCGTCGTTCCAGCAACGGCGCCGCATGATCATCGCGAATTCACAAGGCATCCACACGTCACCCACAGGTTCGCGGGTTTGGCTGGCACCTGGCCTCGTCCACCTACGAGATCGGTTGCCTCATGCGCCTTTCCTTCCGTGCCCGGCCGGCACCGCCCGGCGCCGTCGGGAACGAACCGCCGGTCCCGGGCGATCCCCCGCCCGCGCCGGCCCGCGACGCCGACCGGGCCGGGCACGGCCTGCGGGCGCCGAGCCGGCTGCACGCCTTCAACCGGTACGAGATCAAGTATCTCGTCGACAGCGCCGTCGCCCGTGCGCTGCGCGAGGAGTTCGCGGGCCGGATGGACCTCGACAGCCACGGCGACGCCAGCGGGTACGGCGTGTGGAGCGTGTACTACGACACGCCCCAGCTGCGCTTCTACTGGGAGAAGATCGAGGGCCTGCGGTTCCGCCGCAAGCTGCGGATCCGGCACTACGGTGACCGCTTCGCCGTCACCGACGACACCATCGTGTACGTCGAGATCAAGCAGCGGGTGAACCGGGTCACCCAGAAGCGCCGCATCGCCCTGCCGTACCGGCTCGCCCGCGACCTGTGCGACCGCCGCGTGCCGGTCGACCACGACGAGTCCCAGCGTGCCTTCGTCGAGGAGGTCCTCGAACTGGTCGGCGGGCTGGACCTGCGGCCGGTCGCGATGACCGGCTACCAGCGGGAGGCGTTCGTCGGCCGGGACGCCGACACCGGCCTACGGGTCACCATGGACCACCGCGTCCGGGGCCGCGACCGGGACTTCCACCTGGGCGCCGACGCGGAGAACCGGCTCATCGTGCCGGCGAAGCTGTCGGTGGTGGAGATCAAGGCCAACGAGCGGGTGCCGTACTGGCTCACCGACCTGGCGGCCCGGTCGAACATGTCGGTCGTCCGGATGTCCAAGTACTGCCAGAGCGTCGAGGCCTTCGGCCGCGCCCCCCGCTCCGTGTTCCACGTCGTCGACGACGATCCCGCCGCCGACCTGTCCCTGACCACCACCGTCACGAGCGAGGCCTGAGAACACCATGGACTTCACCTTCCAGGACCTGTCCGGCACGTTCAGCATCGCGGACGTCGCGATCGCGTTGTCGCTGTCCTTCCTGCTCAGCACGGCCATCGGCTGGGTATACCGGTTCACCCACCGCAACATCTCCTACAGCCAGTCCTACGTGCAGACGCTGGTGATCCTCGGCATGCTCATCTCACTGATCATGCTGGTGGTGGGGTCGAACATCGCCCGGGCGTTCGCGTTGGTCGGCGCGTTGTCCGTGGTGCGTTTCCGCAACGCCATCAAGGAGACCCGGGACGTCGGCTTCATCTTCCTGGTGATGGGCGTCGGCATGGCCTGCGGCACCCGCTTCTACACGCTCGCCGTCGTCGCCGCCGTCGCCATCGGCCTGGTCATCCTGGTGATGTACCGCTTCAACTGGTTCGCCTCGCAGGTCCAGCGGCAGGTCGTCAAGGTGCAGGTTCCGCCGGACGGCGACCACACCGAGGCCATCCAGGACGTCCTGATCCGGCACACCAGCGAGTTCGAGCTCGTCAGCATGGAGACGATCCGCGGCGGCGCGTTGACCGAGATCATGTACACCGTGCGGCTGCGCAAGGGCTACGAGCCGGGCCAGCTGATCTCGGCGCTCAGCGAGCGTACGTCCGGCCAGCGGGTCACGGTGCTGACCGGCTACGACCAGACGGATCTGTGATGCCGGCGCCCTCCGCCGGCCCGCTCAGGAGACTGCGGCGCCGGATCCCCGTCCGCGTCCGGCAGTACTGGCGGCTGCTGGCCGGCTGCGTCGCGTTCGTCGCCGTCCTGACGGTCGGGTTCAGCGCGGTGCGCGTGCACCCGTACGTCACCAGCGGCGGCGGCCGGGCCGGCGACGAGGTCACCCAGAACCTCGCCGGCACCCGGGACCTGTTCGACCCGACCGTCGCGCACAGCATCGCCCTGACGTTCCGCGAGGCGGACTACGAACGGATGGTCGACGCCTTCGCCAAGGAGGGCGAGAAGGAGTACGTGGAGGCCGACCTCACGATCGACGGCACCACGGTCCCGAGCGTGGGGATCCGGCTCAAGGGCAACTCGACGCTGGCCGGGCTGACCCGGGACGGGGAGAACATCGGCAGGGCCGGCGGACGACCCGGCGGACAGGCCGGCCCGGCCGGGGACGGCGAGCCCGCCGGGGGCGGACCCGGCGGCGCACGCCCCGGCGGGCAGCGGCAGGGCGCCACCCAACCCGGGGGCGCTGCCCAACCCGGGGGCGGTTTCGGGCCCGGCGGCGGGTTCGGGCCCGGCGGCGGGCGGGCCTCCCTGAAGACCGAGGAGCCCGAGACCCTGCCCTGGCTCATCCGCTTCGACGAGTTCGTCGAGGGCCGCCGCTACCAGGGGCACCGGGAGATCGCCGTACGCGTCGGCGGCATGGGCGGCGGGTCGACGGTGCTCAACGAGGCCGTGTCCCTGAGCGTGCTCGCCGAGGCCGGCGAGGCCTCCCCGGCGTACGCGTACTCGCGGTTCGTCGTCAACGACCGGCCGGCCACGGCCCGCCTCGTGGTGGAACACCCGGGCGGCCCCTTCGCCGACGACCTCGACGGCGACGGCGTGCTCTACAAGTCCCTGGCCACCGGGAGCTTCACCTACCAGGGCGACGACCCCACGGACTACCTGGACGACTTCAGCCAGATCACCGGCAAGGGCGAGCAGGACCTCCAACCCGTCATCGACCTGGTGCGGTGGGTCGCCGACAGCAGTGACGCGGAGTTCGACGCGCACCTGGCCGACCACGTCGACGTGGACTCCTTCGCGCGTTACGTCGCGGCGCAGAACCTGCTGCTCAACTTCGACGACATGGCGGGGCCGGGCCGCAACTACTACCTCTGGTACGACCTGACGACGAAGAAGTTCACGGTCGTCGGGTGGGACTACAACCTGACCTTCAGCGGCAGCGCCGACCAGGGGCCGCACGACACGGGCCGGATGGGCGGCGGTTTCCCGGGTGGCCAGTTCCGGCCGCCCGGCGGCCAGGCCCCACAACCCGGCCAAGCCCCACAACCCGGCCAGGCCCCACAAGGCGGCCAGGCGCCACAAGGCGGCCAAGCTCCGGAAGCCGGCCAGGCCCCACAAGGCGGCCAAGCCCCACAGCCCGGCCAAGCCCCACAGGGCCGCCAGGCCCCGCAACCCAGCCAGGCCCCGGAAGCCGGCCAGGCGCCGCAGGGCCCGCGGACGACGGGTCGCATGCCCGGCCAGGGCGACGGGGAACGGGCCGGCGGCGGGCCCGGCGGCGGGCACCGGCTCAAGGAACGCTTCCTCGCCAGCGCCGCCTTCAAGGCCGCCTACGAGAAGGCGTACCGCGAGCTGTACGGCGAGATCTACGCCGACGGGACAGCGCTCACGGCGCTGGACGACCTGGCCGGGGTCGTCGCCACCATCGACGGGCACGACGCGCAGAGCCTCGCCACCGATGCGGAGCGGCTGCGCACGCTGATCCGGGAGCGCACCTCGTCCCTGGCCACGAACGAGGTGATCACGAAGGGCTGACGCGGTGGCGGGCCCGGTCGACCGGCCGGGCCCGCCACCACCCCGGTCAGTTGTACGGCATCGTCGGGAACCATCCCACGCCGAAGATCGCCGGCACGCGCAGGTCCCAGTAGACGACGGTGAAGACGCCCAGCGCGACCAGCAGCGAGCCGGTCACCGTGGCGGCGCGGCGCGGCGACGCCATCCAGCTGAGGAAGCGCCCCCGGCTGGCCACGATGATGATCGCGAAGAGCGCCGCCACGATGAGGATGTTGCCCAGCGACTGGAGAGCGAAGGCGAGCGCGCCGTACCCCGGGTTGCCGGTGTCGACCGCCCAGTGGAACAGCTTGTTGAACAGCGGGTACGGCCGGCCGACCAGGAAGCCTCCGACCAGGGCGCCCATGACGACCACCCGCGCCACCGGCCGGGTCGCGAAGACGTCGGGCAGCAGCCCCAGGGCCGCGAGCCCGAGGTACGTCAGCACCAGGCCGATCAGGCCGAAGACCACCGAGGACTGGATCAGGCGGACCGGCATACCGCCGACGGTGTCGGTGGAGAGCTGCGGCAGACGTTCGCCGAGGAGCACCCCGACCGCGCCGTAGGTCGCCGACACCGCCAGCATGCCGACCGTCAACCAGGCGACGGGACGCAGCAGCGCGCGTACGCCGTGGCGGTGGCCCGTCGCGCCGGCCTGGCTCATCGGGCCCACCGAGGCCGCCATCGCGATGTTGCAGGCGGTGAAGGTCCCGGCGAAGCCGGACACGAAGGCGAACAGCAGCCCCGCCGCCGTACCGCTGATGGCGGTGCCCTTCGCGTCGTGGCCCAGCAGGGTGTCGGCGACGGTGTCGCCGATCACCGAGTCGACCAGCTCGAACGACCAGAGCACGGCGAGCAGCACGCCCGCCGCGGCACTGATGACCGCCGTCCGTCGGCGGTTGGCCGGCGGGGGCGCGAACGCCACCGGTGCACGTCGCGGTGGGGCCTCGGGGATGGGGTGCACGCCGCATCGCCTCGCTTTCCGTCTCTGGTGCGCTCCGGTGGGCGTCACGCGGGCGGCGGTGCCGCTCCTGCGCGGCCGGGCCCGCCCGGTGGCTGTCGCGGCGCGCACACGTCTGCGCCGGCGGGGTGTCCCGGGCCGGTGCCCGGGTCCCGCCGGCGCTGTTCAGCATGCTGCGGTGCCTCGCGTCACCGCGTCTTCAGATGTGCTCGATTTCCGCGCGCCGCCGGGAGATCCGCGCCGCCGCGCGGGTGTCGTGTCCCCGGCGGTGGGGCCACCGGGCCCGTCACGGCCGTCGCCGGCGACCTCGTCGGAGGCCGCCGGCGACGGAACCGACCGTGCGTCAGGTGACGGCGGGCCGCACCGCCGGCGTGTTCTCCCGCCGGGAGCGGTCCCGCAGCCAGATGCCCCACCAGAGCAGGCCCCGGGCGAGACAGACGATCGTCACGGCGAAGAAGAGCGTGTAGACGACGTTGAAGGTGATCAGCACGCCGTACACGGTCGCGACGCTCGCGCCGAACATGAACTGCGCCCGGCCCGAGGTGGGCGTCGTGCCCGGGTCGGTGATCATGTAGTTGGTGAACAGCACGAACGCCACACCGGTGATCGGCAGCAGGGCCGCCCAGAGCGCGACGTCCCAGATGAAGTGCCGGACCAGCGCCTGGATCACGAAGCCGCCCACCCAGCCCACGACGAGCGGGATCTTCTTGGTCAGCACCCCGTTGAGCACCGTGCCGGCCGTCAGGATGACGAGCGGCACCAGGATCCGGATCATGTCCGGGACGTCCTCGGTGAAGTGGTACGGCGGGGCGATGTTGACCCAGGAGAAGGCGACCAGGGTCACCGTGATGCCGAAGTTGGACGGGTTCATGAAGTGCCGCATACGGCCCTTGATGGGGGCCTGGAAGATCGCCTTCTGACCGATGGCGACCACCACGGCGAAGGCGATGGGCCAGAAGTTGTCGTTGGCGTAGAGCAGCATGTTCGCGGCGAGCGCGGTGATGTGGGTGGGCAGCAGGAACGTGTACATGCCCCAGGCGCCGTTGCCGGCGAAGGCGGGTCGACGCTTGTTCGACCGCGCGGTCACCACCTCGACCACGATCTCGGTGGCGTAGCCGATGGCGAGGGCGAAGAACGGCCAGGTCCAGGGCTGCTCGAAGCCGAGCACCGTGTACCCGAGGATGTTGAAGATGCTCATGGAGATGGCGAAGTTGCGCAGGGCCAGGTAGCGGGGGTCCCGCCGGTTGACCCGTGGCGTGCCCGGGGTTTCGGTCGCCACCGGCGCGTGCCGGTCGAAGGTGACGACCGGGGCGGCGTCCGTGGCGACCGTCGCCTCCCGTACGCCGACGGCGCTACGCGTGTTGTCTCGGACGTCGGTCATTTCGCGCTCATCTCCTGGGCCTTGTCGGTGAGCATGATCGTGTGCCAGCCGGCGGCGAGGTCGAGGGTCTGCCTGTGCACGCCACCGTTGAGGTCGCGCCAGGCGATCTCCGCCGAGACCGGCTTGTCGCCGGCGTCGCCGAGGCCGAAGAAGACGTCGAAGCTGCGCTTGCCGGAGTGACCGCTGCCCCCGTCGAGCTGGGCGATCCGGGTGCGACCGTCGGCGGTCTTCACCCGCACCTGGGCGCCGTAGGCGGGCGTGCCGCGGCCGTCCTCCGCCGGTCGGCACAGGCGCAGGCCGAGGAAGTTGCCGCGGCCCGGCTTGTCGTTGCGGTAGTACGAGGGAGCGGCCCACTGGCGGGCCACCGCGAAGTCCTGCCCCCCGTCGCCGTTGGTGTCGGCGACGGCCACACCGCGGCTCGGGGTGCTGTCGGTCATGCCGAGTTCGGCGCCGATGTTGGCGTAGCGCCCGTTCTTCTCCCGCACCCAGAAGGCGAAGGGCTCGGCGCCGGCGATGTCGTCACCCGGCCCCGCCTTGGGCCACATGGCCGGATTGCGGAGCATCAGGTCGTTGCTCATGGCCAGCTCCTGCAACCATGACCACCGGTTGATGTCGCCCTTGACGAACCCGGCGGTCTGGACGACCGACATCTCGCCGCTGTTGTCGAAGTCGGCCATCTTGGCGTCCCAGCCCCAGCCGACCCAGGCCATGTTGAGCTCGGCGGCCTTGTTGTCGAAGACGGCCTTGCCCTCGCTCAACCGCTTGCGGGCGTCGGCCAGGCTCGACGAGTTGTTACGCCAGACGAAGTTGCTCTCCTCCAGCCCCCAGGAGGTGGTGATGTTGCTGACGAACATGTCGAACTTGCCGGTGCCGCCGAGGTCGCCGAACTCGATGGACATGCCCTTGAACGAGTCGTGGCCGACCACCATGGACTTCGGGGTGAGCGCGCCACGGCGCCCTTCCGCCAGGGCAAACTTGATCTCGCCGGGGCGGGAGACGTTGTGGAAGAAGCGGTCCCGCCCGAAGTCGTTGGCGAGGTACAGCTCGGGCAGCAGGTCACCGTCGATGTCGGCGGAGCCGGCGCCGAGCGTCCAGCCGGTCGCGTACTCCGGCGGGATCGCCGTCTGTTCGACGTACGTCACGGTGGGGTTGTCGCCGCTGGTGGCACCGGTCCAGCGCAGCACGTGCGCGCCGCCCGCGTTCTGCGCCCGGGACAGCGAGTGGTTCATCTCGACGTTCGGCTGGCCGGCCGGGTCGAGCACCTGGCTGTCCGGGAAGTAGTTGAAGATCCCGATGTCCGGCCGGCCGTCGCCGTCGAAGTCCGCGACCGCGACCGCGTTGGTGTTCCAGAACTTGCCCTGGTACTCGCCGCTTGAGGAGGCGGACGGCCGGCCGACCAGCTCGGTGGGCAGGAAGGTCCCCTTGGTCAGCGGCGCCTTCGCGGAGGTGCGGTGCAGGAACACCACCGGCGTCCGGCCCCAGTAGTAGACCAGCAGGTCGGTCAGACCGTCGCTGTTGAAGTCGCCGGGCACGCAGCCCATGGGGGCCATGGCCTTGTGGGTGGGCAACGGCGCCGGGTCCAGCACGAAGGGCGCGTACCGGGCGGGTCCGTCGGGCGACGGCGTGACGACCACGCTGTCGCTGCGGGTGTCGACGAGGCACAGGTCGTTGGCGATCATGTCGCCGTCGAGGTCGTTCGCCGCGACTGCGGCGCCGACCGACGACACCCAGGCCCGGATGTGCTCGTACTCGGGGTTGACCGTCCGTACGGTGCGCTCCGGCAGGCCGGGCGGCAGCGCGATCGGCAGCTCGGTGAAGCCGAACCGCGACGCCAGCGTCTGCCGCTCCTCGGCCGACGCGCTGGGCAGCCGGGCGACGACGAAGAACGCGGCCACGAGGACCAGCACGAAGACGGCGGGAATGATTCGGCGGATCGCGCCGACGGGTTGGGATGGCAAGGGTTTTCCCTCCAGATTCGGCCACCACCCGGATTCGTGCGACGGCTGATACGCCGTACGGCCGGGTTTGGCGACGGGCAGTTGTCGGCGGCTGAAGAGTGGAGCAATTTTCCCGGCGGCAATTATCCTGCCGTCATCCTTCGGCAGTTGATTGCCGTCGGATCGGGACGTCCACCACGCGGAGCGCTACGGCTTACGCGGTCGGCGCTGCCCATTCTCAACCAATCGAGGCATGACGTGCGGTCCCTTCACGATGCCTGGCGAACCGGGTGCGAAAGTCGCCGCCGGCTCACTTATGGTCGCGGGAGCACGGCCCGAGTTCTTCTCAAAAGTTGCTCAGTGGCCGACTACGCCGGATGTGTGACCGCCGCCCGATCGGACCCGTCACCCGTTAGACACCCGCACTCAACCACCGTGAGTGGGAAATCGCAGCGCGACGTGGCGCTCGTGCGCCATACGGCGCAGGGCGGACAGGGCGACGCCGAACAGGACGCTGCGGACGAGTGCGGGGCCCTTCTCGGTTTCGCCCTCGTCGGCGGCCAGGTCGAACTCCGTCATGACGAGCTGCTCGGCGGCGCGGGCGTAGGGAACGAAGAAGGTCGCCTCGGCCGCGCAACCGAGGCTGCGCAGCCCCGCCAGGACGTGGGCCAACACCTCGCCGGCGGGGGTGGCCTCATTGGACCAGCCGAGGGCGTCGGCGAGGTCCGCCACCTCCGTGCGTGCGCAGTCCACGGCGGCGCGGCCCAGCGTCGTCGAGCCGTCCAGGTAGAGAGTCCGGTCCAGGACCTTGTACGCGTCCCGCATAGTGACATCTTCGTCGTCGATGGCGGCCAGGATCTCCCGGACGGAGGACAGGTCCAGTCCCCCTATCCCGGTCAGCGTCCGGATCAGACGGATCCGCCGCAGATGCCGATCGCTGTAGTCGGCCTGGTTGCGGCCGGTGGGCAGGCCGGCCGGGAGTAATCCCTCACGCAGATAGAACTTGATGGTCGGGACCGACACGCCACTCTGCCGACTGAGCTCCGAGATACGCACGCGTCCTCCGCCCCTGGCGAACGTTTGGGCAATCTTGCCATAGAGATCGACCGGGAGCCATTGATGATTGCCGACTCCTGATGGCGGCAGACGCGACGCGGACCGAACCGGGCGGCCGGCCGACCACTTCAGATCGGCGCACACCACGGATGTCCGAAAAATTATGCTAAGGATTGATAAGCCGCAGCACGGATACTGGCGAGTTCCACAATACAATGAGCAATCCTAGCGATCTTCATCCCGATCGTACAGTGGCACGTGCCAATTCTGGGCAAGAAATGATAAGCCCATGGCCGTCACTCCTGGCTACGCTCCGAACGCAGAACGTGTTGACCGGGCAGCCGGCCTCGGCTAGCATCGACTGCGGTTAGCGGGGAATGGTGGCAGTCGACACCCCAGAATTGTTCGGCCGAATTCGCCACGTCCACACAATGTGATTGTCCGCAATCCGGGGGAGACAAATGCACGACACAGCAGAGCAGGCAGTGGAACGCGCCATCGACACCATGCGGAGCAATTTATCCGAGCAGTTGACGGTGGATGACATGGCGCGGGCCGCCATGTTCAGCAAGTTTCACTTCACGCGAATCTTCCAGCGGGTCACCGGAATCTCCCCAGGTCGATTCCTGTCCGCGATCCGCCTCCAGGAGGCCAAACGGCTGCTCACCACGACACGGCTCAACGTCACCGACATCAGCCTCCGGGTGGGATACAACAGCGTCGGGACTTTCAGCACCCGCTTCACCAAGAGCGTCGGTCTGCCACCCACCACCTACCGACGAATGGGAGGCTTCGCTCCTCGCATTCCCACGCAACGCCCGACGGGCGTGACGCAGGGCGTCATCACCGGACGGATCAGCGCGCCCCTCGACGGGCCCGTACCCGGGCTCATCTTCATGGGCCTGTTTCCGCACCGCATCCCCGAGGGCCCGCCCGCACGGTGCGCCATCCTGGAATCCCCCGGCGTCTACCGCTTCGCGAACGTGCCCGACGGCACCTGGCACCTGCTGTGTCACTCGGTCTCCGGTGACGTGCTCCGGCTCCAGCAGGACAGGGTGATGGTGTCCTCGGTGGGCCCGCTGACCGTCCGCGGACAGCTGACCCTGACCGCCGACGCCCATCTCAAGCAGGTGTCCAAGATCGACCCGCCGGTGCTCCTGGCCCTGCTCGACAGCCGCAAGGCGGCGTTCGAACGGCAGAACCAGTCCAAGGTGTACGCAGCCTGACCCATCCGGGGGCACGCAGCCCTCGGCGGCTTCCCAACACCGGGCCGCCGGCGCCATCAGGCGCCGGCGGCCCGCTGCCGTGCCCGCTGCCGCCTGCTGCCCTGCCGCCCCTGGTGGATGGGCCACCGTCGGCGCTCTGTGGCCTGCACCCGCCGCAGCGCTCTCGCCGGGACCACCGTGGCGATCGCGCCGGCGCCGCTGACCGGCGGAGCCGGGGGTGCCGCACGGGCACCGGGAGCGGGCTCGACGGACCACGGTGGGCGGCCCGGACATGCGCCCCGCTCCGAGCTCCGCGAGAGGGGTGGGCGGGCCGGGAATGCGCCCCGCCCGGAACTCCGTGGGGGTAGGCGGCCCGGGAGTGCGGCCGCACCGCGCTTCGTGCGGGTGCCCGGGCGGACAGCGACGGTCCCGCGGACGCCGGGGCGGCCGCGGGACCGGTGGACGCGGATCAGTTGACCTTGTGGACCGTCATCGGCAGGCCGCCGCGCACCCGCAGCGACAGCATCGGCTCGGGCACCACCGGCCGGCCGGGGAGCCCGACCAGGCGCACGTCCCGCACCAGCATGGCCAGCACCAGGGTGGCCTCCATCATCCCCAGGTTGTTGCCCACGCAGAACCGCGGTCCGGCGCCGAAGGGGATGTACGCGTACCTGGGCCGCTCCGAGCTGCGCTGCGGGTCGAAGCGTTCCGGGTCGAAGCGTTCCGGCGCGTCCCAGAACCGGGGATGGCGGTGCAGGGTGTACGGGGAGATGAGGATGTCCGCCCCTGCCGGCACGTGGTACCCGCCGATCTCGTCGGCCTCCTGCGCCTTGCGGGGCAGCAGCCACACCGGCGGGTAGAGCCGGATGGCCTCCTCCACCACCATCGCGGTGTACCGCAGCCGGTGCAGGTCCTCGTAGCCGGGCAGCCGGTCGCCGAGCACCGTCACGGCCTCCTCCCGGACCCGCTGCCTGATCTCGGGGTGCCGGTCGAGCAGGTGCAGGCTCCAGCCCAGCGTGCTCGCGGTCGTCTCGTGCCCGGCCAGCAGCAGCGTGACCAGTTCGTCGCGCAGCCGCTGCCGGGCCACCCGTGGGTCGCTCTCGCGCCCGGTCGAGAGGATCAGGCGGGAGAGGACGTCGTCGCGCCCCTCCACGTTCCGCCCCCGTCCGGCGACGAGCTCGTCGACGATGTGCTGGAGGTGCCGGCGGGCATGCCGGAACCGGCGCTGCCGGGGCAGCGGGATCCAGTGCGGCACGGCGCTCAGCGTCTCCAGCTCGAACATGGCCTGGTCCTGCACGGCCGCGAAGGACCCGCCGATGCCGTGGAAGCCGTTCAGCTCCGCGTCGAGCAGGGTCCGCCCGAGCACCCCGAGGGTCAGCGTCGTCATCTCCTCCAGCACGTCCACCGGGGGACCGTCGATCCGGGCCGACAGCCGCTCCACCAGCAGGGCGGCCTCCTCGCCGACGACGCCCGCGTACTGGGCGAGGCGGCGGTTCTGGAACGCCGGCTGGATGACCCTGCGCTGCTTACGCCACAGCTCGCCCTCGCTGGTGAGCAGGCCGTCCCCGAGCGCCCGGCGGGCGTGCACCAGGCCGATGCCCTTCTGGTAGTTGGCGCTGTTGTCGGCCAGCACGTGCTTGGCGTGCTCGGGGTGGTTGAAGAAGTAGAGCTTCTTGTGCCCGACCGGCAGCCGGGCCGCGTCGCCGTACCGCTCCGCCGCCAGGGTCATCATCCGCAGCCGGTCCCGGCCCATCAGGATCAGCATGCTCAGGGCGTGGGAGCGCGGGGGGCCCTGGGGCGTACGCCGGGCCCCTCCCTCGATCGTCGTCATGCCGCCTCACTCCGCTCGCGCTCGACCTGACGGAACCGCCCGGAGAGGAAGAGCAGGGCCTCCCCGTCCGCCCGGCGCTCCAGGGAGAGCAGCCGGCCGAGGAAGATGGTGTGGTCGCCGCCGTCGTAGACGCGCCACACCTCGCACTCGAAGTGGGCGAGAGCCCCGCTGATCAGCGGGGCCCCCGTCGTCGTGCCCGGGCTCCAGTCCACCTGGTCGAACTGCTCGCCGCCGAGCGGTCGCCGCCCGTCGGCGAAGTACCGGGCCACCCCCTCCTGGTCGTCGGTCAGCACCGAGACCGCGAACTCGCGCGTCTGGGAGAGGCAGGCGTGCATCACCGCGTTGCGGTCGACGCACACCAGCACCAGCGGTGGGTCGAGCGACACCGAGGTGAACGAGTTGGCGGTCATCCCGTGCGGGGTGGCGCCACCGACGGTCACCACCGTGACGCCGGTGGCGAACGCGCCGTACGCCCGCCGCAGTGCCGTCACGTCGGACGTGCCGACCGTGAGTGTTCGCTGTACGTCCACGACGTCTCCTTCTCGCGCCGTCAGGAACGCCGCGCCGAGGTGTACGGCGCGAGCGCCGTCACCAGTGCCTCCGGCACCCTCGCCGGCGCGGTGCGGGTGTTCGGGCCGCGCATGCAGGCGATGCGCTGCCGGCCCCGGGCCACCAGCGTCTCGCCGCCGTCCCGGTCGAGCTTGACGTAGTCGAAGCTGAACTCCAGCTGCGTCTGCGCCAGCTCCACCAGGCGCATCCGGATGGACAGCTCGTCGAACGCGGTGATCTCGGCGAAGAACTCGCAGTCGACGCGCAGGGTGAACAGCTTCAGGTCGTCGCGTACGTCCGCCAGCACGTCCGGCGCCCGTTCCTTCAGGAACATCTCCCGGCAGCGCCCCTGCCAGCGCAGGTAGTTGACGTAGTACACGTTGCCGACGAGGTTGGTCTCCTCGAAGCCCACCGTGTGCAGGTACTCGAAGTACTTGTCCATCCCTAGGCACGTCCTTCCGTGAGGATCGCGAACGCCATCGGCTGCGGCACGTCCCGCACGGTGGTGACGAGCGTGGCGATCCGCAGGTCGCCGGAGGCGAAGACCAGCCAACCGGCCCGCTCCGAGGGCACCGCGACCAGCGGCGCCCGGTGCGAGAGCCCCGCCTTGCGCAGGCACTCGATCGCCGCCCACACCCGCGTGGCCGCCGCGTCCAGGGACTCCCCGCCGTCGGCGGAGCAGAGCCGGGCGAGGTCGACGTGCGCGCCGAGGAGCCCGCGCCAGACCGACTCCTCCCGGTCGCGTACCGCCTCCACGTCGCAGGCGAGCGGCCCGGTGCCGACCACGCACAGGGTCAGGTCCTCGGCGTGCGCGGCGGAGAGGGACCGCCCGTCGCCCAGTTCGGGGCGGCCGTCCGGCCGGTACGCGACCTCGACCGGCCCGCCCGCGGCCCGGCCGGCGGCCAGGGCGGTGCGGGCCCGCCGGCGGCGGATCCCGTCCGGCGTGCCGGGCCCGGCCGGCTCGCCGCCCCCGGCCGGGGCCGCCGGGGCCGGCTCGACCGCGACGGCCACGTCGCCGCCGACCAGGTCGCCGAGGGTCCGCTCCAGGTACGACCCGAGCAGCGGGGCCACCCACGGCCCACGGCCGTCCTTCTTGCGTACCGCCCGCAGCCGCAGGCCCTCCCACCGCTCCACGACCTCACCGTCGGCGGAGCGCAACGCGATGTCGTAGACGTAGGTGTCACCGTCGCGGCTGCGTTCCTCGGCGCAGTAGCGCAGTTCCTCCGTCTCGGTCAGCCGGGGCCCGGCGGGGTGGAGCCGCTCGATCCCGGCCGGCAGCAGCGTCGCGTCGGGGACGCAGACCTGGTTGCCGTGCATGAGGGCGTCCCGCACGCCGGGGTCGCCGAGGAGCAGGCTGTCGGGCAGGTAGTCGGCGAACCACCGCGTCTGCGGCACCGTGACGACGTCGGCGTCGACGTGCCGGGCGGCCGACCGGTGGTAGCGGCGCAGCCGCTGGAACCGGCCGCCCTGGAACAGGATGTCGCCGTACAGGTCGGTGGCGGGGTCCAGCGGCACGGCCGGCAGCCCGGCGGGCACCTGCTCGGGCGGACCGGCCGGCGGTCGCGTCCCGGCGAAGTGCAGCCGCGCCCGGAAGTGCGCGGCGCTGAACTCCGTCTCCGCGCTGTAGACGACCGCGTCCACGAGGTCGTCGTCGACCACGAGGGTGGCGATCCGAATGGTGGTGCTGCCCTCCGGCGGCACCACGACGGGCCGCAGGAACTCGGCCCGCTCGACCACCGGCGTGTCGGTCCGTCCGGTCACCGCGGCGGCGACCTGGGCCATCGCCTCCATACCGAACACCGCCGGGAACAGCAGGTTTCCGTCCAGCCGGTGGTGGTCCAGGTAGAGGTCGGTGACCGGCTTGAGTTCGGTCTCGGTGACCAGCTCGACGCCGTGGTAGCGGACGAGCGGCCGGTCCACGAACCGCAGCAGCGGCAGCTCCGGAAGGTCCATCCGGACGGTGTCGATGCCCTCGGTACGCCCACTGACGACCACCACCGACGGTGCGTGCGCGTCGGCGAGCAGCCGCCGGAGCATCGCCACCCCCTGGTCGGGGGTGACCGGGGTGATGCCGTCGCGGGTCAGCGCCTCGACGACGGAGAGCCGCTCGCCCATGCCCACACCGGACCAGACCGACCACTCCAGGCAGAGGCTGCGGCAGTTCGGGTGGCGCCGGCCGAAGTCGACGGTCAGCTCCGCCAGCCAGTCGTTCGCCGTCGCGTAGTGGGCCTCGCCGCGCAGGCCGGCCCGGCCGATGATGCTGCCGAACGTCACCAGCAGGCGCAGCCGGTCGGGGTCGACCGCGTCGAGCACCGCCCGCAGGCCGTCGACCTTCGGCGCGAAGGTGCGGCGGAACGCGTCCATGGTCAGACCCGTCAGTGCCGCCGGCTCGTTGCGGCCCGCGCCGTGCAGCACCGCCGTGACCGGTCCCCACTCGGCGACGAGGCCGTCGACGGCCTGCCGTACCTGCTCGGGGTCGGCCACGTCGGCCCGGGCGTAGCGCACCCGCACGCCGGCGTCGGCCATCCGCTTGAGGTTCGCGGCCAGCTCCTCGTCGGCGGCGGGGTCCGAGCGGCCCAGCACGGCGAGGCGGGCGCCACTGTCGACGGCCATCGCCAGGGCGCACTCCGCGGTGATGCCCTTGCCGCCGCCGGTGACCAGCAGCAGGTCCTCGGCACCCAGCGGCTGCCGCGTCTCGGTCGGCCGCACCGGCAGCCCGCGCAGGGTGGGCACCCGCCGCCGCCCGGCGGCGTCGTGGTGCACCTCGGCGAATCCGTCGGTGGCGGCGACCTCCGCCGTCACCCGGGCCACGGCCTCCGGCACGGGCGGGGTGTGCACGATCGTGGTCCGCAGGTGCGGCGCCTCCAATCGCAGCGTCCTGGCCAGCCCGGCCGCGCCCGCGCCCTGCTGGACGAGGACGAAACGGGTGCCGGGGGCGGCGGCCGTCGCCGCCTGCGCGCCGCGCAGGGCCAGCTCGAGATCGGCCTGCGCGTACCGCTCCGGCAGGCACACCAGCACTCCCGCGCCGACGCCCGCGCTCTCCAGGGCCACGCGCAGCGGCTCGGCGAACGGGTGCCCGGCGGGGGCGAACAGCTGCCAGGGCCCGTCGGGCTCAGCCCCGGCGACCGCCGGCGCCGACAGGTCGTCGAACTCGACCGACCAGGCCCGGCACCAGTCGGCGACGCCGTGCACGAAGGCCGGGCCGGCGGTGTCGGCGTCCCGGCCGGTGCTGGCGAGCTGCTCCAGTGCCTCGGCGAGCTGCCCGACGGTGGCCGTCGCGAAGTTGGTCGGGGTCTGCGCGGCCGGCACGCCGAGCTGCTGCGCCGCCTGGTTGACCAGCTGACCGACCGTGATCGAGCTGAGGTGCAGGTCGTCGAGGAGTTGGCTGCCGTCGTGGACCATCTCCAGCGGCAGCTCGGCCCGCTCGGCGGCCAACCGCCGCAGCAGTTGCAGGCTCGACTCGCCGGCCGGCCGCTCCGGCTCCGGCCGGTGCACCTCTTTCTGCGACGGGGTCGTCGCCCGTACGCCGGTGCCCCCGGCCAGGCCCACCACCGGGGCGGACTCGCAGGGGCTGGCGAAGAAGCGGAAGTGCTGGCCCACCTCGAGCGGCCGGACCAGCCGGTCGTGGAAGAGCGCCCCCTCCACGCCGCCGGCGCCGACGACGTACGCGGCCGCCGCGACACGCAGCAGGCCCGCCAGCGACTCGTCGTCGGTGTTGAGGGCCACCGCCGGCAGGTCGGTGCTGCTCGACGCGAGGCCGGAGAGCACCTGCCCCGGGCCGATCTCGACGAAGAGGTCGACCTCCTTGGCGGCGAGCGCGACGGCCTGGCTGAACAGCACCGGGTCGGTGATCTGGCGGCGCAGGAGGGCGGCGACGTCGGTGTCGTGAGCGAGTGGCTCGCCGGTGACGGTGGAGACGACCCGCCGGTTGACGGACCCGAACCGCTCCCCCGCCAGCGCCCCCAGGAAGGCGTCGGCGGCCGGCTCGACCAGCGGCGAGTGGAACGCGTGCGACACCGGGAGCCGGGTGGTCCGCAGCCCGGCGGAGGTGGCCCGCTCGCAGGCGTCCTGCACGGCGGCCTCCGAGCCGGCGATCACGGTCTGCTCCGGCCCGTTGTATGCGGCGATCACCACGGACAGGCCGGCGATCAGCCCGGCCACCCGCTCCGGCGGGGCGCCGATGTTGGCCATCGTGCCGGAGGCGCTGTGCTCCCCCATGGTCCGGCCGCGCACGCCGGCGACCCGCAGCAGGGTCTCCTCGTCGAGCACGCCGGCCCAGTGCAGGGCGGCGATCTCGCCGAGGCTGTGCCCGACGGCGACGGTCGCGTCGAGGTTGAGCAGCGCCATCGCCCGCAGGCCGGCCAGCGAACCGGTGACGATCCGCGGCTGGGCCACCGCCGTGGCGACCATGTCGCCGCTGCGCGGCAGCGCCGCGCGCTGGTAGACCTCCTCCACGTCGGCGAAGCGCCGGCGCAGCGCGCCGCCCGAGGTGCCCCGGCCGGACCCCTGCCCGGGGAAGAGGAAACCGATGCGACCCGGCCCGCTCACGTGGCCCAGGAAGCAGCGGCCGTCGGCGGAGAAGAGTCGTACCTCGCCGGCGTCGAGGGTGTCGCAGACGCGGCGCAGCTGCCGCTCGGCGTCCTCGGGCGAGGAGACCACCACACCCGCCCGGTAGGGCAGGTCACGCAGCTCCCGGTGCAGGGTGGCGGCGAGGTCGCCCAGCTGGGCGTACGACACCGTGGGCGCGAACTCGACGAGGCGTTGCAGCCGCTCGCGCAGCTCCTGCGGGCTGCCGCCGTCGACGAGGAGCAGCTCCACGTCCTGCATCGACGCGGCGAGATTACGGAAGCGGCTGTCCAGTCGGGACGAGCGCCGCGGCTGCCCCTTGTCCAGCACGATGTGGGTGTTGATGCCGCCGAAGCCCATCGCCGTCACGCCGGCGCGTACCGGCAGGTCGCGCGGCCACGCCTCGGCCCGGCGCAGGGCCCGCAGCGCGGACTGCTCGGCGGTGAGGATCTCGTGCGGATCGACGCAGCCGATGGTCGGCGGCAGGACCTCGTGGTGCACCGCCATCGCGGCCTTGATCAGGCCGGCGACGCCGGCCGCCGCCTTGGTGTGCCCGATCATGCCCTTGATGGAGCTGATCGCGGCCTGCGGGGAGTTCGCGTCGGCGTTGCGCCGGGCCAGCGACAGCGCCTGGAGCTCGGTGGCGTCGCCCACCGCCGTGCCGGTGCCGTGGCCCTCGAAGAGCCCGACGGTCTCGATGCCGAACCCGGCCCGCTCGTACGCCCGGCGCAGGGCGAGCTGGTAGCCGGCGACCTCCGGGCGGGTGATGCCGCCCTTGCCGTCGGAGGAGATCCCCCAGCCCGCGACGGTGGCGTAGATGCGGTGGCCCGCCTGACGGGCCTCGGCCTCGCGCATCAGGACCACCATGCCGCAGCCCTCGCCCGGCCAGAAGCCGTTCGAGCTACGGTCGTAGACCCGCATCTCACCGCGGGCCAGTGCGCCGGTCTTGGCGAAGCCGATGATCTCGAAGGGGTCGATGGAGAGGTCCACGCCGCCGGCGATCGCCACGTCGACCTCGCCGTCGGAGAGGGTCTTGCACGCGGTGGCGACGGAGAGCAGCGACGAGGAGCAGGCGCCGTCGACGGTGTAGCCGCCGCCCTTGAAGTCGAAGTGGTTGCAGATGCGGCCGGCGATGGTGTTGGAGAGGCCACCGGCGAGGGTGTCCTCGTCGACCTCCGGGAACGGGCCCTTGAACGTCGCCTCGAAGTCGTCGAGGAAGCCGGTGAGCTGGTCGTCGTCCCAGTCCTGTTCCTTCAGCGCGGCGGCGACCATGCGGCGCACGTACGGCCAGCGCAGCCGCAGCTGGTTGGCCCGGGAGAACTCGCCGGTCAGCGTGTTGCCGACGACCACGCCGGTGCGCTCGCGGGGCAGTCCCTCCCCCATCGGGAACCCGGCGTCGGCCAGCGCCATGGCCGCCATGTCGAGGGCGAGCCAGTGGGTGAGGTCGGTGGACCGGTAGGTGCTGCCGGCGACCTTGTACGCGATCCGGTCGAACTCGTAGCCCTCGATCACCGCCGCGTTACGGGCGTAGAAACGGTCGGGCGCGGCGGGGTCGGGGTCGAAGTAGTCGTCGAGTCGCATCCGTTCCTCGGGCAGCCGCCGGAAGGCGCGGCGCCCGGCGATGGCGTTCTCCCACAGTTCCCGGGGGGAGGTGGCATCCGGGTAACGGCACGCCATCCCCACGACAGCGATCCTGGTCACGAGGTTTCTCCTTTGTCGCGCATGATGGTGGACCGCCGGGGCGTGGAACCGATCTGGCCTCGGGACGCCACGCTCAGCACCACCCCTCGAATTCCGCGGCGATGGCGCGCCGCCACCGCTCGTAGGCGGGTTCCTCGCCCTCCCGCTCGGCGGGCAGGGTGACGTCGGTGGCCTTCGCCGCCTCGGCGGTGGACACGCCGCAGAACACCTGGGTGGCGATCTCGTTGTGCGGGACGACCAGACCCGCGCGTACCCGGGCCCCGGCCGCGAAGGCGCTGCCCTGGGCGAGGTCCACGCGGTAGTCGCCGGCGTGGTCGCGGAAGCGGTGCAGCTCCGCCTCGGTGACGCCCCCGGCGTAGGTGGCGGCGAGGCCGGCCCCGGCGTACAGGTCGGCCCGCCGGTGCGCGGGGAACGCGCTGAAAATCTGGGTCACCCGGTCCACGTCGGTGCCGCCGACGAACCAGGTGGCCCGGCCGATGCCCTGGTCGATGACCCGGTCGGCGTACTCGCGCGGGCCGTCGGCCGGCCAGGGGAAGCGCGGGTGACGGTACTGGCCGTACACGTACCGGTCGGTGTGGAAGTACGCCTGGTGGAAGCCGTAGCCGTCGAGCACCAGCCAGCGCAGCAGCGGATCCGGGGCGTGCAGCTGGCCCCAGCGCATCCGGGGCAGCCGGGCCATCGCCCAGCCCACACCTACGTAGATCATGTAGAGGTGCGCGTCGCCCCGGCCGGCGAGCAGGTCGGCCACGTGCCGGGGGCGGCCCGGCCGCAGCGCGTCCCGGACGGCGAAGCCCATCCCGGCGCCCTCGTACGCGAAGCCACGAAAACGCTTCGGCACCGTCTCCAGGCGGCGCTCGGCGGCTGCGGCGCTCGGCGCCTCGGCGGCGTATCCGTAGCCGGAGAGGAATGAGGCGCCGACGGTTTCGAGTAGCGCCTTCGATTCCTCGTTCTTCACGTGGAATCCGCGCACATCCATTTTGGTCTCGGAGATATTTGGCGTCAGGATTCTGCGCCGCAGATCACGCAGGCTCTGCATCGCACGTTCCCCCAAAGGGTCGGTGTTGCCGCTGAACAGGGATGGACAGCTATTTCGATGATGGCAAGAGCGCGAACGGTTGATTTCTTCAACCTTGCGCATTCATCGCAACAATTCGAAGCGTGCACCTGGACCGCGGACTCGTCGGTCCACGGGCGTGCGGCGGCGCCACGGCGGGCGACGCGGGCGGTCCTCAGTGGTCGTGACCGACGCCGGCCGGCTCGAAGTGCGCACGGACGTTGCGCCGCCACAGCTCGTACGCCGGCAGCCGCCCGGCCGTCTCCGCGCGGACCGCCACGTCGTCGGCGAGGGCCGCGGCGGCGGCCACGCTACGCCCGCCGAACGCGTGCATCGCCGCCTCGCTGTGCGCCGGCACGTGGCCGGCGTGGCTGCGGGCCTTGGCGGCGAAGACCGCGCCCTGGGCCAGGTCCGGCGCGCAGTCGCCGGCCTCGGCGCGCAGCGCCGCGAGCGCCTCGGCGTCGGCGCCCCCGGCGAAGGTGGCGGCGAGCCCCACCCCGCTCCACAGGTCGCCGTGCCGGTCCGCGGCGAAGGCCCGCACGGCCCCGGCCACCTCGGCGGTACGGGCGCCGTGGATGAACCACAGCGCCCGCCCGAGGCCCTGGTCGGTGGCCCTCGCGAAGTAGTCCCCGTGGCCCTGCCAGGGGTACGCCGCCAGCCGCTCCTGCCGGGTCACCCACCGGTCGAGGTCGAAGTAGGCGCGGTCGAATCCGTAGCCGTCCACGGCCAGCCAGGTCATCGTCGGGTGGTACGGGGAGCCCGTGAGGTCGGGTACCACGTGCCGCCAGAGGGGCCGCGGCAGGCGCGCCATGGCGAACCCGATGCCGATGTAGGCGAGGAAGAGGTGCGGCGCGCCGGGCCCCCGCAGCAGGTCCCGGGTGCGGGTGCCGCGTCGAGGGCCCATCACGTCGAGGATGGTGCAGGCCATCGTGGCGCCCTCGTACGCGAAGCCCAGCAGTTCCCGGTCGACGAGCGCGAGGCGGCGCTCCAGCTCCCACGGGTCGCGGGTGTCGATGCCCCACTCGAACCCGCAGACCACCGACTGCGGAACCGCCTCCAGCCGGCGCGTGACCTCCGTGGCGGGGCCGGGGAAGCCCCGGTGCGCGAAGGTCACCTCCGCGAGCGTCGGCGCCATCAGCAGTCGACGCACGGAACCCAGTACCGTCGGCATGGCAGATCCCCCTGTCGGTACGACGACGCCGGCCCCGGCCGGCGGGTGACTTCATCGTCGCCGCGCGCCGGCCGGGGCCGCCTCTTCTGCTGTGCGCTCATCCGCCCGCCGCAGCGGGGTGGTGGGGGCTGCCGCGCGGACCGTGACCGGCCGCCGCGTCGCCGCCGACGTGGTCGCCGTCGGCCCCGGTCACGGGCCCGCGACGGGGCCCGTCCCGCGTCGCGGACGCAGGAACATCAGCAGCAGTGCCACCCCGACCAGACCCAGGTCCAGCAGGAGGAGCACGCCGTTGATGCCGTCGATGCGGGCGTGGTCGTGGCCGCCGGTCGCGTCGTCGATCGGTGCGGCGACGGAGCCGGCCGGGACGGCGCCGGGGGTCACCGTGAACCCGGCCAGGCCGGCGATCTGCCGGCCGTCGGGCAGCTGGGCGCGGTAGCCGACGCGGTAGGTGCCCGGCCCGGCGTCGCGCACGGGCACGACCAGACGACCGTCGCGGACGGCGGGTCGCCCGGTCGAGACGGTCGCCCCCGACGGTCCGGTGACGGCCAGGTGCAGGTTCTCGGCCGACTCCGCGCCGCCGAGCGTGAGCGTCACCTCGGCGGGCGCGGCCCCGACGACCGACCCGTCGCCCGGGTCCAGCATCAGTTGCCGGCTCTCGGCCGGGCTGCCGAAGAGAAGCAGCGCCAGGACCGACAGCACGACGCCGGCCGCCACGACGATCGCCGCCCGCTGCACCGCCCCGACCGACGTCGGCGGGGTGGGCGGTTCGGGTGGACGGGCGTCGTCGACGGCGGTCACGACAGCTGCGCCGCGGCCTCGGGCTGCCGGCAGCTGCACCACATCCGCTCGGCCTCCGCCGCGGAGGGTCGCAGGTGCAGGTACATCGCGATCACCATCGGCACGAAGACGACCGTGTTGTAGAACAGGTGCAACTCGACGCGGGGGATCACGACCTGGAGCAGGCTGGTGGGCACGGGGCTGTCGAACAGGTGCCGGCCGGTCTGCGCCTGCAACAGCAGCAGCAGGTGCTCGATGTGGTGCCAGAACTGGATCGCCACGGCGAGGGTCCACCAGCTCCGGCTGCGCCCGACGAAGCCGGGTCGCAGCATCCACATCCCCACGAGCATCACGATCGCGTAGCCGTAGTGCAGCCACTCGGAGCTGACGAGCCACGGGAACGGCATGCCGAGCACTCCGCGCGCCTCCGGCCGCGACCAGCCCAGGCCCCAGATCTGGTACGCCTGCACCAGGTGCTCGGCCCAGTGGGCCAGCACGACCAGGAGAAAGAGATTCAGAGCCGTCCGATGGTGCGCTCCGTTCAGGGTCGCCCACCGCCCGGACGTCCCGGGCAGCCTCGTCTGATTGCTGGTCACGTTTCCTCCTTGAGGGGTGACGGGCGCGCGAGAACGCCTCGCCTTCGCCCAGCGTCCCGACCACGCCACGCCGGCACGTCTCCGATGTTGCTGAGTTCGGGTCGGGAATCCGTCAGACCGGCTCCGGCGAGCCGGCGGGGGCGTACCACGCGCCGACCCGTCGGGCCGCCGCGAAGCTGGCCCAGGCGACCGCGTCGACCAGCGCCGCGTCGCCCGGCTGGTGGCGGCGGAACTCCGTGACCACCTCCTCGTCGACCTGGTAGGAGGCGAACGCGGTCAGCAGGGCCAGGCGGCCGGCGGCCCGCTCCGCCTCGGGCAGCGGCGCGATCAGTCGTTCGCACCACTGTCGACTCAGGCCGGTCTCCTCCCCCCGCCAGGCGTCGAGGCGTTCCGCGACGAGGTCCCGGACGGCCGGCGGGACCGCCCGCTCGCCGGCCGCCTCGAACGCCGCGTAGGCGCGGGCCATCGCCTCGGCCACGTGCGGACTGCCCACCGCCCAGCCGGCCTCCGCCGGCAGCGGCGCCGGTGGCAGCAGCCGTACGGAGCGGCCCGGTTCCCTGGCCTCGCGCAGCGTGCCCTGCAGGACCCAGCCGATGCCGCGCTTCAGGCGCCGCCGTGCCCTTGGCGCCAGCCCCGGCGGGAGCAGGAAGTTGGAGAGGAACACGTTGACCACGCGGGCGACGTAGTGGAAGCCCACGACCACGCCGACGAACTCCGGGCGGTCCCGCTCCGGAAACGGCAGCACCGGCCGCGAGGTCTGCGGCTGGTGCGCCGTACGGGCCCACTCGGCCGCGTCGCGGATGCGCCGGTCGGTGATCTCGGTGAGCCGGTCGGCCACGATCGCCTCCGCGTCGTGCTCCGTGGAGAGTTCGTAGAGCCCGACGCTGTGCATGTCCACGCAGTACGGGCAGATGTTCGCCACCGACACGGCGGCGGCCACCGCCTCCTTGGTCGCCCGGTCCACGGTCTGCGTCGGCAGCAGCGGCTCCCGCATGACCATCCAGTACGCGGCCAGCACCTCCGGCGACGGGGAGTGCAGCTGTGCGGGCGGCACGACGAGCTGCATCTCCTGCGCGACCTGGGTGTAGACGCTCTCCACCAGCCCCTGTGCGGCGCCCTGCGGAACCGGCGTGACGTAGTTGACCTGGCGCTGGACCACCGACGAGGCCACCCGACGAGCGATCATGATCTGCCTCCTGCTCTGCGCCGCCCCGCCGGGCGGCCACGACGACGGCTCCCACGACTGCGGCAATGCCAGTATTGGGAGTCCGACGGCGCAGGCCACGCGTTCGGCGCCGGTTGAGCACCCTCGGAGAAGGACCCGCCGGCGGGGCCCGCTGATGATGGGCGACGACCCCAGTCCCCCACGTGCGGGAGTAGCGATGCTGGTCCTGGTAACCGGTGGCACCGGATTCATCGGCTCCCACTCGACGGCGGCCGTCCTCGACGGCGGCCACCGCGTCCGGATGCTCGTACGCGACCCGGCCCGCGCCCGCCGGGTGCTGGCCGCGCTGGGCGTCGACGCCGGCCGGGTCGAGCTGGCCACCGGAAACGTCACCGACCCCGTCGCCGTGGCCCGGGCCGCCGACGGCTGCGCCGCCGCCCTGCACGCCGCCGGCGTGTACAGCTTCGACTCCCGGGACCGGGCGCGGATGGCGGCGGTCAACCTGCGCGGCACCGAGGTGGTGCTCGGGGCGGCGCGGACGGCGGGCCTCGACCCGATCGTGCACGTCTCCACCTTCGGGGCGCTGCTGCCGGCCACCCGGTCGCCGCTGACCGTCGACTCGCCGGTCGGCGCGCCCCGGGAGGCGTACCTGCGCAGCAAGGCCGCCGCCGAGCACGTCGCCCGCCGGCACCAGGAGGACGGCGCGCCGGTGGTCATCACCTACCCGCTGGCCTCGCTCGGGCCCGACGACCCCCACCTGGGCGACCAGACGACGCGGGTACGCAACGTGCTGCGCGGGTTCATGCCGCTGTGGCCGACCGGTGGCTTCCCCGTCGGCGACGTGCGGGACGTCGCCCGGCTGCACGCGGCGGTGCTCGAACCCGGCCGCGGTCCCCGCCGCTTCCCGGCCCCCGGCCGCTACGTCACGACCCGCGAGTTCGTCGAGGCGCTGCGCCGGGTCACCGGGCGGGCCCTGCCCACCCTCCGGCTCCCGGCGTCGGCGCTGCTGCCGATGGGTCACCTGGTCAGCGCGGCGCAGCGGCTGTCGCCCGTACATCTGCCCGCCGAGCACGGCGCGATCTACCTGTGCGCCGCCGCCCGCCCGATGGACGCCACGCCCACCGAGGAGTTGCTCGGGCCGACGGGCCGGTCGCTGGACGAGACGATGGCCGACACCGTGCGCTGGCTGCACCGGACCGGCCGGCTGAGCCGACGCCAGGCCGGACGCGCCGCCCTCCCGGCGACCGCCGCGCCGCACCGGACCACCGACCGGGCCTGACCGGCAGGCGCCGTCCGCGCCGTCGTTGGCGCGTCGGGGGGACGGGCGAGGAGGTCGCGCGCGCCGGCGGGGCGGCCGGAAGCCGCGCGCCGGGTAGTTCCGCGCGCCGGCCCGCCGGCGGGAATTGTCGTGCCGCGCCGCCGGCGGCAATTCTTCCGCGCCGACCGGCACCGGCACCGAAAGACGTTCCTCAGCAAAACAGAAGATGCGTCCCACCTGCGTCGGTAGCCACGATGATGCAGAACTTTTCGCCCACCATCCGCACCGCGCGGGACCATTCCGCGCGACCACCATTCAATTCCTTGTTTCCGTCGCCCTTACCGGGCGGCGGTCAAGGCTGCCCGAAAAACGATTCGGCGGGACCGGGAACCGACGTGCCCGCCCAGAAGGAGGTAGCCGCCGTGCAACCGGAGACACCCGAGGAACAGCAGGCACGCGTACTGACGCTGGAGGCGTTCGCCGACACCATCATCCCCGGGGCGAAGCGGTCCGCCGACGACCGGGCGATCGCCGGCGTCTCGTCCGACGGCGGCGCCGTCGAGTCGGGGGCGCTGGCCCTGATGGAGGACCCGGCCGGCGGGGTGTCGCTGATGCTGGGGACGCTCAGCGAGGCCCTCAACGCGCACGCCACCGGGTACGCCGAGGCGAACGGCCTGCCCCTCGACCCGGCGGTGCCGCCCTTCGTCGCCCTCGCGTTCGACCACCGCACCGCGTTGCTGAGCCACCTGCTCGCCCCGGACAACCCCGAGAAGGAGATGTGGGTGGGGCTCGCGCTGTTCAGCAACATGGCCTACGACAGCGCAGCCCACATGAACACGCGCGACGCGCTCGCCGCGGGGCATCCGGGGCTGCTGGCGATCGGCATCACCCGACCCGACGACGACGGGCTGTGGCGGTTTCCCGAGTACTCGTACGGACGCCCGCTGTCGCGACTGCACCCGCACACCACCCCCACAGGGAGCCCGGCATGACCAGTAGCGCAAGCACCGACGTCGTGGTGATCGGCAGCGGCTTCGGTGGGGCGATCCCCGCGTACCACCTGGCCGCGGGCGGGGCGCGGGTGGTGGTCCTGGAACGTGGACCGTGGCTGTCCAGCGAGGAGTTCGACCACGACTTCAAGCTCGGCTCGTCGTACACCCGGATCTTCGACTTCACCGTGGGCGACGGGATGAGCGTGCTCGGCGGCAACTGCGTCGGCGGTGGCAGCGTCGTCTACTTCGCCACCATGCCGCGCGCGCCGCAGTTCGTCTTCGAACGGCAGGGCAGCATCGGCCGGCGGATGTGGCCGGCGGCCATCACCCGCGACAGCCTCGACCCCTGGTACGACCGGGTCAGCGAGGCGCTCCCCATCACGAAGCAGAGCTGGGACAAGGTGCCGTACGCCGGCGGCCTCTTCGCGGCGGCATGCGCGCACGCCGGGCGCACGGCCAACCCGGTGCCGTCGGCCGTGGACGTCGACAAGTGCACCAACTGCAACTGGATGATGGCCGGGTGCCGCTTCGACGCGAAGCGTTCCCTGCTGCTCAACTACCTGCCGGGGGCCCTGGCGCACGGCGCGGAGATCCGGCCGCTGCACGAGGTGCAGCACCTCTCCCGCACCGACGACGGCGGCTACCGGGTGCACTACCGCATCGTCGACGCCGAGGACTACCGGATCTTGCACGACAGCGGGACGATCGACGCCAAGATCGTCATCGTGGCCGCCGGGGCCGGGGCCACCCCGGTGATCCTGCAACGCTCGGAGCCCACCCTGGGCACGATGCCCACCGCCGTCGGCCGGTACTTCTCCGGCAACGGGGAGCGGCTCAACACGGCCGTCTTCGACGACGACCGGGTCCGGGAGGTGCTCGGCCTCAGCCGGCCCGATGGCAGGGGCTACGACGCCAACCAGATCGGCCGCGGGCCGACGGTGGCGACCTGGGACCGGCTCGACCCGGACCTGCCCGAGTACGAGCGGTACTCGCTGGAGCAGCTCTTCTTCCCGCTGGGGCTGGGCACGATCCTCGCCCAGGTGCCCGACGCGCAGGGCCCGAGCTGGTTCGGCCTGGAGAAGAAGGAGATGCTGCGCCGCTGGCAGTCGTGGCTGACGCTCTTCACGATGTCGGAGGACGACAACGAGGGCGTCTTCGGGCCGCCGCCGGCGACCGGCAACGCCGACCGCATCTCCCAGCAGATGCTCGGCCGGGGTCCGCTGCGCTACCGGCCCACCGCCAACACGCTGCGGGGCTGGGCCGCCGCCGACGCGGACGCCAGGGACATCCTGGAACGCGACGGGCTGGCCCGGGTGATGCCGTGGACCAACGACGTGGTGGGCGCGTACACGGTACACCCGTTGTCGTCCTGCCGGATCGGCGACGACCCGGCGACGTCGGCCCTCGACGACCGGCACGAGCTGCGCCAGCACCCGGGCATCTTCGTCACCGACGGCTCGGCGGTGCCGGGCGCGCTCACCGTCAACCCGGCCCTCACCATCGCCGCGCTCGCCGAACGCGCCGTGCCCGGCATCGTCCGCGCGGCGCAGGAGCGCGGCGTGCCGGTCACCTACCACGGCTCGCTGCCCGAGGGGACGGCCAGCGCGGTGCCCCAGGTCGTGCCCAGCTAGGACCACGACGGGCCGGGGGCGCCGTCCCGCCCCCGGCCCGTCGCCCGCCCGACCAGGAAGGAAACCGATGGGCAGGCGACTGGCTCGGGTGACGAGCCGCACCATGCTGACCCACGTCCGGCACGTGACTCCCGTCGCCCCGCGAGCCGCCGACGGGCCCGTCGCGCGGGTCTACCGGCAGATGGCCGACGACTTCGGCGTCCTCGCGCCCCCGGTGCTGCTGCACTCCTCCGCCCCCGACGTGCTGCGCGCCTGCTGGCTGATGCTGCGCGAGACGCTGCTCGCCGAAGGGCTGGTCGGCCGCGACGCGAAGGAGGTGGTCGCCGCCGCCGTCTCCGAGAGCAACCGGTGCCCGTACTGCGTGGAGGTGCACGGCGTCACTGCGGCCGGGCTGCTCCGCGACACGGACGGGTGGCTGGCGGCCGGGATCGGCGGGATCGGCGACCCCCGGCTGCGGGCGCTGGCCGAGTGGGCCCGGCACAGCGGGGCCGTCAGCCCGGCGCGCCGCCGCCCGCCGCCCTTCCCGACGGAGCACGGGCCGGAGCTGATCGGCGTGGCGGTGGCCTTCCACTACCTCAACCGGATGGTGAGCGTCTTCCTCCAGGACTCCCCGTTGCCGCCGGCGCCGGCCGGGATCCGCTCCGGGGTCCGGCGCACGGCCGCCCGCATCATGGGGGCGCTGGCCCGGGCCGGACGGCCACCCGGACATTCCCTGGAGCTGCTGCCGCCCGCGCCGCCGGAGCCCGACCTGGCCTGGACCGTCGGGCAGCCGCACGTGGCCGCCGCCTTCGCCCGCGCCGGTCAGGCCGTCCGGCGCGCCGGCGAGGCCGCCCTGCCGGAGCACGTCCGGCAGCGGATCCTGGCCTGCCTGGACGACCCGCCACCCCCCGAACCGGGCGGGGGCCGGTGGTTCGACGCCGCCGTCGCCGAGCTGACGCCGGCCGAGCGACCCGCCGCCCGACTGGCGCTGCTGACCGCGCTCGCGCCGTACCGGGTCACCGACGCCGACATCGCCGCCTGTCGCGACGGCGGCGCCGACGACGCCGCCCTGGTCACGGTCACCGCCTGGGCGAGTCTGGCCGCCGCCCGCCGGATCGGCGCGCGGCTGCACGCGGACGGCGTGGTGCCGGCCCCCGGCGTCGACGCCGCCGTCGGGGAGGAGGCCTCCCGTGCGGGCGAGTCGTGACGCGCCGCGGGCCGTCGACCCGCCGCCACCGCGGCCGGGCGCCGGCAACCCGTGGGCGGCCCTGCTGGTGCTGTGCCTCGGCAACTTCCTCATCCTGCTGGACACGAGCATCGTCAACACCGCCGTGCCGGACATGATGCGGTCGCTGGACACCGGGATCGACAGCATGCTGTGGGTGCTCAACGGCTACCTGCTGGCGCTGGCGTCCCTGCTCATCGTCGCCGGGCGCCTCGGCGACCTGTTCGGCCCGCGTACCGTCTTCATGGCCGGCATGGCGGTGTTCGCGGTGGCCTCGGTGCTCTGCGGGGCGGCCCAGTCCCCGGGGCAGCTCATCGGCGCGCGGGTGGTGCAGGGCGTGGGCGCCGCGGCGCTGCTGCCGCAGGCGCTGGTCCTCATCTCCGGCATCTTCCCGGCCGCACGGCGCGGCGCCGCCTTCGGCATCTTCACCGCCGTCGCCGGCGTGGCCGCCGTCAGCGGCCCCACCCTCGGCGGGCTCGTCATCACCCGGTTCGGCTGGGAGTGGATCTTCTACCTGAACGTGCCCCTCAGCGTGGCGGGCGTCGCCCTGGCCTGGTGGCTCGTCCCGGACCTGCGCACCCGCCGGCCGCGCCACCTCGACGTGGTCGGCGTGCTCCTGGCCACCGCCGCGCTGCTGGGCCTCATGTACGCCCTCATCGAGGGCGAACGGCACGACTGGGGCACGGTGTGGGGGCCCGTCGGCATCCCGGCGATCCTGGCCGCCTCGGCGGTGTGCGCGGCGGTGTTCGTGCTGCGCGAGCGCCGGCAGCGGGAGCCACTCGTGCCGCCCGGCCTGTTCCGCCTCGGCAACTTCGCCCCGGCGACCCTGATCACGCTCGTCAGCTCGTTCGGGCTGTACGGCTTCCTGCTGGTCTTCGTGATCGAGACGCAGTCGCTGCTCGGCATGAGCCCGCTGGAGTCGGGCCTCGCCGCGCTGCCCTGGACGCTGGTGCTCAGCGCCGTCGCGCCGGTCGCCGGACGGCTCACCGACCGGCTCGGCGGCCGACGCCTGCTCGCGGGCGGGCTCACCGTGTACGCGCTCGGCGTACTGGGCATGGCGGTGCTGGTCACGCCGCACTCCACCGCCGGCACGTTCGTCGTACCGCTGATCGCCGTCGGCATCGGGATGGGGGCGTCCATCGCGCCGACCACCACCGAGGCCATGCGGGAGGTGCCCGCCCGGTTGGCCGGCGCCGCCGCGGGCGTGCTCAACACCGCGCGCCAGGTCGGCGGCGCGCTCGGCGCGGCGGTCGTCGGGGCCGTGCTGCAACACCGGCTCGCCGACACCCTGCCGGAGGCGGCCCGCGCCCAGGCGGCGACGCTGCCGCCCGAGGCCCGGGCGGCCTTCCTGGACGGCTTCGGCGCCGCCCAGGAGGGCATCCGGCTGGGCGCCGGCCAGGCCGGCGGGTTCGTCGTGCCGGCGGGAACCCCGCCGGAGGTGGCCGACCGGTACCCGGCGCTGGCCGCGGACGCCTTCGCCGCCGCGTTCCTGCCCGCCGTCCGGCCGGCGCTGGCCGTGGTGGGAGGCGTCCTGCTGCTCGGCAGCCTGTTCGCGTTGTGGATGCGCGCGGCGGTACGCGCGCAGGCGCCGGCGGGAACGGGGCCCTCCGCACAGTGGGAGAAGACGATCGCACCGCCACCTGCCGATGATTGAGGCGGCGGCGCCGACGCGACCGCCGGTTCCCCGTCGACCATCGGGCGCGCAGCGCCGGCGACGTGCACCCCGACACCCGCACCGAGAGGATGAGCGCGTGACAGAACAGGATGTGTTCGCCGCCCTGGAGGCCGAGGGCGACGACGTCGACCGCATGGTCGCCGACCTGGACGACGCGGGGTGGCGGACGGCCACCCCGGCCGAGGGCTGGACGGTCGCGCACCAGATCGCCCACCTGACCGCGACGTTCCGGATGGCCGGGCTGGCCGCCGCCGACCCGGACACGTTCCGGGCCCTGACGTCGCGCCTGAGCGACAACTTCGACGCGAACGTGAACGCCGCGATGGCGCCCTACCTGGCCGAGCCGCCCGCGGGGCTGCTGAGCCGGTGGCGTACGGAGCGGGCCACCGCGGAGAAGGCGCTCGCCTCCGTGCCGCCCGCGCAGCTGGTGCCCTGGCTCGTCCGGCCGATCCCGGCGGCGGTGCTCGCCGCGGCGGGGATGATGGAGCTGTTCGGCCACGGCCAGGACATCGCCGACGCACTCGGCGTACGCCGCGAGCGCACCGACCGGCTGCGCCCCCTCGTCGAGTTCGCCGTGCGCACGTGGGACTTCGGTTACCAGGCGCGCGGCCTGAGCACGCCGGACATCGCCCTGCGCTTCGAGATCACCGCGCCGTCCGGGGCGGTCTGGCGGTTCGGTCCGTCCGACGCCGAGCAGGTCGTCACCGGTCCCGCCGCCGACTTCTGCCTGCTGGTCACCCGCCGCCGGCACCGCGACGACCTGTCGGTGACGGCGGTGGGCGCCGACGCCGAGCACTGGCTGGACATCGCCCAGGCGTACCGGGGGCCGGCCGGACCCGGGCGGGCTCCCGGGCAGTTCGCCGGCTCCTGAGCGTCCGTGCGCCCCGGCGGACTCCGCCGGGGCGCACCGCCAGGTTGCCCGCCATAACGAAGGGGCCGTCCGTCGGACGGCCCCTTCGACCGGTGGCGCGGCTGGTGTTCAGCCGACGATCTCCACCCGGGAGTGGTCGCCCACCAGCATCCGGTTGCCCCGCTCCGGCCCGCCGCTGCCGACCGTGGCGGCCCGGCCCACCAGGGAGCGCCGCAGGTCGCGTACGGCCGTGATCCGTGCGCCGTCCATCACGATCGAGTCCGCCAACTGGGTACGGCGCAGCACACAGTCGCGCCCGACGGAGGTGTGCGGGCCGACGGAGCTCTCCTCGACCAGCGTGCCGGCCCCGATGATCGCCGGTCCCTCGATCCGCGACCGGAGCACCCGGGCGCCGGGCTCGACGACGACGTCCCCGTCGAGCACGCTGGCCGCGTCGACCTCGCCGGCGACGAGGCCCCGCAGGCCGCTCAGCATGTACTGGTTGCAGTCCAGCACGTCCTCGATCTGGCCGAGGTCCTTCCAGTAGCCGGCGTACTCGCTGGCCCGCACGGCCGCGCGCCGGTCGACCAGCCACTGGATGGCGTCCGTGATCTCCAGCTCCCCGCGGGAACTGGGGCGGATGCCGTCGACGGCGGCGTGGATGGCGAGCGTGAAGAAGTAGGCGCCCACGATGGCGAGGTCGCTGCGCGGTTCCTGGGGCTTCTCCACCAGGCGGACGACTCCGCCGTCACCGTCCAGCTCCACCACGCCGGAGGCCCGGGGATCGGCGACCTTGTGGACCACGACGTCGGCGGCGGGGCGGTCGCGCCGGAAGCGCTCCGCGACGTCCGTGACGCCGTCGGCGAGCAGGCAGTCGCCGAGGAACATGGCGAAGTCGTCGGCGCCCAGGAAGGGGCGTGCCACCTGGACGGCGTGCGCCAGCCCGCGCGGCTGGTCCTGTCGGATGTAGGTGAGGTCGAGGCCGAACCGCGAGCCGTCGCCGACCGCCTCGGAGATCGCCCGGGCCTGGTCACCGACGACGATGCCGACCTCGCTGACGCCGAGTGCCCGCACACCGTCGAGCACGTGTTCGAGCACCGGCCGGTTCGCCACCGGGATGAGCTGCTTGGGCATGGAGTGGCTGAAGGGCCGCAACCTGGTGCCCGTCCCGCCCGACAACACAAGAGCCTTCATGGACGTCCTCTCCTTTGCGCGGTACGCCTGCGGCCCTCGGCGCGCGTGCGCCTGGGGCGCGATCCGCCCACCCGGACGGTGGCGTGCGGGCGTCCCGCGCCACCGGCACCGACCGACCCGCTCCCGTGGCGGCGGTCGCTGGCGCCCCGCACACGATGATCGGCGTCGGCGCACTTCATTGTTGGAGCGCCCCCACGGCCGCCGCATCTCCGGGTTTGCGCTGCTGTGGCCCCGGTCCGGGGCGGCGCGGCCGGCGCCTGCGGGGCGGGAGGCGACGGCGGTACGCCAATCCCGCTCGCGGCAATCCTGAAGGTGCGAGCCGTCAGCGGGCGGGCAGAGGATTCCAGCAGGGCCGGCGCCTCGACACGTCCCACGACGCACGGGAGGACGGCGCGAGCGGCCCGGTCCCCATCCACGGCTGACCCACCACGCCCCGTCGCGGGCCTCGTCCCGCCGAAGGATGTGACATGACGTACGTCCGCCCCGACCGCGCGTCGCCCCCGGGCAGCCGCGTCAAGCCCGGCGTCGCACCGGCACCGATCCTGCGCGGCGAGGGGCAGTGGGCCTTCGGGCACGCCGAACCGCTCAACGACAACGAACGGATCAAGAAGGACGACGGCCCGCTGAACGTCCGCTGGCGCATCGAGAACATCTACTCACGGCGGGGCTTCGCGAGCATCGAGCAGAGCGACCTGCACGGCCGGTTCCGCTGGTGGGGGCTGTACACCCAGCGTCGTCCCGCCACGGCCGCCGGCGCGCGCGCCACGCTGGACCCGCACGACCTCGACGACGAGTACTTCATGATGCGCATCCGCACCGACGGCGGGCACCTGGACCTGCCGCAACTGCGGACCGTCGCCGACGTCTCCGTCCGGTACGCCCGCGACAGCGCCGACGTCACCGACCGGCAGAACATCCAGCTGCACTGGATCCGGATCGAGGACGTCCCGGAGATCTGGCGCCGGCTCCAGGCGGTCGGTCTGAGCACCGTCGAGGCCTGCGGCGACTGCCCCCGGGTCGTCCTCGGCAGCCCGGTCGCCGGGATCAGCGTGGACGAGGTCGTCGACGCCACCCCCGCCGTACGCGCGATCGTCGAACGGTTCGTGGGCGACCCGGCGCTGGCGAACCTGCCGCGCAAGTTCAAGTCCTCCGTATCGTGGTTGCCCGACGTGCCGTACGAGGTCAACGACCTGTCCTTTCTGGGGGTCGTGCACCCCGAGCGCGGCCCCGGCTTCGACGTGTGGGTCGGTGGGGGCCTCTCCACGGCGCCGATGCTGGCGCGCCGCCTCGGCGCCTGGGTGCCCCTCGACGAGGTGCCGGACGTGTGGGCGGCGATCGTCGAGGTCTTCCGGGACTACGGCTACCGCCGCCTGCGCAACCGGGCGAGGTTGAAGTTCCTCGTCGCGGACTGGGGAGTGGAACGCTTCCGCGCCGTCGTCGAGGGCTACCTGGGCCGCCCCCTCGTCGACGGCCCGGCGCCGGCCCTGCCCGCCGCACCGGTCGACCACGTCGGGGTGCACCCGCAACGCGACGGGCGGTACTACGTCGGTGTCGCGCCGCTCGTCGGCCGGGTGTCGGGCACCCGGTTGGCGGCTCTGGCGGGCGCCGTCGAGCGGCACGGCGGCACCTGGATCCGGCTCACGCCGTACCAGAAGATCCTGGTGCCGGACGTGCGGCCGGACCGCACGGACGCGCTCGTCGCGGCGCTGCGGGACATCGGCCTGGAGGCGCAGCCGTCGCCCTGGCGCCGGTCGACCATGTCGTGCACCGGCATCGAGTTCTGCAAGCTCGCGGTCGTCGAGACCAAGGGGCGGGCCGCGGCGCTGGTGCGGGAACTGGAGAAGCGGCTGGCCGACGTGCCGGTCGACCTGACCGTCAACGTCAACGGATGCCCGAACGCGTGTGCGCGCACCCAGGTCGCCGACATCGGCCTCAAGGGACAACTCGTGCGCGGCCCGGACGGCCAGCAGGTGGAGGGGTTCCAGGTCCACCTGGGGGGCGGCCTGGCGTTGGCGGCCGGTCAGGCCGGCGCGTTCGGGCGCAAGCTGCGCGGGTTGCGGACCACGGCGGAGGACCTGCCCGACTACGTCGAGCGGCTGGTCCACCGCTATCTCGCCGGGCGTCGGAGCCCGGCGGAGACGTTCGCCCAGTGGATCGGGCGGGTCGAGGAGGGCCAACTTCGATGATCACGACAGGACGATCTGCCCGGTCCGGCGCCGGGCTGCCCGAGCTGGCGGAACAAGCCGGCCACGAACTGGAGGACGCGCCGGCCGAGGAGGTCCTGCGGTGGGCCGCCGACGCCTTCGGGCCCCGGTTCTGCGTCACCAGTTCCCTCGCCGACACGGTGCTGATCCATCTCGCCGCGCGAACCGTCCCCGGGGTGGACGTGATCTTCCTCGACACCGGCCTGCACTTCCCGGAGACCTTGGCCGTGCGGGACCGGGTGACGGCGACGCTGCCGGTCACCCTCCGGTCGGTCCGTCCCGAGCTCACGGTCGCCGAACAGGACCGGCGGTACGGCCCACGCCTGCACGAACGCGATCCCGACAGCTGCTGCGACATGCGCAAGGTCCAGCCGCTGCGCGCCGCGCTGGAGCGGTACGACGCCTGGGCGGCGGGGCTGCGCCGCGACGAGTCCCCGAGCCGGGCCGACACCCCGGTCGTCCACTACGAGCACGCGCGGAGGAAGGTCAAGGTCAATCCGCTGGCCCGGTGGACGGACGAGGACGTGGCCCGCTACCTGGCCCGCCACGACGTGCCGGTCAACGACCTACGCGCCCGGGGATACGCCTCGATCGGCTGCCAACCGTGCACCCGGCCCGTACGCGACGGCGAGGATCCCCGGGCCGGGCGCTGGGCCATGTTCGACAAGACCGAGTGCGGGCTGCACACCTGACGGCGGGGCCCCGCAGTGACGTGGGCGCGCCGGGGACGGGATCCGGCGCCCCGCTCACCGCAGCGCGTCGGCGCGCTCGACGGCGGTCGTCGGCTCCTCGGCCGGCGGCCGGCGGCGCAGCAACGGCACCGGGATCAGGGACACGACCCCGGCGGCGACCGCCAGCACCACGTAGTTGGCGTGCGCCAGCACCACCCCGGCGACGACGCTGGCCACGGCCGAGGCGGCCCAGACGAGGGCGTCGACCCGGCCCTGCACCGCCCGCCGGGCGGCCGGGGTCAGCGCCTGGGTGAGCAGGGCGCTGCCGCCGACGAAGGTGAGGTTCCAGCCCCAGCCGAGCAGGAAGAGCGAGATCACCAGGCGGGTCACGCCGCTGCCGTGGGCCGTCGGCCACGACGCCACCACGACGGAGGTGACCAGCGTGCCGATGCCCATCAGGATGGCGGCCCGGCCGCCGAAGCGGTCCGAGAGGTGGCCGGAGAGCGGCGCCAGGGCGAACATGCCGATCATGTGGCCGCTGAGCACCACGCCCACCGCCGTGAGGCCGTGGTGGTTGCTGCTCATGTGCAGCGGCGTCATGGTCATCAGGGCGACCATGGCCAGCTGTCCGGCGATCATGGACACCAGCGCGACGGACACCGCGGGGTGCCGCCACACCTGCGCGGGGGTCGCGTCGGTGGCGCCCTCCCGGGCAGCGGTCCGGGACCGGGGCATGGCGGTGGAGGCGAGCACGCAGACGCCGGCCGCCAGCAGGGCCACGAGGTACGGCCCCGCCAGGTCCGGCAGGCCCAGCCGGTTGGCGGCCGTCGCGCTCGGATCCAGCAGGTTGGGCCCGAAGATCGCCCCGACGGTGCCCGCCCAGACGACGACTCCGACGGCCAGCCCCTGGCGGCGGGGCGGGTACAGGTCCGCCGCGCAGTACCGCGACAGCTGTGCCCCGCCGTTGCCCACTCCGAGCAGCACCATGCCGAGGATCAGCAGCAGCACCTGCCCGGACGCCACCGACGCGCCGGCGACCGCCGCGCCGACGATCGCGACGAGATAACCCAGCGACAGCGCCCAGCGGGTGCCCCGGCGGGCCATCAGCGCCGCCAGCCAGAGCGTGCCGGCCGCCGTGCCCAGCACGCCGGCGGCGTTCGGCACGCCGCTCCACGTCTCGGTCAACCGCTCCGCGCCGATCAGCGTGGACGCCGTGCTGGCCCCCACCATGGCGGTGTTGGTGGCGGCCACCCCACCGAGCAGGGCCGCCATCGACCGTCGCCGGCCGGCCGTCTCCACGTCGACACTCATGATCGTCCTTCCTTGCTGAGCAGGGCCACCGGCAGGCGGCCGAACAGGTCCCCGACGCGGGGCGCCGACGTGCCCACCGGCGTGCCGGTGAGCACGTCCACCCAGCCGTCGGGGCCGCCGGGCAGGGGCAGCACGGTGTCGGCCCAGCCGCCCCGCTCGGCGAGCCGTACCGGCAGGCGGGTGGCCAGCGCCACGACGCCGTCGGGACCGCCGCGCGAGAAGCCGACCAGGTGCCGCGCCGCGACACCCTCGGCGTGGACCGGGCGGTAGCCGCGGAACAGCCGGGGGGCGTCCCGGCGCAGCCGCAGCACCCGCGAGGTCACCAGCAGCTTGGCCGCCCCCGTGTCGTCGACCGGCGGCGTCCGGCCCGCGTCGATCTCCGCCAGCAGCCGCCGGCGGACCGCGAAGTCGACGGGGCGGCGGTTGTCCGGGTCGACCAGCGAGTAGTCCCACAGCTCGGTGCCCTGGTAGACGTCGGGCACCCCGGGACCGGCGAGCTGCAACAGCTTCTGGCCCAGCGAGTTCGACCAGCCGGGCCCGGCGATCCGGTCGACGAAGGCACGGACCTCCGCCGCGAGGGGAGCGTCGGCGAGCACCCGGGCGGGCCAGCCCGTGACGCCGTCCTCGTAGGCGGGGTCGGGATCGTGCCAGTTCGTGCGTACCCGCGTCTCGCGGGCGACCTTGAGCAGGTAGGCGGAGAGCCGCTCGGGACCGATCGGCCAGGCGCCGAGCAGGGTCTGCCAGGCCAGCGGTTCGAGCAGGGGGTCGCCGAGCGGCTGCCGGGCCGACCAGCGACGGAACCGCTCGGCGTACGCCTCCGGCAGCTCGCTGAGCACCGCCAGGCGCGCCCGTACGTCCTCGGAGCGCTTGGTGTCGTGGGTGGAGAGCGTGGTCATGGTGGTGGGCCAGCCGGCCTCCCGGGCCGCGTTCGCGGCGTGCAACTCGGCCGGGGACACCCCGAACCGGCCCGGCTCGACGCCCACCTCGTTGACCGCGACCAGACTGTTGTACCGGTAGCTCGCGGTGTCCTCGACGCCCTTGGCCATGACCGGGCCGGTCGCCTGCTGCACCCGCACCGCGAGCGGGCCGGTCGGCCGGGCCAGCATCTCGTCGCGGACGGCGGCCAGGATCCCGCGCAGCCCCGGCCGGCGCCGGGCGGCCCGCTCGACCGCCTCGTCCAGCGCCCAGCGGTGCTGCGGCAGGTACGACCGGTAGACCGGGAACTCCACCAGCAGGGCCCGTACGGCCGCCGCGCGGTCGGCCGCCGGGCGGTGTGGCAGCAGCGCCGCGACGAGCGCCTCCACCCGTCGCGCCTCGGCGACGAGCATCGTCGCGACGACCTGCTCGCGCGCCTCGCGTACGACGTCGGTCAGCGCGGTGCCGGTCAGGCCGGCCGCCTCGGTCAACCGCTCCCGGCCGCCCGGGTCCACGAAGACGCCGGAGACCTCCGCCAGGGCGTCGTAGCCCGTGGTGCCGTCCACCGGCCAGCCCGCCGGCAGCTCCTCGCCGGCGCCCAGCACCTTCTCGACGACGATCCACGCCCCGGGTGCCGCCGCCCGCAGCCGGCGCAGGTATCCCGGGGGGTCGGCCAGCCCGTCGGGATGGTCGACCCGCAGCCCGGTGACCTGCCCCTCGCGCACCCAGCGCAGCGTCTCGGCGTGCAGCGCCCCGAACACCTCCGGGTCCTCGGTGCGCAGGCAGGCCAGGGTGTCGATGTTGAAGAACCGGCGGTACGTCAGGTCGGCCGCCCCCCGGCGCCAGGACACCAGCCGGTAGTGCTGGCGGGCGTGCACCTGCGCCGCCGTGCCGTGCCCGGTGCCGGGCGCCAGGGGGAAGCGGTGCTCGTGGTAGACGAGCCAGTCGTCGGCGACCTTCAGCTCCCCCTCGGCCGCCGCGCCGCCGTCGCCGTCGTCGCCGAGCACGGGCAGCAACAGCGGCCCGGCCGAGAAGTCGACGTCGAAGTAGCGGGCGTAGCGCGACCCCGGCCCGTGCCGCAGCACGTCGGACCACCACGGGTTGGCCGCCGCGTCGGCGACGCCCATGTGGTTGCAGACCACGTCGACCACGAAGCCCAGCCCCGCCTCGGCGAGCCGCCGGGCGAGCGCGAGCCGCGCCGGCTCGCCGCCGCGCCCCGGGTCGGTGCGGGTGGGGTCCACCAGGTCGTAGCCGTGGGTCGAGCCGGGAACCGCGGCGAGCAGCGGGGAGGCGTAGAGCGCGCCCACACCCAGGTCGGCCAGGTAGTCGGTCAGCCCGACGGCGTCGGAGAGGCCGAGATGGGGACCGAACTGGAGGCGGTACGTGGAGGTCGGTGCCGCCATCAGCCGGTGAACCCCCTGGCCCGTCGCCGCGACGCCCGCCGGTCCCGGCCGTACGTCTCGGTCAGCCGGCGCAGCCGGAACTCCAGGCCCGGCGTCAGCGCCTCCATCCGGAACCGCCACCGCCAGCTCCCCTCGGCCTGCCCCGGTACGTTCATCCGGGCCGACGCGCCCAGCTCCAGCACGTCCTGCAACGGCAGCACGGCGAGCCGGGCCACCGACGCGAAGACGGCCCGCGCCATCGACCAGCAGATGCCGTCGGAGACGTCGCCGAGGTAGCGCCCCACCCGCAGCCGCTGGTCGGCGCTCGACTCCTCCCACCAGCCGAGTGTGGTGTCGTTGTCGTGCGTTCCCGTGTAGGCCACGCAGTCGGTCGGGTAATGGTGCGGCAGGTGCTGGTTCTCGTCGCCGGCGAAGGCGAACTGGAGCAGCCGCATCCCGGGGATGCCGGCGTCGATGCGCAACTGCTGCACCTGCGCCGACGCGGGCCCCAGGTCCTCGGCCAGCATCGCCACCTCGCCG
Source organism: Micromonospora sp. NPDC049048 (assembly GCF_043197615.1). Taxonomy (NCBI): domain Bacteria; kingdom Bacillati; phylum Actinomycetota; class Actinomycetes; order Micromonosporales; family Micromonosporaceae; genus Micromonospora; species Micromonospora sp. NPDC049048. The sequence goes on along the minus strand of NZ_JBICTM010000011.1, from coordinate 98,505 downwards.
AGTTCCTTGCGTACGGCCTGGAACAGCGACGGGCCCGGACCGTCGCGCCACTGCCCGGCACTCGCCGGACGGCCCACCGGCACGGCCCAGTAGCGCAGGAAGCCCCGGAAGTGGTCGAGCCGGATCATGTCGTACAGCTGGGTCATCCGGCGGATCCGGTCGACCCACCAGGCGTAGTGGTCCTCCGCCATCAGCTCCCAGCGGTACAGCGCGTTGCCCCAGACCTGGCCGTCGGCGCTGAACTCGTCGGGCGGGAACCCGGCCACGGCCGTCGGGTGGCCCGCCGCGTCGAGCTGGAACAGCTCCGGGGCCGCCCACGTCTCGCAGCTGTCCGTGCCGGTGAACATGGCCACGTCGCCGATCAGCCCGATGCCGAGGCGGTGGGCGTGGTCGCGGACGGCGGCGAAGTGCGAGGCGAACAGGTACTGCTCGAAGCGGTAGTAGTCGAGCCGGCCGCGTTCGGCGTCGTCGAGCCGGGCCAACGCGTCCGGATCCCGCCGGGCCAGCGGCGCCGGCCAGCTCGTCCACGGCCCGCCGTGCCGCTCCCGCAGCGTCATGTAGCGGGCGTAGTCGTCCAGCCACCACGCCTGTTCGCGGGCGAACGCCTCGCTGGCGGCGGTCGGCGTGAAGACCGCGTACGCCCGGGCCAGCAGGTTGGCCTTGACGGCGCTCGCCGCCGGATAGTCCGCGGTGTCCGGTGGCAGCGCCGGTACGGCCGCCAGGTCGGCGGCGGTGAGCAGGCCCTCGTCGCGCAGCCGCTCGACGCTCACGTAGAGCGGGCTGCCGGCCAGCGTGGAGCAGGTCTGGTACGGGCAGCCGTCCGCGCCCACGGGGTTGAGCGGCAGCATCTGCCACACGCTCTGCTCGGCGGCGGCGAGGAAGTCGAGCCACTCGATCGCGGCCGGCCCGAACTCACCCACCCCGAACCGGCCCGGCAGTGAACTGGGATGCAGCAGGATCCCGCTACGTCGGTCGACCGGCACCCGAGTCGTCCTCCCGTCCTGTCCCGTGCGCCGGGGCGGCCGGCGCCCGCACGTACAACCGCTCGTACCGTTCGGCGGCCTCGTCCCACGAGAAGCGGGCCCGCATGCCGCGCTCCCGCAGCCGCGCCCACGCCGGCCGGTCGCCCCAGCACGCCAGCACCCGCTCGAGCAGGTCGACCAGGTCGGGCGGGCGGTAGCCGTCGAACGAGAAGCCGAGCCCCGTGGCGGCGACCGTCTCCGCCATGCCGCCGACCCGCCGGACCACGGGCACCGACCCGTAGCGCAGCGCGATCAGCGGCGCCAGCCCGCACGGCTCGAACCGGGAGGGGGCCAGGAAGGCGTCCGAGCCGGCGTACGCCAACCGGGCGGTCGCCTCGCCGCTGTCCGGGTGGTACGCGACGTGCGGGTAGTAGCGGGCGGCGCGGCGGAACGAGCGCTCGTACTCGGCCCCGACGCCGACGACGACGAGTTGCAGCCCGAGGGCGGCGATCTCGTCGATGCCCTCCAGCAGCAGGTCGACGCCCTTCTGGTCGACCAGCCGGCCGACGAAGGCGAACAGTGGCACGTCCGGGTCGGTCGCCAGACCGCTGCGCTGCTGGAGCGCCCGCTTCGCCACCGCCTTGCCCGCGAGGTCGTGCACGTCGAAGCGGGCCGGCAGGTGCGGGTCGGTGGCGGGGTCGAAGTCGTCGTAGTCGACCCCGTTGCGGATCCCGTGGTAGTCCTCCCCCCGGGCGCGCAGCAGCCCCTGCAACCCGACCCCGTGCGCGGGCGCGAGGGTCTCGTCCCGGTAGCGGGCGCTGACGGTGGTCACGGCGTCGGCGTACCGGATGCCCTGGGCCAGCAGGTTGCCGGTGCCGTAGCGGGTCAGGTCGAGCTCGTCGGCCGTGTCGTGCGGGAACAGCCCCTGGTAGGCGAGGTTGTGGATGGTCATCACGGTCCGCGGGGCCGCGTCGAGGGTACGCAGGTACGCCGGGACGTGCCCGACGTGCCAGTCGTTGCAGTGCACCGCGTCGGGCGGAACCGCCGAGCGGACGGCCAGCTCGGCGACCGCCCGGGAGAACAGCACGAAGGACGGCAGGTGCTTCTCCACGTACCCCTCCGGGCGCTGCCAGTCGGGGTGCTGCGGCGTGCGCAGGGTGAGGTAGCGGACGCCGTCGTGGTCGCCCAGGTCCTCGACGGTGAACTCGGCGCGCGCCGAGCCCGCCGCGACCGCCACGGAGCCGACCCGGCGGCCGTCCGGCAGCCCCGCGTAGCCCGGCAGGAACAACCGGACGTCGTGGCCCCGGCCGGCCAGCGCCCGGGGCAGGGCCCGCGCGACGTCACCGAGACCGCCCACCTTGACCAGGGGCGCCACCTCCGAGGTGGCGAAGAAAACCCGCAGCGGGCGGCCGGCGCTCACGCCGGCGTCCCCGACAGCGTGGCCGGACCCGTGGCCGTGGACAGGGCCGCGACGGGGGCTCCGGCGACGCGCAGCGTGACCGCGCCCCCGGCCCGGGCGACGCTCAGCGCGGACAGGTCCGGCGCGGTCCAGGTCGCGCCGGCGGCCCGCAGGGTCGGCGCGGGACCGACGCCGACGGTCACCGCCCCGGCGGAGGAGGCCGCCCGTACGCCGCTGGGCGCGTCCTCGACGACCAGGCAGTCCGCCGGGGCCAGCCCGAGCCGGTGCGCGGCGAGCAGGTAGCAGTCCGGCGCCGGCTTGCCGCGTGCCGTCTCGCCCCAGGTGACCATGGCGTCGAAGGCTGCGGCCACACCCAGCTGCCCGACCACCCGGTGGGCCCGGCGCGCGGAGGCGCCGGTGACCAGCGCGAGCCGGACACCGGTGCCGCCGAGCGTGGCCAGGATCTCCCGGGCGCCCGGCACCTCGACGAAGGCGAGGTCGGTCTCGGCGACCCGGACCCGGCGCAGGATGCCCTCCCGCGTGTCGGGGTCGAGGTCGCCGAAGATCGCCGAGACCGAGTGTTCCGGGGAGCAGCCGAGCACGTCGTCGCGGATCGCCGACGCGGACAGCGCCCGGCCGTGCTCGCCGGCCAGGCCCCGCCACAGCGACAGGATGGCCTCGGTCGAGTCGATCAGGACGCCGTCCAGGTCGAACAGCACGCCGGAGAAGACGGGGAGCGGTCCGGCCGACATCAGCCCCCCGCCACGGCGGGCAGGATGGTCAGCGAGTCGCCGTCGCGCAGGCGGGACTCGAGCATCCCGCTGGTACGCACGTCGACGTCGTTGACGTAGAGGTTGACGAAGCGGCGCAGCTGCCCGTCCTCGCCCATCACGCGGCTGCCCAGCCCCGGATGCCGGGCCTCGAGGTCGGCCAGCACCTCGGCGACGGTCGAGCCGTCCGCGGTCACGTACTTGCTGCCGCTGGTGTAGTTGCGGAACACGGTCGGGATGCACACCTCGACGGCCATGGTCGGCTCCTCGGTCAGTAGGGGATCTCGTCGCCGGGCATGGCACCGGCGAGGTACGACAGCCGGCCGGCCGCCACGGCGTGCTGCATCGCCCGCGCCATCAGCATGGGTTCCCGGGCCTTCACGAGGGCGGTGTTGACCAGTACCGCCGCCGCCCCGAGCTCCATCGCCAGGGTGGCGTGCCGGGCGCTGCCCAGGCCGCCCTCGACGACCACGGGGATGCCGACGTTGTCGATGATCTGGCGGATCGGGCCCGGGTTCGGGATGCCGTGGCCGGAGGCGACGGGGGCGCTCATCACGCGCAGCGCCGCGCAGCCGAGCGCCGCCAACTCCTTGGCGACGGCGAGGTCCGGCAGGATGAACGGCATGACCTCCCAGCCCTGCTCGCGCAGCTGGGCGGCGACCTCGACGGTGGCGCGGTTGTCCGGCTCGTTGGTCCGGCCACGCACGTCCAACTTGAACACGGTGATGCCGTAGGCGTCGTGCAGGATGCGTACGGTCTTCCACGCGCTCTCGGCCGACCGGGCGAACGAGGTCGTGCCGATCCACAGGTAGTCGTCGATGGCGATCTCGTCGGCGAGGTCGGACAGCAGGAGACTCGACCGGTTGTTGTCCGGGTCCACGGTGGTGATGAAGACCTGGGACCCGGTCGCCTCGAGCACCTGGCGGATCACCGACGGCGAGGTGTACTGCTCGATCCCGACGAGCAGGCGTGAGGTCAGCTCCGTGTCCCCGAGCCTGACCCACGCGTCCCGGAGGCCGGTGACCTCCATCGAATCCACGGACATGTGCACCCCTTTCTGGTCGAGGCCGGGTACGACCGGTGGTGCGCAGCGTCAGCCCGGGGCGGACGTCCCCGCAGCCCGCGAGGACCGCGCGTACCGCCGGCCGGCGGATGACCGATCGGTCCGTCGCAGCAGTCGCGAAGGAAATCTTGGTTGCCACGCCGCGGCGCGGCATCTTCCAACGTGCGGCGCTTCATGACGCGTGGGTCATTGATTCGTTACGACGACGGTGATATTTGGCGGCGGGTGGTCGCGCGGCGGTCCGGCCCCCGGGTCCGGCCCCCGGACAGCCGGGGACGGGCCGTCACCGCCGGATCAGGACCTCCGGCAGCGGCTTGCGGACCAGGTCCGGCACCGTCGCGTCGGGCGCCGGATACCCGACCGGCATGACCAGGTACGGGCGCTCCTCCGGCGGCCGCTCGCACACCTCGTTGAGGAAGCGCATCGGGCTCGGCGTGTGGGTCAGGGTGGCCAGCCCGGCGTGGTGCAGCGCCGTGATCAGCACGCCGACCGCGATGCCCACCGACTCCTTGACGTAGTAGGGCTTCGGGGAGCGGGGGCCCTGGTGCACCTCGAACACCACGATCACGACCGGCGCCACCTCCAGGAAGGGCTTGTGCCAGTCCGTACCGATCGGGGCGATCGCCTCCAGCCACTGCGCCGACGCCCGCCGGGCGTAGAACCCGCGCTCCTCGGCCTCGGCGGCCTCGCGCAGCCGGCGCTTGCGGGCGGCGTCGGTGACCACGACGAACCGCCACGGTTGCAGGTTGGCGCCGCTCGGCGCGGTGGCCGCCGCGCGGATCGCCTCCTCGATCACCTCCATCGGCACCGGCCGCGGCGAGAAGTGCCGGATGGAGCGCCTGGCCGCCATCCGGTCGGCGAAGGTGCGCGCGTTGCGCACCATGTCACCCGCCGCCAGCGGCGAGTGGGGTCCGAGGTCACCGGTCATTCGAGCCATGAGCGCCTCCCCGCGCGATCGACGGAATTAGCATCGCCCAGCGGTGCCGGGCGCGTTTACGAAACCGTGCGGACTTCGACCGGCGGGCGGCGTTCCTCGGCAACCTCGTCGGGGGCGGTGGCGAGGAGCCGGGCCGTCAGCGCGGCCAGCAGCGCGGTGCGCTCCGGCATCCTCGCGACGTCCACGTACTCGCCGCGGGCGTGCGGCAGGCCCCCGACCCCGCCCAGCCCGTCCAGGGTGGGTACGCCGAGCGCGCCGGTGAAGTTGGCGTCGGAGGCGCCTGGGGCGGCGACGCCGCGTACGGTCGGCAATCCGAGTTCCGCCCCCACCGACTGCGCGATCCGCAGCAGCGGCGTCGACACGGAGGCCGGCAGCGGGTACCGGTTGATCCCGCCGCCGACCGTCAACCGCGCGTCGGGCAGCCGGGGTGTCAACGCCCGGACCAGCCGGTCCACCCGGTGCAGTTCCTCGCGCGTCCAGGCCCGCACGTCGACGCTGAGGACCGCGGACTCGGGTACCACGTTCGTCATCGTGCCCGCGGAGAGGACCGTCGGCGTCACGCTCGTCTCCCCCGCGGCGAAGGCCTGCACCGCGAGGATGTGGTGGGCGAGTTCGACCCCGGCGTTGACGCCCCGGTGCGGTTCCACGCCGGCGTGCGCCGCCCGTCCCCGCACGGTGATCCGGTAGACGGAACCGCCCTTGCGGGCTACCTTCAGGTCGCCGCCCTCGGTGCTCGGCTCGCCGACCAGCACCGCCCCGGAGCGGCGGGCCTGCTCCTCGATCAGCGGCCGGGAGGTGCCGGAGCCGCTCTCCTCGTCGCAGGTGAGCAGCAGCCCGACCCGCGACGTGTCCGGCAGCAGTTCCAGCGCGGTGAGCATCTGCACGATTCCGGCCTTCATGTCGCAGACCCCGGGCCCCGTGGCGGTGGTTCCGGTGATCGTGAAGGGCCAGTCCCGGATGGTGCCCGACGGCCAGACCGTGTCGTAGTGACCGAGCAGCAGCACACGCTGGTCGGGGGCCGCCCAGAGCAGGTGCGGCAGGCCGTCGAGGACCACGCGACGCCCCCGCCGGCCCAGCGCCGCGTCACCCCACGCCTGCAGCAGATCGGCGCAGGCGGCGAGTTCCGGTCCCGCTCCCGGCGGCGACTCGCAGGTCACCAGCCGGCGCAGCCGCGCCGTCATCACCGCCGCCCGGGCCCGCGCCCCACGCCGCAACACATCGACATTCGCCATCGTTCGATGGTGGCACCGCCGCCGCGCCCATAAACGTCACGATGTCCGACAGCGCACGGAAACGGTGGTACGACCCGCAACACGGCATCCTGGAAGACAAGGATGCCGTGTCGCGGGTCGCCGAGGTGGGCGGCGCCCCGAGGCGTACGCCCGGCGGCGGGTGGCCGCCGGGGTCACGGGGAGTTCGTCAGTGGCTGCCCTCGAGCTGGCCGCGCAGCTTGCCCAGCGCGCGAGCGAGCAGGCGGGAGACGTGCATCTGGGAGACCCCGACCCGCGCGGCGATCTCGCTCTGGGTGAGGTTGCCGTAGAAGCGGAGGGTGAGGATCTTCTGCTCGCGCTCGTCGAGGGTGGCGAGCGCGGGGCCGAGGGAGGCCCGGAGCTCGGCCAGCTCGAACTCGCCGTCCTCGGCGCCCAGGGTGTCGCCGAGCTCGGTGGCGCTGTCGCCGTCGCCGATGGGGGTGGACAGGGAGACGGCGTTGTAGGCGCGCGCGCCTTCGAGCCCTTCCAGGACCTCCTCCTCGGTGACGCCGAGGTGGGTGGCGATGTCGGCGACCGTGGGCGCGCGGTTGAGCGTCTGGGTGAGGGTGCCGTTGGCCTCGGAGATGCGCAGCCGCAGTTCCTGCAGGCGGCGCGGCACGCGGATGTTCCAGGTGCGGTCGCGGAAGTGGCGCTTGATCTCGCCGAGGATCGTCGGGATGGCGAAGCCGGCGAAGTCCACCCCCCGGGAGGCGTCGAACCGGTCCACGGCCTTGATCAGCCCGAGGGCGGCGGTCTGGGCCAGGTCCCCGTTGGGCTCGCCGCGCCCGCTGTAGCGGAAGGCGAGGTGGTGGGCCAGCGGCAGCCACGCCTCGATCACCCGCGCACGCAACGCCGGCCGGTCGGGGTGCCCCTCCGGCAGGGCTGCGAGGGCGGCGGTCAGCTCGCTCGCGCGGGTCTCGTCACCGGAGACCGTGGTGGCGGTGTCGGTGGTGGTGGTGCTCGGCGCGGTCGTCGTGGTGATCATGTTGCCCTTCCTGTCCCACAGATGCGGCGACGCCGGGAACCGGCGACCGCAGTGCCACCACCCTAGACCAACGGCCGTCGCCATATCAACCGAACGGACGATGGACGAAAGCGACAGAGTCTCCCATCCCAGGCGCGAACGCTGTGGGACAGGCCACGGCGCCGGCGCTGACGGAGGGACTCGGGCGGGCAGACCCGCCGCGGGGCCCGGGGCCACGAGGGGGGCCGAGGGGCGGCCGGTGACCACCCGCCCGGGGCCGGCGAGACGGTGCAGCCCCGGCTCAGGGGGCAGCCGTCGCCGCGTAGAGCCGGCTCACCGTCTCGGCGACGCAGACCGGCTTGCCGCCGGCGTCGCACTCCACGGTCGCGGCGGTCACCAGCTGCACCCCGCCGGGCACCGGGGACACCTCGGCGATGGTGGCGACGGCCCGGACCGCCGTGCCGACCCGCACCGGGGCGGGAAAGCGCACCCGGTTCAGCCCGTAGTTGACCCCCATCCGCACGCCCCGCACCCGGTAGAGCCGGCCCACCAGCGCCGGCAGCAGGGACAGGGTCAGGTAGCCGTGGGCGATCGTGCCGCCGTACGGGCCGGCGGCGGCCCGCTCCGCGTCGAGGTGGATCCACTGGTGGTCGTCGGTGGCGTCGGCGAAGAGGTCGACGCGCCGCTGCTCGACACGCTGCCACGGCCCCGGGCCGAGGGTCTCCCCGACCGCCGCGGCCAGCTCGTCGACCGAGTCGAAGGTCCTCATGCCAGGTGCCCTCCCAGCCGCGTGTAGCCGCGCAGCAGGTCCCGCGCGATGATGAGCCGCTGCATCTCGTCGGTGCCCTCGAAGATCCGGTAGAGCCGGACCTGCCGGTACCACCGCTCGACGGGCAGCTCCCGGGTGTAGCCCATGCCGCCGTGGATCTGCAGCACCCGGTCGACGACCCGGTTGACCATGCCGGCGCCGTAGAGCTTCGCCATCGACGAGGCGTGCCGGGGGTCCATGCCCTGGTCCACCGTCCAGGCCGCCCGCAGGATCAGCCAGCGGGCCGCCTCCAGCTCGGTCTCGGAGTCGGCGATCATCCACTGGATCGCCTGGTTGTCGCCGATCGGCCGACCGAACGTCTGCCGCGTGGTGGCGTGGTCGATCGCCATCCGCAGGGCCCGCTCCGCGATGCCGACGGCGTGCGAGGGGATGGTGTAGCGCCCCTTGCCGATCCACTCCATCGCGAGGGCGAAACCCTGGCCGGGGTCGCCGAGGATGTTGCGCTCCGGCACCCGTACGTCGTCGAAGACCAGCGCGGCCGGCCCACCCTCGCCCATGGTCTGGATGAACTCCGAGCGCCAGCCCATCGCCCGGTCCACCAGGAAGGCCGTGGCGCCGCCGTTGCGGGCGCCCTTCTCCCGGTCGGTGACCGCGATGACGATGGCGAAGTCGGCCTCGTTGCCGCCGGTGATGAAGGTCTTCTCGCCGTTGAGCACCCAGTCGCCGCCGTCACGGCGGGCGCTGAGCCGGATGTTGGCGGCGTCGGAGCCGGCACCCGGCTCGGTGATCGCGAAGCAGCTGCGCCGCTCCCCCTCGATCGTCGGGATCAGGAACTCCCGCTGCTGTTCCTCGTTGGCCCGGAACAGGATGTTGTCGGCCTCGCCGCCGAAGCGGAACGGCACGTACGAGCGGCCGATCTCGGTCCAGATCAGCGACTGGGTGACGGCCGGCAGGTCCATGCCGCCGTACGCCTCGGGGGTGGCCAGCCCCCAGAAGCCGAACGCCCGCGCCTTGAGCTGCAACTCGCGCAGCTCGTCGGGCTCCAGCCCGGGCCGGTGGGCGCGTTCGCGCCGCAGCAGCTCCTGCTCCAGCGGCATGACCTCCCTGGTGATGAAGTCGCGGGCCGTGTCGCGAATGGCCCGTTCGGTGTCCGAGAGCGCGAAGTCCATGTCCCCTCCGGGGTCGGTGCGGTGCTACGCGCGGCTCAGCGCGCGCCGCCGTTGACGTACAGGGTCTGGCCGCTGACGTACGAGGCGTCGTCGCTGGCCAGGAAAGCGATCACCGAGGCGATCTCGGCCGGCTGGGCGACCCGGCGCAGCGGGGTGTGCTCGGCGACCATGCGCTGGTGCTCCTCGGGGCTGCTGCCCACCCGCTCGGCGGTGGCGGCGGTCATCGCCGTGGCCACGTAGCCGGGGGCCACCGCGTTGACGGTGACGTTGAACGGACCCAGCTCCACGGCGAGGGTGGCCGTCAGGCCCTGCACCCCGGCCTTGGCCGCCGCGTAGTTGACCTGGCCCCGGTTGCCCAGGGCGGAGCGGCTGCTGAGGTTGACGATCCGGCCATAGCGGGCCGCCACCATGTGCTGCTGCGCCGCCTGGCAGCAGAGGAACATGCTCGTCAGGTTGGTGTTCAGCACCGCCTCCCACTCGGGCAGCGCCATCTTGAACAGCAGGTTGTCGCGGGTGATCCCGGCGTTGTTCACGAGCACGTGCAGCCCGCCGTACGCCTGGACCACCTCGTCGGTCATGGCGGCGACCGCGGCGGCGTCGGTCACGTCGCAGCCGATGCCGACGGCCCGACCACCGGCGGCGGCGATCTCGTCGGCGACGACCTGGGCGCGTGCCGCGTCGAGGTCGACCACGGCGACCGCCGCACCCTCGGCGGCCAGCCGGTGCGCGGTGGCCGCGCCGATGCCCTGCGCGGCGCCGGTGACGACGGCGACGCGGTCGGCGAATCTGGTCACGGTTTCTCCCTGGCTTCTAGAAGGCGTTGACGCCGGTGAGCGCGCGCCCGATGAGCAGCTGCTGGATCTGGCTGGTGCCCTCGTAGAGGGTGGCGACGCGGGCGTCGCGCAGGTACTTGCCGACCGGGTACTCGTCGATGTAGCCGTAGCCGCCGAAGACCTGCACCGCGTTGTTGGCCGCGCGCACGGCGGCCTCGCTGGCGAAGAGCTTGGCCGTCGACGCCTCGGTGGCGAACGGCTCGCCCCGGTCGATCAGGTCGGCCACGCGCCAGACCAGCAGGCGCGCGGCGTCGGTGTCGACGGCGATGGCGGCGAGCAGCTGCTGCACGAGCTGGTGGGCGGCGATCGGCTTGCCGAACTGGGTGCGCTGCCCGGCGTAGCCGACGGCCGCGTCGAGGCAGCCCTGGGCGATGCCGACGCAGCCCGCCGCCACGGACATCCGGCCCTTGGCCAGGGTGGCCAGCGCCAGCCGGAAGCCGGCGCCCTCCTCGCCGAGGCGCGCCGAGTCCGGCACCCGTACGCCGTCGAGGCGCAGCTCCCCGGTGGCCTGCCCGCGCAGCCCCAGCTTGCCGTGGATCTCGCGGCGGGTCAGGCCCGGCGCGTCGGTGGGCACCAGGAACGCGCTGATACCGCGGTGACCGGGGCCGCCGGAGCGGGCGAAGACCAGCGCGACGTCGGCGGTGGTGCCGTTGGTGATGAACATCTTCGCGCCGGTGATCAGCCAGTCGGTGCCGTCGCGCACCGCCCGGGTGGTCAGCGCGGCGGCGTCGGAGCCGCTGTCCGGCTCGGTCAGCGCGAAGCAGCCGAGGGCGGCGCCGGAGCAGAGCCGGGGCAGCCACTGTGCCCGTTGCTCGGCGGAGCCGTGCGCGGCGATCGACTTGGCGACCAGTCCGAGGGAGACCGAGACGATGCCGCGCACGGCGGAGTCGCCCCGGCCGAGCTCCTCCAGCACAAGGCAGTAGGAGAGGTGGTCGCCGCCGGAGCCGCCGTCGTCCTCGCCGATGGTGAGGCCCAGGAAGCCGAGGTCACCCAGCTTGCCGACGATGTCGGGGTCGACGGACTCCCGGCGGTCCCAGGCGGCCGCGTGCGGCGCCACCTCGCGGTCGACGAAGTCCGCGGCGAGCCGGCGGACCGCCGCCTGCTCGGCGGAGAGTTGCAGATCCATGAGCCTTAAACTAGCGGTGCAAGTTTAATTCCGTCCAGACCCGGGTGTGGCAGAGTCTCAGACGACCGCACCAGCGAAGGAGGACCGGAATGCCCCGGCCGCGGCAGGCCCTGCTCAGCCGGCAGCGGATCGTCGAGACCGCCGCCGCGCTGATCGACGCCGAGGGGCTGGCGGGCTTCTCCACCCGCCGCCTGGCCGCCGAACTGGGGGTACGCGGCCCGTCCCTCTACAACCACTTCGCCACGAAGGACGAGATCCTCGACGCGGTGGCCGACACCGTCACCGGCCAGGTGGACGTGTCGTACTTCGGCCGCGTCGACTGGCGCGAGGCGCTGCGCCGGTGGGGGCGCTCCTACCGCGCGGCGCTGGCCGCGCACCCGAACATCGTGCCGTACCTGGCCCGAGGGCCGGGACGCCGACCCGCGGCCCTGGCCATGGCCGACGCCGTCTACGGCGGACTGGTCGCCGCCGGCTGGCCGCCGGCCCGGGCGACCCACATCGGCGCGCTCATGCGCTACTTCGTGACCGGCTCGGCGCTGGGCTCGTTCGCCCGGGGCTTCGTCGAGGACCCCGGGGTGTACGCGAAGCAGTACCCGCACCTGAACCATGCCCACCGGCTGGCGGAGCACCAGCAACAGGTGGACGAGGGCGCCTTCGCGCTGGGCCTCGACGCGCTGATCCACGGGCTGTCGCGCACCTACGAGGAGCACATCGGGCCGCTGCCACCCCTCCCGCCGGCCGACGACGCGTACTAGAGTCGAAACTTGCACTGCTAGTTTTGACCGATGTACGTGAGGGGCGCGATGGATCTCGCACGGACCGACTTCTACCTGGACGGCGAGTGGGTCGCCGCCGGCGCCGGGGAGACCGTCGCGGTGCGCAACCCGGCGACCGAGGAGGTCTTCGCGGCCGTCCCGGCCGGTACGGCCGCCGACGTCGACCGCGCCGTCGCGGCAGCCCGGGCCGCCTTTCCCGGCTGGGCCGACACCGCGCCCGCCGAACGGGCCGCGTGCCTGGACCGGCTGCACACCGCCCTCTCCGCCCGGGCCGACGAGATCGCCCGCACCGTCGCCCTGGAGCTGGGCACCCCGCTGAAGGTGGCCACCCGGGTCCAGGCCGGCCTGCCGCTGACCGTCCTGCGCAGCTACGTCGAGCTGGCCGCCCGTCCCCCGGCCGACGAGACCGTCGGCAACTCGCTGGTGCTCCGGGAGCCGGTCGGCGTGGTCGGGGCGATCAGCCCGTGGAACTACCCGCTGCACCAGGTCGTCGCGAAGCTGGCCCCCGCCCTGGCCGCCGGCTGCACGGTGGTGCTCAAGCCGAGCGAGCTGACCTCGCTGACGGCGTACCTGCTCTTCGACGCGATCCACGAGGCCGGCTTTCCGCCCGGGGTGGTCAACCTGGTCACCGGCACCGGCCCGGTCGTCGGCGAGGCCATCGCCGCGCACCCGGACGTCGACATGGTCTCCTTCACCGGTTCGACGGCCACCGGGCGGCGCATCTCCCACCTCGCCGCCGACCGCATCGCCCGGGTGGCGCTGGAACTCGGCGGCAAGTCGGCCAACGTGGTTCTCGACGACGCCGACCTGGCCACGGCCGTGAAGGTCGGGGTCGGCAACGCGTTCGCCAACTCCGGCCAGACCTGCACCGCCTGGACGAGGCTGCTGGTGCACCGCGACCGCTACGACGAGGCCCTCGACCTGGCCGCCCGGGCCACGGCGGGCTACCGGCTCGGCGACCCGTTCGACCCGGCCACCCGGCTCGGACCGCTGGTCTCCGCCGCGCAGCGGGAACGGGTCCGCGAGCACGTCGCGCGCGGGTTGGCCGACGGGGGCCGGCTGGTCGCCGGCGGGCCCGACGCCCCACTGCCGGAGCGGGGGTTCTTCGTCGCGCCGACGGTGATCGCCGACGTCGACCCCGACAGCGCACTGGCCCAGGAGGAGGTCTTCGGTCCGGTGCTCGCGGTCATCGGGTTCGACGACGAGGACGAGGCGGTGGCCATCGCCAACAACTCCCGCTACGGGCTGGCCGGCGCGGTCTGGTCGGCCGACGAGGAGCGGGCGCTTCGGGTCGCCCGGCGGATGCGCACCGGCGCGGTCGACGTCAACGGCGCCCCGTTCAACCCGCTCGCCCCGTTCGGCGGCTACAAGCAGTCCGGCCTCGGCCGGGAGCTGGGCCGGTACGGGCTCGAGGAGTTCCTCCAGGTGAAGGCCATCCAGCGATGAGGGCGCTGGTCGCACGCGGCGTGGGCGCCCCGCTGCGGGTGGAGGAGATCGAACTGCCCGCCCCGGGCCCGCACGAGGTACGGGTGAGCGTCCGGGCCGCCGGCGTCTGCCACTCCGACCTGTCCATGGTCGACGGCACGCTCGCGCCGCCGTACCCGCTGGTGCTGGGGCACGAGGCGGCCGGTGTGGTGGTCGCGGTCGGCGACGCCGTCACGCGGGTCGCGCCCGGCGCGCACGTGGTGCTCAACTGGGCTCCGCCGTGCCGCGACTGCTGGTACTGCGGGCGGGACGAGCCGTGGCTCTGCGAACGCACCGGCGGGCCCTCCGTCCCCCGGGGACGCACACCGGCCGGCGAGCCCCTGCACGTCACGCTCGGCCTCGGCGCTCTCGCCGAGGAGGTGGTGGTGCCGCAGAACGCCGTCATCCCGGTGCCGGCCGAGCTGCCCTTCGAGGCGGCGGCGCTGCTGGGCTGCGCCGTGGTCACCGGCGTCGGCGCGGTCCGGCGTACGGCGCAGGTCGCGCCCGGCGAATCGGTGGTCGTGATCGGCCTCGGCGGGGTGGGGCTGTCGGTCGTCTCCGCCGCGCGGGCCGCCGGCGCCGACCAGGTGCTCGCCGTCGACGTCTCGGCGAGCAAGGCGGCGCTGGCCACCGCGGCCGGGGCCACCGAGTTCCTGCTCGCCGACGAGTCGCTCAACCGGGCGATCCGGGAACGCACGGCGGGGCGGGGCGTCGACCACGCGCTGGAGTGCGTCGGGCGGTCGACCACGATCCGCACCGCCTGGCGGGTGACCCGCCGGGGCGGGCAGGTGACCGTCATCGGCATGGGGGCCAAGGACGACATCGTCGGGCTGGGCGCGCTGGAGATCTTCCACTCGGCCCGGACCCTGCGCTCCTCGGTCTACGGCTCCTCCGACCCAGACCGGGAACTGCCCGAACTCGCCCGGGCCGTGCTCGACGGCACCCTCGACCTCGGCTACCTGATCACCGACCGGACCACCCTCGACGGCGCCCCCGACGCCTTCGCCCGCATGTCCCGCGGCGAGGGCGCCCGCACGATAGTCCTCCCCACCCCCTGACACCCGCCCCACCCCTCCCCGCCTCCGCTCAGGGCGGGGAGGGGAGGGCGGGAGGTCAGCGGCGGGGTCAGGAGAGGGCGCGGGCCAGCTCCGTGCGGGAGCGGATGTTGAGCCGGTGGAAGATGTTGCGCAGGTGATGGTCGACCGTACGGGTGGAGAGGAACATCCGGGCCGCGACCTCCCGGTTGGTGGCGCCCTCGGCGACCAGTTGCGCGATCCGGAGCTGCTGGCCGGTCAGCAGTCGCGCCACCGACTCCTCCGGCGGGCCGACGGACTCGCCGGCCGCCCGCAGCTCCGTGGTGGCCTGGTCGGCCCAGACGCCCGCCCCGAGCAGGGTGAACGCCTCCCGGGCGGCGTGCAGGTGCTCGCGGGCCGCGCGCGGTCGGCGGCTGCGGCGCAGTTCCCGGCCGAGGAGCAGCTCGGTGCGGGCCCGCTCGAACGCGCCGGCGGCCGTGGGGTGCAGCCGCAGCGCGGTGCGGAACTCCTGCTCCGCCTCGGCGCTGCCCCGGGGCGCGAGCAGCCCGTGGCAGCGGGCGGAGAGGGCCCGGCGCGACGGGCTCGCCGTGCTGCTGGCCCACCGGTCGAAGACGGCGAGGGCGGCGCCGGCCGCCGGCCGGTCCGCGACGGCGGCGGCCGCCTCCACGAGGTACGGGGTGGCCATCACCAGCACCAGCACCTGTCCCCGGCCGGTGCCGGGGCACGCGAGCGCGGCCAGTCGCGCGGCGGCGGCGGCCGGTCGGTTGTCGACCAGGTCGAGCACGGCCAGCGCCCACTGCGCCAGGGCACGGGGCCGGCTGTGCGCGCCCGCGTCCTCGCCGATCTCGCGGATCCGGTGCAGGGCGGTCTCGCGGTCCGCCCGGACGGCGGCCAGCACCGCCAGCATTCCCAGGTGTACGCCGGCCCAGTTGTCCTGACCCGTGTCCCGGGCGATCCGCAGCCCCTCCCGGGAACTGTCCATCGCGGCGTCGTGCCGGCCCAGCCAGTACTCGGCGGACGCCCGCAGCTCCAGCGCACGCGGCAGGGCGGACAGCTCGCCCCGCTCGCGGGCCAGCTCGACGGCCCGCGCGGCGAGCCGGTGCGCCGCCCCGTCCACCGCCACCAGCAGCCCGGCCGAGGCAGCGCAGGTCAGGGCCCCGGGGGTCAGTGCCGGCCCGGTCAGCTGTCCACCGAGGACGACCGCCCGGCGCAGGGCGGGCCCGGCCTGCTCGTGGTCGCCGCGCAGGGTCGCCGCCGTCCCGGCGACGTACGCGCTCAGCAGCTCGGTCGCGGGCGGGTCACCGGGGCGGCGCAACAGCTCCGCCCTGCGGGCCACCTCGGCGTAGCGGTACTGGTCGCCGGCGAAGCAGGCGGCCTCGCCGGCCCGTACCAGCGCGCCGAGGGCCAGCGCGCGGTCGCCGGATCCCGCGCCGTCCGCGCCGGCCTGGTCCGCGCCCGCCGCCGTGGACGCCACCGTGGCGGCCCGCCCGCGGCCCATGGCGGTCCACGCGTTGTCCGGGGCGGCTCGCCCGGTGTCCGTGCCGGTCGAGGCGGTGTCCGGGGCGGTCAGCGTGTCGGCGGCGGCCAGCAGGGTGGTGAGCGCGGAGCGGGGGTGCCCGGCGCGCAGTTCCAGCTCCCCGCGCAGCAGGCCCGCCCGCCCCGCCACGGTGGCGTCCACGGCGGCGGGCAGGCCGCCCAGCAGCAGCCGGGTCCGGTGTGCCCGGCCGGCCGACCAGGCGTACCGGGCGGCGGCCACGAGCCGGGCGGCGGCCCGCGCCGGGTCGTCGCTGAGTTCGGCGGCCCGCTGCAGCGCCGCCGAGGCCGCCGTCGCCGCGGCCCCGCTCTCGGCTGCCGCCTGCTCCAGTTCGGCGGCCAGGGCCGGGTCGGGACCCTGCGCGGCGGCGGCGAGGTGCCCCGCCCGACGCAGCCGGTGCCCGGCCCCGTCGAGCACGCGGGCGAGCAGCAGGTGCGCCGCGCGCCGCTCGGCCAGTGGCGCGGCGGCCCGGACCACGGTCCGGACGAGGGGCTGCGGGAACGTGACGCGGTGCGGCTCGACGCGGACCAGGCCCGCGAGTTCGGCCGGCGCGAGCGCTTCGACGGCCGTGCCGGCGATCCGGGCGGCCCGGAGCAGGGTGCCCGGCTCCCCGTCCTCGTCGAGCGCGGCGAGCAGCAGGACGCGGCGGGTGTCGGCCGGCAACCGGTCCAGCCGGGCGCGGTAGGCGCGGCCCAGCCCGCCGTCGGCCGGCGGCGTCTCGGGTACCGGCTCCTCCCCGCGGCACTGGCCCGGGGTGAGCACCCCGGCCAGGTCGACCAGGGCCTGCGGGTTGCCGCCGGCCGCCGCGCCGAGCGCGGCGGCCACGGACGGAGCGGGTGGGCGGCCGGCCAACCGGTCGGTGAGCAGGGCGAGGCTGTCGCGGTCGTCGAGCGGACGGAGCCGGTGGCGGGCCATCCCGTCGAGCGGCACGTCCGCGGCGGTGGTGAGCAGGACGGCCACCCGCGACCGGCGCAGGCGGCGGGCGACGAACGCCAGCACGTCGGCGGTGGGCTGGTCGCCCTGGTCCACGTCGTCCACCGTGCAGAGCAGCGGGCGTTCCCGCGCGGTGGAGGTGAGCAGGCCGAGCACGGCCAGGGACAGCGCCAGGCGCCGGTGGGCGGGGCAGCCCGCACCGGTCAGCGCCCGCAGCAGTACCCGCCGCTGTTGCTCCGGGAGTTCGTCGGCCCGCTCGAGCACCGGATCCAACAACCGTTGCAGCCCGGCGTACGGCAGGCCGGCCTCCTCGCGCAGGCCCGTGCCGGCCAGGACGGTGCAGCCCTCGGCGTGCCGGTGCGCGTAGTCGACGAGGGCGGTGCGGCCGGATCCCGGCTCGCCCTGGATCAGCAGCGCTCCCCCGCCACCGGTGGGCAGTACGCCCAGCAGGTGCCGGATCGCGGCACACTCCTCGCCCCGGCCACGCAGCACGGTTAATTGCACTGACAATGCAGTAACCATGCATCGAGTGTCACCTATCGGCCGCCCGATGGAAAGACCGGTGCGCCGACCGTGTCAGCGGGGGGCGACGCCGGCCAGCAGGGCCGCCACCGTACGGGCCATAACCGCCCGGGCCTGGTCCACGCCCAGCCCCAGCCCGTCGCGCAGCATCGACCAGGCCGGCCACATGCTCGCGGCCACCAGGGCGTGCACCAACTGGTCCCGGTCCGGGCCGGCCTGTTCCAGCTCGGCGGCGAAGAGCTGCTCGACCTCGTCGCGGACCCGCTCGATGTGCTTGAGGCGGTTGCGGCGCAGCTGCCCGGAGACCGGTTCGCGCATCTGGGCGGCGCGGGCCGACGGCGTGATGAGCTGGAGCAGCCGCGCCCGCTGCCGGCAGTACGCGTCGATCCGCCTGGCCAGCGGCAGCGCCGGCGAGATCGGGCGGTGGGCGGCGTCCTGCTGCCGGAGCAGCTCCGCGCCGCTGGCCTCGAAGAGCGTCTCCATGTCCTTGAAGTTGGTCCAGAGCGTGCGCAACGAGATGCCGGCCCGCTCGGCGATGCGCTCGCCGGTCGGCCGCAGGTCGCCCTCGGAGATGAGCGCCAGGTGCGCCTCGACGATCGCCGCCCGGGTGCGCTCGGCCCGGGCGGTCCGGCCGTCGACCCGGACCGGAGCCTCGGCACCGCCCATCTGCGCCCGCCTCCTCGCCGTCACGTCGCCCGCACCGCCGCGCCGAGTCTAGCCAGGCCGGTCATCCGACGGACCGGGCGAGGCTGACCCCGCCGTCGAGGACGATGGTCTGCCCGGTGATCCAGGCCGCGTCGTCGGAGGCGAGGAAGGCGACCGCGCCGGCCACGTCGGACGGCAGCCCGAGGCGCTTCAGGGGGTACGCCCGGGCGACCTCCTCCTCGCGGCCCTCGTGCAGCGCCGCGGCGAAGCGGGTCTTCACCACGGCGGGCGCGACCGCGTTGACCCGGACCTTCGGGGCGAGCTCGACGGCCAGGCACGCGGTGAGGTGGTCGACCGCGGCCTTGCTCACCCCGTAGAAGGCGATGCCGGGCGACGGGGTGCGCCCGGCATCGAGGACACGTTGACGACGCAGCCGCCCCGCTCGCCCATCCCCGCGGCGACCTGCTGCACCCAGCCGAGCGTGCCGACCAGGTTGACGTCGAGGATCTTGCGGGCCGCCGCCAGGTCCAGGTCGACCAGCGGCCCGTACGCCGGATTGATGCCCACGTTGTTGACCAGCACGTCGACCGGACCGAATGCCTCGGCCACGGCGTCGACCGCGGCCCGGCGGTGCCCCGCGTCGTCGGCCCGGCCGGCGACGGCCACGGCGCGGGCGGGCCCGCCGAGCGCCTCGACCGCCTCGGCCAGGGCCTGCGGGTGGCGCGCGGTCAGCCCCACGCGGGCGCCCTCGGCGACGAGTCGCCGGGCGATGGCCAGGCCGATGCCGCGACTGGCGCCCGTGACCAGGGCGACCCGGCCCACGAGTCGCCCCGTATCTGCATTCACGATGCAGATACTAGAAGTGGCTTCGATGCTCGTCAACGACGGAACATCGATGGACGCCTCACATTCCATTGACAGCGCGCTGCGGTAACCGCACTGTCGATGCACATAGTTCGCTCCCCCGAGAGGACGCTCCCATGCCCGAAGCCGTCATCGTCGCCGCCGCCAGGTCACCCATCGGCCGCGCGTACAAGGGCTCCCTGCGCGACCTGCGCGCCGACGACCTGGCCGCCACCGTCGTACGGGCCGCCCTCGACCAGGTGCCGGCGCTCGACCCGCGCGAGATCGACGACCTGATGCTCGGCTGCGGGCAGCCGGCGGGCGAGCAGGGACACAACCTCGCCCGGGTCGTCGGCACCCTGCTCGGGCTGGACCACCTGCCCGGCACGACCGTCAACCGCTACTGCTCGTCGTCGTTGCAGACCACCCGGATGGCCCTGCACGCCATCCGGGCGGGCGAGGGCCACGCCTTCCTCTCGGTCGGCGTGGAGTGCGTCTCCCGCTACGACCGGGGCCGCGCCGACGGGCACCCCGGCACCACCAGCCCGGCCTTCGCCGACGCCCTGGCGCGCACCGCGAGCAGGGCGGCGGGTGAACTGCCGGGCTGGCACGACCCGCGCGAGGACGGCGAACTGCCGGACGTCTACATCGCGATGGGGCAGACCGCCGAGAACGTGGCGCACCTGCGCGGGGTGTCCCGGCTCAGCCAGGACGAGTTCGCCGTACGGTCGCAGCTGCTGGCCGAGAAGGCGATCGCCGACGGCTTCTGGGCCCGGGAGATCACCCCGGTCACCGTGCCCGGCGGAGCGGTGGTGAGCGCCGACGACGGGCCGCGTGCCGGGGTGACCCTGGAGGCGGTGGCGGCCCTGCCGCCAGTGTTCCGGCCCGACGGCACGGTGACCGCCGGCAACTGCTGCCCGCTCAACGACGGTGCCGCCGCGCTCGTCGTGATGTCCGACGTACGCGCGCGGGAGCTGGGCGTCACCCCGCTGGCCCGGATCGTCTCCACCGGCCTGAGCGCCCTCTCCCCCGAGATCATGGGGCTCGGGCCGGTGGCGGCGTCCCGGCAGGCGCTGCGGCGGGCCGGCATGTCGATCGACGACGTCGACCTCGTCGAGATCAACGAGGCGTTCGCCGCCCAGGTGCTGCCCAGCGCCCGGGAGCTGGGCGTCGACTGGGACCGGCTCAACGTCAACGGGGGCGCGATCGCGGTGGGCCACCCGTTCGGCATGACGGGCGCCCGGATCACCACCACACTGATCAACTCGCTGCGCTGGCACGACCGGGAGATCGGGCTGGAGACCATGTGCGTCGGCGGCGGGCAGGGCATGGCGATGGTCATCGAGCGGCTGAGCTGACCCGGCCCGGCCGGGCTCCCGGGACGCCGTCAGTTGCCGGCGGCCCGCGAGCCCGTCTGGCACGCCGGGTGACCGCCCCGCCCAGCCCGGACCGGGCGGGGCGGGCCGGAGGGCCGACGCGCCACGCCCGGTCCGCGCCGGGTACGACCGGTCAGGAGGCCGTCGGCACCCCGTTGGCCGGCGGCGCCACCGGCGCGGCGGTGTGCTCGCGTACGGGCCCGTCGCCCTCGTCCGTCTCGTACGTGGGTCCGAAGTAGGCCTGCGTCCCGCCGCTCACCCGGGTCAGCCGCTGCCCGCCGTAGCCGGAGTGGTCGGTGTCGGAGTAGCGCAGCGGGGCCAGCCCGGGCCCCTGGTAGCCGCCCTTGGCGACGGCCTCGGTGACCGCCTCGCGGGTGAGATCCTTGCCGGCGGCGAGGAGCACCTGCACGAAGAGGTAGCCGACCGCCATGCCGTAGACGGTGTTGCCGTCGAAGGGCGCGTCGCCGTTGTACTCCTTGTTGATCCTGGTGAAGAGCTGGACCCACGGGTCGGCGGCGTCGGTGGCCATCGGCAGGTAGTTGGCGCCCACCATGCCCTCCAGCAGCCCGGCGTTGGCGCCGAGCTGCTTGGCCAGCGTCGGGTGGTCGGCGCCCACGTTGGAGACCAGCCACTGCGGCTGGAACTTGAGCCGGGCGGCGGTGCCGACGGCCAGGGCGGTGAAGCCGGGCACGGTGGCGAGGATGACGACCTGGCAGCCGGCCGCCTTGAACGCGCCGATCTGGGGCGCCACGTTGGTGTTGCTGGTGACGTACGTCTGCTTCGCCACGACGGCGTCGGCGCCGAGCACCTTCTCCACGCCGACGAGGCTGTCCCGGCCGAAGTCGTCGTCCTGGCCGAGGAAGCAGACCTTGCGCCCCGGCAGGCTGGTCTTCACGTGGTGGGCCAGGATCTTGCCCTCCACCGTGTAGTCGGGGTTGAAGCCGAACGTGCCCGGGTAGCGGTCGGGCTGGTCCCAGCTGCGGCTGCCGGAGGCGACGAAGAGGTCGGGCACCCGGTTGCTCTTGAGGAAGTCGAGCACGCCGGTGTGGGTCGGCGTGCCCAGCCCGTTGAGGATCGCGAAGACCTTGTCCTGCAGGACGAGCTGGCGTACCACCTGCTGGGTGTTCGCCGGGTTGTAGCCGTCGTCCATGATCTTGTAGGTGATCTTACGGCCGTGCACGCCCCCGTTGGCGTTGACGTGGTCGAAGTACGCCTTCGTCGCCGGGGCGATCTTGGAGTAGCCGGCGGAGGCCGGACCGGTGAGCGGCATGTGCGTGCCGACCACGATCTCGGTGTCGGTGACGCCGGGGACCGCTCCCCGGCCGCCGCCGTCGTCCCCGGTGCAGGCAGCGGAGGTGACGAGCAGGGTGATGGCGGTGGCGAGCGCGAGGCCGCGCCGTGCCGTTCGTGTCATGTCAGACACCGACCTTTCCTCGGTCCGGTTGGTGGTGGGTGCGGTGGTGGTGGGGTGCGGTGGTGGTGGGGACGGGTGTTCGGGTGGGGCGGGTGCGGGCTCCCGGACCGGGACGGCTCACGGCCGCCGTCGGCCCGCCCGGCGCGCGGATAAGGCCCGGGCCAGCCGGGACAGCAGGCCCTGCACGCCGCCGGGAGCGGCGATCATGACGACGACGAGGGTGAGCCCGAAGATGGCCAGGGGCAGGTTGCCCTCGACCCGCTGCGCGAGCGCCGGCGACAGGGTGAGCTGCTCGGTGACGGCGTGCGTCAGGTCGGGCAGGACGACCAGCAGGACGGCGCCCCACGCGGCGCCGGCGAGGCTGCCCAGCCCGCCGATGACGACCGCCATCAGCAGGAACAGCGACAGCGTCAGCGAGAACGCCCCGGGCGACACGCTCTGCGCGAGGACCGCGAGCAGGGCGCCGCCGAGCCCGGCGCCGCCCGCGCTGACCACGAAGGCGAGGACCTGGGTGCGGGCGACGTGGATGCCGGCGAGGCGGGCGGCGACCTCGTCGTCGCGGACCGCCCGGAAGGTGCGGCCGTACCGGCTGCGTACGAGGTTGGCCAGCAGCAGCAGGGCCAGCAGGGTGGCCGCCGCGGTGACCCAGAGCTGCCACCGCTCGTAGGGGAAGTAGGGGCCGAGGGCCGCCGGCGGGGGCTCGACCGGCACCGCGAGCCCCTGCTCGCCGTTGAGGACGCCGTCGAAGGTGACGGCCAACGCCGGTACCACGACCGCGACGGCCAGGGTGACGCCGGCCAGGTAGGGCCCGCGCAGCCGGGCGGCGGCCACCCCGACCACGGCGCCCACCGCGAGGGCGGCGAGGACGGCCGCGCCCAGCGACACCGGCAGCAGCCAGCCGCCGGTCATCCCGGCGTCGGCGAAGGCGTTCTGGCACAGGGCCACGGTGTACGCGCCGGTGGCCATCAGCGCGCCGTGCCCCAGCGAGAGCTGCCCGTTGAGCCCGGTGAGGACGGTCAGCCCGGCGGTGGCGCACAGGTAGGCGGCCACGGTGGCGAGCTGGAAGTTGCGGAAGGGCTCCAGCCCGTAGCTCGCGGCCACCAGCAGCAGCGCGGCGACGACCGCGAGAGCGAGGTGGCGCAGCAGGGTCGAGCCGCGTCGGGTCCCGGCCGGACGCGTGCCGCCGGCGCGCGCCCTCGTGCCCGGCGGGGTCGCCGCCCGGGTGGCGCTCACACCCGCCTCGCCGCGACCGGGGCGAAGAGCCCGGCGGGACGGACCAGCAGCACGGTCAGCAGCAGCACCAGCACCGCGAGCGGGGTGAGGTCGCTGCCGGCGTAGCCGCTGACGTAGGAGAGCAGCAGCCCGACCGCGAGGCCGCCGACCACGGCCCCCGGTGGGCTGTCCAGTCCGCCCACCACGGCGGCGGTGAACGCCGATACGAAGACCAGGTCCATCGCGTGCGGGTGCAGGCCCAGCTCAGTGGGGATGACCAGCATGCCGGCCAGCGCGCCGACGCCGGAGGCCAGCGCCCACCCGAGGGTGAGCATCCCGCCCACGTTCACCCCGAGCAGCCGGGACACCTCGGGGGCGAAGGCCGCCGCGCGCATCCGCAGGCCCACCGCCGTGCGGGTGAAGGTCCAGGCGAGCCCCACGACCACCACCGCGACCGCCGCGAAGACGAACAGGTCGTACGGCGACAGGACGGCGACGCCGCCCACGGTCAACGGGTTGCGGGAGAAGGGCGTCCCGGCGGGCAGGAACTCGCTGCCGTACGCCATGCCGAGGACGGCCTGGATCAGCAACACCAGCCCGAGCGCGACGATCACCGGGTTGAGCGGCGAGGCGTGGTCGACGAAGCGCATGACGACCAGGTCGACCGCCGCGCCGAGCAGCAGCCCGGCGGCCAGCGCGGCCAGGAAGCCCAGCCAGTACGAGCCGGTCGCGGCGGAGACGCTGTAGGCCACGTACGCGGTGGCGACGGCCATCGCGCCCTGGGCGAAGTTGACGATCCTGGCCGCCCGCCAGATGAGCACCAGCGCCAGGGCGAACGCGGCGAGGACCGCGCCCCTGGACAGGCCGTCGAGGGTGAGGAAGACGAAGCGGTCCAACGGTCCTCCCTTGCGGGGACGAGGGGTTCAGAAGCCGAGGTAGGCGTGCCGGAGGTCGGCGTCGTCGCGCAGCCGGCCGGCCGGGGCGGTGGTGACGACCCGGCCCAGGGACATCACCACGCCCTCGTCGGCGATCGAGAGCGCGCTGCGCACGTTCTGCTCGACCAGCAGGACGGTGAGACCGGTGTCGTCGCGCAGCCGGCGCAGCAGGGCCATGGTCTGGGCGACCACCCGCGGCGCCAGGCCGAGCGACGGCTCGTCGAGCAGCAGCAGGCGGGGCCGGCCGACCAGCGCCCGGCCGAGGGCGAGCATCTGCCGCTCGCCGCCGGAGAGCTGGTGCCCGTGGTGGCGCCGCCGCCGGGCCAGCGGCTCGAAGAGCTGGTAGACCTCGTCGAGGGCGCGGGCGGCGTCGGCCCGGTCGCGCCGCCACAGCCCGCCGAGGCGCAGGTTCTCGTCGACCGTCAGCTCGCCGACCACCCCACGGCCCTCCGGGACGTGGGCCATGCCGCGCCGCACGAGCTGCTCCACCGCGACGCCGCGCAGGTCCTCGCCGGCCAGGAGGACCCGGCCGGCGGTCGGGCGCAGCATGCCGGAGAGGGTGCGCAGCAGGGTGGTCTTGCCGGCCCCGTTGGCGCCGACGACGGCCGCGATGGCGCCCTGCGGCACGGTGAGGTCGATGCCGTGCAGCACCGGCGCGCCGCCGTAGCCGGCCGCCAGGCCGCGTACCTCGAGCAGGGCCCCGCCGCTCATGCCGCGGCCTCGTCGACGGCGGCGCCGAGGTAGGCGTCGGCGACCGCCGGGTCGTCGCGTACCTGCTCGGGGGTGCCGGCGGCGATCACCCGGCCGAAGTCGAGCACCACGATCTCGTCGCAGACGGACATCACCAGGTCCATGTGGTGCTCCACCAGCAGCACCGCGCAGGGGTCGGTGTCGCGTCGGGGCAGTCCCCGGATCAGCTCCGCCAGCTCGGCGATGTCGTCGGCGCCCAGGCCGCCGGCGGGTTCGTCGAGCAGGAGCAGCCGGGGGCGTGCGGCCAGCGCGCGGGCCAGGGCGACCCGCTGGCGTACGGCGAAGGGCAGCGTGCCCGGCGCGGCGTCGGCGTGCCCGGCGATGCCCAGGGTGTCCAGGACGTCGAGGGCGTGCCGGCGCAGCCGGCGCTCGTCGCGGTCGCTGCGGGGCAGGCCCAGCAGGGCGGCGAGGAAGCCGGCGCGGGCCGTGTGGGTGGCCCCGGTCATCACGTTCTCGAGCACGGTTAGCCCGGCGAAGAGCCCGGTGCCCTGCAACGTGCGGGCGACGCCGAGCCGGTTCAACCGGTGCGGGCGCGGCCGCAGCGGCCGGCCGTCGAGGCTCAGCGAGCCCTCGTCCGGCGTGACGAAGCCGCAGACGACGTTGAACAGCGTGGTCT
Source organism: Micromonospora sp. NPDC049048 (assembly GCF_043197615.1). Classification (NCBI taxonomy): domain Bacteria; kingdom Bacillati; phylum Actinomycetota; class Actinomycetes; order Micromonosporales; family Micromonosporaceae; genus Micromonospora; species Micromonospora sp. NPDC049048. The sequence goes on along the minus strand of NZ_JBICTM010000011.1, from coordinate 73,209 downwards.
TGCCGGCCCCGTTGGGACCGATCACGCCGACCACCCGGCCGGGCGGCACCCGCAGCGAGACGTCGTCGAGGGCGGTGAGCCCGCCGAAGCGGACTCCGATGTGGTGCAGTGCGAGCCCTTGCTCCATCACCCGTCCCCCCGGCAGCCGCCAGTATTTACACTGGGAGTGTACGTTTCTGAGGTGGGCCGTCAATACCTTCGACGCCCTGGCCGCACACGCTCGTCGGGGGGCCCCCCGGGGGGGGGGGGGGCCCCCGGGTTGTTTGCTACCAGGGGGCCCCACCGGGGGGCCCCCGGGTTAGGGCCGCCCCCCGCGGGGGGGGGGGGCGGGGCGGGGGGTGGGG
>NZ_JBICTM010000011.1:0-72855 GCF_043197615.1 Micromonospora sp. NPDC049048 | reverse complement strand
CCGCCCCCCGGCCCCCCCATTGTCGTACCTCTGTGTTTTTTTGTTGGGGTGGGGGGCCTCCCCCCCCCCGCCCCCCGCCGCCCCCCCCCCCCGGGGGGCCCGGCGGGGGGGGGGGGCCCCCCGACGGTTTTGTGCACTCCCTGGCAGCCTCACGGGGCGACCGCGGATGACGGCCGCCCCGCGGAGGGTCAGGCGCTCGGGCAGGTGTTGCGGTACTCCTCGATGGCGGAGCCACTCGGGCCGGGGCAGAGGAACTGCTCGTAGCGGGTGTCGTCGTCGACGAACCGCTTCAACCAGGCCACCGCCTGGCGGGCGGTGGGCGTGTTGACGGTCTGCGGGAAGAAGTGGCTCGCCCCGTTCAGCTCCAGGTACGCCTTCTCCGACGAGGCCGGGATGCTGTTGTAGAACGGCTCCGAGTGCGACGCGACCGGCGCGATGCTGTCGGTCTCCCCGCCGATGATCAGGGTCGGCACCCGGACGTCGGACCAGGACTTGTCCAGGTTCCAGGGCGCCAGTGGCACGGCGGCCTGCAACGACGGCCGGGCGACCGCGGCCTCCAGGCTGCCGCCGCCACCCATCGAGTGGCCGGAGACGGCGAGGCGGCTGGCGTCGATGCGGCTGCGCACCGAGCTGCGCTCGGTCAGGTAGTCGAGCGCGGCGAGCAGTTGCCGGCCACGGCTGTCCGGCTGGTCGAGGCGGGTGTTGGTCTCGATGCCGATGACCACGAACCCGTGCGAGGCGATGCGCGGGCCGAGCCAGTCGATGCTGGACCAGGACGCCGTGTAGCCGGGCGAGATGGCGACGGCGCCGAAGGTGCCCTCGGCGGTGCTGGTCGGGTAGTAGATGACGCCCCCGCCGAAGCCGGTGACACTGAGCGAGGAGACGCTCTGCGACGCGGTGGCGAACGGGCCGCGGCTGGCCTCCAGCAGCGCGACGGTCGGGGCGGGACCGCGCTCGTACGGGTTGTCGGCGGCCTGGGCGGCGGTCGGGGCGGCCAGCGCGCCCGCCGCGGCCAGGACGGCGGCCACGGCCAGTCCGGCGAGGCGGAAGGCGGGACGGGTACGGACGGTGGTGGTTGCTGATGACACGTCGGGCACTCCCTACGGGACGGGGCATATCGACATGCATCAGTCTTCGTCGAGGTCGCCGGACCCGCATCGGCGAAATCACCAGTCCACGGAGGAAACAGAATCCGCGACGCGCTGTCCAAGCCGTCGGCCAGCGGCGGGAGATCCCCGGCCGCCGACGTACCGCGTCCGCCCGTCGGACACCGCTCGGGCGGGCGCGGCGCGTCCGCCGTCGGTGCGATGGATGCGGTCCACCTCCGGATTGCGATACTGGGTCGCATTTCGACCGGAACACATCCGCACGCCGGGTCCCCTGCCCGGGCGCGGGAGAGGAGACACCATGACCGACACCACCGCGAAGTCCAAGGCCGTCGGCTCCACCGTCCGCCTACTGTCCGTCCTGGTCATCGTCGCCGGACTGGTCATGCTGATCGGCGGGGCCACCACATGGTTCACCGTGCAGAGCCAGCTCGCCGACGAACGCATCACCGTCTCCGACGACGCGGACTGGTTCGCCGGCGAGAAGATCGACGGCCCGCTGACCGCGTACGCGGAGGCCGAGGTCATCGAGAAGCACTCGCTGGAGGCCAGCGGCGGCAAGACGTACGCCGAACTCGGCCGGGAGGACCCCACCCGGCAGACCGTCATGAACGGCTCGTTCCTGCGCGCCTCCCTGTTCACCTCGGTCGTCTCCTTCGGGGTCGCCGCGCTGGCGATGGGCCTCGGGGTGGTGCTCGTCCTGATCGGGTACAGCCTGCTCACCCTCTCCCGCCGGCTCGACGCCCTGCCCGCCGCGGCGTCCACCACCTCCTGATCCGCCCCGCCGGCCCGGTCCCGCCCGCACGGCGTGGCCGGGCCGCCGCGTGCACGGGCCGCGTCGGGGCCTGCGTCGCCGTCGCGTAGGGTCGGCACCGCCCCCTCCGGCCGCGCCGGACGACCCCTGCCCCGCGGAGACGCCCCCATGACCGAGATAGGCGGCGCCACGAGGGTGTACGCCCTGCTCGGCGACCCGATCGCGCAGGTGCGCGCCCCCGGACTGCTCAACCCGGTGCTCGCCCGGCGCGGCACCGACGCGGTGCTCGTCCCGGTCCATGCGGCGCCGGCCGACCTGACGCAGGTGGTGCGCGGGCTGCAACGGGTGGCCAACCTGGACGGGATGCTGGTCACCGTGCCGCACAAGGCCGCCGCGCTCGACCTCGCCGACCGGGCCAGCGACCGCGCCCGGCTGGCCGGCAGCGCCAACGCCCTGCGGCGCGAGCCCGACGGGACGTGGACCGCCGACACCTTCGACGGCGACGGGTTCGTCCGCGGGCTGCTGGCGGCCGGACACCAGCTCCGGGGCCGCCGGGCCTGCGTGGTGGGCGCGGGCGGTGCGGGCAGCGCGATCGCCGTGGCCCTGCTCGACGCCGGCGTGGCGGAACTGCGCCTCAGCGACACCGACCCGGGCCGGCTGGAGACGCTGCGGCGGCGGCTGTCCGCCGCGTACCCGGGAAGGGTCGACGCGACCGCACGGCCGCGGCTGGCCGACGCCGACCTCGCGGTCAACGCCACGCCCCTGGGGCTGCGCCCCGCCGACCCGCCGCCGTTCGCGGTGGCCGACCTGCCGGCGCACGCCGTGGTCGCCGACATCATCATGACCCCGGCGGAGACGGTCCTGCTGGCCCAGGCGCGGGCGCGGGGCCTGCGGGCGCATCCGGGCGAGCCGATGCTCGCCCACCAGATCGACGCCTACCTCGAGTTCTTCGGACTGTGACGACGGTCCGCGCCGGCAGGCCGGCAGCGCCGCCCTCCGGCACCGGCCACGGGTCGCCTCCCCCGCCGACCTGCTCGATGATCGTCCTGTCGGGCGTACCTGTTACCGTCGCGCCGCCGCTGCACCAGTCGGACCGGAGGTAGGCGTGATCAGCTCGCACGTGTCGTCGTTCGTCGGATTACCGGTGGTGCCGTTCACCCCCGGCATGACACTTCCCGACGACCCCTCGGCGGTCGCCTGGCGGCTGGAGGTCGAGGACTTCGACGCGGAGCCCGAGGAGTTCGCCGGTCTCGTACGGGCCCTGCGCGAGCAGGTGCCCGCCGACGCCGTACGCGCCCTGGTGATCGGCGAGTGGGGCGAGGCCTACGAGCGGCCCCTGCCGGTCGAGGCGCTGGTCGAGGCCGCCGGGGAGTGGACCGGGCTGGGGGCGGTCTTCCTCGCCGACCTGACCTGGGAGCAGTGCGAGATCTCCTGGCTCGCGCACGGCGACATCACCGGGCTGCTCGCGGCGTACCCGTCGCTGGAGGTGCTCTGGGTGCGCGGCGCGCAGGGCCTGCGGCTGGAGCCGGTCCGCCACGCCGGGCTGCGGGAACTGCGCTTCGAGTCCGGCGGGCTGCCGGCCGAGGTGGTCCGCGCCGTCGGCGCGTGCGAACTGCCGGCCCTGCACCGGCTGGACCTGTGGCTCGGCCGGCAGGACTACGGCGGCGACGCGAGCGCCGACGACCTGGCCGGGGTGTTCTCCGGCGCCGGCCTGCCGGCCCTGCGCCACCTCGCGGTGTGCAACGCCGAGATCGCCGACGCGGTCGCGGCGGCCGTCGCCACCGCGCCGGTCGTCCCCCGGCTGGAGGTGCTCGACCTGTCGATGGGAACGCTGACCGACGAGGGCGCGAAGGCGCTGCTGGCCGGCCAGCCGCTGACCCACCTGACGCACCTCGACCTGGAGCACCACTACCTCTCCGAGGACATGGCCGCCTCGGTGGTCGCCGCGCTGCCCGGGGTGCGGGTCGAGCTGTCCGACCCGCAGGTCGCCGAGGACTACGACGGCACCATCTACCGCTACACCGCGGTCGGGGAGTGAGCGGCGATGGCCTTCGGTTCCCACGCGCGCCACTTCGCCGGCCGTCCGGTGGTGGACGTCCCCGCCGACGGGCCGCTGCCCACGGTGGACGGCCCGGTCTCGTGGCGGATCGCCCACTGGCACTTCGACGACGAGACCGCCGAGAACGCGCTCTCGGAGGAGTTCCGCGACGCGTTCGACCGGTTCGTCGCGCAGGCCGGGCCGTCCGTGGAGTCCCTGGTCGTCGGCTCCTGGGGCTACGCGGCGTTCCATCCCGCCCCGATCGCGCAACTCTGCGCGGCGGCGCCACGCCTGCCCGCCCTGCGCGCCCTGTTCCTCGGTGACATCACCTCCGAGGAGTGCGAGGTCTCCTGGATGAAGGTGGGCGACGTCAGCGCGCTGCTGACGGCGTACCCGGCGCTGGAGGTGCTGCGGGTACGCGGCGGCGAGGACTTCGACTTCTCCCCCGTACGGCACGCGCGGCTGCGCGAGCTGGCGGCGGAGAGCGGCGGGCTGTCCCGGGAGTTCGTCGGCGCGGTGCTCGACTCCGACCTGCCCGCGCTGACCGACCTGGAGCTGTGGCTCGGCACCTCCGACTACGGCGGCGACGCGCAGGTCAGCGACCTCGCCCCGCTGCTTGCCGGGGACCGGTTCCCGCAGCTGAGCCGGCTCGGCCTGTGCAACTCGGAGATCGCCGACGACCTCGCCCGGGCGCTGGCCTCCGCGCCGGTGGTGCCCCGGCTGCGACGCCTGGACCTGTCGATGGGCACGCTCGGCGACGAGGGCGCGGCGGCTCTCCTGGCCGGGCAGCCGCTGACCCACCTGGCGGAGCTGGACCTGTCCCACCACTACCTGGCGGAGGAGACGGCGGCGTCGGTGGTCGCCGCGCTGCCGGGCGTCCGGGTGGACGTCTCCGACCCGCAGGAGCCCGAGGAGTACGACGGCGAGAGCTACCGCTACACGGCGGTGTCGGAGTGACATGCGCCTGACCGTCGTCGGCAACCCCGGCAACCGTCGGGTCGCCCTATTCACCGGGGCCGTCCTCGGCGCCGGGCTGCCCCGACCGGAGGTGCTGCCCTGGGTCGACGTGCTGACCGGGGCGGCGCCACCGCCGGCGGGCGCGGTGGTGCGGGTCGACTCGCCCGGCGAGGACGCCGACGTGGACCGGCTGCTGCGCCGGGCCGCCGTACCGGCCCGCCACGGCGAGCTGGTCGGTCTGGCCGACACGTACGCCGGGCTGTTGCGGGGCCTGGACCGGGTCGCCGCCGGCGGCGCGGAACTGCTCAACGACCCGGCGGACGTCGCGGTGCTCTGCGACAAGCGGCGCTGCCACGCGCGGCTGTCGGCCGCCGGGGTGCCGGTGCCGGCCGCGCTGCCCCCCGTGCACGGGTGGGAGCAGCTACGGGCGGCGATGGCGACGAGCCGCACCAGCCGGGTGTTCGTCAAGCCCGCGCACGGCTCGTCGGCCGCCGGGGTCGTCGCCCTGGCCGTGGCCGGGCGGCGGGTGCGGGCGGTCACCACGATCGAGGTGACCCCGGACGGGCTGTTCAACTCGCTGCGCCCGCGCCACTACACCGACGAGGCCCAGGTCGCCGCCATCGTCGACCGGATCGCCGCGGACGGCCTGCACGTGGAGCGCTGGCTGCCCAAGGCGGGGCTCGGCGACCGGGTGGTCGACCTGCGGGTGGTGGCGGTGGCGGGCCGACCCACCCACGCCGTGGTGCGCGCCGCCCGGGGGCCGCTGACCAACCTGCACCTGGGCAACGCGCGCGGGGACCTCGCCGAACTGCGCGCGGCGGCCGGACCGGCGGCGTGGGCGGCGGCGATGGAGACCTGCGAGCGGGTCGCCGGGTGTTTCCCCCGCACCCTCCAGGTCGGCATCGACCTGATGTTCCTGGTCGGTTGGCGGCGCCACGCGGTGGCCGAGGTCAACGCCTTCGGCGACCTGCTGCCGGGGGTCCTCGCCGACGGTCGGGACACGTACGCCGAGCAGGTGCGCGCCCTCACCGACGGCCGGTGGGCGCGCTGGCGGGCGGCGGCCGGCGGGGAGCCGACGCGCCCCGCCACGACCGGTCGGGCGGCGACGGATGTCGGCGTGGCCGGGCGGGAGGTGTTCGCGTGCGCGCGCTGATCGGCAGTCACGACCTGCTCCTGCTCACCCTCGACACGCTGCGGCACGACGTGGCCGCCGACCTGGCCGCGCGCGGGCGCACGCCGCGCCTGGCGCGGGCCCTGCCCGGCGGCCGGTGGGAGCGCCGGCACTCCCCCGCCAGCTTCACCTACGCCGCGCACCACGCGTTCTTCGCCGGCTTCCTGCCCACCCCGACCACCCCGGGCCGGCACGAGCGGCTGTACGCGGCGGCGTTCCCCGGCAGCGAGACCGCCGGCGCCGACACGTGGGTGTTCGACGCCCCGGACCTGCCGACGGCGCTGGCCGACGTCGGCTACCACACGCTCTGCCTAGGTGGGGTCGGCTTCTTCAACCGGCGCAGCCCGCTCGGCGCCGTGCTGCCGGGCCTGTTCGCCGAGGCGCACTGGGAGCCGGAGTTCGGGGTCACCTCCCCCACCTGCCTCGACGCCCAACTCGACCGGCTGGCCGAGGTGCTGCCGCGGGTGCCGGCGGAACAGCCGCTGTTCACGTTCCTCAACGTCGCCGCCCTGCACCAGCCCAACCGGCACCACCTGCCCGGCGCGCGGGTCGACGACCTGGCCAGCCACGCCGCCGCCCTGGAGTACGTCGACGGCCGGATCGACCGGCTCTTCGCCCTGCTCACCGGGCGGGGCCGACCGGTGTTCGCGATCGTCTGCTCCGACCACGGCACCGCCTACGGCGAGGACGGCCACACCGGCCACCGGATCGGCCACGACGTGGTGTGGACCGTCCCGTACGCCCACTTCGTCCTGCGACCGGGGGAATGGTGACCGGCACCGACACGGGCCTCGACGGCTCGCCGTACCAGCAGTACCTGTACGCGTACCCGCACAAGACCTCCTACCGGCCGCTGCGCCCGCGCCCGCAGCTGGCGGACGTGTGGCGGGCCGAGTCGCGCGAGGCGCTCTTCCTCTACGTGCACCTGCCGTTCTGCGAGATGCGCTGCGGCTTCTGCAACCTGTTCACCCGCGCCAACGCGCCGGCCGAGCAGGTGACCGACTACCTGCGGCAGCTACGCCGGCAGGCCGAGCGGGTCGCCGACGCGCTCGGCGACGACGCCGGCCACGCCCGCGCGGCGTTCGGCGGCGGGACCCCCACCTACCTGACCGCCGACGAGCTGACCGAGCTGTTCGACATCGCCACCACCACGATGGGGGCGCGGCTGCCCGGCGTACCGCTGTCGGTGGAGACCTCGCCGGCGACCGCGACGCCGGAGCGGCTCGCGGTGCTCGCCGCACACGGCACCACCCGGGTCAGCATCGGGGTGCAGAGCTTCCTCGACGCCGAGGCCCGCGCCGCCGGCCGGCCGCAGCGGCGCGCGGAGGTGGAGGCGGCCCTGGCCGCGATCCGCGACGCCCGGATCCCCGTGCTCAACATCGACCTGATCTACGGCATCGACGGGCAGAACGCCGACACCTGGCGGCAGAGCCTGGACGCGGCCCTGGCGTGGCGCCCCGAGGAGCTGTATCTATACCCGCTGTACGTGCGCCCGCTGACCGGGCTCGGGCGGCGGGCGCACGGCCGCGCCGACTGGGACGCCCAGCGGCTCGCCCTCTACCAGCAGGCGGTGGCGACGCTGGGCGCGGCCGGCTACCGGCAGGAGTCGATGCGGCAGTTCCGCCGGGCCGACGCGCCCGTCCCCGACGGGCCCGACTACTGCTGTCAGGACGACGGCATGGTGGGGCTGGGCTGCGGCGCCCGTTCCTACACCACGTCCCTGCACTACTCGTTCGACTACGCGGTCGGGGTGTCGCAGGTGCGGGCGGTGCTCGACGACTACCTGGCCCGCCCGGCCGACGACTTCCGCCACGCCGAGTTCGGGTTCACCCTCGACGGCGCCGAGCAGCGCCGCCGGTGGCTGCTCAAGTCGCTGCTGCGCGCCGAGGGCGTCGACGCCGCGGCCTACCGGGCCCGGTTCGGCGCGCTTCCGGGCGACGACTTCCCCGAGCTGGGCACCCTCGCCGAGCGGGGGTGGGCCGACGACGGCGGGCTGCGGCTCACCCCGGCCGGGCTGGCCCGCTCCGACGCGATCGGCCCGTGGCTGACCTCGGCGCGGGTACGCGACGCGATGACCGGGTACGTGCCGAGGTGAACCTGGCGATCCTCTACCGGGGGCCCCTGGCGAGCTGCAACTACGACTGCCCGTACTGCCCGTTCGCCAAGCGGCACGACCCGCCGGAGCTGCTGCGCGCCGACCGGGCGGCGCTGGAGCGCTTCGCCGGCTGGGTGGCGGCCACCGCCGACGTACGGCTGTCGGTGCTGTTCACCCCGTGGGGCGAGGGGCTGACCCGCAGCTGGTACCGGGACGCGATGGTGTCGCTGTCGCACCTGCCGCACGTCGAGCGGGTCGTCATCCAGACCAACCTGGCCGCCCGGGTGGACTGGCTGGCCGAGGCCGACCCGCGCGCCGCTGCCCTGTGGGCCACGTACCACCCCGGCCAGGTCGAGCGGGACCGCTTCCTGCGCCGCTGCGCCCGGCTGACCGAGCTGGGCATCCGCTACTCCGTCGGGGTGGTGGGCCTGCCGGAGCACCTGGCCGAGGCGCGGGCGCTGCGCGCCGCCCTGCCCACCGGGGTCTACCTGTGGGTCAACGCCGCCGAGGGCCGGCGCTACGACGCGGCCGAGGAGGCGACCTGGACGGAGCTGGATCCGCTGTTCGGCTACAGCGTGCGCCCGCACGTGTCGCTCGACCTCCCGTGCCACGCGGGCGAGACGGCGATCTCGGTACGCGGCGACGGCACCGTACGCCGCTGCCACTTCATCGACGAACCGATCGGCAACCTCTACGACGGGTCGTGGCGTGCGGCCCTGCGTCCGCGCCCGTGCGGCAACGCGGTCTGCGACTGCCACATCGGCTACGTCCATCTCAAGCCGCTCGGCCTACGCGACGTCTTCGCCGGCGGGGTGCTGGAGCGCATCCCGGCCGCCTGGCCGTCGGCGCGCCGGCCGGTGCCGCTCGGCGCGCCGGTGCACGGGACGGTGGCCGTCCCCGCCCCTCCCCCGGTGTAGCGCGCGGGGCGGGCCGGCGGGCCGGCGAGCCGGCGCACGCACGCCGCCGGACGCGACAGGGGCGGCCCGGCGCAGGCCGGACCGCCCCTGACCGGGTGACTCAGTGCGCGCCGGGTACGACGCCAGCCGCCTCCTCGCGCGCCCGCCGCTCCTCACCGCTGAGGGTGTGCAGCGGCTTCTCGCGGATGAACAGCACCACCAGCAGGGCGAGCACCGCGAACGGGGTGGCCACCAGGAAGAGTTCACCGGTCGCGGTGCCGTACACGTCCTGGATGATCCTCAGCACCGGCTCGGGCAGGGTGGACAGGTCGGGCACCTCGGTGGAGCCGTGGCCGCCCGGGGCGCCGCCGGTCAGCGGACCGAGCTTCTCCGCGCTCAGCGTGGCGACCCGGTTGGCCAGCACCGCGCCGAGCGCGCTGACGCCGATCGTGCCGCCCATGCTGCGGAAGAAGGTCAGCACGGAGGTGGCCGCGCCCAGCTCGTGCGCCGGCACGTCGTTCTGCGCCGCGAGCACGAGGTTCTGCATGAGCATGCCGACGCCGACGCCGAGCACCGCCATGTAGACGCTGAGCAGCAGGATGCTGGTCCCGGCGTCGATGGTGGCCAGCAGCAGCATGCCGGCGACCATCACGGCGGCGCCGGCCACCAGGTAGCGCTTCCAGCGGCCGTACTTGGTGATCAGCTGGCCGGCGACCGTCGACGAGACCAGCAGGCCCAGGATCATCGGCAGGCTCATCAGTCCCGCCACCGTCGGGGACTTGCCCAGCGAGAGCTGGAAGTACTGGGACAGGAACACGGTGCCGCCGAACATCGCCACGCCGACCAGGATGCTGGCGATGGTGGTCAGCGAGACCGTCCGGTTGCGGAAGATGTCCAGCGGCACGATCGGCTCGTCCGCGCGGGACTCCACCCAGACCGCCAGCGCCAGCAGGGCGAGACCGCCGCCGACCATCAGTGCCGTCCAGCCCGAGGCCCAGGCGAACTTGTTGCCGGCCAGCGACGACCAGACCAGCACGGTGGAGACGCCGGAGGTGATGAGCAGCGCGCCGAGCCAGTCGATCTTCACCTTGCGGCGGGTCACCGGCAGGTGCAGGGTGCGCTGGAGCAGGAAGATGGAGAGCAGGGTGAACGGGACGCCGATCAGGAAGCACCAGCGCCAGCCGAGCCAGGAGGTGTCGACCAGCACGCCGCCGATCAGTGGCCCGGCGATGGTGCCGACGCCGAACACGGCGCCGAAGATGCCGGCGTAGCGGCCCAGTTCGCGGGGCGGGATCATGGCCGCCATCACGATGGTGGCCAGTGCCGTCATGCCGCCGGCGCCGATGCCCTGCACGACCCGGCTGACCAGCAGCACCTCGACGTTCGGGGTCAGCCCGGCGATCAGCGAGCCGACCACGAAGAGGCCCAGGGAGAGCTGGATCAGCAGCTTCTTGTTGTAGAGGTCGGCCATCTTGCCCCACAGCGGCACGGTCGCCGTCATGGCCAGCAGCTCGGTGGTGACGATCCAGGTGTAGACGGTCTGGGTGCCGTTCAGGTCGGCGATGATGCGCGGCAGCGCGTTCGCCACGACCGTGGAGGCGAGGATCGACACGAACATGCCGACCATCAGGCCGGAGAGCGCCTGGAGCACCTCGCGGCGGGACATGCGGCCGGCGCCGACCTCGGGGGTCTCGGCGGGCACGGTGGCGGTCATTGACTTCCTTACCGGGTACGGGTTTTCACGGCCTCCCGGGCACCTTCCCGGAAGGAGCTTGCGGGGTCAGGAGCGGCGACCCACCGGCGGGTCCGCCGCGACGACGTCGGGCTGCGGCAGTCCCGCGGCGAGGGCGGCGAACGCCTCGTCGACGAGGTCGGCCAGGTCGGGCCGGGCGGGGTGGGCGGCCCACCGGGTCATCGCGTTGCGCAGCACCGCGCCCGTCACGGCGGTGACCAGCGCCGGGTAGCCGTGGTCGGGATCGACGCCGACCCGTGCCGCGACGACCTCGACGATGGCCCGCTCCGTCTCGGCGTTGCCGGCGACCAGCCTGGGCAGGAGCGTGGGGTTGCGGTTCACGACATCCATCCGCAGGCACCACAGCTCGCGTTCGGCGCGTACCTCGTCGATCACCTCGTCGAGCGCGGTCCGCAACGCGGTCAGCACCGGCACCTCGGGCGGCACGGCGGCCAACCGGGCCACCAGGCGCGCCGCGTCGCCCGCCTGGTCGCCGACGAGGGCGTCGTCCTTGCAGGCGAAGTAGTTGAAGAACGTACGCGGGGAGACGTCCGCCGCCTCGCTGATCTCCTCCACCGTCACCTGGGCCAGGCCGCGTTCGGCGACCAGCCGCAGTGCCGCCTCGGTCAGCGCGGCCCGGGTCCGGCGCTTCTTGCGGTCGCGCCGCCCGGGGGCGGGCTCGGTGCTGGTGGAGGTCACGCGGCGACACTACAAGCGATCTTGCACAGCCTGCAATGTTTTATGAAGTGAAGTGACGCGGGCCATTCGGCCGCCCCGGAGGATGCCGGCGACACCGCCGGCATCCTGCACGCCGCGTGCCGGACGGAGCCCGTACGACAGCCGGGAAACCGACCGCCGCCGGCCGACGCGCGCTACCGCGTCCGCTCCGCCGCGTCGAGGGCCGCCACGAAGTCGGCCACGAGGTCCTCGGTGTCCTCGATGCCGGTGGAGACCCGGACGAGGCCCTCGCCGATGCCCGTGGCGGCCAACTGCTCGGCGTCGACGATCCCGGCCCACATCGAGCGCGGGTGCACCACGAGGGTGCTGACGCTACCCAGGCTGGCCGCCCGCTTGGCCAGCCGGAGGCCCTTCAGCAGCCCGGCCGCCGCCTGCCCGTCGCGCAGCTCGACGCTGAGCACGCCGCCGAAGCCGGTCATCTGCCGGACGGCCAGCTCGTGCTGGGGATGCGTCGGCAGCCCCGGGTAGCGGACCCGCCGCACGGCCGGATGACCCTCGACCGCTTGGGCCAGGGCCAGCGCGTTGGCGTTGTGCCGCTGCACCCGCAGCGACAGGGTCCGGATGCCGCGCAGCAGCAGCCAGGCGTCGATGGGGCCGAGGGTGCTGCCGGTGACGATGGCGGTCTGCCAGACCCGGTCGACCAGGTCGGCGGAACCGACGATCACCCCGGCCGAGACGTCGGAGTGCCCGCCGAGGTACTTCGTCCCGCTGTGCCACACCAGGTCGGCGCCGAAGTCCGCCGGCCGCTGGTTGACCGGGGTGGCGAAGGTGTTGTCGACCGCGACCAGCGCGTCGTTGGCGTGCGCCAGCTCCACGACCGCGGCCAGGTCGGTCAGTTCGAGCAGGGGGTTGCTCGGGGTCTCCACCAGCACCAGCCGGGTCTGCGGGCGCAGTGCCCGGACGAAGGCGTCGGTGTCGGTCTGGTCCACCTGGGTGAAGGCCACGCCGAAGCGGGCCAGCAGGCCGGTGACCAGCGACGTCGTGCCGCCGTACGTGCTGCGCTGCACGATGACGTGGTCCCCGGCGGAGAGCAGCGCCAGGGCGATCGTGCTGATCGCGCCCATCCCGGAGGCGGTGACCATGCCCGCCTCGACGCCCTCCAGCTCGGCGACCACGGCGGCGACCTGCGCGTGGTTCGGGTTGCCGTAGCGCGTGTAGAAGGCGTTCCCGCGGGTCTCGGTGGCGACGGCGGTGAACTGCTCGTCGGACTCGGCGCTGAAGGTGGCGCTCTGCACGATCGGCGGCGACACCGCCCCACCCGGGCTCAGCCCGTCGTCGCCGTGGACAGCGATCGTGCCGGTGCCGGTCACAGGTTCTCTCCTCACGTGGTGGGCCGCCCGCCGGGACGGCGGGTCGGAAAAGGTGCGGGCGTCACCCCGGGTGCCCGGATGGTCCCGCCGGGCCGGTGTCACCCGGCTCGCACGGCCCGGCCGGCGGGGCGTCACCCGGCCCGGACGCTCCGGCGGACAGGGTCGCCCGAGCTGAGCGCTCCCGGCGGACGGGGGTCACCCGGCCCGGACGGGCACGGCCGCCGGGGGCGGCGCGGGCGCGGCACGGTCGGCGAGCATCCGCAGCGCGTCGCGGTGCCGGCGCAGGACGGCGTCGTCCAGGTCGGCGACGGCGAGCCCGGGGCCCCTGCCGGCGTCGGCGAGGACCCGTCCGTCGGGAGCGTACACGGCGCTGCGGCCGGCGAACTCCCAGCTGCCGTGTGATCCCGCGAAGTTGGCGAACACCACGTAGCAGGTGTTCTCCAGGGCGCGGGCCGGGAAGTACACGCCACGCCGATGGTCGGAGTCCCCGGTCTGGAACGCGCTCGGGCACAGGTAGGCGTCGGCGCCGGCGAGGGCCAGCGCGCGGGCGTGTTCGGGGAAGCTGGAGTCGTAGCAGATCCCCAGCCCGAGCCGCCAGCCGCGCACCTCGACCAGGGTGTCGGCGTGGCCCGGCACGAAGAACTCCCGCTCGTCACGGTCCAGGTGGCGCTTGTCGTACCCGGCGGCCAGCCCGCCGTCCGCGCCGAGCACCAGGGCACCGATCACCCAGCCGCCGGCCCGGCGCAGGCAGCCGCCGACCACCGCCACCACCCGATGGGTGCGGCAGGCCTCGGCGACGACCTCGAGCGGTTCGCCGTCCGGCTCGACGGCGCACCGGGCGATGTCGTCGCGCAACAGGCCGACGTCGTAGCCGCAGAGCGACAGCTCGGGGAAGACGACGAGGTGGACGCCGCGCGCCGCCGCCTCGGCGATGCACTCCGCCGCCATCCTCGCGTTGCCGGCGAGGTCACCGGGGACGGCGGTCACCTGGGCGGCCGCGACCCGCAGCGGGGCGCGGTCGACGGGATGCGCGGTCGTCACGCGGCCCCCAGCCACCAGCGCAGGCCGAAGAAGACCACGAGCCCCACCGTCCAGACGATCATGAAGCGCTCGACGAAGAGGCCGGTCACCAACGTGACCAGACCGGCCACCAGGTACGGCACGGTGACGACGGTGATCTCGATCCGGTTGTCCACCGGCGCGATCACCGACGGGACGGCGATGGCCGCCAGCAGCGCCGGCGGGAGGTACCCGAGGAAGACCTTGACGTCGTCGGGAAGCACGCGGTCGCGGAAGACCAGCAGCGGCAGGTACCGGGGCGCGAAGGTGGCGAGCCCCATCCCGAGGATGAGCAGCAGCATGGACATTCCCGTCACCTTCCGTCCGTGTCACGGGCCGCCTCGACGGCCCGGCGTTCCCCGGCCGCCACCCGGGCGGCCTCCGGCTCCGGTTCCTCGGGTTCCTCCGCCGGCTCCGGCTCGTCGGTGGGCTTCGGCGGGAACCACCGCCGTTGCACCACCTCACAGGCCATCCCGACGAACGCGCCGCCGAACGCCGCCACGATCAGGCCGAGGTTGTAGGGCAACCCGAGGAAGAGCAGGGCCAGCGCCCCGGCGGAGACGGCCGTCGTCCAGACCTTCCAGCCGACCAGCGCCGAGGCCAGTACGACCAGGAAGACCGCGGTCATCGGGAAGTCCAGCCCCGAGCGCAGCCGCTCCGGCAGCAGGTGCCCGGCGATCATGCCGACCACCGTGGCGACCGCCCAGTTGACGTACATGACGGCGGAGGCGCCGAAGTAGAACATGCTCTTGCGCCGGGCCGGCTCGTCGCCCTTGATCCGGTCGAAGGCCACGAAGAACACCGCGTCGATCAGCCCGAAGCCCAGCAGCAGCCGCCAGCGCTGCGGCAACTCGCGTACGTGCGGCGCGAGCAGCGTCGAGTAGATCAGCATCCGCAGGCTGAGGATCAGCGTGGTCAGGACGATGACCGGCCACGCCGCGCCCTCCGAGATCAGCTTGAAGCCGATGAACTGGGCGGTCCCGGAGTTGACGATCATCGCCAGGCCGAACGTCTCCAGGTAGGACAGCCCGGCGGCCAGGCCGAGGGTGCCGCCGATCACGCCCAGCGGGAAGGCGGAGAGCAGGAACGGCACCATCGAGCGGGCTCCGGCGACGAACTCGCCCCGCACGGTCGGCGTACGGTCAGACATGATCCTCCCCAGGACAGCGGGCGGACGGTACGGCGGCGGCCGCCGGCGGCGTGCCCGTTTCCGTCGCGCCGACGATAGCGGCCACGTCGGCCGCGCGGGTGCGGCAGAAGTAGTGCCCGCCCCCGTCGATCTCCTTCAACTCCACGTCGGCGGCGACACGCCGCCACGCCTCGTGCGCGGCGCCGGGCCCGGCCGTCAACGGGTCGTCGGCGGCCACGACCACGGTGACCGGCACCGGCAGCGGCTCCCCCAGCCGGTCCCGCAGGTAACGGTGCGAGCCGACGGCGTCGTGGCGGAAGGCGGCGACCAGTGCCTCGACGTGCCCGGCGTCCAGGCCGTCGAGTTCGGTGAATCCGGTCTGCTCCACCAGCCAGCCCACCACGTCCGCCGGCGCCATCCCGGTGACCTCCGCGATGCTGGCGTCGATCTCCTCCGCCGCGCGCAGCAGCTTGCCGCCGAGGAACAGCCGCTCCGGTGCCCGGCCGGCGGCGGCGAGCAGCCGGGTGACCTCGATGGCCGCCGCCGCGCCGACGCAGTGGCCCCACACCAGCACCGGCCCGCCGCCCAGTTCCCCGATCTCGGCGACCACCCGGCGGGTCAGCTCCGCCAGCTCCAGCAGCGGCTCGGGACGGCTGACGTCGTGCCCGGGCAGCGCCACGGCGTGCACCGCGATCCGGTGCGGGGCCAGCGCCTCGGCCAGCGGCCGGAAGGCGAGCGGGCTGCCCGCCGCGTACGGGAAGCAGACCAGGACCCGGTCGTACGCGCCGTCCGGCGGGGACAGCGGTTGCAGCAGCCGGTCCGGCGGCGCGGCGTCCGCCTCGACGACCCGGGCCAGCGGGCCCAGCGTGGA
The DNA here is from genome assembly GCF_043197615.1 of Micromonospora sp. NPDC049048. Classification (NCBI taxonomy): domain Bacteria; kingdom Bacillati; phylum Actinomycetota; class Actinomycetes; order Micromonosporales; family Micromonosporaceae; genus Micromonospora; species Micromonospora sp. NPDC049048. Next base: position 56,999 of record NZ_JBICTM010000011.1, on the reverse strand, counting down.
GGTCGTCATCAGCTGCCGCAGCGTGACCAGGGGCCGCAGCGCGGCGATCACCCGCATCGCGGCGAGCGAGGTGCCGCCCAGGTCGAAGAAGTTGTCCTCCTCGGCGATCCCGGCCACCGGCACGTCGAGCGCCGCCGCCCACGCCTCGGCGATCCGCCGGGCGACGGGCGTGCCCGGCGCGGTCCGCCCGGCCGGCTGCTCCGGCCGCCGCGTCGCCGGGGCGGCCCGGTCGAAGCGGCGCCGAGCCGGCGTGACCCGGGGCTCGGGCAGGCCGGGCCGCAGCCCGGCGTGGGCGCTCTCCGGGTCGGCCGCCAGTTCCGCCAGCACCCGCCGGTACACCTGGCCGATCCCCGCCGCCTGCTCGGGCGTGAAGGCCGCCGAGTGGTAGTGCAGGCTCAGCCGGACCCGGTCGGTGAAGAAGTCCCGCATGAACTCGGCGCGCAGCGCGAACTCCGTCTCCGTGCTCACCCGCACGTCGAGCAGGTCGAAGCCGGGCAGCTCGCGCAGCTGCTTGAGCAGGTAGAAGTGGGTGTAGTTGAAGACCGTCTCGAAGAGCAGGTCGGTGGTGGCGGCGTCCGCCTTCATCTGCGCCATCGGGTAGCGCCGGTGGGGCAGCAGGTCCGCCTCCGCGCGGTACACCGCCCGGACCAGGTCGGCCCAGGAGCCGTCGCCGAGGTCCACCCGCATCGGTACGGTGTTGAGGAAGAGTCCCAGCGCCCCGGTGGCGCCCTCGGCCTCGGGCCGTCCGCTCTGCTCGTACCCGGTGAGCACCTCGGTGTCCCCGGCGAGCGCGCCGACCACCTTGACGTGCGCGGCCAGCAGCACGGTCTTCAGCGGCACCGCCAACCGGTCGGCCACGCGCAGCAGCCGCTCGGAGAGCGCGTCGTCGATCTCCACCTCGTGGAACACCACCGGCCGCTCGGCCGGGACCTCCGGCGGCTGCCACCGGGGCAGCTCGGTCACCCCGCCGGCGGCGAGGACGCCGCGCCAGAAGTCGCGGTCCGCCGCCGACTCCAACGCCCGGCGTTCCAGGCCGATGTAGTCGCGGAAGTGGTTCTCGGCCGGCTCCTCGTCCGGCCGGTCCCCGGCCAGCAGCCGGTAGTAGGTGTCGAAGAGCTGGGTGTGCAGCAGCGTGATGCTCCAGCCGTCCAGCGCCGAGTTGTGCTGACTGACGCTGTAGCGGTACAGCTCGTCGCCGAGGACGTGCACGTGGATGCGGACCAGGCCCGGCTCCTGCCAGCGGAACCGGTACGACTGCTCGCGGGCGTGCCAGTCGGCGTACCAGTGTTCCTGCCCGGCCGGGTCGCGGTCGCGCAGGTCCACCACCCACAGCGGACTCGGCGCGTCGGCGTGCACGAGTTGCAGGTACTCACCGAAGCCGGTCAGGTGGTAGCTGGTCCGGAAGATCGGATGGCGCGCGACGAGGATCCGCACCGCCTCGGCGAAGGTCGCCTCGTCGAACGGCGCGTTGATCAGGAAGCTGATGATGTCGTGGTACTGGGCGGCGCCCCGGGACAGCTCGTTCTCGTAGATCAGCCCCGCCTGGAGCTGCCCGAGCGGGTACGCGTCGACCACCCCGGCGGGCAGCCGGGCCCGGTCTGCCGCGTCGAGCAGGGCGAACGGCGGGTGCGCCACCGCCCGTTGCGCGTCCGGCGGACCGGCCGCGAGCAGCGCGGCGATCGTCGGGTGGCGGAACATCTGCTGGAAGGTGAGCTCCACCCCGGCGGCGTGCGCGCGGGCCAGCACGGTGACGAAGTGGATCGAGTTGCCGCCGATGGCGAAGAAGTTGTCCTCCACGCCGACCCGGTCGACGCCCAGCACGTCGGCCCAGATGTCGGCGAGGATCCGCTCGGGCCCGGTGCGCGGCGCCACGTACGGCCGCTCGGGCGCGGCCGGCTCGGGCAGCGCCCGCCGGTCCAGCTTGCCGCTGCCGGACAGCGGGAACTCCGCCAGCTCGACCACCCGGGCGGGGACGAGGTAGCTCGGCAGCAGGGTGCCCAGGTGGGCGGTGAGCGTCGCCTCGCCCACCGGCTCGTCGGCGACCACGTAGCCAATCAGGTTGCCGTCGCGGGCCACCACCACGGCGTCCTTCACGCCCGGGTGCCCGCGCAGCGCCTCCTCCACCTCGCCCAGCTCGACGCGGTAGCCGCGTACCTTCACCTGGTGGTCGAGGCGGCCGAGGTAGTCGAGCGTGCCGTCGGGAAGCAGCCGGGCCAGGTCACCGGTGCGGTACACCCGCTCCTCGTCGACCTCCGGCGCGGCGACGAAGCGGTCCCGGGTCAGCTCCGGCCGGTTCAGGTAGCCGCGGGCGAGCTGCACCCCGGCGATGCACAGCTCCCCCGGCACCCCCACCGGCTGGGGGCGCAGCCGCTCGTCGAGCACGTACAGGCGGGTGTTGTCCACGGGCCGGCCGATCGGCACCCGCTCCCGGCCCGGCTCGCAGCGGTGATGGGAGACGTCGACGGTGGCCTCGGTGGGCCCGTACAGGTTGACCAGCGTCGCGCCGGGCAGCAGCTCCGCGAGGCGGTCCACCTGCCGGGGGCTCAGCGCCTCGCCGCTGGCGAAGACCTGCCGCAGGCTCGCCAGCCGGCCGGTGTCGACGGTGCCGAGGTAGTCGAGGAAGGCGCCCAGCATCGACGGTACGAAGTGCACGGTGGTGACGCCGTGCGCCTCGACCGCCCCGATGATGGCCTCCGGGTCGCGCTCCGCGCCGGGCGGCAGCAGGCAGACGGAGGCGCCCTCGCGGGCCCACCAGAACAGCTCCCACACCGACACGTCGAAGGTGGTGGGGGTCTTGTGCAGGATCACGTCGGCGAAGCCGATCGGGTACCGCCGCTGCATCCAGGCCAGCCGGTTGGCCAGCGAACGGTGCTCGATCATCGCGCCCTTCGGGGCGCCGGTCGAGCCGGAGGTGTAGATGACGTACGCGAGGTCCCGCCCGTCGCGCGTCACCTCGGGTCCGGGCGATGCGGCGGCGGGTGACGCGGCGGCGGGGACCGGGCCGGTGCTCGGCAGCGGGAGCGCCGGCACACCGTCCGGGACCCGCGCCGGGTCGGCGGCGAGCACCAGGGCCGCGCCGCTGTCCTCCAGCAGGTAGGCGACGCGCGCAGCCGGATAGCCGGGGTCGACCGGCAGGTACGCCCCGCCGGCCCGCAGGGTCGCCAGGATCGCCACCAGCTGTTCGCGGGAGCGGTCGGCGAGCACACCGACGATCGACTCCGCGCCCACCCCGGCGTCGCGCAGCCGCTCGGCGTACGCGGCCACCCGCGCCTCCAGTTCGGCGTACGTCCAACTGCCCGCGCCGGTGCCGACGGCGACGGCGTCCGGCCGGGCGGCGGCCCACCGGGCGACCCACTCGTCCGGCCGGCCGGCCGGGTCCGCCTCGACGCCGGTGTCGTTGACCTCCCGGAGCACCGCCCGGTCGCCGTCGGTCAGCAGGCTCAGCTCCGCCACCGGCGCGTCCGGCTCCGCCAGCGCCCGGCCCAGCAGCAGCGCCAGGTGGGCGCCGAGGCGCTCGACCGTGGCGCGGTCGTAGCGGCGGGCGTCGTGGTGGACCGTCACCTCGGCGGCGCCGAGGGCGAAGAACACCCCGGCCCCGGCCCCGTCGGGCGCACCGCCGCCCACCGCCACGTCGACGAGCGGGTGCGGGCCCGCACCACCGTCCGCCGCCAGTTCCTCGGCCAGCAACTCGACCGGGTAGTCGGCGTGGCGGGCCGCTTCGGGCACCGCCGTGCGCAACTGCCCGACCAGGTCGCGGTAGCTGGTCTCCGCCGCGCAGCGCACCCGCAACGGCAGCGTCCCGGCCAGCTGCCCCGGCTCGCCCGGGCGGCCGATGAGCATGTCGTCGGCGCCGGTGTAGCGGCGCAGCAGGGCGGCGACCGCGGCCGTCAGCAGGACCTGGCGGGCGTCCTCGCCGCCCCGGCCGGCCCGGGCGAGCCGGTCCACCACCGCCTCGTCGAGCGGCACGGTGACAGCGGCCGGCTCGGGCGGGGCGCCGGGCGCCGGCGTGCGGTCGGCGGGGAACCCGACCGGGTCGGCGCCGGAGCCGAGCACGGCACGCCAGTGGCGGGCGTGCTCCGGGCGGCGCGCCGCGGCGATCTTGAGCTGGCCCCGCGTCATCAGCGACTGCATGATCTCTCCGGCTCACAACTCGATGTCGATGGTGGCGGGCGCGGCGGCGGCCACCGGGCGGGCCCCGGTCAGCTCGCCGACCGGCACCCCGGGATCGGCCAGGACGGCGTCGGCGATCTCCAGCCAGAGGTCGGCGAAGGCCCGCACCGTCGCGGGCAGGAACAGCCCGGCGTCGTACGCCCAGTGCACGCGCAGCGAGTCGGCGCGCTCGTAGACCTGCATGTCCAGGTCGAACATGGCCTGGCCGGTGGGCGCGACGGCCAACTCGACCCGCCGCCCCAGGAAGTCGGCCGCCGCCACCTCGGCGTGCTGCATCGCGAACAGCGTGTCGAAGAGCGGATGCCGGTCCTCGTCGCGCACGGGCAGCACCTCGGCGACCAGCGTGTCGAACGGGTAGTCCTGGTGCGCGAAGGCGTCGACCACGTCGTGCGCCACCTCGGTGAGCAACTCCCGGAAGGTGGCCTCCGGTCGGACCCGGTGCCGCAGGCAGACGGTGTTGACGAGCATCCCCATGGTCGCCTCCAGGCCCGGGGCGCCGCGCCCCGCGACCGGGGTGCCCACCGTGACGTCCGTGCCGCCGGTCGCCGAGGCGAGGAAGGTCGCGTAGACGGCGAGCAGGACCTGGAACAGGGTGACCCCCTCGCGCCGCGCCAGGGCCCGCAGCGCGGCGGTCCGCTGCGCCCCCACGTCGAACTCGACGGTGCCGGCCCGGGCCGTCGCCGGCCGGTCGGCCAGCCGCGCCGCGTCGGTGGGCAACCGCAGGGGCGTCGGCGGGTCGGCGAAACGCCGCCGCCAGTAGTCGCCCCCGGGCGGCTGGCCGGTCGTGGCCCACACGGCGAAGTCGGCGTACTGGGCGGGGACCGGCGGGGGTTCGCCGCCGGCGTAGACGGTGTCGACCTCGCGCAGCAGCAACGCCAGGGAGAGGCCGTCGGTGACGATGTGGTGCAGGTCCAGCGCCAGCACCGGGCCGTCGCCGGTACGCCGCAGGCCGGCCCGCAGCAGCGGCGGGGCGGCCAGGTCGAACGGCTCGACCGGGAGCGTCCCGGTGCCCTCGACCTCCGGCAGGTCGAACGGGACGGCCGGCAGCACCCGCTGCACCGGTCGACCCGCCTCGGTGCCGAAGGCGGTGCGGAGGATGTCGTGCCGGGCGATGACGGCGCGGAACGCGTCCGCCAGCCGGGCGCGGTCGACGTCCGCCGGCAGCGGCACCAGCAGCGGCAGGTTGTACGCCACCGAGGCGGGGTCGCGGGACTGGGCGAGGAAGACGCGGCGCTGCTGCGGGGAGAGCGGGTAGGCGTCCGCCGCCTCCGCGCGGGGCAGCGGCACGGCCGCCCGGGCCCGGCCGATCTCCTCGGCGAGGCCTGCCAGCGTCGGGTTGCGCAGCACCGCGACGAGGGAGACGCCCACCCCGAGGGCCCGCTGCGCCTCGACGGCCAGCCCGGTCGCGGCGAGCGAGTCGCCGCCGACGGCGTAGAAGTCGTCGAGCACGCCCAGCTTCGGCACGCCGAGCAGGCGCTCCGCGATCCGTACCAGGACACGCTCGGTCTCGTCGCGCGGCGGCAGGTACGCCCCGAACCGGTCGTCCGGCTCGACGAGGTCGGCGGGGTCGAGGGAGTCGACCTGCACGATGTGCCGGGGCAGGTCGGCGTCGGGCAGTTCCCGGGCGAGCAGGCCGCGCAGGTGCAGCGGATCGAGATAGTCGTCGGCCACCACGTACGCGCAGCCGCCCTTGACGGCCACCTCGCGTACCTGGGGCCAGAGGCGGGTCAGCGTGTCGACGTCTGTCATCACCGCTCCGTCGCGCCGGCGCCGACCAGGGCGCGCACCGTGGGGTGCACGTACAGGTGGCGGGGGGTGAACTCGCCGAGGCCCTGCGCGCGCAGTTCACGCAGCAGCCGCAACGCGAGCAGGGAGTTGCCGCCGAGGTCGAAGAAGTTGTCCTCCGGCCCCACCTCGGCGCCGAGCACCCGCTCCCAGATCTCCCGCATCCGCTCGGCGCGGCTGTCTCCCGCCACCGTGTCGGCGGGCTCCCGCGCCGCGGGCAGGGGCCGGGCGGCCGGCGCGGGCAGGCGGGCGGCGTCGAGCTTGCCGTTGGCGGTGAGCGGCAGCGCCGGCAGCGGCGTCACCGTGGCCGGCACCATGTGCTCGGGCAGGATCCTCGCCGCGCGGCGGCGCAGGTCGGCAGCCGGGCCGGCCCCGTCGGCGAGCACCACGTACGCGTGCAGCCGGACGTCGGCGGCCTCCGCGCCCGTGTCCACGGTGACCGCCACCGCGAGCACGTCCGGGTCGTCGAGCAGCACCTGGCGGATCTCGTCCAGCTCGATCCGGTAGCCACGGATCTTGACCTGGTCGTCGAGCCGGCCCAGGTGCTCCAGCCGCCCGTCCGGGAGCAGCCGGCCCCGGTCGCCGCTGCGGTACATCCGCCCGCCCCGCCAGGGGTCGGGCAGGAAACGCTGGGCGGTCAGCTCGTCGCGGTGCAGGTAGCCGTCGGCCACCCCGGCGCCGCCGACGTGGATCTCCCCGGCGGCGCCGGGCGGCAGCAGCCGCCCCGCCGGGTCGAGCACGTGGACGTACCAGCCGGGCAGCGGGGGCCCCACGGAGCGGGTGCCGGCCAGGGCCAGACCCCGGTCGATGGTCTGCGCGGTGACGTGCACGGTGGTCTCGGTGATGCCGAACATGTTGACCGTCCGGCACTCGTGCTCCGGATACCGGTCGAACCAGCCGGTCAACATGCCGGCGTCCAGCGGCTCGCCGCCGAACACCACCAGGCGCAACCCCAGCCGGTCGGCGGCCCGCCGGTCGGCGTCGACGAGCTGCGCGAACGCCGACGGGGTCTGGTTGAGCACGGTCACCCGCGCCGCGCGCAGCAGCGCGTGGAACTCGGCCGGGTCGCGGACCACCAGGTGCGGGACGACGACCAGGTGCCCGCCGGTGAGCAGGCACCCCCAGATCTCCCAGACCGAGAAGTCGAACGCGCTGGAGTGGAACATCGTCCAGGTGTCCGCCGGGCCGAGCCCGAGGTCGTCCCGGGTCGCCGCGAGCAGGGCCAGCACGTTGCGGTGCGGGACCTGGACCCCCTTCGGCCGGCCGGTGGAGCCGGACGTGTAGATGACGTACGCGGGGTCGTCCGGGCCGACCGTCACGGCCGGGGCACCGGTCACGTCGCCGGTGTCGTCGGCGAGCAGCTCGTCGACCTCCACGCCGTCGGCGCCGACGAGCAGGCTCACCCGGGAGTCCTCGACCGTGTACCGGATGCGCTCGGCCGGGTAGGTGGGGTCGATCGGGACGTAGGCGGCACCGCACCTGAGCACCCCGAGCAGCGCCGCCACCAGGTCCACCGAGCGTTCCAGGCAGACGCCGACCCGCGTGTCCGGGCCGCAGCCCCGCGCCCGCAGGGCCGCCGCGATCCGCCCGGCACGGGCGTCGAGCTGGGCGTACGTGAGCCGGTCGTCCCCGTAGGACACCGCCGGGGCGTCCGGGGTGTCCCGCGCCCAGCCGGCCACCCGGTCGTGGATGCCGCCGGTCGGCTCCGGCAGCTCGACGGCCGCCCCGCCGAGCGCCGCGATCCGGTCCCGTTCGGCGTCGTCGAACAGGTCGCAGTCGGCCAGCGCGCGCTCGCCGTCGGCGAGGAGCTGGTCGAGGACGCGGGTGACGTACCGGGCCACCGTGGCGACCACCTCGGCGGACCACACGCCGGTGCGGAAGTCGCAGGTGACGGTGGTGCCGCGCAGCGTCAGGGTGAGCGGCCACGGCGGCGTCAGGCTGGGCAGGTAGGTGTCGGCGGGGCTGTCGGCGGCCAGCACGCCGACCACGACCTCCGGCGGCCCGGGGGCGGGCAGCGGCGCCGGGTCGGCGGGCCGGGCCGCGAGGTCGCGCAGGCTGCCCTCCACCGCCACGGGCACGACCGCCGGCTCCTCGTCGCGCAGTGTGCCCACCCGCACCCGGCGTACGCCGCCGAAGCGGGCCAGCACCGCGCCGACCGCGCCGGTCAGCGCCAGCCGGTCGGTCCCGGCGGGCACGGCGAAGGCGTACGCCGCGCTGCGGTCGGCGCGGGGGTTCCCGCCCCGCCAGGCGGTGTCCTCCTCGGGCCCCGGATCTTCCCCGGCGACGGTCCCGGCGGACTCCCCGACGAGGGTCCCGGCGGCGGTCCCGGTCCGGTCCCCGGCGGCGCCGGCTGTCGGCTCCGGTCGGCCGACCGGCTCCAGGACGGCACCGGCGGGGCGGTCCCCGCACCCTGCCTCGACGGGCGGCGCGGCCCCGGCCGCCTCGACGGCCAGCTCGCCCAGCGCGCGGCCGGTGAGCGGGCCACGCCGGGCGACGAGCACCAGGTCGGCGCCGCCGTCGTGGCGCAGCAGCACCGCCCGCACCGGCGGACCGTCGGCGGGCAGCGGTCGCGCCAGTTCGGCGGCGCGGCGCGCGGCGGCCGCCGACGCGGGCACCCGGTCCACCCAGAGCCGGGCGGCGTCGAGGCCCCGCCGCGCCAGCGCGGCGGCGAACCGGGCGGCGACCTCGGCGGGGTCGCCGGCGACGGCCACCGCCGCCGCGTGGCAGGAGCGGCCCGGGTCGGACTGCTGTCGGGTGGGCTGTGGACGGCTGCTCATCGGGTGGTGAATCCTCCGTCGACGGTGATGACCGAGCCGGTGACCTGCGACGACTCGTCGGAGGCCAGCCAGAGGGCGGCCTGGGCCACCGAGTCGGGCTCGATCAGGGCGTTCATCGGCTGGGCCTGCACGAACGTCTCCTCGTGCTCGGCGACCGGCACCTCCAGCGACCGGGCGATCTCGGCCAGCATCCGGCCCTCGACGTACGGGTCGTCGCGCACCGAGCCCGGGCACAGGGCGTTGACCCGTACCTTCAGCGGCGCGTAGTCCAGCGCCGCGGCCCGGGTCAGGCCGACCAGTCCGTGCTTGGCGGCGACGTACCCGGCGAAGTGCCGGTAGCCGACCAGGCCGGCGGTCGACGCCACGTTGACGATGCTGCCGGCGCGCTGCCGGCACATCACCGCGCCGACCGCGCTGAGCATCCGCCACGGGCCGGAGAGGTCCACGTCGAGCATGAGCTGCCACTCCGGCTCGCTGATCTCGTGCACCGGCTTGCCGCTCGGCGCCGCGATCCCGGCGTTGTTGACCAGGACGTCGATCCGGCCAAACCGGTCCAGGCAGAGCGCGACGGCGGACCGGACGGCGTCGAGGTCCCGCACGTCGGCCTCGACGGGGTACGCGGCCGCACCCAGCTGCGCGCAGAGCTTGGCGGTGTGCGCGAGCTGGCTGGCCGAGCCGAGCGGGTACGGCACGTCGGGCAGGTCGTGGGCTACGTCCACCAGGACCAGGTCGGCGCCCTGCGCCGCGAACGCGGTCGCGCAGGCCCTGCCCAGCCCCCGGGCGGCGCCCGTGATGATCGCGGTCCGGCCGGCCAGCCGGCCCGGCGTCGGCTCAGGCACCGGCCAGCCTCCGTCGTACCAGCGCCAGCAGCTCGGCAGGGTCGTCGGCGAGGTACATGTGTCCACCGGCGACGGTCAGGGAGGCGAACCCGGCGGAGGTGACCCGGTCCCAGCCGGCCACCTCGGAGTCGGTCACCAGGGTGTCGTCGGCGCCGCGCAGCGCGGTCACCGGCACGTCGAGCCGCTTGTCGCCGCCCGGCCGGTAGCCCTCGTGCAGCGCCACGTCGGCGCGCAGGGTCGGCAGCAGCAGCTCCCGCATGTCGGGGTCGGCCAGCGCCGGGTGCGTGTAGCCGGCGAACTCCTCGACCCGCGCGACGAACTCGTCGTCGGGCAGGTCGGCGGCGGTGCGGTCCCGGCCGGACCACGGGTCGGGCGAGCCGCTGACGAACAGGTGCGCCAGCCGCACCCCGTCCGCCTGGGCCAGCCGGCCCGCCATCTCGTACGCGAGCACCGCGCCCATGCTGTGGCCGAACAGCGCCACCCGGTCGCGGCCGGCGACCAGTTCGAGCACCTCGTCGAGGAGCCCGTCGACGGCCTGGTCCATCCGGCGGTACGGCTCCTCGACGAAGCGCTTCTCCCGGCCCGGCAACTGCACCGGCAGGATCTCCAGGTCGGGCGGTGCGACCCGCTGCCACGGTTGGTACACCGAGGCGCCCGCGCCGGCGTACGGGAAGCAGAGCAGTGACGTGACGGTCAAGACGGCTCCTTGCCGAGGAGGGCGGACCGGACGGCACCGAGCAGTCCGGGATCGGCACGGGCGAGCAGGTCGTGCCCGCCCGGGACGGTGGCGGTGGTGCAGCCGGCGGTGGTGAGGTCGGCCCACGCCGCCGCGCCGACGTCGTCGACGTGCGGGTCGGCGTCGCCGCGGATCGCGGTGACCGGCACGCCGATCGGGCCGGCGTCGCGGTAGCGGTAGCTGCGGCCGAGCTCGAAGTCGGCGCGGGCGGCCGGCAGCGCGGCGGCGGCCAGCTCCGGGTGCGCGGCGACGGCCGCCGGCATCGTGCCCAGCGCGACCAGCTCCGCGAGGAACGTGGCGTCGTCCGCCCCGGAGTGGTCCGGTTCGACTTCGGCGCGGTGCGGGGCGACGGCCGAGGAGACCACCAGCGCGTCGGCCGGCCGGTGCCCGCGCCGCTCCAGCCGGCGGACCAGCTCGAACGCGACGTACGCGCCGAGGCAGTCGCCGTAGACCGCGTAGGGCCGGTCCAGGTGCGGGGCCAGGGCCGCCTCGAGGGCCTGCACCAGCGGCGTCATCCGCCGGGGCGCGGGATCGGCGGCCCGCTCGCGGCGGCCCGGGTACTGCACCGCGTTGACCTCGACGGCGCGCGGCAGCCCCGCCCGCCAGGTCTCGAACGCCCCGGCGTTGCCGCCCGCGTAGGGCAGACAGAACAGGCGCAGGGCGGGCCGGGCGACGGGCGCCCGGACCACCAGCCACGGGTTCTCAGCCATCGCGGGCCACCCGCCGCACCAGGTCGCCGTAACTGCCCAACGCGACGAACTCCGGCAGGGTGATGGTGCTGCCGTGGCGCTGCCGCAGCGCCGTGACCAGGCGCAGGGCGCGCAGCGAGTCGCCGCCCGCGGCGAGGAACTCCGCCCCCTCGCCGCGCGGCGCCACCCCGACGACCTCCTGCCAGAGCGACGCCACGCGCCCCGCCCAGCGCTCCCGGGCGTCGCCGTCGCGCGGGGCGGGGACGACGGCATCGGGCCGCCCGACGGCGGGCAGCGGCGCGGCCGGGTCGGTCGCCAGCAGCCGGCGGTACGCCTCGGCCAGCCGGTCGGCCCGCGCCTCGTCGACGTGCCGGGCGTCGTACTGGAGGGTCAGGGCGAGCTGCCCGGTCGCCGGGTCCACCTCGACGTCGACGGCGAGGCTGAACGCCACGTCCACGGTGATGCCGCGGCTGTCGACGATGCGGCTGCCGCCGCCCCCGCCGTCGTCGCCGCCGTGGAAGTGGGTCCAGTTGAAGAAGTGGTCGAACCGGGGCCCGGCTCCGCCCGCCCGGACGATCTCGGCGAGCGGGAACCGGTGGTGGCCCATCAGCGACCGCTCCGCCTGCCAGGCGTCGACGGCCAGCTCGGTCAGCGACCGGGTGCCCAGCGCGGCGCTCACCGGCAGGGTGTTGAGGAACAGCCCGAGGGTGGCGTCGCTCCCCTCGGCCTCGGGCCGGGCGCCGACGACCAGCCCGGTGACCACCTCGTCGCGGCCGGCGGCCTCCCCGATCACCCGCAGGTGGACCGCCAGCAGCCAGGACTTGGCCGGTACGCCGGCGGCGCGGGCGGCCTCGGTGACGGCGGCGGTGGTGGACGCCTCCAGCGGCACCCGCCGGGTGGTGGTGATGCGTGGCTCGGCCCCGCCGAGCAGCAGCGGCGGCACCGCCCCGGCGCCCTGGAGCCAGAACCGGCGCGACTGCGCGTCCGCCACCGCCTCGCGCTCCGCGGCCACGTACGCGCGGAAGGGCAGCGTCGGCCGGTGCGGCACCGACAGCCCGGCGCGACGCCGGTCGTACGCGGCCAGCAGCTCGCCGAGGAAGAGGTGCAGGCTCCAGCCGTCGAGGATGGCGTGGCACTCCGCCACGATCAGGGTGAAGGTGTCGGCGTCGTCGCGGACGGCGTGCAGCCGCACCAGCGGTGGCCGGTCCCAGTCGAAGGGGCGTACCCGTTCGGCCGCCACCAGTTCGTCGACGCGGGCCCGGCGGGTGGCCTCGTCGGCGTCCGCCAGCTCCGTCACCGGCACCTCGACCGGCACCTCGGCGTGCACCAGTTGCAGCGGCTCGCTGAGGGCGCCGAGGGAGAAGCCGGTACGCAGCACCGGATGGCGCGCGACCAGGTCGGCCAGCGCGGCGTGCAGCGCCTCCGCGTCCAGCGGCGCGTCGACGCGGTGAGCGGTGACGTTGTGGTACATCGCCGGGTCGCCGGTCAGCTCGCAGTGGTAGACCATGCCCTGTTGCAGCGCGGTCATCGGGTACGCGTCCACCAGCCCGGCGGGCAGGCGGTCCCGGTCGACGGCGGCGACCAGGGCGAACGGCTCCGCCAGCCCGTCCGTGCCGGCCTCCGCCGGGGTGCCGGCTTCGGGCCCGGTGAGGGTGATCTCGCCGTGCGCGACGAGTTCCCGGATCGACTGGTGCACGAAGATGTCGCCGAGCCGGAACGACAGGCCGCGCCGGTTCGCGGCGACCTGCATCTGGATGCTGCGGATCGAGTCGCCGCCGAGGGCGAAGAAGCTGTCGGTCACCCCGACCGACGGCGTGCCCAGGACCTCCCGCCACGCCTCGACGAGGATCTCCTCGGCCCGGTTGGCCGGCGCCACGGCCGGCTCCCGCCGGGCACGGTCGACCTGCGGCGCGGGCAGCGCGGCCCGGTCGAGCTTGCCGTTGCGGGTCAGCGGCAGGTCGTCGAGGAGCACCACGGCGGCGGGGACCAGGTGGGCGGGCAGCCGCTGGGCGAGCCACTCGGTCAACCGGGCCTCCAGCGGCCCGGCGGCCGGCGGGTCCGGGACCATCACCGCGGGCCGCGGGTCGGCGGCGTACTCGGGGCGCACGGCGTGCAGGGTGTGCCGGTCGGTGCCGGTGAGCAGGTCGTCCTGGCGGGTGACCACGTCGAACCCGCGGTCCTCGAAGAGGGCGATCAGCTCGTCCAGGCGCCCCTCGGTGTCGGTGCCGACGGCGTCGTGCACCTCCATGGCGACCTGCGCGATGAGCGGCCAGTGCCGCTCCTCGATGCCGGCGAGCACGTCGGCCTCGGCCCGCTGCACGTCGATCTTCAGCAGGTCGATGCGCTCCGGCGCGACCTCGTCGATGACCTCCGACAGCGGGCGCACGTCGACGGTCACCTCGGCGCCGGCGAAGCGTTCGGTCAGCAGCTCGTCGACCCGCTCCAGCAGGGTGTCCCGGTCGGCCCCGCCCTGGTCGCGCTCGTTGGCGAGGAACCGCTTGATCACGGCGACCTCGGCCGCCGGGTCGGCGTACGCGGCCTGGCCGGACATCATCGAGTAGCCCGGGTAGTAGGTGAAGGAGACCTGCCCCGTGGCGGTGGACAGGCCCACCGGGTGCACGGTGGCCGGCACGCCGAACTCCTCGACGTTGCGCCGCAGGGCCGTCACCACCGACGGCACGGGCTCGAACGCGTGGATCGTCGCGTCCGGGCAGACCGCGTGGACGAACAGCGAGAACATGCCGATGTTGGCGCCGACGTCGAAGACCGTCGCGCCCCGGCGCAGCACGATGCCGTCGCGCAGGTAGACCCGCTGCACGAAGATCTCGTCGTGCAGGTAGCGGGTCTCGTGCGGGTTGATCCCGGCGACCCGGTCCAGGTCGACGTCGACGGCCGTCGCGGTCGGACGGACGTAGCCGACGAGGCGGTCGCCGTGCCCGTCGTCGTCGCGGGCCACGACCGCCGCGTCGGCGACCTCCGGGTGCGCGCGCAGCGTCGCGGCCACCTCGCCCGGCTCCACCCGGAACCCGTGGATCTTCACCTGGTCGTCCAGGCGGCCTAGGTAGCTCAGACGCCCCTCAGCGTCGAAGCGCACCCGGTCCCCGGTGCGGTAGATCCGCTCCGTGCGGCCCGACGGCAGGGCGGCCCGGACGAACCGGCGGCCGGTCGTCTCCGGGTCGCCGAGGTAGCCGTCGGCCAGCTGCGGCCCGCTGACGCAGAGCTCGCCGGCCACGCCGGGCGGCACCGGACGCAGCCGCTCGTCGAGGACCCACACGCCGACGCCCGGCAGCGGACGGCCGATGGTCGGCGCCGTGGCGGGCCGGATCTCGGCGGCGGTGGTGTCCACGGTGCACTCGGTCGGGCCGTACAGGTTGACCGCCCGGACGCCGGGCAGTGTGCCGAGGGTGTCCCAGAGGTCCGGCGGGATCGCCTCGCCGCCGACCAGCAGCAGCTCCGGCAGCCGGGTGTCGCCGGCCCCGGCGAGCAGGATGCGCAGCTGGGAGGGGGTCAGGTCGAGCACGTCGACCTGGTTGTCGGCGAGGGCGGCGGCCAGTTCGGCGCCGTCGCGCCGGACGTCCTCCGGCACCAGGTACAGGCTGCGGCCGTGGGCGAGCTGCACGATCTGCTTGACCGAGGCGTCGAAGGTGAGCGGGGCGTTCACCGCCACCCGCAGCCCGGCCCGGCTGCCCGCGTACACGGTCTCCTCCAACGCGTACGCCAGGTGGGCGGCGGCGCCGTGCGGGACCTGGACCGGTCGCGGCGTGCCCGCCGAGCCGGAGGTGAAGATGACGTAGGCGGGATCGGCCGGTCCGGCCGGGGGCACGGCCGCCGTCGCGGCGCCGGCGGCCAGCTCGGCGACGGTGGTGCCGGCGATCCCCGCCGGGCCGCCCGTGCCGACGACGAGCCCGGCGTCGACCGCGCGGACCTGCGCGGCGAGCCGCTGCGCCGGCGCCGCCGGATCCAGCGGTACGTACACCGCGCCGGCGCGCAGCACGCCGAGGAACGCGGCGACGGTGTCCCGGGACCGGGTGGCGAGCACGCCCACCCGCGCGCGGTGCAGCCCCCGCGCGACGAGGCCGGCGGCGACCCGGGCCGCGACGTCGCGCAGCTCGCCGACGGTGTACGTGCCGTCGGCGGCGAGGACCGCCGGGGCGTCCTGGTCGGCGCGGGCGAGCCCGTCGTCGAGCAGCTCGACGATGGTGCGTACGGCGGCGCGGGACGGCTCGCCGGCCGCGTCGGTCAGCCAGCGGGCCTCCCCGTCGCCGGTCAGCACCAGGGGCGTGCCGTCGGTCAGCGCCCCGGGCAGCGTCCCGAGGATCGCCAGCAGGCCCTCCAGCAGCCAGCGGCCCCCGCCGACCCGCAGGGTCACCTCGTCGTCGCCGATGACGGCGGTCAGCTGCGGCCCGGCCGTGGCGGGCGGCGCGGAGACCTCCACGGCGGTGGCGCCCAGACCGGCCAGGGCCGCCGGGTCCCCGGCCGGTACGACGGCGAAGCCGGCGACCGCGTCGGAGTGCTCGCCGACCGGGTCGAGCAGGTGGAACGTCTCCTCGGCGGTGGACTCGGCGGCGCGTACCTCGTCGAGCAGCGCCTTGGGCGCGGCCGGCAGCGGCAGGCCCAGCCGGACCGGCGCGTGGCCGCCCAGCGGGCCGACGACACCGGCCGTCCCGGTGGCCTGCCGCCCGTCGCTCCACCGGGCCAGCACCAGGTCCGCGTCGTCGACCCCGGCGGGCGGTTCGGCCCGGCGGGACAGCGCCAGCGCCCAGGCGGCGAAGAGCAGGTTCGCGACGCCGACGCCGGCCTGCCGGGCGGCGGCGGTCAGCGCCGCGGCGGGCACGCGCGCGCTGCCGACCTCGGCCGGGTCGTCGCCGTGCGGGGTGACCAGCCGCGCGGCCGGCGCGGGCGGTGCCTCGGAGCGGTCGGCCTCCTGCCGCTGCGACAGCTGCCACTCGGTGACGTCGAGGAACTGCAGGGCGTCGGGGTCGTCGGCCAGCCGGCCGTCGGCGTAGGCGCGGGCCAGGTCGGCGAGGACGAGCCGCAGGCTCGCCGGGTCGGCGATCAACGGCGTGGCGGCCAACTCCAGGGCGTCGTCGGTGACGGTCACCGACAGCTCGCCCTGGGCGCCGACGACGACGCCGCGATCGTCGTCGACGTCCTGCAACGGCACCCGCAGCCCGGGGTGGTGCACCAGGGTCAACCGCAGCGCCTCGTGCCGGGCGACCACCGCGTCCAGGGCGGTCTGCAACCGGGCCCGGTCCAGCGGGCGGTCGAGCAGCACCCGGGCGCGGACCAGGTCCTGCGCCCCGGACCAGGCCAGCCGCTGGATCGGGGACAGACGGTAGCCGTTCACACCACGCTCCGGTTGAGGTAGAGGTCGGACATGGCGACCAGGATCTGCCGGTCGCCGCTGAAGGGTTCGCGACCGTGGGTCGCGAGGAAGTTGTCCACCACCAGCACGTCGCCGCGCTGCCAGGGAACCGACACCGCGTGTTCCCGATACAGGTCCCGGATGCCGGCCACCACCTCGTCGGGGATCGGCTCGCCGTCGCCGTAGTAGGCGTTGCGGGGCAGCCCCTCGGGCCCGTACTCGCGCAGCAGTGCGGCCGAGACCTCGGGGGGCATGTTGGAGACGTGGAACAGGTGGGCGTGGTTGAACCAGACGGTCTCGCCGGTGCGCGGGTGGGTCGCCACCGCCTGCCGGCGGGCGCGGGTCCGCAGCCCGTCGCCGTCGAGCCAGGTGTACTCGGTGGCCGAGTCGGCGCAGTACTTCTCCACCTCGGCGCGGTCGGTCGTCTGGAACGCCTCCTGCCAGGGCAGGTCGAGGTGCGGGCCGTAGTTGCGCACGTAGCTGACGCCGTGCCGGAGGAAGCGCTGCCGCACCTCGGCGGGGATGCGCGGGCTCACCACCCGCTCGCTGGCCAGCGGGGTCGCGCCGCCGCTGCCGGTGGCCGGCTGGGCGCACCAGAAGTAGAGGTGGGTGGGCCAGTTGTGCGAGTACGACATCTCGTGGTGCAGCGGGATCCACTGCTCGGCGTTGAACTCGGTGGAGGTGAAGACCTTCTCGGCGACCTCGTGGCGGGGTGCGGCGCGTTCCAGGTAGCCGAGCAGGTCGGGGCTGACCGCGCGGGCGGCGCGGCTGAAGTCGTCGGCCGTGGCCACCTCGAAGCCCCGGAAGAAGACCGCCCCGTGGGCGTCGAGGTCGCGCAGCAGCTCGTCGCGGCGCCCCGCCAGCCAGCCGGCCAGGTCGAGGTCCGGCACGGCGGCCTCCACCATCAGCACGAACGTGCCGTCGACCAGCACCCGGCGGGACACCGGCGAGGTGACCGCGCCGCTGCCCCGTCGGCGCGGCGCCGGCCCGGTCACGACCGCACCCCCGTGGAGGTCACGGTGGCGGCGGTCAGCTCGGGCGCGGCGACCGGGTCGGACATCGCGGTCAGGATGCGCCGGGGCGGGGTGAACGGCTCCCGGGCGTGCGCGGCCAGCATGTTCTCCACCAGCAGCACGTCGCCGCGCCGCCACGCGAAGGAGCGGGTCTCGGCCGCGTACGCGGCGCGCAGCTCGGCCAGCACGTCGTCGCCGATGGGCGTGCCGTCGCCGTACGCGGTCTGGTAGGGCAGGTCCTCCTCGGCCAGGGACGCGCGCAGCCCGGCGCTGACCTCCTCGGGCAGCGAGGTGACGTGGAAGAACAGGGCGTGGTTGAACCAGGTCCGCTCCCCCGTCACCGGGTGCTCCCGGACGGCGGGGCGGACCTGCCGGGTACGCAGCTGCTGCGCGCCGACCCACTCGACGTCGATCAGCGCGCGGGCGCAGTACGCCTCTACCTCGGCCCGGTCGTCGGTCTGGAACGCCGTCTGCCACGGCAGGCTGATCCCCGGCAGGTAGTTGCGCCGGTAGAGCACGCCCCGGCGCTCGAACCCGGCGACGGTCTCCGGGCGCAGCCGGGCGAGCACGCGGCGGCTGTCGGCGAGCGGGGTGCGCCCACCGGCGGCGGGCTCGACCTCACAGTGGAAGACGATCCGCAGCGGCCAGTTCACCGTGTACGACTGCTCGTTGTGCAGCACGATCGGCTGGTCGGCCGGGTGTTCGGTGGAGGTGTACACCCCCTCGGTCACCTCGCTGCGCGGCGAGGAACGCTCGCCGTAGCTGAGCACGTCGTCGGAGAGGGCGGCCATCACGGTGCGGAAGTCGGCCGCGCCGTCCACCGCGAAGCCCCGCAGCAGCACGGCGCCGGCGCGGCGTGCCAACTCGTCCACCGTCGAGCGGTTGGCGGTCAGCCAGGCGGCCAGGTCCACGTCGGGCACGTTGGCCTGGACGAGGGCGGGCAGGGGCCCGCCGGGCCAGTCGGGGCGTACGTCGACCAGGGACCGTTCGCGGCCGCGGCGCGGGATCACCGGCGCGACCGGAGTCTGCTCACTCATCTCTCGTTCCCCCAAGGGTGTGGGCACATCGGGCGAGGCTCCGCCGGGGATCGGCGGCCGCGCCGCGCAGGAATGCGGTGAAGCGGCGGTGCCACGTGGCGACCAGGTCCGCGTCGAAGCGGTCGGTGCGGTAGGTCCAGAGCGCCTCCAGCCCGGCGCGGCGCTCATCGAGCCAGAGGGTCAGGTCGAGCCGGGCGGTGTCGGGGGTCAGTTCCACCCCGACGAACTCGCCACCGGAGGCGTCGACGTGCCGGGCCGCCGGGGCGTTCTGCACGCCGAACGCGACCTGGACCAGCGGGTTGCGGTCCGGCTGCCGGGCCGGGCGGAGCCGTTCGACGACGACGTCGAACGGCACGTCCTGGTGGGCGGCGGCGAAGAGGGTCGCCTGGCGGGCCTCGTCCAGCAGGTCGGCGAAGGACCGGTCGGGGCTGGGCCGCAGGCGCAGGGGCATGGTGTTGACGAAGCAGCCGACGCTCCGCTCGGCGGCCACGCTCGTGCGGCCGGCGAAGGCGACACCGATCAGCAGGTCGGCGCGCCCGCTCTCCGCGGCGACCAGCGCGGCGAAGGCGGCCAGTCCGACCATGTGCAGGCTGGCCCGGCTGGCGCGGGCGAGGTCCCGGATCACGGCGGCGGTGTCGTCGTCGATCCGGGTCCGCAGGGCGGCTCCGGCCGGGGGCCGGTCCGCGCGGGGCGGCGTGGCGGTGGGCGCCGGTGCGGCGGACGGCAGGTCGAGGACCGTCGGCGCGCCGCGCAGCGCGGCGACCACGGCGGCCGCGGCCTGCCGGCCGGCGGGGCCGGCCAGCCAGTCCCGCTGGGCCACGGCGAGTTCCGCCGGGCCGGTCGCCGGACCTTCGGGCCACGGCGGGCCCGCGTCGCCCGCCTCGGCCGCGTAGGCGCGGCCCAGGTCCCGCACGAGGACGCTGAACGACCAGTCGTCGCAGACGATGTGGTGGGCGACCAGGAGCAGCGCCGCCCGCCCGTCGTCGGCGGCGACCAGCCGGGCGCGCAGCAGCGGGCCGGCGGCGAGGTCCATCGGGGTACGCGCCTCGGCGGCGGCGAGCCGGTCGAGCTGCTCGTCCAGCGGCACCCCGGGGCGGGGCGGGGCGACGACCAGCTCGACGCCGAGGTAGTCCCGGACCCGCTGCACCGGGCCGTCCGGGGTGGACGGGAACACGGTGCGCAGTGCCGGATGCCGGGCCACGACGCGACGCAGCGCCCGGTCGAGCGCGTCCGGTGCGGTCCCGGCCGGCAGCCGGACCGCGAACGACACCAGGTAGGAGGTGTCGTCCGGGTTCAGCTGGTGCAGGAACCACAGCCGCCTCTGCGCGGCCGAGAGCGGGGCCGTGTCCACGGGCGCGGCGGATGGCGTACCGCCCGCGTGCGGGTGCCCCGGTCCACCGCCGGGCGCGGTCGTGGTGGTCGGGCCAGCGGCCCGGCGCAGGTCGTCGAGGTGTCCGGCGAGCGCCCGCACCGTGGCGTGCGTGAACAGCGCCGCCGGGCCCACCGGCAGGCCCGTGGCGGCGGCGAGCCGGGTGGCGCAGCGTACGGCCAGGAGGGAGTCGCCGCCGAGGGCGAGGAAGTCGGCGTCCGGCCGGTCCACCGGCAGGCCGAGCACGTCCCGCCAGACGGCGGCGACCGTGGCGGCGGAGCCCGCGAGCGGGTCGGCGTCGCCGTCGATCGTGGCGACGGCGAGCTCCGGCGCGGGTAGCGCCCCCCGGTCGACCTTGCCGTTGGGGGTGGTCGGCAGGCGGTCCAGCCAGACGACGGCGGTTGGCACGAGCGGGGCGGGAACCGTCTCGCGCAGCAGTTCCCGCACGTCGTCGCGGCGCTCGCCGACGAGGTAGCCGACGAGCAGCGGGTCGCCGCTGGGCCCGGTCCGCACCGCGGCGCTCGCCTCGCGGACGCCGGGCAGGGCGGCCAGCCGGGCGGCCACCTCGCCCAGTTCGATGCGGTACCCGCGCAGCTTCACCTGGTCGTCCGTGCGGCCCAGGAAGTGCAGCTGCCCGTCCGGGCGCAGCCGGACCCGGTCGCCGGTGCGGTACATCCGCTCCCCCGGGCGGAACGGGTCGGGCAGGAAGCGCGCCCGGGTCTCCTCCGGCCGGTTGAGGTATCCCCGGGCCAGCCCCGCGCCGGCGAGGTACAGCTCCCCCGGCTCTCCGGGCGGCACCGGCCGGCCGTCGGCGTCGAGCAGGTAGACGCGGGTGTGCGGCAACGGACGACCGATCGGCGGGTCTCCCCCGTCGGCCGGCACCTCCGCCCACGTCGAGTAGGTGGTGTCCTCGGACGGCCCGTAGAGGTTGCAGAGCCGGCGTACGTGCGGCCGGGCGAGCACCCGGGCGGCGAGCGCCGCGGTCAACGGCTCGCCGGCGAGGCAGACGGTCCGGACGCTTTCCGGCAGCGCGCCGGCCGCGAGCAGCTCGCTCATCGCCGACGGCACGGTGTTGACCAGGGCGACGGGGAGCCGGTCGGCGTCCGGCGCGGCCAGCGACAGCGCGTCGCGCACGAGGACCACCCGCCCGCCCGCGCAGAGCGGACCGAAGATCTCGAAGACGGACAGGTCGAAGCAGACGGACGTGGCGGCCAGTACGCCGCCCAGCTCGACGTCCGTGAAGGTCTCGCGGGTCCAGTGCATGAGCACCGAGGCCGAGCGATGCTCGATGGCCACGCCCTTGGGTCGGCCGGTGGAGCCGGAGGTGTAGATGACGTACGCCAGGTCGGACGGGTCGCCGGGAAGTTGGGGCCGGGCCGCCGGCCGGGTGTCGAGGTCGGGGTCGGGGTCGTCGAGACGCAGCGCGGTGTCGCCGAACCGGTCGGCCAGCTCGGCCACGGTCAGCACCAGTCGGGCCCCGGAGTCCCCGGTCATGAAGGCGGTCCGGGCCGCAGGGTAGGCCGGGTCCAGCGGCACGTAGCAGGCACCGGCCTTGAGTACGCCCAGCAGCGCGACCACGAGCCGGGATTCGCGGGGCAGGCAGACGCCGACGCGGTCCCCCCGGCGCACCCCCCGGTCGGCGAGGAGCGCGGCCACCCGGTTGGCCGCCTCGTCCAGCTCGCGGTAGCTGAGCACCTGCCCGTCGCACCACACCGCGTCGGCGTCCGGAGTCCGGTCGACCTGGGCCTCGACCATCCGGTGCAGCGTGTCGACGGCGGCCGTCCGGGCGTGGCGGCGGGACGGGGTGGAACGACGGACCGGCCCGGCGGAGCGCGCGGGTGCGCTCACCGTGAACCGCGATTTGGCATGGCGTGTCCCACCGAGCACTCCCCCCACCACGAACAGTGACCGACCGTACGCCCCGTGCCAGGTCGACGACCGGGAGCATGACGCATTGTGACGATGAGCCACCAAGCCATCGCTCTCCGCAGAGAGAGTCCACGAGCGCCGATCACACTGCCAAGACGTCTCTCAGATTCCGGGACGCGGGTGGCGCCTTCGTGGAATCCCAGATCCGGCCGTTCCCGGGCATGATCGGACCGCCATCGGGGGCGCCACCACGGCAGACTGTCCGGCGCGCGGCCGACCGCGTCGATCCGGCCGCCCGGCCACTGTCAGGTATCGGCCACCTTCGGGCAGGTCGGGGACGGCCGACGCGGCCCCGGTCCGCCGCCCGCGCCGGCCGCGCCGGCCGCGCGCCGCCCGCTGTCGGAGGTGCCGGTCGGCTTCAACGCGCCAACCGCCCGCCCCACCGCCCCAGAAGGCACACCCCGCGCACAGCCATTCCACGCATGGGACGACCACCGTCCGATTTTCACGCCAGCGGTGAATGGGTTCCGGTGCCGCCGCGATCGGCATTCCAGGCGCGCGCGGCCCGACTCGTCGCCGCCCGCACAACGGGGTCCGGCGGGCATGGCGGAACCGGCCACGACCGGCGCGGCCGACGGGACGACGAATTCCGCGCACCGCCGCCCAGCAGCGGTGCGGCGCGTGCGACACCGACCTGACCGGCGAGGGGAATGGCGGGGACGGCGTCGCGGGGCGCGTCACCCCGACACCGTGGCGCATTGACGTCCGCCGTTACCTTATTTCCGGGCGGCCGGCGCACCGGTCCATTCCCGGCACACGCGCCGACCGGCGTCCCACTGACGCCGGAACCGGTGCGCCACGGCGAGCGGGCCCGGCAGCCACGCCAGTGGGCAGGGTCGGTCAGCCGCCCCGACTGATCCGCAGGGTCAACACGTCCGTACGGACCGTGATGTGGCCGTGGAAGAGCGCCACGTCCCGGGCGCTGTAGCCGATCTGGGTGGCGCTGATCAGCGGATGCCCGGCCGACACCCCGAGCCGGGCAGTCGCCACCTCGTCGGCGAGCACGGCGGCGAACTCGATCTCGGCCCGACGCACCGGCATGCCGGTCGCGCTGGCCAGGAACTCGAACATGTCCAGGTCGATGCTGACCAGGCCGGACGGGTCCAGGTCGTGCCCGGCGACGTGCAGCGGCAGGTGGTCGCAGATCCACACCGCCGGGACCTCGTCGACGGCGAAGAGCCGGTCGACCCTCCACACCGGATCGCCCGGGGCCAGGCCGAGCACCTCGGCGCAGTCGGCCGGGCAGGTGGCCCGGCTGACCTTGGCGTCGGTGAGGGCGGGACGGTGACCGGAGGCGGTGATCCGGTCCCGCAGGGCGGTGACGTCGCCGAGCGACACCGGCACCCGGCCGGACGGCTCGTGCACGAACGTGCCGATGCCCCAGGTGCGCTTCACCACGCCCTCGGCGGCGAGCTGGCCGAGGACCTCGCGGACGGTGGCCCGGCTGACCTCCAGCAGATCGGCCAGCTCACGCTCGTTGGGCAGCTTGTCCCCGGGCCGGAACTCGCTGCCGATCAGCTCCATCAGCCGACTCTGTGCGGTCTGGAGCGCGGTCTCACGCCGAGCCATCCACCTTCACCTCTTCGCTCCGCGCCGCGCCGCTGCGGCGGTACGGAGTGTAGTAGTAGTCGTCGCGCGGGCCAGGGCGAGAGGGGCGGTGCACTCCCCTCCGCGCCGCCGGCCCGGCGGCCCGGGAGCCGCGGTCCCCGCCCAGGTCACCAGACCTGTTCGAGCACCCGGATGGTGTTGCCCCCGATGACCTTGGCGATCTCGTCGTCGGAGTAGTCGTGCTTGACCAGCCAGCCGACGATGTTGCCGAACGCCTCGCCCGGGTTCTCCACGCCCGCCACGTACTCCACCCGGGGGTGCTCCGGCCGGTTTCCGGCGTCGTGCGCGTAGTTGCCGGCGTACGTGTTGTGCACCCCGACGTGGTCGCCGAACATGGTGTCCGGGCCGAACGTGACGTGGTCGATCCCGACCAGGTCGACGCAGTACCGGAAGTGGTCCATGACCGACTCGATCGAGTGGTGCTTGTGCGCCTCGGAGAGGGTGGTGTGCGGCGCGGCCTCGATGCCGATCACCCCGCCCCGCTCGGCGCAGGCCCGGATCACCTCGTCCGGCTTCATCCGGGAGGTGTCCCAGACCGCGCGGGCACCGGCGTGGGTGATGAGGACCGGCACCCGGCTGGCCTCGATCACGTCGAGGCAGGTCTGGTCGCCGGAGTGCGAGATGTCGATGGCGATGCCGAGCTTGTTCATCCGGTCCACCGCGCGCCGACCGAAGTGGGTCAGCCCGCCGTCGTGCCTCTCGGAGAGGCCGCCGCCGAGCATGTTCGCCTGGCTGTACGCGATGCCGAGCTGCCGGACGCCGAAGCCGTACAGGATGTCGATCCGGTCCAGCTCGTTCTCGATCGGGCTGCTGCACTCCAGGCCGGCGACCAGGGCCAGTCGGCCGTCCCGCTTGGCCGCGTGGATGTCGGCCAGCGAGGTCGCCAGGAACACGTGGTCCTGCTTGTAGAGGTCACTCAGCCGCATGCCGAGGGCGTAGACCAGGTCGTTCCACTTCCAGCCGTTCTCGCTGGTGACGCAGGACGCCCCGGCCATGAAGTTGTCGAACACGGCGGTCAGCCCGGACCGGGCCAGCCCTTCGTAACCCGTACGCTGGCGGGCGGTGCGGTTGTAGGCGCGCAGCTCACGGACGTCCTCGGGAAGGACGACCGGGTGCTCGTGCAGCGAGACGGCGATCTGCTCGGTCAGCAGCCGGGTGACCCGCTGCCGCTGCGCGTCGGTCAGGCCGAGGTCGTGCTCCGGCACCCGGCCGATCTCCTCGGCCAGGGCGAACACCCGGTAGTCCGAGTGCGGCTCCAGGTACGAGTACGACCGGTGTCCCTGGTACCGCGGTGCGGGGTTCTGCAGCAAGGCTCACTCACTCCTCAGTGGAACGGCGTCGGGCGCGTCACGCGGCCAACGGGTAGTGACAGGCGACCGGGTGTTCCGCGCCCGCCAGCGGTGGTTCGGTGGTGGCGCAGGCGTCCGTGGCCTGCCAGCAGCGGGTGCGGAACCGGCAGCCGGACGGCGGGTCGACCGGGCTCGGCGGGTCGCCGGCGAGCAGGATCCGCTTCCGCTCGACCCGCCGGGCCGGCTCCGGCACCGGGACCGCCGACAGCAGCGCCTTCGTGTACGGGTGGCGGGGCTGGTCGTACAGCGGCGCGCCGGGACCGGTCTCGACCAGCTTGCCGAGGTACATGACCGCGACCCGGTCGGAGATGTGCCGCACCACCGACAGGTCGTGGGCGATGAAGACGTACGCCACGCCCAGCTCCTCCTGGAGCCGCTCCAGCAGGTTGACCACCTGGGCCTGGACGGAGACGTCGAGGGCGGAGACCGGTTCGTCGCAGACGATCACGTCGGGTTGCAGGGCGAGCGCCCGGGCGATGCCGATCCGCTGGCGCTGACCGCCGGAGAACTGGTGCGGGTAGCGGTCCAGGTGCAGGCTGGCGTCCAGGCCGACCAGGTCGAGCAGCTCCCGGATCCGGTCCAACCGGCGGGCCTTGGGCAGCACGTCGGGGTGGATCTCGTACGGCTGGAGCAGGATCTCCCGGACGGTGCGGCGCGGGTTGAGCGACGTGTACGGGTCCTGGAGCACGATCTGGATCCGGCGGCGCAGCGCGCGCAGCTCCCGGCCCCGGGCCTGGTGCACCACCGCGTCGCCGAAGCGCACCTCGCCGGCGGTGGGCCGCTCCAGCCCGACCAGCATCCGGGCCAGCGTGCTCTTGCCGCAGCCGGACTCGCCGACCACACCGAGGGTCTCCCCCCGGCGCAGGTCGAAGGAGACCCCGTCGACGGCCTTGACCACGCCGCCGCTGCGCAGCGGCACCCGGCCCTTGACCGGGAAGTGCTTGACCAGGTTGTCGACCCGGAGCACGACGTCATCGCTGGGTGGCATGCAGCACCTCCGCGTGGTGGTGGCAGGCGCTGGCGCGGCCGGCGGACAGCGGTTCCAGCGCGGGCCGCGCCGTCCGGCACTCGTCGGTGACCCGGTGGCAGCGCAGGTGGAAGGGGCAGCCGGCGGGCAGCCGGGCGGGGTTGGGCGGGGCGCCCGGGATGGCGTAGAGCTGCTCGTCGCGGCGGTCCACCCGGGGCATCGAGGCGAGCAGCCCCTCGGTGTACGGGTGGGCCGGGCCGTCGAAGATCTGCTCGACGGTGCCCCGCTCGACGATCCGCCCCGCGTACATCACGGCCACGTCGTCGGCCACCTCGGCCACCACACCCAGGTCGTGGGTGATCAGCAGCAGACCCATCCCGCTGTCCCGCTGGATCTCCGCGATCAGCTCCATGACCTGTGCCTGGACGGTCACGTCCAGGGCGGTGGTGGGCTCGTCGGCGATCAGCAGGTCCGGTTCCAGCGAGATGGCCAACGCGATCATGATGCGCTGGCGCATACCGCCGGAGAACTGGTGCGGGTAGTCGCGGATCCGGTCCTTGGCGGCCGGGATGCGGACCCGGTCGACCAGTTCGATGGCCCGGCGGCGGGCGTCGGCCCTGGACATGCCCCGGCGGACCCGGAGCACCTCCTCGATCTGGTGTCCGACGGTGAAGACCGGGTTGAGCGCCGCCATCGCGTCCTGGAAGACCATGCCGATCTCTTCGCCGCTGATCCGCTCGCGCTGCCTGCGGGGCAGGGTGAGCAGCTCCCGGCCGCGCAGCTGGACCGAGCCAGTGATCTTGGCTGGCGGCGTCTCGAGGATGCCCATCACCGCCTGCGCGGTGACGCTCTTGCCGGAGCCGGACTCGCCGAGGATGGCCAGCGTCTGTCCGGAGTCGACCTGGAGCGACACCCCGTTGACCGCGTTGACCGGCCCGCTCGGGCCGGGGAACGCGACCCGCAGGTCGGCGATCTCCAACAGGGTCATCGCAACACTCCGGCTCTGCCGAGGAAGTCCCGGACCACCCGCTGGAACTTCTCCGGCTCCTCCAACTGCGGCGAGTGGCCGGACTCCTCGAAGACGACCAGCTCGCTGTTCGGGATCAGGTCCGCGATGACCTGCGACGCCTGCACCGGGGTACGCCAGTCGTGCCGGCCCACGGTGATCAGGGTCGGACAGGTGATCGAGGGCAGCTTCGGCTTGAGGTCGTACGTGGGCATGTTCTGCCCGAAGGCCGCGTTGTGGGTCCGGTAGTGGAACCGGGTGGCGGCCAGCTTCGCCTCGTCCTTGGCCGGGTCGTGCTGGTGGTCGTAGAGCGGCAGGATCGCCCGCCAGTACTCGCGCAGCTGCTCGTTGCTCTCGAACCGGCCGGTGCCGATCCGGTCGATGACCCACTCCGGAATCACCGAGCGGTCGGTGTTGCGGGCCCGCTCGACCGCCAGGTAGTCGTAGGCGGTGTCCGCCGCGGTGTCCCGCAGCACCAGCGCGGAGACCCGGTCCGGGTGGGCGACGGCGTATTCCAGGGAGATGAACCCGCCGTACGAGCCGCCGGCCATCACGATCTTCTCGTAGCCGAAGTGCTCCCGGATCGCGTCCACGTCGGCCACCCACTGCTCGTGGGTGAACGGCTCGTCGTCACTGGACTCGCCGGAGCCCCGGGCGTCGAAGACGATGACCCGCATCCGGTCGGAGAACGGACCGAACGAGCGCTTCGGCTCGTTGCGCGAGCCCAGGCCGGGCGCGCCGTGATGCACGATCATCGCCGGCGCGTCGGTCGGGCCGAACGCCTCGACGACCAGTTCGGCTCCGTTGATTCTCATCGGACCCCCTCGATCACGTTGGATGCCAGGTCGCGCGGGTAGCCGGTGAGCCGGCGCGGGCCGGCCTCCTGCACCAGGACCGTGTCGGAAATGCGGTAGCCGGCGTGGCCGGGCACGTAGACGCCGGGCTCGCTGGAGAGCAGCATCCCGGGGGCGAGCACGGTGTCGTCGCCGTCCTCGACCCAGGGCGCCTCGTGGTTCTGCAAGCCGATGCCGTGCCCCTGCCGGTGCCGGATGTGGTCGCCCAGCCCGTGCCCACGCAGCACGTCCAGGCAGATCTTGTTGACCTCGGCGCAGGTCCGCCCGGCGACCATCGCCTGGGTGCCCACCTCCTGCGCCTCCCGGTCGGCCTCGTAGTAGCGCACCTGCTCGGCGGTGGGCTCACCGATGATGAAGGTGCGTTCGCTCTCCACGAACCGGCTGGCCACCGCCGCGCCGAGGGAGAGGATCAGGGTGTCGCCCGGCTGGATCCGCCGGCGGGTCGGCAGGCCGTGCGGCAGGGCCGAGTTCGGGCCGGCGTAGACCAAGCCGCCGGCCAGCTTCGTGGTGTAGACGACCAGGTCGTACTCGGCGTACATCCGGTCGGTGCCGTACCCGATCACGTGCCGGGCGATCTCGTCCTCGCGCGGCAGCGGTCCCCCGCTGACCAGCGCCTCCTCGATCAGCGCCCGGCCGGCGCCGAGCATCTCGTCGCAGATCCGCGCGGCGGCCTCGTGGAACGGAATCTCCTCGGGGAACTTGCGCAGCCGCAGCTTCGCCACCGCGTCGGTGGTCTCCAGGGTCGCCCCGGCGATGGCCCGGGACAGCGCCCGGAACGCGCCGACCGACACCCCGGCGCCCACCCCGATCCGGCGGACCGCGCCGCCGGGGCGGGACAGTGCCGAGGCGAGCGTCTGCTCGGCGGTGACCACGCCCGGGAACTCGAAGTAGCTGACAAGCGGGATGGTCACGCCCTGCTGGGCGGCGTACTCCTCGTCGAGACGCGGGATGACCAGCAGCGGTTCTCCCTTGCGCGGCATCCAGAGGTACACCGGACGCTCGGTGGCGATGTAGAAGAAGCCGCTCAGGAAGGCGACGTCCGCCGGGGACGTGGCCAGGAAGCCGTCCAGGCCGCGCTCGTCGAGCGTCTCGTTGAGCCGGGTCCGGACGCTGGTGTAGAAGCTTTCGGGCAGTCGCATGGTCAGCCTCCGTTGCGGCGGGGGTCACGGGTGTCGTTGAACCGCGTTCCGGCGAGGGTCGCCGCGAGCACCAGCAGCAGGATCGCCAGCGACGGGAAGAGGGTCTGCCACCAGGCGATCGCGATCGTGCCGCTGCGCTGGGCGTTGAGCAGGATGCGGCCCCAGGACCAGGCGTCCGGGTCGCCGAGGCCGAGGAAGCTCAGGCCGGCTTCGGAGATCACCGCGCGGGAGGCGGTGAGCAGCACGCTGACGATCATCAGCGAGACGACCGCGGGCAGGATCTCCCGGGTGACGATCCGCCAGCCGGTGGCACCGAGCACCCGGGCCCCGTCGATGTAGGGCATCGCGCTGATCACCAGGCCCTGGGACCGGATCAACCGGGCCACCTCGGGCCAGGCGAAGAAGCCGATGATCAGCGTCAGGGTCCCGACGCTGGGGTTGACCACCGCGGCCAACATGATCATCAGCGGCAGGGTGGGCAGCGCCAGCATCACGTCGGTGATCACCGTGGCGACCGCGTCGATCGGCCGGAAGTAGGCCGCGGCCAGGCCGATCGCGGTACCCAGCACGATCGCGATCAACGACGCCGCCAGGCCGATCACCAGACTGGTCCGGGTGCCCCAGACCACCTGGGCGAAGATGTCCTGCCCGAGGTCGTCGGTGCCGAACCAGTGCGCGCCGGACGGGGACTGCAACACGTCCGGGCCGGCGCCGCTGGGCTCGTCGGCGATCAGCGGCGCGAACAGCGCCATCAACACCATCACGACCAGCACCAGCACCGACAGCGCCGCGGTGGGCTGCCGCAGGTAGGCGTACCAGGAGGACCGCGTGGTCGCGGCCGGGGCGACCGGCGGAATCGCCTGCTCGGTCAGCACGGGGGCGCTCACGGCACCCTCCCTTCAGTGGTGGCGGTGAACGGGTCCGGGCGGCGCGCCCCGGCCGGGGCGCTCGCGGTGTCTGCCGTGTTCGCGACTGCGGGGCTCCGCTCCGCCGCGCTCCTCGCGCTCACGGTGATGTCTGTGTTCGCGACTGCGGGGCTCTGCTCCGCTGCGCTCCTCGCGCTCACGGGCGTCACAGCCGGATCCGGGGGTTGAGGACCGCGTAGAGCATGTCGGTCAGCGCGTTGGCGAAGACCACGGTGACGGCGAGCATGATGAACGCGCCCTGGATCACCGGGTAGTCCTGCTGGCCGACCGCCTCGTAGATCAGTCGCCCGACGCCGGGGTAGGCGAAGACGGTCTCGGTGAGCACCGCGCCGCCGACCAGGGTGCCCAACTGCAGACCCATCAGGGTCAGCGCGGGCAGGATCGCGTTACGCAGACCGTGCTTCCAGACCCGGCGCCGCGCCGACAGGCCACGGGCCTGGGCGGCCCGGATGTAGTCCTCACCGAGGACCTCGATCATGTTGGTCCGCAGGGTCAACGCGTACGGGCCGAGCTGCACCAGAACCAGTGACAGCACCGGCAGCACCAGGTGGTGGGCCAGGCTCAGGTAGGCCGCCGCGCCCTGGGTGTCCGGGTCGATCGCCCCACCGATCGGGAACCAGCCGAGGTTGGCCCCGAAGAAGACCAGCAGCAGGATGGCGACACTCGGCACGAAGAGCGCGTTCGCGCTGATGCCGAAACCCTGGAGCATGCGGTCCATCAGCTTGCCGCGGTGCACCGCGGCGGTCACACCGACCGGGATACCGACGGCGATGGTCAGCACGAACGCCGCGCCGGCGAGCAGCAGCGTCCAGGGCAGCCGGTCGACGATGATGTCGGTTACCGGCTGGATCTGCCGGAAGGAGATGCCCAGGTTGCCCTGGAGCAACTCCCGCAGGTACGACACGTACTGCTCCCACAACGGCCGGTCCAGGCCGTACGTCTTGAGCAGTGCCGCCTGCATCTCCGGCGTCATGTCCCCTTCGACCATGAGGGTCGTGGGGTCCCCCGGCAGAAGCCGGAGCAGGAAGAAGGTCGAAGTGATCGCGATCCACACGGTCAGGACGGCCTTCAGTGCTCGGCTGAGCATGAAACGCAACACGGGGGACCCCTCCTTTCCCTCAGGTTCGGGTTACTTGACCGGAGTGACCTGGGCCAGCGAGTACGCGGTGACCATGCCGAGCAGGTCCGACGGCGACGGAACGAAGCCGGTGAACTTGCTGGCGTTGTAGGCGAACTGGAAGTTCTCCACGTACAGCGGGGTCAGGTACGCCTGCTCGTGCACGACCTTGTCAAGGTTCTTGATCTTGGTCTTGAACGCCTCCGGGTCGGTGGTGCCGGCCGCGTCGTTGATCAGCGCGTCGATCTCGTCCGACTCGAGCAGGTTGTAGTTGATGCCACCCGGGTTGCTGGACAGGTAGGTGCTGCGCAGCTGGTCCATCGGGTTGTCGAAGACACCCCACTGCGAGGCGTCGATGTCGTACTCGCCGTTCTTGGTGCGGGTGAGGAAGGTGTTCCGCTCCACGCACTCGTTCTCCAGCTTGATGCCGGCCTGGGCCGCGCTCTCGCGGAAGAGCTGCACCACGCGGGTGATGTTCGCGTTGGACTGGTCGCACGCCACGCCGAGGTTCAGGTTGTCGAAGAAGCCGTCGTTGTTGGCGTCCTTGTAGCCGGCCGCGCTCAGCTTGGCCTTCGCGCCCGCCGGGTCGAACGGGTACGGCTGGATCTCGGTGTTGTCGTACTCGGAGAAGATCGGCGAGATCGGACCGGCCATCTGCTGGCCGTCACCCTGGAGCACGGCCGAGATGATCGACTTGGTGTCGATCGACATCGACAGCGCCTGCCGGACCTCCTGCTTGGCCAGGTCCTTGTTCTTCATGTTGTAGGTCAGGTGCGCGAAGCCCAGCGCGCCGACCTTCTCCAGCTTGATCTTCTCGTCGTTCTCGAAGGTCTTCGCCGCCGAGACCGGCACCGGGGTGCCCATCATGTCGATGTCGCCGTTGCGCAGCGCCAGCATCATGGTGTTCACGTCCGGGTAGACGCGGTACTCAACCTGGCTGACCGCCGCCTTGCCCCCGGGCGCGAGCGGGTAGTTCTCGTTGCGCTTCATGACGTAGCGCTGGCCCTTGGTGATGCTCTCGAGCACGAACGGGCCGGCCCCGACCCAGTTCGAGTCGTTGGCGAACTTCGACAGGTCGCCGGCCGGCTCGAAGATGTGCTTGGGCACGATCGACATCCAGAAGCCGACGCCCTCGGCGAACGGCGCGTACGGCTGGGACAGCTTGAACTTCACCGTGGTCGCGTCCGGCGCCTCGATCGACTCGACCCAGGTCAGCTTGGCCGCGACGTTGCCCAGCTTGTACTTCATGATCATTTCGGCGCTGAACTTGACGTCCTCGGCGACCACCGGCTTGCCGTCGGTCCACTTGAAGTCGTCCCGCAGCGTGAACACGGCGGTCTTTCCGCCGTCCTCGTACTCGTACTTCTCGGCCAGCTCCGGCGCCTTCTTGGCGTTCTCGTCGATCCGCAGCAGGTGCGGGTACATCGCGTTGAGGATCCAGGAGTCGGTCTTGCTGAGCGACTGGAGCGGGTTGAAGTTGGAGACGTCGGTGGTGGTGCCGATGCGCAGCACCGAGGTGTCACCGGACGTGTTGCCGGAGGACGAGTTGCCCTCGTTGAGGCCGCAGCCGGCCAGGCTGATCGCAGCCACCGCGCCGATCGCGGCGGCGATCCGCCAGCGGCCGGGGCGGCGGGTGTTGTACGTGCTCACCAAACCTCCTGAAGAACCCGAATGATGTTGCCGCCGATGACCTTGGCGATCTCGTCGTCGGAGTAGTCGTGCTTGACCAGCCAGCCGACGATGTTGCTGAAGCACTCCGCTGGGTTCTCCATGCCGGAGACGTAAGGCACGCGGGGGTGGTCCACCACGCCGTGCGCCTGTCCGATCGCCAGGTGCTGGGTGAAACTGTCGTGCAGCCCGACGTGGTCACCGAAGTTGGTGTCGGGGCCGAAAGCGACGTGGTCGATGCCGACCAGGTCGACGCAGTAGGTGAAGTGGTCCATCACCGACTCGATCGAGTGGTGCGGATGGTCGGCCGACAGGGTGGTGTGCGGGGCGGCCTCGATGCCGATCACGCCGCCGCGCTCGGCGCAGGCGCGGATCACCTCGTCCGACTTCATCCGCGGCGTGTTCCACACCGCCCGCGCCCCCGCGTGGGTGATGAAGACCGGCACCCGGCTCGCCTCGACGACCTCCAGCGACGTCCGGTCACCGGAGTGCGACACGTCGATGGCGATGCCCAGCTTGTTCATCCGGTCCACCGCCCGCCGGCCGAAGTGGGTCAGCCCACCGTCGGCCCGCTCGGACAGGCCGCTGCCGAGCATGTTCGCCTGGCTGTAGGCGATGCCCATCTGCCGGACGCCGAAGCCGTACAGGATGTCGATCCGGTCCAGCTCGTTCTCGATCATCGTGGCGGCTTCCAGGCCGGCGACCAGCGCGAGCCGCCCCTCCCGCTTGGCCGCGAAGATCTGCTCCAGGGTGGTCGCCACCACCACGTAGTCCTGCTTCGCGACGTCGGCGAAGCGCAGGCCGATGTCGTAGATGACGTCGTCCCACTTCCAGGCGTGCTCGCTCGTGACGCAGCCCGTGCCGTTCATGAAGTTGTCGAACACGGCGGTCATCCCGGAGCGGGCGAGCCCTTCGAAGCCGAAGGAGTTGCGGCCGGTCCGGTTGTAGTCGCGCAGCTGCGAGACGTCCGCCGGGAGGATCTTCGGGTGTTCGTGCAGCGAGATGGCCACGTGTTCGCGCAGCAGCCGGGAGACCCGGCCGCGCTGCTCGTCGGTCAGGCCGAGGTCGTGCTCGGGTACCCGGCCGAGCTGCGGTGCCAGCTCGAAGACCTTGTAGTCGACCCGGGGCTCCAGGTAGTCGAACGAGCGGTATCCGTCGTAGCGGGGAGAAAGTTCCTGCACGTGCCAGCTCACCTCGCAGCTCAGAGGTATGAGGATGGAGGTCTGACCTCCTGCCTCGCACAGTAGGGCGAGGTGAACCTCCGTGGGAATCCCCCGTGACCCGACCGTTACCCGCACTCCCCCGTTCGGCCGACGCCGACAGGCGACAGCCGGGTGGCCAGACCGGCCCTCACCAGCCAAGACGCGCCCCGGCGCCCCACCCGAGAACCCCTACCTGCCCACACGCACTCCGCACGCGCAGGCCAGCCACCGGCGATCAGGACGCGAGTCAAGATCTTCCTCAGTCTTGGAGGAAAGCGCTTACCATGACCTACGGAATAGATGCGGATGGATCAGCAGGGCACGCCGAGACAGCCCGACCACGCCATCCGCCACCGGACAGCTCTCCGAAGGAGCCCGATGACACCCACCACCAGACCCCTCCACCGCCGGCGGCTCCCGCTGGTGGCCACGGCCGTCCTGGCGCTCGTCGGCGCCGCCGTGGCCGTCGCCCCCCGGCCCGCCGCGGCGGCCACGGTCGACCCCGGCGCCAGCTACGTCCTCGTCAACCGGCACAGCGGCAAGGCCATGGACCTGTGGGGCTGGTCCACCGCCGACGGCGCGCCCGTCAACCAGTACGCCCGCAACGACCTGGCCGTGCAGCAGTGGCGCTTCGTCGACGTGGGCGGCGGCTACCACCAGATCCGCTCGATGCACAGCGGCAAGGTCCTGGAGCTGCCCAACGCCGAGGACGGGGTCCAACTCGTCCAGAACACCGCCGCCAGCGGCAACACCCGTCAGCACTTCCGGCTCGCCGACTCCGCCGGCGGGTACGTCCGCCTCGTGAACCGGCACTCGAACAAGGCCCTCGACGTGTGGCAGTGGTCCACCGCGGACGGCGCGATGATCTCGCAGTACCAGGATCTCGACGGCGCCAACCAGCAGTGGCAGCTGATCACGGTCGGCTCCGGGGGCACCGGCTGCGGCAGCGGCGCGTTCCAGGCCGAGGCGGTGCTCAGCGGCGGCACGTGGACCGCCCGCAACGGCGGCACCACGGTGTACACCGGCAGCGACATGCGCGCCGCCGTCCAGGCCGCCGTGAACAGCCTCAGCGCCGGGCGCACCAGCAAGCAACGGGTCGTCGTACGGGGCTCCGGCTCGATGAGCGCCGGGTCGCGGATCTCCCTGCCGAGCTACACCGCGATCGACGTGTGCGGCACCATCAACGTCACCGGCTCGGGCAGCGGCGACCAGGCGCCGATCTACTCCCGCGGCACCAGCCACGTCGAGGTCGGGCACCTCACCGTCACCGGGACGCCGCTCTACGGGATCTTCCTGCGCAACGTCACGGACGTCGTCCTCGGCCGGATCGACATGCGGCTCGGCGGCGGGCTCGGGATCCGGATCGACAACCGCGGGGACACCAGCCAGTGGACCCGCAACGTCCGGATCGACACCGCGTACGTCTCCGGCGCCAGCTCCCACGCGGTCGAGACGTACGGCGTGGACGGGCTGACCATCGGCACCGTGACGGCGCGCAACGTGGGCGAGTCGGGCCTGCTGCTCAACCAGACCGTCAACGCCACGGTCACCACCGTCGACGCCGAGAACGCCGGCGCCGGCACCGGGTACGCGGCCTTTCGGATGGCCAACCGCAACGGGCGCATCGGCTCCGGCTACCCGACCAACGTCCGGGTGGGCACCGTCCGGGCGCGCGGCGGCGGCCGGGGGATCTTCTGCGTCTCCGAGTCCGGCGGTGCCGCCATCGACCGGGTGGACATCGCCGACACCGGCAACAACGCGATCCTGATCGAGAACTGCCAGAACGTGGACATCGCGGCCGGCGGGGGCACGGTCAGCGGCGGCGGCGAGGTGCGACTGGCCGAGCGCAGCGAGTTCCCCGGCAACCGAGACATCGCCCTGCGCAACTTCACGCTGGTGAACAGCCGGATCGTGGAGAACCCCTGCGCGGACAACCTGACCATCAGCAACGTGCGCCTGAGCAACTCGACGATCACCCGCTGCTGACCGGGCCGGCCCCGGCACGGCCCGGCGGGAGACGTCCGGCAGTCCGTACGGTGTCACCCCGGCGCGCTGGAACCCGGCGCCGGATGGTCGAACGGGGCGCGGCCGCCGCGAGGGCGGGCGCGCCCCGTCCTACCGTCCGGACGGGTCCGACCCCGAGGGGGGCGGGGCCGCCTCCGCCCGGACGGAGATCAGGTTCGGTCAGCCCGCGACGGAGCGGAAGACCGGGTAGTAGCCGCCGGACTGGCCGGCCGCGGTCGGGTGGTACGAGATGCCGAGGCTGGCGAAGTTGAGGGCGTGCAGCCACTTCGTGCCGGAGCTGCACAGCTGGTGCCCGACGAACTGCGAGCGCACGTCGGCGAACTTGAAGCCGGCGGCCACGGCGGCGGTGCGGGTGAGGTCGTCGACCAGGTTGATGCCCTCGTTGATCTTCGCCCGGGAGGTGGCGCTCAGCCCGATGCAGGTGGTGCCGAGCTGGTAGAAGACCGGGTACCCGACGACGACCACGCGGGCGTTCGGGGCCCGGGTCTTGATTCCGTTGTAGACGTTGCGCAGCAGGCCGGGCAGCTGCGCGCGGGCCTTGTCCTCGGCGGCCTGGACGGCCGCGACGCACTGGGTCGTGCCCTGGAGCACGCAGGTGGACATGATGCTGGCGAACCCGACGTCGTTGCCGCCGACGGTGACGCTGACCAGGGTGGTGGTCGAGCTGAGCGCCGACAGCTGCGTGTTGATCACGCTGGTGGTGGTGGCGCCGGAGCAGGCGACCGACACGTACGACGCCGGCTTGATGTTGGCGGCGTAGAGGGCCGGGTAGGCGTTGGTGCTGCGCTGGCAGGAGCCGCTCTCGCTGGTGTAGCTGCCGGCGCCCACACCGGAGGCGTACGAGTCGCCGAGAG
The DNA here is from genome assembly GCF_043197615.1 of Micromonospora sp. NPDC049048. NCBI lineage: Bacteria > Bacillati > Actinomycetota > Actinomycetes > Micromonosporales > Micromonosporaceae > Micromonospora > Micromonospora sp. NPDC049048. Next base: position 20,575 of record NZ_JBICTM010000011.1, on the reverse strand, counting down.
CCACGTAGCGGTCGGCGGCGGCGGCCTGGGCGGGGGCTGCCATGGTGAGGCTGACGCCGAGAGCCGTGGCCAGGCTCAGGGCGAGGGAAACGAGACGGGTTCTCCGCACGTCGCACTCCGGGGGTTGAGGGAACGAGTGCGAGATTGATATCACCGAATATTTAGGAATGAAAGATCTCGCCGGGAAATTTAGGGGTGCCGGTAAAGACCTACCGGTTCCGCGTGCCGGGACCTACGGCCGGCAGGGGTCGCGCAGCACCGTACCGGGGTCCCGGCCGCACGGATGCCGCGCGGCGCGCGGTCCGCCGGACGCGACCCCGGTCGGGGCGTACGCGGACGGGCGCGACGTCAGCGCGACGCCCCGCAGGCCCCCGTGGCCGTCGCCACGAACACCGTCTGCACCTGCTCGTCGGCGGCGAGGCCGGGCACCGCGTGCGCCCGTACGTCGACGAAGCCCGCCCGGCCAAACGCGGCCCGCCACCCGGCCACGTCGAGCAACGGGGACGCCGGCACCCGCGGCTCGTCGTCCTCGTGCCGCCACCACCCCTCGGCCAGGCCGAAGGTCAACGTGTTGTAGTCGAGGCGGCTGGTCATCTCGTTGACCACCAGGACGCCGCCCGGCTTGAGCAACGCGTGGCAGTGCCGCAGCGCGGCGGAGATCCGCAGCGTGGCGTGCAGGACGTTGCTGGCCAGGACCACCTGCATGGAGCCGGGTTCGAAGCCCTGGTCCTCGGGCGCACCCTCCACGTTGTACCGGGCGAAGTCCACGTACGGTCGGTCGGCGCCGAAGCGCCGCCGCCCCAGCCGCAGGAACGCGGGCCCCACGTCGGTGTAGAAGTACCGCAGCCGCTCCGCCCGTTCCGCGAGGGCGTCCAGCACCGGCCCGGTGGTGCCGCCGGTCCCCGCGCCCACCTCCAGGACCTGCGCGAAGGAGCGGGGATAGCGCCGGAGGAACTGCCGGACCTGCTGCTGCACGAGCGCGGCGCAGAGCCGGTTGTAGAAGTCGAGCTGGACGTTGTCCCGGTAGATCCCGGAGACCAGCTCGTCCGAGCCGCCCGGGAAGAGCACCTCGTTCGCCGGCCGGTCGCCCCGCACCACCCCTACCAGCCCCGTCTGGCAGGCGACCAGCAGGGGCACGTACCCGGCGATGTCCGGGTACTCCCGGCGCAACGCCGTCGCCGCCGCGTCGGTCACGTCGTCCTCGGCGAGCCCGGCCGCCTCGACGACACGGTGCGTCACGGCGAGCCGGTCGCCCTGCCGGCGCAGCAGGTCGGCGCGTTCCAGCAGGTCCAGCAGGGCGTCACCGAGCGGCTCGTAGCCGGCGGCCACCGCCAACCGGGCCAGGATCTCGTCCCGACCGGCGGCGGCGCCGGGGGCGGGGAGCACGCCCGCGGCGGCCAGCCGGGCCGCCAGCAACCGCCGCCCGAAGTCCGTCACCGCCTCGAAGGAGATGCGGAACCGCGCGTAGCGTTCCTGGTCCACGTCCACGAGCGGCTGCGGCGCCGCCTCGACGTCCGGTGCGGTCACGATGTGCCCTCCATGGTGCTGGTCCGGCGGTGCCGGTCAGGTCGGGTGCGCGGCCAGGGACGCCACGGCACGGGTTGTGGTCGGCCGGTCGACGAGCTGCGCGGCGAGGTCCGCGAGCAGCTCCGCCCGCCCCGGCACGAGATAGAAGTGGTCGCCGGGGAACGCCCGCAGCCGGAAGCCGCCGGTGGTCAGCTCCGCCCAGGCGGAGACCGACTCCCGGTCGCAGGCCGGGTCCCCGGTGCCGAGGTACGCGGTGATCGGTGCGGACACCGTCCGCGCGGCGCGCGGCAGGTGGTCGTGGATCAGCCGCAGGTCCGCCCGGAGCGCCGGCACGACCAGCCCCCGCAGCTTCGGCGAGCGGAAGACCAGCGCATCCACCTCGCCCAGCGCGGCGATACGGGCGAGGAACTCCTCGTCGTCGAAGTCGTCGGGGTGCTGGTCGAGGCGGGTGACGTGCGGGGCGCCGTGCCCGGAGACGAACAGGATCCTCGGCACGACGCCGAGCCGGTCCTCCAGCCGGGCGGCCACCTCGTAGGCGACCGACGCGCCCATGCTGTGGCCGAACAGGGCCAGGGGGCGGTCCAGGTACGGAGTGAGTGATTCGGTGACCCGGTCGGCGAGCACGTCCATCCGGTCGACGCACGGCTCACCGAGCCGGTCCTGCCGGCCCGGGTAGCGGACGGCGAGCAGGTCGACGGAGTCCGGCAGCCCGGCCGCCCAGGGCTGGAAGAAGCCGGCCGAACCGCCGGCGTGCGGCAGGCACACCAGCCGCAGCCCCGCGTGCGCGCCGCCCCGGAACACCCGCAGCCACGGATCGCCGCCGGAGGGGTGGCGCAGGGACATCTGGGATCTTCCTCTGTCGCGGCGGTCAGTCCGACATCGCCACCAGCACCCGGCGGTCACCCGTGTACGGGCGCCGGCCGTGCGCGGTGAGCACGTTGTCGATCAGCAGCAGGTCGCCGACCCGCCAGTCGACGTCGATCGCGGCCGCCAGGCCCCGGTCGCGGATCTGGGTGATGTACTCGTCGGGGATCGGCGAGCCGTCGGCGAAGGTCACCGACTGGGGCAGCTCGTCCGGCCCCATCACCTGGGTCATCACCTTGGCGATGTCGTCGTCGAGGCCGGCCGGGTGCCACTGGTCCGCCTGGTTGAACCACACCTCGGCCCCGGTGACCGGGTGCCGTAGCGTGGCCGGCCGGAGCTGGATCACCCGCAGCCCGTCGGCGGTCCACTCCCATGTCGCGCCGGCGCCGGCGAGGAACTCCTCGACCTCGTCGCGGCTGTCGGTCTCGAACGTCTCCCGCCAGCTCTTGCCCAGCCCCATCCCGTCGTGCAGGTTCTGCTGGTAGCGCAGCCCGCCGGCGAAGTCGGCGCGCAGCTGCGGGTCCAGCGAGTCGAGCCACAGCTCGGCGTCGACGACCGGGGTGGCGCCGCCGGTCTCGGCGGCGATCTGGCAGAAGAAGAGCAGCCGGGCCGGCCACTGGGCCGCGTACGACAGCTCGTTGTGCATCGAGATGGTGTACCGGGCCGGGTACTCGGTGGACGTGTAGACGTTGCGACCCACCTTGGTGCGCGGCGAGTTGCCGTGCACGTACGCCAGTCGCCTCGGCAGCAGCAGGTCCATCACCGGGTCCAGGGTCTCCGGCCGCACCCCGAAGCCACGGAAGACGAGCGCCTTCTCGGCCGTGAGCACCTGCGCCAGGTCCAGCTCGCGCAGGTGGCCGACCAGGCCCTCGGCGGTCGGCGCGCAGCCGGCGCTCTCCGGGGTGATCTCCAACGGCTTCCAGCTCGCGTGCTCGGTCATTCCAGGGACTCCTCACCGTCTGAGGCTCTGCGATCCGCTCCAGGCTCCGCAGCGCCGCTATATTTCGGCCATATCGCCGGCTAACCGGCCAGTCCGGCTCATCCGGACCGCGCCGCGCCCGCCGCCGGCTCGGCCTCGCCCCGCTTCACCTCGCCGCGTTCGGCGTCGGCCTCCTCGGCCTCGACCCGTGCAGCCTCGCCCCGCTCAGCGTCGGCGCGTTCGGCTGCCGCACGCTCGGCGTCGGCCCGCTCCTCCTCGGCGCGGGCGCGACCGCCGAAGGCGAGCACCGCGAGGACCGCGATCACCCCCATCGACCCGCCGACGATCAGAATGGCCGTCGTGATGCTCGTCGAGTCGAGCAGGAAGCCCGCGAACAGCGCCCCCAGCGAGTTGGCTCCCGAGGTGAGCAGCATGACGATCGAACCGGCCCGGCCGCGCAGGTGGTCGGGTGCGCTCTGGAGCACGTACAGCATCCCGGCCACGTTGCCGATGCCGGCGGCATAGTGGATCAGTGCGAAGATCGCGCCGAGGACGACCAGCCCCGGAGCCACCGCGATCAGCGGCATCAGCACCGCCCAGGCGATGTTGACCCCCATGATGATCCGGCGGATCCCCCACCGGCTCAGGAAGAAGTTGCTGGTCATCGCGCCGGCCATGCCGAGGACGCTGTTCACCACCAGCAGCATCCCGACCGTGGGCGGCGACCCGCCCTGGTTCTTCACGATCACCACGAGGCCCAGGCCCAGCACCTGGAACAGGATGTTGCTCGCCGCGTAGAGGCCGAGGGCGCGGCGCAGGTAGAGCTGGCCCCAGACGAAGGTGAACCCCTCCCTCATCCGGGCCAGCAGGCCACCCGGCTCGTCCGCGCGGGCCTTCGGCGCCTGGAGGTCCCGCCGGATGAACAGCAGGGTGACCAGCGAGATCAGGTGCACCAGCACGGCGAAGCCGAACGGGGCCCAGCGGGTCACCGTGTAGAGCAGGGTGCCGGCCGGCTGGCCGAGGATGCTGGCCGCGTTGGCCCGCGACTCGTTGGCCGCCGTCGCGGCGCCGTAGCGGTCGGCCGACACGACGTTGAACACCGCGGCGCGTTCGGCCAGGGCGTAGCAGATGCCCAGGCTGGCCTCCACGAACGCGACCACCATCAGGTGCGGCAACCAGACCGCGTCCCGGGCGACGGCGACCGCGACGCTGCCGATCGCGACGATCCGCCCCACGTTGCAGAGCACCATGGTCCGGCGGCGGTCCCAGCGGTCCACCAGCGCGCCGGCCGGCAACTGGGTGACCAGGTTGGGCAGCAGCGCGGCGAAGGTCACCAGGCTGGCCGCGGTGGCCGATCCGGTGGACCAGAAGACCAGCAGGGTGTAGCTGATGGAGGTGGCCCGGGAGCCCAGCGCGGAGACCCCGGAGCCGATCCAGAGCAGCAGGAAGTCGCGGTTGCCGGTCAGGCGGCCCGGCTGCCGGGACGTGGCCGCCGGACGCCCGACCGCGCTCACGACGGCTGCCCGACGGGGGTCGCCCGGCACCAGTCGAGCACGGCCATCGCGCTGTAGAGCTTGTTCTCCGCCTGCTGGAAGGCGATGCTGGCCGGCCCGTCGAGGACCTCGGCGGTCACCTCCTCCCCCCGGTGCGCCGGGAGGTCGTGCATGAAGACCGCGTGCGGGCTGCGCCGCCACAGTTCCCGGTCCACCTGGAACGGGGCGAAGTGCGTACGCCAGTCGGGGTCGGGCTTGCTGGTGCCGGTGGTCTGCCAGCGGGTGGTGTAGATGACGTCCAGGTCGCCCGGCAGGTCGTCCATGTGGTGCCGTTCGACGAGGTGGGCGCCGCACCGCTGCGCCTGCTCCCGCGCGAGGGCCGCGATCCCGGCCGGCAGGCCGTACCCCGCCGGGGTGCGGAGTTCCAGCTCGACGCCGGGGAAGCGGGTCAGCGCCAGGGCCAGGGCCGTCGCGGTGTTGTTCGCCTCGCCCAGGTAGAGCAGCCGCAGGTGCTCGATGCGGCCGAAGCGCCGCAGCAGGGTGGTCAGGTCGGCCAGCGCCTGCGTGGGGTGCTCCTCGGCGCTCATCGCGTTGACCACCGCCATCCGGTGCTGCCGCGACCAGTCGCGCATCTCCTGCGGGTCGGCGGCGGTCCGCGCCACCAGCACGTCGAGCATGCCCGACAGCACCCGCCCGGTGTCCGCACTGGACTCGCCGGTGTTGACCTGGAGGTCGTTCGGCCCGTACTGGATGGTCTTCGCCCCGAGCCGCAGCGCGGCGACGGTGAACGCGGTCCGCGTCCGGGTCGACGTCTTCACGAAGTACGTGCCGACCACCCGGTCGGCCAGCGAGGCGGCGGCCTCGCCGGCGGCGAACCTCGCCCCCCGCGCCACGATCGAGTAGAGGTCGTCGTCGGTCAGGTCGCGGATCGACACCAGGTGCCGCACCTGCCGCGCCGGTGCATCGGTGACCGCCGCGGGGACGCTCGGTACGGTCGTCATCACATTTCCTCCGTGAGTGCGGTGTCGGACGCCAGCAGCGACACGACCTCGTGGCCCTGGTCGCCGTTGGTCAGCAGCACCAGGCCGGAGCCGTCGGGCACCCGGCCGGCGGTGAGCGCGTGGTAGCCGGCGATGCGGCCCCGGTGGGTGAACTCCACCCGCGCTCCGGCGGGCCCCTCGACGCGGTCCACCATGCAGCCGAGGCCGAAGATCCCGCCCGGTCCGGCCGTCAGCTGCGCCACCGCCAACTCCTGGCTCAGCAGGGCCGGGCCGCCCCGGTACGCGATGTGGATCTCCCGTACGAGCTGGGCCAGGTCGGTCGCGGTGCTCCACAGCCCGGCGGCTGCCAGGTCGGCACGCACCTGCCAGCCGCCCGGTAGCGGCTCGCCCCGCTCGTCGTGCCCGACGGCCACCGGCCGGCCGGACCTCTCGGGGAAGCTCTGGTCGAAGCTGCTGCCCGTCATCCCCACCGGCCCGAACACCAGCTCGGCCATCAGGTCGGCAAAGGGTGTCGCGGTGACGTCCTCCATGAGCTGCTGCACCACCACGAAGTGGCTGTTGCGCTCCACCGCGACCGGGTCGGGCGCGTCGAGCGCCCGGACCGGGCCGGTGGGCACGCCCTGCCCGCGCAGCACGTCCGACAGGGTCGGTACGGGGCCGCCGCGCCGATGTCCGGTGCTGCCCGTCGCGGTCAGCCCGGCGACGTGGCACAGCAGCTGCCGCAGGCTGACCGGCCGGTCGGCGGGCAGCTGCCAGCTCTTCAGGTACGCGTTGACGTCGGTGTCGAGCTGGAGCTGTCCCCGACCGACCAGGACCAGCGCGCCGACCGCGGTGACGAGCTTGCTCACGGAGCCGACCTGGAAGACGGTCGCCGGGGTCACCGGCGCGTCGTCGCCGGCCGTGCGGTGCCCGAGGGCGCGGACCTCCACCACCTCGCCGCCGGCGAGCAGGGCCAGCGACGCGCCGGGCACCCGGTGGGCGGCGAGCAGCGGCTCGACGGGCGGCAGCACCGCGGCCGTCCGCGCCGCGCCCGGGCGCGGGGTCGGATCCGTCGGGCCGGCGGCCGCCGCCGGCGTGGCCGGGGCGAGCGAGGCGGCCAGCTCGGCCAGGGTCCGGTCGGCCATCGCCGCACGCAGGGTCAGCGCGACACCGGCCTGCCGGGCCGCCGTGACCACCGGCACCACCAGCAGCGAGTGCCCGCCGAGGGCGAAAAACCGGTCGTGCCGGTCCACCCGGTCGATCTCCAGGACCCGGGCCCAGATGTCGGCGATCAGCTCCTCCAGCCCGGGGCGGGGCGGGGTGTGCCCGACCGTCCCGGCCGGGTCCACCGGGGGCAGCGCCCGGCGGTCGACCTTGCCGTTGGCGTTGAGCGGGATGGCCGGCACCGGGACGAAGACGCTCGGGACCAGTTGGCTCGGCAGCCACCGGGCGCAGTGCGCGGCCAGGTCCGGCGCGTCACCGACGTGGTAGGCCACCAGCCGGGGCCCGCCGGCGGCCGTCGAGTCGACGGTCACGACCGCGTCCCGTACGCCCGGATGCGCGACCAGCACCGCCTGGACCTCGCCGGGCTCCACCCGGTGGCCGCGGATCTTCACCTGGTCGTCGACCCGGCCGAGCAGGTCCAGCTGCCCGTCGGGCAGCCAGCGGCCGAGGTCGCCGGTGCGGTACAGCCGCCCGCCGTGGCCGTCGAACGGGTCGGGCACGAACCGGTCGGCGGTCAGCTCCGGCCGGCCGGCGTAGCCGCGGGCGAGGCCCGGGCCGCCGAGGTGGACGTGGCCGACCACGCCCACCGGCACCGGTTGCAGGTCGGCGTCGAGCACGTACGTGCGCATCCCGCCCAGCGGCCGGCCGATCGGGGCCACGTCGCCCGGCAGCGGCCCGGTGACCGGGTACCGGCTGACGGCCACGGTCGCCTCCGTCGGCCCGTACTCGTTGAGCAGCACGGTGTCCGGCGCGAGGGCGTGCCAGCGGTCGCAGACCTGCCGGGTGAGCGCCTCACCGCCCAGGACCAGCAGCGGCGTCAGGGCCGCCGCCTGCGCCGCGTCGAGCTGGCGGGTCAACAGGTCGAGGTGGCCGGGGGTCAGCTTGACGAAGCTGAACGGGCCGGCCTCGGCCAGTCTCGGGCCCAGCTCGTCGAGGCCGGCGTCGGGCGGCAGCAGCCACAGCCGCTGCCCGGTGGCCAGCGGCGCCCAGATGCTGGTCACCACCATGTCGTACGCGACCGACGAGAAGAGCGCGGCGCCGCCGGTGCGGTCGGCGACCAGTTCTCCGGCCGCCCAGCCGAGGTAGTTGGCGAGGCTGCGGTGGCTGATCTGCACCCCGTTCGGCCGGCCGGTGGAGCCGGAGGTGAAGATGACGTACGCGAGGTGGTCCGGGTCGGGCACGCCGGCCGGCGCCTCGGCGGGCAGCGCGGCGATCCGCCCGGCGTCGCGGTCGAGCAGCACCAGCTCCACGCCGGTCTGGCCCGACGTCGGCACCGGGCTGGCGGAGGATCCGGTGAACCGGTCGGCGTGCCCGGAGGAGGTCACCACCACCGTCGCCCCGGCGTCGGCGAGCATCGCGGCGACCCGCTCGGCCGGGTGCGCCGGGTCGATCGGCAGGTACGCGCCGCCGGCCCGCCACACTCCGAGCAGGGTGGCGACGAGGTCGACGCCCCGCTCCAGCAGCACCCCGACGACCCGCTCCGGGCCGACCCCCATCCCGCGCAGGTGGTGGCCGATCCGGTTGGCCGCCGCGTCCAGCCGCGCGTAGGTCGTACCGTCGACGGCCTCCGCGTCGGGGGTCGCCGCGGCCCACGCCGCCACCCGCTGCGGCACCAGGTCCGTGCCGGGCGGCGCGGTCGAGGCGTTCCAGCCCACGAGCACGTCGTGCCGTTCCCCGGCGGGCAGGTACGCCTGCCGGGGGTCGCCGTCGGGGTCGGCCACCATGGCCTCCAGCACCAGCCGGTACATGCCGGCCAGCCGCACCGCGTCCGCCCGGCCCATGGCGTGGCTGTCGGTGCTCAGCTCGATCCGGCCGGCGCCCGCGGCGACGGCCAGCGCGAACTCCGAGGTGCTCGCGCCGATGCGCGCCACGGGCGCGGTACGTCCGCCGGCCACCTCCGTGAAGTCGAGGTAGCTGAAGTAGACGTCGGTGAGGCGGGCGCCGGAGCCGGGGGTGCGGATGGCCGGTGCCGGGTAGCGCCGGTGCGGCCACAGGTCGGCCTCGCGGGCGTGCACCCGCTGCACGAGGTCCCGCCAGCTCGTCGCCCGCCGGTCGTGCGGGAACGGCAGGGTGTTCAGCGACATCGCGTAGACCCGCTCGCTGCCCACCACGTCGGGGCGGGTGTTGCAGACCAGTCCGCTGTAGAAGGTCGGCTCGTCGGTGAGCTGGCTGAGCACCTTCAGGTGCGCGGCGTGCAGCACCGCCTTGAGCGACACCCGGGCCGCCGAGGCCAGGGCCCGCAGTCGCGGCTCCAGGTCCGCGTAGGACACCACCTCGGTGTACGGCTCCAGCTCGGCCGGCGTCGTCGGCGCCCACGCGGCGGGGAGCCGGAACCTCGGGTGCCGCTCGACCACGTCCTGCCAGTACCGGCGGTCGGCCTCGGAGGCCAGGGCGCGCAGCTCGCCGGCGACGAAGTCGGCGAACCGTACGCCGGGCGGCGTGTGGTCGGAGTCGTCTCCGGCGGTGCCCGAGCGCCGCGCGTGGTAGCGGTCGAGGATCTCCATCACCAGGGCGTGCAGGCTCCAGCCCTCGATGATCACGTGGCAGATGGTGAGCACCAGCCGCCAGCTCCGGTCGGTCTCCAGACACACGGTGAACCGCAGCAGCGGCGCCCGCTCGACGTCGAACAGCTCCTGGTACTCCTCGCCGACGAGCTGGCGCACCCGGGCCAGCCGCTCCGCCTCGGCAAGCCCGCGCAGGTCGCGCGTGCCGACCGGGACGCGCACCGCGCGGTGCACGAGCTGCATGGGCACCGAGTAGCCGGCCGTGTCCACCGAGGTACGCAGCACGTCGTGGCGGGCCACCACCTCGTCGACGGCGGCGCGCAGCGTCGCCAGGTCGAACGGCTCGTCGTCGGGGACGAGGAACGAGGCGACGTTGTGGTAGTGGTTCTGGCCGTTGTCGGCCAGCATCTCCAGCAGCATCCCCAGCTGCACCCGCGACAGCGGGTACGCGTCGTCCAGCCCGGCCGGCAGCAGCGGCAGGTCGGCGGGGGCGACCAGCTCGAAGGGTTCGACGGGGCGGGCGGCCGGCTCCGGCGCGTCCCGGCTCGCCAGCACCTCGCACAGCGCCCGCACGCTCGGGTGCCGGAAGATGTCCGCGACCGTCACGTCCAGCCCGGCCGCGCGCATCGTGCCGGCCAGCACCAGCGCCGTGATGGAGTGCCCGCCGAGGTCGAAGAAGCCGTCGACGACGCTGACCGCCGGCAGGCCCAGCACCTCGGCCCAGGTGGCGGCCACCCGCTCCTCCAGCGGCCCCGCCGGGGCGACGAAGTCCCGACCCGCCAGCGTCGCGCCGGTGGGCGCGGGCAGTGCCCGCCGGTCGAGCTTGCCGCTGTTGTTGCGCGGCAACTGCTCGAGCAGCACGAACGCCGACGGGACCATGTACTCCGGCAGGGCGCGCGCCAGCGAGGCACGCAGCGCGGCGGCCTCCGGCGCGGGCCCGTCGCCGGCCACCAGGTACGCGGTCAGCCGGGGGTCGGCCGGGTCGTCCGCGCGGAGCACGACGACCGCCTCCGCGACACCGGGCAGCGCGGTCAGCGCCGCCTCGATCTCGCCCGGCTCGATCCGGTAGCCCCGCAGCTTCACCTGGTCGTCGAGGCGGCCGAGGAACTCCACGCTGCCGTCGGGCAGCCGGGTCGCCAGGTCGCCGGTGCGGTACATCCGGCTGCCCGGCGGACCGTACGGGTCCGGCAGGAAGCGCCGGGCGGTCAGCTCGGGCTGGTTGAGGTAGCCGCGGGCCACCCCGTGCCCGGCCAGGTACACCTCGCCGGGCACCCCGATGGGGGCCGGGTGGCCGTACTGGTCGAGCACGTACATCCGCACGCCGGACAGCGGGCGGCCGATCCGGCTGCCCACGCCGGGCGCGAGGTCGGCCCGGGTGATCCGGTGGTAGGTGGAGTAGACGGTGGTCTCGGTGATCCCGTACATGTTGACCAGCGCCGTACGGGCCAGCCCGAGGCGGGACGCCCACGGCGCGAGGTCGGCGAAGTCGAGCTTCTCCCCCGCGACGACCACCGCGCGCAGCGACAGCTCCCGGATCCCGGGGGCGTCCTCGGCGGCGAGCCGGACGAGCCCGCGCAGCGCCGTCGGGGTCTGCGCCAGCATGGTGACCCGCTGGCGCACCAGCAGCTCCAGCAGGTCCTGCGGCACCCGGGCCACCTCGCGGGGCACCAGCACCAGCCGGCTGCCGTGCAGCAGCGCGCCCCACAGCTCCCAGACGGAGACGTCGAAGGCGTACGAGTGGAACAGCGCCCACACGTCGGTCTCGTCCACCGCGTAGTGCTCCTGCGCGGCGTCGAGCAGGCGCAGCACGTTGGCGTCGCTCACGCAGACGCCCTTGGGCCGGCCGGTGGAGCCGGAGGTGTAGATGACGTAGAGGAGGTCGTCCGGGTCGCGGGCGACGCCCGGATCGGTCTCCGGCCGCCCGGCCAGGTCGTCCGCGTCCAACAGGACCCGCCGCCCGTCGAAGCCGGCGAGCAGGTCGGCCTGCGCGGAGGTGGTCACCACGGTCCGCGCCCCGGCGTCGGCCAGCATGTAGCCGATCCGCTCGGCGGGCTGGGCCGGGTCCAGCGGCAGGTACGCCGCCCCCGCCTTCAGCACGCCGAGCAGCGCGGGCACCAGGTCGGCGTCGCGGTCGAGGCAGACCCCGACGACGGTCTCCCGGCCGGCACCGGCCGCGCGCAGGTGGTGCGCCAGCCGGTTGGCGGCGGCGTCGACCTGGGCGTACGTCAGCTCGACGGCGCCGGCCACCACCGCCACGGCCTGCGGGTCGCGGGCCAGCTGGGCCTGGAACAGCTCGACCACGGTGCCGGTGACCGGCTCGTCGGCGCTCACGTCGGTGACGCCGAGCAGGCGGTCCCGCTCGCCCCCGGGCACGCAGACGGCCTGGCAGTCGCCGTCGGGGTCGGCGACCATCGCCTCCAGCACCGCCCGGTACATGCCGGCGATCCGGTCCAGGTTGGCCTGGCTGACCAGCCCCGCCCGGGCGGTGAGCGCGTAGCGGCCCCGCTGCGCGAAGCAGGACAGGTCGAACTCGGTGGCGCCCTCGCCGGCGTTGCCGGTGACCACCGGCCCGGTCCCGTCGCCGCCGTGCGTCGCGCGGCTGAAGTCCTGGTAGTTGAACAGGACGTGCAGCAGCCGGTGGCCGGCCTCGCGCTGCATCTCCGCCAGCGGGAACCGCCGGTGCGGCCAGAGCGCGACCTCCCGGTCGAAGACGGCGGTGACGAGGTCCCGCCAGCTGCGGGCGGACCGGTCGTACGGGAACGGCACGGTGTTGAGGTACATGCCCTGCACCTCGTCGGCGCCGAGCACCTCGGGCCGGGCGTCGCAGACGAGGCCGGCGTGGAAGCCCGGCTCGCCGGTGAGCTGGGCGAGCACCTTCAGGTGCGCGGCGTGCAGCACCGCCTTCACCGACACGTCGGCGTCGCGGGCCAGGGCGCGCAGCGCCTCGTCCAGGTCGCTGAAGTCGACCGTGGCGTCGACCATGTCGTCCTGCGCGTCCGGCTCGCCCCAGCCGGCGGGCAGGGCGAACGGGGCGCGCCCGTCCCACACCGAGCGCCAGTGCTCCCGGTCGGCGGTCGACTCCAGCGCGGCGAGCTCGGCGGCGATGAAGTCGGCGTAGCGCACCGCGGGCGGGGGCACCGGGCGTGGGGTGCGGCCGCCGGCCAGCTCGGCGTAGGCGTCGAGCACCTCGGTGACCAGTCGCGCGCTGCTCCAGCCCTCGGTGACCACGTGGCTGATGGTGAAGGTGAACCACCAGCTCTCGTCGCTGTCCACGTGCGCGGTGACGCGCAGCAGCGGCGCGGTGGCGACGTCGAACGGGCGGGCCCGCTCGGCGGCGATGAACTCCGCGAAGAGCGCGGCGTGCCGCTCGGCCGGCACGCCCCGGCCGTCCTCGACGCGCACGTCGGGTTCGGCGTCGGCGTGCACGAGCTGCATCGGCACCGAGTAGCCGACCAGGTCGAACGACGTACGCAGGATCTCGTGCCGGGCCACCACGGTCCGCACCGCGCCGCGCAGCGCCCCGGCGTCGAACGGCCGCCCGTCGCGGACCTGGTGGGCCAGGACGCTGTGGTAGACGGCGCGGTCGCCGCTGACGGCCGACTCCATCAGCATGCCGAGCTGGGTGCGCGACGCCGGGTACGCGTCGACGAGGCCGCCGGGCAGCCTGGCCCGGTCGGCGGCGCCGATCAGCGCGTACGGCGCGACCGGGCGGAACTCGTCGGTGTCGGCGTCGCCCAGCGCGGCGGCCAGCCGGCGTACGGTGCGGTGGGCGAAGACGTCCCGCACGCTCGTGCGGTACCCGGCGGCGCGCAACGTGCCGACGAGGGTGACCGCGAGCATCGAGTCGCCGCCGAGGTCGAAGAAGCTGTCGGTCACGCCGACGCGGGCCACGCCGAGCACGCGCGCCCAGATCCCGGCGATCTCCTCCTCCACGTCGCCGGTCGGGGCCTGGTAGTCCCCGGCGGCGTACGCGCCGGTGTCCGGGGCCGGGAGCTGCCGCCGGTCGACCTTGCCGTTCGGGTCCTTCGGGACGGCGTCGAGGGTGACGTAGGCGGCCGGCACCATCGCCTCCGGCAGCGCGGCGAGCAGCCGCTCCCGCAGCCGGGCCGGGGTCGGCGCGTCGCCGGGGGCCGGCAGCACGTACCCGACGAGGGTGCGGCGGCCGTCGTGCTCGCGGACGGCGGCGACCGCGTCGGCCACGCCGGGGCAGCCGCGCAGGGCCGTCTCGATCTCCCCCAGTTCGATGCGTACGCCGTGCAGCTTCACCTGCGAGTCGAGCCGTCCCAGGAAGTCGACGGTGCCGTCGGGCCGCCACGCCGCCGCGTCGCCGGTGCGGTACAGCCGCGCTCCGGGCGGGCCGTACGGGTCCGGCACGAACCGCTCGGCGGTCAGTCCGGGCCGCCCCAGGTAGCCCCGGGCCAGCCCCGTCCCGCCGATGCACAGCTCGCCGGGCACGCCCAGCGGCACGAGGTCCAGCCGCTGGTCGAGCACGTACAGCCGCAGGTTCGGGTGCGGGGTGCCGAGCGGCACCCGGGACAGCCCGGCCAGGGCGTCGGCGGTGCACGCCCAACTGCTCACGTCGACGGTGGCCTCGGCCGGCCCGTACGTGTTGTGCAGCTCGCAGCCGGGCAGCGCGGCCAGGAACGCCCGCGCCACGTCGACGGCGATCTCCTCGCCGCCGACCGCCACCGACCGCAGCGACCGGCACCCGGCCAGGCCCTCGGCGAGCAGCGCCGGCAGCATCGACGGCACGAAGTGGACGGTCGTGACGCCCTCGCGGGTCATCAGCTCGCACAGGTACGCGGGGTCGCGGTGCCCGCCGGGGCGGGCCACCACGATCCGGGCCCCCGCCGACAGGGCCGCGTAGACCTCGGCCGGCGAGACGTCGAAGCCGATCTCGGTCTTCTGGAGCACGACGGCGTCGGCGTCCAGCCGGTAGACCCGCGCGCCGACGTGGTCGGTGCGGTTGACCAGCGCCCGGTGCGACAGCAGGGATCCCTTGGGCCGGCCGGTGGAGCCGGAGGTGTAGATGACGACGCTGCCGTTGTCGGGGTCGGTGAGCGGCTCCGGGTCGGTCGGCGGGTGGTCGGCCCAGGCGTCCGGCTCGTCGAGCAGCACCACGGTGGCGTCGACCGGCGGCAGTTGCGCCCGCAGCTCGGCGGTGGTCAGCAGCACCGGGGCCGCCGCGTCGGCGAGCATGAACGCCAACCGCTCCGCCGGGTACGACGGATCCAACGGCAGGTACACCCCACCCGCCTTGTGCACCGCCAGCATCCCCACGACCTGCTCCACCGACCGGTGCGCACACACCCCGACCAGGACCTCCGGCCCCACCCCCAGCTCCCGCAGGTGGTGCGCCAACCGGTTCGCCCGGCCGTTGAGCTGCCCGTACGAGAACGACACGCCCTCGGCCGTGATCGCCACCGCGTCGGGCCGCCGCGCGGCCTGCGCCTCGAACGCCGCCGGCACGTACCCGCCGACCTCGACCGTGCGGCCCGGGGTGAACCGGGTGAGTTCCGCCCGCTCCCCCGCCGGCAGGCGCGGCGCCGCCGCGTCCCCGTCCGGGTCGACCGCCATCGCCGTGAGCACCTCGCGGAACATCGCCCCGATCCGCACCAGGGCGGCCGGGTCGGCGCTGCGGCTGTCGCTGACCAGGCGGATGGTCCCGCCGCCCGCGCCGACCGACAGGCCGAACTCGGTGGCCCCGGGCCCGCCGACCTCGACGAGGTCGCTGCCGGCGCCGGGCGCCTCGACCGTCCCGCCGCCGTCCTGCCGGCTCTCGACGTAGCCGAAGACGACGTCGATCGGCCGGGACCCGGCACCGGTCAGCCGCGCCACGGCCGGCAGCGGGTAGCGCCGGTGCGGCCACAGCTCCACCTCGCGGTCGAACACCGACCGCACCAGCTCCCGCCAGGTGCCCGCCGCGCGGGCGTGCGGGAACGGCAACACGTTGATGTACATGCCGTGCACCCGCTCGGCGCCCCGCACCTCCGGGCGCGCGTCGCACACCAGTCCGGTGTAGAACGCGGGCTCGGTGGTGAGCTGGCTCATCACCTTCAGGTGCGCGGCGTGCAGCACCGCCTTGACCGACGTGCCGGTGTCGCTGGCGAGGTGGCGCAGGGCCGCGTCCAGGTCGTGCACGTCCACGGTGTACCGGCAGACCGTCGCGGCGGACCGGTCGCCGAAGGAGTCCGGGAGGGTCAGCTTCGGCCGGCCGGTCACCACCGCCCGCCAGTGCGCGGCGGTCTCCGGCGAACGCAGCGCCGCCAGCTCGCCGGCGACGTGGTCGGCGTACCGGACGGCGGGCGGCTCGCCCTGCTCCGGCCGCTCGCCGCGGCTGCGCCGGGCGTACTCGCCGAGCAGCTCGGCGAGCAGGGCGTTGAGGTCCCAGCCGCCGGTGACCAGGTGGCTCACCGCGAGGGTCAGCCACCAGGCCCCGGCGGCGTCGGCGTGCGCGGCGACGCGCAGCAGCGGGGCGTCCGAGTCCAGGTCGAAGGGGGTACGCCGCTCCGCCGCAAGGTGCGCGGAGTGACCGGCGGCCGGGTGCACGGCGACCGGTACGGCGACGCTCGCCCGCACCAGCTGCATCGGCACCGAGTAGCCGGTCAGGTCGACCGAGGTGCGCAGCGTCTCGTGGCGGGCCACCAGCGCGTCGACGGTCGCCTGGAGCGCGGCGGCGGCGAACGGGCGCCCGTCGTCGACCCGGATCGACTGCACGACGTGGTACAGCGACCGCTCCGGGTCCTTCTGGATCTCCACGGCCATGCCGACCTGCGCCTGCGTCGCCGGGTACGCGTCGACCAGCCCGGCCGGCAGCTTGGCCCGGTCGGCGGCCTCGATCAGCGCGTACGGCTCGACGGGGCGAAAGGCCCCCTCCTTGGCGGTGTCGGCCTCGGCGAGGGCGGTGACCAGGCGGCGGATCGTGCGGTGCGCGAAGATGTCCCGCACGGTGACGTCGTGGCCGGCGGCGCGCAGCGACCCGACCAGGGTCACCGCCGTCATCGAGTCGCCGCCCAGGTCGAAGAAGCTCTCGGTGACGCTGACCCGGTCGAGGTCGAGCACCCACGACCAGACGCCGGCCATCGCCGACTCCACCGGGCCGTTCGGCCGCTCGTAGCGGCCCCGGGCGTAGGACCTGGCGTCCGGCGCCGGCAGTTGCCGCCGGTCGACCTTGCCGTGCGGGTCCACGGGCACGGCGTCGACGGTGACGTAGGCGGCCGGGACCATCGCCTCCGGCAGCTCGGTGAGCAGTCGTTCCCGCAGCTCGCCGGGGCTGGGCGCGGAGCCGTCGTCGGTGACGAGGTAGCCGACGAGCGTGCGCCGGCCGTCCTGCTCGCGGACGGCGGCGACCGCGTCGGTCACCCCGGGGCAGGCCCGCAGGGCCGTCTCGATCTCCCCCAGTTCGATCCGTACGCCGTGCAGCTTGACCTGCGAGTCGATGCGGCCCAGGAAGTCGACGGTGCCGTCCGGACGCCACGCCGCCGCGTCCCCGGTGCGGTACAGCCGCGCCCCGGGCGGGCCGTACGGGTCCGGCACGAACCGCTGCGCGGTCGCCACGGGCGCGCCGAGGTAGCCCCGGGCCAGTCCCGTCCCGCCGATGCACAGCTCGCCGCGCACCCCGACCGGCACCGGTTGCAGGTGCTCGTCGAGCACCCGGACGGTGAGGTTGGTGAACGGGGTGCCGAGCGGCACCCGGGTCAGCCCGGCCAGGGCGTCGGCGGTGCAGAGCCAGCTCGTGACGTCCACGGTGGTCTCGGCGGGCCCGTACGTGTTGTGCAGCTCGCAGCCGGGCAGCGCGGCCAGGAACGCCCGCGCCACGTCGACGGCGATCTCCTCGCCGCCGACGGCCACCGACCGCAGCGACCGGCAGCCGCCGATGCCCTCGGCGAGCAGCGCCGACAGCATGCTCGGCACCAGCTCGACGGCGGTGACGCCCTCGCGGACGATCAGCTCCCGCAGGTACGCGGGGTCGCGGTGCCCGCCGGGGCGGGCCACCACGATCCGGGCCCCCGCCGACAGGGCCGCGTAGACCTCGGCCGGCGAGACGTCGAAGCCGATCTCGGTCTTCTGGAGCAGCACCGCCTGCTCGTCGAGGCGGTTGATCCGCCGGCCGGCGTGCGCCGAGCGGTTGACCAGGGCCCGGTGCGGCACGAGGACGCCCTTGGGCTGGCCCGTCGAGCCGGAGGTGTAGATGACGTAGCAGCCGCTGTCCGCCTGGGTGGCCGGCTCGGGGTCGGTGTCCGGCTGGCCCGCCCACTCGTGCGGGGCGTCCAGCAGCAGGGTGACCGCCTCGGCCGCCGCAAGCTGACCGCGCAGCTCGGCGGTGGTCAGCAGCACCGGGGCCGCCGCGTCGGCGAGCATGAACGCCAACCGCTCCGCCGGGTACGACGGATCCAACGGCAGGTACACCCCACCCGCCTTGTGCACCGCCAGCATCCCCACGACCTGCTCCACCGACCGGTGCGCACACACCCCGACCAGCATGTCCGGCCCCACCCCCAGCTCCCGCAGGTGGTGCGCCAACCGGTTCGCCCGGGCGTTGAGGTCGCGGTAGCTGACCCGGGTGCCTTCGCAGGTGAGGGCGACGGCGTCCGGCCGCCGCGCGGCCTGCGCCTCGAACGCCGCCGGGGCGTACCCGCCGACCTCGGCGGTGTCGCCGGACGACCAGCGTCCGATCTCGTCGCGCTCCGTCGCCGGCAGCCGGACGGCGATCGCGTCGCCGTCGGGGTCGGCCACCATGGCCGTCAGCACCTCGCGGAACATCGCCCCCACCCGGGCCAGTGCGGCGGGGCCGAAGGCGCGGCTGTCGCCGACCAGGTCGAGGAAGCCGCCGGCGGCGGTCACCTGGAGGGCGAACTCGGTGCCGCCCTCCCCGGCGATGGCCTCGAAGTCGACGGACTCGTCGGCGACCGCCCCGGCGCGGCGGAACTCGGTGTAGTCGAAGACGACGTCGATCGGGCGGGACCCGGCACCGGCCATCCGCTGCACGGCCGGCAGCGGGTAGCGCCGGTGCGGCCACAGCTCCACCTCGCGGTCGAACACCGACCGCACCAGCTCCCGCCAGGTGCCCGCGCCCCGGGCGTACGCGAACGGCAGCACGTTGATGTACATGCCGTGCACCCGCTCGGCGCCCCGCACCTCCGGGCGCGCGTCGCACACCAGGCCCGTGTAGAACCGCCCCTGGTCGGTGAGCTGGCTCATCACCTTCAGGTGCGCGGCGTGCAGCACCGACTTGGGCGACACGTCGAGGGTCGACGCGAGTGCGCGCAGCTTCGGCTCCAGGTCCTGGTAGCTGACCCGGGTACGCAGGCTCTCCCGCGGCCCGTCCGTGCGGCCCCAGCCGTCCGGCGGGGTGAAGCCGGCGTAGGTGTCGACGACGCCCCGCCAGTACGCCTCGTCCTCGCCGCCCTTGAGCGCGGCCAGTTCGGCGGCGACGAAGTCGGCGTAGCGGACGGCGCTCGGCTCCGGCGACTCGGGCACCATGCCGGCGCTGCGCCGCTCGTAGCAGCCGATCAGCTCGACCAGCAGGGTGTTCAGGTCCCAGCCGCCGGTGACCAGGTGGCTGACGGCGACGGTGAGCCACCAGCCCCGCTCGTCGGTGCGGTGCGCGGCGACGCGCAGCAGCGGCGCCGGCTGGTCCAGCTCGAAGGGGCGGGCCCGCTCCGCGTCCACGTACGCCCGCAGCCGCGCCTCGACGTCGTCGCCGGTCAGCTCCGTCACCCGTACGTCGACGGGTGCCTCGGCGTGCACGAGCTGCATGGGCACCGAGAAACCGGTCAGGTCGAACGAGGTGCGCAGCGTCTCGTGCCGGCCGACCACGTCCCGTACGGCGGCCCGCAGCGCGTCGGCCGAGAACGGCCGGCCACTGTGCACCCGGAAGCAGCGGACGATGTGGTAGAGCGACTTGCCGGGGTCCTTCTGGATCTCCACGGCCATGCCTACCTGCGCCTGCACGGCCGGGTAGGCGTCCACGAGGCCGGCGGGCAGGGCGGCCCGGTCGGCGGCGGTCAGCAGGGCGAAGGGCGCGACGGCCTGGAAGGCCGGGGCCGCCGGGGCGGCGTCCTTGGCGGAGAGGTGCCCGGCCAGGGCGGCGACCGTGCGGTGCACGAAGACATCCCGGACGGCCACCCCGAAGCCGGCCGCCCGCAGCGCGCCGACCAGCGCGACGGCGCGCAGCGAGTCGCCGCCCAGGTCGAAGAAGCTGTCCTGGGTGCTGACCTGCTCCAGGTTGAGCACCTGGCCCCAGATGCCGGCCAGCTGCGCCTCCAGTTCGGTGGCGGGGGCGACGTGGGCGCGCTCGACGGGCACGGCGGCGTCCCAGAGGGCGGCCCGGTCGACCTTGCCGTTGGCGTTGAGCGGGATCGCCTCCACGGCGACGAACTCGGCCGGGATCATGTACTCCGGCAGGTGCTCGGCGCACCGCTGCCGGATCCGGTCGAGCAGGCCCGGGGTCGCCGGCGCGGCCGGGCGGTAGAACGCGACCAGCCGGGCGTCGCCCTCGGCGGCCGAGCCGGAGACCAGGGCGACCGCGTCGGCCACCCCGTCGGTGCCCGCCAGGACCGCCTCGATCTCGCCGAGTTCGATCCGGTAGCCGCGGATCTTCACCTGGTGGTCGACGCGCCCGACGAACTCCACCGCCCCGTCGGGCAGCCGCCGCACCAGGTCACCGGTCCGGTACATCCGCGCCCCGGCGGCGGTTCCGGGCTCGGCGACGGTGCCGGCTGCGGCTGCGGCAAAGGGGTCCGGCAGGAACCGCTCCGCCGTCAGCGCCGGCTGACCCGCATAACCGCGGGCCACACCCACACCACCCACGTACAACTCACCGACCACACCCACCGGCGACAACTGCAGGTCCCGGTTCAACACGTACATCGTCATCCCCGGCAACGCCCGACCGATCGGCACCACCGGACCCGCCTGCTCGGTCTCCACCGGGAAGATGCACGTACCCACACTCGCCTCGGTCGGTCCGTACTCGTTGACCAACCCACCCGGACCCAGAAGCGTCAGCCACCGGTTCGCCAACGCCGCCGGCAACGCCTCACCCGCAACCACCACCACCGA
>NZ_JBICTM010000010.1:96389-315816 GCF_043197615.1 Micromonospora sp. NPDC049048 | reverse complement strand
TTGACGGAGGTGCCGGCGAAGGTGCTGCCGGTGGAGGTGGAGACGTAGACGTCGTTGAGGGTGCCCTGGGTGAAGGCGACGATGTCGTCCTTGCCATCGCCGGTGAAGTCCGTCGGCGAACCCGCCAGATACCGACCACCGGATCCGCCACCGGCGTTGACCAGGGAGACGTAGTAGTTCCAGTTCCAGTGGGGACCGGGGTCCGTGTGGTCGTTGCCCGGCATCTCGTGGTGACCCTTGATGGCGGTACGGTTCTTCGGCAGGCCGTACTTGTCGCACAGGTAGCGGGTGAGCGCCGCCGACGAGCGGTACATGCTCTCGGTGAACCAGCTCGGGTTGTCGACGTAGCCCTCGTGCTCGATGCCCACCGAGTACGGGTTGGCCGACCGCGCGTGGTAGGCCGTGTCGCCCTCGCGCACCATCTGGGTGATCTCGCCGTTGCTCGACTTCACGACGTAGTGCGCGCTCACCCCCGCCGACGGGTTCTGGAACCAGCTGATCGTGCCGGCGTACGAGCCCTGGGTCACGTGCACCACCACGGTCGTGATCCGCGAGGAGCGGCCCGCCGCGTAGTTGCCGCCGTGCGCCGAGATCCACCGGGCCGGCCCGTACTCGGGAACGGCCGCGGCGAGGGCCGCCGGTGCCGTCGCCCCGGCGGGGGCGACGCCGGCGTACCGGCCGAGTTCCGGTTGCACCCGCTGGGGCGCGACCCGTACGGAGGCGGTGGTGATGCCGGCGCGCAGCAGGTCGTAGACGTGGTCGGCGTACAGGCGTGCCGTGGCGTCGTCGGCGGCGTGCGCGTACCGGGCGACCACCGGGTACCAGGCCGAGACGCGGTCGCGGTCCGCGGCCGTGAGCCGCTCGGCGTCGGCGATGTCGCGCAGGAGGGCCGCGCCACCCCTGATGTTGGCCGAGGTCACCGACTTCAGGGCGGCCACCGGCTGCCCGGTCAGCTCGGCCGCCCGCTCCAGGGTGCGCTGGCGGGGGTTGCTGACCAGGTGCATGACGCCGTAGCCGTTGGCCTGGCTGGGCTGGCCGGCGTGCCCGTCCAGCCGGGTCTCGCCGTAGCCGACGGCGACCAGCAGGTCCCTGGGTACGTCGAACTCGCCGGC
Organism: Micromonospora sp. NPDC049048; assembly: GCF_043197615.1. Lineage (NCBI taxonomy): Bacteria > Bacillati > Actinomycetota > Actinomycetes > Micromonosporales > Micromonosporaceae > Micromonospora > Micromonospora sp. NPDC049048. Next base: position 314,704 of record NZ_JBICTM010000010.1, on the reverse strand, counting down.
GGCCCGGGTGAAGGCCGTGTCGAGCGGGTCGGCGGAGCGGGTCGGTGCGGCGGCGGCCGGCGCGACGGGGCCCAGGAGCGCGGCCGCGAGGACGGCGGCGGCGCCCGCGCGCCAGGAGAGTCTGCTGGGTCTCATGATGGTCTCCCGTTCGCGGGTCACAGGGTCGTCTCGCCGTTGAGGCCGAAGTAGTCGTGCCACTTGGCGCTGGCGCTGAAGGTGGTGCCGGTGGAGAGTCCGACGTAGACGTCGTTGGTGGCGCCCTTGGTGAAGACGACGATGTCGTCCTTGCCGTCGCCGTTGACGTCGGCGAGGTAGGGGAACTCGCCGCCGAGGCAGAAGAAGTCGTTCCACTTGACGGTGGTGCCGGCGAACGACGTGCCGGTGGAGGTGGCGGCGTAGACGTCGGCGTTGGCGTCGCAGGTGAAGGTGACGATGTCGTCCCTGCCGTCGCCGTTGATGTCGCCGATGCGGGGCAGTTCGGCGCCCACGGCGAACAGGTCGTGCCACTTCTGCGGTGGGCCGAAGGTGGTGCCGGTGGAGAGGGCGACGATGACGTCGGCGGCGGTGTTGGGGCCCTGGGTGAAGGTGATGACGTCGTCCTTGCCGTCGCCGTTGACGTCGCCCAGGGCGGGATACTCGCCGGTGATCGAGAAGTACTCGTGCCACTTCACGGCCGTCCCGGCGAACGACGACCCGGTGGAGAGCGCCACGTAGACGTCGCCGGCCGCGTTGTGGGTGAAGGCGACGATGTCGTCGCGGCCGTCCCCGTTGACGTCGCCGACCGCGCCGATCTCCGCGCCGGGGGCGAACCACTCGTGCCACTTCTGGCCGGCGCCGAAGCTGGTGCCGTTCGACAGGGCCACGTAGACGTCCCCGGTGTTGCTGTGCGCGAAGGTGACGATGTCGTCCTTGCCGTCGCCGTTGACGTCGCCGGTCGAGGCCGTCTCGCCGCCGATGGAGAAGAAGTCGTTCCACTTCACCGACGTCCCGGCGAACCCGGCGCCCGTGGAGGTGCTCACGTAGACGTCGGCGAGGGCGTTCTGGGTGAAGGTGATGATGTCGTCGCGGCCGTCGCCGCTGACGTCGGTGGCGGAACCGCCGGCGATGGCGTGGGTACGCGCCGCCTCGTTGAGCAGGCTCCGCGCCTTGGCCGCCACCTGGTCGTAGCGGTCGGGGAAGCCGGAGCGCTGCACGCACTGGGCCACCTGACCGGCGGTGTAGCGGGGGTTGTTCTGGTCGCAGACGACCGCGCGGGTGATGTACTGCGTGCTGGCGTAGACCGGGTCCATGATCTGCTCCGGCGTTCCCCAGCCGTAGTCCCACCGCTGTTGGAAGACCCCGAGCGAGGACTTGTCGCCGCACGGCAGGTTGTTCATGTGTGACTCGACCCAGCCGGCCTCGAACGCGGAGAGCATGACCTTGTCGTTGACGTTGTGGGCACGGGCGACCCGGTAGACGATCACGCTGATCGCGGGGTCGTGGTTGGCGGGGATGGAGGAACAGGCCAGCGTGCCGATCGGGGTGTCGGCCTGCGCCGGCGCGGTCGCCACGACCGACGCCAGCGCGGTGCAGAGCCCGACCAGCAGGGCGAGGGGAGTACGTCTCACGATGCTCCTCTGGGGGTGTCAGCGGGGTGCGGCGAGCGGTGCCGCCGCGCGGGCGCGTTGCTGCCGGTGGGCTGCCGGGAGGCTGCCCGGGTTCGCTGCCGCGCCGCCGTGCCGGCGTCGGAAATCGATTGCCGAGGAGTATCGCCAGGACGTCAACGACTGTCAATGAGCCCTGGAATCTTCCTCCGGCTGGCAGTGCCCTGGCGGTAAAGTATTGACATCTCGCGATGCCGCCAGTTAACTCCCGAGCAATCGATTTCCTGCGGCTCCGCCGGTCCCCTGGAGGGATATCCATGAAGCCCCACGTACGCCGCTGGCTGGCTCTCGCCACGGCGGCGGCGACCATGATCCTCCCGACGGCGGCGCAGGCCGCCGAGCCCGCCCCCGCGCCGCACGGCACCGGGGCCCTCGCCGTCGCCGACGACAAGGGTCCGGTCGGCTGGGACGTGTACCGCCGCCTCGACCGGCTCCCCGAGCTGGCGGCCGGCAGCCGTACCCGGCAGTTCTCCAGCTTCGCCCGCGACGGCTCCAACGACGACGGCTTCGTCGGCACCTACTCGTGCCTGCGCCAGTCCGGCGGCTGCGTCATCGCCGAGGACCGCGGACCGGGTGAGGTGCAGTCGATCTGGTTCACCCGCGACGACGGCAACGTCAGCGCCACCGGCTGGATCCGCGTCGAACTCGACGGCGTGACGGTCGTCGACACCAACCTCCAGCGCCTCGTCGACGGCGGCCTCGGCCACCCGTTCGTGTGGCCGCTGGTGACCAACGCCGACCAGACCTCCGGCGGGGTCACAATCAAGGTGCCCATGCCCTACCGCGAGTCGATGCGGATCACCACCCAGTTCAACCCGCTGTTCCACCACGTCACCTACCGCACGTTCGCCGATGCGGTCGGAGTGACCAGGTTCGACCCCACCGACCCGGCCGTCGACGTGGTCGACAGGCTGCGCGCCGCCGGCCAGCGCGACCCGAAACCGAGCCAGCCCGGCGCGAGCACCAGGACCGCCCGGGTCGACGTCCCCGCGGGCGGGCAGTCGACGCTCGCCACGCTCACCGGTCCCGCCGCCGTCACGGCGCTGCGGCTGCGGCTGCCCGACGCCGCGGCCACCACGTCGACACTGACGGGCCTGCGGCTGCGGATCACCTTCGACGGGCGCACCACCGTCGACAGCCCGGTGGGCGAGTTCTTCGGCGCCGGCCTCGGCGAGCGCTCCGTCCGCTCGCTGATGTTCGCCATGGACTCCGCGCCGGGCGGCTGGTACAGCGCCTGGTGGCCGATGCCGTTCCGCTCCACCGCGATGGTCTCGGTCGCCAACACCACCGGCGCCGCCGTCCCCGGCGTCCAGGCGGAGGTGACCAGCGCGCCGGGCACCGCCTGGACCGGCGCGCTCGCCGCCGCCGGCACCGCCGGCTACTTCACCACCCAGTCGCGCCGCGCCGAGACCGTGGGGGGCAGCGACTGGATCATCGCCGACCAGCCGGGCCGGGGACGCTTCGTCGGGGTGTCGCAGACCGCCCGCGGGCACATCATCGGCGGCAACACCCGCAACTACCTGGAGGGCGACGAGCGCGTCCACGTCGACGGCTCGCCCACACCGCAGATCTACGGCACCGGCACCGAGGACTTCTACGAGTCCGGGTGGTACTTCAACCGGGGCGAGTACAGCGGCGCCTTCACCGGCAACACCGCTCACCTGTTCCGCTCCGGCGGTTGCGTCGACGAGTGCGACGCCATGTACCGCCTGATGATCGGCGACGCGGTCCCGTACGCCACGGGGCTGCGGTTCGGCATCGAGCACGGCCCGACCAACGACATGCCGGCCGACTACGCCTCGACCGCCTTCCTCTACACCCAGCCGACCGTCGCCCTGCGCCGCACCGACACGCTGGTCACCGGCGACGCCACCAGCCGCGCCGGGCACGCGTACACCGACTCCGGGAGCCAGTACCCGTTGACCGGGCCGTACGAGGGCGACGACGACAACGCCCCCGTCACCGGCCAGGTACGCGCCAGCGGTGGCGCCGTCAGCTTCCGGCTCGCCGTCGACCCCGGCAACCAGGGCGTACGGCTGCGCCGGCACGGCGACCAGGCCGCCGCGTACCAGCAGGTCGCCGTGTCGGTCGACGGCAGGCCGGCCGGGGTGTGGCTGCAACCGCTGGGCAACGACCGGCAGCGCTGGCTGGCCGACGAGTTCGTCCTGCCGGCCGCGCTGACCGCCGGCCGGTCGACGGTCACCGTCACCCTGACCCCGGCCGCCGGTGCCCCAGCGTGGACGGCGGCCCGCTACGAGGCCGACAGCATGGTCACCCCGTTCCTCGACACCACCGCGCCGGGCGCGGTCGCCGGTGTCGGCCTGGCGGGCGGGCGGGTGCACGCCACCGGCCTGTCCTGGACGGCGTCGCCCGACGACGTGGGAGTCGCCGCCTACCGGGTCTACGCCTCGCGCAACCCCGGCGTCGCGATCACCCCGGCCAACCTGGTCGGCACGACCCGTACGACCGCCTTCCGGCACGGCCCGTTGCCGGCCGGGCAGACCCGCCACTACCGGGTCGTCGCGGTCGACGGTGCCGGCAACATCTCCGCGCCCTCGGCCGAGGTGTCGGCCACCACCCGCACCCGCAACACCAGCGACGCCAACGGCGACCGCCGCGACGACGCCGTCGCGTTCACCCGGGGCGACACCGCCGACGTGACCACGTCCCTGTCGGACGGCGCCAGGTTCGTGCCGGACAGCCGCGTCTGGAACGACTTCTTCGCCGTCGGCGAGGAGATCCCGCTCACCGGCGACGTCGACGGCGACGGGCGGGCCGACATCATCACCTTCACCCGTGGCGACAACGCCGACGTCTACGTGGGGCTGTCCACCGGCACGACGTACGCCGCCGGAGTCAAGTGGCACGACTTCTTCGCCACCGGTACGGAGATCCCCGCGCTCGGCGACGTCAACGGCGACGGGCGCGCGGACATCATCACGTTCACCCGGGGCGCCACCGCCGACGTGTACGTGGCGCTGTCGACCGGCAGCGGCTTCGGTCCCGGCGTCAAGTGGCACGACCACTTCGCCCTCGGCGACGAGCTGCCGGCGGTGGGCGACGTCAACGGCGACGGGCGCGACGACATCGTCACGTTCACGCGGGGCACCAGCGCCGACGCGTTCGTCTCCCTCTCCGACGGGACCCGGTTCGTCGAGGACGGCTGGAAGTGGCACGACTCGGTCGCGCTCGGCGATCAACTGCCGGCGCTGGGCGACGTCAACGGCGACGGGCGCGACGACGTGGTGACGTTCACCCGGGGCGCCACCGGCGACGTGTTCGTGGCGCTGTCCGACGGCACGCGGTTCGCCCCGCAGGTGGCCAAGTGGCACGACTGGTTCTCGGTGGCCGACGAACTGCCCGGCATCGGCGACTTCAACGGCGACGGAAAGGCGGACCTGGTGACGTACACCCGAGGGACCGGAGCGGACGCGTACGTGGCGCTGTCGACCGGCGGTGGCTTCGGCGCCGGCGTCAGGTGGCACGACCAGTTCGCGCCCGGCACCGACCTGCCCCGGCCGAGCGTGTCGTGATGCGCGCGCCCCGGATGCTCGCGGTGCTCCTGCTCGGCGCCGCTCTGCTGACCGTCCCGGCCGCGCCGGCCGCCGCCGAGGACGTCGTACGGGCGGAGGCGGAGTCGCTGGCGGTGGTCTCGTCCACCGCCCCGGTCGAGGCGCAGTCGAACTGCTGCGGGGTCGCCTGGTCGGCGGGCCGCCAGCTGTGGCTGCGGGGCGCCCGGGCGGGGGACTCGGTCACCGTGTCGCTGCCGTCGGTGCCGGCCGGGCAGTACGACATCGGCGCCGTGCTCACCCGCGCCGCCGACTACGGCACCCTGCGCTTCGCCGTCGACGGGGTGGCCGTCGGTCAGCTCTTCGACGGCTACGCCCCCACCGTGCGGCGCGTCGAGGCGGTGCCGCTGGGATCGGCCTCGCTCACCGCCGGCAGCCACCGGCTGACGGTGACGGTCACCGGCCGGTCCGCGTCCTCGACCGGGTTCTTCGCCGGCCTGGACACGCTCACCCTGCGCCGCGTCGGCCCGCTGGCGGCGGTCACCACGACGGCGTACGAGACGGTGGGCGAGACGCCCACGCGCGGGCCGCTGACCCGGGTCTACGACCCGGGCGTGGGGGAGCCGACGGCGTGGTACTACAACGACCACACGATCGTGCGTGACCAGCGGACCGGAGTGTGGCACGCCTTCGCCATCGCCCACGCCGAGCCCGGCGCGCCCCAGGACGAGAAGAGCTTCGGCCACGCCACGGCGCCCACGCCCACCGGGCCGTGGACGAAGCAACCACCGGCGCTGACCGCCGACCCGGCGCGGGGCGAACAGTGGATCTGGGCCCCGCACGTCGTCTACGACCAGGGCGTCTACCACATGTTCTACGCGGCCGGCAGCCCCGACTACGCGAACTACCGGATGCACCTGGCCACCTCGACCGACCTGTTCACCTGGACCCGCAGCCCCGCCAACCCGCTGTTCACCGACGGTTGGGAGGCTCGCGACCCGATGGTGACCCGGGTCGGTGACCGCTGGGTCATGTACTACACGGCGACCTCGAACCCGCAGGGCGGCAACCACGTGGTCGCGTACCGCACCAGCACCGACCTGCGGACGTGGAGCGGGCGCGGCGTGGCGTACGCGTCGCCGCACACCGGCCGGGCCGCCGGGCAGACGGAGTCGCCGTTCGTGGTGCGCCGGGGGGACTGGTGGTACCTCTTCGTCTGCTGCGACGGCACGGACTACGGCGCGGCGTACCGGCGCACCGCGGTCTACCGCAGCCGGGACCCCCTGCGCTTCGAGGGGGCGGAGAAGGTGACCGTGCTCGACGCGCACGCCGCCGAGGTCGTGGTGGACGGCGACAACTGGTACCTGAGTCACGCCGGCTGGGGCCAGGGCGGGCTGTGGCTCGCCCCGCTGACCTGGTCCTCGGGGGTCGTCGCGCGGGGCTACCAGGTGAGCACCGGATTCCTGCGCGCCGACGTGCGCACCTGGCCGTACACGCGCATCGCGTCCCTGGCGGTCGATCCCGCCGGCGCGGGGGCGTACCGGCCGGCGTTGGACTCGTCGCACCGGGGGACTGGTCCCTACCTGGCGGTCGGCCGCTTCGACGTGACCGACCGGGCGGGCCCGCCGGCCCGGGTGGACGTCTCCGCCGACGGTTCCCGGATCAACCTGGTCGGCATGCGGATGGGCGACGAGCCGGTCGTCGCCGACTGGCTGCTCACGGTGGCGCCCCGCTGGACCGGTCCGGGTCTGCAGAGCGACGTCACCTGGTGGGTGACCGGTCCGACGACGGCGCCGGTGTGGGAGGTGGCGTTCAACGTCGACGGCGCCCTGCCGTCGGTCGGCGATCCCGCCGTCGCGGCCCGGCCGACCGGTGACGTCACGGGGATGCCGACCTGGACGATGACCTCCGGCGCGAACCTGTCCCTGGTGGCGGCGCACCGCTGGGCCTCGGCGTGGCGAGGCGACAACACCTGGTACGACGCCGGCCACGCGATGGCGGCCTGGCAGCCGTTGTGGCGCAACGGGGGGATGGCGTGGCCGCCGGGGTCGTACGCGGGGGGCACCTGGCGGTTCGCCGCCAGTGGTGTGGGGCGGGACACCGCGTTCGCCGAGACCGTGCACGCGGCGGTCAACGCGGTGCCCTGAGGGGGGCCGCCGGTGCGGGTCGGGCGGCGGGGCGGCAGCCCGGCCCGTACCGGGGGCCGTTGACACCACTTCGACGGTCCTCTATGTTGCCAGAAATCGATTTCCGATCTCTCTCCGGAGGCCCGCATGAGCGACCAGGTGACCGTCGCCATGTCCGGCATCGCGAAGCGCTTCGGCGGCGTGCACGCCCTGCGTGGCGTGGACCTCACCCTGCGCGCCAGCGAGGTCCACGCCCTGCTGGGGGAGAACGGGGCCGGGAAGTCCACCCTGATCAACATCCTGTCCGGCGTCGTCACCGACTACGAGGGACAGATCTCGGTCGGCGGCGAGCCCGTACGCTTCACCGGCCCGGCCGCCGCCCAGGCCGCCGGCATCGCCACCATCCACCAGGAACTCGACCTGGTGCCGGCGCTGTCCGTGGCCGAGAACCTCGTGCTCGGCCGCGAACCGCGCACCCGGCTGCGGACGCTCGACCGGCGGGCGATGACCCGCACCGCCCACGACTGGCTGGGCCCGCTCGGCGCGCGGATCGACCCGCGCCGGCCCGTCGGGTCGCTGCGCGTCGGCGAGCAGCAGCTCGTCGAGATCGCCAAGGCGCTCTCCCTCGACGCCCGCGTGCTCATCATGGACGAACCGACCGCCGCGCTCGCCGACGCCGAGGTGCGGCGGCTGATGTCCACCATCCGGGCGTTGCGCGAGCGCGGCGTGGCCGTCGTCTACATCTCCCACCGGCTCGAGGAGATCGAGCACATCGCCGACCGGGCCACCGTCCTGCGCAACGGCGAGGTGGCCGGCACGCTGCGCCCGGACCCGGCCGACCGGCAGCGGATCATCACGCTGATGGTCGGCCGCCCGGCGGAGGCTCTGTTCAGCGCGGGATCCGCCGGACCCGCGCGCCCGACCGGGCCCCCGGTGCTGGAGGTCGACGACCTCGCCGTACGGCCCCGGGGCAGCCGCCCCGGGCGCTGCGAGCCGGCCGGCGTCAGCCTGAGCGTCCGCGCCGGGGAGATCGTCGGCCTGGCCGGCCTGATGGGGGCGGGCCGCACCGAACTGCTCGAGACCCTGTACGGCGCCGGCCCGCCCGGTCGCCGCAGCGGCCTGGTCCGGCTGGCCGGCCGCCCGTACGCCCCGCGCGGTCCCCGCTCCGCGCTGCGCGCCGGCGTCGGCTTCGTGCCGGAGGACCGCCGCCGCTCCGCCCTGGTCCTCGAACACCCCGTGGGCCGCAGCATCGTGCTGGCCGCGCTGCGCCGGCTCACCACTGCCGGATTCGTCCGTGGCGCGCGCGAGCGGGACGCGGTACGCCAGCAGGTCGCCGCCCTGGCGATCAAGACCTCGTCGGCCACCGCGCCGGTCGGCTCCCTCTCCGGCGGCAACCAGCAGAAGGTCGTCTTCGCCCGGCACCTGCTCACCCGCCCCCGCCTGCTGCTGCTCGACGAGCCGACCCGGGGCGTCGACGTCGGCGCCAAGGCGGAGATCTACCGGCTGCTGCGCCGGCTCGCCGACGACGGCATGGGCATCCTGCTCGCCTCGTCGGAGCTGCCCGAGCTGACCGGCGTCTGCGACCGGATCGTGGTCCTGCGCCGCGGACGGGCCGTCGCGGAACTACCGGCCGACGGGTGCACCGGCGAGGACATCCTGACCGCGGCGATGGGCGGCGCGTCCGCCGGAGGAGACGACCGATGACTCACCTGCGCACACCGGAGAAGGGGCCGGGCACGCCGGCCCCGGCCGGCGGAGGCACGGCGAACGCCCCCGGCGGCGACCGGCGGTGGCGCGTACCGGGCGGCCGGGGCGAGCTCGTCGAGCGGCTCTTCGCCGTGCAGAGCCTCTTCGCGCTGCTGGTGGTCTTCGTGCTGGCCATCGCCGTCTCGCCCCGCCGCGACGGCGAGATCCTGTTCCTGTCCACGGAGAACCTCGGCAACATCGTCCGCGCGGTGTCGGAGATCGGGATCATCGCGGTCGGCATGACGTTCGTCGTCCTGCTCGGCGGCATCGACCTCTCCGTCGGCGCCATCCTCGGGCTCTCCGCCGTCGGCACCGCGACGCTGATGGTCGACTCCGGGCTGGGCATCCTGCCCGCCGTCACCGTCGTCCTGCTGATCGGCGCCCTCTTCGGCGCGTTGCAGGGCTACGCGACGGCCCGGCTCGGCATCCAGTCGTTCATCGTCACCCTCGCCGGACTCCAGGTCGCGCGCGGCCTCGCCCGGATCTGGTCGGGCGGGCTCGGCATCCCCATCGCCTACGGCGACGGCCCGCAGGAGGCGCCCCCGGCGTTCGAGATCCTCAACGGCACCATCAACGGGGTGGTGCCCGTCCCCGCGGTGCTGTTCATCGGCATCGGGGTGGCCGCGATCGTCGTGCTGCGCAAGACCGCCTTCGCCCGCCACGTCTACGCCATCGGCGGCAACGAGAAGGCCGCCCGGCTCTCGGGCGTGCCGGTGCTGCGGGTCAAGGTCGCGGTCTTCGCCATCGCGGGCCTGCTCGCCGCGGTGGCCGGCATCATCCACGCGGGACAGCTCAACCAGGGCAGCCCCAACGACGGCGCCGGCTACGAACTCGACGCCATCGCCGCCGTGGTCATCGGCGGCACCAGCCTCGCCGGGGGCACCGGGTCGATGGGCGGCACCCTCGCCGGAGCACTGCTGCTCGGCATCCTCAACAACATCCTCGCGCTCAACAACATCGACGCCAACGTGCAGCTACTGATCAAGGGCCTGGTGATCGTGGCCGCCGCCGGGCTGCAGAAGCTCCGCCGCAGCATCGTCTGAACCGCCACCGAACAAGGAGCCTCATCATGCGCACCCGTACCGTCCTGCTCGCCCTGCTGTGCACCGGCGCGCTCGTCACCTCCACCGCGTGCAGCGTGGAGAAACCGTCCGACGGCCGCGACGCCACGGCCGCGAACTGCGGCGCCGGCAAGGACTTCCTGATCGGCATGTCGCAGGCCAACAACGCCGAGCCCTACCGGCAGGTCATGAACAACGACGTGCAGACGGCGGCGAAGTCCGTCGCCGGGTTCAGCGTGGTCGTCTCCGACGCGGCGCAGGACAACAGCAAGCAGGTCGCCGACGTGGAGAACTTCCTCACCCAGAAGATCGACCTGCTGATCATCTCGCCGAACGAGGCCAAGCCGCTTACCGCGGTGGTGCGCAAGGCGTACGAGCGGGGGGTCCCGGTCATCGTGCTCGACCGCAAGGTGGAGGGCGAGGCGTACACCGCCTTCATCGGCGGGGACAACGTCGCGATCGGCAGGGCCGCCGGCGAGTTCTACGCCAAGACGCTGCTGCCCGACGGCGGCAAGGTCATCGAGATCGCCGGGCTCCCCGGCTCCACACCGGCGGCCGAACGCGCCCAGGGCTTCCGGGAGGGCATCGCGGCCAACCCGAAGATCGAGGTCGTCGCCTCCCAGCCGGGGGACTGGCTGCGGGAGAAGGGCCAGTCGGTGGCCGACGCGCTGCTCAAGGCCCACCCCGACGCCGCCGCCGTCTACGCCCACAACGACCCGATGGCCGAGGGTGCGTACCTGGCCGCGAAGGCCGCGGGGCTGCACACGAAGGTGAAGTTCACCGGCATCGACGCGCTGCCGGTGCCGTCGGGCGGCATCAAGGCCGTCGAACAGGGCCGGCTCGCGGCGACCTTCCAGTACGCCACCGGCGGCCGGGAGGCCGTCGACCTGGCCCGCCGGATCCTCGTCGACTGCAGCACGGACGTCCCGCGTACCACCACGCTCGACACGATGCGGATCACCAAGGACAACGCCGCCGAGACGTACGCGAAGCTCGGCGGCGTCGCCTGAGCGTCGACGGATCCCGGCCCGACGGGCCGGGACCGGACCTGGAGATCGGGGGATGGCTGGCATGACGGTGGCCGTGGTGCTCGGGGTCGACATCGGCACCTCCAGCAGCAAGGGCGTCCTCGTCGACCTGTCCGGGCGCGTGCTGCGCTCCCGGGTGCGCGAGCACCGGGTCGACCGGCCGCGACCCGGCTGGGTGCAGATGGACGGCCGCGTCTGGTGGGACGAGTTCGTCGCCCTGGCCCGGGAACTGCTGGCCCCGCGCGACGCCCACGTGGTGTCGGTCGGGGTCAGCGGGATGGGGCCGTGCGTGCTGCTCACCGACGCCGACGGCACGCCCCTGCGCCCGGCCATCCTCTACGGCGTGGACACCCGCTGCACGCCGCAGATCGCCCGGCTCACCGCGCGCTTCGGCGCCGACGAGATCCTGCGCCGGTGCGGCTCGACGCTGTCGACCCAGGCGGCGGGGGCGAAGGTCGCCTGGGTCGCCGACGCCGAGCCGGAGCTGTTCTCCCGCGCCCGGCGGCTGTTCATGCCGAGCTCCTGGCTGGTCCACCAGCTGACCGGCCGGTACCTGCTCGACCAGCATTCGGCCAGCCAGTGCACCCCGCTGTACGACAGCCTGGCCCAGAGCTGGTACCGGCCGTGGGCCGACGAGATCGCCCCCGGGTTGGAGCTGCCCGAGCTGCGCTGGCCCGGCGAGGCGGCCGGGGTCGTCACCGCCGGGGCCGCCGAGGTGACCGGGCTGACGCCGGGCACCCCGGTCGTGACCGGCACGATCGACGCCTGGTCGGAGGCGGTCAGCGTGGGCGCCCAGGGCGTCGGCGACCTGATGCTCATGTACGGCACGACGATGTTCCTGGTGCACACGGTGCCGCGCCCGCTGACCAGCCCGTCGCTGTGGGGCACGGTGGGCGCGTTCCCCGGCACCCGCAACCTGGCCGGCGGCATGGCGACCTCGGGGGCGATCACCGGATGGCTGCGGGAGCTGTTCGACGCGGCCGACTACCCCGAACTCCTCCGCCTGGCCGAGCGGTCCGGGCCGGGCGCGCGGGGACTGCTCATGCTGCCGTTCTTCGCCGGGGAGCGCACCCCGATCCTCGATCCCGACGCCCGCGGCGTGCTCGCCGGCCTGACGCTGTCCCACGGGCGCGGCGACATCTACCGCGCCGCGCTGGAGGCGACCGGGCTGGCGGTGCGCCACAACATCGAGACGATCGAGGAGGCCGGCGGCGACATCCGCCGCGTCGTGGCGGTGGGCGGCGGCACCCGCGGCGACCTCTGGACGCAGATCGTCTCGGACGTCACTGGCCGCGCACAGCACATCCCGTCGGTCACCATCGGCGCCAGCTACGGCGCCGCGTTCCTCGCCGCCGGGACGGTGCAGCCGGTCGACATCCACCGGTGGAACCCGATCCGGGAGGTCCGCGAGCCGCGCCCGGCGCTCGCCGCCGACTACGCCGAGCTGTACCGGCTCTACCGGGAGCTGTACGCCGGCTCGAGATCCGTCGCCCACGCGCTGGCCGCCCGCCAGGCGCGCCTCGCGACCCCACCCCAGCCAGGCACCGACGAGCCAGTGGAGGAAGTCAACCCGTGAGCAACTACACCATGCCGGTGCTGGTCGATCCGCCGGCTGCCGCCCCGTACACGGTCTACACGGTCGCCAGCGGCGACCTGCGGCCGGCCGCGAACGTCACCGGTTGGCCCACCCAGCAGCGCCTGGAGGCCGACTTCGCCAGCGCGGTGGCCGCCCTCGGCTGGCAGACCCGGCGGGCCCATCCGGTGGACGAGCACGCGGGTCACGGCTTCATCGACAGCCAGCACGCCGGCATCGAGGTCTTCCAGGGCGTTCCCGTGGACGCCCCGCTCGTCGTCGTGGAGGCGGTGTGGCAGTACAGCCACCACGTGCTGGCCGGGCTGCGCGCCCACCGTGGCCCGATCCTGCTCGTGGCGAACTGGAGCGGCGAGTTCCCCGGCCTGGTGGGCCTGCTGAACCTCGCCGGCAGCCTCACCAAGGCGGGCGTGCGCTACTCGGCGCTGTGGAGCGAGGACTTCACCGACGAGTGGGCGCGTGACGGGCTGAAGGCCTGGCTGGAGACCGGCGAGGTGGTGCACGACGAGAGCCACGTGCGGGACCTGCCGCCGTTGCCGTCCGATCCCGAGGTCGCGCTCGGCGTGGCGCTGGCCCGCCAGCTCCGGCGCCGGCCGGCCGTCATCGGCGTCTTCGACGAGGGCTGCATGGGCATGTACAACGCGATCATCGACGACGAGCTGCTCAACCCGCTCGGCGTCTACAAGGAGCGGCTGTCGCAGAGCGCGCTGGTCGCGGAGATGGCGCGGGTGCCCGACGAGGAGGCGCACGCCGTGCGGGCGTGGCTCGACGCGGCCGGGATGACCTTCCACACCGGCACGGACGAGGCCACCGAACTGACCGAGGCCCAACTGCTCAGCCAGTTCAAGATGTACATCGCCGCGTTGCGCATCGCCGACGACTTCGGCCTGGACGCGGTCGGCATCCAGTACCAGCAGGGCCTCAAGGACACCGTGCCGGCGAGCGACCTGGCCGAGGGCCTGCTGAACGACGTGACGCGGCCGCCGGTGACCAGCCGGGACGGCTCGCGCGAGCTGTACGCGGGACGGGCCCTGCCGCACTTCAACGAGGTCGACGAGGGCGTCGCGGTGGACTCGCTGGTCACCAACCGGATCTGGACGGCGATGGGGATGGACCCGGCCACGACCCTGCACGACATCCGTTGGGGGGAGCAGTACGGCCCGGACTTCGTCTGGGTGTTCGAGATCTCCGGCTCGGTCCCCGCGTCCCACAACGGCGGCTACGACCGGTCGTACAGCATGCGGCAGCCGCCGATGTACTTCCCCCTGGGCGGGGGCACCCTGAGCGGCGTCTCCCGGCCGGGCGAGATCGTCTGGTCGCGGATCTTCGTCATGGACGGGGTGCTGCACGCCGACCTGGGCCGGGGCACGGTGGTGGAGCTGCCCGACGCCGAGACGCAGCGCCGGCTGCGGGCCACCACCCCGCAGTGGCCGATCATGCACGCTGTCCTGCACGGCGTGGGCCGCGACCAGTTGATGGCCCGGCACAAGGCCAACCACGTCAACGTGGTCTACGCCGACGACGCCGACGCCGCCGACCGGGCCCTGCGGGTCAAGGCCGCGATGCTCGACGCCCTGGGGCTGCGGGTGCACCTGTGCGGTGACGTGAACCTCTGACCTGAGCGCGGGCTCCGGTTCACCGGGCCCGCGCCGGCCGGCCCCGGCCGTCGGTCGGTTGGCCGGCGGGGCGGGGCAGGGGCCGCACCGAACTCTCGCGTACCCGCAGGGCCGTGCGCAGGGTGACGGTCGAGGAGGCCCGCGCCGGGTTGGCGATCCGCTCGGTGAGCAGCGACGCCGCGGCCCGCCCCAGGTCGTACGTGGGCTGCGCGACGGTGCTCAGCGAGGGCCGTACCAGGTGAGCCCAGGGGATGTCGTCGAAGCCCACCACGCCGCACTGGTCGGGCACGGCGACACCCCTGTCGACGAGGCACTCCACCGCGCCCACCGTCATCAGGTTGTTGGTGACGAAGACGGCGTCCGGCGGCTCGGCCGCGCTCAGCAGGGACGCCATGGCCCGGTAACCGCCGTCCTCCCGGAAGTCGGCGTACCGGACCATCTCCTCCGGCACGCTCCGGCCGGCCGCGCGCAGCGCCTGCTGGTAGCCGCGTAGCCGCTGCACGGCCGTGGAGATCCGACGCGGTCCCGTGATGCAGGCGATCCGGCGGTAGCCGCCCTCGACGAGGTGGGCGGTGGCCGTCTCGGCGCCGTGGACGTTGTCCACGAGCACCGTGTCCACGGTCACCCCGTGGGGCTGCCGGTCGATGGCCACGACCGGCATGCCCGCCTCCGTGAGCCGGTTGATCAGAGCGGGTCGCCCCGACGTCGAGATGATCACGCCCGCCATCCGTTCGGCCAGGGCCGCCGTCACGTAGCGGGTCTCCTTGTCCGGATCCTCGTCGCCGTTGCAGAGGACCACCGAGAAGCCGGCCTCCTGCGCCACGTCCTCGATGCCACGCACCAGTGCGGTGAAGAACGGGTTGCCGATATCGGAGATGATCACCGCCCAGAGGCTGGTGCGCTGCCGACGCAGGCTGCGGGCCACCGCGTTGGGCCGGTAGTCCAGGTCGAGCATCGCCTGGCGCACCCGCGCCGCCAGGTCCGGATCCACCGACGCGTGCCCGTTGAGCACCCGGGACACCGTCGACGCCGACACCTCGGCCATCCGCGCCACGTCGTAGATGGTCGTCATGTGGCGTCCCCTGTCGGTGTCGTGCGCCCGGTTCCGCGGCGGACCCCCGGAGCCGGCCGCCCGAGCACACCGTCCGTCGCGGCCCGCCATCCGAGAGTGGTTGGCCCTGAGATCCTATCTGCCGGGGAATCGATTTCTTCTCCGCCGTCCGGTTCAGCTCGCCCCGGCGGTCGACCGGGCGGTCCGTCCCGTCCCGACAGCCGTGCCTCCGCCGCGCGGTGCGGCGGCCCCCACCCGCCCGAACGGGTGGGGGCCGCCGGGCGGGTGGCGCGGCCCGTGCAGAGTGGAGGACGCCGCACGGGCGTGGCCGTCTCGCAGCGGCTGGCCGTGTCCCGCCGGGAGAGCGGGATCCTGCGGGAAGGAACGGTACGTGACGCCAGGCGACACGGGCGACCTGTCGGCGGACACCGCCCGGACCATCGGGCTGGCGAGCCGGATCCTGCTGGCCTACTTCGACGACGACATGGTCCAGGTGGCGGCCCTGGTCAACCCCCGTCCGCAGGAGGCGGTCGAGGCGCTGATCATCCTGGCCCAGTCGGCGATGGTGCAGGCCACCGGCGGGCCCGGCGAGGCGATCGCCACGCTGCGCGAGTTCGCCGTACGGGCCGAGATCGAGCTGGGCGGGAACTACCCGGACCGGCCGCGTTGACCGTCAGGCGCGGGTGATCCGTACCGCGTCGGCGACCACGTAGCCGCTGCCGCTGGTCCAGCGGCTCACCCCGACCTTGTTGCCGTCGCCGGCCGCGAGGGTGAACACACCGATCGACACCCACCGCCCGCCGTTGGCGCGCTGGTCGACCGTCACCGACTGGTTGCCCGAGGTGGTGGCGACGATGAAGGGCGTCCGGTCGTTGTATCCGGCGTCGGCGGGGTACCAGACCGAGACCTCGTAGGTTCCGGTCTCCGGGACGGCCGCCTTGTACCAGGCGACGTCGCTGGCCGAGGTCGGGTTCGCGTACCGGTAGTCCGTGCCGTAGCGCTGGCTGGAGTACGCCGACGTGCTCCAGTTGGTGCTCGCCGTGAACCGGCCCGACGTGGTGTTGTCGACGATGGTGCTCCACTGCGCCGGCGGCGGCTGCTGGGAGGTGCTCACGTCCAGGTAGTTGCGGTCGATCTTCATCGTCACGCCGCCCCAGGTCTCCGTCACGTCCCCGGCGTACTGGTGCAGCCGCTGGTGGTTCGCGTAGTAGGCGTCGGAGCAGTAGTCACCGGCGTCGGTGTCGGCCACGCCGTTCCACCAGGCGATCCAGATCTGGTCCAGCCTGGTGTAGCTCGCGTTGTTGTACTCCAGGCAGACGTCCCTGATGCCCGAGGACCCGCTGGAGTACATGCCGGCCAGGTAGCCCTTGGTGTGCAACCGCTCGACCCACCCGGACAGGAACGACAGCACCGCGGCGCGGCACGCCGCCGTCGTCGGGTAGTGCTCGATGTCGTTGTAGATGGTGCTGCCGGCACCGATGCCCAGCGCCTGCGCGGCGCTGGCGGCGCTGTCGGCGGCGGTGCGTCCCTGCGACCGCGCGGTGGCGGGGTCGGCGGACATCTTCGGCGCGCGGCTGCCGCAGGGCGCCTGGTAGCCGAGTTCGATGGGGATGAGCCGCCAGCCGTTGGCGACCTGGTTGGTGACCCAGGTCGCCGTCAGGTTGGGCTGCGCGCAGGTCCGGCTCGCGCCGCTGATGTAGATGCCCACCGCGCGGTACGGCGAGCTGGCGCGCCACGCGTTCATCGCCGACTGCGACGGGGCCGTGCAGGTGTCGAAGCCCTTGCCGACAAAGGTGCCGGGCTGCGGACCGACGGCCGACACCGCCACGGACTGTGGCTGGGTGTCCGTCGTCGGCTCGGCGACGGCCGCCGATCCGAACGTGATGGTGAGCCCCACTGTGGTCGCGAGGCCCATCAGCCATGCGGTGGTCGTTCTCATCCTGGCTCCCTCGAAGGATTTCTTGCACGAGGCTGAAGTCAGTGAAGAACTTTTACATACGCATCGAAGGTTGGCAATAGTGAAGGATTGGTGAACGCGCCGGTCACCAGGCGCAGGGCGCGTAGTCCTTCAGGAAACAGCCGTACAGGTCCTCGCCCTGCTCACCACGGACGATCGGGTCGTACACCCGGGCCGCGCCGTCGACCAGGTCCAGCGGGGCGTGGAAGCCCGCGTCCGCCAGCCGCATCTTCGTCGGGTGGGGGCGCTCGTCGGTGATCCAACCGGTGTCGACGCTGGTCATCAGGATGCCGTCGGTCAGCATCTCCTGGGCGCTGGTACGCGTCAGCATGTTCAGCGCGGCCTTGGCCATGTTGGTGTGCGGGTGCCCCGGCCCCTTGTAGCCGCGACCGAACTGGCCCTCCATCGCCGACACGTTCACCACGTACTTGCGGCGGGCCGGCGCCGCGGCCATCGCCGGTCGCAGCCGGCTGACCAGGACGAACGGCGCCGTCACATTGCACAGCTGCACTTCCAGCAGCTCCACCGGGTCGACCTCGTGCACCCGCTGCACCCAGCTGTTGACCGGGTCGAGGTCCGGCACCAGACCGCCGGCGTCGATGGCGGTGGCCGCCGCGATCCGCTCCGGCGAGGCGGATCCGCTGGTCAGCGCGAGCGCGGTGAGTGCGTGCGGGGTGAGCGGGGTCGACTGCGGCGAGGCGGTCAGGCTGGCCGCCGGGTCGCCGCCGGCCGGCTTGGCGAACGTGACGATCTCCGGCAGGGGGCCGTCCGGCAGCGCCGCCGCCTCGGCGGCGACGAGCTGCGCGTACGCCCCGGGGCTGCGCCGCACGGTCTGCGCCGCGTTGTTGATCAGGATGTCGAGGGGCCCCTGGGCGCTGACCGAGTCGGCGAGCGCGATCACCTGGGCGGGGTCGCGCAGGTCGATCCCGACGACCCGCAGGCGGTGCAGCCAGTCCGCGCTGTCGGGCATCGCCGCGAACCGGCGTACCGCGTCGTGCGGGAAACGCGTGGTCACCGTGGTGTGCGCGCCGTCGCGCAGCAGCCGCAGCGCGATGTACATGCCGATCTTCGCCCGGCCGCCGGTGAGCAGCGCCCGCCGCCCGGTCAGGTCGGTACGGGCGTCGCGGCGCTCCCGGTTGAGCGCGGCGCAGGGCGGGCAGAGCTGGTGGTAGAAGGCGTCCACCTCCCGGTAGCGCTGCTTGCAGACGTAGCAGCCGCGCGGGTTGTGCAGGAAGCCGGCCGTGAAGCCCTCGGTGGGGGAGGCGAGCGGGATCCCCTGGGTCTCGTCGTCGATGCGGCCCGGGGCGCCGGTGGCGGTGGCCGCCGTCACCGCACGGTCGGCCGCCGCGATGGCGTCGCGCCGCTCCTCGCGCCGCCGCTGTTTGATCACCTTGTAGAGCCTCGCCGTGGCCCGCTGCACGCGCACCACGTCGGGGTGATCGGAAGGCAGGTCCTCCAGCGCCTCGAAGACGCGGAGACAGATCTCCAGCTGGCCCTGGTCGATGCCGTCGTGCCTGGTTTCCGTGATGTTGTCCGCCGCCATGCCGTCGCTGTCTCGTCCCGTTTCCGTGCCGGATCCTCCCGGCCCACGCCAGGTCCGACCCGAAACTGTACGCACCGCGCGGGCGCCGGCGCATCCCGCGCCCGTCGACGAGGGCGGGGCGCGTCCCGAAACGGCACGCCCGGCCCGGGAAGAGCGCGTGCGCGCCGTGCCTGTCCGGCCGGGTACGGATCAGCGGTGGTCGTTCCCGTTCAGCGACGGCAGCCGGCGCGGGTGTCGTGGCCGGTGGCGGTGCGCGGGCCGGGCGGGCGCCGCCTGGTCACGTCGGGCCGGCGCCGTGCCTGCCCGCGCGCCCGGCGGCGCAGCCCGTCCTCACCGCGCCGCGGCCGCCGGTGACGCCGTCTGCTCGGCCCGGCCGGGCGCACCGCCGGGGGCCGGCATCCCGCCCGTGCCCGGGGCGGCGAAGGCGCCGTTGCGCAGGGCGGGAAGGTCACCGCTCGCCGCGTCCCGCCCGGCGCCGCGCCGCCGCGCCCGTACGACGGCCGCCGCCGCCAGTGCCGCTGCCAGGGAGATCGCTGCCGCCTGCAACAGCGGCACCCTCCTGCTCCGTCGACGCCTCATGCCGCACCACCCTCTCAGTTCCGAGCCGACCTTTGTCCCCATCGTGGAGACAGGAACCGCGCGCCGGGCGACGTTTCGGCGCATTCGACACGGTCGGGGCAACCACCGCCCCCCGAGACCGTGACACGCTCGGCGCACCCACCGGAGACCTGATCGCGGAAGGCGATGACCCGTGAAGCAGTGGCTGTACCTTGCCGGCGCCATCGGCCTGGAGGTGAGCGGAACCCTGGCGTTGCGCGCGGCCAACGACCATGCCGCGTGGATCGCGCTGGTCGTCGTCGGCTACACCCTCTCGTTCGTCTTCATCTCGCTGGTCCTGCGTGCGGGCATGCCGATCGGCGTGGCCTACGGCATCTGGGCCGCCAGCGGCGTCGTCCTCACCGCGTTGCTGGCCGCGCTGCTGTTCGGCGACGCGCTCACGTGGGTGATGGGCCTCGGCTTCGCCGTCATCGTCGCCGGCGTCCTGCTCGTCGAACTCGGCTCCCACCGGGCCGAACCGGCCCCCGCCGTCCCGCACGACGTGCGCCACGAGCCGGAGGGGGCCCGATGAGCTGGGTCTTCCTCGCCGCCGCGATCGCGTTCGAGGTCACGGCCACCATGGCGCTGCGCGCCTCCGAGGGTCTGCGCCGGAAGGCGTGGGCACCCGTCGTCGTCGGCGGCTACGTGACCTGCTTCGTCTTCCTCAGCCTGGCCCTGCGCAACGGGATGGCCGTCGGCGTCGCCTACGGCGTGTGGGCCGCGGCCGGCATCGCGCTGACCGCGATCGTCGCGCGGCTCGCCTTCGACGACCCCCTCACCAAGGTCATGATGCTCGGCATCGGCCTCATCGCCGGCGGCGTCCTCCTCGTCGAACTCGGCGCCCAGTCGGCGCGCTGAACCCGCGCCGGTCTGACTTCGCCGGGGCCGGCGTCGCCCCCGGCGCGGCTGTCGGCGCCGGCCGCGGCCCGGAAGTCCGGCCGGCGCGCAGGCGCACGCCCGTGGCGGCGCCCCGGCCCGTACCCGGTCCCGCCCGTCTACACTCGGTAGATCGTCCGTTCTGGGATGGTTGGGGCATGACCGCGCTGTTCCGCTCACGTCTGACCGACTGGACCGTTCTCGTCCCGCTGCTGGCGGTCCTGGTGCTGGTCATGACGTGGGACCGCGACCTGTCCGGCGCCGTCGTCGTGGTGGTGGCACTGCTGCTGGCGGGCGCGGTGCTGGCCGCCGTGCACCACGCCGAGGTGGTGGCCCACAAGGTGGGGGAGCCGTACGGCTCGCTCGTGCTCGCCGTGGCGGTCACCGTCATCGAGGTCGCCCTGATCGTCACGCTCATGATCAGCGGCGGGGAGAAGACGCAGTCCCTCGCTCGCGACACCGTCTTCGCCGCCGCCATGATCACCTGCAACGGCATTCTCGGGCTGTCGTTGCTGCTCGGGGCGCTGCGCCGCCGCGTGGCGGTGTTCAACTCCGAGGGCACCGGCGGGGCGCTGGCCACCGTGACCACCCTCGCCGCACTGAGCCTCGTGGTGCCGACCTTCACCACCAGCCGGCCGGGCCCGCAGTTCACCCCGGCACAGCTCGCCTTCGCCGCCGTGGTCTCGCTGGCGCTCTACGGCCTGTTCGTCATGGTGCAGACCGGCCGCCACCGCGACTACTTCCTGCCCGTCAACAGCCACGGGCGGGCGCTCGACACGCAGGAGCACGCCGAACCGCCGTCGAACCGGGCCGCCCTGCTCAGCCTCGGCCTGCTGCTGGTGGCGCTGGTCGCCGTGGTCGGCGACGCCAAGTCGGTGTCCCCGGCGATCGAGTCCGCTGTCGCCGTGGCCAACCTGCCCCCGTCGTTCGTCGGGGTGGTCATCGCGCTGCTGGTGCTGCTGCCCGAGACGATCGCCGCCGCCCGGGCCGCCCTCCGGGACCGGGTGCAGATCAGCCTGAACCTGGCCCTGGGCTCGGCGATGGCCAGCATCGGGCTGACCATCCCGGCGATCACGGTCGCCTCGATCTGGCTGGAGGGCCCGCTGCTGCTCGGCCTCGGCGGCACCCAGGTGACCCTGCTCGCGCTCACCGTCGTCACCGGCGTGCTGACCGTGGTGCCGGGGCGGGCCACCGTGCTCCAGGGTGGCGTGCACCTGGTGCTGCTCGCCGCCTTCGTCTTCCTCGCCGCCAGCCCCTGACCGGTCACCGCGTCGACGCCGTACCCACCGGACGCTGACCGCCGGCGGGCCGCGCCGCCGGGGCCCGGGCGCCGACGGTCGTGCCGGGCATGACCGATCCGGCGTCGGGGTACTGGACGGCAACGCCGACGCCGGGGAGGGCACTGTGACGACGCGCGTGGGACACCGGTCGAGAAGCCCGCTGGCCGGCCTGCTGGTGGCCCTCGTCGTGGCGGCCGGGTGCGTGGTCGGCGGGACGTCCGGACCCGAGGGACGCGAGCCCGCCCCGCAGCGCTCCGACGCCCCGTCCTCGCCCGACGCCGCGCAGACCCGGGCCGACGGCACCACCAGCGTCGAGGAGTTCCAGCAGGACGTCACCGACGCGCAGGCCATCGCCGAGCGGTACTGGGCCGCCCAGTTCCAGGCCTCGGGACAGCGGTTCCAGCCGATCCGGCGGATCATCCCGTACCAGCGCGCCGGCGAGGTGTCCTGCGGCGGGCAGGCGCTGCCGCGCAACAACGCCGTCTACTGCTCGGCCGGCGACTTCATCGCCTACGACGTGAACTGGTCGGTGCGCGCGTTCCGCCAGGTCGGCGACGCTTTCGTGTTCTACCTGCTCGGCCACGAGTACGCGCACGGCATCCAGGCCCGCCTCGGCATCCGCTACTCCTACACCATCGAGCAGGAACTGCAGGCCGACTGCATGGCCGGTGCGTACCTCGGCGACTCGGTGCGGTCGAAGGCACTCCGGCTCGACGACGGCGACCTGGAGGAGTTCCGCGAGGGGCTGCTCGCCGTGGGTGACGACCCCGGCCAGCCGTGGTTCGCCGAAGGCTCGCACGGCACCGCCGAGCAGCGTACGGAGTCGTTCTTCCGTGGCTACGAACGGTCCCTGGGCGCCTGCGGCCTGCGCTGACCGTAGGCCCAGGCGCCGACCGTCGGGCCCGGAGCTAGTCCCACCACTGCCTGACCAGCACCGACGCGCCGCCGCCGTTGTCGCCGAGGTTCGGGTCGTTGAACGAGAAGATCAGCTGTGGGGCCAGGCCGGCGTGGAAGTAGAGCATGCAGCCGCTGTCCGTGCCGACCGGGAACCAGCGGCCCGGCCCGTACGACAGGCCGCTGTCCAGCACCAGCATGGTCCCCGCGGTGACCTTGGCGATCAGCGCGTAGCGGGGGGCGCCCGGCGCCGGCCAGTCGCTGCCGGCGGGCGGCAGCTCCCCGGCGACCGACTTCTGCGTGCCCCAGTGGTCGATCCGGATCCGGCCGTGGGCGCTCACCTGGAACACGTCCCGGTCGAGGATGCCCTCCGGGTCCGGCCACACGGTGTGCCTGTTGCCCGGCGCGGACCACGACTGGGCGTCGGCGTACTGGGGAGTCTCCTGGTCGTAGCACCGCTCCAGCGGCAGGCTCGCCGCGGCGGCCGGGGCCGCCGGCCAGAGCGCGACGGTCGCGGCGAGCAGGACCACGGTGGACCGGGCGAGCAGGGATCGGGCGCGCATGGCGACCTCCGGGTGGCGGGCCGCCGGGTCGGCGGCCGGGCGGTTCCCCAGTCTCGCCGCCGCCCGCAACCCGTCGGCCAGGTCACCCCGGCGGCACCTGCACCCCCGCGGCGGTGTCGCGGCTGAGAGGATCTCGGGGTACGCCACCTGAGGAGGATCTCCTGAGCAGCCACCATCCCGCCGCCGTGCTCTTCGACATGGACGGCACCCTGGTCGACAGTGAGAAGCTGTGGGACGTCGCGCTGCACGAGCTGGCGGCGGAGTACGGCGGCATCCTCTCCGCTACCGCCCGCCGGGCGATGGTCGGCATCAGCATGGCCGCGTCGATGCGCATCCTGCACGACGACCTGGGCCAGCCGGGGCGCGACCCCCGGGCCAGCGCGGCGTGGATCGACGCCCGGATCCTGGAGCTGTTCCGCACCGGGCTGCGCTGGCGCCCCGGCGCGCTGAACCTGCTACGCGCGGTCCGCACGGCGGGCATCCCGACCGCGCTGGTGACCTCCAGCGGCCGGCCACTGGTGGAGGTGGCGCTGGACACCCTCGGACGCGACAGCTTCGACGCGATCGTCTGCGGCGACGAGGTCGAGGCGGCCAAGCCGCACCCGGAGCCCTACCTGACCGCCGCCCGGCTGCTCGGCGTGCCGATCGCCCGCTGTGTGGCGATCGAGGACTCGCCGACGGGGGTGGCCAGCGCGCTCGCCGCCGGCGCGGCGGTGCTGGCCGTACCGGCGGAGGTGCCCATCGGGCCACTCGACGGCGTACACCAGCTGGAGAGCCTGACCGGCGCGGACCTGGAACTGCTGGCGGCCCTGCTCGGCGCCCCGCCACCGGACGCCTGAGGCGACGAGGGGCCCGCCGACCGGCGGGCCCCTCGTCGTGCGGCGGGATCAGTCGTGGGCGATGGCGCCGAGCACGTTGATCCGGGCGGCCCGCACCGCCGGCAGCGCCGCCGCGACCACCCCGATGATCGCGGCGAGGCCGAGGAAGATCCCCATCTGGGTCCAGGGCAGCACCAGGTCGGTGATGCCCTCGTCCCGCAGCGCCTCGACCACGGCCGCACCGAGACCGGCGCCGACGACGACACCGAGCAGCGCGCCGAACACCGAGATCACCACCGCCTCCACGGTGATCATCCGCATGGTCTGCGCCCGGCGCAGACCGATGGCCCGCAGCAGCCCCAGCTCCCGGGTGCGCTCCAGCACCGACAGCGCGAGGGTGTTGACGATGCCGAGTACGGCGATCACGATGGCCAGCGCCAGCAGGATCTGGATCATCCTGAGCAGCCCGTCCAGCTGACCGGTCTGCTGCTCGATGAACGTCCCCAGGTCGGCCACCGACACCTCGGGGGAGTCGGCCAGCAGCGCCTCGATCTGCGGCTGCACGTCGGCCACCGGCGTGCCCGGCGCCAGCTGGATGAAGCCCTGGATCGGCTGCGGGATGGTGAAGCCGCGCGCCGCCTCCGCCGGCAGCACCACCGGGTTGGTCAGCTGGGAGCTGGCGTAGATGCCGGTCACGGTGTAGGTCCGCGCCTCGCCCCGGGACGTCTGCACCGGCACCTTGGAACCCACGGAGAGGCCACGGGCCGTCGCGGTGTCCGAGCTGACCAGCATCCCGTCCGGCGCCAGCCGGTCGATGTCGCCTGCGGTGCGCTCGGCCCCGAAGATCTGCCGCAGCGCGGCGACGTCACTGCTCGCCGCCACCCACGTGCGCTGGCCACCGACCATCGCCAGGTCGCCGTACTCGCCGTCGACCATGCGTACCCCGGGGATCGCGGCGGCCTTCTCCAGCACCGCCGGGTCGAAGCTCGGCGGCCGGGGGCCGCTCTGCGCCCCGGCGATCACCAGCTCCGCCTTCACGCTGTCCTGGGCGAGGCCGCTGATGCTGCTCTTCGCCGAGTCCAGGATCACCGTCACCCCGGTGACCAGGGCGATGCCGACCATCAGCGCGGCGGCCGTGATGGCGGTGCGGCGCGGGTTGCGCCCGGAGTTGAGCCGGCCCAGCTTGCCCGGCACCGACCAGGCGAAGACCGCACCGAGCAGACCCACCACCGGCCGGCTGATCAGCGGCGTCAGCAGGGCCACGCCGATGAAGGCGAACAGCACCCCGCCGAGGATGGTGGCCAGGGTGTTGCCCCCGGCGTTGCCGGTGAGCCCCAGCGCCAGCAGCCCGCCGCCCACGGCGGTGACGATCGAACCGGCCACGGTGACCCTGGTCAGCGGGCGGTCGGGCGTCGCCACGTCCTGCATCGCCGCGATCGGCGGGATCCGCGAGGCCCGCAGCGCCGGCAGCAGCGCCGCCACCACCGTGATCACGAGGCCGACGGAGAACGCGCCGACCACGGCGGACAGCGGCACGCCGATCCCGGCCAGGGTCAGCCCGCCGGCGAACGTGCTGAACAGGTACGCCAGCAGCGCGCCGATGCCGACGCCCGCACCGAGACCCAGCACCGAGGCGACCAACCCCACCGCGACGGCCTCCAGCACCACCGAGCCGATGATCTGCCGGCCGCTGGCCCCCACGGCGCGCATCAGCGCCAGTTCCCGGGTGCGCTGCGCCACGATGATCGAGAAGGTGTTGAGGATCAGGAAGGTGCCCACCAGCAGCGCCACCGCCGCGAAGCCGAGCAGGATCCGGTTGAAGAAGGACAGGCCCTCCTTCAGGCTGGCCGCCGCCTCCTCCGACAGCTGCGTACCGGTCTTGACCTCGAAGCCGCTGCCCACGGCGGCGGCCACCGCATCGCGCAGCGCCTCGTCCGACACCCCGTCGGCGGCGGTGACCGAGATGTTGCTGAAGGTGTCCGGCGCGCCGAGCATCAGCCGCTGCGCGACCGGCGTCGTGAACATGATCTCGTTGGCGCCACCGATGGAGTCCCGCCCACCGCTGTAGCCGAACACGCCGACGATGGTGAACTCCTCCTTCGGCTGAAGGGTCAGCACGCCGACCCGGTCGCCGACCTTCACCTTGCCGGCCGCCGCGAGCGCCCTGTTGATGACGATCTCGTCGTCGGCCTGCGGGGCCCGCCCCTCGCGCAACTGGACCAGGTCGCTCTCGCCGGTCCAGTTCTCGCCCAGCTGGGGCGGCCCGAACGAGGCGACCGCCTTGCCGTTGGCGCCGATCAGCCGCGCCCCGTCGACGCCGACCACACCGGTGGCCTCGGCCACGCCGGGCACCGTCCGGACCTTGTCGAGGACGGTCGCCGGCACCGGCGTGGCCACCTGCATGCCCTCCGCCTCGCCGACGTCGATCTTCGGCGTGCCGGCGACGTTGACGTCCACCCCCTCGTACGCGTCGGCGAAGATCGCGTCGAACGAGCGGCCGAGGGTGTCGGTGAGCACGAACGCGCCGGAGACGAACATGACACCCAGCACCACGGCCAGGCCGGAGAGGATCAGCCGGACCTTGCGCGCGAGCAGGCTCTTGAGGGTCGCGCGGAACATCAGCGCCCCGCCTCGGCCGGAGTGTCCAGCTTCTTCATGGTGTCCAGCACCGTGTCGGCGGTCGGCTCGATCAGCTCGGAGACGATCTCCCCGTCGGCGAGGAAGACCACCCGGTCGGCGTACGCGGCGGCGGTCGGGTCGTGGGTGACCATCACGATGGTCTGCCCGTGCTCGCGTACCGAGTCGCGCAGGAAGTTCAGCACCTCCGCACCGGCGCGCGAGTCCAGGTTGCCGGTCGGCTCGTCGGCGAAGATCACCTCGGGCCGGGCGACCAGCGCGCGGGCGCAGGCAACCCGCTGCTGCTGGCCCCCGGAGAGCTGCGCCGGGCGGTGGTCCAGCCGGTCGCGCAGCCCGACCGTGGCGATCACCGTGTCGTACCAGTCCGGATCCGGCTTGCGCCCGGCGATCGACAGCGGCAGCAGGATGTTCTCCTTGGCCGTCAGCGTCGGCAGCAGGTTGAACTGCTGGAAGATGAAGCCGACCTTGTCGCGGCGCAGCTTCGTCAGGCCCGAGTCGCCGAGGCCGGTGACGTCCGTGTCGCCGATCGAGACCGTGCCGCGGGTCACCGAGTCCAGGCCCGCGAGGCAGTGCATCAACGTCGACTTGCCCGAGCCCGACGGCCCCATGATCGCCGTGAACCGGCCCCGCTCGAACTCGGCGCTGACCCCCCGCAGCGCGACGACCTGCGCCTCGCCGCTGCCGTACACCTTCCACACGTCGTTTGCCCGGGCCGCGGCCTGCGCCTGCCGGCCTACCGTCGCGGTCACGTCATCTACCTCTTCCGTCTGTCTTCGTCCGCACCGCCCCCGCTGGTCGGCGCGGCAGAACCATCATCTGTGCCTGCCGGCCACGATCCGTCCGACTCCGGTCGGAGCCATGGCGGATTTCGCGCTGCGGGTGCCCCCCAATGCCGGCTCAGGGTTGCCCCTGAGGAGGCGTCGGCCGGGAGCATGCCCGTCGGCCCGGACCGATCCTGCACAGTGACGCCGCGTCAGGGTCAACCACGCGACGACCCCTCTGGTCACGGTAGGTGACGGCGACAACGCGCCGCCGTGCCACGCGCATCCCCGCGTACGCCGGCGGCGACGAGGCGCTATGCCTCTGGGCGGAGCGGTCCCGACTCGTACGCCAGCGCCACGGCCCGCACCCGGTCGCGCAGCCCGGCCTCGTCAGCACGCGCCCGAGGCGGGCCCTGACGATGGCCTCGCTGGCCCACGGCGCCCGGGCGGTCCCGGCGTCGGACGCCCCGGGCCACTCGCGCGAGCACGTCCGGTTCCCGCTCGGTCAGCGCGCTGACCGCCCAGGTGCCGGCCATCCGGTCACTCGTCGGCGCCCGGGGGAGTCGGGCGGGACCGGGCGTCATACAGCGGATCCGGCGCCGCCAGAGTCGGAAACGGCGGCGGCGTGCCCCCGAAGGTCGGGCAGAGCGCCTGGTGGCTGCACCAGTCGCAGAGCCGGCTCGGCCGGGGGCGGAAGTCCTGCCGGGCGGTCGCCTGCTCGATCGCCCGCCACAGGGCCACCACGGTGCGCTCGAAGCGCAGCAACTCGTCGGCGTCCGGCGCGTAGTCGCAGACCTCCGCGTCCTTGAGGTAGAGCAGCCGCAGCACCCGGGGCACCACGCCCCGGGTGCGCCAGAGCACCAGCGCGTAGAACTTCAGCTGGAACAGCGCCCGGGCCTCGAACGCCTCCCGCGGTGCGCCGCCGGTCTTGTAGTCGACCACCCGCAGCGCCCCGTCGGGCGCCACGTCGAGCCGGTCGACGTAGCCCCGGATCAGCAGCTCCTCGTCGACCACCGCCGAGATCAGGCTCTCCCGCTCGGCCGGCTCCAGCCGGCGCGGGTCCTCCACGGCGAAGTAGCCCTCCAACAGCCCGGCGGCGGAACGCAGGAACTCCGCCGCCGCCGCGGCGTCGCCGTCGGCGAACAGCGCCGCCAGCTCCGGCTGCTCGGTGACCAGCCGGTCCCACTGCGGGGCCACCAGATCGCCCGCCGCCGTCGGGGTGCGCCCGGTGGCCGGCAGGTCGAACAGCCGTTCCAGCACCGCGTGCACCAGCGTGCCCCGGGCCTGCTCGACGGTCGGCCGCTCCGGCAGCCGGTCGATGCTGCGGAACCGGTAGAGCAACGGGCAGGTCTTGAAATCCGCCGCCCGCGACGGCGACAGCGAGGCCCGCACCGTCGCCGGGATCCCGGCCGGGGTCGAGGACTGCTGCGTGGTAACCGGTTGCGCCGTCATGCCCGGAAGGTTAGGGCACCGGTGTGACAGCACCCCGCCGCCGCACCGGCGCAAGATCCGCGCGCCGCGCCGGTGTCATGATCCCGTCGCCGCGTCGACGCATGATCTCCGCCGCGTAGCATCGATCCGATGGAGCAGACGAGTCGACCGCGCCGCCGGCCCGACGCGCGGGCCGGCCTCACCGTGGGCCGGGTGTTCGGGGTGCCGCTGCACCTCAACGGCTCGATGGTGCTGCTCACCCTGCTGGTGACCGTGCTGTACGCCGAGTTCGCCCGCCGCCAGCTCGACCTGTCCCAGCTCGCCGGCTACCTGATCGGGTTCGGCTTCGTGGTCTCCCTGCTCGGCTCGGTACTCCTGCACGAGCTCGGCCACGCCCTCACCGCCCGCCGCTACGGCATCGGTGTGCGCGGGATCACCCTGGAACTGCTCGGCGGCTACACCGAGATGGACCGCGACGCCCCGACGCCCCGCATCGACCTGCTGGTGTCGCTCGCCGGCCCGGCCGTCTCCGCCGTGCTCGGTGCGCTCGCGGTGGCCGCCACCCTCGCCCTGCCCGACCGCACCCTGGCCAACCAGCTCGCGTTCCAGCTGGCGGTGAGCAACGTCATCGTCGCGCTGTTCAACATCCTGCCCGGCCTGCCGCTCGACGGCGGCCGGGCGCTGCGGGCGGCGGTCTGGGCGGTGACCCGTGACCGTCACCGCGGCACCGAGGTCGCCGGCTGGGTGGGACGCGCCGTCGCCGTCGGCACCGCCTCGCTGGTCGCCCTGCTCACGTTCACCCGCGACCTGGCGCCGCTGGCGCTGCCGCTGATGCTGCTCGTCGCGTTCACCCTGTGGCGCGGCGCCGGGCAGTCGATCCGGATGGCCCGGATCAGCCGTCGCTTCCCGCTGATCGACCTGTCCCGGCTGGCCCGGCCCGTGTTCGCCGTGCCCACCGGCACCCCGCTGGCCGAGGCGTACCGCCGGCGCGCCGACGGGAACGCCCCCGGCGCCGCCCTCGTCGTCACCGACACCGCCGGACGGCCGGTCGCCCTGGTCGACCCGGCCGCGGCGGAGGCCGTGCCCGCGGAACGCCGCCCGTGGCTGGCCGTCGACACGGTGGCCCGGTCCCTGCCCGACCTGCCCACGATGCCGGTGGGGCTCGACGGGGAACGCGTGATGGAGACCGTGCAGACCCACCCGGGCGCGCAGTACGTAGTTACCTCAGGCGAAGATGTCGTCGGCATTCTGCACATCGCGGATCTGGCTCAGCTCCTCGAACCTCAACGGAAGATGAACACGTGACCGCAACTCCCCCCGCCGCCCCGGCCGAACCGGGCATCGGCGTGCCCGCCGACACCCCGGCGCTGCCCCCCGTCCACCGCGGCCCGTTCCGGCCCGGCGACCGGGTGCAGCTGACCGACCCCAAGGGGCGGATGCACACGGTCACCCTGGAGCCGGGCAAGGCGTTCCACACCCACCGCGGCATCCTGGAGCACGACGCGCTGATCGGCCTGCCGGACGGCAGCGTGGTCACCACCACCGGCGGCGGCACCGCGTTCCTGGCGCTGCGGCCGCTGCTGTCGGACTACGTGCTCTCCATGCCGCGCGGCGCCCAGGTGATCTACCCGAAGGACTCCGCCCAGATCGTCGCCATGGGCGACATCTTCCCCGGCGCCAAGGTCCTGGAGGCCGGCGCCGGCTCCGGCGCGCTGTCCTGCTCGCTGCTGCGCGCGGTCGGCACGGGCGGCGAACTGCACTCGTTCGAGGTCCGCGACGACTTCGCCCAGATCGCCCGGCGCAACGTCGAGGCGTTCTTCAACGGTCCGCACCCCGCGTGGCACCTGCACGTCGGCGACGTCGCCGGCTGCACCGAGACCGGCTTCGACCGGATCATCCTCGACATGCTCACGCCGTGGGAGACCCTCGACATGGTCGAGCGGGCCCTGGTGCCCGGCGGCGTGTTCATCGGTTACGTGGCCACCACCCCGCAGCTGTCCGAGCTGGTCGAGGCGCTGCGCGAGCGCGGCGGCTGGACCGAGCCGCGGGCCTGGGAGTCGCTGGTGCGCGACTGGCACGCCGAGGGCCTGGCCGTGCGACCCGACCACCGCATGATCGCGCACACCGCGTTCCTCGTGTCCGCGCGTAAGCTCGCCCCCGGCGTCACCGCACCGCCACGGCGGCGCAAACCCAGCAAGGGCGCCGAGGCGTACGCCGAACGCCGCCAGGCGCTGCGCGAGGCCGAGGCCGCCAGGCAGGCGGCTGCCGCCGCGGCGGCGCAGTCGGCGGCCGAGGACGCGGAACGGCCGTGACGGCGCAGCGGGGCGGCGAGGAGTGAACGGACGGATCCTGCCCGTCGGCGCGCGCCGGCGGGCCGGGCACGGGGAGGTGCAATGAGCCGGCCCGGCTTCGGTGGGGGCGACCTGCCGGCGGTGTTCCCGGACTGGTCGCCCTACACCGACCTCGAATCGGCGGCCCGGGCGTACCTGCGCGACCCCGACGTCGCGTTGGAGGCGCTCGGCGGGGTGCTGCGCGGCGCGTCGGTGCTCGGCTTCACCCTGGAACGCTTCGTCAACGAGGTCAACGGGGTGTGGCAGGAGGTCGTGGTCTGCGACGGCAGCCGTCTCGTCCTCTGGCACGGCGAGGACGTGCCGCCGGAGGAGGGGCCACCGGGCTCGATGACCTCGTCGCTGCGGGTGGTGCCGGTCTCCACGGTGACCGAGGTCGGCTGCCGGCGCCGGTTGACCCGTACCGACGACGGCGGGATCCGGGTCGACAGCATCGACGTCTACCTGCTGCTCACCTCGCTGGACGAGGCGCCGCCCAGCGACGAGGCCGTGGGCGCGCCCCGGCACGACGCGCTGCGCTTCGGCAAGACCCTCGACGACGGCGGCGCCGGGCAGATCGCCCGGCTGGAGGAGTTCGCCCGCCTGGTCGCCTCGGTGGTCGGCCGCCCGCTGCTCTGAGCCGGACGCCCGGCCGCTGAAGCGCGGGCCGGTCGGTGCGCCGGCCCGCGGTGTCCTCCCGTGCCCGCAGGCGCGGGAGGACGAGCGGCGCTCAGTCCTCCTCGGCCTCCGGGCCGGCCACCTCGACGCCGTCGCTGCCGCGCACCACGTGGATGCACTCGCCCGGGCACTCCTTCGCCGAGTCGATCACCTCGAGGCGCAGGTGCTCCGGCACGTCCACCCGGCTGCCCGGCGCCATCCGCAGGTCGCCGTCGGGGCCCTTGACGTAGGCGAGCCCGTCGACGTCGAACTCGAAGACCTCGGGCGCGTACTGCACGCAGAGCCCGTCGCCCGTGCAGAGATCCTGGTCAACCCAGACCTGTAGCTGATCCGTCACGACCTCTGCCACGGCGCACCCCCCATGTTCTCCCGTCCCACGCACCGACGGTACCCGAACGCCCGGACCGGCCCCCGGGGCCACCCTTCGCGATCAAGGTTCGGTGACGAGGGCGTTGCGTGGGACCGAATCGGCCTCATAGCGGCTAGTGTTAGGGCAGAACGTTCAAGCCCCCCGGGGAGGTGGGACGTGGCACGCAGCGACGACGCGGACTCGCGCGCCGCACGGTGGGAGAAGGAGGCCCACGATCTCTCCACGCAGGTCGCGTTCCTTCAAGAGGAACTCGCTCTGGTGCGGCGCAAGTTGACCGAAAGCCCCCGACACGTCCGGCAGCTCGAAGAGCGGCTGGCGGCCACCCAGGCACAGTTGGCGCGGCTGACCGAGAACAACGACCGGCTCGTGAGCACCCTCAAGGAGGCTCGCGCGCAGATCGTGACGCTCAAGGAGGAGATCGACCGCCTCGCGCAACCGCCGAGTGGTTACGGAGTCTTCCTCGCGCGGCACGACGACGGCACGGTGGACGTCTTCACCGGCGGACGCAAGCTCCGCGTCGCCGTCTCGCCCTCGCTGGACGTCGCCGAGCTACGGCGCGGCCAGGAGGTCCTGCTCAACGACGCGCTCAACATCGTCGACGCGTTCGGCTTCGAGCGGGTCGGCGAGGTGGCGATGCTCAAGGAGATCCTCGCGGGTCCCGACGGCAGCCCGGGCGACCGGGCCCTGGTGGTCTCGCACTCCGACGAGGAGCGCATCGTGCACCTCGCCGACACCCTGATCGGTTCGCCGATCCGGGCCGGCGACTCGCTCATGATCGAGCCCCGCTCGGCGTACGCGTACGAGCGGATCCCGAAGAGCGAGGTCGAGGAACTGGTCCTGGAGGAGGTGCCCGACGTCGACTACACCGACATCGGTGGCCTCCACTCGCAGATCGAGCAGATCCGCGACGCGGTGGAACTGCCCTTCCTGCACGCCGACCTGTTCCGCGAGCACCAGCTCCGCCCGCCGAAGGGCATCCTGCTCTACGGCCCGCCCGGCTGCGGCAAGACGCTGATCGCCAAGGCGGTGGCCAACTCGCTGGCGAAGAAGATCGCCGAGCGGGAGGGCAAGGAGAAGCACACCAGCTTCTTCCTCAACATCAAGGGCCCGGAGCTGCTCAACAAGTACGTCGGCGAGACCGAGCGGCACATCCGGCTGATCTTCCAGCGGGCCCGCGAGAAGGCCGGCGAGGGCACCCCGGTGATCGTGTTCTTCGACGAGATGGACTCGATCTTCCGG
This sequence comes from Micromonospora sp. NPDC049048, assembly GCF_043197615.1. Taxonomy (NCBI): domain Bacteria; kingdom Bacillati; phylum Actinomycetota; class Actinomycetes; order Micromonosporales; family Micromonosporaceae; genus Micromonospora; species Micromonospora sp. NPDC049048. The sequence continues at coordinate 281,362 of NZ_JBICTM010000010.1, read as the reverse complement.
ACCCGCGGCTCCGGCGTCTCCTCCGACGTGGAGAACACGATCGTCCCGCAGCTGCTCAGCGAGATCGACGGCGTCGAGGGGCTGGAGAACGTCATCGTCATCGGCGCCTCCAACCGGGAAGACATGATCGACCCGGCGATCCTGCGCCCCGGCCGGCTCGACGTGAAGATCAAGATCGAGCGGCCGGACGCCGAGGCGGCCAAGGACATCTTCTCCAAGTACATCCTCTCCGGGCTGCCGCTGCACCCGGACGACCTCGCGGAGCACGGCGGCGACCCCCAGGCCACCGTCGCGGCGATGATCGACGCGGTCGTGCTGCGGATGTACTCGGAGACCGAGGAGAACCGCTTCCTCGAGGTCACCTACGCCAACGGCGACAAGGAAGTCCTCTACTTCAAGGACTTCAACTCCGGCGCGATGATCCAGAACATCGTCGACCGGGGCAAGAAGATGGCCATCAAGGAGTTCCTCACCTCCGGACGCAAGGGCCTGCGCCTGCAGCACCTCCTCGACGCCTGCGTCGACGAGTTCCGGGAGAACGAGGACCTGCCCAACACCACCAACCCCGACGACTGGGCCCGCATCTCCGGCAAGAAGGGCGAGCGGATCGTCTACATCCGCACGCTCGTCTCCGGCGGCAAGGGCGCGGAGGCCGGCCGGTCCATCGAGACCGCCAGCAACACCGGCCAGTACCTCTGACGGACACCCGCACGGGGCCCGCGACGCGACGCGTCGCGGGCCCCGTCCCGTCCCGCCCGAACCCGCCCGCGCTCCGCCGCCCCGGTCCGCCGCGCCCCCTTCCGCCGTACGGCCGACTACGCTCGACGTGACGGGGGACCGGGTCGGGCGAGCGAAGCGGGTAGGTCGATGAGCGTAAGACGGATCATGGGCACCGAGGTCGAGTACGGCATCTCCGTTCCCGGACAGGCCGGAGCCAACCCCATGGTCACCTCCTCCCAGGTGGTCAACGCCTACGGGGCGCGTCCGGAACTCAACCGGGGCGGCCGCGCCCGCTGGGACTACGAGGAGGAGTCGCCGCTGCGGGACGCGCGTGGCTTCACCTACTCCGGCGCGGCGTACGACCCGGCCGAGGCGCTCGCGGACGAGGACCTCGGGCTGGCCAACGTGATACTCACCAACGGGGCGCGGCTCTACGTCGACCACGCCCACCCGGAGTACTCCACGCCGGAGGTGACCAACCCGCTGGACGTGGTGCGCTGGGACAAGGCGGGGGAGCGGGTGATGGCCGAGGCGGCCCGCCGCGCCGCCACCATCCCCGGCACCCAGCCGATCCACCTCTACAAGAACAACACCGACAACAAGGGCGCCAGCTACGGCGCCCACGAGAACTACCTGATGCGCCGCCAGACCCCGTTCGCCGACATCGTCGCGTACCTGACGCCGTTCTTCGTGACCCGGCAGATCGTCTGCGGCGCGGGCCGGGTCGGCATCGGCCAGGACGGCGGGCAGAGCGGCTTCCAGATCTCCCAACGTGCGGACTTCTTCGAGGTCGAGGTCGGCCTGGAGACCACGCTCAAGCGGCCGATCATCAACACCCGCGACGAGCCGCACGCCGACGCCGACAAGTACCGCCGGCTGCACGTCATCATCGGCGACGCCAACCTGTCGGAGATCTCCACGTACCTCAAGGTCGGCACCACGGCGCTGATCCTCACGATGATCGAGGAGAAGGCGCTCGGCCCCGACCTCGGCATCGCCGACCCCGTCAGCGAGCTGCGCGCCGTCAGCCACGACCCGAGCCTGACCCACCGGATGCGGCTGCGCGACGGGCGGCGGCTGACCGCCCTGGACCTGCAGTGGGCCTACTACGAGCGGGTCCGGTCCTTCGTGGACGACCGCTACGGCAGCGACGCCGACGAGCAGACCCTCGACGTGCTCGACCGCTGGGAGCGGGTGCTGGACAGGCTGGGCCGCGACGTCATGCTCTGCGCCGACGAGCTGGACTGGGTGGCCAAGCTGCGGCTGCTGGAGGGCTACCGGGAGCGGGAGCAGCTCGGCTGGGGTTCGCACAAGCTCCAACTGGTCGACCTGCAGTACTCCGACGTCCGCCCGGAGAAGGGCCTCTACCACCGGCTGGTCTCCCGGGGCGCGATGAAGACGCTGCTGGACGACGAGCAGACCCGCACCGCGATGACCGAGCCGCCGGAGGACACCCGGGCCTACTTCCGTGGCCGCTGCCTGGCCCAGTACGCCTCGGAGGTCGTCGCGGCGAGCTGGGACTCGGTGATCTTCGACGTCGGCCGGGAGTCGCTGGTGCGGGTGCCGATGATGGAGCCCGAGCGGGGCACCCGCAAGCACGTGGGGGCGCTCTTCGATCGGTGCCCCAGCGCGAAGGACCTCCTGGAGACCCTCACCGGCGGCTGAGGCGTCGTCGTCGACGGATGCCCGTCGTGTGCCGAAGGCGGCGCGCGACGGGCTTTTCGTCGCCTCCGCGAGGTAAGTTGATCGCAGGGCGATCGTGGAGGAGGCAGCAATGGCCACTCGTGACAGCGGCGGGCAGTCGCAGTCGGGCAAGTCGCGTCAGGGCGAGGAGATCGAGGACGTCACCACCGAGGCGAATCCGGAGGTCGCCGAGCGGCACGCCGAGATCACCGAGGACGTCGACGACCTGCTCGACGAGATCGACTCCGTCCTGGAGGAGAACGCCGAGGAGTTCGTGCGCGGCTATGTACAGAAGGGGGGCGAATAGGGTAAATCAGGCATTCAGGTATGCCTCAGCGGTGGGACGACCGCCACGGCAGCACGGACACGAGGTGCGCCAACTGCCCGTGGTGCCGGACGGGCGCCGCCGGTGTCCGTCGTGCGCCGAGGTGAAGTCGCTGGAGGACTTCCCCGGAACCGCTCGGGGCGCGGGACGGCCGTGGTCGGTACCGCGAGCCGTGCCACGACGCCAAGGGCGGGGAGTCCCGGCAACACCTGTACGGCGGGACGCGTGAGTACCACCTGCGGCGGCGCTACGGCGTCGGGACAGGGAGTTCCAGGAGCTCCCGGCCGAGCGGGGCGGGGTGTGCGCGATCTGCGGCACGCCGGACCCCCAACATCTGGACCACGATCATCGCACCGGGTGGGTGCGCGGGATATTGTGCTTCAACTGCAACGGTGGTCTCGGCCAGTTCCGTGACGATCAGTCGCGGCTGGCGGAGGCGATCACATATCTGAGAGGAACCACGTGGCAGCGGGTTTTGATCCATCCGGGCGTCTACCAGATGTGTTCACCAACGCGGGGACGTCCTCCTTCACCTCGTTCCTGAGCAAGGTGGCCCCCGAGATGCTGCCCGGCCGCCGGCCCCTGCCGCCGGGTATGGCCGCCGACATGGCGCCCCACGCGACGACCATCGTGGCGATCTCGGCCGCCGGCGGCGTCGTGATGGCCGGCGACCGGCGGGCCACCATGGGCAACCTGATCGCCCAGCGCGACATCGAGAAGGTGCATCCGGCCGACGCGTACTCGCTGGTCGGCATCGCCGGCACGGCGGGCATCGGCATCGAGCTGATGCGACTGTTCCAGGTGGAGCTGGAGCACTACGAGAAGATCGAGGGCGCGATGCTCTCGCTCGACGGCAAGGCCAACCGCCTCGCCTCGATGATCCGCGGCAACCTGGGCGCCGCGATGCAGGGTCTCGCGGTGATCCCGCTCTTCGCCGGGTTCGACCTGGCCGCGAAGGACCCGGCGCGGGCCGGGCGCATCTTCAGCTTCGACGTCACCGGCGGCCCCTACGAGGAGACCGGCTACGACGCGATCGGCTCCGGCTCGCTCTTCGCCAAGTCCGCGCTCAAGAAGCGCTTCCAGCCGGGTCTCTCGGTTGACGAGGCGGTCCGGCTCTCGGTCGAGGCGCTCTACGACGCCGCCGACGACGACACCGCGACCGGCGGCCCGGACCTGATCCGGCGGATCTACCCGGTGGTGATGACGGCGACGGCGGAGGGCACCCACCGGCTCACCGACGAGGAGATGTCGGCGATCGCCGAGAGCGTGGTCTCCGGCCGGATGGAGAACCCGGGCGGTTGATCCGCTCCCGCCCGCACCAGTCAGCAGCCGTCAGCACAGCGCCCTAAGGAGAACCGCCGCCGTGGCCATGCAGTTCTACGCCTCGCCCGAGCAGATCATGCGCGACCGCTCCGAGTTGGCCCGCAAGGGCATCGCCCGGGGCCGCAGCGCGGTCGTCCTGAGCTACTCCGGCGGGGTGCTCTTCGTCGCCGAGAACCTCTCCAGCGCCCTGCACAAGGTCAGTGAGATCTACGACCGGATCGGCTTCGCCGCCGTCGGCCGCTACAACGAGTTCGAGAACCTGCGCCGCGCGGGAGTGCGGATGGCCGACCTGAACGGCCTGAGCTACGACCGGCGGGACGTCACCGGCCGGGCCCTGGCGAACGCGTTCGCGCAGACCCTGGGTGCCATCTTCACCGAGCAGTCGAAGCCGTTCGAGGTGGAGATCTGCGTGGCCGAGGTCGGCGCCACCGCCGAGGACGACGAGCTCTACCGGCTCACCTACGACGGCTCCGTCAACGACGAGCCGGGCCGGATGGCGATGGGCGGGCAGGCCGAGGCGATCACCGGCGTGCTGAAGTCGCACCACCGCCCGGACATGTCGCTGGGCGAGGCGGTCAAGGTCGCGGTGCAGGCGCTTGGCAGCGTCGGGGGAGAGGGCGGTTCCGCCCGTACCATCGCCGCCAACCAGTTGGAGGTGGCGGTGCTGGACCGGCGCCGGGTGGGGCGGACGTTCCGTCGCATCACCGGGGCCGCGTTGACCGCGCTGCTCGACGGCGACAAGGCCGAGGAGGCGGTGCCGGCCCGTCCGGAGACGCCGACCTCCCCGAGCGAGGAGGCGAAGAAGCCCACCACGTCGGCCGGATCGGCGGACCTGGAGGGCCAAGAGAGCCCCGAGGCGTAGCGGACACAACACCCGGGCGGGCGGTCTCGGGCGCGAACGCGCCTGACCGACCGCCCGTTTCCGCGTCACCTCGTCTCCGGCCCGGGCGTTCACCTGGGCGCCGAGCGTCCACCCGGGATCCCCGCGAACGGTGCGCGTGGGCGCGCCCGCCCTGTCGACGCGGTGGCCGGCGCGAGACGGGCGCGGCGTGCGCTGCCCATCTGGGGCCTCGGGCGGCTAATGTCTCATCATGGAGCGGCGAATCTTCGGCCTCGAGACCGAGTACGGCGTCACCTGCACCTACCGTGGGCAGCGGCGGCTGTCCCCTGACGAGGTCGCCCGGTACCTCTTCCGCCGTGTCGTGTCGTGGGGCCGGTCGAGCAACGTGTTCCTGCGCAACGGCGCCCGGCTCTACCTGGATGTCGGCTCGCACCCGGAGTACGCCACTCCGGAGTGCGACTCGGTGGTGGACCTGGTCGCGCACGACCGGGCCGGGGAGCGGATCCTGGAGGGTCTGCTCGTCGACGCGGAGAAGCGGCTGCACGACGAGGGCATCGCGGGCGACATCTACCTGTTCAAGAACAACACCGACTCGGCCGGCAACTCGTACGGCTGCCACGAGAACTACCTGGTGTCGCGACACGGGGAGTTCGGCCGGCTGGCTGACGTGCTGATTCCGTTCCTGGTCACCCGGCAGTTGATCTGCGGGGCGGGCAAGGTGTTGCAGACGCCGCGTGGGGCGGTCTACTGCCTCTCGCAGCGGGCCGAGCACATCTGGGAGGGCGTGTCGTCGGCGACGACCCGGAGCCGGCCGATCATCAACACCCGCGACGAGCCGCACGCCGACGCGGAGCGCTACCGCCGACTGCACGTCATCGTCGGCGACTCCAACATGAACGAGGTCACCACGCTGCTCAAGGTCGGCACCGCCGACATCGTGCTGCGGATGATCGAGGCCGGGGTGGTGATGCGGGACCTGACGCTGGAGAACCCGATCCGGGCGATCCGCGAGGTGTCACACGACATCACCGGGCGCCGCAAGGTGCGGCTCTCCTCCGGCAAGGAGGTCAGCGCGCTGGAGATCCAGCAGGAATACCTCGCCAAGGCGACCGAGTTCGTGGAGCGGCGCGGCGGCGACCAGACCGCGAAGCGGGTGGTGGAGCTGTGGGGCCGGGTGCTGCGCGCGGTGGAGACCGGTGACCTGGAGCCGGTGGCACGGGAGATCGACTGGGTGACGAAGCTACGGCTGATCGAGCGCTACCAGCGCAAGCACGACCTGCCGCTGTCGCACCCGAGGGTGGCCCAGATGGACCTGGCCTACCACGACCTGCGCCGGGGGCGCGGCCTCTACGGGCTGCTGGAGCGGCGCGGCGAGGTGGACCGGGTGACGACCGACCCGGAGATCTTCGAGGCCAAGGAGACCCCGCCGCAGACGACCCGGGCCCGGTTGCGTGGGGAGTTCATCCGGCACGCCCAGGAGAAGCGGCGGGACTTCACCGTCGACTGGGTGCACCTGAAGCTCAACGACCAGGCACAGCGCACGGTGCTCTGCAAGGACCCGTTCCGGGCGTACGACGAGCGGGTGGAGCGGCTGATCGCCAGCATGTGACGGGGGAAACCGGCCCGGTGCGGTGCTGGCCGCCGTCCGGGCCGGCGGAGCCGGTAGGCTGGCCGCGCCATGACGACATCCGAACCTCCCGAGAGCGGCCGCCAGCGTCAGAACTGGGCCGAGCGCCGCCGCGAGAAGATCCGTGACGAGATCGCGCGCAACCGGCGCGGCGAGTACACGGTGCCCACCTGGGTGCTGGCGCTCGCGCTGGTGCTGATCGTGGGCGCCTGGCTGGCCCTGATCTTCCTGGTCTGAGCCGCCTGCCCCCGAGGCTGACGGCCGGCGCCCGGTCGAGCGCCTGCCGGCCCGTCGCGGCACCTTCCTCCTCCTGCCCCGCCTGCCGCCCCTGCTGAGCAATCGCGAAGTTGCGCCGGCGGCGGTGTAACTGGAACCGTCATCGCGTTCGGCGTTTCCGGTGACCGGCTGCGCGCGCTGCGTGGTCGTGGCAGGAAGGTGACGGCATGGCACACATCGACCTCGGTCTCGACGAGCGGGCACACCCGGGCATCAACGGCCCGATGATCTTCCGCCCCGAGACGGCCAAGCCGCTCAACGAGCTGGCGGAGACGCTGCTGCGCGCCCCGCACCCGACGCTGACCCCCGGCGAGCGGGAGCTGATCGCGGCGTACGTGTCGGGGCTGAACGAGTGCCGGTTCTGCTGTGCGTCGCACTCGGCCTTCGCCGCCGCGCAGCTGCCCGCGGGGATGCGGCTGGTCGACCAGGTCCGAGCCGATCCGGCGACCGCCGAGGTCAGCGACAAGCTGCGTACGCTGCTGGAGATCGCCGCCGCCGTGCAGCGCACCGGCCGCGACGTGACGACGGAACTGGTCAAGGCCGCGCGGGCAGCCGGCGCGACGGACCTGGAGATCCACGACACGGTCCTGATCGCGGCCGCGTTCTGCATGTTCAACCGCTACGTGGACGGGCTGGGCACGCTCGCCCCGGAGGACCCGGTGGTGTACGAGCGCTCCGCCGAGCACATCGTGCGGCACGGCTACGGCGCGAGCTGAGCAGGCGCTGAGCTGACCGCCGCCCGGGCGGAGCGCCGTGCCGCCGCCCGGGCGGAGCGCCGTGCCGCCGTCCGGGTGCCGCCGCAGCGCCGCGCCGACACCCGGCGGGCGGTCGACTCAGCGGGCGGTCAGCTCAGCAGGCGGGCGGCGTGCCGGCCGGCCGCGGCGGCGGCCAGGAAGTAGGCGTGGTCGGCGTCGAGGCCCCGGCCCATGGTGGACAGCGGCACGGGCGCGGCCCGCAGCGCGGCGTCGAGGCCGTCGGTCGGGACCCGCACGAGGCTGTGCCGCGCCGCGAGGGGCGCCAGCGCCGCGTCCACCTCGCCGGCCAGCGCCGGGGCCAGGCCGTCGGGCACGACCAGCTCGGCGGAGGCGAGGGCCACCCGGCCGTACGCGGTGAGGCTGTGGTGCGACACGCCCCGGTGGCGGGGCCGTGGGTCGGCGTCGGAGATCCGCAGCGACCCGACCGGGCGCCCGCCCAGCGTGGCGACGGCGTTGACGGCCTCGCCGACGGCCACCCCCGAGAAGCCCCACCGGGTGCCGGTGCCCAGGTTGCCCGGCCCCTGGGCGACGATCACCACGTCGGCGCGCAGTACGTGCCGGGCGGCCAGCAGCCCGCTGTGCACGGTGCCCGCCTCCAGGTCCCCGCCGAACGCCTGGCCGACGGTGACCGTGCCGACGAGGTGCTCGCGCAGCCCGGCGAGGGTACGGGAGAACCAGGCCGGCAGCGCCCCGCCGTCGGTCAGCAGGTACGCCACCCGGGCGGCGGGCGCGTCGGCGTGGATGCCGGCCAGGATCGCCGGCAGCGCGGAGTGCAGGTCGGCGGTGACCACGGGCAGGCCGGCCAGGTCGTCGGCGGCTGCCATCACCTCCCGGTGCGGGGACGCCTCCTCGTCGACGCCGAGCAGGATCGGCTGCAGCGGGGTGTAGCGGGCCTTGACCAGGTGACCGGCGTCGCGGCTGTCGAGGGCCTGCGGCGGGTCCGGCGGCAGCCGGTCGGGCAACGCCACGACCAGGGCGTACCCGCCGGTGCCGAGGCCCATCAGCAGTGCGCCGGCGTTGAGCAGCACCCGGTCGCCGGGCTCGGGCCGGCCGACGAGGGCGGGGTAGGCGAGGGCGCGTACGCTGCCGCCGTCGGACAGGTCGACGTCCAGTTCCACCGCCCCGGTCCACTGCCGCCGCAGCGCCGTCACCGTTCCCGACCGCCATCGCACCATGCCCGGCACGCTAGCGTCGCCGCCCCGGACGGGCGCGCCCGGGGCGGTCAACCGCCGGAACCGTCCGGCTCCGGGTCGTCGCGCCCGGCGGCGCGCGTCGGGTCGAGGAAGACGTGCCGGACGTACGGGTGACGGGCGGCGAGGCGCCGCTCGGCCTGCTCGGCGGCGGCCTCGATGGTCGCGCCGCTGACGTCGTCGTCGAAGTCCACCTTCGCGGCGACCAGGACCTCACTCGGCCCGAGCTGCATGGTGAGCAGCGTCTCGATGCCGCGTACGGCGGGCAGGCCGGCGATCTCCTCCGCGATCTCACCGCGCAGCCGCTCGGGCACCGCCCGCCCGACCAGCAGCGAGAGGTTGCTGCCGGCCAGGACGGCGGCCACCACGAGCAGCAGCACGCCGATCAGCACGGAGGCGATGCCGTCCCACAGCTCGTCGTCGGTGAGCTGGGACAGGCCGACCCCGACGGCGGCCAGCACCAGCCCGATCAGGGCGGCGCTGTCCTCCAGGAACACGGCCTTCAACGGGGTGTCCGAGGTCAGTTGCAGGAACCGGCGCGGGGTGGTACGCCAGTGCCGCGACTCGCGGCGCACCTGGCGCACGGCGCGCGCCAGCGAGACCGACTCGATGGCGAACGACACGGCCAGCACGACGTAGGTGACCAGGTAGTCGCCGCTGTGCTCGTGCACCAGGATGGTGGTGATGCCGTGGGTGACGGCGAAGCCGGCGCCGGCGACGAACGTGAACAGGGCCGCCAGGAACGCCCAGACGTAGCTCTCCTTGCCGTACCCGAACGGGTGCCGGTCGTCGGCGGGCCGTGCCCCGCGGCGCAGCGCGAGGTAGAGCAGCACCTCGGTGGTGGTGTCGGCGACGGAGTGCACGGCCTCGGAGAGCATCGCCGCCGACCCGGAGACCAGCCCGGCGATCAGCTTGGCCACCGCGATGGCGAGGTTGGCGGCCCCCGCCACGACGACGGTGCCGACGCTTTCGCTCCTGACCTCCGGCTGGGTCACCACGCCACTGTAGAGTCGGCGGCGCCCGCCGACCGGTGAACCGACCGTTCGCGACGCGCGGCACGTCCTGCCCGCGTGGGTGCACGGGTGCGCCGGGTGGGCTGCTAGCGTCTACCGCGTGTCGCGGACCCGCACCGAACGCCTGGTCAACCTGGTTATCTGCCTGCTGTCCACGCGACGGTTCCTGACCGCCGCGCAGATCGCCGCGACCGTGCCCGGCTACGAGCACGATCCGGACGACGCGCGTGACCACGAGGCCTTCCAACGCAAGTTCGAGCGGGACAAGGCCGAGCTGCGTGAGCTGGGTGTGCCGCTGGAGACGGGGACGGCGAGCGTCTTCGACGCGGAGCCGGGCTACCGGATCGCCCACCGGGAGTACGCGCTGCCCGAGATTCCCCTGGAGCCCGACGAGGCCGCCGCGGTCGGCATCGCCGCCCGGCTCTGGCAGCACGCCGGCCTGGCCGCCGCCGCCTCCTCCGGGCTGGCGAAGCTGCGTGCCGCCGGCGTCGACGTGGACCCGCAGGCCACGCTGGGCCTGGAGCCGATGGTGACGGTGGATCCGGCGTTCGCCCCGCTCACCGCGGCCGCCCGCGACCGGCGGGAGGTCACCTTCGACTACCGGGTGCCCGACCGCGACGACTCCACCCGCCGGCGCCTGCAACCGTGGGGCGTGGTCTGCTGGCGGGGCCGCTGGTACGTGGTCGGGCACGACCTCGACCGCGCGGCGACCCGCTGTTTCCGGCTGTCCCGGGTGGTCGGCGCGGTCCGGGTGACCGGCGCGTCGGGCGGCTACGAGCCCCCGACGGGGGTCGACCTGATCAGCCACGTGGCGCGCTGGTCGGGGCCGACGGAGCGCACCGGGCGGGCCACGGTGGTGGTCGCCGCCGGGCGCGCCGCCGGCCTGCGCCGCTGGGCGGTCGGCGTCACCGCCGGGCCCGACGGTGACCGGCTCGTCCTGCCCTACGCCGACGCGGACGTGCTCGCCGGCCAGCTCGTCGGCTACGGCCCCGACGTGCGGGTGCTCGATCCGCCAGAGGTGCGCGACGCGGTGATCCAGCGGCTCAAGGAGATCGCCGCCCGGCACGACGACCTCGCGGTCACCGGGGGTGTCCGGTGACCCGCCCGGCCGCCCGGGGCGGCTCCCGCGCGTCGGCCGACCGGCTGGCCCGGCTGCTGAACCTGGTGCCCTACCTGCTGGCCCGGCCCGGCATCGAGATCGCCGAGGCGGCCGGAGACCTGGGCGTCACCGAACGGCAGCTGCGCGAGGACCTGGAGCTGCTGTGGGTGTGCGGGCTGCCCGGTTACGGGCCGGGTGACCTGATCGACATGGCCTTCGACGGCGACCGGGTCACGATCACCTACGACGCCGGCATCGACCGGCCCCTGCGGCTCACCCCGGACGAGGCCCTCGCGTTGGTGGTGGCGCTGCGGATGCTCGCCGAGACGCCCGGGGTGACCAACCGGGAGGCCGTCGAGCGGGCCCTCGCGAAGATCGAGCACGCGGCCGGCGACCTCGTCGCGGCGCCCGTCGAGGTCCGGCTGCCCGCCGACACGCGGCGGGTGGAGGAGCTGCGGGCGGCCGTCGACAGCGGCCGGGCGTTGCGCATCACCTACTACACGGCCGCCCGGGACGAGACCACCGACCGCGTCGTCGACCCGCTGCGGATGCTGATGGTCGGCGGGCGGGCGTACGTGGAGGCGTGGTGCCGCCGTGCGGAGGGGGTGCGGCTGTTCCGGGCCGACCGGATCGACGCGGTCGCCGAGCTGGAGGAGCGGGCCGTGGTGCCGCCGCAGGCCCGCCCGCACGACCTCACCGACGGGGTGTTCCGGCCGTCGCCGGACCTGCCGCTGATCACCCTGCGGATCGGCCGGGGCGAGCGGTGGCTCACCGAGTACTACCCGTGCGAGCGGGTCGAGGCCGGCGACGGCGACCACTGGATGGTCTCGCTGCGGGTCACGGACCTGGCCTGGGCCCGCCGGTTCGTGCTGGGCCTGGGCCCGGACGTGACCGTGGTCGCCCCGGCCGAGCTCGCGGACCAGGTGCGGGCCGCGGCGGTCGCCGCCCTCGACGCGTACGCCTCACCGGTGCCGGCCGCACCGGGCGGGCCGGACCCGACTCCGGCCGATCCGGCGCTGGCCGCCGGCACCCAGTAGGCTGGCCGCCGTGGTGAAGTGGATCGTGCTCGCGGTGGTGCTGTTCGCGCTCGTCGTGTTCGCTCTGGCCCTGCGGCTGGTGCTGGCGCGCCTGCCACGGCTGCGGCGCGCGGCCGTGGCCCTGCAACGTCGGGCCACCGAGGCGGAGGCGCTGCGGGAGACCGCCGAGACCCTCCAGGCGCGGGCTGAGGCCCTCCAGGGGCAGCTCGACACCACCCAGCGGCGGCTGGCCGTGATCAGGGCGAAACGCGGCCGTTGATCGGTCGGTGCGCGAACCGCTCCGGTTGCGCGCAGGAATGATCTCTGCGGCAGACGGTTGACGGGACGTCCCGCGTTGGTCAGACTTCACCGACCGGGGCGAAACCACCATCACCCGGCGGGTGGCAGCGGCCGTCAGCGGACGTACGATGGACCGCGGTACACCCTCACGACGACACAGAGCGACTGGAGCTTCCCATGGGTGCCCTCAAGCCGTGGCACATCGCCATACTCGTGGTCGTGCTGATCCTGCTCTTCGGTGCGAAGCGGCTCCCCGACGCGGCCCGTTCGCTGGGCCGGTCGCTGCGGATCATCAAGGCCGAGACCAAGAGCCTGCACGACGACGACCGCGACCTCGCCGAGAAGGCCGACGCGCAGGCCGGCTACCAGCCGCTCCCACCGCAGACCGTCCAGGGTCAGCCGTACGCGCCACCGCCCGCCGGGCAGCAGCCGCACGTCGCCCCGCAGCAGCAGCCGTACGCACCCCCGGTCAACGACCCGGTGCAGCGCGTCCGCGACAACTGACCGAAGGGCCCGAGACCCGTGGCCTTCTCCCTCAAGAAGCGCGGCCCGAGCAACTTCGAGCGGGCCGCCGACGGTTCGATGACGCTCATCGAGCACATCCGCGAGCTGCGTGACCGGCTGTTCCGCGCCTCCGTGGCCATCGTGATCGGGCTGATCATCGGCTTCGTGCTCGCGCAGCCGGCGTTCGATCTGCTCAAGCAGCCCTACTGCCGGCTTCCGGGCATGGTGGTCGACGGTGAGTGCCAGAACTTCCTGCAGCTCGCGCCGACCGACGGCTTCGTCCTCAAGCTGAAACTGGCGCTCTGGATCGGCTTGATCATCGCCGCGCCGGTCTGGCTCTACCAGCTCTGGGCGTTCATCGCGCCCGGCCTGCACCGCAGCGAGCGCAAGTGGGCGTACGTCTTCGTGGCGATCGCGGCGCCCCTGTTCGCCGCCGGCGCGGTACTGGCCTTCTTCGTGGTGGACAAGGGCCTGGCCTTCCTGCTGGAAGCCGGTGTCACCGGCACCGACTCCCAGTTGGAGGTGACCCGCTACATCTCGTTCGTCACCAACATGATCCTGCTCTTCGGGGTGGCGTTCGAGTTCCCCCTCACCCTGCTGATGCTCAACTTCACCGGGGTGGTGAGCGCCCGCAGGCTGCTCAGTTGGTGGCGGGCCGTGGTCTTCGTCTGCTTCGCCTTCGCGGCGGTGGCGACCCCCGACCCCGGGCCGTTCGGCATGACCCTGCTGGCGCTCTGCCTGTCGCTGCTCTACTTCGTCGCTGTCGGGGTGGCCTTCATCAACGACAAGCGCAAGGGCCGCGGCAAGGAGGTCTACGCGGGCATCGACGACGACGAGGTGTCACCGTTGGAGTTCGACCCCGAGCCGGTGGAGGCCGGGCAACGGGTGGACGCCAGCGCGCCGATCACCGCCCCGGAGCCGATCGCCGCGCCGGCACCGATCGAACGCCGCTACGACGACATGACCTGACCGCCGGTCGCCGACGTCCCGCACCTGCCGGGCGTCCGCGCACCGCAGGCAGCGCCGCGAACGAGCCCTCCGTCACCGGGGGGCTCGTTCGCGTTGTGCTCCGGTGCGGCACCGCGACCACCGCGGGCGGGTTCCCTAACGCACGGCGCGTCAGCCGTCGACACCCAGTCGGCAATCCGTCACGAAGCATCCACTGGCTGCGATCGGGTAAGCAGATCTTTACGATGTGTCGACGTGTTCGACGAGGGAGGTCGCTGTCCAATGCGTCGCCCGGCGTTCCGCCGCCCACCCGTCGCCGCACGGAGCGGGGACACCGTGGCGGCGACCACGGGTGTGGGCGCCCCGGCATCCGGCGGGCGGCGCGCCGACGCGAACCCTTCGACGGACGCCGGCGGAGGGCCGCCACCCGTGTCGGCCGCCCCGGGTGACCCGCGTTCCGGGGTGAGTGCCCACCCTGGCCGGGGCCCGCACGGTCGTCCGGCCGCGCCGCCAGGCGCCCGGCCGCCCGGTCGCCCCTGCCCCTGACCGTCGGCTCGCTGCACCTGTCGCGCGCCAGCATCCAGTCGTTTCCGTCCGTCCACTCGGCCGGCCGGCCGAGTCCCGTCAACGGGACCCGACCGCCACCCCACCACCACCCCCAGATCGGAGCCACGCCTTGATCCGCGTCGTCGTTGTCGAGGAGATGGGACTGTTGCGTACCGCCCTGTGCGCGGCACTGTCGAGCGAGGAGGACATCCAGGTCGTCGCCGAGGTGACCGGGGTGGCGGACCTGCCCACCCTGGTGCGCCGGCACCGGCCGGACGTCGTGCTGGTGGATCTGGCGCCGGACGCCCCGCACCCCGTCGAGGCGGTCGCCGAGATCACCGAGGCGATGCCCGACACCGCCGTGCTGGCCATGGGCCGTCGGTGGAGCCAGCGCATCGTGGGGGACCTGCTGGCCGCCGGCGTACGCGGCCTGGTCGGCAAGGACGCCTCGCTGGAGGCGCTGGTCGACGCCGTGCGTGAACTCGCCGCCGGAGGAAAGGTCATCGACGCCGAGGCCGCCGTGACGGCGCTACGCCCCGAGTCGAGCCCGTTGACGCGCCGGGAGGTGGAGGTGCTGCGGGTGGCCGCGGAGGGCCTGCCGATCAAGGAGATCGCCCGCCGGCTCTACCTGGCGCACGGGACGGTACGCAACCACCTCTCGGCGATCATGCGTAAGACCGGCGCCCGCAACCGGATGGAGGCGGTGTGGCGTGCCCGCCGCGACGGCTGGATGTAGCGGGCACGCGTCCGCCGGCTCGTGCCCGCCGCACCGTCCCGCCTGGACGGTGGCGTCGACCTCACCGCCATCGCCGCCCGCGCTCTCGACGCCACGCGCGCTCGCCGAGCGGAACCTGTCGGGGCGTGATTGAATTTTGACGTTCCGTGATCTACCTGATGACGTTCCGGAGGGTCAACGGTGATCCGTACGCTGCTCGCTCTCGACGGTGCCCTGGTCCGGGGTGCCCTGTCGCTCGTCCTCGCCGCCGAGGAGGACATCAGCGTGGTGGCGGAGCTGGACCGGGGCGAGGCCCTACCGCCCGCGGTACGCACGCGGCGCCCCGACGTCGCGGTCGTGGACCTCGACCTCGTCGACGAGGCGGGCCTGGCGGGGCAGTGCCCGTTGCTGGTGCTCGCCGACCGGCGTCGGGCGCGCAGCCTGCACCGGGTCCTCGTGCCGGGGCGTACGGTCGGGATCCTCGGCAACGACGTCTCCCCGCAGCGGGTGGTGGACGGCATCCGGCGGCTGGCCCGACACGAGTCGGTGGTCGACGCCGACCTGGTGATGGCGGTGTTGCGCCGGGACAGCCCGCTCAGCTCACGGGAGGCGGAGATCCTCGACCTGACGGCGGCCGGGGCCCCGGTGGCGGAGGTCGCCCGGGCACTCGGGCTCGCCCCGGGAACGGTACGCAACCACCTCGGCCGGATAGCCCGCAAGGCGGGCGCGCGTACGAGGGTGGAGGCGGTACGCCTCGCCCGCGAGGCCGGCTGGATCTGACGGCAGCACCGCCGGCGCTGGCTCTGACGACAGCATCCGCCGACGGCGGGTGGTCAGGGCCGACCGATCGGCACGCGGGCCGGCGGCGCCTCGGCCCAGTGCCCGACGAGCTCACGATAGGTGCACGAGCGGGTCAGCAGGTCGTCGTGGGTACCGACCAGCGGACGACCGCCGTCGAACACCAGCACCCGTCCCGCCCGGGTCGCCGAGCTGATCCGGTGCGCGATCACCACCAGGGTGCCGGGACGACGGGCGAAGGCGCGCTCGACGATCGCCTCCATGGTCGGGTCCAGGTGACAGGTCGCCTCGTCGAGGATCACCAGCGGCGCGGGGGCCAGGTAGGCCCGGACGGCGGCGACGAGCTGGCGCTCCCCGGCGGAGAGGGCGGCGGGATCGACGTCGGCGTCGAGGCCCCCGAGGCGGGCCACCAGGGCACCGGCGCCGAGGGCGTGCACGGCGGCCAGGACCGTCGCGTCGTCCGCGCCGGGGTGCAGGTAGCGCAGGTTGTCGCCGACGGAGCCGCTGCGCACGTACGCCTCCTGCGGCACCAGCACCCGCAGCCGGGCCAGCGCGTCCGGCGGCGTGCCGGCGACCGGCACGCCGGCCAGGTGCACCGTGCCGGACTCCGCCGGCACCAGGCCGGCGATCAGCGCGGCCAGGGTGGACTTGCCGGCGCCGCTCGGCCCCACCACGGCCAGGTGCTCGCCGGCCGCCACGGTCAGGGTGAGGTCCGCCAGCACGGGCCGGGCGTGCGGGCCGTACCGGAAGGTCAGCCCGCGCAGCGCGACCGCCGGCAGATCGCCGTCACCGCCGGCGGCCGCCGGCGTCGGGCCCGTGGCGGCCCGCGTGCGGTCCGCCAGGTCCGTGGCGGCCTGTGCGCCGTCTGCCCGGGCAGCGGAGCGGTGCGCCGGCACGGCGGCGACGGGGGACGCCGCGACGCCGGCCGGCGGGGCGTCCGGCGGCCGGGGCGGCCTGCCCTCGACGTCGGCGGTGTCTGAGCTCGCGCCGCCCGGCTGCGGCCCGGGGGACGCGCTGGTGCGCAGGATCCGGCCCAGCGTGACGGCGTAACGCAGCCCGCCACCGCCGACGCCCTGCACCACCGCGTGCAGGGCGGGTTGCAGGCCGGTGGTGACGTAGACCAGCGCGCCCAGCACCGCTCCGGCGCTCAGCCCCTGCCGGACCAGCCACGGCGCGGCCAGCACGAGCACCACCACGGGCAACCAGCCGCCCACCCCCAGGCTGAGGCTGCGCAGCGCCGCCATCCGGGCCAGGGTCCGCTCCGCGTCGGCCTGCGCGGTGACCCGCCGGTCCACGTCGGACACCACGCGCTCCTGCGCGCCGCAGGCGACGACGTCACGGTGCCCGGCCAGCGCCGACGCCGCGGCCCGGCCGAGCCGCTCGCCGGCGGTCACCTGCGCCCGTTGGTGCGCCGCCATGGCCGGCAGCGACGCGGCGAACACGACGAGGCCCACCAGCAGCGGGGCGGCCACCGCAGCCGCCAGCGGCGGGGCCAGGGCGAGCAGGCCGAGCAGCGCCGCGCCGGCGGTGAACAGGAACCCGCGGACCACCAGCACCAGCCCGCCGAAGGTGTCCCGGACCACCTCGACCTGGTGGGTCAGCCGAGCCACGGTGGCACTGTCCGCCCGGCCACCCGACCGGGTCGCCTCGTGCAGCGCCGCCCGCACCACCCGGTCGGCCAGCTCGTCGCGGAAGGGCTCCACCACGGCCCCGAGGCTGCGGTACACCTGTCCGGTGGCCGCCGCGCCCACCAGCACGGCCGCGCCGAGTCCCGCCAGCCAGGCCAGGCCGGTGCCGAACCGCCCGGCCAGGAAACCTCCGTCGACGGCGCGGGCCACGAGCACCCCGCCGAGCAGCGCCGGCAGGGCCTCGACCGCCGACCAGGCGGCCAGCCGGCCCAGCGCCCGGCGGCGGGCGCGCAGCGCCCCCCAGGTGGTCCGGCGTACGCCCGCGGCGGTGTGTGACCCGTCCACGTTCCACGTGCCGGGGCCGCTCACCGCGCGTCCCCGGCGGGTGCGAAGACCGCCCGGTAGGCCGGATCGGCCCAGAGCTGCCGGTGTGGCGCCACGGCCCGCAGCCGGCCACCGTCGAGCCACGCCACCAGGTCGGCCGCCGCCGCCGTCGTGGCCCGGTGGGTCACCACGAGGCGGGTACGCCCACCGGCGCCGGTCGCCACCGCCCGGGCGATGCGGTGCTCGGTGGCGGTGTCGAGGCTGGACGTGGCGTCGTCGAGGACGAGCAGTCGCTCGGCGGGGAACGCGCGGGCCAGCCCGAGGCGCTGCGTCTCGCCGCCGGAGAACGGCGCGTCCGTCAGCCGGGTGCGGAAGCCCTCGGGCAGCCGGGCGACGACGTCGGCGACCTGCGCCGCCCGGGCCGCGGTCAGCACGGCGGGGGTGGCCGGGGCCGAGTCGGCGGGCGGTCGCGCCGACCGGGCGGGCAGTGCGAGCCCGATCGCGTCGTGCACCGTCTCGCCGACCAGGACGGGCCGGTCGAAGGCGTGGCCGACGGCCCGGCGCAGCGCGGGCGGGGCGAGCCGGTGCAGCGGCACCCCGTCCAGCAGGACCTCGCCGGTGTCCGGGTCGTGCAGCCGACCGGCGACCGCGGCGAGGGTCGACTTGCCGGCGCCGGAGCGCCCGACGACGGCCACCGTGGCGCCCGCCGGGACGGTCAGGTCGATCCCGTCGAGGACCGCCCGCCCGTCCTCGGCCCGTACGCCGACACCACGCAGCCGCAGTTCCCCCCGCCCGGGCGGCAGCGGCTCGCAGCCGTCGGGGCGTACCGGGTGGGCCAGCGGTTCGGCGATGCGGCTGGCTGCCGCGCGGCTGCGGACGAGACGGTTCAGCGTGGCCAGCACCGCCCCGAGCCCGGCGCCGAGGGCCGCGTACTGCACGGCGGCGACGAGTTGACCGGGGGTGAGCCAGCCCACGGTCAGCGCGTACCCGCCGACGGCCACGACGGCCACCTGGAGCAGCGGCCCCACGGCGGCGGTGCGGGCGCTCGCCCTGGCCAGCAGCCGCCAGCTGAGCAGGCCGTACCCGCGCAGTTCCGGCAGGGCCGCCAGCACCCGGGCGCGTTCCCGGTCGACGGTCGCGGCGGCGGCGATGGTGCGGGCGCCGCCGAGCGCCTCCAGCAGCCGGCCGGCGATCTCTCCCAGCACCCGCTGGTAGCCGGTGACGGCGGCGGAGGCGTCGGTGACGAAGGCCCGCATGAGCAGGGTGAGCAGGACCAACCCGCCGAGGAGGGTGACGCCGAGCAGCGGTTCGAGCAGGGTGAGCGCCACGACGCTGCCGACCGGGGGGAGCAGCGCGACGACGCCCAGCACCACGGCGGTGCCGGCCTGCCCGGCGTCGGCGGCCTGCCCGACGAGCCGACCCACCAGGTCACCCACCGGGTGACGGCGGACGGTGCGGACGTCGCAGGCGAACAGGTGCCGCAGCAGGCGCCGGCGCAGCCGCGCGGTGGCCCGTGCGGCGCCGTAGCCGCTGGCCACGTCGGCGAGGATGTCGGTGAGCATGAGTACGGCGATCAGGCCGCAGGCGGCGGCCGGCCACCAGGCGCCCCCGTCGCCGCCGACGGCGGCGTCGACCGCGAGCCCGAGCGCGGCGGGCAGGGCGAGTTCGGCGGCGGCGCCGGTGAGCGCGACCGCGCCGAGCAGGACCGTCCATGCGCCGCCGTCGCGGACCACCCGCCGCAGCAGGCGGTCGGACCCGGTCGGCGTGCCCATGGCTTCTCCCACGAAAGACGTGCGGCCCTGGGCGGACACGTCGGTCCGCCCAGGGCCTCGCGTGATGACCTGATCAGTTGCAGGTCGTGACGGACAGCGAGCTGTCGCCGCAGAGCAGCAGGCTCGCCCGGCTGCCACCGCCGGTGCGGTCGGCGGGGGCCATCTCCATGCCCTGGAGGTCGAGAAGCGCCATGTCGAGTCATCTCCTTCTGTGCCGGTCGGTCTGGGGATCTTGCGCTCGATGCCGCCGGTGACGGCGTTCCGCTCAGTTGCAGGTCGTGACGGACAGCGAGCTGTCGCCGCAGAGCAGCAGGCTCGCCCGGCTGCCACCGCCGGTGCGGTCGGCGGGGGCCATCTCGAGGCCCTGGAGGTCCAGAAGCGCCATGTCGTGTCACCTCCTTCCGTGCTGGTCGGTCGGGTCGGTCGCCCTCGCGTCGGCGAGGGTGTCGGGGGCGCCCGCCAGGGGCGCGAGGAACGGCAGGCGCACCGGGGCGTCGGGCCGCGCGGCGGCCAGCGCCAGCAGCACGCCGGCGGTGCCGGTGCCGAGGTCCATGGACAGCCGCAGCAACTGCTCGCCCGGGAAGGCGGTGCCGTCGCGGTAGGGCAGGGCGTGCCAGGCCAGCCGGGCCACCTGGGCGTCGCGTTCGCGGCACAGCTGCGGATCGTCGGGGTACGCCGCCAGGTAGGCCACGATCCCGGCCCGCCCGGCGAAGAGGCCGGACTGCGCGTAGAACGGGGACCGGGCGGCGCGGCGTACACCCGCGCTGGCCTCGGCGAAGCGCTCGTCGGCACGGTGGCGCAGGTACTGGTCGAGCACCAGGCCGATGCCGACGCTGCCCTGCCCGAGGTAGGGCATGGTGCGCCAGCCCTCGTTGACCTCGAGCGCGCCGTCGGGGCGTACCACGCAGCGGCGCAGGTCCTGGCGCAGCGCCGTGGCGGCGTGCTCCAGCAGCGCCTGCTCGCCGGTCAGCTCGTGCAGCCGCACCAGCAGCAGCGCCGGCCCGGTCCGGCCGCGCAGCAGCCCGGCGTACGGGTTGCGCCCGCCGCTGACGTCCGGCCCCGGGTCGTCGGCGAGCTGGTCGATCACCCGCTCGGCGACCCGCCAGGCCTCGTCGCGCAGGGCCGTCTCGCCGGTGCGCCCGGCCAGCTCCGCCAGGTTGAGCGCGATGCCGGAGAGGCCGCCCGACAGGCTGTGGTCGAGGCCGTCCAGCGGCTGACGAAGGCAGATGTCGAGCACGTCGAGGGCGTCCTGCCGGCGGCCGAGCGCATCGAGGGCGTACGCGACGCCGTGCAGGCCGTCGTAGAAGCCGCACCGGGTGCCGGAGGGGGGCGTCGTGGCGTGGCGGACCAACCACTGCTCGTGTTCCGGCCACCGTCCCGCGCCGCTGACGTGCAGGGCGTAGAGGACGCCGGCCGCGCCGTGGGCGAGGTTGAGCCCGCCGCTGCGGAACTGTTCGATGTCGCCGGGGAAGAGCCGGTCGTCGCGCTCGGGTGTCGCGCTGGCGAGGATCGCCCGGGCGAGCCGGTCGCGGTGCGCCGGTCCGACGCCGACGGTCAGGTCGGGGGCCGGCCCGGCGTCCGCCGGGTCGGTGCCGGTGATCTCCCGTACGGCGTCGTCGAGCAGTTCCCTCGGCACCGGGAAGTGTTCGGCGATCACGTCGGCGAGGTGCGCGGCCTTGTCCGGCCCGAGCCGGACGAGCTGGGTCAGCGGCAGGAACAGCGCCAGCCGCAGGCAGGCCAGGGCGTACCGGTCGACGGCGGGGCCGGTGCGGTCCCGGGGCGCGGCGAAGCCCTGGTTGCGCAGGCCCGGCCGGCGGTGCCCGTCGATCGGGGCGGCGACCTCGAAGTCCACCAGCGCGATCCGGTCGTCGGGGCGGACCATGACGTTGAACAGGTGCAGGTCGCCGTAGACCAGGCCGCGTTCGTGGATCGCCGTGACGACCTGCTCGACCTGCCGGTGCACGTTCAGCGCCCAGCGGGTGTAGTCGGCGCGGTCGGCGTCCGTGGCGTCGGCGTCGATCAGCGGGTACCTGTCCACCAGCACCTTGTTGAGCGCGCGGCCCTCGATGAACTCCAGCGCGAGGAAGCGG
Organism: Micromonospora sp. NPDC049048; assembly: GCF_043197615.1. Taxonomy (NCBI): domain Bacteria; kingdom Bacillati; phylum Actinomycetota; class Actinomycetes; order Micromonosporales; family Micromonosporaceae; genus Micromonospora; species Micromonospora sp. NPDC049048. Next base: position 259,869 of record NZ_JBICTM010000010.1, on the reverse strand, counting down.
TGCTCGCCGAGGGTGAACTCGTCGTGCACCCGGGGCACCTGGGGCAGGTCGGCGAGCCGGCGCAGCGCGTCTGCCTCGCGGGCCAGGCGGGCCACGGCGTCGGTGCCGTCGGCGTCGAGGCCGGCGTGCGGGCGGGCCTCCTTGAGCACCACCTGCGTGTCGGTGCGCACGTCCCGGCCGACGTAGAGGCCGCCGCCGTTGGAGAAGTGGATGACCTTCTCGATCCGGTACGGCACCTCGTCGGTGCTGGTGGCGTTGCGGGCGGCCAGGTGGGGGCCGAGGAAGTCGGGCAGCGTGACCCAGGACGGCACGTGGAACACGGGATCGCGCCGGTCGGGCACCAGCGTGCCCGTGTCGTCCTCGATGGCCGGGACGACCTGGCCGTCGGGGGAGTGGCAGTAGCGGGCGGCGAAGCCGCCGTAGCGTACGTGCACCGGCCCGGCGCCGTGGCGCAGGTCGCTGAGGATGTACGGGCCGGGCTCGCCGGTGAGCAGCTCGTCGAGCTCCTTGCAGACCAGCTCCAGTTCCGCGTCGTCACGGGGGTAGACGGTGACGAACTTGCCGCTGGCCGCCCGGGAGGCGTACTTGGAGTTGCGCAGCAGCAGGGTGCGGGGGCCCCGGAGGAACTTGAAGGACAGTCCACGCGGGACGCAGTAGTCCCAGACGAGGTCCAGCACCCGCTCCGCGTTCGCCAGCGTCGCCGACACGTGGATCTTCCAGCCCTGCTGCGGCAGCGTGCCGCCCTCCGGGGCGTAGATCAGCCAGTCGTCGAGCGGCTCGGAGCGCCAGCCCTCGGGCACGGGTCGCCCCGCCGCCGCGAAGGTGGGCTGTTCGACGGCGCTGCCGAGGGAGTCGTAGAAGAGCCGGTCGGCGGCGCAGTAACTGTCGTAGCGCTCGTCCACCGTGACCACTCCCTCCGCTGTTCGGCCGGTGCCGCTGTCGTTCGGCCGATGCCTTCGTCCTGCTGACGGATACGAGTTTGTCCGTTCGGACCATGGTGCTTCCAGTGCGTTCAGTCATGACGGCGAATGTGTGCCGCACGGTCGGCCATGACAAAAGTCAGTTGCGCCCGCGACGGGCGGTGTCCCGCCCGACGGGCCGCCGGGCGGTACGTGAAGCCCGCCCGGTGGCGGTACGGTGCTGGCCGTGATCGCAGACGAGCACCCCTCTGTCGCCGGCGACGGGCCTGTCGCCGTGCTGGCCAACCCGACTGCGGGCCGGGGCCGGCACCGCGGGTTGCTGCCGCAGGTCCTGCACCGGCTCGCGGTCGCCGGTCGGCCCGTACGCCCGCTGCGCGCGCACACCGCCGACGAGGCCGAGGCGGCCTGCCGCGCGGCGGTGGCCGACGGCGCGTCGGCCCTGGTCGTGGTGGGCGGCGACGGGACGGTGCACCGCGCGTTGCAGGCGGTCGCCGGCACGGCTGTCCCGTTCGGTCCGGTGCCCGCCGGCACCGGCAACGACTTCGCCGCCGACACGGGCTTCCCGGCCGACCCGCTCGCCGCCGTCGACGTCATCGCGGCGGCGTTGCGCGACGGCCGCACCCGCCCGGTGGACCTGGCCCGGATGACGGGGGCCGACGGTACGCACCGGTGGTACGGGGCGGTGCTCGCCGCCGGCTTCGACGCGATCGTCAACGAACGCGCCAACCGGATGCGCTGGCCGAGGGGTCGGCGTCGCTACGACCTGGCGATCCTGGTGGAACTGGCCCGGCTGCGCCCGCGCCGCTACACGCTGCGCCTCGACGGGGTGGCACACGAGATGGACGCCGTGCTGGTGGCGGTCGGCAACTGCGCCAGCTACGGCGGCGGCATGCGGATCTGCCCGGACGCGGACCCGACCGACGGCCTGCTCGACGTGGTGGTGGGCGGCCGGTTCGACCGGCGCACCCTGATCCGGGTCAAGCCGCGCATCTACCGCGGCACCCACGTGACGCACCCGCTGGCGCGCACCTTCCGCGCCCGTACCGTCGAGTTGAGCGCCGAGGGCATCACCACGTACGCCGACGGCGAGCGCGCCCTGCCCCTCCCGCTGACCGTCACGGCCACCCCCGCGGCCCTCCACCTCCTCCGCTGACGCCCGCCCCTTCCCCTTCCCCTGCCCCGCCCCGCCGTCCCTCCCCGGTCCCGTCTCCTCCTCCCGGCGCCGATCATGCAGTTGTGGTGCCCCGCGCAAGCCGCGTATGCGACCAAACCCGGCACCAGAAGTGCATGATCGACGGCGTGGACGGCGAAGGCGGACCGCGTGGGCGGCGTGGTCAGGGGGTGGTGTGGGTTATGCGGTCGAGCCATTCGGCGAGCAGGGTGCGTTCGGCGGTGGTGAGGTCGGTGGTGAGGGTGTCGAGGGCGGCGCGCAGCGCCACGGCGTGCCGGACCGGGCGGTCGGCCCGCGAGGTGGCCCGGGCGGCGGCGGAGTCGGTGACCAGCGTGGCCAGCATCGCCTCCCGGCTGCGGGTCGACAGGGCCGGGTCGCGCTGCGGGGGCGGGGTCCGGATCAGGGCGAGGGTGACCCCGCAGGCGGTGGCGTGCAGCATCTCGGTCGCCTCGTCGACGCCCGTACGCAGCCGGCCGGCCTCGGCCACCCGGTGCACGAGCTGGCGCAGGATGTCGGCGGCGACCCGGGTCGCGGTCGGGGTCTCGCCGGGGCGCGGGTCGGCGTACATGAGGGCGTGGAACGCCGGGTTGGTCACCCCGAAGCCGACGTGCAGGTCCCAGCCCCGGCGCAGGTCGTCGACCGGGTCGCCGGCGAGGTCGGCGGCCGCCTGGGCGTGCAGGTACGCGGCGAAACCCGTAGCTGGCCGCCGCGTCCAGCAGTCCGCGCATGTCGCCGAACTGGCGGTAGATCGTCGGCGCCTGCACGCCCGCTGCCCGGCTGACCGCGCGGGTGGAGACCGCCTCCCGGCCGCCCTCGGCGAGCAGCGCGGCGGCAGCCCGGACGATCCGGTCCCGGGGCGACGTCTCGGTGATCATGGAAGCGACGATAACGAACTCATGTTAGCGTCGCGTGTTAACGGTGCTGTCGATTCGCCGTTAGCTCTGCTTCGCGATGCCGGCCACGTCCAGCACGGCACCCGCCGTCAGCTCTGTTTCGCGACGCCGGCCAGGTCCAGCACCGCGCCCAGGCCGTTGGTCCGGCCCGCCTCGGCGGCCGGCAGCACCAGCACCGCGCACCCGGCCGCCACGGCCCCCGCGTCGGCCGGGGTGTCGCCCACCATCAGCGTCCGCTCCGGGTCGACGCCGAGCATCCCGCAGCCGCGCAGGAAGATCCCCGGGTCGGGCTTGCAGCGCCCCACCTCGTACGACAGCACGAACGCGTCGACGAACCCGGCCAGCCCCCACGCCTCGAAGTGCGGCCGGATGTCGAAGCCGATGTTGCTGACCACGGCCACCCGGACGCCCGCGGCGCGCAGGGCGGCCAGGGTCGGGGCGGTGTCCGGGTAGGGCACCCAGCCATCGGGGACCAGCACCCGCTCGTAGAGCGCGTCGGCGAAGCCCTCGATGCCGGCGTCGACGGTCTCGGCGAGCCCGGTGTAGGCGCCCCGGTGGGCGTGCGGGTAGAGATCCCGGTCGGCCCAGAGCTCGGTCAGCCGGGGCGGCACCCGGGCCGGCAGCGGCCCGCCCGCCCGGCCGGCGGTCAACAGCCGGTCGGCCAGCGCGGTGGCCCGCATCCGCTCCAGGGAGACCCCGCAGGCGCTCGCGGCGGCGAGCACCCACTCCCGAGGCTCCTCCACCTGGGCCAGGGTGCCGTGGAAGTCGAACAGGACCGCCTCCACCGGCCGGCGGGACGGGCCCGGGGGGACGGCGTCGTGCGAGGCGCTGGGCGGTTCGGCATGATCCGGCACGTCGTGCACCCTACCGACCGTCCCCGACGCCGTTGCCGGTCGGCCTTGCCCGGTGGCTGTCGGCGGCACGCACTAATCTTGGGAGCATGTCGAGTCCCGCCGAGCGGTACGCCGCGGCGCGCCGCCGGGCCACGCAGGCCGCACAGTTCCCGGCGCTCAACGAATTCGCCCTCGAGTTGGGGTTCGATCTCGACGACTTCCAGCGGGAGGCCTGCCAGGCGCTGGAGCGGGGCAGCGGCGTGCTGGTCTGCGCCCCGACCGGCGCCGGCAAGACCGTGGTCGGCGAGTTCGCCGTACACCTGGCGCTGCGCGGCACGCCGACGCCCGCCGACGGCGACGCGCCGGCGACCGCCGCCGAGGCCGCGCCGCCCCGGCGGCGCAAGTGCTTCTACACCACCCCGATCAAGGCCCTGTCGAACCAGAAGTACCACGACCTCGTCGACCGCTACGGCGCCGAGCAGGTCGGGCTGCTCACCGGCGACAACGCCATCAACGGCGACGCCCCGGTGGTGGTGATGACCACCGAGGTGCTGCGCAACATGCTCTACGCCGGCTCGGCCACCCTCGACGGCCTGGCGTACGTGGTGATGGACGAGGTGCACTACCTCGCCGACCGCTTCCGCGGCGGGGTGTGGGAAGAGGTGATCATCCACCTGCCCGCCTCGGTCACCCTGGTCTCCCTGTCGGCCACGGTGTCCAACGCCGAGGAGTTCGCCGACTGGCTGGTCACGGTGCGCGGCGAGACGGCCGTGGTGGTCAGCGAGCACCGCCCGGTGCCGCTGTGGCAGCACATGCTGGTCGGCAAGCGGATGTTCGACCTGTTCCACGACGCCGACGCCGCCCGTAAACACGACGTGCACCCCGAGCTGCTGCGCTACACCCGCGACACCATGCGCCGGCTGGAACTCGGCGAGGGCCGCAGCGCGGGCCCGGGCAGCGGTCGGCGCGGTCCCCGCTGGCGCGGCCCGATGCGCCCCGACATCGTCGACCGGCTCGACCGCGAGGGCCTGCTGCCGGCGATCCTGTTCATCTTCAGCCGCGCCGGCTGCGCCGCCGCCGTGCAGCAGTGCCTCGCCGCCGGCCTGCGGCTGACCTCCCCCGAGGAGCGGGCCGAGATCCGCCGCGTCGTCGAGTCGCGGGTCACCGCCATCCCCGGCGAGGACCTGACCGTCCTCGGCTACTGGGAGTGGCTCGACGGCCTCGAACGCGGCCTGGCCGCCCACCACGCCGGCATGCTGCCGGTGTTCAAGGAGGTCGTCGAGGAGCTCTTCGTCCGCGGCCTGGTCAAGGCGGTCTTCGCCACCGAGACGCTCGCCCTGGGCATCAACATGCCGGCCCGCTGCGTCGTGCTGGAACGCCTCGTCAAGTACAACGGCGAGGCGCACGTCGACCTGACGCCGGGGGAATACACCCAGCTCACCGGCCGGGCCGGCCGACGCGGCATCGACGTCGAGGGGCACGCCGTCGTCGTCTGGTCCCCGGAGACCGACCCCCGGCACGTGGCCGGTCTCGCCTCCACCCGCACCTACCCGCTGCGCTCCAGCTTCCGGCCCTCCTACAACATGGCGGTCAACCTGGTCGGCACCGTCGGCGCCGAGCCGGCCCGCGCGCTGCTGGAGTCCTCGTTCGCCCAGTTCCAGGCGGACCGCTCGGTGGTCGGCCTGGCCCGCCAGGTGCAGCGCAACACCGAGACCATCGAGGCGTACGGCGCGGAGGCGGCCTGCCACCACGGCGACTTCGACGAGTATTTCGCGCTGCGGGTGGCGATCGCCGACCGGGAGCGCGCCATCGCCCGGCAGGGGCAGAGTCAGCGCAAGGCCGCCGCGGTGGCCTCCCTGGAGCGGCTGCGGGTCGGCGACGTCATCCGGGTGCCGTCGGGCCGGCGGGCCGGCCTGGCCGTCGTGCTCGACCCCGCCACCGGCGGCTTCGGCGAGCCCCGGCCGCTGGTGCTCACCCAGGACCGCTGGGCGGGCCGGGTCAGCCCCGGCGACTTCACCACCCCGGCGGAGGTGCTGGCGCGCATCCGGGTGCCGAAGCACTTCAACCACCGGTCGCCGGCGGCCCGGCGCGACCTGGCGGCCGAGGTCAGCGGCACGGGGCTGGACCGGCACGGCGGCCGTCGTGGGGGCCGCTCCCGGCAGGCGGCCGGCGACGACCACCGGCTCAGCCAGCTCCGTACGGAGCTGCGCCGGCACCCCTGCCACGCCTGCCCTGACCGCGAGGAGCACGCCCGCTGGGCGGAGCGGCGCCGCCGCCTGGAGAAGGACACCGAGGAACTGCGGCAGCGGGTGGCGGGCCGGACCGGCTCGTTGGCCCGTACGTTCGACCGGATCGTGGCGCTGCTCACGGCCCGGGGCTACCTGGCGTCCGACGGCGCGGTGACCGACGCCGGCCGGATGCTGGGGCGGATCTGGACCGAAGCGGACCTGCTGGTCGCCGAGTGCCTGCGCCGCGGCGTGTGGGACGGGCTCTCGCCGGCCGAACTGGCGGCGGCGGTCTCCGTGGTGGTCTTCGAGGCCCGCCGCGACGTCGACGAGCGGGCGTCGCTGCCGCGCGGTCCCGTGGCCGACGCGGTCGACGAGACGCTCAAGCTGTGGAGCGAGATCGAGGCCGACGAGGCGGCCCGCGGCCTCACCGTCACCCGCGAGCCCGACCTCGGGTTCGCCTGGCCGGTCTACCGCTGGGCGCGGGGCGAGGCGCTGGCGAAGGTGTTGGCGAGCGGCCACGAGATCGACGGCGAGATGCCGGCCGGCGACTTCGTCCGGTGGGCGCGGCAGGTGGTCGACCTGCTCGGTCAGCTGGCCGACTCGGGCGGGGCCTCGGCGGAACTCCGGTCCACCGCCCGGCAGGCGATCGGCGCCGTGAACCGGGGCGTGCTGGCCTACCACACCCCGGCCTGATCGTCACTGTTGGTGACTGGGCGTCGGAAACCGACGCATCGCACCGTCGCGACAACAGCACCCCCTGAATTGTTCCGGGGGTGCTGTTGTGCCTGCTCGTGGCATCCCTGATCATTGCTGCGGCGCGCTGCTACGCGCCAGTAATCGATCTTGGGAAAGGCCCGCCATGGCGGAAATCAATCACTTTGAGTACGGGTGGATCACCCCCGCGCTGAGCTACGCGCTGTCGGTGCTGGGCTCCGCCCTGGGCCTCATCTGTGCGAGCCGGATCCGCACCGCCGGCAGCGCGGGCCAGCGCGCCTGGTGGGGAACGCTGGCCGCCTGGGCCATCGGCGGCACCGCCATCTGGACCATGCACTTCATGGCGATGCTCGGCTTCGCCGTCCAGGGCACCCGAATCCGGTACGACGTGCCGATCACCGTAACCAGCGCGCTGATCGCGGTGCTCGCGGTCGGGATCGGCCTGGCAATCGTCGGCACCGGACGGTTCTCCGCCGTACGGCTGCTCACCGGGGGCCTGTTCACCGGCGCGGGGGTCGCCGCGATGCACTACACCGGCATGGCGGCCATGCGGCTCAACGGCCGGATCGACTACGACACCACCCGGGTCGTGCTGTCGGTCGTGATCGCGGTGGTCGCGGCCACCGTGGCGCTCTGGCTGGCCATGACCGTCCGCCGTGGGTTGGCGGTCGCCGGCTCGGCGCTGCTGATGGGCATCGCGGTCAACGGCATGCACTTCACCGGGATGAGCGCCATGTCGGTGCACCCGCACGCCCGGCAGGGCGAGGTTTCCGGCGCCGGCGTCAGCACCCTGCTCGTGCCGATCATCCTCGCGGTGGTGTTCGGCGTGGTCGGACTGGTCTACGCGCTGCTCGCCGCACCCACCGCCGAGGACCGGGCCGCCGCCGAGTACGTCGGCACGCTGCGCGACCGGGAGCCCGTCGAGGCGCCGCTGGCGGCGGCGCCGGACCCGGTGGGACTGCGGGCCCGCTCCACCCTCGGCCGGCCGGGCACCCCGTTTCCGACCCGCCGGGACAACCACGGGCCTCGGTAGCATGCGCCGAAGAATCCACAGCTGCGGTAACGGCCCACCGCACCCGCTCCGCCCGCGGCCGCCTGTGACCGCGGGCCCGGAGCCGTGGTAGGCGGCCGGGCCGCAAGCCTCGGTCCGGCGTCGGGCCGGTCCGGCCGTCGGGCCGGTCCGGGGGCCGGCGGCTTCGGCCCGGCGGCCGGTCGCGGGTCGGTCAGGCCCGCTCGGCGAGGGCGTCGACCAGGCGGCGCGTCGAGCCGGCCAGGTTCCACTCGCCGGCCAGCTCCAGCAGCCGCTCGGGGTCGACCGGGGCGGCCGGCAGCGCGGTGGGCAGCTCGGGCAGCGGCACGTCGAGGGCGACCCGGACCACCTTCGGCGCGACGGCCAGATAATCACGCGCGGCGGTGAGCTTCGTGCGCAGCCCCGGGGCGAAGCCGGAACCCGGCTCGTCCAGGGCGGCCAGGATGCCCGCGATGTCGCCGTAGCGCTCGATCAGCCGGGCGGCCGTCTTCTCGCCTACGCCCGCGACTCCGGGCAGTCCGTCGCTGGGGTCGCCCCGCAACGCGGCGAACTCGGCGTACCGGTCCGCCGGCACCCCGTAGCGGGTGCGCACCGCCGCGTCGTCGCAGTCGTCGAGCTTGGCCACGCCACGCCCGACGTAGAGCAGCCGCACGGGACGCGTGTCGTCGACGAGTTGGAACAGGTCCCGGTCGCCGGAGACCACCTCGACCGGCGCCGGCTGGGTCACCGAGAGAGTGCCGAGCACGTCGTCGGCCTCGTAGCCGGCCGCGCCGACGTGGGTGATCCCGACGGCGTCGAGCACCTCCAGGATCAGCGGGACCTGCGGGCTGAGCGTGTCGGGCACCACCTCGCCGCCCTCGGGGGCCACCCGGTGCGCCTTGTACGAGGGCAGCAGCGCCACCCGCCAGTCGGGCCGCCAGTCGTGGTCCATCGCGCAGACCATCCGGTCGGGCCGGCGGGTGCGGATCAGGCTCGCCAGCATGTCGAGGAAGCCGCGCACGGCGTTGACGGGGCTGCCGTCGGCGGCCCGGGCCGCCGACTCGGGAATGCCGAAGTAGGCCCGGAAGTAGAGACTGGGCGCGTCGATGAGCAGGATCGGGGGTCGCTGTGCCACGCCCGACAGCCTGGCACATCCCACCGACATCAGGGGGGTACGGCGCGGCCCGTCAGCGACGTTCGTCGTCGCGGTACAGCGTCTCCCGGCGGGCCACGTACTGCAGGCCGTAGCTGGTGAGCAGCAGCGCGATGGCGACCGCGACCTCGAGCCAGGCCGCCGTACCGTCGGCGATGGTCAGGCCGACGACCAGCAGCACCAGGCCGGCCACCGCGGCGACGCCCGACCAGAGCAGCCTGCGGCGTCGGGTCGCGGCACGCTCCCGGTCCGTCGCTGCCACGGCGGTCGCTCCTCTCCGTCGGCGACCTGTCCGCGCCCAGCCTATCGACGGGTACGGCCGCCGGCGGCGGAAACCGGGCTGCGAGGCCGCCGCCCGCGGGCGAGACTTGCCGGTGTGACGTTCGTTGCCGGCCTGACGCTGGGCCGCCGGTTCCACGACGAGGTGCTGGCTCCGATCCTGCGCCGCCGTCTGCCCGGGCTGCGCTACGCGGCCGGCCTGCTCGACGGCGGCTCGGAACTGCTCGGCCTGGACACCCCACGCTCCACCGACCACGACTGGGGGCCGCGCGGGCAGCTCTTCGTCGCCGCGTCAGACGCGGCCCTGATCCCGCGGCTGCGCGCGACGCTGGACGCCGACCTGCCCGCGGAGTTCCTCGGCTGGCCGACCCGGTTCACCGGGCACGGCAGGCTTGGGGTCGCCGACCGGGCGGGCAGCCGACACGGCGTCACGATCCACGAGCTGGGCGGCTGGTGGCACGATCGGCTGGGCTTCGACCCCGCCGCCGGCGTCAGCGCGGCCGACTGGCTGGCCACACCGACGCAGCGGCTGGCCGAGGTGACCGGCGGCGCGGTCTTCCACGACGGCCTCGACGGCGCGCTGCGCGGGGCCAGGGCGGCGCTGGCGTGGTATCCGGACGACGTGTGGCGGCACGTGCTCGCCGCCGCGTGGACCCGGGTCGCCCAGGCCGAGCACCTTCCGGGGCGCTGCGCCGAGGCCGGCGACGACCTCGGCAGCCGGATGGTAACCGCCGGGCTGGCCCGGGACCTGATGCGCCTCGGCCTGCTCCTGCACCGCCGCTGGCCCCCGTACGACAAGTGGCTGGGCACGGTGTTCGCCCGGCTGCCCGACGCGGCGCCCGTGGTCGCGGCCCTGACCGGGGCGGTGGGCCCGGGGGACTGGGCGAGCCGGGAGGCCGGGCTGGTCCGGGCGCTGGAGACGGTCGCCGCCTGGACCGACGGCACCGGCCTGGCGGACCCCGTACGCGCCCGGCCCAGGCCCTTCCACGCGCGGCCGTTCCTGGTCCTGGACGCCGGTCGCCTCGCCGCCGCGCTGCGCGCCGCCATCACCGACCCGGTGCTGCGCGGGCGCCCGCCGCTCGGCGCGGTCGACCAGTACGTCGACAACGTCGACGTACTGACCCACGCCCGCCGGGTCCGCCGGCTCGCCGCCGCGCTGGACACGCCGGACTGAGGTGGCTCCGCGCGTGGGCCGGGGCTCGCCGGTGCCGGTGTGCCGGGCCGGTTGGCCGGGCCACGTCGCAGGTCGATGAAACAAGTAGCCGCGACGATGGCATCCTGCGTGCGGCAGGTCGACCCGGAGCAGCGGGGCTTCGGAGGCCGGCTCACGTCACGACGCGGACACCGGGCCAGCGTTCGGCGGGGCGGTGGCGGGCGAGTCGCTGCCGGGAGATCTCCGGGCTGACCCTGGCCGGGTTGCGCCGCCACACGCCGTCGAGCAGGTCGTCGAGGCCGTGCGGTGCGCACACCGCCATCCGGTCGTACGCGTCGAGGCGTATGGCCACTGCGGTGGCGTACTCAGGCCAGGTGGCGACCGCGTCGGCGATGGTGCGCAGCGGGACCACCGGACCGCCGCCGAACTTGGTTGGGTACCAGGTGTGCACGGCGGCCTGGTTCTTCGCCTCCCACGGCAGATCTGGCCAGGCCGCCGCCAGCCGCCGGGTGGCCCGGTCGTCGTTGTCGCGGCTCAGGTCTGTCGGGTCGAGGAAGACGACATCGACGTCACGCACCGATGACGGGTCGAAGCCGTCGCCGTACCGTTGGGCCCATACGAGGTCGCGGATGGCGCCGGCGCCGATCCAGGCGTCCGGCAGGCCGGAGTCCCGGACGACTCCCAGCGCCCGACACAGCCACGGGCTGTGCTGGACGAGGCCCCGCAGTTCGTCTTCCCGCATTGGTTCCCCTGGTTGCCACTGTTGGATGCTGGTCAGTCGAACAACCGGCCTACGAGGGCGCCCTGGCCGGATTGCAGGACGTGCGCGGCCCGTAGCGGTGGGCTCACATCGCACCTGGCCGCATCCCGCCTGCCCGCGGCATCCGGCCACGAAGCCTGCCCACCGAAAACACGTTGGCGGACCATGGTGGCCCGCTGCTAGTTTTTCCCGAGCCGTGCGAGAGACCGAGGAGGTGGTACCCGTGAACGTTTCGACATGGGTGCTCCCCTCTGGGGTCACGGTCGGGCGATAGGTCGTCCGGGAGCGCCGTCCACGAGCACTCCCGAAAGGCACGACCATGCGATTCACTACTGAGCAGCGCCTCGATGACGACGTCCTCGAACGCGAATTCACCCTCGGTGAGATCCCCGGCATCCTGTGGACGCCCGCATCCGCATCGGCGCCGGTCCCGCTGATCCTGCTCGGCCACCCCCCGCTCGGACTGCGCACGATGTACCCCCGCCTGGTGGCGCGGGCCCGGCGCGTTGCGGCGGAGGGCTTCGCCGCGGCCACCATCGAACTGCCCGGCAGCGGTGACCGGCCCCGCTGGGCCGCCGCCGAGGCGGCCCGCGCCGACCTGCGCCGGGCCATGGAGGCCGGCGAGCCGGTCAGCGACGAGATCATCGACGCCCTCGTCCTCCCGCTCGTCGACAAAGCGGTCCCGGAATTGCAGGCCACCCTGGATGCCCTCCTGTCGCTGCCCGAGATCGGCGGCCCGGTCGGGTACTCGGGGGGAGTGATCTCTGTCGGCATCCGGCTCGCGGTGGTCGAGCCGCGCATCGTGGCCGCCGGGTTCTTCGCCGGAAGTTTCGTGCCTCGTGTCATGTTCGAGGAGGCCCGACAGGTCACCATTCCGCTGCATGTCCTGCTGCAGTGGGATGACGAAGGCAACGACCGGCAGGCGGCCCTGGACCTGTTCGACGCCTTCGGTTCCACGGAGAAGACGCTGCACGCCAACATGGGCGGACACACCGGTGTCCCGCAGTTCGCAGGGGAGGACGCGGCCCGGTTCTTCGCTCGGCATCTGCGCTAGCCGCAGGCCAGGGGCCCCGCCGCCAGGCCAGCCGCAGGCGATAGGCGGCGCCGGCCGGCACACCGCCATCGAGGACACGCCCCAGCTCTCCTCGATGGCGGTGGCCAGCAGATGCACCACCGCCCCGATCGCGGCGGTGCCGGGCCACCGGCCGGTATCTCCGCCAGGCCAGGCACCCGCTCGTAGCCGACGAGGATGGGTAGTCGCGGATACTGGCACGGTGATCACCCTGCCCCACGGCCCGTCAGGATTGTCGAAGGCGACCTGGACGGATGCCGACTTCCCTAGCATGGGCTGGCATGATTGCCGGGTCCATGCCGTGAGCATCGGCGAGTACGAGGATGACACTCTTCCGCCTGCCAGGATGCTGCTGGACCTCGACTACATCGTGCGGTGGGTGCAACCCACGGGGCAAGACGGCCGTTTCACCTTCTGGGTCGCCCCCGCGACGCTCGTGTTCGAACGAGCTTGGAACATCGAGGGCACCCTCGGCCCGCTCCACGAAGTCATGGAGATCGCCGACCTTCATCGACTTCCTTCCCCAGACAGCAGTTCGGAACCGTTGTGGCACATCGAGGGTCAGAACTTCGATCTCCGTCTCCGAGCGGCTGCTTACACCCAGCACATCCGGCTACCGCCGCAGCATGTCCACCGGCAGGTCCTCACCTCCACCGAGCGTGCCGGGATCAGCTTCGCCGAGCGGTCCTTCTCGGAATAGCGGTGTACGGATCTGCCGCCGATCGCGCGCGTGTGGCGCCGTCCGGTCGTGCCGAGATGCCTAGCTAGGCGTTTCGTGGTCTCACCAGCCAGCAATGCCTGACCCGCACCATCACGCCGCAACGCCGCTATATCGACGCCAAGCTATCGTGGTCTGACCCCTGCAGCGACAGCGCGAAGGTGAGTCATGGACGTAGTCAGCACCACCGAGGTCCCGGTTGAAGACGGGTTCGCCTTCTGGCGCGAAGTAAACTCGAAGCTCTGGGTGCCCTACGACTTACGCTGTGAACCGCAGTGGGAGCCCGGATTCCGGGCTCAGGTCGGAATCAGCGAGTTCGGTCCCGTGCAGGCGACATTCATGACCACGATGCCGCACGCGGTTCACCGCACTCCCAAGCTCATTCGGCAGGCCGATCCCGAGGTGTTCAAGCTGGGTTGCCTCGTGCGCGGTGGCGGCATGATCACGCAAGACGGCCAGCGCACAGATTTCGGCGTGGGGGACCTGATACTGTATGACACCTCCCGGCCGTACCTGGCCGAATTCACACCGGATGTGCCAGTGAGTCAGCTGCTGCTCCTACGCTTCCCGCGCTCGTTGCTGCCGTTTCCTCCTCGGGAGTTGCGGCGCCTGAGCGCAGTTCGCATCCCTGGCGTCCAAGGCATCGGCGCGTTAACTTCACAATTCATGCAGCAGCTTGCCCGACACATGGACGAACTCAGTCCATTCGACGCCGCCCGGCTGTCCACCGTCACCATTGACGTGTTGACCGCGGCACTGGCCAACGCGCTGGACGTCCAAAGCGCGGTGCCCCCCCACACCCGACGGCGAGCGTTGATGGCTCAGATCCACGCCTTCGTCCGAGAAAATCTGGGCGATCCGCACCTGACACCGGACGCGATCGCCGCAGCGCATCACATCTCGCTGCGATACCTGCACAAGCTGTTCCACGAGGAAGGGCACACGGTCGCCGGCTGGGTCCGCGAGCGTCGCCTGGAGCAGTGTCGACGCGACCTCGCCAACCCCCAACTAGGAGCGCGCCCGATCCGCGCGATCGCCGCCCAGTGGGGGTTCACCAGCCCGGCGCACTTCAGCCAGGCGTTCCGCAACGCCTACGGCCTTTCGCCACGCCAGTTCCGCGAGCAGTGCGCGAGAGTACGCGCAGACTAAAGACTTGTGCGCTTACCAGTAACGACAGGCCCGGCTGCGGCCTGCATCCTTATCTCAGGAAATCCGCTCAGCCAGGGTGGAATCTGATTCCGGCTTACGGAACAAGGTTCACTTGAGCGTACCCCATCGATCCATGTCTTCGCGATGGAAGGAACGCGAGGAATTGCATCGTCGATCAATCTATGCAGCCAGCAGCATCATCTAGGCCGCAGCGGCGGCTGACAGGAGAGCATTGTGAAAATGTGGTACAGAACGGCGTTCCGGATCTCGGCAGTGACCGCGATCCTAGGCGCACTCACCCTGTCCGGGACCGTGGCACAGGCAAGTCCGGGTGCCGGCTCCCGCCTGACCCAACACGAAACCACCGCGGTTCCGGAGCAGGCCAAGCCCGGCAGCGACGACGTCGCCGCGCAGGTTTGCGGTTACTACGAGGACGCGGTGACGGCCTGGTACAACCACTGCGGAAGCACCCACGTGATCATCTACGTCGACGCGACGTGGCCCCGCGACGACTGGACCTGGTGCATCGGCCCGGGAACGTGGGACATCGGCGGCGCCAACGCCGTATCCAACGCCTGGTACGCGGGTCAAACCTGTTGAACCGTCAGCCAATCGCTGCGCGAACCTCCACCTAAACCGCAAGGCGCTTGCGCCGCCACCGACTGCCGGCGGTCGCGATGGGCCGCACGGGGAGGCTGAAGGGGAATCATTGTTCGTGGCTCAGTCTCCGGACGGATCTGGAGACTGAGCCACTTGCTCGTTGGCATGGCGGGCGCGATGCTCACGGTCGGGATCGTGGTGGATCGGGGCCTGGAGTGATCGATCTGGCGTCCGTGGGCTGGGCGGCGGCGGCCGTCTTCGCCGCGGACGCGGTGCGTGCTGCGCGGGAGCGGCGGGCTGCCCGAGGGGTGCAGGCGTTGCTGCGGGCCGAGGCACGCCAGCGGGAAGAACGCCGTCGGTTGACCGAGGAGTGGCTGCGGATCGCCTGGGACCTGCACGACAGCGTCGCGCACGCGAATGACCACCATCAACGTCAGGCCGCGATGGCCACCGGCAGGGCAACCCGCCGACGAGCAATGCTCAAGACCTGTGGATCGGCCGGGAAGGGGCGTACCTTCCCGGTGATCGATTCGTGTAGGTCTCTAGCAGGGCCGACGTTGGCGCGTCGGTCGGGAAGGCACGCCGGTGCTGACTGTAGTCGCCGAGGACGGACAGCGACGCGATGGCGTTTCGCCGTTGGACGAGGCCGTCCGTGAGGGGACGCGACGGACGGTGGCCGCCTGCGCTGGAGGCCGAGGTCGACGCCTATCTGGGGAGCTGGCACATGAACGTGATGCGCGGGGCCGGCGCCTGGTGGTGCGTAACGGCCACGCCCAGCTGCGGCAGGGGATCACGTGGGCGGGGGCGGTCGAGGTGGTCGCGCCGCGGGTCAATGACAAGCGCGTCGACCCGGCTACCGGGCAGCGTCGGCGGTTCCGGTCGGCGATCCTGCCGCCGTGGTGCCGCAAGAGCCCGAAGGTAGCCGAGGTACTACCTCTGCTCTGTCTGCATGGTTTGTCGACCGGTGATTTCGTCCCGGCCCTGGAGTCGTTCCTCGGCTCGGCCGCCGGCCTGTCCTCGGCCACGATCACACGGCTGAGCAAGCAGTGGACCGACGACTACCACGCCTTCTGCAAGCGGGACTTGTCCAGCGTCGATTACGTGTACGTGTGGGCCGACGGTATTCACGTCAATGTGCGCCTGCAGGAGGACAAGCTGTGCCTGCTGGTGGTCGTCGGGGTCCGCGCCGACGGGGTCGAAGGAGCTGGTCGCCCTGGCTGACGGCTACCGGGAGTCGACCGGTTCGTGGGCTGACCTGCTGCGTGACTGCGCTCGTCGGGGTATGCGGGCCCCGGTCCTCGCGGTCGGTGACGGCGCGCTCGGGTTCTGGGCTGCGCTGCGGGAGGTCTTCCCCGATACCCGGGAGCAGCGCGACTGGGTGCACAAGACGGCGAACGTTCTGGCCGCGTTGCCCAAGTCCGCCCATCCGGGCGCGAAGGCCGCCCTGGCTGAGGTCTACAACGCCGAGGACAAGCGACACGCCCACGCCGCGGCGAAGCGGTTCGCTGGCACCTACGGGGTCAAGTTCCCCAAGGCCGTCGCCAAGGTCATCGACGACCTCGACGAGTTGCTGACGTTATACGACTTCCCCGCCGAGCACTGGATCCACCTACGTACCTCGAACCCGATCGAGTCGACCTTCGCGACGGTGCGCCACCGCACCCGCGTCACCAAGGGCCCCGGCAGCCGAGCCGCCGGCCTGGCCATGGCGTTCAAGCTGATCGAGTCCGCGCAGGACCGGTGGCGAGCGGTGAACGCACCACACCTGGTCGCCCTCGTCCGCGCCGGCGCTACCTTCATCGACGGCCAACTGGTCGAGCGCCCGACCGGCCTGGCCGCATAGCTCACCACTGACAAACCCCAGGGAGCGCCAAGCATGACCATCATCGACAAGATCGCCTGGATCCACCTTGAGAACGGCGCGATCCTCAGCTCCCGATCACGCGGCAAGGACGTCTATTACATCCCCGGCGGCAAGCGAGAACCAGGCGAAGGCGACATCGACACCCTCGTCCGCGAGATCCAGGAAGAACTCAGCGTGACCATCGCCCCCGACACCGCCGACCACGTCGGAACCTTCCACGCCCAAGCCCATGGCCACCCCGACGGGACGATGGTCCGCATGACCTGCTATACCGCCGACTACCAAGGCGTCCTGCAGCCCAACAGCGAGATCGAGGAGATCGTCTGGCTCACCCACGCCGACCGCCACCGGGTCTCCCCAGTCGACCAGATCATCTTCGATCACCTACACGAGACCGCACGCATGCGCTGAGACAACGTCAACGCCCGTCCACAGGTATTGACAATTTCTCCCGAACGGATCTTCTGCTGGAGTGCTAGCCACTACAGAAACACCGGGTGCCTGGAACCCTGCCCGGACTACCCTCATGGCGTGCGCCCCGATGATCTTCCGTTGCCTCCCGCGTTCGAAGCGGTTACGGCCTGGGCTGGTACTGGGCGGGTGGTGCGTGCCACCGAGCTGGACGTGGCGACGTGGCGGCTTCCCGAGCCGCAGAAGACCGCGCTGGTCCGCTGTGGCGTGCCGCTGATCGATGACCTCGTGAGTGTGGTGTCGTTCCACGCAGAAGCGACGACGTACCGGTTGGCGAACTCCGACGACCTGGGCTGGGTGTACGGTGCCGCGCCGGGGACCGGGGAGGTGCAGGCATGCTCGTCGGACGGTGACACCTGGTTCGTCAACTCGACCGTTAACCACTGGCTGTGTTCACTGCACATGGTCGGGATCTGGCTGACCAGCTCGACCGCCATCGGCCGCTGGGACGAGGACGGACAGGCCGAAGAGGAAGCGCTCGCGGAGCTCGCCGAGCTGTTGGAGCGGATCCGGGCCTATGACCCGCCCGCGTTCGGGGACGGTGACCATGGAACCCACTTCTGGCCCGCAGTGCTCGACCGGTGGCTTTACTGATCGACGTAGCCGTCCTCTTCTGCCGCCGATCGGAGGCGGGGTTCTCTCACCGTTTGCTCGACGGGCTGCGCATCCCCCTCGTGCCGAGGGGCGCGTGCCTCGCCGGGATAGCGTTGGTGACGTGACGGAGCCCGACTACAGCCGCGCGAAGATCACGGTCCTGGAGTTCGACGACTCTGTACGCAAGCGACCCGGCATGTATTTCGGGGTAGGCAGGGATGACCCTCGTCTGGCGACTCGGGTGCTGTGCGCGGTCGTGGGGCACGCGTTTCATCCGGCAACCAGGGTCGCCGCGAGTCACACGCCTGACGTCGTGGCGGAGGTCATTGCTGATCTCGTCTTCTCGGTGACCGACGACCAGGCGGACATCCTGACCGGGCGGGGCATGCCGAAGCTCGGCTACAACGACTCGCTGCTCACCAGCGATCGGTGGTTGAGCGCTGCGGCGGCGGCTGTGAGTTCGCAGACGACCGTCGAAGTCTGGCGACACGGCCACGGCTTTCGGCAGAGCCTCATCGGCTTACGGCCGGTCGAGCCACCTGCGGAGTTCTCCGCTCCCGCCGGAGCCGGCACCCGTGTGGCCTTCGTCCTCGATCCCACCTACGTCGGTTCATCCGCGATCACCACCGATCTCGCCAGCCTCGACCTGCACGGTCCGCACTGCACCGACACCACCGGGCCCGGCAAGGTCGTCATCCGGGACCTCAGGGAGCCAAGCCGCCCACACGAATACCGGTGTGCCTGACCCGGGCATCCGGCCGGCGGATGGACCGGCAGGCCGCCACCCGCCGGACCGAGAACCACCATGCGTTACGACAGAGCCCGCAAGAACCTCGACCGGCACCCGAACTACCTCCTCGCCGCGTACACGGCCTCCGGAACATAGCCAGCGCTCACGGCCCTACCGATGAGCGTTCGTCACGACAGGACCATCCGACGCCTCTCGGTCAGGCGCGGTGCTGTGCGAGGTGGGGCCTGATGCGCCATGTGCCGCAGCCGTCTCACGGACGTCCGGAGGCGGACGTCGGCCTACGATGTGTCCCGGCTCGGCCCGCCTGACCATCGAGCGCGTTCAACTCCACTCACGATCTTGGAGGTGCCTTGAAGCTCTTGCTTACGTCCGGAGGGGTAACGAACCCAAGCATCCACTCGGCGCTCGTGCAGCTTCTCGGTAAGCCGGTCTCCGAGTGCCGTGCCCTGTGCGTCCCGACAGCGCAGTGGGGTCACCCGATGTGCGGACCGGCATCGGTGCGGGGCTTCGTGGCCGCCGACCCTGCTTCCGGTTGGCGGCACCTGTCCGGCCTGGGCTGGGCTTCGCTCGGTGTCCTCGAGCTCACGGCGCTGCCCAGCATCGGGGCAGAGCGATGGATTCCCTGGGTCCGGGAGACCGATGTGCTGCTGGTCGACGGTGGCGACGCGACGTACCTGTGTCACTGGATGCGAGAGTCCGGGCTGGCCGATCTGCTGCCCTCGCTGCCCGACACCGTCTGGGTGGGGGTGAGCGCGGGAAGCATGGTGATGACGCCCCGGATCGGGTCGTACTTCGTCGAATGGTCGTCGGCGCTGGACGACCGAGCTTTGGGAGTCGTCGACTTCTCGATCTTTCCGCACCTGAACCTCTTCCCCACGAACACCCTGGCCGACGCCGAGCGGTGGGCGGCCGACATCGGCGTGCCGGCCTACGCCATCGACGAACAGACGGCCATCAAGGTCGTCGACGGCTCCGTCGAAGTGATTTCTGAAGGGCAGTGGGTGAAACTCGGGAAATTGTCAACTCGGCGGCCATCCGGATCTGCCGCTGATCGCGCGGTCACGCCGAGTCGAGTACGTCGTGTTCGGCGCAAATTTGGTAGCGGTCCCCTGCGTCGATCGCAATGATGCCGGCGTGGATCAGCATTCGGTCGACATCGTCGAGTACTACACCTTCCGGTACAGCGAAGACGCTCGACTGGACGCCCGACCTCAGGCGCGGCTGGAGCGTACGCGGACGATGGAGCTCCTGCGGGACCTGTTACCACCTCCGCCGGCCCGGCTGTTGGATGTCGGCGGCGGGACCGGCCATTACGCGCGGGCCCTTGTCGCCGCCGGGCATCAGGTCCGTCTCGTGGATCTGGTGCCGAGCCATGTGGCGCAGGCCGCCGGCGGGCAGCCCGCGCTCGACGCGGTGGTGGCTGATGCTCGCGAGTTGCCCGAGGACGACGATCTCTACGACGCCACGTTGCTTCTGGGGCCCCTCTACCACCTGGTGCGCGTCGAGGACCGGTTGAAGGCTCTGCGCGAGGCTGCCCGGGTCACGCGCCCGGGAGGCCGTGTCGTCGCCGCGGCGATCTCGCGTTTCGCTGGACCGATCGACTTCGCGGCTACGGGGCGTCTGACCGAGACGGCGGTCCAGGAAGCCCGGGCGTTGCTCACTGACGGGGTGAACGATCCGCGTAGCAGCTTCACCCCGGCCTACTTCCACCGGGTTGAGGAACTCGTCGACGAATGCCGGACCGTCGGCCTGACCGACGTCGTGGTGCACGGACTCGAAGGGCCGGCCTGGGCGGCAGCCGAGGCCGCGGCGAACGGGCCGTTGTCCGATGTGGTCTTCGTCGGCGCACTGAATCTCGCCCGGGTCTACACCAGCGAGCCTTCGCTGATAGCCGCGAGCGCGCATCTGCTTGCCACCGGGCTGATCCCGGAGAGGCGTACGGCACCATGAACAATGCGCTCGAATCGGGCGGAACTCAGACGGCGTGCCCGCCCGCTTGACGGAGAGTGTCGGACACCGCCAGTAATGTGAGGGCCGATCGCCGAACAGGCCGCGGACGTCGGCGGGGTGCAGGAACAATCAACGGTCCGGTGATTGCGCGGCGCGCCTCAGGGAGAGCAACGAGATGAGACCACTTCGCTACTCGATCAACGTCACGCTCGACGGCTGCTGCCATCACGAGGCAGGGCTCCCCCCGGACGAGGAGTCGATGCGCCACTGGACCGCTGAGATGGAACGGGCCGATGCCCTGCTATTCGGCCGGGTGACCTACGAGATGATGGAATCGGCGTGGCGGCGGCCGGCCACGGGCAGGTGGCCTGACTGGATGGGCGAGTGGGAGATCCCGTTCGCCGAGACCATCGACCGGGCGAAGAAGTACGTCGTGTCGAGCATGCTGAGCGGGGTCGACTGGAATGCCGAGCTGCTGCGAGGCGATTTGAAGCAAGCGGTTCAGCAGCTCAAGCAGAAGCCAGGCGAAGGCCTGTTCGTGGGTGGCGTGACGCTCCCTCTGGCGTTGGCAGATCTGGGGCTGATCGACGAGTACGCGTTCCTTGTGCAGCCGGTCCTTGCCGGACACGGGCCGACGTTGCTCGCCGGTCTGCGCGAGCGCATCCAACTCGAGCTGGTGGATCGCCATGAGTTCCGGTCGGGAGCGTCCGCCGTGCGATACCGGCCCATACGAGTCACGGCTTGACGTGATGTGTCCTGCCACCGTGGCCGGCCGGGTTGCTGTCGAGGCTCTCTAACAGCCTGCGGACGCGACCGGCGGCGCGGTGAGGGGTGTTCTGAACACGGCGGTGGGCCAGGACGAAGATGCGGTGCACCCCCACGCAGTCATCACGAACTCAGCCCGCGACCGAGGCGACTGCCTTCGCCGCCCGCCGAGAAACCCGTTGCGAGTGGCCGGCATCGGGTGTCTGGTTGATCGGCCACGAATCACGGGGAGAGAACATGACGCGTGTGACGCTGCCCGCCCCCACGCTGCACACCGCTCGCCTGCGACTGCGTCCCTTCGACGACGCGGATGCGAACGATCTCTTCGCGTTGCACAGCAGCGCCTACGTGCTGCGCTACTGGGATTCGCCGCCGTGGAGCGAACACGCCCGCGCCGAGCGGTTCATTACGGGTTGCCGGCAGATGGCAGAGGAGGGCACCGGGGCGCGGCTGGCCGTGGATCGTGTCTCAGACGGGGCGTTCATCGGCTGGTGCGGCCTGAACCAGTGGAACCCGGACTACCGCAGCGCGTCGCTGGGCTACTGCTTCCACGATGCAGCGTGGGGCCACGGCTACGCGACGGAGGCCGCACGCGCCTTGCTGCAGTGGGCATTCGACACGCTGGACCTGAATCGGGTCCAGGCCGAGGCCGATACACGCAACGTGGCGTCTGCCCGCGTGCTGGAGAAGCTCGGGTTCATGCGTGAAGGGACGCTGCGGGAAGACTGCGTCGTGAACGGCGAGGTATCCGACTCGTGGGTCTACGGGCTGATCAGGCGCGAGTGGCGGCCGTCGTCCGAGCTGACTGCCGCCTCCTGAGCCCCCGCGTCGCAGCCTGGGCGCGGTTGCGGACCGGCCAGCCGGTTGGCCGCGAACCCACCTCGCCAGCTCACGTTCCCTGGGTGCGACGCTCTGCGGTCAGCGTTCCTCGATCAGCGCCCTGAACGCGCCGGCGAACTGCGCGGGACGATCGACGGGCCCGAGATGGCCGCCGGGAAACTCGGTCAGGGGGAGTCCGAGCCGGGTGGCGAGGGCCGCGGCGGCCCGGTAGGGAAGCTGGCCCCGGGAGTCGATGCCGGCGATGGGGACCAGGCGCGAACTCACCGCGGCGAGCGCGGTCAGGTCGACCTCACCGGTGGCGAACGGGATCAGGATGTGCTCCAGGAACAGCGGTTGGAACTCGCCGAGCACAGTGAACAGCTCCAGCAGTTCCGGGGTGGGTGGTTCGGGGAGGGTCCCGGCGTAGCCGTCGAGCCAGTCGCCGACGTGGCGCAGGTCCGGGATGTCCGTGCCGGGCGCGGGAGCCGTCATGGTCTCGGTCATGAGCCGAGCCGCTTCGTCCATCCCGCCGGTGCGCGCGGCGGCGCGGACCGCTTCGAGCGCGGTGCGGTGGCGTCCGGCGTCCGGCAGCAGACCGAGCAGCGGGGGCTCGTGGACGACCGCGAGGCGCAGACAATCGGGGTGCCGGGTCAGCAGCTCAAGGGTGGTGATGGCGCTGGCGCTGAGGGCGAACACGGTCGGCGGCTCGTCGAAGAGCCTGTCGATCACGCCGAGGATGTCCTCGGCGTAGGCCTTCGGGTGCTGGTCGACGTGCACGGTGCCCGGCGGCGCCGAGACCAGGCGGCTGGACACGGCGACGACGCGGTAGTAATCGGCCAGGTGCGCGGCGAGGCCGTCGAGGACGCCGGCGTGCCCGGCACCGCCGGGCAGGAGCAGCAGCGGAGGACCGTCACCGCGGTAGCGGTAGTCGATGGGAGTGCCGTCGAGGGTGAGCGTTCCGGTGTGGATGGCGTTCTCCTGTCGGGTTGCTAGATCTTCGACCAGTTGGCCAGGGTGTGGTGGAGCGTGTCGACCGCCCGCCGCCATGAGGCCTCGACGCTGTGGTCGGCGGTGAAGCCGCCGGTGGCCTCCAGGTCGCTGAAGCCGTGCAGGGTGCTGCGTAGCAACCGGACCGCGTCAGTGGCGTCGGGTTCGGAGAGGTCGTAGCCGCGCAGCAGCGCGTAGCAGACCTCGACGATGCGAGCCACACCCGCCGACGCGGCGGGCTCCTCTGACGACACCGGATGCCGGGTGGCCGCGTAGCGACCCGGATGCCCGGTCGCCAGCGCGCGGTAGGTGTCGGCGAAGGCGATCAGGGCGTCGTGACGGGATCGTCCCGCCACGGCCGAGCCCAGCGCGTCGGCCCATTCGTTGAGCGCGAGCAGCGCCACCCGCTCCCGCAGGTGGGCGAGGCCCCGGATGTGGGTGTAGAGGCTGGCGTCGCGGACGCCGAAGCGCTTCGCGAGCGCCGCCAGCGTCAGATTCTCGAAGCCGATCTCGTCGGCGAGGTCGGCGGCGGCGGACACCAGGGCGTCCGGAGTGATCCCCGCGCGCGGCATAAGGCTTCCTAACCTCCCTAGGATTAGCCCTAATGTACACAGGCGAGGAGCGGGCGCAACGCCGCCGGCGGCCGGACGGAGCGGCGCCCGCAGTGGCGCAGACGTGGGGCGCGGAGATCCTCGAGGCAGGCCGGCCCCGGGGAGAGCCAGCCATGCCGTGAATCGTGGCGTTCGATGGACCGGAGATTGCCCCCCCGGTGGCGGGTGGGGCTCCGTCCGTTCCCGAACGACCGTTAAGCTGGGCGGGTGGGATCCGACGAGTTGTATCCGCCCCGACGGCTGGCCGACGCCCGGCACGCCACCGCCGCCGCCGGCCTGGACGCGCTGCTGATCACCCCCGGCTCCGACCTGCGCTACCTGACCGGCTACGACGCCCACGAGGGGGAGCGGCTCACCTGCCTCGTGCTGCCCGCGCAGGGCGCGCCGACCCTGATCGTGCCGACCCTGGAGCGTCCGGCCGCCGAGGCGTCCCCGGCGCCGGCCACCGGCGTACGCATCGTCGACCACGCCGACGGCAGCGACCCGTACCCGCTGCTCGTCGCCGCCCTCGGCGGACCGGTGGCGACGGTCGGGCTGGCCGACCGGATGTGGGCCGAGCAGGTCCTCGCCCTGCGCGCGGCGCTGCCCGGCACCGCCCAGCGGTTGGCCGGCGAGGTGCTGCGCGAGTTGCGCCTGCGCAAGTCCCCGGCCGAGGTCGCGGCGCTGGCCGAGGCGGGCGCGGCGATCGACGCCGTGCACGCGCGGATGGGGGAGTGGCTGCGGCCGGGACGCACCGAGGCGGAGGTGGGCGCGGACATCGCCGCGGCGATCCGGACCGCCGGCCACGTGAGCGTGGACTTCGTGATCGTCGCCGCCGGCCCGAACGCCGCCAGCCCGCACCACGGCACCTCCGACCGGCCGATCGGCGCCGGCGAGCCGGTCGTCGTGGACATCGGCGGAACGATGCCGTCGGGCTACCGCTCCGACTGCACCCGCACCTACGTCGCGGGTGCCCCGGCGCCGGCCGAGTTCGTCGACTACTACGCGGTGCTGCACGCCGCCCAGCGGGCAGCGGTGGCCGCGGTCCGCCCCGGGGTCACCGCCGAGGAGGTCGACGCGGCGGCCCGCGAGCCGATCGCCGCGGCCGGCTTCGGCGCGGCGTTCCTGCACCGCACCGGCCACGGCATCGGCCTGGACGGTCACGAGGAGCCCTACGTGGTGGCCGGCAACGCCCGCCGGCTGGAGCCGGGGATGGCGTTCTCCGTCGAGCCGGGCATCTATCTGGCGGGCCGCCACGGCGCCCGTATCGAGGACATCGTCGTCTGCACCACGGACGGCGTGCAACGGCTCAACACCACCCCCACGGAGCTCATCGCGCTATGACTGTCGACCGGATCCTGCCCACCGACGAGGCCCACGACCTGCTCGACCTCGCCACCGAACTCGCCGACCGGGAGCTCGCGCCGAAGGCCGCCGGGTTCGAGGAGCGCGCGGAGTTCCCCCGGCAGGTGCTGCGCACCCTCGGGCGGGCGGGCCTGCTCGGCCTGCCGTACGCCGAGGAGCACGGCGGCGCGGCCCAGCCCTACGAGGTCTACCTGCAGGTGCTGGAGATCCTGGCCAGCCGGTGGCTCGCGGTCGCCGAGGCGGTCAGCGTGCACACCCTGTCCTGCTACCCCCTGGCCCAGTTCGGTACGGACGAGCAGCGCAAGCTGCTGCCCGACATGATCGGTGGGGAGTTGCTCGGGGCGTACTGCCTGTCGGAGCCGCAGGGCGGGTCGGATGCCGCCGCGCTGACCACGAGAGCCGTGCGCGACGGCGACGCCTACGTGGTCGACGGCACGAAGGCGTGGATCACCCACGCGCAGGTGGCGGACTTCTACAACATCTTCTGCCGCACCGGCGGGCCCGGCCCGAAGGGCATCTCCTGCCTGCTGGCCGACCGTGCCACGCCCGGCATCGAGCCGCAGGCGGCCGAGCGGACGATGGGGCTGCGCGCCTCCCCGGTGGCACAGATCGCCTTCGACTCGGCCCGGGTGCCGGCCGAGCGGCTGATCGGCGGGGAGGGGGCGGGCTTCACCATCGCGATGTCCGCGCTCGACTCGGGGCGCCTCGGCATCGCCGCCTGCGCCGTCGGGCTGGCCCAGGCGGCGCTGGACTACGCGGTCGGCTACGCCCGGGAGCGCCAGCAGTTCGGCAAGGCGATCATCGACTTCCAGGGGCTGGGGTTCACCCTCGCCGACCTGGCCACCCAGATCTCCGCGGCCCGGGCGTTGACGCTGTCCGCGGCCCGGCTGCGCGACGCCGGCCGCCCCTACTCGATCGAGGCGGCGAAGGCCAAGCTCTTCGCCACCGACGTGGCGATGCGGGTGACCACCGACGCGGTGCAGGTGCTCGGCGGGGCCGGCTACGTGGCCGACCACCCGGTGGAGCGCTACATGC
Source organism: Micromonospora sp. NPDC049048 (assembly GCF_043197615.1). Classification (NCBI taxonomy): domain Bacteria; kingdom Bacillati; phylum Actinomycetota; class Actinomycetes; order Micromonosporales; family Micromonosporaceae; genus Micromonospora; species Micromonospora sp. NPDC049048. The sequence goes on along the minus strand of NZ_JBICTM010000010.1, from coordinate 234,026 downwards.
GCGAGGCCAAGGTGCTCCAGATCGTCGAGGGCACCAACCAGATCCAGCGGCTGGTCATCTCCCGGGCGCTGGCGAAGGGCTGACGGGTGCCGTCGCGCCGGCGTGACGCCTACGACGTGTCGCGCCGACGCGACACGTCGTCGCCGTGGAGCGGTTTTCCCGGTAGGTTGCACGCCGTGGAGGAGATCGACCGCGCCATCATCGCCGCGCTGACCGCTGACGGTCGGCTGTCGTACACCGATCTGGCGGAGAAGGTGGGCCTTTCGGTCTCCGCCGTGCACCAGCGGGTGCGCCGCCTGGAGCAGCGCGGCGTGATCAAGGGGTACGCCGCCCGGGTCTCCTTCGAGGCCCTGGACCTGCCGCTGACCGCCTTCGTGGCGATCCGGCCGTTCGACCCGTCCCAGCCCGACGACGCCCCCGAACGGCTGGCGCACCTGCCCGAGATCGACTCGTGCTACTCGGTGGCGGGGGAGGACTTCTACCTCCTGCTGGTGCGGGTGGCCAGCCCGACCGACCTCGAGCGCGTGCTCCAGGAGATCCGTACGGCGGCGAACGTGACCACCCGCACGACCGTGGTGCTGTCGACGCCGTACGAGAACCGGCCGCCGAAGATCAGTGCCGAGCCCCTCGTTCGGGGGCGTTCCCGGCCCCCGGGGGAACCGGCTGGTTCCACCGCAGGATGACCCGTCGGCCGTGCTCGTGGCCGAGCACGCTGACGGTGGCGGTGTCCAGCCGCAGCAGCCCGCCGGCCGAGGGCGGCAGGCCGACCCAGCGGGCGCCGAGCACGCGCAGGCTGTGGGCGTGCCCGACGAGGGCGACGGTGCCCCGGTCGAGTAGCGGGTGGACCCGGGCGAGCACCCGGTCGAGGCGTTCGCCGACCTCGTTGGGGGACTCCCCGTCGGGGCAGCCGTCGGTCCAGATGGACCAGCTCGGGTGGTCGTCGCTGATGTCGGCGGTGGTGCGCCCCTCGTACGCGCCGTAGTTCCACTCGGCCAGGTCGTCGAGCGTGCCGGTGACGGTGAGGCCGGCGAGCCGCGCCGTGTGCAGCGCACGGGCGCGGGGGCTGGCGAGGACCGCGGCGAGTCGCCGGCCGGCGAGGAAGCGGCCGAGGGCGCGGGCCTGCCGCTCGCCGTCGGGGGTGAGCTGGAGGTCGGTGTACGAGGTGTGCCGGCGGCTGGCGCTCCAGGTGGTCTCGCCGTGCCGGATCAGCAGGAGCTCTCCCATCCGCCCAGTCAACCAGACACCCATCCCACCCCTTCACCTAGTGTCCTAGGATGCCTTAGCGGGTGTGCGATGCCGCACACCAACGCGACGAAACCTGGCGGCAGGGACCCGAACCGCACGAGGCCAGGGGAGAGGACCGCGTCGGCAGCGAGCACGAATCTGGCCGCCCCTCGTCAGGTCGAGAGGGCGGCCAGGGGCTGCCTTTCCGGTACGGCAGTAGAAAGCACGTCACCCCCGAAGCCGGTGGTCGGCTCGGGGGTGACGGTGTCGCGGGTCGGTCAGTCGTTGCGGTGCGTGGTCCACCACTGCTGGCCGGTCTCGGGCAGGGTGTCGATCGGGTCGTAGTAGGCGTAGCGCTTGTTGAGCGCCTCGGCGTCGGCGGACTCGATAGAGGTGCGGTAGTTCTTCGTCCAGTACGAGATGCCGAGGTCGCGGTCGTACTCGGTGAGCATGTGCACCCAGCGCTTGCCGACGAACGGCACGTCGCAGACGATGCGCGGAGTGGCGTAGCCGGGCAGGTAGCCCATGATGTCGTGCTGGAGCTGCTGGGCGTGCCAGACCGGGACCCGCCAGTGCTCGGCGTTGGGGATCATGTCGCACATGTAGAAGTAGTACGGCAGGATGCCCGCCTCGCCCTGGAGGGCGAAGCAGAGGTCGAGCAGGTCGGGGGCGGTGGCGTTGACGCCGCGCATGAGCACGCCCTGGTTGCGGACGTCGCGTACGCCGACGTCGAGGGCGGTCTGGGCGGCCCTGGCGACCAGCGGGGTGAGCGACTGGGCGTGGTTGACGTGGGTGTGGATGGCGAGGTTGACGCCCCGGCGGGCGGCGGTGCGGGCGACCCGTTCGAGGCCCTCGACGACGTCGGGCTGCAGCCAGTGCTGGGGCAGCCCCATGAGGGCCTTGGTGGCGAGGCGGATGTCGCGGATGGTCTCGATCTCCAGCAGCCGCATCAGGTAGGACTCGAGGTTCTTCCACGGGACGTTGGCCACGTCACCGCCGGAGACGACGACGTCCCGGACGCCGGGGTGGGCCTTGAGGTAGCCGATGTGGGCGTCGTAGCGGTCGACGGGCTTGAGGGTGAGCTTGAGCTTGTCGACGGTGGGGGTGGAGTTGCCCACGAGGTCCATGCGGGTGCAGTGCCCGCAGTACTGCGGGCAGGTGGAGAGCAGCTCGGCGAGGACCTTGGTGGGGTAGCGGTGGGTGAGGCCCTCGGCGACCCACATGTCGTGTTCGTGCAGGGAGTCGCGGCTGGCGTACGGGTGGGAAGGCCAGTCGGTGCGCCGGTCGGAGGCGACGGGGATCATGTAGCGCCGGATGGGGTCGGCGAGGAACGCCTCGGTGGTCATCGGCGCGAACGGCACCATCGTGTTGATCATCTGCGGCGGCACCAGCATGGACATGGTGGCCAGGGCCTTCTGGTCGGCCTCAAGGTCGGCGTAGAAGGTCTCGTCGACCGTGTCGCCGAGGACGGTGCGCAGCTGCTTGACGTTCTTGACGCAGTTGACGCGCTGCCACTGGGCGTTCTCCCACTGCTCGCGGGTGACGTGGCGCCAGCCGGGAAAGCGGGTCCAGTCGGGTTCGACGAGGGGCGCGCGGCGGTATTCGTAGGGCTGTCCGGCGGTGGGGACCGCGACCGGCGCGGGGCGGGGCGGGGACAGGGTCTCCACCGGTTGGGTCTGGGTCACGGCCCCTCCTCGATGTGGTGCGGTTGATCAGCGATCCCGAAGGCTACTGGAAAATATTCGGTGAAGAAATTAGTCTGCCGTAAGTTTTCCCGCTACGCGAGTCCTGGCCGGGGCTTCGAGCGGCATGACAGGGGAGGTCGCGTGACGTCACCGGTGGGTCTGCACCGCGTTGTCGAGCCGGCGGGGGTGCTGCCGCAGGCCGCGTGGCGGCTGGACGCGAGGCCCGAGATCGCGTCGAACGAGGTGCGTATCCGGGTGGAGCGGCTGAACCTGGACGCGGCGAGCTTCCGGCAGCTGTGGGAGAAGCACGGCGGCGACGGTGACGCGGTGCGTGCCGAGGTGCTCGAGATTGTGTCGACGCGCGGCAAGATGCAGAACCCGGTGACCGGGTCGGGCGGGATGCTGATCGGCACGGTGGAGGAGGCGGGGCGGCGCTCCCCGCTGGGGTTGAAGGCGGGGGAGCGGGTGGCGACGTTGGTGTCGCTGACGTTGACGCCGTTGACGATCCTCGACGGGTTGGCCCGTTGGGACGGGCGCAGCGAGCAGGTGCCGTGTGACGGGTACGCGATCCTGTTCGCCCGGTCGATCGCGGCGGTGCTGCCGGCGGATCTCGATCCGCAGCTGTCCCTGGCGGTGCTGGACGTGTGTGGGGCGCCGGCGTTGACGTCGCGGGTGGTGTCGCGGTACGTGGCGGAGCGGGAGCGGGCGGGGGATCCGACGCCGGTGCGGGTGGCGGTGGTCGGTGGCGCGGGCAAGAGCGGGTCGCTGTCGCTGGCGGCGGCGCGGCGGGCGGGTGCCGCCCGTACGGTCGGGGTGGTGCCGGTGGTGGCGGAGCGTGACGCGCTGGCGGCGGTGGGTCTGGCGGACGAGGTGGCGTTGGCCGACGCCCGGGATCCGGTGGCGCTGTCGACGGCGGTGACGACGGCGTTGGGGGCGCCGGCGGACGTGACGGTGGTGTGCGTGGACGTGCCGGGTTGTGAGCATGGCGCGGTGCTGGCGACGGCGGACGGCGGCACGGTGGTGTTCTTCTCGATGGCGACGAGTTTCGCGGCGGCGGCGTTGGGGGCGGAGGGCCTGGCGGCGGACGTGACGATGCTGGTCGGTAACGGGTACGTGCCGGGGCACGCGGAGTTCGCGCTGGGTCTGCTGCGGTCGGAGTCGGGGGTGCGGGCGTTGTTCGAGGCGCGTCTGGCGGCAGACTGATGGTCATGACGAACCCCTCGACTCTGTACCGCGGCGGGACGCTGCACTGCCCGGCCGATCCGAGCGCGACGGCTCTGCTGGTCACCGACGGCAGGATCTCCTGGTTGGGGGCGGACGCGGACGCGCCGGCCGCCGATCGGGTGGTGGATCTGGGCGGGGCGTTGGTGACGCCGGCGTTCGTGGACGCGCACGTGCACGCGACGGACACGGGGTTGGCGTTGTCGGGGCTCGACCTGTCGGGGGTGCGTTCGGCGGCGGAGTTGTTGGACGCGGTGGCGGGGTTCGCGGCGGGGTTGCCGTCGGACGCGGTGGTGTTGGGGCACGGCTGGGACGAGTCGAGCTGGGCGGTGCCGCGGTTGCCGGACGCGGAGGCGCTGGGTCGGGCGGCCGGTGGGCGGCGGGTCTATCTGTCGCAGGCGTCGATCCATTCGGCGTTGGTGTCGGTGGCGTTGTTGGCGGCGTGTCCGCAGGTGGTGTCGGCGGCGGGGTACGACGCGTCGGGTTGGTTGCGGCGCGACGCGCATCACGTGGTGCGGGCGGCGGCGTTCGCGTCGGTGACGCGGGCGCAGCGGGTGGCGGCGCAGCGGGCGGCGTTGGCGCATGCGGCGTCGCTGGGTATCGCGGCGGTGCACGAGTGTGGTGGTCCGGAGATTTCGGACGAGGAGGACTTCACGGGGTTGTTGGCGTTGTCGGGTGACGGTGTGGCGGAGGTGTACGGGTACTGGGGTGAGTTGCTGGGTGCGGCGCGGGCTCGGGAGTTGGGTGCGGTGGGGGCGGGTGGTGATCTGTTCGCCGACGGGGCGTTGGGGTCGCGTACGGCGCATGTGTCGCGGGAGTACCTGGATGGTGACGGGGGTTGCGGGCACGGTTATCTGAGTGCGGAGCAGGTGCGGGAGCATCTGTTGGACTGTGCGGCGCATGGTGTGCAGGGTGGCTTCCACGCGATCGGTGACGCGGCGATCTCGACGGTGCTGGAGGGGTTCGCGGGGGCGGCGGAGAAGTTGGGTACGGATCGGGTGCGGGCGGCGCGGCACCGCGTCGAGCACGCGGAGATCATGAACAAGCGGTTGATCGCGGGGTTCGTGGAGTACGGGATCGTGGCGAGCATGCAGCCGGCGTTCGACCGGTTGTGGGGTGGCGCGGGTCGGATGTACGAGTCGCGGTTGGGCCTGGCGCGGTCGTTGGAGTCGAATCCGATGGGTGCGATGCACGGGGTCGGGGTGGCGTTGGCGTTCGGGTCGGATTCGCCGGTGACGCCGCTGGATCCGTGGGGTTCGGTGCGGGCGGCGGTGTGGCATCACAGTCCGACGCAGCGGATGAGTGTGCGGGCGGCGTTCGCGGCGCACACCCGGGGTGGGTGGCGGGCGGTGCGGCTGGACAACGAGGGTGTGTTGGCGTTGGGGGCGCCGGCGACGTTCGCGGTGTGGTCGACGCCGGCGGGGGTGGAGCGGGGTCTGCCGGTGTTGTTGGCGGCGGATCCGGAGGCGCGTGGTCCGCAGGATCCGACGCCGCTTCCGGTGTGTCGGCGCACGGTGTTGCGCGGTGACGTGATCTTCGAGGAAGGGTCTTCGTGAGCGAGCGAACCATCGGTACGGCGTGTGTCGCCGTCGCGGGTCAGGGTCGGGTGACGGTGTGACGGGCAAGCTTGATCTGGATCCGCGGCTGGTGGCGCGGGCGCGGGAGTTGGCGCGTCGTGCGGGTCAGCCGGTGGTGGATCTGGCGCGTAGCCATACGACGGTGTCGGTGGAGCGGGCGGTGTTGCGGCTGGCCGGGGTGACCGGTGCCGATCCGGACGGTATTCCGTGGGTGAACCGGCTCGTGGACGCGGTGGTCGCGGACGTGGGGTTGGGGCACGGGGTGGCGTTGCCGGTGTTCGATGCGCTCGCCCGGGAGCAGTTGGGTGACGTGACGTTGCTGGCGCAGAAGGCGGCGGCGGGGTCGGTGCGGTTCGAGGTGCCTTCGGGGAAGGCGGCCACGGCGGCGCGGAAGGCGGCGCGTCGGGCGGTCGGTGCGGGGATCCGGGCGATCGACCGGCGGCGCGCGGAGCGGGACCGGTTGGTGAAGCGGTTCGGGGATCCGGCGCAGCGGCCGTGGATTTATCTGATCGTGGCGACGGGGGACATCTACGAGGACATTCCGCAGGCGCAGGCGGCGGCGCGGGCGGGTGCGGATGTCATCGCGGTGATCCGGTCGACGGGGCAGTCGTTGTTGGACTACGTGCCGGAGGGTGCGACGCGGGAGGGTTTCGCGGGCACGTACGCGACGCAGGAGAACTTCCGGTTGATGCGGGCGGCCTTGGACGAGTCGTCGAGGGAGTTGGGCCGCTATGTGCGGTTGACGAACTACGCGTCGGGTCTGTGCATGCCGGAGATGGCGACCCTGGCGGGCCTGGAGCGGCTCGACATGATGTTGAACGATTCGATGTACGGGATTCTGTTCCGGGACATCAATCCGATCCGTACGTTCGTGGACCAGCGGTTCTCGCGGCAGGTGCACGCGCGGGCGGGGATCATCATCAACACCGGTGAGGACAACTACCTGACCACGGCGGACGCGGTGGACGAGGCGCACACGGTGACGGTGTCGCAGTTGCTCAACGAGTTCTTCGCGCACGAGGCGGGGTTGGCGGACTGGCAGTTGGGCCTGGGGCACGCGTTCGAGATCAACCCGGATGTGCCGGAGTCGTTGCGGTTGGAGTTGGCGCACGCGTTGTTGGCGCGGGAGTTGTTCCCGGACGCGCCGTTGAAGTGGATGCCGCCGACGAAGCACATGACCGGGGACGTGTTCCGGGGCAATCTGCTGGACGGGTTCTTCAACCTGGTGGGCACGATGACCGGTCAGGGGATCCTGCTGGTGGGGATGATGACCGAGGCGGTGGTGACGCCGTGGTTGTCGGATCGGGACATCGCGTTGCAGAACGTGCGGTACGTGCTGGGTGCGGCGGGCGGGTTGCACGAGGATTTCGTGCCGGCGCCGGGCGGGTTCATCCAGCAGCGGGCCAACCGGGTGCTGGGTGAGGCGATCGACCTGTTGGAGCGTATCGGTGAGCAGTCGTTGTTGTCGGCGATCGCCGAGGGCACGTTCGGGATCATGAAGCGGCCGGCGGACCGGGGCAAGGGCCTGTCCGGGGTGGCCGGGCACGAGGCGGACTACTTCAATCCGGCTACGGAGATCCTGGAAGGGCCGGTGGCATGAGCGCCGTGGAGGCTGGCGGCGGGGCCGTCGAGAAGAGGATCGTGCGGCCGTACGGGGACACGACGGGTGACGGCATGGTGCAGGTGTCGTTCACGTTGCCGTTGTCGCACGACAAGCGGGCCGAGGGCGCGGCGGTGCAGCTGGCGAACAAGATGGGCATCGACCCGGCGATGCTGGTGCACGCGAAGCCGATGGGTGACGGGTTCACGTTCTTCGTGGTGTACGGGCGGGTGAACCATCTGGTGGACACCTCGGCGGTGCAGGTGGTGGAGCGTGACTTCCCGCTGTTGAGCGCCAAGGAGGTCAACGCGGTGGTGAAGCGGCGGTTGCGGCGCAAGTTGTCGGTGGTGGGGGCGTGCATCGGCACGGACGCGCACACGGTCGGCATCGACGCGATCCTCAACGTCAAGGGCATCGCGGGGGAGAAGGGCCTGGAGTACTACCGGGAGTTGAAGGTCACCAATCTGGGTGCGCAGGTGAGTGTGCCGGAGTTGGTGGAGGCGGCCCGGGTGGAGCGGGCGGATGCGGTGCTGGTGTCGCAGGTGGTGACGCAGCGGGACGCGCATCTGCACAACACGCGGGAGATGTCGGCGGCGTTCCGGGAGGCGATGCCGGCGGGGCGTCGGCCGCTGCTGATCGTGGGTGGGCCGCGTTTCGACGAGACGATGGCCGGCGAGTTGGGCGTGGATCGGATCTTCGGTCGGGGGACGACCCCGGGTGAGGTGGCGAGTTTCCTGGTGCACGCGTTGATCACGGAGAAGAAGGCGAAGGCATGAGTGATTCCCGGGTGGGTCTGACGGTCGTGCACCGACGGTATGTGCCGTATTCGCACGCGCACTACGCGGGCGATCTGGTCGACGGGGCGTACGCGTTGGGGTTGTTCGGGGACGTGGCCACGGAGGTGTGTATCCGTACCGACGGCGACGAGGGGTTGTTCGCGTCGTACTCGGAGGTGCAGTTCCGGGCGCCGATGAAGGCGGGCGACGTGTTGGAGGTGACGGCGACGGTGACGCGGGTGGGTACGCGCAGCCGCACCATCGACTTCGAGGCGCGGGTGGTGTGTCGGGGGCGTCCGGATCGGGGTGAGTCGGCGGCGGAGGTGCTCGCCGAGCCGATCGTGGCGGTCACCGCGACCGGCACGGTGGTCGTTCCGCCGGTGGCGTGAGGTACGCGGTCTGCGCCGACGTCGGGTCCACGTTCACGAAGGTGGCGGTGGTGGACCTCGACGTCGGCGCGTTGGTGGGGGCGTCGGCGGCGCCGACGACGGTGGGTACGGACGTGTTGCACGGCCTGGACGCGGCGGTCGGTGCGGCCACCGCCGGGCTGGGTGTGCGCGGCGCCCCGTGGTACGTGTGTTCGTCGGCCGGTGGTGGGCTGCGGTTGGCCGTGATCGGCTACGAGCGGCTGGTGACGGCGCAGGCGGGCCGGCGGGTGGGTCTGTCGGCGGGCGCGAACGTGGTGCACGTGGCGGCGGGTCGGCTCGGTGCGGCGGACCTGGCGGCGTTGCGGGCGGCGCGGCCGGACGTGGTGCTGCTGGTGGGTGGCACCGACGGCGGTGACGCCGAGACGTTGACGCACAACGCGACGCGGCTGGCGCGGGCCCGTTGGCGGGTGCCGGTGGTGTTGGCCGGCAACGTCGACGTCCGCGACGACCTGCATGCGCTGCTGGCGTCGGCGGGGGTGCCGGTGACGGTGGCCGACAACGTGTTGCCGCGCATCGGGGTGCTGGCGCCGGCGTCGGCGCGCGCGGCGATCCGGGAGGTGTTCCTGCGGCACGTGATCGGCGGGAAGCGGCTGTCGCGGGGGTCGCGGTTCGGGCGGCTGGTGCGCGCGGCCACCCCCGACGCGGTGCTGACCGGGGTGGAGGTGCTGGCCGACGCCCTGGGTGGTGATCTGGTGGTGGTGGACGTGGGTGGCGCCACCACGGACGTGTATTCGGTGCTGACGCCGGACGAGCGGGCCACCGGGCCGGGGCGGGAGGTGGCGGGGGCGCTGTGGCGGGCCCGTACGGTCGAGGGGGATCTGGGCATGCGGTGGAGCGCGCCGGGGGTGGTGCGGGCGGCCGTCGAGGAGCGGCTGCTGACCGGCGCGGAGTGCGACGGGTTGGCGGCCGCGGCGGCGGTGCGGGCCGACGATCCGGGGTTCCTGCCGGCTGGTGACGCCGACCGTGCGGTGGAGGCGCGGATCGCGGCGTTGGCGGCGACGGTGGCGTTGCGGCGGCACGCGCGGGGGGCGGCCACGGGTGAGCGGGCCGGCCGGGATCTGCGTGACGTGCGGCTGCTGGTGGGTTCGGGTGGGGTGTTGCGGCATGCGGCGCCGGCGGACGCGGCGGGAGTGTTGGGTGCGGTGCTGGCCGATCATGCGGGTGGGTGGGCGCTGCCGCGCGCGGCCCGGCCGGTGGTCGACGTCGACTATGTGCTGGCCGCCGGGGGGTTGCTGGCGGCCGAGCATCCGGCGGCGGCGGGGGCGTTGCTGCTGCGGCACCTCGCCGCGCATTGAGACTCGCCGACGCGACACGCCGTGGTGCATCACACGACAGGCCGGGGTGGGTTGACAGCGGCGGGGGTGCACGCCGTACCGTCTTTGAGTCCTACTACGGGAAGCGGCTGTTGTTCGCTTCGTCCCTTCGTCCGCTGGCCGAGCGACATGTGTGCAGTGCGTCGCGGCGGCCAGGTCCAGCGGGCGGGGGTCGGCGGGGCGGCGCGAACCGGCCGCGGTTACCGGTGTACGGGCAGGGTGGGGTGCACGGCCAGTAGACAACGGCCGGGCGGGGGCAGCCAGTCCGCGTCAGGTCGGTCCGAAGGTCGGCGCAGCTCATTCTCGCCCCACCGGCCGGGAAGGGCCTGGGAGCATCGGGGCGCGGCGCGAGCCGCGCCCCGATTTGTGTCCGGGCGTCCGTCAGTGGGCTCGCGTCGTGGCGGAACCAGCCAGGTGGGGCGTCTGCCGGCCTCGACCGTGGGAACCGGGCCGCGCCTCTGATCTCGGGACGTGCCGCCGGGCGGGGCGGCGGCGTTGGGGGCGGGTAGCCTTCGGCGCGTGATCGTGGGGACTCGACCGGCACCGACCGGGGACGACAGCCGGCTGCCTACCGGGCGGGCGGGGGCGTTGCCGTTGCGGGTGGCCGCGCCGATGGCGGTGGCGGCGGGGCTGGCGTTGCTGGCGGCTTTTCCGCCGTACGGGCTGTGGCCGCTCGCGCCGGTGGGGGTGGCGTTGCTGGCCGCGGCGACGCACCGCCGTCGGGTGCGCGCCGGCGCCGGGTTGGGTTTCCTGACCGGGGTGGCGTTGTTCGCGCCGCTGTTGAGTTGGACGAACCTGCACACCGGCTACCTGCCGTGGGTGTTGCTGTCGCTGTTGCAGGCCGGCTATCTGGCGCTGCTGGGCGCGGCGGGCGCGTACGTGTCGCCGCTGGTGGACCGGGTGCGGTGGAGTTGGCCGGCGGTGACCGGGGTGTTGTGGGTGGGGCAGGAGGCGCTGCGGGACCGCACCCCGTTCGGGGGGTTCCCGTGGGGGCGGCTGGCGTTCAGCCAGGACGACTCGCCGCTGCTGCGGCTGGCCGCCTGGGGTGGGGCGCCGCTGGTGACGTTCGCGGTGGCGTTGACCGGTGGGCTGCTGGTGGCGGCGCTGTGGCGGCCGTGGGGTGGTCGGCGCCGCTGGTGGGTGCCGGTGGCCGGGTTGACCGCCGGGGCGGTCGCGGTGCCGGTGGTGGGGCTGCTGGTGCCGGTGTCGGGTGTGGGTGGCGGCGACGCGGTCACGGTGGCGATCGTGCAGGGCAACGTGCCGCGCCTCGGTCTGGACTTCAACGCCCAGCGGCAGGCGGTGCTGAACAACCACGTCGACGCGACGATCGAGCTGGCCGGGCAGGTGGCGGCGGGCGTACGGGCCCGCCCCGACCTGGTGGTGTGGCCGGAGAACTCCAGCGACATCGATCCGCTGCGCGACACCGACGCCGGGGCGCGCATCTCGCAGGCCGCCGACGCGGTGGGCGCCCCGATCCTGGTGGGTGCGGTGCTGCGGGGCCCGGGCGACGGGCAGGTCCGCAACGCGGGGATCCTGTGGCGGCCCGGTAGCGGCCCGGACCTGGCGCAGCTGTACACGAAGCGGCATCCGGTGCCGTTCGCCGAGTACGTGCCGATGCGGGATCTGGCCCGGATGGTCAGCAAGCAGGTCGACCGGGTGCGCGCCGATTTCGTGCCGGGCAGCGAGCCGGGGGTGCTGGACACCGGCACGCTCGTGCTGGGCGACGTGATCTGCTTCGAGGTCGCCTACGACGAGGTGGTGCGCGACACCGTCACGGGCGGGGCGCAGCTGCTGGTGGTGCAGACCAACAACGCCACGTTCGACGTGGCGGAGGCACGCCAGCAGTTGGCCATGGTGCGGCTGCGGGCGGTGGAGCACGGCCGGGCGGCGTTGATGGCCTCGACGGTCGGGGTGTCCGGGTTCGTTGCCCCGGACGGGCGGGTAAGCGACGCCACCGGGTTCAACACCCGAGCGGTCGTGGTGCGGCAGCTGCGGCTGGACGACGGGCGTACCGTGGCCACCCGGGTCGGGCTGTGGCCGGAGGTGGCGCTGGCGGGCCTGGCCGTGGTGGCCCTGGTGGGCGCGGCCGTGCTGCGCCGCCGGCTTCGCGCCGGGTGACGCCAGCCGGGTACGCCGGCGGAGGGGGAGCGACGGTGGGCGAGGCGAGCGGCACCCGAGCGGACACCGGTGCGCCGGGGGTGGGTCGGGTGCTCGTGGTGATTCCGACCTACAACGAGGCCGACAACGTGGCGCAGATCGTGGCACGGGTGCGGCGGGCGGCGCCCGGGGTGGAGATCCTGGTCGCCGACGACAACAGCCCCGACGGCACCGGTGCGCTCGCTGAGGCGCTGGCCGGCGCGGACGGTCGGGTGCATGTGCTGCACCGCGAGGGCAAGCAGGGCCTCGGCGCCGCCTATCTGGCGGGGTTCGCGTGGGCACGCGAGCGGGGCTTCGACGCGGTGGTGGAAATGGACGCCGACGGTTCACACGCCCCGGAGGACCTACCCGCGCTGCTGTCGGCGGCCCGCGACGCCGACGTGGTGATCGGGTCGCGGTGGACCCGCGGGGCGCGGGTGCTGAACTGGCCGCTGCGGCGGCTGCTGCTGTCGCGCTGCGCCAACCTGTACGCGCGCCTGGCGTTGGGCATGCCACTGTCGGACGCCACGGGCGGCTACCGGGTGTACCGGCTGGCGGCTCTGGGCTGCATCGACCTGGAGTCGGTGTGTTCGCAGGGCTACTCGTTCCAGGTGGAGCTGTCCCGGCTGGTGCACCGGTCGGGGGCGCGCATCGTCGAGGTGCCGATCACGTTCGCCGAGCGGGAGCGCGGCAGCAGCAAGATGAGTCCGCTGATCGTGGCGGAGGCGCTGTGGCGGATTACCGCGTGGGGGGTGCAGGACCGGCGGTTGGCGTTGCGGCGGGGCCTGCACGGTACCGCCAGCGGGCAGGTCCGGTGGCCCTGAGCGGCGGCGTGTCATGCTGGACGGGGCGCCGGCGCCCGCGCGGGTGTCCCGTGCCGGGGCGCCGCGGATGGTGAGTGGGGTGAGATGCGCCGAGGACTGAGGTTTGTGCCGTTGGCCCTGTTGGCGGCGGTGCTGCTGGAGCTGGTGGTGTTCGTCGCGGTGGGGCGGGCGATCGGGTTCGGTTCGGCACTGCTGGTGGTGTTCGCGTTGTCGCTGCTGGGGCTGGTGCTGCTGCGGCGCGAGGGCATGCGCGCCTGGCGTGGCTTCAAGGTCTCCGCGCAGGCCGGGCAGCCGCCGGGCCGGCAGGTCACCGACGGTCTCGTCGGGCTGCTGGGTGCGTTGCTGCTGGCGTTGCCGGGCCTGCTCAGCGGCCTGGTGGGGATGTTGTTGCTGGTGCCGCCGGTGCGCCGGTTGGCCCGTCACGGGGTGCAGCGGGCGGCGGAGCGGCGGGTGTCGTCGATGGTGGCCGGTGACCTGTTCGGGCCGCGGCGGGTGCGGGTGCGTCGGGGTGCGCCGCAGCCGGCTGACACGTCGCCGCCGGCCGAGCCGACCGTCGTCGACGGGGGTCGGGCCATCGAGGGTGAGATCGTCGAGCCCGGCCGGAACTGACCTGTACGCGACGGCGCCCCGGAAGCGATGCTTCCGGGGCGCCGTTTCACGTTGTGGTTCAGGCGCGGCCGCGGCGGGTGCGGACCTCCTGCAGCCGCTCGGCGAGGATGTCCTCCAGTTCGGCGATGGAACGCCGCTCCAGCAGCATGTCCCAGTGGGTGCGCGGCGGCTTGGCCTTCTTCTGCTCCGGCTCGTTGCCGTCGACCAGCCGGGCCACGCTGCCGTCGAACTTGCATTCCCAGGTCGTGGGGACCTCGGCGTCGACGGCGAACGGGACCTCGAACTGGTGGCCCTTGGCGCAGAGGTACTCGCGGGTCTGGCGCGGCGCGAGCTCCGTGTTGCGGTCGGATTCGTAGCTGACCGCGCCCAGACGGCTTCCGCGCAGCATACGCTCGCCCATGATCGACTTCCCCTCGTTCGTGGTGCTGGTGTACTCGGTGTAACGGTCCGTTCCCGCCGGGCCATTCCCCACCCGGATGCCCGGGCGAGCCTGGACAAGGGTAGCCGGCCGTGCCAGCCGTCCGGCGGGGTCGGCCTGTGCCGGGTGGGGCTGGTGCGGTGTTTGCGCTGCCAACGGCGATGGTAGCCGCCCGCTGCCGCCCCGTCCGCGACGGCCGGGCTGGCGCGCCGCCCACAGGTCGCGGGCTCCCGCGCGACGCAGGAGCCACCCAGCTGGCGCGGCCGGCTCAGGTCGCCGGGGTCGGCGGCAGCGGCAGTGGCAGGCCCGGCAGCCCGTCGATGCTGCGCGCCACGTGCTCCTTGCCGGCGAAGTAGTCACTCAGCGACGCGTCGTCCTCCCGGGCGAACCGCCTGGCGTGCAGGTCACGGTCGGTGTCGTAGGTCATGAACGGCACCGCGTAGCCGCACGTGTCGCGGATCAGGTCGGCGCGTACGACGATGATCGCCCGCAGGCCGTGCACGGTGGTGTCGATGTCCGGGAAGTGGCCCGCCAACTCTGCCCAGCGGGGGTCGTCACGGAAGACGGGTTCGCCGTGCCCGTGTACCCGCACGATGTTCGGCGGGCCGGCGAAGGCACACCACATGAGCGTGATGCGGCCGTTCTCCCGCAGGTGGGCGATCGTCTCGGCGTTGCTGCCCGCGAAGTCCAGGTAGGCCACGGTGTGCGTGTCGAGGACCGCCCACGAGCCGCGCAGCCCCTTGGGCGACAGGTTGATGGTGCCGTCACCGGACAGCGGGGCCGTGGCGGTGAAGAACATCGGCTGGTCCTCGATGAAGCTGCGTAGCCTGCCCTCGATGCGTTCGTATGTCTTTCCCACCCCCGCATCATGACCCGTCGGTGCCCGCCCGGCTGTCCCGCGATGCTCAGTGCGCGGCGACGCGTATCCGGTCGCCGTCGCCGAGCAGGGCCGCCACCGCCTGCCCCTGCTCGGTCACGGCGACGCGTTCGGCCCGGGAGAGGCGGCGCAGCGGGGTGACGGTCACGGTGTCGGCCGGGACGCTCCACGTCGCGGCGACCCGACCGTCGACCAGCACGACGCGCTCCCCGGCGACCGACAGGCCCCGGTGGGCGTCGTCGACGATGCGGCTGCGGTCGTCGTAGCCGAGCAGCGCGTTGTCGAACGCCGGCAGGAACCGTACCGGCGCGGGTGTGTCGCCGTCGGGGCGCGGTGCGTCGGGCAGGTCCCACAGCCGCCGCCCGCGTTCGTCGCGGAAGACGACCAGTTCGTCGCGGATCGCGGCCACCGCGGCCGGCAGGCCGGCGAGACCGCTCCAGGCGCGCAGGTCGGCCGTCGAGGCCGGACCGAACGCGGCAAGGTAGCGCCGCACCAGCGCCTCGCCGACCGGGTCGCGGCCCGGCGGGGCCGGCGGGTCGATCTCGCGGCCCAGCCAGGACGACAGCAGCGTGGTGCGTACGCCCGCCGTCGTGCGCCACAGGCCGCGCGGCGGCAGCTGCACCACCGGGACGAGGGCGGCGAGCAGCATCTCGCCCAGCGCCCTCGGGCCCGGCGCCGGCCACCGTCCGGCGAGGGCCCGCGCGAGCCCGGTCATCGAGCGGGGCTCGCCGTCGGCCAGCACTTCCCGGCCCGCCGCGGCGAGTTCGTCGAGGTCCACGCCGGCGAGTTCGCGACGGTAGACCCCGAGTACCCGCTGGCGCAGCATGCTGTCGTGGCGGGCCCGCCAGGCCAGTGCGTCGTCGGCGGTGACGAGGTGCACGGTGCGGCGCATGAGGTGCATCCGCACCACGCCGCGGCCGGTCAGCAGGTCCGACAGCCCCGCCGGGTCGAACGCGCGCACCCGGGACCAGAGGCCGACGAACGGCTCCTGCGGTTCCTGCGCCTGCAGGCCGCACAGGTGCGCGACGGCGTCGAGGACCGGCACGTCGGCGCGTTCGAGCAGCAACTGCCGGGCGAGCGTGGCGCGGTTGAGCGCGCGGGTGTCGAGGACGGTCATCGGCGTACGGCCTTCCCTGCTGCACGGGGTACGGGAGACGGGCCCCGGCGCGTGTTCGGGACGCCGGGGCCCGGGCGCTCAGGTGGACCGCTGCCCGTCGAGGCTCTCGCGCAGGATGTCGGCGTGCCCGGCGTGCTGGGCGGTCTCGGCGATGACGTGCATCAGCACCCCCCGCACGCTGAGCACCGCCGTCGCGTCGTGCCACGGCGCCGGCGGCAGCGGATGCGTCGCCGACATGTCGGCCACGGCCGCGACGGTCTCCTCGGTGCGGGTGGCGACCTGCGCGTAGTGGGCGAGGATTCCGGACAGGGTCTCGCCGGGCAGCATCCGGAACCCGGCCTCGTGCTCGACGAGCCACTGCGGCACCTCGGAGGCCGTGCCGGCCGTGATGTCGGCCCAGGTGACCCCGTCGGGCAGGGCGAAGGACATGGCCGAGGGGCCCTCGACCACGAAGCGCAGCCACGCCTGCTCCATGGCCGCGACGTGCTTGATCAGCCCGCCCAGGCACAGCGTGCTGACCGTCGGGCGCTGGCCGATCTGCTCGTCGGTGAGGCCGTGGACGGTGCCGGTCAGGGTGGTTCGGGCGGTCGCGAGCGCGGCGAGCAGGTCGGCCCGCTCGGGGTCGAGGGTCGTCGGGGGCGTGGCGGTGTCGGTCATCGGGTCCTTCTTGTCGTCGTCGGTCGGACGGGAGCTACGTTCGCAGCCGAAGCGGACAGGATGTGTCCTCTTCTGCGGGCACCATGGGGGAATGCCGAAAACTTCCGCGCGCCTGCTGGCGTTGCTGTCGCTGCTGCAGGCACGCCGGGACTGGCCGGGCGCGCTGCTGGCCGCGCGGCTGGCCGTGAGCGCGCGTACCGTACGGCGCGACGTCGAGCGGCTGCGCGAGCTCGGTTACCCCATCGCGGCTCTCAAGGGACCCGACGGTGGCTACCGCCTCGCCGCCGGCACGCAGTTGCCGCCGCTGCTGTTCGACGACGAGCAGGCCGTCGCCCTGGCCATCGCGTTGCAGAGCGCCACCACCGCCGGCGTCGGCATCGAGGAGGCCGCGGCGCGCGCACTGCACACGGTCCGGCAGGTCATGCCCGCCCGGCTGCGCCACCGCATCGACATCCTGCGGGTCACCGCCGTCGAGCGGTCCCCGACGCGGGCGGACCGGCAGGTCGACAGCGGTGTGCTCATGGCGCTCGGCGCCGCCGTGCACGCCCGCGAGGTGCTGCGCTTCGACTACACGGCCGTGACCCCGCGGCAGGTCGACGACGACGGTGGGCCGCGCGCGCCGCGTCGGGTGCAGCCGCACCACCTCGTCACGTGGGGCGGACGCTGGTACCTCGTGGCGTGGGACCTCGACCGCGGGGACTGGCGCACCTTCCGCGCCGACCGGATCCGTCCGCGTACCCCCACCGGGCCTCGGTTCACCCCGCGTGAGCTGCCCGAGGGTGACGTGGCCGCCTTCGTGACCAGCCGGTTCCGGGGCTACCAGGACTCCGGTGACTGGCCCTGCCGCGGGGAGGTGATCCTCGACCTGCCGGCCGCGGTGGTGTCCGGGTACCTGCACGACGCGCTCGTCGAGGAACTCGGCCCGCGCCGCTGCCGGCTCGTGCTGGGCTCGTGGTCGTGGATCGGTTTGGCCGCCACCCTCGGCCGCTTCGACGCCGACATCGAGGTCGTCGGCCCACCCGAGCTCAGGGACGCCTTCGCGCGACTGGCCTACCGCTACACGGCCACCGCGGGCGGGTCGACCGGCCCGTTCAGCCGGCCGGGCGGGAGCCCAGGTGGGCCAGGGCAGCGGCGAGGTTGCTGACCTGCTCGGCGAGCTGGGCCGCCCGCCGTTGCGCCTCGTCGCGGTCGGTTTCGGCGGCGCGCAGCCGTACGGTCAGCTCGGCGGCGCGGCCCTCGGCGGCGCTCGCGGCCTCGCGTGTGGTGGCCAGGTCGGCGCGCAGCGTGTCGTGCCGACCGGTGAGGGCGACGAGTTCCGTGCGGGCCTGCTCGGCGGTGGCCTCGGCCTGCCGTCGGGCGGCCTCGGCGTCGCGGTGGGCGGCTTCGGCGCGTTGCCGGGCCGCGTCGGACTCGGCGGCGGCCGTGCGGGCGGCGTCGGCTTCGGCGCGGGCCCGCTCGGCACGCTCGCGGGCCTGTTCGGCTTCGGCGTGCAGGCGCTGCGCGCGTTCGAGGGCCTCGGTGGCGGCGCGGGTCGCCCGGTCGGCGTCGGCGCGGGCGGCGTCGCGTTCCGCGGTGAGTTCGGTGCCGCGGCGGCGCTCGGCGTCCGCCTCGGCACGCAGCGTACGCAGCTCGTGGCGGGCCGTGTCGCGGTCGCGTTCGGCCTGGGTGCGCAGGGCGTCGGCGGCGCTGGCCTGCCGGCGGGCGTCGTCACGGGCGGCCTCGGCCCGGTCGGCGCGTTCGAGCGCCTCGGCGGCCCGCTCGGCGGCGCGCCGGGCCTCGTCGTGGGCCGCGTCGCGTTCGGCGGCGGCGGCGCGGGCCTCCTCGCGGGCCCGGACGGCCGTCGCGGCGGCGTCCTCGGCGTCGTGGCGGGCCTCGTCGCGTTCGGTCTGTGCCGCCGCGACCTGCGTGGCCGCGTCGGCGCGGGCCTGGGCGAGCTGGCGTTCCACGCCGACCGGGGACAGTTCGGCGTGCAGGGCGTCGGCGAGGGTCTGCGCGACCTGTTCCAGCCGGTCCACCGCCTCCCAGGTGCGGGCCACCTGACCGGGCAGGCCGGGCGCGTTGCGGTGGCGCATCCGGCTGTTGCGTGAGGCCCGCTGGCAGGCGCCGTCGTTGTCGCGGCAGTAGCGGAACGGGCGGCCGGCGCCGACGCGCTGCGGCACCTGGCGTCCGCAGTGGGCGCAGGGTCGGGTTTCGGCGGGGGTGGGCTCGGCGTCCATCGAGGGCGCAGTCTACTGCCGGCCCGGGCGGTCACCGGGCGCAGCGCCCGACCGGATCACCCTCGCCGCGGTCCCACCGCGCCGCGCATCCGCCAGGCGGGGGCCGCGTGCGCGTGGCCCCTCGGGGCCCGTGGCTCAGTCGGCCGTGCGGGCCGTACGGTCCAGGGTGTAGCGGCGTTGCAGCAGCAGCGCGACGAGCATCGCCGCCGCGGGCAGCAGCCCGAAGCCCCAACGGATCGCGTCCAGCGCGCCGTCGGGCTGGACGACGCTGGCGCCCGCGGTGGAGGCGACGAACCCGCCCGCCGCCAGGCACAGCGAGTACGCCCACGGGCCCAGCGCCGCGCCGGTCGCCTCGGTGGCCGTCCAGACCCCGGTGTACGTGCCGGCCGCGCCGCCGCTGGCACGGATGACGTCGGGCACCATCGAGAACGGCAGCAACTGCATGCCGGCGAACGCGACGCCGAGCACCGCCACGGCCGCCACCAGCACGGGCAGCCCCGCCGGACGGCCGACGGCGAGCACCAGCGAGCCGGCCGCGAAGGCCGCCTGCGCGCCCAGCAGCGCCCGCTGCTTGCCGACCCGGCGGGCGAGGGTCAGCCAGGCCGGGGTGACCAGCAGCGCCGGCGCGACGAACGCCGCCACGAGCACGGTGGTCAGGGCGGGGCGGCCCAGCTCGTACTCGGCGTAGTAGGGCACGCCGGCCAGGACCAGGTGGGTGGTGGTGGACATGGCCAGGTACGCGGTGACCAGCCACCGGAACTGCCGGTCGCGCAGCGCCACGACGAGTTCCCGCCAGCCGCCGCCGTGCGGTGCGGTCGTCGCGGCGGCGGCCCGGCGCAGCCGGGTGATGCCGGCCACCCCGACCAGCATGGCGGCCAGCATCCCGACGGCCAGCAGCACACCCATGCGCTGGTAGCCGCCCCGGGTGGCCTCCTGCCCGCCGGCCAGCAGGGGCGCCAGCAGCCCGGAGACGAGGATGCCGAGGGTCAGCACCACCATCCGGAACGCCATCAGGCGGGTCCGCTCGTGGTAGCCGATCCGCAGGTCGGCGGGGGTGGCCAGGTAGGGCACCTGGTAGGCGGCGAACAGCAGGTTGCCGGCGACGAAGGCGAGCGCCACCCAGGCGGCGGCCGGTGCGCCGGTGAGTCCGCCGGGCACGGCGAACAGGGCGGCGAAGGCGAGCGGCAGGGCGCAGCCGATCAGCAGCAGGCGGCGCCGGTCGCCCCGGCGTGCCTGTTCGACGTCGCAGCGGTGCCCGACCCACGGGTGCAGCAGCACGTCGGCGACCTTCGGCAGCAGCAGCGCCAGGCCGGCCAGCCAGGGCGCGACGGCGAGCACGTCGGTGAGGAAGTAGAGCAGCAACAGCCCGGGGACCGTCACCCAGACGCCCATGCCGAGCGAGCCCGTGGCGAAACCGAGCAACGGTCCACGGGGCAGCGCGGCGGTGTCCGTACCGGCCTGCTGCTGGTCGAGCCCGGTCATGGCGGCCTCCTCGGCGGGCACGCCGCCCGCAATCCAACGGATGCTGGATTGTAGGGGCAGAATGGCGGTCATGACCATGCCCCGTCGCAGACCCGGGCGGCCCCGCCGCGAGGAGAGCCGCGCCACGCGGGAGGTGGTGCTCACGGCGGCGACCGCGTTGTTCGCCCGCCGCGGCTTCGACGCCGTCGGGCTGCGGGAGGTTGCGGCGGCCGCCGGCGTGGACGTCGCCACGGTCTCGCACCACACGGGTACGAAGGCGCAGCTCTACGACGCCTGCTTCGCCCGGGTCTTCGACGCCGAACGCGAGGTGCTCGAGGCGGCTGCCGGGCGGGCCCGGCAGGCCCTGGCCAGCGGGCCGAGCGAGGTGCGGCGTGCGCTGCACGACCTGGTGGACGTGTTCGTGGACTTCCTGGAGGACCGGCCGGAGACCACGGCGTTGTGGCTGCGCCGCTGGTTGGAGCCGCAGCGGCATGCCGAGCTCGACGAGCGGTACGCGGCCCCGCTGTACCGGCTCGTCGCCGACCTGCTCGGTGCCGCCGCGGCGGCCGGGGCGCTGGTCGAGCCGGCGCCGTACGTGACGGTGCGCAGCCTGGTGTGGGCGGTGCACGGGCACGTGGTGGCGCTGGCCGCCGGCGACGGGTCGCAGGCGCGGCAGCGGCGGGAGTTCCGCGCCTTCGTGCACCGCCTCCTCGACGGGCTCTACGGGCCGGCGACGTCTTGACGTGCCGCCGACACCGGACCATTATCCAACAGACGTTGGATTTAGTGGGAAGGAGTCGGCGATGGGCGCACAGCCGACCGTGGCGGTCATCGGCGCGGGCGCGGCCGGACTGGCCACCCTCAAGGCACTCGCCGACGTCGGCGTGCCCGCCGTCTGCTTCGAGGCCGCCGACCGGGTCGGCGGCCTCTGGGTGTACGGGGCGGCCGGCTCGCCCGCGTACCGGACCCTGCACCTGAACACCAGCAAGGGGCGCACCGAGTTCGCCGAGCACCCGATGCCGGCGCACTGGCCCGACTACCCCGACCACACCCGCGTCGCCGGCTGGCTGAACGACTACGCCGACCGCTTCGGCCTGCACGACGCGGTGCGGCTGCGGCACACCGTCGACCGGGTCGCCGCAGCCGACGGCCGCTGGACGGTGCACGCCGACGGGCCCGACGGCGACGTCGAGGTCACCGTCGACGCCGTCGTCGTCGCCAACGGCCACAACCGGGTGCCGAAGCCGCCCAGCCCCGCCGTCCCGGGCGACTGCACCGCCAAGCAGATGCACAGCCACGCCTACCGGGGCCCCGAACAGCTCGCCGGCCGCCGGGTCCTGGTCGTCGGCGGCGGCAACTCCGCGATGGACATCGCCGTGGACGCCTCGTACGCGGCCGAGCGCACCCTGCTGTCGCTGCGCCGGGGCGTCTGGGTGGTGCCGAAGCACCTGCTGGGCCGCCCGTCGGACACCCTCAACGGCGCCTTGGCCCGCCGCCTGCCGTGGCGGCTGCGTCAGCGCATCACCCAGCGGCTGCTCGCCGCGACCGTCGGCCCACCCACCCGCTACGGCCTGCCCGCCCCCGCCCACGGCTTCCTCCAGGACCACCCGACCCTGTCCGACGGGCTGCTGTCGCGGCTGAGCCACGGCGAGATCGAGCCCCGCGGCGGCATCGCCGCCTTCGACGGCGACCGCGTCACCTTCACCGACGGCCGCGTCGACGAGGTCGACCTGGTCATCTGGTGCACCGGCTACCGGGTGGAGATCCCCTTCCTCGACCCCGCCCTGCTCGGCGACGGGGCGGACACCCTGCCGCTGTACCGGCACGTGTTCCACCTCGACGCGCCCGGGTTGGCGTTCGTCGGGCTGATGCAGTCCACCGGCGCCGCGTTCCCGCTGGTCGAGGCGCAGGCCAAGCTGGTCGCGGCGCAGCTGTCCGGCCGCTACGCCCTGCCCGCGCCGCAGGCGCAGCGCGCCGCCTGCCGGGCCGAGCTTCGGGCCGCCACCGCCCGCTGGGGGCAGCGCCGGCCCGCGATGCGGGTGGACTTCGACGCGTACCTGGCCGAACTGGGCCGGGAACTGGCCGCCGGCACCCGCCGCGCCCGCGCCACCGGAGCCGCGGCATGAGCGGGCTCACGGGCCGCCGGGTGCTCGTCACCGGGGCCAGCGGCACCTTCGGACGACAGCTCTGCGCCGCGTTCACCGCCGCCGGGGCGCGGGTCGTCGGCGTCGACCGCCAGGCCGGCACCGTCGACGTCGAGGGCCAGCAGGGCGTGCCGGTGCTCGGCTGCGACCTGACCGACCCCACCGCCGTACCGGCCACCGTCGCCGCCGCCGTGCAGCGCCTCGGCGGGCTGGACCTGCTGGTCAACAACGCCGGCGTCGGCGGCCCCGCCCCGGCTGAGCTGGCGCCGGACGAGGTGGTGCGCCAGCAGCTGGAGGTGAACCTGCTCGCCGCCTGGCGCACCACCGCCGCCGCGCTGCCCGCCCTGGAGGCCGCCCGCGGGCGGGTGGTCTTCGTCGCCAGCCGGATGGCCCTGCTGCCGCTGCCCCTGGCCGCCGCGTACGGCGTCAGCAAGCGGGCCCTGGTCGCCTACGCCGACGCGCTGCGCCACGAGGTGGGCACCCACGTCGGGGTGAGCGTCGTCTACCCCAGCATGGTCGCCTCCCCGATCCACGACAGCACCGCCGAGGCCGGCCTGTCCCTGCGCGGGGTGTCACGCCCCGAACCCGTGGAGGGGGTCGTCGCGGCGATCCTGCGCGCCGCCACCGCCCGGCGGGCACCCCGCGACGTCGCCACGACCCGGCGGGGCCGCCTCGAGCTGGCCCTCGCCCGGCACGCGCCGGCGCTGGCCGACCGGTTCGTGCGCCGTACCGTCGCCACCCGCGTCGCCGCCGGGGACCTGGACGCCGCGCCGCTGGCCGCCGGGATGCTGCGCCGGCACCGCGACAGCACCGGCTGACCCGACCGCGCCGAAGGTCACCTCGAGCGGCGTCGCCGCCGCCAGGTCCACCTCCCGCTGCCCGTACGGGCTGCGTACGCGCAGCCGCTGCGCGACGGGCGAGACCAGGCGGGCCCGCACCCGCCCGGGCGCCCAGGACAGTTCCTCGACGCCGACGCGTCCCCGGCAGGCCACCCCGCGCAGCACCCCCGTGCCCAGGCCGGGCAGCGGGGCCGGCAGCAGCCGCAGCAGCCCGGGGCGCGACTGCACCAGCGACTCGATCAGCACCGCCGGCAGGGCGTGCGCGGCGTCGGCGTTGTACGTCACCAGGCCCGGGTTGTGCGCGCTCATCAGGGACCGGAAGAACATGTCGTTGCCGACGATCTTCCGCAGGTTCGCGGCGGTCAGCGCGCCGTCGTGCAGGCGGGCGGCGGCCAGCGCCCGGTGCAGGCTGCCGTGCGCCGACAGGTTCTCGTCGCCGCGCAGCGTCAACGCGCGGTGCGCGGCCCGTGCCAGCTCGGGGGTGTCGTCCGGGTCGATCTCGTCCAGCGGCCACACGGGGTAGAGGTGGCTGACGTGCCGGTGCTCGTCGTCGCCGTGGTAGCCGGGCCAGGCCCACTCGGCCAGCGCCCCACGCCCGTCGACCCGGTAGGCGGGCAGCCGCGCGAGCAGCCCCGCCCACCGGTCGACGCCGGTCACCTCGGCGGCGGTCCGCAGGGCGTGCCGGGCGGCGGCGATGTCCATGGTGGCGTTCACGGCCACGTGCACCGCCCGCCCCCGCTCGTCGTACGGGCCGGTCTCCGCCGAGTACGACGGCACGACCACCACCTGGCCCGTGTCGTCGGTGACGGTGAGGACGTCCGCGAAGAAGTCCGCCACCTCCGCCAGCCAGCCGACCACCTCGCCCAGCGGTTCCCCGGTGACCAGGTGCTGCTCGTACAGCGGGTGCAGCAGCCAGTGCGCGCCGGGCAGCCACGCCGCGAACGGCCAGTCCTCGTGCAGGTGGAACAGGTGCCCGTGTTCGCCGTCGGTGCGGCTGGGCGCCAGCAGGCCCCGGGCCCCGTAGATCGCCCGCGCGTTGCGCCGCCAGTCGTCGACCTGGCCGCGTACCAGGTTGGCGTGGGCGGCGACGACCTCCGGCAGGGCGCCGACGTTCGCGCCGGCCAGTTGCAGGTTCAGGTTGGCGTCGGTGGTGAAGTCGCCCGCCCAGGCCGCGTCCCACGAGCCGAGCCACAGCCCGGTCAGCCGGGGCGGCAGCACCCCGCTGGAGCTGAGCAGCAGGTACCGCCCGGCGTGGAACAGCCGCTCCAGCAGCGCCGGTTGCAGCGTGCCCGGGTCGGCGTCCTGCGCGGCGATCAGCTCACCCACGGGCAGGTCCCGCTGCGCGTCCGGCACCCGCAGGTCCAGGCTCACCCGCCCGTAGGCGCGCCCGTGCGGCGCGACGTGCCGGGCCAGCAGGGTCTCGTAGTCGACCCCGGCGTGGGCGGCCAGCCGATCCTCCAGCTCGCCGGTGCGCCACGGCGGGGCATCGGGCCGGTCCAGCACCGTGGCCAGCAGCGCCGGGCCGCGTACCACCACCCGGTCGCCGACGACCGCCACGTCGCCGTGCAGCAGGGTGAGCCCCTCGAAGCCGTACGCGCCACCCGCGTCGGGGTAGCGGCCCCGCACCCGCAGGAACACCAGATCACCCCGGCGGTACGCGGCGACGGTGTAGCGCACCGACTCCGGCCGGCCCGGCAGGTCCCCGGTGACGCCCACCGCGCAGGTGCCCGCGTCGACGTGGGTGAGCACCAGCGCGTCGGCGCGGGACACGAACGAGCGTCGGCGTCCGCCCGTCCACTCGACGACGACCTCTCCGGTGCCGAACTCGGTACGCCGCCGGTAGCCGTCGACCGGGCCGGGGTCGACGGCGTCGATGGTGAGGGCGAAGCCGGGGTGGAACGACTGTGTCCAGCGCAGCACCCCGTCGCCGGCGAGCAGCCGGCTGGCCTCCGCCCGTCGGCCGGCGAGGATCAGCTCGCGGATGCGCGGCAGCAGGGCGGCCAGCTCGGGCGGGCGGGCGTCGCGGGTGCCGTTGGGCAGGACGAAGCGGTGGTGGTTGACGACGATGCGTTCGGCGTGCGGCCGGCCGTACACCATGATCCCGGCCTCGCCGTTGCCGGCCAGGAACGCGTCCTCCCAGCGCGCGGCGGGGGCGGTGTCGACGATGCGGTGCGCGGCGGACGTCACCGGCCGGCCCTCGCCGTCGGGGCGGGGGCGGCGGTGCTGTCGCGTACCGTCAACCGGGGCGGCAGCAGGGTGACCTCCGGCGTCGCCTCGCCGTCGAGCCTGCCCATCAGCAGCGACACGGCCCGCGTGCCGATCTCCTCGGCGGGCACCGGCACGGCGGTCAGCATCGGGTGGGCCTGCTCGGCGAAGCGGTCCGGGCAGACGGCGACCACCGACACGTCCCGCGGCACCCGCCGGCCCAGGGCGGGCAGCGTGGCCAGCACCGGATCGACGGCGGCCTCGTTCTGCACGATCAGCCCCGACACGTCGGGGTGGTGTCCCAGCAGGTCGGTGAGGGCCCGGCGGACGGCCACCGCGCCCTCCTCGCAGGGCAGCGTCACCGCGTCGACGCCGTGCGCGGCGGCGGCCTCGCGTACGCCGGCGCGGGTGCGGTGCGCGAAGCCGGTGCCCCGGTCGTAGACGGCGGCGGGCGCGCCGAGCAACGCCACCCGCCGGTGCCCCAGCCCGGCCAGGTGCGCGACGCAGGCCCACCCGGCCCGGTGGAAGTCCAGGTCCACGCAGGTCAGGCCGGTGGTGTCGGCGGGCAGCCCGATGAGCACGCTGGGCCGGGCCAGCCCTCGCAGCAGCGGCACCCGGGGATCGTCCAGCTCCACGTCCATGACCAGCACACCGTCGACCAGGGCGGTGGCGGCGACACGCCGCAGCCCCGCGGGCCCCTCGTCGGAGGTGACCAGCAGGACGTCGTGGTCGAAGCGGCGGGCGGTGGTGACCACGGCCATGGCGAACTGCATCACCACGGGCACCTGCATGCCGGCGCGCAGCGGCAGGACCAGCGCGATCACGTTGGCCCGCCGGCTGGCCAGGGCCCGCGCGCCGGCGTGCGGGTGGTAGCCGAGCAGCCGGACGCTGGCCAGCACCCGGTTGCGGGTGACCTCGGTGATGGCGCGCTTGCCGCTGAGGACGTACGACACGGTGCTCACCGCGACCCCGGCGTGCCGGGCGACGTCGGCGATGGTGGGCTGCACCGGTCGTCCCCGTGCCCCGCTCACCGCGCCCGCCCCGACGCCGGTACGGCCGCCCGCCCGCCGGACGTCTCGTCGCCGCGTACGGCGAGGGCGCCGACCAGCCGCACGTCGCGGGCGGAGCGGCCGACCAGGACGGTGTGGGTGGCGTCCTCCACCACCCGGCGGCCCCGGGTCTCGTCCCACCAGCTCAACTCGGCGGTACGCAGCCGCAGCCGCACCACCTGCCGCTGCCCGGGCGCGAGGCTGATCCGGGCGAAGTCCCGTAGCTGGCGTAGTGGCTGCTTGACGCGGGAGCGGCGCTGGCGCGTGTAGAGCTGCACGACCTCCTCGCCGGGGCGCTCGCCGACGTTGGTGACCTCGACGCTCACCTCGACCTCCTCGCCCACGGTGGCCTCGGCGGCGCTCAACCGCAGGCCGGCGTAGTCGAAGCGGGTGTAGCTGAGCCCGTGGCCGAACGGGTACAGCGGGTCGCCCCGGTGGTACAGGTAGGTGGCGTCGGAGCCGATCACGTCGTAGTCGAGCAGGTCGGGCAGCTCGGCGGCGTCGGCGTACCAGGTCTGGGTGAGCCGGCCGCCGGGCTCGGCGTCGCCCACCAGCACGTCGCCCAGCGCGGTGCCGTGCTCCTGACCGCCGTGCGCGCACCAGAGCACCGCCGGCGGTGGCGTCCCGGCCTGACCGATCGCGTACGGGTAGCTGCTGGTCACCACCAGCACGGTGCGCGGGTTTGCGGCGTGCACGGCCCGCAGCAGCGCCTCCTGCCCGGCGGGCAGGGCCAGGTCGACGCGGTCCTCGGTCTCCCGGCCGTTGACCATCGGGTGGTTGCCCAGCGCCACCACCGCCACGTCGGCGTCGGCGGCCAGGGCGGCGGCCTCGGCGGCCCCGTCGGCCAGCAGGTCCACCGTGAACCGGGTCGCCTCGGCCGGGGTGGGGGCGTCGGCGTGCAGCCGCCCGTGCGCGTCGGCGGCGACGTAGCGGCCGGAGGCGAGGTGGTGCAGCAGGACCGTGCCGCCGGGACCCTCGTGGCAGCGGAAGGTCTCCCGGACCACCCAGCCGCCGGGTCCGGGGCGGTCGTTGGCGAGCGCGCCGGCCTCGTCGGCCCCGACGTGGCGGCCGTTGCCGACGGCGCGCAGCGCCACCACGTCGCGCCCCCAGTCGAAGACGTCGAACGCCGTGGCGGCGTCGCCGAGGGTCAGCGGCCCGCCGTCGGGGGTGTCGGGGCAGCCGACGTGGCGGGCGCCGACGCGCAGCGCGATCCGGTCGGCCCCGGGATGGGTGGCGACGGCGGCGAGCCGCCCGACGAGCCCCTGGTACGCGGTGACCGCGTACGGCGGGGTGCCGCTGTACCAGTCGGTGTGCACGGCGTCGGCCAGCGGGCCGAGCACGGCCACCCGCAGCCCCGGGTCGGCGAGGGGGAGCAGCCCGTCGTTGCGCAGCAGCACGATCGACTGGCGGGCGGCCTCGCGGGCCAGTTCCCGGTGCGCGGGGCGGTCGACGGCGTCCGGCGCGACGCCGGCGAAGGGGTCCACGCCCGGCGGGTCCAGGTCGCCGAGGCGGACGCGGACGGTGAGGATCCGCCGCACCGCCCGGTCCACGTCGGACGCCGTGATCAGCCCCCGGTCGAGCGCCTCGGTCAGCCGCCCGACGGTGGGGGCGCTGTCGGCGTCGTCCTCGGTGAAGCTGTCGATGCCGGCGCGCAGGGCGGCGGCGTAGCCGTCGACGTGGTCGGGCAGGTGGCCCTGCACCCCGGCGATGTTGCTCACCGCGCCGGCGTCGCCGACGACCATCAGCTCCTCGGGCGTCCACCGGCGCAGCTCGTCGGCGATGAGCGGGCTCAGGTGCGCCGGCACCCCGTTGACCAGGTTGTAGGAGGCCATCACGGCGACGGCCGCGCCGGCGGCCAGCGGGGCGCGGAAGGCGGGCAGCTCGTACTCGTGCAGCACCCGTGGGGGCAGGTCGCTGGACGTGGTGGCCCGGTCGGTCTCGTTGTTGTAGCCGAGGAAGTGCTTGACCGTCGGGGCGGTACGCAGCCGCTGCGGGTGGTCGCCGCGCAGCCCCTCGGCGTACGCGGTGGCGAGCCGGCCGGTGAGCCACGGGTCCTCGGACCAGCCCTCCTCGTTGCGTCCCCAGCGAGGGTCGCGCAGGGGGTTGACCACCGGCGCCCAGACGTTGAGGCCGACCCGCTCGGGGTCGGCGTGGTGCTTGGCGCGGACCTCGTCGCCGACGGCCGCGCCGACGGCCCGCAGCAGCTCGGGGTTCCAGCTGGCGGCGAGCCCGACGGCCTGCGGGAAGACGGTGGCCCGGCCGAGCCACGCCACCCCGTGCAGCGCCTCGGTGCCGGTGCGGAACGCGGGCAGGCCGAGGCGGGGCACGGGCGCCTGCCACTGGTGCAGCAGGCCGAGCTTCTCCGGCAGGGTGAGCCGGCCCAGCAGGTCGTCGACGATTGCGTGCGGGGAGGGGGCGGGGTGGTGGGTCATGGGTCGGTCGCCTTCCGTGGGCCTGCACGCGGCCGTGTCGAAGCGCTTCGACGAACGGTGACGCGAGCGGCATCGCGGTGTGAGGGTGGCGGTCGCCGGCCCGGAAGCGGTGAAGCGCTTCGACGACTGCGCGAGACGTGCCGCCCGGGTGCCCAGCCACGAGGCGGCGGTTCGAGGTTGGCACCTGCCGCCGGTCCGGTCAAGGCCCGGCGGCGCGCGGGCTCACGCGGCCGGAAGCCGACCCGACTCGACGGCGGCGAGCGCGGCGGTGGCCCCGCCGAGCGCGGTGGCCGCCGGGTCGAGGGTGGAGGCGTCGAGCTGGCAGCCGCCGGCGGCCGGGGCGTGGGTGCGCGCGGCGAACTCCGTGCGCGCCGCCGGCAGCAGCCAGGGAGCCAGGGCGGCGAAGTGCCCGCCGACGACGACGGCCTGCGGGTTGAGCAGGTTGGCCAGGACGGACGCGGCGTGCCCGAGGTGGCAGCCGACGTCGGCGAGTCCCGCCAGGACGGTGGGGTCGCCCTGGCGGGCGAGTGCCTGGATCCGTTCGATCTCCGGCAGGAAGTCGGTGACCGGCCCGTCCTGCGCGGTGTCGGGCAGGAGGCGACCCACCACCGCCGGCAGTCCGGCGTACGCGACCAGGCAGCCGCGGCGGCCACACGCGCAGCCGGGGCCGGCCGGGTCGAGCATGAGGTGCCCGACCTCGCCGGCGAATCCCCGGTTGCCGCGCAGCAGCCGGCCGCCGGCGACGATGCCCGCGCCGACCGAGGCCCCGCCGGTGAGGTGCACCAGGTGGGCCGCGCCGGCGTACGCGCCGTGGCGGTGCTCGGCCAGGACGGCGAGGTTGGCGTCGGTGTCGACGTCGACGGTGAGGTCGGGCTCGCGCAGCGCCGCGCGCAGGTCGGCGGCGAGGGCGACGTCCCGCCAGCCGAGCGCGGTGGCCCGGGGGACGGCGCCGTCGGGGTCGACGAGGCCGGGCACGCCCACGCTCAGGCCGAGCACGCGGCGGTCCTGCCCCCGTAGCCGGGTGATCGCGCGGCGGGCCAGGGCCGCCAGCGCGCGTACGGTCTCGGCGGGGGTGCACGACGGTGCGGAGAAGGCTCGCCGCCAGGTGAGCAGTCGGGTGCCGGCCAGGTCGGTGGCGAGCACCACCAGCTCGTCGGCGCCGATCTGCATGCCCAGGGCCGCGTACGGGGTGCCGTCGAGGACGAGCATGGTCGCGGGGCGGCCGACCCGGTTCTCGGTCAGCCCGGTCTCGCGCAGCAGCCGCCGCTCGATCAGTTCGCCGACCAGGCTGGACACGGTGGCCTTGTTCAGCCCGGTGTGCGCCGCGATGTCGGCCCGGGAGCAGGGGGCGTGCCGGCGGACGTGGCGCAGCACCAGGGCCCGGTTGGCGGTGCGGACGTCGCCGAGGTCGCTCGGCCGCGCTTCGTTGTGGCTGCTGATCACGATCTGTCCGCTCCCTGGGCGACGGTGCAGGATCCCGGTGGTGCCGCGCGCCCCATCATCGCGTACGCCGCCGGGGTCGTTGTCTTGTGGGACGGATCACCGTCGATTAGTTTGTTCGGCTAGAACCCCAACTAATTCTAGCCGGAACGCGTACGTTCCGCGAAGCCGCCACCGAAGAAGGGAGTGCGCCGTGAAGCCGTCCCCGCCGGGCGCATCCACCGACCGCCGGTCCCTGCTGCGCCTGCTCGGCCTCGGCGCCGCCGCGACGATGGGTGGCGCCACCCTGGCCGGTTGCAGCAAGGAGGCCGGGAGCAGAGGCAGCGCCACCAGGGCCGACGCCATCCGCTCGGTGCTGCCCACCCACAAGCCGGCCGAACTGCTCCCGCCCGACATCGCCGGTGAGGGGCCGATCCCCGACGGCTACCTCAGCTACCCCCGCACCCTCGTCGACGCCGTCACCGAGCAACCCGGCCGGGGCGGCCCACCAATCGGCACCATGAGCCCGTGGTGGGGACCCGCCCCACCGACGGCGGGCCGCAACTCCTACCTCGCGGCGGTCAACGCCAGGCTGGGCGTCGAGGTGCACCCGAGCCTGCAGGACGGCATGACCTACGCCGACAAGCTCAACGCGATGCTCGGCGCCCGCGACGTGCCAGAACTGCTCAGCGTGCCCAACTGGGAGGTCGACAAGGTCGCCCGGTTCTCCGACGCCGTCAAGGCACTGTTCGAGGACCTCACCGACCACCTCAAGGGCGACGCCGCCGCGAAGTACCCCTACCTGGCCGCGCTGCCCACCGGCGCCTGGGAGTACTCGGTCTGGGGCGGGCGGCTGCACGCCGTGCCGTTCCCCACCGACGGACCGTTCGGGTACGCCCTGTTCCACCGCGCCGACCTGCTCGCCCCGGCCGGCCTGGCGGCGCCGACGTCCCCGGAGGAACTGCACGAGTTCGGCCGCAAGGTCACCGACCCCGCCAAGGGGGTGTGGGCCTTCGGCAGCGTCTTCGACATGGTGCAGCAGTTCTTCGGCTGCCAGCAGTACTGGCGCAAGAAGCCCGACGGCGGCCTGGAGCACAAGTTCGAGAACCCCGCCTTCGCCGCCGCCCTGGAGTTCACCGCCAAGCTGTTCGCCGACGGGCTCGTGCACCCCGACACCGTGGCCAGCAAGGGCGCCGACGAGAAGCAGCTGTTCAAGGCCGGCAAGATCCTCATGTACCAGGACGGCCTCGGCGCCTGGCAGGGCATGCAGAGCGAGCGGGTCAAGCAGCTGCCGAGCTTCGACATGCAGCCGCTGCCGGTCTTCGGCGTGGCCGGGGCACAGCCGGTCATCTGGGGCAGCGAGAAGCCCATCTTCTACACCTTCGTCAAGAAGGGCCTGGGCGCCGCGCGCGTCGACGAGCTGCTACGGGTACTGAACTGGTGTGCCGCGCCCTTCGGCAGCCGCGAGTTCGAGCTGCGCGAGTACGGCGTCGAGGGCAAACACTTCACCCGCGCGGCCGACGGCAGCCCCGTCCCGACCGAGCTGGGCCGCAAGGAACTGGGGGCGCAGTACACCCACATCGGTGGCCGGGTCCCGGTCAAGGTACGCAGCGCCGACACCCCCAACTACGTACGCGACTACCTGGCCTACTACCAGAAGAACATCGCCCAGATGGAGAAGGACCTCTTCGCCGGCATCAAGCTGGAACTCCCGGCCAACTGGTCGAAGGTCCTCCAGCCGACCGAGGACAAGATCCGCGACATCCTGCGCGGCCGCCGACCCGTCAGCGACCTGGCGCAGGTCCGCAAGGAGTTCCTCGCCTCCGGCGGTGAGGAGGGGCGCGCGTTCCACGAGAAGGCGCTCGCCGACAACGGCCGATGAGCGCCCCGGCCACCACCGACGCGCCGGCGGCCACCGGCCAGGGCCCACCCGCCGGTCGTACGCGGCGGTCGCGTCCCCGGCACCGTCTACGCGACCGGCTGCGCCGGGACTGGCCGCTGCTGGCCATGACGGCGCCGGCCGCGGCGCTGCTGCTGGTCTTCCACTACCTGCCGACGCTCGGCAACGTCATCGCCTTCCAGGACTACAACCCGTTCGTCGGCGACGACCCCGTCGAGGCGTTCTGGCACAGCGAGTGGATCGGCTTCGGCAACTTCGAGGCACTCTTCGGCGACCCGCTGTTCTGGGACGCGGTCCGCAACACCCTGACCATCACCGCGTTCCAGCTCGTCTTCTTCTTCCCGCTGCCGATCCTGCTGGCCGTCCTGCTCAACAGCCTGGTCTCCGCGCGGCTGCGCGGCTTCGTGCAGAGCGTGGTCTACCTGCCGCACTTCTTCAGCTGGGTGCTCGTGGTGACGTTCTTCGTGCAGATGCTCGGCGGGGCCGGGCTGCTGGCCCAGGAGATGCGCGCGGCCGGCATGCAGCCGTTCGACGTCATGACCGACCCGGACACCTTCATCGTGCTGGTCACCGCCGAGGCGGTGTGGAAGGACCTCGGCTGGGGCGCCATCGTCTTCCTGGCCGCGCTGGCCGCCATCGACCCCAACCTGTACGAGGCGGCGGCGGCCGACGGGGCCGGGCGGTGGCGGCGGCTGTGGCACATCACCCTGCCGGGCCTGCGCCCGGTGATCGTGCTGCTGCTCATCATGCGCCTCGGCGACGCGCTGTCGGTCGGCTTCGAACAGTTCATCCTGCAACGCGAGGCGGTCGGCCGGGAGGCCGCCGAGGTGCTGGACACGTTCGTCTACTACCAGGCCATCAGCACCCAGCAGTGGGGCCTCGGCGCCGCCGCCGGGCTGTTCAAGGCCGTGGTCGGGCTGGTGCTCATCCTCACCGCCAACAAGGTGGCGCACCGCCTCGGCGAGCAGGGGGTGTACGCGAAGTCATGACCACGCAGCTCAGTGGCACCGGCCCGCACCTCGACGCACGGCGGCGACGCTCGCGGCGACCCACCTGGGAGGAGCCGCCCACGGCGGCGGGCACCGTGGCCAAGGCCGCCGTGCTCACGCTGCTCGTCGCGGCCGTGCTCGTACCGTTGTGGGCGGTGCTGGTGACCAGCCTCGCCTCGCGGGACACGATCGACTCCACCGGCGGGATGGTGCTGGTGCCCCGCGAGATCGACCCCTCGGCGTACGTCACCATCTTCAGCGGCGGGCAGATCACCCAGGCGGTGTGGATCAGCACCCTCGTCACGGTGCTCGGCACCACCGTCAGCCTCGTGCTCACCGTGCTGGCCGCGTACGGGCTGTCGCGGCCCGGCTCGGTGGCGCACCGGGGACTGCTCTTCTTCTTCCTGCTGACCTTCCTGATCTTCCCCGGTCTGGTGCCCAGCTACCTCGTGGTCACCGGCCTCGGGCTCAAGGACAGCATCTGGTCGCTGATCCTGCCCAGCGCGATCAGCGTGTTCAACCTGGTGGTGATCCGGGCGTTCTTCATGAACGTCCCCGGTGAACTGCTCGACAGCGCCCGCATCGACGGCGCCGGGGAACTGCACATCCTGGTACGCATCGTGCTGCCGCTGTCCAAGGCGGTGATCGCCGTGGTCGGCCTCTTCTACGCCGTCGGCTACTGGAACGCCTACTTCAACGCGGTGCTCTACATCGACGACAACGACAAGTTCCCGATCCAGCGGGTGTTGCAGAGCTACATCCTCGCCGGGCAGTCGCCGAACGTGTCCGGGGCGGCGGTCAGCCTGCCCGGCGTCACCGCGTACCCGCCGACGCTGGCGGTGAAGATGGCGGTGGTGGTGGTGACCGTGATCCCCGCGGTGATCGTCTACCCGTTCGTGCAGCGGCACTTCACCAAGGGCGTCATCACCGGCGCGGTGAAGGGCTGAGCGGACCCGTGCGGCGCCCGACCCGCGACGGGTCGGGCGCCGCCGCACCTCAGGCGGGGTCGGGCAGCCAGGCGTCGAACGGCGCCGGGGCCACCGCCTCGCCGTTGAGCAGCAGCCGGGCCGGGGCGTGCGCGCCGGCGACGCTGACGTACGCCACCCGCAGCGGCCCGTCGGTGTCCACCCGCAGGGTGTCGCCGTCGCGTACGGCCGTCACGACCGTGTCGCCGTCGACGTCGTGCAGCACCGTACGCGCGTCGACGGCACCCCAGCTGACCAGGGTGACGTCGTGGAACGGCCCGTCGCCCACCGTGTCGCCCGGCGCGACCGTCGGCACGAGCGCGCCGTGGCGGACGTAGAGCGGCAGCCGGTGCGGCCGCACGGCCACCCGCACGTGCCGCCCGCCCGGGTGCCGCTCGCCGGTGGCCGCGTCGATCCAGTCGTCGCCCACCGGCAGGTAGACGTCGCGCCGCCCGGACGGGTCCGTCACGGGCGCGACCAGCAGGTCGGTGCCGAGGCGGTACTGCAGGTCCGTGGTCCAGGCCGTCGGGTCGTCGGGGGTGTCCACCAGCAGCGCGCGCATCATCGGCGTCCCGTCGGCGGCCGAGCGCACCGCCGCCGACCACAGGTACGGCATCAGCCGGTAGCGCAGCCGCAGGGCCGCCACCGCGTCGCGTTCGGTCTCGGCGGGGAAGTCCCACGGCAGGCGGCTGGTGGTGCCGTGCAGGCGCACCAGCGGCGACAGCGCCCCGAACTGGGTCCAGCGCACATAGAGCTGCGGTGTGGGGGTGCCGTGGAAGCCGCCGGTGTCGTGGCTCCAGAACGGCACGCCCGACAGCCCGTGCGACAGCCCGCCGCGCAGGGTGCTGGCCAGCCCCGGCCAGGTGGCGTTGACGTCGCCGCTCCACTGCGCGCTGTGCCGCTGCCCGCCCAGGTACGACGAGCGGGCCCACACGGTACGGTGCCCGGCCACCTCCTCGGTCACCCGGGCGACGACGTCGTTGAACAGCAGCGCGTACACGTTGTGCAGCTCCACGCCGGTCATCCCGTTGTGGGCGACGGCGTCGACGGGCACCCCCTCGGCGAAGTCGGTCTTGAACACCGCCACCCCCTGCTCCAGCAGGGGCCGCAGCAGCCCGGTGAACCACTCGACGGCGGCCGGGTTGGTGAAGTCCACGATGGCGCTGGCCGGGTGGCTGCCGTGCCAGACGTCGGCGACGTACGGGCTGCCGTCGGCGCGGCGCAGGAAGTGGCCGGCCTCGGCCGCGGCGGCGTAGAGCGGGCTGTCGGTCATCAGGTACGGGTTCATCCAGAGGCAGACCCGGAAGCCCTGCCCCGCGAGGGTCCGCAGCATCGCCGTGGGGTCGGGGAACGCCTCGTCGTCCCACCGCAGGTCCGACCAGCGGCCGGCGACCTGCCAGTAGCAGTCCAGGTGCAGCACGTCGCACGGGATGCCCCGCTCGCGCAGCAGGCGGGCGCGCTCGAGCACCCGCTCCTGCGAGTCGGGGAAGAAACCGGAGGAGACCCAGGCGCCGAACGCCCACTTCGGCGGCAGGTACGGCCGGCCGGTGAGCCGGTCCAGCCGGTCGAGCACCTCCGGTGGCGTCGGGCCGGCCAGCACGTAGTAGTCGAGCAGGTCGTCGGGGACCAGGATCTGCACGCTGCTGTGGGTGGACTGGCAGACGTCGAACTGCACCGGCAGCCCGCTGTCGACCAGCACCCCGTAGCCCCGGTCCGACAGGTAGAACGGCACGTTCTTGTGGGAACGGTCGGACTCGCCGCCGAAGGCGTCGAAGTTCCACATCAGCGGCCGCTGCCCCCGCTTGTCGAGCGGGGTGAACTTCTCGCCGAAGCCGACGAAGCGCTCGTCGCCGGGGGCGACGAAGCTCTCGTGCCAGGCGACGCGCGCGCCGTCGACGGTGGAGCGGCCGAACGGCAGGGTGCGCCGCCGGCCGCTGATGTCCCGGGTGCCCGGGTCCTGCGCGAGCAGCAGCCGCCCGTCGGGGCCGAGGAACCGCAGGTGCCACGGGTCGAGCCGGATCTCGGCGACCACGGCGCCGGCGCCGACGCGGACGTGGGTGTCGTCGACGGTGACGGTGGCGGGGTGGGTGCCGGGACGCACCAGCGGCAGCGCCCGGGCGGAGCGGCTGCGGGCCTGCGGGTCGTCGGCCAGGCGTACGCGGATCACCCCCTCGCCGGCGGCGTCGACGCGCAGCGCCATGCTCGCGCCGTCGGAGAGGGTGGCCTTGAACGTCACCCCCTGCTGGTCGGTCGCGACGACCTCGGCCCGGCCGACGACGGCGGCCCCGTCCTCGCCGGGGCCCCGCACCGGCAGGTCGGGTGGGTCGGCCACGAAGCTCTCGTACGGGACCAACGGCGGTCGGTAGGGCATCGGCGTCTCCTCCGGGATGGTTCCGACGGTCCCGCCAGTTTCTTTGGCTTCCCAACTAACTGTCAACGACAACCTTCGTTTCCTCGGTGGAGACTGCCGTTGACATGCTCCTGTGCGCTTCATATTTTGGACGCCTTCCCAACGAACTGGCGGTGGTCGAGATGGCCGACGGTGTACTGCGCTACGGCGGCGACTACAACCCCGAGCAGTGGCCGGCCGAGGTGTGGCGCGAGGACGTCGCCCTCATGCGCCGCGCCCGGGTCAACCTCGTCACCGTCGGCGTCTTCGCCTGGTCGCGACTCGAACCGGAGCCCGGGCGCCACACCTTCGACTGGCTGGACCAGGTGCTGGACCTGCTGCACGACAACGGCATCGACGTCGCCCTGGCCACCCCGACGGCGTCGCCCCCGCCCTGGTTCTCGCTGGCACACCCGGACGCGCTGCCCGTGACCGCCGACGGCGTACGGCTGCACCACGGCAGCCGGGACACCTACTGCGCCGCCGCGCCCGCCTACCGGGCCGCCGCCCGGGGGATCGCCGCCGCCCTCGCCGAGCGCTACGCCCACCACCCGGCCCTCGCGCTGTGGCACGTGCACAACGAGTACGGCACCACCTGCCACTGCGCGCACACCGCACGGGCGTTCCGGCGCTGGCTGGCCGACCGGCACGGCGACCTCGACGCGCTCAACGCCGCGTGGGCCACCAGCTTCTGGAGCCAGCACTACACCGACTGGGCGCAGGTCGACCCGCCCCGCGCCACGCAGTACCTGGCCAACCCGGGGCACCTGCTGGACTTCCGCCGCTTCTGGTCGGACACCCTGCTCGCCGCGTACACCGAGCAGCGCGACGTGCTGCGCGCCGCCAACCCGGCGATCCCCGTCACCACCAACTACGTCCTCGGCGACTGGGTGCCCGTCGACCACGCCCGCTGGGCCGCCGAGGTGGACCTGGTGGCCATCGACCACTACCCGGACGCGGTCGACGGCGGCGCGGAGGAACAGACCGCCCTCGCCGCCGACCTGGCCCGGGGCTGGGCCCGCCACGGCGCCGGCGGCGACCGGACGGCGCCATGGCTGCTGATGGAGAGCGCCCCCAACCAGATCCACGCCGGTGGGCGGATGCACGCCAAGGAACCCGGCCGGATGGCCCGGCACAGCCTCTCCCACGTCGCGCGCGGCTCGCGGGGGGTCATGTTCTTCCAGTGGCGGGCCCCGGCGGGCGGGGCGGAACGCTTCCACTCCGCCCTGGTGCCGCACGCCGGCCCCGACAGCCGCGTGTTCCGGGAGGCCGTCGACCTCGGCGCGACACTTCAGCGGCTCCGCGAGGTCGACGCCGGCACGGTCGACGCCGACGTCGCGATCGCCTGGGACGCCGCCAGCGGCTGGGCCCTGGGCCACCCGGGGATGCCGTCGCCGCACCCGCGCCACCGCGACGAGGTGGCCGCGGCGCACCGGGCGCTGTGGCGGGCCGGGTACGGCTGCGACATGGTGCTGCCCGGCGACCGGATCGACACGTACACGCTGCTGGTGCTGCCCGCCCTCTACCTCGCCTCCGACGACACCGCCGACTGGGTCGGCACGTACGTGCACGGCGGCGGGCACCTGCTGGTGACCTGGCTCAGCGGCGTCGCCGACGAACACGCCCGCGTCCGCCTCGGCGGGCACCCCGGGGCGCTGCGCGACCTGCTGGGCGTACGCGTCGAGGAGTTCCACCCGCTCGCCGCCGGCCAGACGGTGCCCCTGTCGGGCGGCGGCACGGGCCGCCTGTGGACCGAGACGGTACGCCTCGCCGGCGCCCAGCCGACGGCCTCGTACGCCGACGGCGTGCTCGCCGGGCTGCCGGCCGTGACCCGCCACCGCTACGGCGCCGGCACGGCCTGGTACCTGTCCACCCGGCCCGACGAGACCACCTACCAGCGGCTGATGACGCACGCGGCGCGGGCGGCCGGCGCGTCACCCGTCTGCCCGGACGCACCGGCCGGGATCGAGGCGGTCCGCCGGCGCGGCGCCGGGGCGAGCTGGCTGTTCCTGCTCAACCACACCGACCGGCCGCAACGGGTCCCGGCCGCCGGGATCGACCTGCTCACCGGCGCGACGGTCGACACCCAGGTGCACCTGCCCGCCGGGGGCGTCGCCGTGCTGCGCGAGACCGGCACCGCCGGTGTCCGCCCGCCCCCCACCGCCGGCGCGGCCACGGGCACACTGTGCCGATGCTGCGCGCCCCGGCCACCGCGACCCTGCCGGAACTCCTGCTGCGCCCCTGGCGCGACGACGACGCCGAGGCCCTGATCGCCGCGTACCGCGACCCGGTGCTGCGCCGCTGGACCCGGGCGCCGGTGACCACGACCGCCGAGGCACGCCGGTTCCTCGCGTCGGCACACCGGGACTGGGCTGACGGCCGCCGGTTCAGCTTCGCCGTGCTGGAGCCGGATCCGGCCGGCGACATCCTGGTGGCGCAGGTCATCCTCAAGAACGTCACCGCGCGGGGCGAGGACGCCGAGGTCGGCTACTGGACCGCCGCGCCCGCCCGGGGCAGGGGCGTGGCCCCGCACGCCCTGACGGCCGTCACCGACTGGGCGTTCGACCGGTTCGCCGGCCTGCGGCGGCTGGACCTGCTGCACCAGATCGACAACCCGGCATCCTGCCGCGTGGCGGAGAAGGCCGGCTACCGCTTCCAGGAGGTGCTGTCCGCCCGGCCGCCGTTCCCCCGCGACGGCCACCGGCACGCCCGGGAATGCCCGCCCCGGCGGGGGCGCTGACCGCATGCGTCGGCCCCGACACGGTGGCCGCGTTACCGTGGGGTCGGGGGAGGTGCCGGCAGGTGG
This sequence comes from Micromonospora sp. NPDC049048, assembly GCF_043197615.1. Lineage (NCBI taxonomy): Bacteria > Bacillati > Actinomycetota > Actinomycetes > Micromonosporales > Micromonosporaceae > Micromonospora > Micromonospora sp. NPDC049048. Next base: position 194,750 of record NZ_JBICTM010000010.1, on the reverse strand, counting down.
ACAGCTGGGAGGCGACCGTCGAGGCGCGCATCCGCGCCGCGCAGGAGCAGGGCGAGTTCGACAACCTGCCCGGCGCGGGCAAGCCGATCCCCGGCCGAGGGGAGCCCTACGACGAGTCGTGGTGGATCAAGAGCTTCCTGGAGCGGGAGAAACTCCCCACCGACCTGCTGCTGCCGACGCCACTGCAACTGCGCCGCCGCGTCGAGCAGGTGCCCGACGAGGTCCGGGACCTGCCGACCGAGGCGGCCGTGCGCGCGTTCGTGGCCGACCTCAACGCCCAGATCCTCTCCTGGCTGCGTACGCCCACCGGCCCCCGGGTCGCGGTGCGCCCGGTCAACACCGACGACGTGATCCGCCGCTGGCGGGCCGAGCGGGCGGTGACCACGGCAGCCGCGACCCCACCCCCCGCACCGCCGACCCCACCACGCAGGCGGCGCTGGCGAGCGCCCTGGCGCCGTCGGGCGGCGTAGACCCGGTCAGTCCACCGCCGCCCGCCACGACCAGGACGTGCGCCGGGCGCGACCGGGCAGCTTCCCGCGACCGGTCAGCCACCGCAGCACCTGCGGCGCGGGCCCGGCGGGCGCGTCCGGGAAGAGCCGGCGCACCACGGCCGCGCTGAGCTGCTGCGGCGGCTGCCAGGGCACCCCGAGACCACGGGCGATGTCGTCGGTGTGCAGCAGGACCTCCGCCACCCCCATCGCCGCGAAGCCCGCCGGGTCGCAGGGACCGTAGTGCCACGCCCGCGTCTGCGGCGCGGCCGCGTCGACGGCAGCCCGCAGCAGGCCACCGCAGGCGACCACGACGCGCAGCACCTCGGCCGGCCCGGCGGCGGGGGAGACGACCAGGTCGAACGGCAGGTAACCGTCGTCGGGCCGCCCGCTGACCTGGCCGGCGTACGCCAACAGGTCGTGCGCGACGTGCGCGGCGGTGGCCCAGCAGCTCCACTCCAACCCGCCGGCGGGCACACTCCAGTCCCGCACCGTGTGCGGGCCGAGAACGGCGGTCATCTCGCGTACCGCGTGGTGCACGTCGACTCCGGTCAGCGCGGACATCTGCCGACCGTGTCACCGAGGCACGGCTGCCGCAACCGGATTGCGCTTGCCCCGCCACCGTCGTCGCCCCTAGGGTCGGACGCGTGACTGCCGGGTCGGCCATGGGCCACGAGCGGACAGGGCACCCGGCCGTCAGGTGAGCCGGGGGCGGGCGCGCGGCCCGCCGATCCCCGCCACCCACCGGTGCCGCCGCCACGTCCACCGTCGCGCGCGCCGCGCCGCACACTCTTCCGCCGCCCACGCCGCGTCGTACGTCGGCGTATCCGCATCCTCGCCGCCACCGGTCGCCGGGCGGGCGATCCACTGTGGCCGCACCCTCCTGCCCGAGCAGAGAGCAGAGCATTGCCCAACGACTTCAACCAGCAGATCATCGACGAGTTCCGCGCCAACTCCGGCCGGGTCGGCGGCCCCTTCGCGGGAGCCCGCCTGATCCTGCTGACCACCACCGGGGCCCGCTCCGGCAGCCCGCACACCACCCCCGTCGGCTACCTGCCCGACGAGGGACGCATCCTCGTCATCGCCTCGGCCGGCGGCAGCCCGAAGCACCCCGACTGGTACCACAATCTCCTCGCCGACCCGCACGTCACCGTCGAGGACGGGGTCTTCACCTACCAGGCCCGCGCGGTCGTGCTGACCGGCGCCGAACGCGACGAGATCTTCGCCCGTGCCGTGGAGGCCGACCCGGGCTGGGCCGCGTACCAGGCGAAGACCTCGCGGGTGATCCCCGTGGTGGCGTTGCACCAGGGGGCCGGCGGCCCACCGGAGGCGGCCTCCTGGGGCGCGGCGCTCAAGCTGGTCCACGACGCGTTCCGTCGGGAGCTGGCGCTGATCCGCGACGAGGTCGCCCGCTGCGGCCCGGGCCTGGGCACGCAGCTGCGGGTCAACTGCCTGACCTTCTGTCACGGCCTGCACCACCATCACCGCAACGAGGACGACGGCATGTTCGCCGGCCTGGAGAGCCAGCGGCCCGACCTCGGCCCGGCGCTGGCGCGGCTGCGCGAGGAACACCGCCGCATCGCGGCACTCGTCGAACGCCTGCGGCAGGTCGTCGGCGACCCCGACGCCGACCCCGCCGAGGCCCGCCGGGAGGTCGAGCAGCTCACCACCGAGCTGGAGGCCCACCTGACGTACGAGGAGGAGCAGCTGATCCCCGTCCTCGACGGCACCGCCTGACGGCAGGCGGCTCCGCCCGTGACCCTGTTCGGGCTGCGGGCGGAGCCGTGCCCGGCGCCGTGGCGTGCCGGTGCGGGCTGAATCCGTGCCGGCACCCGGCGTCGGACGACGTGCCGGGCGCAGGACCGCGGACGGCTGCACCCCGACTTGAGGGTTCACCGGGCAAGAAAGCGACAAAATGGTCACAAGTCTCAGGAAGCACTTCAATGAAAAACTTGAGGCATGGACATCGAGGACATGAAGCACTACATCCGCGACACCTTCGACGGGGTGGAGACCCTCGAAGCGAACGGAGACCTGTTCTACATCTACGACCCGGACCGGGACCTGCCGGCCGAACGGCAGCTGCCGTTCGCGACGATCGTCACCGGCGACCACTACGACGACGCCTCCGCGCTGGACAGGCCGGATGTGTGGCGGCTCAACATCGGGTTGACCCGTGCGGCGTACGCGGCGCTGTTTGCGCAGGGGTCCGACGGCGACGTCGACCACACGGTGACGGACAGCGTGCTGCCGCACCCGGTCTACGCGCCGCAGCACTGGGTGTGCGTGGTGAACCCCGGCGAGGCGACCCGGGACACGGTGCGGCACCTGCTGGCCGAGGCGTACGCCTTCGCGGCCCGCAAGCACGCCAACCACCGGTCGCGGCAGGCCGCGTCCTGAGCCTCGCGCGCCCGGCCGGCCGTGCGGTGCTGAACAACCCGGCACTAGACCGGATCGTGACCCGCTGGCCGGACATCCTGCGGGTGGCCGGCTCCCTGAGTCCGCGCCTACGACCTGCTGCGGATGCCCGCCCGCGACGGGCATCCCACCCCGCTCGGCCAAGCCCTGGCCGCGTATGGCCGGATCGCCGAGACCCTGCACCTGCTGACCATGGTCGACCCGGTCGAAGACCAGCTCGGCGCGCTCGGCCTCGTCCTCAACTCGGGTCATACGAGGGTGACCGCGGTGTCGCCCGTTACCGTGAGTCGGGGCGCGGTGACCCGGTCAGTGCGGTCGCCGGTCTCGATCGAGGCGTGCAGGTGGTAGTGCCCGCGCGGCACGCCGGTCATCGCCCGTGACGAACGTCACCCTCGCCTTAGTCGCAGGTGGTCGGCTACGGTCCAATTATTGTAGCGACCACTACAAAATTGGAGTTGTCATGAGTCCGCTCGCGGGGAAGGTCGCGCTGGTCACCGGTGGTAGCCGCGGAATCGGGGCGGCGGTCGCGCGTCGGCTGGCGGCGGAAGGTGCCGACGTCGCCGTCACCTATCTGCGCGCGGCGGACCGCGCGCAGCAGACGGTCCGGCACATCACGGGCCTCGGGCGCCGCGGCCTCGCGCTCGCGGTCGACAGTGCCGACGCCGCCGCGGTCCGTGCGGCGGTGGATCACGTGGCGGCGACGCTCGGCGGCCTCGACATCCTGGTGAACAACGCCGGTGTCTTCCCGAGCGGACCGATCGACGCCGTGTCCGGCACCGACCTCGACCACGCGCTCGCGGTGAACGTCCGCGCGCCGTTCGTGGCCGCCCAGTCCGCCGCGCGGCACATGCGACACGGTGGACGCATCATCAACATCGGAAGCTGTTTCGCCGACCGGGTTCCGTACGAGGGCGTGACCCTGTACAGCATGACCAAGACCGCGCTTGTGGGCCTCACCAAAGGCCTGGCGCGGGATCTGGGGCCGCGCGGGATCGCCGTCACAACCGTCCATCCCGGGTCCACCGACACCGAGATGAACCCGGCGGACGCCGACGGCGCCGACGCCGAGCGGACCTTCATCGCGCTCGGCCGGTACGCCGACGCCGACGAGATCGCCCGCACCGTCACCCACCTGGCCGGACCCGGGGGCAGCTACATCACCGGGGCCGCGCTCGCCGTCGACGGCGGGTTCGCGGCATGAGCGAGCGTCAGCGAGTGAATCATCAGCTCAGTGCCCGCGAACGCATCGCGCCGCGAAGCGGGGCGATCGCATGAGCTGGGTGGTGCTCGTCATCGCGGGGTTACTCGAGATCGTGTGGGCGACAGCGCTCAAGCACACCAATGGTTTCACCCGGCTCTGGCCGACGCTGCTCGCCTGCTCGACCGCGCTGGTGAGCTTCGTGCTGCTGTCGATCGCGTTGCGGGACCTGCCGGTCGGCACCGCGTACGCCGTCTGGGTGGGGATCGGCGCGGTCGGGGTGGCGAGCGTCGGTATCGTCGGCTTCGGTGAGAGTCTCACGGCGCCGCGGCTGGTGTTCATCGCGCTGATCGCCGTCGGGATCGCGGGGCTCAAAGCCGTCGAAGGCTGAAGCGATCGGACGGTGAGGATGGCGGCCAATCCACGCGGCAGACCCCGCGCGTTCGACCGGGCCACCGCCCTGCGACGGGCGATGGAGGTCTTCTGGCGGCACGGGTACGAAGGCGCCAGCATGGCCGACCTCACCGCCGCGATGGGCATCCGCCCGCCGAGCCTCTACGCCACGTTCGGCAGCAAGGCGGCGCTGTTCCGGGAAGCCGTGGCGCTGTACAACGAGATCGAGGGCGCCGGCCCGCAGGCCGCGTTGTGGGACGCGCCCACCGCCCGCGCCGGGGTGGCGGCGCTGCTGCGGCACCATGCCCGCGCCTACGTCGATGCCGACCGGCCGACCGGATGCCTGGTGGCGCTCGGTGGTACCACCCTCGGCGCCGGGCACGACGACATCGGCGCGTTCCTGGCCGAGACCCGGCGCTCCGATGTGGACGACATCGCCCGGCGGCTCGACCGCGGCATCCGTGACGGCGACGTGCCGCCCGGTACCGACACCGCCGCGGTCGCCGAGTACGTCTACGCGGTGTCGCTCGGCATGGCCGTGCGGGCCCGCGACGGCGCGACCGGTGAAACGCTGACCGCCATCGCCGAGGCCGCGATCGCCGCCTGGGATGCGGTCGTGCCGCCGCTAGGTCGCGAGTAGGTGCTGCAGCTCACGGATGGCCTTGTAGAGGGTCAGGCCGGCGCAGCCGCTTGTGGGTCGTGTCGCAGCAGGGTGATGAACAGGTGTGCGGCGGTGACCCTCGATCGTCTTCACTGAGGCGGCGTTGTCAACGGCGCAGACTGCCAGCACCCGATTCATGCCTGTTCCACGCGCCTCGTAGGACCGGCCAACGGCCCGGATAGCTCGCCATCGACGGCAGGATCGTTGCCCGCCGACGGATTCTCAACCCCCGGATCCCACGGATGTCACGTCCGCAGCAGGCGTACCGCAGTCGACGACACCGAGGCCAGTTCGGGCTGCGCAGGCAGAAGTACCGTGGGGACACCCAGCGACTGGTTCATCGCGGCGAGCTGGTTCTCGGCCTCAAGGTCGGTGGCGTTACGCACGCCGCGGACGATCACTCCGACTTCGTGGCGGCGGCAGTAGGTGGAGGTCAACTCGCTCCAGGCCGCAACGGTGACGGAGGTCCACTCGACCGGCAGGACGGCCCGGACAGCGGCCGCCCGCTCCTCTGCGTCGGCGCCCGGATGCTTGACGCTGTTGACCGCGACGAGCACGATCACCTCGTCGAAGAGGTCGCGTGCCCGGCTCACCACATTCAGGTGCCCGGCAGTGAAGGGATCGAAGCTGCCGGGGTAGAGGGCGCGTACGCGTACGCGACCGGAGGTGCGTGCTGTCGGCCGTGGCTCTGCCACTGGTTCTGGTGTCACGGCCGCAGGACCCGCAGCGCACCGGGGATGAGAGTCCGTGATGCAGCGGTCTGCCCGGCTCCATGCCTGCGGAGCCAGACCCGCACGCCGTTGTCGTTACCCATGACCCGACTGTAGGTATCGGCTACCGGATTCCGCTGACCCCGAGCATGGGCGACACGTCACAGCGGAGCGCCCAAGCGTCCAAGCCGCCTCTCGCCGATTATCGGATTACCGGTAATGGCAATCCATCAACTAGCCTGGACGAAAGGTGCGAATCGTGCGGACACCATAATGACTGTTATGGGCTTCGTGCAGCGATCGCGACAGCGGGGTGGCTCGTCCGTCCGTTCTCAACGCTTCTCGGTGATCCGGCGCCGAGGGTGATCGAGGTTGACCTGACGACGGTCTGGCCGTGGGGCAGGGATGGGCGTCGGAGTGTGTCTGCCGCGATAGCGTCCGCACGTAAAGGCGTTCATCTATCGTGAGGAACCTCGGTGACCGACACCCATTCGACGACCGTCCCCGTCCGCGTCTTCGGCGGCCCCACCGCCCTCATCGAGTACGGCGGCCTCCGGTTCCTGACCGACCCGACCTTCGACGCCCCGGGCGACTACCCCCTCGGTCCCGGCATGGTCCTCACCAAGACGGCGCCCGCCGCCGCCAGCCCAGCCGACCTCGGTGCCGTCGACGCGGTGCTGCTGTCACACGACCAGCACCCCGACAATCTCGACCACGCCGGCCGAGCCCTGCTCGCCGAGGTCGCCCTCACCATCACGACTCCCAGCGGCGCGGGCCGCCTCGGCGGCAGCGCCCGGGGCCTGGCGCCCTGGGAGTCCGTCGAGCTGGAGCGTCCCGGCGGCGGCACCGTCACGGTGACGGCTGTGCCCGCGCGGCACGGCCCGCAGGGCTGCGAGCCGTTCACCGGCGAGGTCGTCGGGTTCGTCCTGTCCGCCGGGGACCTGCCGACGGTCTACGTCAGCGGCGACAACGCCTCGCTGGAACTGGTCGGGCAGATCGCCGAGCGCTTCGGACCGGTCGACACCGCCGTGCTGTTCGCCGGGGCCGTGCGTACCCCCATGTTCGACGGCGCGTTGCTCACCCTCGACAGCGCCCAGGCCGTCGAGGCGGCCCGCATCCTGGGCGCGCGGCGGGTCGTGCCGGTGCACGTGGACAGTTGGTCCCACTTCACCGAGGGACGCGACGAGGTGGTCGACGCCTTCACCCGAGCCGGCCTGGCCGACCGGCTCCAGCTGGGCTGAGCGTCCCCAGACGGGCGCGGGGGCGGAGCGGGTCAGCTCCGCGCGCCGCCGAGACCGAGCAGGACGGCGAGGCCCAGGGCGCTGCGCGGGGCGTACGGCACCCGCCACAGTCCGCCGTGCGCGGCGCCGTACGCCTCGTCTTGCCACGGGTGCGCCAGCGTCGGGCCGCCCGTACGCAGGTGGTGCACCAGCAGCGCGGCCATCAGCGTGTTGCTGGTCGCCGGGTCGAACACCTCGATGCCGAAGCGGTGCGCACCGGCGTACGCGGCGGCCAGTGCCCGGTTGCGCAGCACCGAGCGGGTCCGGGTGGGCGGGGCGACGGTGAACGACACGGTCGCCCCCGCGTCGCGGGCCACGGTCGCCCGCCACCGTTGCAGCCGTTTCGCCAGCGCGTAGTTGGGGCCCTGCTGGGGCACGAGGCTGTCGTTGACGCCCGGGTCGACGCCCGGCGGGTAGTTGCGGTGCAGGAGCCTGCCGCCGGAGGCGACCCGCAGCGACCGGCGGACGACGCCACGCGCCGCGTAGCCCCGCTCGGCGTGGCGCACCGCGTCGCCGGGTACGGCGAACACGTCGGTGGGGGTGGCCAGGAACGCGAGTGCCACGTCGTCGCGGCGCTGCTGCAACCGGAGGGTGAGCGCGTCGACCGCCGTGGCGACCCGGACGTTGGTCGCGCCGTCGGCGTAGACGTAGTTGCCGAGCACGAGCCGGCCGTCGAGGCCGAGCAGCCAGTCGGCGACCTGCGGAAGGTTGTGCAGCAGGTCGGCGCCGGCGCGGGCGACCAACGCGTCGTCGTCGGGGCGGGTACCGGCGGGGACGGGCAGGTGCAGCCGGCCGCCGTGGCGGCGCGTGGTGTGCAGCAGGCGCCGCCAGATCTCCGGGCGGGGCAGGTCGACGGCGACGACGTCGCCGCCCCAGCGCAGCACCGACGGCAGCGGGCCCATCTCCGCGCCCGCGCCGAGCACCACGATGCGCTGGTCGCGCAGGTCGAGCCAGTCCGGGTTGGCCATGACGGTGCCTACCGCCTCGGCGCAGGACGGCTCGATGACGCCGGCGGACACCCAGGCGTCGAGCCGGCGGCGCAGGTCGTCGCCGCGCAGTCGCTGCCCCCGGTACGGCAGGGAGAACTCGCGGTCGACCTCGCCGGTGCCGTCGATGGTCGCCGTGTGCAGCGGCTCGGTCCCGGTGGGCGTGTCGAACACGTCGCCGAGCGCGATCTCGGTGCCGTCCGCGCCGAGCACGGTCATCCGGCGGTGCAGCGAGGCGAGCCCGTCGCGGGCGATCGTCACCGCGGCGTCGTGGGAGAGCAGCCCGGCCTCGACGAGGCGGCGGAAGTGTCCGAGGTATCCGTGCCGCCAGTTCGTCTCGTGTTCCGCCGAGCGCGCCCCGACCGGATCGACGGCGCGCAGGGCGTCGGCGACGACCGCCCGCCCGAGCGCGGACGTACTGCGCCCCGCGCCGGTCGTGGGGAACACCACCCCGGTCGGACCCTCCACGCGCACCGCCCTCCCTCGGCCTGCCCTCGACGGTGTCACTCTGCCGTACCGGGTGGCGTCGTGCGCAGGCCGGGTCCGTGCACGCAGTCGGGAGGGGCGGTCAGCCCCGGTGGCGTACCTCGGTGTCCCAGATCTGGGACCACGGACGTCGCAGGCCGCGGCAGAGCCAGATCGGGCCACCGTTCTCGTCGTTGTCGACGGTGACGCGTTGGTCCACCCGTCCGGCGAGGGTGACCTCGGTGAACCAGCCCCGTAGCCGGTCCGGCCGCGCGAACCCGACCGCGATCACCACGTCGGCGTCCTGCGGGGGCCGGCCGAAGTCGGCCATGCTGTTGTGGCCGGAGTACGCGCGCGGCAGTCCACGTGCGGGCCCGTACCGTGCCACGGCGCCGGCCTCGCCGTAGTTGCCGGTGAGGATCACGGCGCGTTGCCGCTGGTCGGGGGGCAGCGCGCGGTGGACGGCGGCGAGCGAGTCGGCGAAGGCGGGCCAGCCGATGGTCTCGCCGGCGTCGTAGTTGGCGGCGACGACGAAGCCGGGGAGCCGGTCGGGCGGCACCACGGGCAGGAGCAGCACCGTGTTGCTGGCGGCGGTGAGCACGGCGCCGACCAGCAGCAGTCCCCGGCGGGCGTCCGCGCGACCGCGCGACGCCCAGCCTGCGGCGATGACGGCTCCGGCGGCGGTGAGCACCAGCAGCAGCGGGGCGTCGTAGTAGCCCTTGCCGCCGGTGAGCAGCACGATGCCGAGCACCACCAGCCAGGCCCATCCGAGGGGCCGCCAGGCGCGCCATGCCGGCCGCCGCAGCAGCGCCACCAGCCCCGCGACCCAGATCGGGACGGTGAAGGGGCTGATGATGACGAACTGGAGGACGAGCGCGTCGAGCCGACCGCTGTAGGAGCTGTCGCCGTCGGCGATCGCGGCGGCCACCGACAGTTGCGGGAAGTCGTGTGTCGCCTGCCAGATCAGGCTCGGCGCGGCGAGCAGCAGGAAGACCGCGGCGGCCACGAGCACCCACCGGTCGCGCAGCAGTCGTCGCGGTCCGGCGATGGTGATGCCGGCCAGCAGGCCCACGGCGAGCAGTGCCGGCAGCAGCTTGTTGAGCATCCCGACGCCGAGCGCGAGCCCGACGCCGAGGGCCCACCTGCTGTCGGCGGTGCGCAGCAGCCGCACCGCGCAGAACGCGGCCGTCAGCCAGACCAGCAGGTCGACGGTGGTGGTGCTGAGCAGGTGCCCGCCGGCGAGCACGATGCCGGCGGTGGCGGCGAGGACGGCGGCCCAGGTCTGCGTGCCGCGCCTGGCGCCGAACTCGCGGGCGATCGCGGCGACCAGCAGGACCGCCGCGCCGCCGAGCACCGCCGACGGGGTACGCAGCGCCACCAGGCTGCCCGGGGCGATCGTGTCGGCCAGCCGGGCCAGCGCCGGCACCAGGGGGCCCTGGTCGACGTAGCCCCAGTCGAGGTGCCGGCCGCAGAGCAGGAAGTACAGCTCGTCGCGGTGGTGGCCGTAGCGGCCGGCGAACAGGAGCAGCACGGCCGTCGTCGTGGCGGCCACCATCCACGGGCCGGTGGCTCGGGGACCGGGAGCGGCGGGGGCCGTGGGCGTCGCAGGCCGCTGCTCCGGCGCGGCGCGTTCGGCGACGGGTTCTGCCACCTGCCCATCATCGCCCGCGCCGACGGGCCACACTGTCCCGTCGTGCGGTGGTTGTCCGGCACCGGACACGCGTCCGGCGGGCGCGCGGGCGTGTCCGGTGCCGGGGCGGGGAAATGGCGTGCGGCCCGCGTACCCACGCTGGCAGGGTGGGCCGCATGACGGCACAGGCTCTGGCGGGTGCGCTCGCCGACGACGTACGGCGGAAGGTCTTCGCGGCGATCGTGCTGGGCGGCACCGACGCCCCGGCGGTGGCCGCTCGGGCGGGCCTGCCGACGCGGCAGGTGGTCACCGCGCTGCGTCGGCTCGTCGACGCGGGCCTGGTGACCGGTGGCGATGGTGACCTGCGGGTGGACACCGACCACCTGCGCGAGGCGGCCCGTACGCCGTCCGCGCCCCACCCGGCCGGGGACGCCACGGACCGCGTGCTGCGTACCTTCGTGCGTGCCGACAGGCTGGTCGGCCTGCCGGCGCAGCGCGGCCGGCGGCGGGTGGTGCTGGCGCACGTGGCGCGGTCTTTCGAGCCGGGGGTGCGCTATCCGGAGCGGGCGGTCGACGAGGTGTTGCGGCGGTGGTGCGAGGACGGCGGCACCGATCACGTGGCGCTGCGCCGGTATCTGGTCGACGAGCAGTTGATGGCCCGGGAGCAGGGCGTCTACTGGCGCATCGGCGGCTGAGGGTCCATACCGGATCCGGCGTACGACGCCGGGCGCCGGCCCGAGTTGACGACGCGGCCGGAACGCGCTAAATACTGAAGAGGAAGTTGAGTCGCCTCGACTCAACTAGAGGGACCTTCGGCCAGGAGAACCGAGGAGGCAGAGCCATGCTGATGCGTACCGACCCGTTCCGTGAGATCGACCGGATCACCGAGCAGTTCTTCGGCACCGCCGCGCGCCCCGCGGTGATGCCCCTGGACGCCTACCGCGACGGCGACTGGTTCTACGCGGCGTTCGACCTGCCCGGCGTCGACCCGGACAGCATCGACTGCACGGTCGAGCGCAACGTGCTGACCGTACGCGCCGAGCGGCGCCGGCCGGTCGGTGACAACGTCGAGATCGTCGCCGCCGAACGCCCGATGGGCACCTTCACCCGGCGACTGTTCCTCGGCGACACCCTCGACACCGACAAGCTCGAGGCCGGCTACGACAACGGGGTGCTGACCCTGCGGATCCCCGTCGCGGAGCGGGCCAAGCCCCGCCGGGTCACCATCACGGCCACCGGCAACGGCCGCAAGGAGATCAACGCCTGATCCGTCGTGGGCGGGGGGGGGGCGGGCGGGGGGGGCCCCCCCCCCCCCCCCCCCCGGGGCGGGGGGGGCCCCCCCCCCCCGGGCCCCCCGGGGGGGGGGGGGGCCCCCCCCCCCGGCCCCCCCCCCCCGCCCCCCCCCCCCCCCCCCCCCCCCCCCCCCCCCCCCCGGGGGGGGGGGGGGGGGGGGCGGGCGGGGGCGCCCCCCCCCCCCCCCCCACGTCTGGACGGTGGCGGCACCCCGGCAGCGGCCACGATCGCGTAGGGCGCGCCTCCGCCCGTTCCCGAGCCCAAGCTGAGAACCTTTTTCACATGTTCTCCCCGAACGCTCCGGCGCGGCCAAGCCGACCCACCCCGCTGGCCCTGCCCGGGGGGCCCGTCGACTTCACCGAGGCGTGGCTGCGCAACCGGCGACTGTCCGAGCACACCCGCGACGCGTACCGGCGTGACGTCGCCGGCTGGCTCGCCTGGTGCGCCGCGCGCGAACTGGACCCGTTGCAGGCGAACTTCCTGCACGTCAACGAGTACGCCCGCGAACTGGAGGCCACGCTCGCCGCGCGTACCGGCAAGCCACTCACCCCGGCCACCGTCGCCCGCCGGCTCTCCGCCCTGTCCAGCTGGTACGACTTCCTCGTCAAGCTGCGGGCGGTCGACGCCAACCCGGTGGCCGGCGCCGACCGCCCCCGCATCGACCGGGACCACTCGGCGACGGTGGGGCTCACCCCCGAGGAGGTCGACGCCCTGCTCGCCGCCGCCGAGGCCGACACCGGGCCGACCGCCGCCCGCAACCGGGCCGCGATCGCCCTGCTGGCCGACCTCGGGCTGCGCGTGGGGGAGCTGGTCTCACTCGACATGGCCGACCTCGGCGCCGAGCGGGGCCACCGCAGTGTGCGGTTCGTCGGCAAGGGTGGCAAGCACCGCCGCCGCGCCATGACCCCCGGCACCGCGTACGCGGTCGACGCCTACCTCGCCCAGCGGGCCGCCGCGCAGGGCGTGGCGGTGCACGAGCTGACCGGCCCGCTGCTGGTCACCGCCAGCGGGGCCCGGCTCGACCGGCACGCGATGTTCCGGCTGGTGCGCCGGCTGGCCCGGACGGCCGGCATCCCCGCCTGGGCGAGGTTGTCGCCGCACTCGCTGCGGCACGCGTTCGCCACCACCGCCCGCGCCGAGGGCGTGCCCCTGGAGGACGTGCAGGACGCGATGGGCCACGCCGACCCGCGCACCACCCGCCGCTACGACCGCGACCGGCACAACCTCGACCGCGACCCCGCGTACGTCATCTGGGCGGCCCGGGCCCGCCGCCGCGGCTGACGCCGCGCGCGGTGGGTGCCGGGGCGTGGCCTACGGGTCGGTGTGGACCAGGGCGTTGCTCAGCTCGCCGATGCCCGGCTGGTCCCCGGCGACGATCAGGACGTCGCCGTGGGCGAGGACGTGGTCGAGCCCCGGTGCGCTGAGCGTCCGCCCGTCCCGGACGACGGCGATGACACTGACCCCCCGGGCACGCGCGACGGCCTCGGCCAGGGGCCGACCGTCGTACGGCGACGCGGCCGGGACCGGCAGTTCGGCGACGCTGATCGCCTCCCGGTGCCGCTCGAGGTGCGTGACGTGGTCGATGGTCGCGATGGGGTGCAGCAGCTCGGCCATCTCCTGCGCCTCGGCCGGGCTGAGGGTCACCGACCGCTCCACGGTGTCCGGGTCCCCGGGCGCGTAGACGACGATGTCGCGTCGGCCGCCACGGTGGCAGACGACCCCGATCACCTGTCCCTCGCCGGTGTGCAGGGTGTAGCCGACGCCGATGCCGGGCAGCGGCACTCGTTCTATCTGCATCATTGCCTCCTGTCGTGTGGTGATGCGGCCCGGCCGGCCAGGCCGGGCCAGGTGCTCGGGGCGGCGGTCCACGGGCGCCGCCGCGGCGGACCGGGGCGGGCGACCACGCGCCGCCCACCCGGGCGGCGACCCCGTCGTGCCCCGCGGGCGGCTAGGCGAAGTAGCGCAGCCACACGTACACCCAGGCGATCAGCGTGGTCATGACCGTGGTGACGATGCCGTAGCGGGTGAACTGCCAGAAGCTGATGGGCTCCTTGGCGCGGGCGGCGATACCGAGCACGACGATGTTGGCGCTGGCCGCCACGGCCGTGCCGTTTCCACTCAGGTCGGCGCCCAGCGCGAACGACCACCACAACGCCTGGCCGGTGGTCGGGTCCGGGGCCCCCGCCACCAGGCCCTCCACGATCGGCGCCATGGTCGCCGCGTAGGGGATGTTGTCGAAGAACGCGCCGAGCACCGCCGAGCCGAAGACCAGGCCCGTCGCCGCCGCGAAGTAGTCGTCGCCGACCGCGTCGCTGGCCCACTCGCCGATCCGGTTGATCACCCCGGTCTCGGTCAGGCCGGCCACCATCACGAACAGACCGGTGAAGAACACCAGCGTCGGCCACTCCACCTCGCCCAGATAGGCCGACCTGTCCGCCCGGGTCACCAGGACCATCAGCCCGGCGCCGAGCAGCGCGACGACGGCCACGTCGATGTGGATCACCGTGTGGAGCGTGAAGGCGACGATCACCAGGCCGAGCACGACCAGGCAGCGAATCAGCATCGCCGGGTCGGTGACGGCGGCACGGGCGTCCATGTCGCGTACGGCCTCGAACCGCTCCGGACTGTGCACGAACGCGCGGCGGAACATGACCCGCGCCAGCACCAGGAACGCCAGGAACATCAGCACCGTGATCGGGGCCATGTGCCACAGGAAGTCGTTGAAACTCAGGCCGGCCCGGCTACCGATGATGATGTTGGGCGGGTCGCCGATGAGGGTGGCCGCGCCGCCGATGTTGGCGGCGAGCACCTCGGCGATCAGGTACGGCGCGGCGGGGATGCCCAGCCGGCGGCACACCGAGATGGTGATCGGCGCGACCAGCATGACCGTGGTGACGTTGTCCAGGACCGGCGAGGCGATACCGGTGATCGCGACCAGCAGCACCATCAGCCGGTACGGCCGTCCCCGCGAGCGCTGCGCGGCCCAGATCGCCATGGCCTCGAACAGGCCGGTCTGCTTGATCACCCCGACGATGACCATCATGCCGAGGAGCAGGAAGATAACGTCCCAGTCGATGCCGGCGTGGTGCGAGTAGAACACGTCCGATCCGGGCACCAGCCCGAGCGCGGCCATCAGCCCGGCGGCGCCCAGCACCACCGCCACCCGGTTGATCTTCTCGGTGGCGATGAAGATGAAGGCGACCGTGAAGATGACGATCGCCGCGAGGGGGGACCACGCGCTCACGGGCATCCGCCCGGCGGGCCGTGCTCCGCCCCGGCGGGCCGCTGCGCGCGGGAGTCCGTGACGACCTCCGGTGGCGTGGGTTCGATCGCCAACAGATGACGGTGCACGGGGTCCTCCCGGGTTCGGCACGATGGGGCGGGCGACGGCCGCACGAGGGCGGCGGCAGGTGGAGCCGGGCACGACGCAGCGGAGCCCGCGGCGGCTCCGGCCCGGGCTCGCGTTCATGGTCATCCGTGTGGTGCGGGTCGACATCGGGGCTGACACCCATTTGCCGCCGCTGCCGTCGCGAACCGCTCGCCGGCCCCGCCGACCACCACGGATAATGGGTGCGAGCACGCATTTACAGCACGCGTCCCGGCCGACAGGCTGACCATGATGAGGGTGATCACCGCCGCGGGGCGTGCGAGCCCGCCGCGTTCCAACCCGCCGGCGAGCGCCGGCGCCGGGCGGCGTCGGAGACGGTTCGGGAGGGGAGGCGCCGCCGTGTCGCTGTTCTGGCGGATCTTCCTGCTCAACGCCGCCGTGCTCGTCGCCGCCACGCTGCTGCTGCTCGGTCCGGTCACGGTCTCCACCCCCGTGCTGCTGACCGAGGCCGTCGTCCTGACCGTGGGCCTCGCCGCGATGCTGGTCGCCAACGCCGCCCTGCTGCGGGTGGGCCTCGCCCCGCTGCACCGGCTGACCCGGGCCATGACCACGATCGACCTGCTCCAGCCCGAACCCCGCCCCGTCCCGGCCGGGCAGGCCGGCATCGCCGACCTGATCCGCGCCTTCAACGCCATGATCGACCGGCTGGAGGCGGAACGGGCCGCCAGCGCCGCCAGCGCCCTGTCCGCCCAGGAGGCCGAGCGTCGACGGGTGGCCCAGGAACTGCACGACGAGGTCGGCCAGACCCTGACCGCGGTCCTGCTCGAACTCAAACAGGTCGCCCGGCACGCGCCCGAACCGGTGCGCGCCCAACTCGCCCAGGTGCAGGAGACCACCCGCGACAGCCTCGACGAGATCCGCCGTATCGCGCGGCGGCTGCGCCCCGGCGTGCTGGAGGAACTCGGCCTGACCAGCGCCCTGAAGGCGCTCGTCACGGAGGTCACGGGGCACACGGACCTGACCGTGCGCCAGCACCTCGACGCGGACCTACCGGCCCTCGACGGCGAAGCCGAACTGGTGCTCTACCGGGTGGCGCAGGAGGCGCTCACCAACACCGTCCGGCACGCCCGCGCCACCACCGTCGAGCTGTCCCTGGCCCGCCAGCCGGGCCACGTGCAACTGCGCATCCGGGACGACGGCCGGGGCATCGGCGACGCCGCCGAGGGCGCCGGCGTACGCGGCATGCGCGAACGGGCCCTGCTCATCGGCGCCCAGCTCAGCGTGGCGCCCGGCCCGGGCGGCGGCACCGAGGTGCGGCTGCGGGTGCCGCTCGGCAACCGGGAGGCCCGACCGTGACCACCCGCATCCTGCTCGCCGACGACCACGCCCTGGTGCGCCGGGGCGTGCGCCTCATCCTCGACAGCGAACCGGACCTCAGCGTCGTGGCCGAGGCCGGCGACGGCGCGGAGGCCATCGCCCTGGCCGAGACCGAGCGCCCCGACCTGGCCATCCTCGACATCGCCATGCCGCGACTGACCGGCCTGCAGGCCGCGCGGGAGCTGTCCCGGCAGCAACCGGGTCTGCGCATCCTCATCCTGACGATGTACGACAACGAGCAGTACTTCTTCGAGGCGCTCAAGGCCGGCGCCAACGGCTACGTGCTCAAGTCCGTCGCCGACCGTGACCTGGTGGAGGCCTGCCGCGCCGCCGTACGCGACGAGCCGTTCCTCTATCCCGGTGCCATCAACGCCCTCATCCGCACCTACCTGGAACGCAGCGCCCGCGGCGAGAGCCTGCCCGCGCGGGCCATCACCGAACGGGAGGAGGAGATCCTCAAGCTCGTCGCCGAGGGCCACTCCTCCAAGGAGATCGCCCGGCTGCTGTTCATCAGCGTCAAGACCGTCGAGCGGCACCGGGCCAACCTGCTGCAGAAGCTCGGCCTCAAGGACCGGCTGGAGCTGACCCGCTACGCCATCCGGGCCGGGCTCATCGAGCCGTGACCGCACGCCGCGGGCGTACGCGACACGGCGGCGGGGCCGACTTTCCTGCGGGCGGGCCCACCGGTTCTCTACGGTCGACGGATGGGTGCTGAGCAGCCGTGGAGCCGGCCGGCCCGACGGGGCCGCCCGGTGCGTACCGGGTTGGTGTTCGCGGGCGTGGCCGTGCTGCTGTGCTGCGTGGGGGTGGCCGGGCTGGGCGCGTGGAACGTGCAGGTGGTCACGCAGGCCAGCGGCCCGGTGCGGGAGACCGCCGACGGGTTCCTGCGGTCGGTGGCGGCCGGCGACACCGACGGCGCGTACGACCGGCTCTGCGCCGACACGCGCAGCCGGTGGAGCCCGATCGGGTTCACCAGTTGGCTGCGCACCCCGCCGGTGGTCGACGGTTACGAGATCGTCGACGTGTCGGTGGCGACCCGGGGTGGCCGCCCGCGCGGGACGGTGACGGTGCGGCTGACCCGCGACAGTGGCCTCACCGAGGAACGCACACTGTCGGTCGTCCGCGAGGACGGCGACTGGCGGGTGTGCGGCGACCCGTACTGACTCCTCAGCGGCGGGGGCCGAGTTCGCCCGCGCGGTAGTGGCGGCGGCAGAGCACCTGGTAGCGCACCTCGGCGTTGTCCACGGTGTCGCCGATGACGACCTGCAGTCCTTCGCGGACCACCCGACCGTCGACGACCCGGGCGTTGAGCAGTCCTTCCCGGCCGCACCAGCAGAGCACCTCGACCTGGATGCGCGCCACCTCGTCGGCCAGCTCGAACAGCCGCTGCGCGGCCGGGAACAGGCACGAGCGGAAGTCGGTGGCCAGCCCGAACGCGTACACGTCGACGTCGTAGCTGTCGACCAGCTCGGCCATCTGTTCGATGTGCTCCAGGTTGTAGAACGACGCCTCGTCGCAGATCAGGTAGTCGACCCGGTCGCCCTCGGCCCACGTGTCGCGCACCAGCGTACGCAGGTCCAGCTCGTCGGTGACCTCGACGGCCTCGTGCGCCAGGCCGATGCGGGTGGTGACCTGCGGGCCGAGCGAACGGTCGATGCGGGTGGTGACCAGGCCGCGGCGGCCCTGCCGGGCGTGGTTGTGGTTCATCTGCAACGCCATCGTGGACTTGCCGCAGTCCATCGGTCCCCAGAAGAACTTCAACGCCGCCGCGTGCAGTGGCCGCCCGTCCACCCCGCGCGCCGCGGCGCACCCGGTGGGGGAGTCGTCGGGGCCCAGCGGCGGGCGCGCCAGACAGGTCGGGGTGGCGGCGTGGTCGGTCACGGACGGGCAGCCTAGCCGATCGACGCCGCCCGATCTGGCGGGTGCGGACGCGCGCGCCTCAGAGCACCCGTGGTGGGGTGTTGCCGGCGGCGACGATCGCCCGGCGCATCGGCACGGCCAGCAGCAGCAGGAACCCGACGACGAAGAAGATCAGCAGGGAGACCAGACCCACCCGGTAGGAGTTGGTGAGCTGGAACACGATGCCGAAGGCCAGCGGGCCGAGCCAGCTGGTGCCCTTGTCACTGATCTCGTAGAAGCCGTAGTACTCGCCCTCCTTGCCGGCGGGGATGAGCTGGCTGAACAGCGACCGGCTCAGCGCCTGGCTGCCGCCGAGCACGAGGCCGATGGCGGCGCCGAGGACCATGAACGGCAGCGGAGCCTCGGCGGGCAGCCGGAACGCGCCGAGGATCACCCCGGTCCACAGCACCAGGCTGATCAGCACGGTCTTCCAGGCGCCGATGCGCTTGGCGAGGGCACCGAGCAGCAGGGCGCCGCCGAAGGCGAGGAACTGCACCAGCAGGATGGTGACGATCAGGGTGCTCTGCCCGAGCTTCAGCTCCTCGGTGCCGTACTGGCTGGCCAGGGCGATGACGGTCTGGATGCCGTCGTTGTAGACCAGGAACGCGAGCAGAAAGAACAGCGTCAGCGGGTACGCCTTGATCTCGCGCAGGGTGCGGCCGAGCTGCCGGAAGCCGTCGGTGACCGGGTTGCCGCCGGACAGCGCGGCGGCGGTGGGGTGCTCGCGCAGCCAGCGCAGCGGGATCAGGGTGAACACGGCCCACCACACGCCGGCGGACACGATCGACCAGCGGGCCAGGTCGAGGGTGCGCTGGTGGTTGCCCTCCTCGCCGAGCATGCTGACGGCGACGAGGTTGAGCGCCAGCAGCAGGCCGCCGCCCAGGTAGCCCAGCGCCCAGCCGCGGCTGGAGATGCCGTCGCGGTCGTCGGGGCCGCCGAGCTGCGGCAGGAACGAGTTGTAGACCACGACGCCGGCGCCGAAGGCGATGTTGGCGACCATGAACAGCGCCCCGCCGAGCAGGTACCGGTCGCCGGTGACGAAGAGCATGCCGACGGTCGCGCCGGCGCCGACGAAGGCGGCGGCGGCGAGCAGCCGCTTCTTGTGCGCCGACCGGTCGGCGATCGCGCCGACGACCGGCAACGCGAACACGGTGAGGAACACCGACAGCGACACCAGGTACGGGAAGTACGAGCCGGCGGCGACCTTGATGCCCAGCGGGTAGACGTAGCCGTTGCAGGTGTCGGCACCCAGTTCGCAGCCGGCGGCGAGTTCCGTGACGGTGGTCAGGAACGGGCCGAGGAACACCGTGATGACGGTGGTGGAGAAGGCGGACATCGCCCAGTCGTAGAAGTACCAGCCGCTGCGTTCGCGGCGGGTGCTCGCCGGGGCGGGGGCGTCGTCCACCGCGGGGGTGACGGTCTCGGCCATCGGGGTCCTTCGAACGGTTCAGGCGGCCCAGTGGCCGCGGCTGTGATACACGTCGCGCAACACGCCGACGTGATCGGTCATGATGCCATCCACCCCGAGGTCGAGTAACTCGTGCATCTCGGCAGGTTCGTCGATCGTCCAGACATGCACGTGCAGGCCGAGTCGGTGGGCGTGGCGCAGGAACCGCCGGTCCACCACGGGCACCCGCCCGTAGCGCACCGGCACCTGCGCGGCGACCACCGACGGCGGCAGCCGCAACGCCCGGCCGGTCAGCGACGCCATCCGCAGCCGGGCCACCCCGCGCATGCCGAGGCCGGTGGCGACGCGCCCCTGCGTGAGGGCCCGCAGCCGGGTGAGCCGGGCGTCGCTGAACGAGGCCAGCAGCACCCGGTCGCCGGCCCTGACGCGCGCGACGGTGGCCACGGTCGGCTCGACGCCGCCGTCGGCCTTGACGTCGATGTTGAACCGCACGTGCGGCCAGGCGTCGAGGACCTCGTCGAGGCGGGGGACGACGGCGGCGCCGCCGACGCGTACCGAGGCCAGGTCGGCCCAGCGCAGGTCGGCGATGCGCCCCGGCTCGCCCGTGACCCGGGTCAGCGTGGCGTCGTGGAAGACCACCGCGATCCCGTCGGCGGTGCCGTGCACGTCGGTCTCGACGTACCGGTAGCCGAGGCTGATCGCACGGGCGAACGCCGCCGCGGTGTTCTCGTCGCCCTCGGCGGCGCCGCCCCGGTGGGCGAACGCCAGCGGTGCGGGCCCGTCGAGGTAGGCGTGGGTCACGCGGGGAGTATGCCGGTGCCCGGTGGCCGGCGGGTGACCGGCCGGCTGCCGGACCGGGTCAGCTCCAGTCCGTCTGGTAGCCGGGTCTGCGCAGCAGGGCGAGCAGCTCGTCGTCGGAGGGGTGGTGGGTGCGAGTGAGCGGAGCACGCAGGTCGTCGACGGTCACCGGATCCGGACCCTGCACGCTGACGCTGAGCACCTGGTCAGCGCCGAAGAGGTACAGCGCGGTGGCGGGGTCGCTGTTGTCGGTGTCCCGGGTCACGACGAGGGTGAGACCGTCGCCGGCGTCGGTGCAGACGTAGATCGTCCGGACGTCGCAGTCGACCCCGTCGGCCAGGGACCCGTCGGGGGCTGGGTGGTGCTGCTGCCACACCACGGGCACCGTACGGCCGTCGCGGGTGCGCAGGCCGTAGGCGATGTCGAGACCGAGCCGGTCCAGCCAGCCGAGGGTGCCGGAGCGGGGCAGGTCGTCGGGGACCAGCAGGTCGTCGGGAGGCCAGGGGGAGGAGCGGGTCAGGTCGCTGAGATCCCGGCGGTCCTTCTCGTCGTGGTACGCCGAGCGCAGGACGGCGTACCCGCCTGCGCAGACGAGGACGAGCAGGGCGAGGACGAGCAGCGGCAGGCGCAGGCGGAGCACCTCGCCATTGTGCCCACGCCGGGATCAGGTCCTTCCGGAGCGCTGGGAGCGGCTGGTGTCGATCGGGCGACCCGGGTCGACGTGGCGGGGCCTGTCGGGCTCGTCGGGCCGCAACGGCACCAGCGAATCGGTGATGGCGTCGATGATCCGGTCGGTGGCGCGCAGGGCGGCGCCCGGGGCTGCCGGCGTCAGGTCGGCGAGGTCCACGGGGTCGCCGAAGTGCACCCGCACGACAGGACGGCGCACCAGGGAACGGGCGATCCCGCGCAGCAGGCCCTTCGGGGCGCGGTAGGGCAGCACCTCGTGGGAGCCCCACTGGGCCACCGGGATCACCGGCGCGCCGCAGGCCAGGGCGAGGCGGGCGGTGCCGGTCTTGCCGCGTTCGGGCCACATGCCGGGGTCCAGGCCGATGCGGCCCTCCGGGTAGACCAGGACCACGGATCCGCCGGCGACCGCCGCGGCGGCGTCGTCGAGGGCGCGGCCGACGGCGGCGGTGCCCCGGTCGACGCGCAGGTGCCCGGCGCGGCGCATCGCGGCGCCGATGACGGGGGCGCGGAACAGCCCGCCGGTGGCCATGAACCGGGGAGCGACGCCCCGGGCGCGGCAGGCGGCGGCGAGCACGACGGGGTCGAAGGGGCTGATGTGGTTGGCGGCCAGGATCAGCGGGCCCCGGCGTAGCGCCTCGGGCACGTCGCCGCTGACCTCGAGGCGGGCCAGGAGCGCGACGATGCCGCGGGCGAGCAGTTGCGCGGCACGCCAGATCAGCGGCGGCTGCCAGGTCGGGCGAGTGGTGTCCATCAGCGCGCATGGTCGCACGCGCGGGCCACCCCGCGTGGCGCGGGGCGCGCAGCGCCGGGGCCCTCCGGCAGAGGTGATCAGGGTCATTGGTCCCGGGTCGCTTCGGGACCCCCGCCCCTGCCGATTCGTCTACGACGCGAAGTAGTATCTACTACGTCTCGTAGTATGCACAGCCTGGGGGTTACTGGTGGACGCGTTGGACGTCGCCCGCTGGCAGTTCGGTGTCACCACCGTCTACCACTTTCTCTTCGTGCCGCTGACCATCGGCCTGTCCGTGCTGGTGGCGATCCTCCAGACGATGTGGCACCGCACCGGCGACGAGAAGTACCTCAAGCTCACCAAGTTCTACGGCAAGCTCTTCCTCATCAACTTCGCCATGGGCGTGGTGACCGGCATCGTGCAGGAGTTCCAGTTCGGCATGAACTGGAGCGACTACTCCCGCTTCGTCGGCGACATCTTCGGCGCCCCCCTCGCGATCGAGGCGCTCGTCGCGTTCTTCCTGGAGTCGACCTTCATCGGCCTGTGGATCTTCGGCTGGGACCGGCTGCCCAAGCGGCTGCACCTGGCCAGCATCTGGGCCGCCGCGATCGGCACCAACCTCAGCGCGTACTTCATCCTCGCGGCGAACTCGTTCATGCAGAACCCGGTCGGCTACCGGATCAACCCCGAGACCGGCCGCGCCGAACTCACCGACTTCGTGGCCGTCCTGACCAACAAGGTCGCCATGATCACATTCCCGCACACCATCGCCGGCGCGTTCCTCGTCGCCGGCTCCCTCCTGGTCGCCGTCGCCATGTGGCACCTGGTACGCAACCGCGACTCCGCCGACACCCCCGCATACCGCTTCGCCGCCAAGTTCGGCTCCTGGGTCACCCTCGTCTCCGCCGCCGCCGTCGCCTTCACCGGCGACATCCAGGGCAAGATCATGACCGAGGTGCAGCCCATGAAGATGGCCGCCGCCGAGGGCCTCTACACCACCGAGAGCCCCGCCTCGTTCTCCGTACTGACCGTCGGCAGCCTCGACGGCAGCCGCGAGGTGTTCGCCCTCAAGATCCCGTACCTGCTGTCCTGGCTGGGCACCGGCGACCCCAACGGCACCGTGCACGGCATCAACGACCTCCAGGCCCAGTACGCCGCCCAGTACGGCGCCGGCAGCTACACCCCGATCATCCCGGTCACCTACTGGAGCTTCCGCTTCATGATCGGCTTCGGAATGGCCGCCGCCGCCATCGCCCTGCTCGTGCTCTGGAGCCAGCGCAAGGGCCGCACCCCCACCAGCAAGTGGCTGCTGCGCGCCGGACTGATCATGCCCCTGCTGCCCCTCGCGGCGAACTCCTTCGGCTGGATCTTCACCGAGATGGGCCGCCAACCATGGATCGTCTTCGGCGAGATGCTCACCCGCGACGGCGTGTCCCGCAGCGTCTCACTGACCGAGGTCCTCACCTCGTTCACCGCCTTCACCCTCATCTACGCCGCCCTCGCCGTCGTCGAGGTCAAACTGCTGCTGCGCTACGCCAAGGCCGGCGTACCCGACCTCACCCCCGACCCCGACATCGACGACACCCACGACGACGCCGAACGCCCGCTCGCGTTCGCCTACTGAACACCGGAGACACACCGTGGAACTCACCACCATCTGGTTCCTGCTCGTCGCGGTCCTGTTCACCGGGTACTTCATCCTCGAGGGCTTCGACTTCGGCGTCGGCATGCTGCTGCCCGTACTCGGCCGCGACGACCGGGAACGCCGCGTCCTGATCAACACCATCGGACCCGTCTGGGACGGCAACGAGGTCTGGCTCATCACCGCCGGCGGCGCCATGTTCGCCGCGTTCCCCGAGTGGTACGCCACCCTGTTCTCCGGCTTCTACCTGCCGCTGCTGCTGATCCTGCTCGCCCTGATCATCCGCGGCGTCGCCTTCGAATACCGCCACAAGCGCCCCGAGGCCTCCTGGAAACGCCGCTGGGACACCGCCATCTTCGTCGGCTCGCTCGTGCCGGCGGTGCTGTGGGGCGTCGCGTTCGCCAACATCCTGCGCGGCGTGCCGCTCGACGCCGAACACGAGTACGTCGGCGGCCTGCTCGACCTGCTCAACCCGTACGCCCTGCTCGGCGGCGCGACCACCGCCGCCCTGTTCCTCACCCACGGCGCCGTGTTCATCGCCCTCAAGACCGTCGGCGACGTCCGCGAGCGCGCCGGCGCGCTCGCGGTGCGCCTGGGCGTCGCCGCCGCCGTCCTCGCGGTGGCGTTCCTGACCTGGACGCTGACCATCCGCTCCAGCACCGCGGCCGTCGTGTTCGCCGTCGGCGCGGCCCTCGCCCTGCTCGGCGGTCTCGCCGCCGCCCGGGTACGCCGGGAAGGCTGGGCGTTCACCGGCACCGCCGTGGCGATCGCGCTGGCCGTGGCGACGCTGTTCGCCGCGCTGTTCCCGAACGTGCTGCCCTCCACGCTCGACGCGGCCGGCACCCTGACCGCCACCAACGCCGCCTCCACCCCCTACACCCTGAAGATCATGACCTGGGTGGCGGTGGTGTTCACCCCGATCGTGCTGGCCTACCAGGGCTGGACGTACTGGGTGTTCCGCAAGCGCATCGGGGTGGCCCACATCCCGCGCCACTGACCCGCTCCCGCCGGGTGGCCGCGGGCCCCGCCGCCGCCATCCGCCCGAGCCACGGGGCGGACGCGCACTCCCTTCCGCGTCCGCCCCGTGGCTCTCCTGTCACCGGCGCTCGCAGCCGAGGGGAGCACGCACGATCGCGCCGGCCACGGCGAGCACGGTAGGGGCGTACCGGTGCCTCGGTGAGCAGCCGGCAGGCGACGCGTACCCGATGACATGGTGCAGGGCTCAGCGGGCTGCGCATCAGGGCGTATGCGAGCTCCACACGCGCACCTAGGCTCCTCACGTGTATGTCGTGGAGCGGTCGCGCGTGAATTCTCCGTTCAGCAAGCTGGTTTTCCACCTGCCAGAAAAGACGGTGCTCGGCTGGTTCCAGCGCGCCTGGCAGCACGAGAATCCCGAAGCGCTTCTCCACGCCGAGATCGGCGGTGGCGCCTACGGTTTCGACTCGATCTTCGAGGCGGTCGAGGAACACCGCCTGCCCTGCCCACAGACCCTCGACGAGCTGCGCGAACTCCTGGACGAACACCTATGGATCGAATCTGACGACCCGATACGCCTCGACGAGCGAGGGCTGCGGGTGCGTACCAACGACGACGAGGTGGATCTGGCCTACTACTTCCTCGAGGACGGGGCGATCGCCGCCCACCCCGACCGGCTCGCGTACCTCGTCAACGACACCTGGCCACTGCCGTCCGGCGCCGCCGCGCCCGGCGCAACCTTCACCCCTGACGTGGCGCTCCGCGTTGTCGGCCCACCCGGCCCCGTGCCGGATTCCGTCTACGCGGTCCGCATCACCTGGCAGCACACCCACCACAACAGCACGAACCTGGACCAGCGGGAAACGACCGTCTTCCCCGGCGTCAACCTGCCCCAACTCGCCAACCACCTACGCGGTATCGACGATCCCATGTCCCCGGAACGCTTCGACGCCGATTTGCTGCGCTCTCTCGTCGGACCCGACGACGACAGCATCGGCCCTGCCATCGCCCGTTACGCCTGCCTCGAACGACGCGACTTGTCGATCTTCGGAAAGTGGACCGCACCCAGCCACGAGCAGATCCTGCAATGGAAACTGCCGGAGCCACCACCGCAGGCCCACGTCGCGGTGGATGAGCACCTCGCCCAGGCCGCCCGCTACATCGACGACTTCTTCGGCTACGAGCAACTGTTCCTCTTCGACACGCAGTGGGCAGCCGCGCACCCCGACCTGGCACTGTCCCTGCTCCGCTATGCCACCCACTGGGACCCGTTTGCGCCATGACGGATGCGCGAACACGCAGCTGCGCCACGGGCTTCTGACCGCCCAACCACGAACGGCAGGTTAGCGGGGGTGCGTTCGCGCCCGACCGGCTGATCCACAGCGGCGACAACAGCCCGGCCAGGAGACCCGACGGTCGGCGCGGCGGATGGCATCTCGCCACCCGCCGCGCCGACCGTCGGTGTCAGTGCGCCTCGCGCAGCTCCGCCAGGCGCGCCTCGATCTCCGCCAGCTCGGCGCGCAGCTTCTCCGCCTGCTGCTCCGCCTCGGCCCGCTCCGCGGCCATGATCTGCTCCACCGCCTCGTGCACGCCCGGCACGTCCACCAGCGCCACCATCCGCAGCGCCTCCGCCGGCTTCACCACGTACGGCTTCGCCAACGACTTGCTGCCCTGCTGCGCCGCCACCGTCCACTCGCCGTCGGCGTACGACAGCGTCACCGTCAGCCCCGCCGGGCCCTTCGCCTTCACCGCCTTCACCGCCTTGCGCGCCGGCGCGGCCGCCGGCTTCACGTCCGCCGTCTCCACCTTCGACTCCTCCCGTGGCGCCGGCACCCGCGGCCGGTCCAACACGAACTCCGGCTCCGCCGACGCCACCTCCACCTGCGGCTCGGGATCCGGCTCCGGCTCGGCCGCCTTGCGCCCCGCACCCCGCGGCGCCACCGCCACGTCGGCGGGGGAGAAGGGCAACTCGTCGCGCCCGAACCGAACCACCACGAACTCGTCGGAGACCGCCGGGTCGGTCAGCTCCACCACCTGACCCGTCTGCCCGGCGATCTGACCGGCCGAGGCGGTGAACACCACCTTCGGCTTGCGGCCCGCCGCCAGCGCCTCCCGGATGCTCTGCACCTCTTCAGTGGACAAACCCTGGCCAGCCGCACCCATCAGCAACCTCTTCCCCTCGAACACCTGTTCAGCTGCCTGCCTTGATACCAGCCCGGCCCGACAACCGGAAGATCAACCCCCCAGCGCCCGCAACGCCGCGTCCGCGTGGTCGTTCATGTTCAGCTCACTGTGGACCACCTCGATGATCCGCCGGTCGGTGCCGATCACGAACGTCATCCGCCGCGTGCTCAACGCGCCCAACGGCAGCCGCCGCCGCACCCCGAACTGCTCCGCCACCGCACCGTCGACGTCCGACAGCAGCGGATAGTCGAACCCGTGCCGCCGGGAGAACTCCGCCTGCTTCGCCACCGGGTCCCGGCTGACGCCCACCCGCACCGCACCCACCGCCGCGAACTCCGCCGCCAGATCCCGGAAGTGGCAACTCTCCGCCGTACAGCCCCGGGTCATCGCCGCCGGGTAGAAGAACAACACCACCGGCCCGGTGGCCAGGAACTCCGACAGCCGCCGCGGCGTACCCGTCTCGTCGGGCAACTCGAAATCCTGCACCACGTCCCCGACACCCACACCCGCCACCCTGCACCTCCGCCGTCGACCACCAGTGGGGCGAAGCGTATGCGATTCCCGCCCCGGTAACGTCAGCCCGTCACGCAGCAGGAAGGCCGACACCATGAACCCGGTCACCGTCATCACCGGCGGCAGTCGCGGCATCGGCGCCGCCACCGCCCGCCGCCTCGCCCACGCCGGACACCACGTCGCCTTCAGCTACCGACGCGACCGCACCGCCGCCACCGCCGTGCTCGCCGACATCCACGCCACCGGCGTACGCGGCCTCGCCGTCCCCGCCGACACCCGCGACCCCGACCAGGTCACCGCCCTGTTCGACGCCGCCACCGACCTCGGCCCCATCACCGGCCTGGTCAACAACGCCGGCGTCACCAGCCCCATCGGCGCCTTCGTCGACCTCGACCCGGCCGACCTGCGCCACGTCGTCGACGTCAACCTCATCGGCTACGTCCTCTGCGCCCAGCAGGCCGCCCGCCGCATGAGCCACGGCGGCGCCATCGTCAACGTCTCCTCCGTCGCCGCCACCCTCGGCAGCCCCGGCGAATACATCCACTACGCCGCCGTGAAAGCCGCCACCGACACCCTCACCACCGGCCTGGCCAAGGAACTCGCCCCCCGCGGCATCCGCGTCAACGCCGTCGCCCCCGGCATCATCCGCACCGACATCCACGCCCTCTCCGGCCAACCCGACCGACCCGACCGGGCCGCCGGCCGCATCCCACTGGGCCGCCCCGGCGAACCCGACGAGGTCGCCGGCGCCATCGCCTGGCTCCTCGGCCCCGACGCCACCTACACCACCGGCACCGTCCTCCGCGTCGCCGGCGGCCTCTGACCAACCAGCAGCCAGGACACCCCGCCACCCCCACCCACGCCAACGGCACCCTCGACCCGCTCACCCTGCTGGAACGCCTCACCGCGCTCGGCGACCACACACCCTGGCACTGGGACCTCACCCAGGCACTGCTGCGCCTGCCTCACGACACCGACGACACCGTGGCCGACAAGGCCGCCGCACTCGGCACCCCGGCAGGAGAGCGGCTCGCCACCTGGCTACGCACCGGCGGACTACCGCAACCACTCACGCGGGTCACCACCGTCACCCGACGGCCCCGCAAGAACGGCTACGACTGGGAGCACGACCAACTGCCCGCCAAGCGCGTCATGGTCGAGCTGCGCCCACCCGACGGACACGCCGACCCGTACGGGCTGCTGACCGCCGACCCCGCACCCATCAGCACGGAACAGTCCAACTGGATGAACCTGTGGCCGTCGATCCTGCCCGGGCACCGGGCCGTCGTCGCCGCGTACGCCCTGCCGACCGTGGCCGCCACCGCCGACATGGACCAACGCGACGGCGCGACCATCCTGCCCCTGCTCGCCGACAGCACCGGCCCCGGCGGGGCCGCCCTCGACCTCGCCCTGGCCTACGGCCTCGGCGCCCGCCACGGCACCGACCGCGTCGCCACCCTCGACGCCCTGCTCGCGCTCGCCGCAGCCGGGCAGCTCGACGCCACCGCGACGGGCCACCACCTGGGCCACCTGGTCGCCGCCCAACTGGTCAAGCTGCCCAGAGCACTCGAACCGCTGCGCGACGCCGCCCTCGCCGGCGCCCCGCTGACCGTGTGGCAACTGACCGCCGCCGCGCTACCGGCGCTCCTCGCCGCACCCCAACCCCCACGCGGCCTGCCCGACCTGCTGAGCCTGGCCGCCGAGACGGCCACCACCACCGGCATCCGCATCGACGTGCCCGGCCTGGCCGACGTCGCCCGCCGAGGCGGATCGAGCCGCCTCGTCACCGAGGCCCGACGCCTGCACCGCGCCCTCAACCCGGCATGACCCCCATCCGCCCGGGGGAGCGGCACCCGACCCGAGCCCGCCGCAGCCCGACAATCGCCGCAACAGAACTACCGACACCCCCGGGCACCACCCGACAGACGCCCGCCCGCACCCGCCACACCAACCGCGCCGACAGACCGCGAACCTCCTGGGCAACACCGGCACGGCATGGCACGATCCTGCACGTGACCAGCACCTCCGCCGCAGCCCAGCACCTGCGCGACCTCGCGCGGCTGCGCCGCGTACGCGACCGCATCGACCGCGAGTACGCCAAACCCCTCGACGTCGAGGCCCTCGCCCGGGGCGCGAACATGTCCGCCGGACACCTCAGCCGCCAGTTCCGCCTCGCCTACGGCGAATCACCGTACGCCTATCTCATGACCCGACGCATCGAACGCGCCATGGCCCTGCTGCGCCGCGGCGACCTCACCGTCACCGAAGTCTGCTTCGCGGTCGGCTGCTCCTCCCTGGGCACCTTCAGCACCCGCTTCACCGAACTCGTCGGAGTCCCACCGAGCACCTACCGCGCCCGCACCGCCCACGCCACCGGGGAGATGCCCTCGTGCATCACCAGACAGGTGACCAGACCGATCAGGAATCGAGAAGCACGGCCCACCCAGCCGCAACTAGCCTCGTCAGCATGAACCTCACCATCCACAACGCCTTCCTCCCGCACACCGACGCCGACGCCGCCCTGACCTTCTACCGCGACACCCTCGGCTTCGAGGTCCGCAACGACGTCGGATACGACGGCATGCGCTGGCTCACCGTCGGCCCGCCCAACCAGCCCGGCACCGCCATCGTCCTGCACCCGCCGGCCGCCGACCCCGGCATCACCGACGCCGAGCGCCAGACCATCCTCGAACTCATCGCCAAGGGCAGCTACGGCGCCATCACCCTGGCCACCGACGACCTCGACGGCCTCTTCGACCGGCTCCAGGCCAGCGGCGCCGACGTCGTCCAGGAACCGACCGAGCAGCCGTACGGCGTGCGCGACTGCGCCTTCCGCGACCCCACGGGCAACCTGATCCGCATCAACGAACTGCGCTGAGCCGCCCACGACAGACACCAGCCAGGAAGACGCCCGACGGAGACCGCCAAGACGGCCCCCGCGCAACAGATGGAGACCCCATGAGCACGGCCACGAGGACACACACCCAGGCATCCGCCCCACACGTCGCCGACAGCCACGACCTGATCCGCGTACAGGGCGCCCGCGTGAACAACCTCAAGGACGTCAGCGTCGAGATCCCCAAGCGCCGACTCACCGTCTTCACCGGCGTCTCCGGCTCAGGCAAGAGCTCACTGGTGTTCGGCACCATCGCCGCCGAGTCACAACGAATGATCAACGAAACCTACAGCGCCTTCCTGCAGGGCTTCATGCCATCCCTCACCCGACCCGAAGTCGACCTGCTCGAAGGACTGACCACGGCGATCATCGTCGACCAGGAACGGATGGGCGCCAACCCACGCTCCACCGTCGGCACCGCCACCGACGCCAACGCCATGCTGCGCATCCTGTTCAGCCGACTCGGCCACCCCCACATCGGCTCACCCAACGCGTACTCCTTTAACATCCCCACCGTGACAGCCACCGGCGCGATCACCGTCGAACGCGGCGACAAGACCAAGGCCGAGAAGGCCACCTTCCACCGCCTCGGCGGCATGTGCCCCCGCTGCGAGGGCATGGGCACCGTCAACGACATCGACCTGACCGCCCTCTACGACGCCACCAAGTCACTCAACGAGGGCGCACTCACCATCCCCGGCTACAGCATGGACGGCTGGTACGGCCGCATCTTCCGCGGCTGCGGCTACTTCGACCCCGACAAGCCCATCAACAAGTTCACCAAGAAGGAACTGCACGACCTGCTCCACCGGGAACCCACCAAAATCAAGATCGACGGCATCAACCTGACGTACGCCGGCCTCATCCCGCAGATCCAGAAGTCCTTCCTCGCCAAGGACATCGACGCCCTACAGCCCCACATCCGGGCCTTCGTCGAGCGCGCCGTCACCTTCCAGACCTGCCCCGACTGCGACGGCACCCGCCTCAGCCCCGAAGCACGCTCGTCGAAGATCAAGGGCAAGAGCATCGCCGACCTCTGCGCCATGCAGATCAGCGACCTGGCCGCCTGGGTACGCGACCTCGACGAACCGTCCGTCGCGCCCCTGCTCAAGGGGCTGCGACACCTTTTCGACAGCTTCGAGGAGATCGGCCTCGGCTACCTCTCACTCGACCGCCCGTCAGGCACCCTCTCCGGGGGAGAGGCACAACGCACCAAGATGATCCGCCACCTCGGCTCGTCCCTCACCGACGTCACCTACGTCTTCGACGAGCCCACCATCGGCCTGCACCCACACGACATCGCACGAATGAACAACCTGCTCCTGCAACTGCGTGACAAGGGCAACACCGTCCTCGTCGTCGAACACAAACCCGAGACGATCACCATCGCCGACCACGTCGTCGACCTCGGCCCCGCAGCCGGCACCCAGGGCGGCACCGTCTGCTTCGAAGGCACCGTCGAGCAACTGCGGGGGAGCGGCACCGTCACCGGCCGACACCTCGACGACCGCGCCACCCTCAAGAAGACCGTACGCACACCCACCGACGCCCTGCAGGTCCGCGGCGCCAGCAAACACAACCTGCGCGACGTCGACGTCGACATCCCACTCGGCGTGCTCTGCGTCATCACCGGCGTCGCCGGCTCCGGCAAGAGTTCACTGATCCACGGCTCCGTCGCCGGCCGCGACGGCGTGGTCGTGATCGACCAGGGCGCCATCCGCGGCTCACGACGCAGCAACCCCGCGACGTACACCGGCCTGCTCGACCCGATCCGCAAGGCCTTCGCGAAGGCCAACGGCGTCAAACCCGCACTGTTCAGCGCCAACTCCGAGGGCGCCTGCCCCACCTGCAACGGCGCCGGCGTCATCTACACCGACCTGGGCGTCATGGCGACCGTCGAGACCACCTGCGAGGAGTGCGGAGGCAAACGGTTCCAGGCAGCCGTACTCGAATACACGCTGGGCGGCCGCAACATCGCCGAGGTCCTCGCCATGTCCGTCGCCGAGGCGGAGGAGTTCTTCGGCTCCGGCGAGGCACGCATCCCGGCGGCCCACACGATCCTGTCCCGCCTCGCCGACGTGGGCCTGGGCTACCTCAGCCTCGGCCAGCCGCTCACCACGCTCTCCGGCGGCGAACGGCAGCGCCTCAAGTTGGCCACCCACATGGCCGAGAAGGGCGGCGTCTACGTCCTCGACGAGCCGACCACCGGCCTGCACCTCGCCGACGTCGAGCAGCTGCTCGCCCTGCTCGACCGCCTCGTCGACGCCGGCAAGTCGGTCATCGTCATCGAGCACCACCAGGCGGTCATGGCGCACGCCGACTGGATCATCGACCTCGGCCCCGGCGCGGGCCACGACGGCGGCCGGATCGTCTTCGAGGGCACCCCCGCCGACCTCGTCGCCAAGCGGTCCACCCTCACCGGCGAGCACCTCGCCACCTACGTGGGCGCCTGACCCGACGCGACCAAGTCGGGCCATGGCGGGATTGGTCGGCATCCGCCGGTCCCGCCATGGCCCCGACTGGTCCTGACGTTCCAGCGGTGCAGTCCAGGGGAGTGCTCGTGGTGCCCCCGACAGCCGCGACCTGCAAGTCTGGGGGACCGCAGAGCACTCCGGGAACGTCCGATGTGACCACGTCACGGGCACCGTCGTCGGGGAGCAGCTCACGCTCACGATCGAATGGGACAACAACACCAAGGGCATCTACGTCTCTGACCCTCATCTGCACGACGGCATGGCCACCAGCTTCGGGGAGGGAATCATGAAAGGCCGAACCCACGACGAGCGGAACGAATCATCGGCGGCCACCTGGGAGGTGCATGATCGGGTGTTCAGGCGCCTGGACCACATGTAGCGACGCGGAAGCGGCCGACCCCGGCGCCGCCACGACCTTCGTCGTCAGGGCCGAGTATCCAGCCGAGCCCTCAGGCCCTGACGATCTCGTCATCGGTCAGCCCAGCCGCCTTGCGGGTCGACCGTCGCCAGCGCCCAGCCCTGTGAGCGGGCATTACAAGCAGTTCGATAATGCACATTATGTCAAGTAGATCGGATCGGGCACTCCCTCGGCCGGGTCGGACGGCAGGCCGACGAAGCGGCGCAGGTGCGCCTCCACCAGTGCCACCCGCGTACGCACCGGCGCGGGCGGCACCACGACCAGACGGTGACCGTGCGCGCGGTAGACCTCCTCGTGCACGCGGGCGAACGCCAGCGACTCGGCGTAGCCGATCCGGCGGGCCGCGGTGGCCGTGACGAAGCCCAGCGGCTGGACCAGGAACACCTCGCGCTGGTAGGTGCCGTCCCGCAGCACCCGCTCCACCTCCTCGACGAGCACGCGCCCCGCCA
This sequence comes from Micromonospora sp. NPDC049048, assembly GCF_043197615.1. Lineage (NCBI taxonomy): Bacteria > Bacillati > Actinomycetota > Actinomycetes > Micromonosporales > Micromonosporaceae > Micromonospora > Micromonospora sp. NPDC049048. The sequence goes on along the minus strand of NZ_JBICTM010000010.1, from coordinate 161,450 downwards.
GGCGGCCCTGATACCGCGCGAGGGCCAACGTGCACAGGGGCGACCGGTCGTGGACCTGCACCGAGGCGTACGCCCCGGGCGCCTCGCGGCGCTCCCGCTGGAGCCGCGCCACCGCGTCGACGAAGCCCGCTTCCTGCCACGGCGCGGCGACGCCCCGCGCCTGCTGTGCGGTGATGATGTCGGTGGCCGCTTCGGCGACGACGGCCCACCCGCGCCGGCGCAGTTCGTCGACGATCGTCGTCTTCCCGGCCCCCGGTGCACCGGTCAGTACGAAGCGCCGCACGCCCTCCCCCTCTCCCGCCGTTGCCGGCGAACCCGAAATTCATGCATAATATCCCTTATGCATGACAAACAGGACGAATCGGTACAGCGCTGGATCGAAGAGTTCCTGACCGCCCGCGCCACCCGCAAGCCCTCCCCCCACACGTTGCAGGCGTACCGACGGGACCTGCACGCCGTCGCCGCGCTGGCGGGCGAGGTGAGCACCCCTCCCCTCCCCCTCGACGCGCTGCCCGTCGCCGCCCTCACTGCCCGTGTCATGCGTGCCGCGTTCGCCCGGTTCGCCGCGCCCCGGGCGGCGGCGTCGGTGCACCGCGCCTGGTCCACCTGGAACAACTTCTTCTCCTTCCTGGTCGCCGACGGGGTGGTCGCCGGCAACCCGATGCCGGCGGTCGGCCGGCCCCGGGCGCCGCTCCCCCAGCCCAAGCCGCTGCGGGGCGCCGACACCCCCGAGCGGCTGCTCGCCTCCGTGGCCCGCGACGACGGCCGGCAACGCGATCCGTGGCCGGAGCGCGACCTGGCGGTGCTGGCGTTGGCGCTCTGCGCGGGGCTGCGGCTGTCGGAGCTGCTGGCGCTACGGGTGGGATCGCTGGCGGGTCGCCCGGGTGAGCGGCGGGTCGACGTCGCGGGCAAGGGCGGCCGGCCCCGGGTGGTGCCGATCGAGCCGGAGCTTGACCGGGTGCTGGTGGGCTATCTGGACAGCCGGGTGCGCCGGTTCGGGTCGCGTACGGTGCGGCCGGACGCGCCGCTGCTGGTGGACCGTCGGGGCGAGCCGCTGCGCCGGGGCGGGTTGCAGTACCTGGTGGAGTCCTGCTATCGGCGGGCGGGCATCGGCGACCGGGTGCCGCGCGGAGCGCGGTTGCATGCGCTGCGGCACACCTTCGCGACGCGGTTGGCGGAGGACGGGGCGAGTGCGGCGGAGATCATGCGGCTGTTGGGGCACGCGTCGTTGGCGTCGTCGCAGACGTACATCGAGGTGACTGCGGGGCAGCAGCGCGAGGCGGTGCGGTCCAACCGTACCAATCGGGCGTTGGCGGGGTTGGTGCCGGCGGAGCGTGTCGCGCGGTCGTGAGGCCGCAGGTCGGCGGTTGCGGCGGCGTCGAGGGGCGCGGCACGGGACGTTCTGCGGGCGCGGTCGGCGTGTGTCGGCCTGCTCCGCCGCCGGGGTGCGGGCGGCGGAGCAGGCGAGGGCCGGCGGGGTGACCCGGCGTCGGGCCGGGATGGTCAGGGGTGGCCGGTGGCGCGGCGGGCGGCGTCGAGTGCGTTGCGGAAGAGCATGGCGACGGTGGTGGGGCCGACTCCGCCGACGCGGGGGGTGATGGCGCCGGCGACGTCGGCGCAGGATTCGTCGACGTCGGGTAGGAGGCGGCGGCCTTCGTAGCGGACTCCGCCGCCGATGACGACGGCGCCGGGGCGGATGTGTTCGGGTCGGATGATGCCGGGGACGCCGGCGGCGGCGATGAGGATGTCGGCGCGTCGGGTGTGGGTGGCCCAGTCGGGGACGCCGGTGTGTACGACGGTGACGGCGGCGTTGGCGGTGGGTCGTTTCTGGGTGAGCAGCAGGGCGAGGGGGCGGCCGAGGGTGGCGCCGCGGCCGAGGATGACGACGTCGCGGCCGGCTACGGGGATGTCGTGGTGGGCGAGCAGGGCTTCGATGCCGGCGGGTGTGCACGGCAGGGGTCCGGGCAGGCCGAGGGCGAGGCGTCCCATGTTGAGCGGGTGCATGCCGTCGACGTCGAGGTCGGGGTCCATGGTTTGCAGGGCCCGGTCGTAGTCGAGGTGCGCGGGGATGGGGTGTTGGATGAGCAGGCCGTGGACGTCGGGTGCGGTGTTGAAGTCGGCGATGGCGTGGTGCAGGTCGGCCTGGGTGGCGGTGGCGGGCAGGTGTACGTGGGGTGAGGTGAAGCCGAGTTCGGTGGCCTGGCGTTGTTTGATGCGGATGTAGCCGGCGCTGGCGTCGTCGTCGCCGACGAGGATGGTGGCGAGGCCGGGGGTGGTGCCGGCGGCGCGTAGTGCGCTGACGCCGGCGGCGACGTCGGTGAGGATGCGTTCGGCGACGGGGGTGCCGGGCAGGAGTCGGGCGGTGGGCATGGTGCTCCTCTGCCGGCGGGGCCCAGGCGGTCGACCTCCGCGCGTGGAGCTCCCCGATGGTTTGGTGTCCATCCTCTGGCCGCCAGTCGCGTCTGGGGTCAGCTTGCCACAGGTGTGGGTGGGTGTGGTGTCCGCGGTTGCGTGTGACGGGTTGACTGTGGGTGTCCCGTTGGTCACTGGTCCGGGCTACCCTGTCGGCCTGTTCGTGTCGAGGCGTGGTGCGGGTGTCGTGAGTGGAGGTCGTGGTGCCGGTGCAGGGTGGTGGGGATGGTGTGGTGTCGGTTCCCCGGTTGGGGGTGGAGGAGGAGTTTCTGCTGGTTGATCCGGTGAGTCGGGGTGTGGTGGCGGGGGCGGACGCGGTGGTGGGTCGGGCGGTGCAGCGGTTGGGTTCGCGGGTGTCGGGTGAGATCACGACGTTGCATGTGGAGACCAGGACGGATCCGACGTCGTCGGTGCGGGGGTTGTTGGCGCAGTTGGTCGAGGCTCGTCGGGTGGTGGCGGAGTGTGCGGCGGCGGAGGGGTTGCGGATCGTGGCGACCGGTACGCCGGTGTTGGCGGGGGCGGTGTCGCCGCCGGTGCGGCGGGGGCCGCGGCCGGATCGGGGTACGGCGACGTTTCGGGGATTGCACGACGAGTTGGCGATCTGTGCGGTGCACGTGCATGTGGAGTTGCCGGATCGGGAGCGGGCGTTGCTGGTGAGCAATCATCTGCGGGCGCATCTGCCGTTGTTGATCGCGTTGACGGCGAATTCGCCGTTCTGGGAGGGGCGGGATTCGGGTTATGCGAGTTGGCGGTCGATGATCTGGCCGAGGTGGCCGGTGGCGGGGCCGCCGCCTCGGTTCACGTCGGTGGGGCACTACGAGCGGGTGGTGGAGATGTTGTCGGCGGCGGGGGCGATCGTGGATGCGGGGACGTTGTTCTGGGACATCCGGCCGTCGGTGACGCATCCGACGTTGGAGGTGCGGGTGGCGGATGTGCCGGTGTCGGCGCAGGAGTCGGCGTTGGTGGCGGCGGTGGTGCGGGCGTTGGTGGTGCGGGCGTTGGAGGCGGTGGATCGGGGTGATCATGGTCCGGAGGTTGCCGGGGAGTGGTTGCGGGCGGCGTACTGGCGGGCGGCGCGGGATGGTGTGGAGGGGTCGTTGCTGGAGGCGGGTTCGGGGCGGTTGCGTCCGGCGCGGGAGGTGCTGGGTGAGTTGGTGCAGTGGTTGGGGCCGGTGTTGCGGGCGTGTGGGGACGAGGAGTTGGTGCGGGGTTGGTCGCAGCGGTTGCTGGTGGCGGGTAGCGGTGCGGTGCGGCAGCGGGCGGCGGCGGGTCGGCGGGGTCGGTTGACGGATGTGGTGGATTTTCTGGTGGCGCAGACGGTGGTGGATGAGCGGCAGCCGGCGTAGGTGGGTGGGGGCTGTCGCTGGTCGGGTCAGCGGTCGCGGTGCAGTTCCCGGGTGAAGAAGTCGCGCAGGGGTGTCACGTGGCGTTCGGGGCGGCGCCATTCGGCGAGCAGGTCTTCGAGCAGGTGCAGTTCCTCGACGAGGGTGTCGCCGTGGTAGCGGCGGATGACGGGGTGGATGAAGGCGCTTTCGGCGGCGCGGTCGGGTTGGGGGTGGCGTTCGATGGCGAAGACGTCGCCGTGGTCGTCGCGGCCCCAGCGCAGGCCGACGGTGTAGTAGTGCGGGTGGTCGCGGAAGCGGGCGCGGATGTGGTCCTCGGGCAGGTCGATGTAGTGGCGTAGCTGCCCGTGTGGGTCGACGACGAGGGCGTCGCAGAGGAATTCGAACTGGGTCCACAGTGCGGAGCTCCAGTTGACGCGGTCGAGGACGAGGGTGGTGAGGGTGTCGGCGTCGGGGGCGACGAGGGTGTGTGGCAGGGGTACGCCGTCGTAGCGTTCGCGTAGCAGGGCGGTGAGGGTCCGCAGGTTGTAGCGGAAGCCGTCGATGAAGGCGGAGGAGGCCTTCTTGAAGTCGCGGTCCTGGGCGAGGGTGCCGGCGAAGTAGAGGCCGTCGATGTTGGTGGACTGCCAGTCGCTGGTGGTGGCGGGCATGCGGCCGCTGGGGACCATGTCGGGTCGGCAGGTGGGGTCGAACGGTGTGGTGTCCATGGTGAAGCCGGTGCAGCGGAGGACGGTTTCGTATTCCATGACGGCGGTTTCGCCGTCGGCGTGGGTGTAGGTGAGGTGTACCTGGTAGCGGTTGTCGAGGGGGCGGATGTCGTCGATGACGCAGTCGAGTACGGAGTGCAGGGTCTTGAACTGGTAGCTGTCGAGGACGGCGCCGTGGTGGCCGCGGACGTCGCCGGGGTGTTTGGTGTTCCACGCGAGGCGTAGTGGGCGGGGGCTGGCGAGGTGGATCATGGCGGCGTGGTCGAGCAGCGCTGAGGCGGTTTCGAAGGCGGAGTTGCCCTTGCCGAGGATGAGGATGCGTTGCCCGGCGTAGGTGGCGGGGTCGGTGTGCATGTCCTCGTAGCCGGTGGCGTGTTCGATGCCGCGGATGTCGGGGATGTTGGGGCGGCCCCAGCCGGTGGCGACGATGAGGCAGTGGCAGTGCAGGACGTGTTCGGGGGTGTGGATGAGGAAGCCGTCGTCGAGGCGTTCGATGCGCTGGGCGGGGGTGTCGAAGCGTACGGCGAGTTGGTGGTAGCGCTGGAAGTCGGTGAGGTAGCGCACCATGTCGTCGGCGTGGGGGAAGTATTCGCTGCTGTATTTGGCGAAGGGCAGGTCGGCGGGTTCGTGCAGCAGGGAGTTCCAGTCCCAGCGCAGCCGGATCTCGGGGTCGGTGCTGGTGGTGTGGACCTTGTTGAGGGAGATGAGCCGGCGGTGTCGGGGGAAGTGGCGGAAGAACTGGGCTGGCGCGGGGGCGCGTTCGAGGGTGACGTAGTCGCAGCCGGCCTGTTGGAGGTAGTAGCTGAGTTGGAGGCCGGCTGGTCCGGCTCCGATGATGACGTACCGGTGGTGTTCGGTGGCGTGGTGGTGGCTCGTCGGGCCTGGGGTGGATGCCGTCACGCCAGAGACCTTTGCCGATGCGGGCGGGCGGTGTCAACGCTGGGTGGGGTGACGGTGACGCGACGGCTGGTGAGGGGTGTCCTGTCCCCTGCCACTGGGGTGGGTCAGCCGAGGTCGACCAGGAGGGGGCGGTGGTCGGAGATGGTGGACAGGGGGGTGTGCACGGCGGTGACGGGTGGCAGCTGGTCGATGCCGTGGCGGTCGGCGAGGATGTGGTCGAGTTGGACGCGGGGTTGTCCTGCGGGGTAGGTGGGGCGGCGGCCGAGGGGGCGCCAGCCGGTGAGGAGTCGGGCGGGGCCGGCGGGCAGGTTGAGGTCGCCGAGGAGGATGCGTGGGGCGGGTAGGGTGCGGAGGGCGCGGACGGTCTGGCGGAGTTGGTGGGCGTTCCAGCCGGGGACGAAGGACAGGTGGGTGGCGGCGACGGTGAGTCGGCCGTGTGGGGTGTCGAGGACGGCGGCGAGGACGACGCGGGGTTCGTCGTGCAGGAGGATGAGGCCGCCGCGGGGGCCGGGGACGTAGACGGGTGAGCGTACGGGGGCGGGGCGCAGTCGGGTGACCTGCCAGGTGTGGACGCGGTGGCGGGTGACGAGGCCGACGCCGTAGCAGGGTTCGCCGTGTCCGTCGTCGTCGTGGGTCAGGGGGCGGAACTGTTCGCCGGGGGTGCCGACGACGGCGGCGGCGAAGCGGTGCTCGGCGGCGCCGAGGGCCTGGGCGGCGATGGCGGTGAGGTCGAGGTTGCCGCTGCGGCTCTGGTCGCGGTCGACTTCCTGGAGGGCGAGGATGTCGGCGTCGAGGGCGGTGACGGCGGCGGTGAGCCGGGCGGGGTCGACGAGCCCGTCGGTGAGGGATCGACCGTGCAGCAGGTTGAAGGTGGCCAGGCGCACGTTTGCACCCTACGTGCCGGTGGGTGGGTTGCCGGGTGTTGTGCTGCTGTGCCGGGGCGGAGCGTCGGATTCCGCGCGCCGTGCCTACACTCGCCGGCATGGATGCATCCGGACAGCCCGCGCCGGCCGGTTCGCCGGTGGTTCGCCCGCTCTGGTCGTTTGTCGGCCCTGCGTTCGGCGCGATGGTCGCTGCCGGGATGCTCGCCGCGCCGATCGGGCCGTTGGGTGCCGCGATCAGGAATGACCTTGGACTGTCCACCGCGGCGATGACGGTGACCGTGGTGGTGCCGTACGTGGTGGTGGCGGTTCTGCTCGTGCCCGGGTACCTGCTCGGTCGGCGGTGGCCCACGGCGACCGGGGTGCCGGCGCTGGTGTTCCTGCTGCTGGGGAGCGTGGTGTGCGCGTTCGCGCCGGGGGCGGTGCTGATGGGGGCCGGGCTGGTGGTCGTGGGACTGGGTGCCGGAACCGCGATCGGGGTCGCCGTCGCCCTGTCCGGTCAGCTGGGCCGCCGGCGGTCCGGGGCGCGGCTGGTGCTCGGCCTCGCGCTCGGCACCGCTCTGCTGCTCGCACCGGTCGTGAGCGGTGTGCTGGCGCAGAGGTTGGGTTGGCGGCCGGCGTTTCTGTTCGGTGTGCCGGTGGTCGTGCTCGCGGTGGTCGGCACCGGTGCGACTGGCATCGCGATGTGGGTGGCGCGGGGGTCCCGGTCGGGTCGGCCGGCCGTCTCCGCCCCGGCGACGCCGCTCGCCGAGGGGGCCCGGCCGGGTGGCCCGGCGCGCTGACGCGCGGCAGACCGGCAGGACCTCCGGCTGACACCGGCGGGCCGGCCGCGCATTTCGCTGTGGGCGCGAGGCCGGCTGCGGCCGTGTCGGCACGTCGTTTCGGCGCGGGCCACACCGTCTGCGGTCGTGCCGGCGGCGCGCGGCTCGACCACGACATCGGCATCACCGAGGACGTGCGGGGTCGGTGCTGGTGAGGCTGGCCACAGGGGGCGTCGTCGGGCGGGTGCGGGTGGGAAGAATGGCGGCCCGTGGATGTGGATCCCCTGTCTCTGAGCACTCTGCTCGCCGCGGCCGCGATCGCCGGTTGGATCGACGCGGTGGTGGGTGGTGGTGGGTTGCTGTTGTTGCCGGCGTTGTTGGTGGCGGCGCCGGGGATGCCGGTGGCGTCGGCGTTGGGCACGAACAAGTTGACGGCGATCGCGGGTACGGCGACGGCGGCGGTGACGTACGCGCGGCGTACGAAGATCGATTGGGCGGTGGCGGGGCCGGCGGCGGGGTTGGCGATGTGTTGCGCGGGGGTGGGCGCGGCGTTGGCGGGGGCGGTGCCGGCGTCGGCGTACCGGCCGGTGGTGTTGGTGGTGTTGCTGGCGGTGGCGGCGTTCGTGTTGTTGCGGCCGCGGTTGGGGGTGGTGGCGCAGCCGCACCGGCGTACGCGGGTGCGGGTGGGTGTGGCGGTGGTGGTGGCGGGGGTGGTTATCGCCCTGTATGACGGGTTGGTGGGGCCGGGTACGGGGACGTTTCTGGTGGTGGCGTTCACGGCGTTGGTGGGGGCGGATTTCGTGCACGGCTCGGCGATGGCGAAGGTCGTGAACGTGGGTACGAACCTGGGGGCGTTGGCGGTGTTCGCGGCGACGGGGCACGTGTGGTGGCTGTTGGGGGCGGCGATGGCGGTGTGCAACATCGCCGGGGCGGCGTTGGGGGCGCGGATGGCGTTGCGGCGTGGTTCGGGTTTCGTGCGGGTCGTGTTGTTGGTGGTGGTGGTCGCGTTGGTCGGCAAGTTGGGGTTCGACCAGTGGGTGGCGGCCTGACGGGGGCGCGCCACCCACTGGGTGTGCGGGTCGTTCAGGCGTGCCGGACGACGTCGGTGTAGTCGAGGCGGGGCAGGCGCGGGAACCAGGCGTTCTCGCCGGGGCGGCCGATGTTGACCACGAGCAGGGTCTTCCAGGTGCTGTCGGCGAAGAACTCGCGGTCGATGGCGGCGGCGTCGAAGCCGGCCATGGGGCCGGCGGCGAGGCCGGCGGCGCGTACGGCGAGCAGGTAGTAGCCGATCTGGAGGGTGGCGTTGAAGCGGGCCATGCGCTCGCGGGCGTCGGGGTTGGGGGCGAGGTCGTCGCGCATCTGGGGCCGGACGGGGAACACGTGCGGGATGTGTTCGTGGAAGTCGGTGTCGGCGGCGAGGACGGCGACCATGGGTGCGGTGGCGGTCTTGGCGCGGTTGCCTTCGTTCATGTGGGTGACGAGGCGGGTGCGTCCCTCGCCGGGGCGGACGTAGAGGATGCGCAGGGGTTGGGTGTTGGCGGCGGTGGGCGGGTACTTGGCGAGTTCGTAGATGGCGTGCAGGTGTTCGTCGGTGACGGGTTCGTCGGTGAAGGTGTTGGCGGTGCGGGCGTCGGTGAACAGCAGCGCCTGGGCGTGGGGGTCGAGGTTGATCAGGGGCGTGTGGGTGTCGGTCATCGGGTGTCTCCAGGGTGATCGGCTCACATGACTTCGATAACGGTAGCAGCTAGCTTTTTAGTAGCTCAAAGGTTTCGGCGATCTCCCCCGTATCCTGGGGTCATGACGGTCAGGCCGCAGGTGGGCGCCACGCCCCGCACGTGTGACGGGGGCGTCGCCCGGGCCTTCGCGTTGCTCGGCAAGCGGTGGAACGGCATGCTCCTGAGCACCCTCGCCGACGGGCCGGCCGGGTTCGCGGAGTTGACCCGCGCCCTGCCCGGGATCAGCGAGTCGGTGCTCTCCGACCGGCTGGGCGAGCTCGCCCGCCTCGGGCTGGTCAACCGGACGGTCCGGCAGGGGCCCCCGGTGGGGGTGAGCTACGAGCTCACCGAGCCGGGCGCGGCACTGCTGCCGGTGCTGCACGCGTTGGGCCGGTGGGCGCACGACAACCTCCCCGCCGAGGACGCGGCCCCCGCGTCGGGCTGCTGAGGAGCACGCACACTGGTGTGTGATCATCGGCGGATGCCGGTGCGCGCCGAACACGACCGGGCCGTCCTCGCCGCTCTGCTCGGGCGGGACCCGGTGCTGCACGCGTACCAGTTGGGTGACCTGGACGACTTCTTCTGGCCGTACACCTGCTGGTTTCGTCAGGGCGAGGAGGTGGCGCTGCTCTACCACGGCGCCGAGACGCCCACGTTGCTGGCGTTCGCGGCCCCGTCCCGGGCCGACCGGCTGGCGGCGCTGCTGCGCCAGCTGGCGCCGGTGCTGCCGGCCCGCCTGTGGGCGCACCTCTCCCCCGGCGTGGAGTCGGCCCTGGCCCCGGCGTTCCGGATGGACGCCGCCGGCCCGCACCACCGGATGGCACTGACCGATCCGGCGCGGCTGGCGGCCGTGGACCCGGCCGGCACGGTCCTGGACGCCGGTGACCTGCCGACCCTGCGCCGGCTGTACGACGTGGCGTACCCGGGCAACTGGTTCGACCCGCGGATGCTCGACACCGGCCAGTACGTGGGTCTGCGCCTCGGCGGTGAGCTGGTGGCGGTCGCCGGGGTGCACGTGTTCTCCCCCGCGTACCGGGTGGCGGCGCTGGGCAACGTGACCACCCATCCCGGGTGGCGCGGGCGGGGCCTGGCCGCCGCGGTGGTGGCCACGCTGTGCCGGCGGCTGCGCGAGCACGTCACGCACGTGACGCTCAACGTGAAGGCGGACAACGCGGCGGCGGTGCGGCTCTACGGACGGCTGGGCTTCACCCGGGTGGCCGACTACGGCGAGTACGCGCTGCGCGCCCACGCCGCCGGGTGAGCCGGGGCACGACCCCCGCCGCCGGGTCGGTCGGCGCCGGGGGGGGGGCGTGGGCGAGCGGGGTGCGGGCGGGTCAGGCGCGGCGGCGGGGCGAGTCGAAGCGGCCGGCGCGGATCTCCCGCAGCGCCTTGCGGCGGGTGTCGCCGCGCAGGGTGTCGACGTAGAGGCGCCCGGCGAGGTGGTCGGTCTCGTGTTGCAGGGCCCGGGCGAGGAAGCCGCTGCCCGAGATGCTCAGCGGCTCGCCGTGCTGGTCGAAGCCGTGGGCGGTGGCGTGCAGGGCGCGCGTGGTCGGGAAGTAGAGCCCGGGGATCGACAGGCAGCCCTCGTCGTCGTCCTGGAGTTCCTCCGACAGCTCCAGCGTCGGGTTGACCAGGTGCCCGCGGTGACCGTCGGCGTCGTAGACGAACACCTGCACGTTGACGCCGATCTGGGGGGCGGCGACGCCGGCGCGTCCGGGCGCGCCGAGCAGGGTGTCCATCAGGTCGGTGACCAGGGCGCGCAGTTCGGCGTCGAAGCTGGTGACCGGCTCGCTGGGGGTACGCAGCACGGGGTCACCGATGATCCTGATGGGGCGCATCGTCATGCCGGCAAGGTTATCGGTCGCCCGTGGACCCGGCGGCGTGCGGGCGGGCGGCGACGAGCACCTCGATGCCGTCGAGGATGCGGGCCAGGCCGAACTCGAACGCCCCGTGGGGGTCGGCGGCGGCCTGGTGTTCCTGGCCGGCGGCGGTGCCGACGCGCGCGGCGAGGGGGTAGCGGCGCGGGTCGAGGGCCTTCTCCAGGTAGGGGGCGTGGGCGTGCCACCACTGCTGCTCGGTCATGCCGGTGCGCGCGGCGGCCTGGGCGGTCTCCACGGCGCTGCGTACGGCACCGTGGACGTAGCCGGAGACGAGGGTGACGACGGCGTCCATCTCGAGGTCGGTCAGGCCGATGCCGTCGACGGCGCGCAGTTCGTACTCGTAGCGGGCGATGACGTTGGGGCCCAGCGGGGGGCGGGTGGTGGCGACCTGGAGCAGCCAGGGGTGGCGCAGGTAGAGCGCCCAGGTGTCGCGGGCGATGTGGGTGAGCCGGCCGCGCCAGCCGCCGGGCACGTCGTCGGGGCGGGTGGTCTCGCCGTAGACGGTGTCGAGCATGACGTCGAGCAGTTCGCCCTTGCCGGGCACGTGGGTGTAGAGGGACATGGTGCCCACGCCGAGGCGTTCGGCGACGCGGCGCATGGACAGGGCGGCGAGGCCCTCGGTGTCGGCCACCTCGACGGCGGCGCGCACGATCCGGTCCACGGACAGGTCGGGTCGGCCCTTGCGGCTGGTGCGTTCGCGGGTGCGCCAGAGCAGGGCGAGGCTGCGCGCGGGGTCGCCGGTGCCGCTGTACTCGGTCGTCATGCCGGCACTGTAGCGTGCGCCGTACCGTATGCCGTACGGTCCGCGCGGACCGGGGGCCGGTCGGTGGGTGCGGCGGCTGCGGGGTGTGGCGGTCAGGTCGGCGGTGGCAGGCCCGCGTCGGCGATGCGTTGCCGCAGTGGCCGTCGGCGCACCGCGGCGAGGACCTCCTGGAGCAGGTCGGCCAGGGGGACCGACAGTTCCGCGTCGAGGTCACGAATCGCGGCGGTCGTGGCCGCCCACTCCGCCTCGATCAGCGGCAGCAGCTCGTGGGCCCGCTCGGCCAGGTGCACGATGCGTTGCCGGGCGTCCGCCCCCGCGGTCAGCTCGACCAGGCCGGCGCGGGCCATCTGCGCGACGGTCTGGCTGGCCGCCGAGTGGGTGACCCCGACCCGGCGGGCCAGGTCGCGGATGGGCAGTGGCCCGTCGGCGCGCAGCACCCGCAGCGGCACCGAGAACCGGGGCCGGTAGTCGGCCAGGCCCCGTTCGGCGTAGACGGTGGCCACGTCGCCGTCGAGCACCTCGAGTACGTGCCGCAGCAGGGTGCCCAGGGCCTCACGTTCCGGTACGTCCACCACGCCGCTAATGTAACAGCGCTGTTGTATCGGGGATGAGGAGGACACGACGATGGCGCAGCGCTACCAGGCGGTGGAGCCGTACGCGCAGGGAATGCTCGACGTCGGCGACGGGCAGCGCGTCTACTGGGAGACCTGCGGCAATCCGGACGGCAAGCCGGCCGTGGTGCTGCACGGCGGGCCCGGCTCCGGCTGCACGCCCGGCTGGCGGACCTTCTTCGACCCGGCCCGCTACCGGGTGACCCTGTTCGACCAGCGCGGCTGCGGCCGCAGCACCCCGCACGCCGCCGACCCGGCCGTGGACCTGTCCACCAACACCACCGACCATCTGATCGCCGACATCGAGCTGCTGCGCGAGCACCTCGGCGTGCGGCGGTGGCTGGTGCTCGGCGCGTCGTGGGGCGCCTCCCTCGCCCTGGCGTACGCGCAGCGGCACCCGCGGCGGGTCAGCGAGATGGTGCTGTTCAGCGTCACCGCCGGCACCCGCCGGGAGATCGGGTGGCTCACCCGGGAGATGGGGCGGATCTTCCCCGCCGAGTGGGCGCGCTTCCGTGACGGTGTGCCGCCGGCCGACCGCGACGGCGACCTGGCCGACGCGTACGCCCGGCTGCTGGCCGACCCGGACCCGGCGGTACGCGAGCGGGCCGCGCGGCAGTGGTGCGACTGGGAGGACACCCACGTCGCCACCGCCCCCGGGCACCGGCCCGACCCCCGCTACGACGACCCGGTGTTCCGGATGTTGCAGGCGCGGCTGGTCACCCACTACTGGCGCAACGGGTGTTTCCTGCCGGAGGGGCAACTGCTGCGCGAGGCGGGGCGGCTGGCCGGCATCCCCGGCGTGCTCCTGCACGGCAGGCTCGACATCAGCAGCCCACCGGAGGTGGCGTGGCAGCTGGCGCAGGCCTGGCCCGACGCCCGGCTGGAGCTGCTGGAGGCCGCCGGACACGGCTCCGCCAACGGCATGGCGGAGCGGGTCGTGGCGGCGCTGGACGACTTCGCCGACCGCCGCTGACAGGCTCGCGCGAGCGTTGGCGGTACCGTTCAGCGGCCGCCGAGCGCCGCGCGCACCGGGGCGGCCTTCGCGGCAGCCTCGGCGACCTCGGCGTCGGGGTCGCTGCCCCACGTGATGCCCCCGCCCGCCCAGACGTGCACCCGCTCGGCGTCCACGGCGGCGGTGCGGATGGTCAGGCCCAGGTCGAGGCGTCCCGGGGCGACCCAGCCGAGGGCGCCCATGCTGGCGCCGCGACCGACCGGCTCCAGCGCGGCGACGTGCTCCAGGGCGGCGAGCTTCGGGGCGCCGGTGACCGAGCCGCCGGGGCAGACCGCACGCAGCAGGTCCGCCAGGCCGAGCCCGTCGGCGACCGCCGCCGACACCGTCGACTCCGCCTGCCACAGGTCGCACCAGCGGCGTACGGCGAACAGTTCGTCGACGCGCACGCTGCCGGTGCGCGCGACGCGGGCCAGGTCGTTGCGTTCCAGGTCGACGATCATCACGTGCTCGGCGCGTTCCTTGGCCGAGGCGAGCAGTTCGGCGCGTCCGGCGGTGGTGGCGGGCCGGGTGCCCTTGATGGGCCTGGTGATCAGCCGGCCGTCGGTCAGCTCCACGAGGGTCTCGGGGCTGGCGCAGCCGATCGCCCAGCCCGCCCCGGTGAGGGTGCCGCCGTAGCTGGCGCCGGGCAGCGCGGCCAGCCGGCTCAGGGCCGGCAGGGGGTCGCCGGTGTAGCGGGCGGCGGCGTGCCCGACGAGGTTGACCTGGTAGACGTCGCCGCGGCCGATGGCCGCGCGCACGGCGCGCACGGCCTCGGCGTGCTGGCGTGGCGACCAGCTCTCCACGAAGGTGCCGCGCCACCACCGCGCCGCGGGTGGCGTGGCAGGGGGCGGCGCGGTCGGGCCGTGGCCGTAGACGACCACGGCGAGCTCCGGCAGCGTGGCCACGGGGTTGGGCGCGCCGCTCGGCCCGCCGGTCAGGGCGGCGCCGGCGGCGGCGGAGACGTAGAGGGCGGCCCCGCACACTCCGGCCGGGTCGTGGCGGGGGGCGGGGCGGGCCAGGTCGTGCAGCGGCAGGCCGTGCGCGGCGAGGAACTGCTCGGCCTGCGCCGCCGGGTCCCCGCCGTCGGCGGGCCGCCACTGCCAGCGGGCCCGCTCGACGAGCGTACGGCGGCAGGCGGCCGGCGCGCCCGGCACGTCGACCCCTACCCGTGGGAGCGTTTCCACGCCGTCCGGCCCATGAGCCCTCATCCGTTCAGTGGATTTCGGTGAAACGACGCGCATACCTGCTCGATGCGGGCCGCTTTCGCTTGGTACTGTGCGTCACTGGTCATGTGAACCATGACACAGTGCCCCCACAGTCCGGAGATCCCGATGTGCCAGCACCAACCCACCTGCCCCTCCGCCGAAGCGACCGACCGGGACGCCGCCCGGGTCCTCGCCTGCTTCCCTGAGCAGGGCTGGAGCCTGCTCTGCAACGGTGTCATCGTCTTCGAGGACACCGGCGAACTCCTCCCCGACGGCAGCAGCATCGCCCCCCACCGCGGCCCGGCCCGACACGCCCTCGTCGCCTGACTCCGTCACCCTGCGTCACGCATCTCAGACGCGCCGATCCAGGCTAGTCCCCCGGTCGGGACACCCCCCGCCCAGGTCGGCACACCCGCCGGGGCGGCACCACGCCCGCCCCGGCGTCACGCGACGTCAGCTCTCGAACGCCTCCGGCGCCGGGCAGGAACACACCAGGTTCCGGTCGCCGTACGCGCCGTCGATGCGCCGCACCGGCGGCCAGTACTTCCCGGCCCGCTGCACCCCGCCCGGGTACGCGCCCACCGACCGCGGGTACGGATGCGGCCACTCGTCCCCGGACACCATCGCCGCGGTGTGCGGCGCGTTCGCAAGAGGGTTGCCGCCGGCCGGCCACTCCCCCGCACCCACCCTGTCGATCTCCCCACGGATGGCGATCATCGCGTCGCAGAACCGGTCCAGCTCCGCCAGATCCTCACTCTCAGTGGGCTCCACCATCAGCGTCCCCGCCACCGGGAACGACATCGTCGGCGCGTGGAACCCGTAGTCGATCAGCCGCTTCGCCACGTCGTCCACGCTCACGCCCGTCGCCTTCGTCAGCGGCCGCAGGTCCAGGATGCACTCGTGCGCCACCAGGCCCTTGTTGCCCGCGTACAGCACCGGGAAGTGCCCGCGCAGCCGCGCCGCCACGTAGTTCGCCGCCAGCACCGCCACCCCGGTGGCCCGCACCAGCCCCGCCGCGCCCATCATCCGCAGATACGCCCACGGGATCGGCAGGATCCCCGCCGACCCGTGCCGGGCCGCCGAGATCGCCGGCCGGCCGTCGACGCGCACACCCAGCGGATCACCCGGCAGGAACGGCGCCAGGTGCGCCCGCACCCCCACCGGACCCACCCCCGGCCCACCACCGCCGTGCGGAATGCAGAACGTCTTGTGCAGGTTCAGGTGCGACACGTCCGCCCCGAACCTGCCGGGCCGGGCGAACCCGACCAGCGCGTTGAGGTTCGCCCCGTCGACGTACACCTGCCCGCCGGCGTCGTGGACCTTCGCGCACAGCGACGCGATGCCCGTCTCGTACACCCCGTGCGTCGACGGGTACGTCACCATGATCGCCGCGAGGGCGTCCCGATGCTTGTCGATCTTCGCGTCGAGGTCCACCAGGTCGATGTTGCCCCCGTCGTCGCAGCCCACCACCACGACCCGCATGCCGGCCATCACCGCGCTCGCCGCGTTGGTGCCGTGCGCCGACGACGGGATCAGACACACGTCCCGGTGCCCCTCACCCCGGTCCCGGTGGTAGGCGCGGATCGCCAGCAGACCCGCCAACTCACCCTGCGACCCGGCGTTGGGCTGCACGCTCACCGCGTCGTAGCCCGTCACCTCCGCCAGCCACCCCTCCAACTGGGAGATCATCTCCCGGTAGCCGGACGTCTGCGCGTCCGGCGCCAACGGGTGGATGTGGGCGAACTCCGGCCAACTCACCGGCTCCATCTCGGTGGTGGCGTTGAGCTTCATCGTGCACGACCCGAGCGGGATCATCCCCCGGTCCAGGGCGTAGTCGAAGTCCGACAACCGCCGCAGGTAACGCAGCATCGCCGTCTCGGAATGGTGGCTGCGGAACACCGTGTGGGTGAGGAAGTCCGACGTACGGGCCAACGCCGCCGGCAACGCCTGCCCGACCGGCCCGTCCACCACCGGCACCGCCCGACCGCCCCGCGTCGCCCCGAACGCCGCACACACCGTACGCAGGTGCGCCACCGTGGTCGTCTCGTCGCACGACACCCCCACGTGGTCGGCGTCGACCAGCCGCACGTTCACACCTCGGGCCGCGGCGTCGGCGACGACCGCCTCCGCGTCGCCGGGCACCCGCACCAGCACCGTGTCGAAGAACGCCTCGTGCACCACCTCGACGCCGTCGAGGTGGTGCAGCGTCGCCGCCAACCGCACCGCCATGTCATGCGTACGCCGGGCGATCCCCCGCAGCCCGTCCGGACCGTGGTAGACGGCGTACATGCCGGCCATCACCGCCAGCAGCACCTGCGCCGTGCAGATGTTGCTCGTCGCCTTCTCCCGCCGGATGTGCTGCTCCCGGGTCTGCAACGCCAGCCGGTACGCCGGATTGCCGTCCGCGTCACGCGACACCCCCACCAGCCGGCCCGGCAGCATCCGCTCCAACCCCGCCCGCACCGCCAGATAGCCGGCGTGCGGCCCACCGAAACCCATCGGCACCCCGAACCGCTGCGTGGTGCCGGCGACGATGTCGGCGCCGATCTCCCCCGGCGCGCGCAGCAGCGTCAGCGCCAGCAGGTCCGCCGCCACGGTCACCAACGCCCCGACCTCGTGGGCGGCCCCGACGAGCCGGGCGTCATCGCGCACCGCCCCCGACGCCCCCGGGTACTGCAGGTGCAGGCCGAAGAACTCCGCCGGCAACTCGTCGCGCCCCGTGTCGACGACCCGCACGTCGATGCCGAGCGGCTCGGCCCGACTGGTGATCACCGCGATGGTCTGCGGCAGCGTGTCGGCGTCGACCACGTACACCGCGCTCCTGCTCTTCGACGCCCGCCGCGCCAGCGTCATCGCCTCGGCCGCGGCCGTGGCCTCGTCGAGCATCGACGCGTTCGCCGTCGCCAACCCGGTCAGATCGCAGACCATGGTCTGGAAGTTCAGCAACGCCTCCAGCCGCCCCTGACTGATCTCCGGCTGATACGGCGTGTACGCCGTGTACCAGGCCGGGGACTCCAGCACGTTACGGCGGATCACCGCCGGGGTGTGCGTGCCGTGGTACCCCAACCCGATCATCGACACCGCCACCGTGTTGCGGGCCGCCAACGCCCGCAGCTCGGCCAGCGCGTCGTGCTCGCTGGCCGGCTCCGGCAGATCCAGCGTCCCGTGCCAACGGATCACCTCGGGAATCGCCGCGTCCATCAGCTCCTCGACCGAGCCGTAGCCGACGGCCTCCAACATCCGGCGCTCGTCGTCCGGGTCCGGGCCGATGTGGCGGTCGGCGAACTGCTCTACGGTCATGGGCGGCGCTCCCGGGGGGCGAGGTCGACAGGTCGGCCTCCCCCTCTGTCGCGCCCGCGAGGCGCTCCACAGTGCCTGCCCACGAGGTCCTTTTGCCTGAGAGGTTCCGGGGAGGATTTGCCCCTTCGGCGCCGCCCGCAATGCCGTCGGGCGGTCTCTCCCACGTGGGTGCTACCGGCATGGTCAACGCTACCAGCGCCCCCCGACCCACACCCCGACAGGCCGCCACCGACCCACGCCCGTCAACCCACCGGCAACACCCCGCCGGCCACCCGCTGCGCCACCGCCGGCAACAGCCGACCCAACGGCGCGTCGACGGTCAACGCCGCGTACCCGTCACCCCGCGTCGGCCCCTGGTTGACGATCACCACCGGAACACCCAGCTTCGCCGCCCGCACCACGAACCGGCGACCCGACATCACCGTCAACGACGACCCCAGCACCAACAACAACCGCGCCCGCGCCACCAGGTCGAAACAGCGGGCCACCCGCGCCGCCGGCACCGTCTCACCGAAGAACACCACATCCGGCTTCAACACACCGACCCGACAGAACGCGCAGTCGACCGTACGGAACGCGGCCACCTCGTCGTCGGCGAGATCCACGTCACCGTCCGGATTCACCGCCGCGACCCGCGCCCCGAAACCCGGATTCGCCTCCCGCAGCCGCCGGTCCAACTCCTCCCGCGACGTCCGGTTGCCGCAGCCCAGACACACCACCTCGTCGAGGCGGCCGTGCAACTCCACCACCCCCGAACTACCCGCGGCGGTGTGCAATCCGTCCACGTTCTGCGTGATGATCCCCTCGACCAACCCGGCACGTTCCAGACGCGCCACCGCCCGATGCCCCTCGTTCGGGGCCGCCCGCGCGATCACCCGCCACCCCAGATGACTACGCGCCCAGTAGCGCCGCCGCGCCGCGACGTCACCCGTGAACACCTGATACGTCATCGGGGTGTGCCGCCGCGCCGTACCGCTGGGCCCCCGGTAGTCCGGGATGCCCGACTCGGTGGACAGGCCCGCCCCACTCAACACCACGACACCACCACCGGCCACCAGGGCCGCCAGCGCGTCGACCGTCTCCGTCACCCGTCCATGCTGCCTCAGACTCCGGCCACCGGCGAACGGCGTCCGCGGGTGCCGGGCGGGTGTGGCGGTGACTGGTGCGCCGGGACGGTGGCGGCCGGCGCGGCCCACGCCGTCCGCAGGCGCCGCAGCCGGACGGCGGCTAGGTTGACGGTATGCGCGTCGTCATCGCCGGAGGACACGGCAAGATCGCCCAACTGGCCCACCGCGAACTCGCCGGCCGCGGCGACACCGCCGTCGGCCTGATCCGCAACCCCGACCACGCCGCCGCACTCCGCGCCGCCGGCGCCCACCCCGTCGTCGCCGACCTCGAACACACCGGCGTCGACGAACTCGCCGAACACCTGCACGACGCCGACGCCGTCTGCTTCGCCGCCGGCGCCGGCCCCGGCAGCGGCGCCGCCCGCAAGGACACCGTCGACCGCGCCGGCGCTGTCCTGCTCGCCGACGCCGCGCAACGCGCCAACGTCCGCCGCTACCTGCTGCTGTCCGCCATGGGCGTCGAACACGAACCACCCGCCGGCACCGACGAGGTGTTCACCGCGTACCTACGGGCGAAGAAGGCCGCCGAGGACGACCTCACCGGCCGCGACCTCGACTGGACGATCCTGCGTCCCGGCCGCCTCACCGACGACCCACCCACCGGACGGATCACCCTCGCCCGGCACGTACCCGCAGGCGCCGTCACCCGCACCGACGTCGCCCGGCTGCTGGTCGCACTGCTCTACCACCCGCACAGCGCCGGCACGATCCTCGAAGTCGTCGGCGGCGACACCCCCATCGCCGACGCCGTCGCCGCCGTCGACCGGCACTGACCCCGCCGCCGACGGGACCGGACGCCGCTACTCGCCGAGCACGGCCCGCAGTTGCGCGCTGACCTCCCCGGCAGCAGCCGCGTCGGTGCGCAACTGCTCCGACTGCTGCGACAGGTGCGCCTGCCACCGGCTCAGGTGCTGCTGCGCCGCCGCCAACGCCGCCGCCAACGCCGCCTGCCGGCCCTCCAACTCCCGCACCCGCCGCGGCAACCCCTCGTCCCCCGCCAGGCCGGCAACATCCCCGGCCACCACGTGCGCCTCCGCGATGATCTCCTGGGCCTGACGCCGCGCGTCGGCGATGATCTCCGCGCCCTCCGCGCTGGCCTCACTGATCGTCCGGTTCGCCTCGTCCTGCGCCCGCACCGCCAACTCGATCACCATCGGGTCCGGGCCCTGCGGGGCGGTGCTCGGCAACGCGCCGTGGCGCAACATCTCCACCTGCCGCGCCAGGGCCTCGTTCTCCCGCCGCAGCCGGTTCACCTCACCACCCAGCAACGCCACCCGCTCGTCCGCCGACCGGGCCAAGCCGGCGACCTCGTCGGCCGACAGCCACCGGCCGCCCCGAAACCGGCGCGCCTCCAACGCGGCCACCGACCGGGTCAGCTCACCGTGCGGATCGGCGACCACCCGGTCACCGTGATCGATGCTCATCGCGCACCTGTCCAACTCAAGTCGCGCGGTGCGGCGGGAGCCGCGCTCGCCAGTGGTGGGTAGAGGGAGTGATCGTAACTTTCGGTCAGGATCCGCTCCGGCGTCACCCCCGACGAGACCAGGGCGCTGACCGTCTCCCGGGTCATCTCCGGACTGCCGCACACGAGCACGTCGGTGTCCCGCCACGGACCCAACCGCGCCGCGGTGTGAGCGGCCGTACCGATCGCACCCTGCCACTGCCAGCCGCTCTCCACCGTCGGCACGTAACGGAGCCAGCCACCGACCTCACCGGAGCGCCACGACCCCGCCGGCGGCATCGCCGCCAATTCCCGCAACACCCGGTCGTCATACAGGTCGTCGGGCGTCTTGCCGCCCACCACCAGAGTCGTCGGACGCCCCGGTCCCCGCTGCAACGCCTCCACCACCGCCCGCAACGGCGCCAGCCCGGTGCCCCCGGCCACCAGCAGCAGCGGCAGGTGCGGTGACCGGTCGTACGACGACAACGCCTCACCCACCGGCAACCCCAACAACAATCGGTCGCCCTCGCGCACCTTGCGCACCAGATGGGTGGAGAACCGTCCCGTGGCGCGGACGTGGAACTCGATCGTCCCGTCCGGTCGTGGCGCGTTCGCCGGCGACAGATAGCGCCACGTCCGCAACTGCGGCACCTGCACCGGCAACGACTGCCCCGGCAGGTACTCGCACAGATAGTTCGGGCGGACCGTGAACACACACACGTCGGACCGCCGCCGCTGCACCCTCACCACCTCCGCCTCCCAGTACGGCGGCGACGACCGCACCGCCTCCGCGGCCCCGGCCAGCATCAACCGCGACACCAACTCGTACGCCGCGGCCCACTCCGTACGCAGCTCCGGCGTCCACCGCGGCCCCAGGAACCGCTCCAACGTCAACAGCAGCGCCTGCCCGACCTGGCTGTAGTGCCACTCCGCCATCGGCACCGGCCGACCCTGCCGGTCCTGCCCCTGGAACCGGCGGTGGTCGGCCCCCAACCGCTGCGCGAACGACATCACCACCGCCTCGTCGTCGATGTGGGTGATGACATGCCCCAACGCCGCGAGCAACTTGTCCTGCTGGTACTCCATGTTGGTGGGGAACATCGTGCGGACCTCGGGCGCGATCACGAACAACGTCGCGTAGAAGTGCTTCGCCGCCTCCGGACCGGCCACGCAGAGCTGGGCCCAACTCTGACGTAACGCCGCGATATCCATGCCTCAGCCCTCCTGCCGACGAGCGACGTCATGACGCTGCCGCAGGGTCGGCTGCGACACACCCGCCGCCCCGTACGCACGCTCCGCCTGCCACAGGTTCGGGTTCGGGATCCTCTCGTCGTAGTAGCGGTGGTGCACGGCATGCAACGCCGCCCACCCCACACTGCCGTTGAGCCACGACCAGTCACCATGCACCGGCCGACCCGCCCGCTCCTCGAACTCACAGAACCTCATGAACTGCTCCGACTCGGTGTGCGGATCCGACACCCGCACACCGGCCAGCCGGAACGAGTGCAACACCGCCTGGTTGATCACCAACACGGCGTGCTCGCGCCACAGATTGTCCGTGCGGGAGGTGTCCAACCCCAGCCCGCGGGCCACCGGCAGCAACTGGTCGTAGCGGTCCCGGTCACCCATGTTGCGGGTACCGATCTCATCACTCAGATAGTGACCGTTGAAGGGAGCGCAGCTGTAGTCCACCCCACCGATCCGCAAGCGCATGTTGCTGATCACCGGCAGAGCATGCCAGCGCAGCCGCAGATCCTCGAACCACGGATACTCCGGATGCACCAGGGCGACCTCCCGAACGAGGTCCCGGGACACCTCCACCACCGTCGGATCCTCGTACGCCGTCTCGATCACCCATGGCAACAGGTCGAACCGACCCGGTACCGCCGGCGGACGCCACCCCAGGCGCCGCACCGCATCGGTCATCGCCACCTGCGCCGGATCACCCCGCACCGACCCGTCGTCCGTCCGATGCCCGCAGTACCGGATCAACTGGTCGTTCCAGATCCGCGCCCGCGGCCCCACCCCTGGCCGGTCGGGCGCGAACACCGTCATCACCGACTGGATCCGCCCACCGTTGTCCGCCACCGCCAGGTGCCGCGCCAACTCCTGCGAGATGCCCGCCACCGTCGTCACCTCACGCCGGTCCCGGACCTTCAACCCCGCCCACCGGACCCGCCCCACGCAACGCACCGACTGCCGCCAGGCCACCTTGGCCCCGTACGCCAACTCCTCCGTGGTGTGCCGGTACGTGCCGGTCAGCGCGATCTCCTCCCGGACCTGCGCGATCCGCCCGATCAGCCCCGGCAGCCGTCGCTCCGCGTGGTAAAGCTGCAAGAACTCGACGGCCTCCGCCGCGACGTCCTCCACCAGGGGTTCCTGCGGCCAGGAGGCGTGAGCCACCGGACAGCCCGACGCGCCGCCGTCCGCGACACGCTCCCTGGCATCCAAGACCATTGCGTCGACGTGATAGTCAGTCTGCACTCTCGTTCAAATCCGATCGTCGGGCAGGCGTCGCCATCGCCTTCTACGTCGTCCGTACAGGTTCGCCGAACCGCTCCGGCACATCACCGGGAGTGATATGCACGTAGAAGATCGTGAACGCCGCACAACAGGATTCACGGTGACGCAATGACTGTCAACAAGGCGACTCGTGCCCAAGGCGTCCACTGTCGACAATTGCCTCCGAGCAGGGCCAGATTGGACATCACCGCAACGGCTGTCCCTCAGGGCGCCAACGAGGCAAACCCCGGCCTGCCTCCGGCGATCAACCAGCCCGACGACGCGCCCGACGCGCCGCCAACTCGTCACCCACCGGATCAGCCGCCACCTGCGGCTCCACCGACGTCGCCGGCTCCGACGGCAGGTGCGACAACGAACCCTGGATCTCCTTGAACGCCCCACCGATCGCGATGCCGAACACGCCCTGGCCACCCTGCAACAGGTCGACCACCTCCTCCGGCGACCGGCACTCGTACACGGTCGTACCATCGGAGATCAACGTGATGCCCGCCAGGTCCGCCACCCCACGCGACCGCAACGCCTCGATCGCCTTCCGGATGTTCTGCAACGACACCCCGGCGTCCAGCAGGCGCTTCACCACCTTCAGGACCACCAGGTCCCGGAACGAATACAACCGCTGCGTGCCCGAACCCGAAGCGTCGCGCACACCCGGCACCACCAACCCGGTGCGGGCCCAGTAATCCAACTGGCGGTAACTGATCCCCACGGCGTGGCAGGCCGTCACACCCCGGTACCCCACGGCACCGTCACCCTCGGTCGCCCAACCCGGCGGCGCCACACCCGGCTCGTCCAGCTCCGTACCCGGATCGAAATCTCGCGGCTCGTGCATCCGGACAACCTCCCCGCCAGTGCGGTGACACGCCGCTTCCGCAACGTGTGCACCCCTCGACACGGCAACCCTATAGCCGCCTTGAAAGATTGCCCCGCAGGAAACGTCGCGACACGCCGCACCACGACAAACGAAGATCACCCACCGCACCGGAACGTCACCGAAAGTGACGCCCCGCAGAAGGCCGCGATCAGCCGGCGAAATCCTCCGGACGCACCTGGTCCAGGAACTCGCGGAACTTCTCCACCTCGTCCTCCTGCTCGTCCGGAATGACGATCCCCGCCTCGCTGAGGACCTCCTCCGCACAACGAATCGGCGCACCGACCCGCAACGCCAACGCGATGGAATCACTCGGCCGCGCGGAGACCCGCACCCCGTCACCGAGCAACAGATCGGCGTAGAAGACGTTCTCCTTCAACTCGGTGATCTCCACCGCCTGCAACGGCGCCTTCAACGCCGCCAACACGTCCCGCAGAAGATCATGGGTCAGCGGCCGGGCCGGCTTGACCCCCTGCTGCTCATAGGCGATCGCCGTCGCCTCGACCGCGCCGATCCAGATCGGCAGATAACGGTCACCCTCGACCTCCCTGAGCAGGACGATCGGCTGGTTGCTGGGCAGCTCCACCCGAACTCCGACCACGCTCAGCTCGCGCACCGACGCCTCCGTGTCGTTGTCACCTACGCCGCACCGCGCCCTTCCCTGCACGGTACACGGACCGCGACACGGCCGTCCCATGCGCTACCCGCACCACGCCCGCGCCAGAAAGGGGTTACCCCGGCAAGCCTACGACACGCTTCCCGGGGAAGATCTTTCCGCACGGCCCCCGCCGGATCACCGACCCAACGTCGAACGCAACCCCACCCGCACCAACGCCGCATGCAACTGCTGCGACAACGCCACCAACTCCCGCGCCGTCTCCGCCGCACGCGCCCGCGCCGCCGGATCACTCTGCCGCGCCAACGGCGTCACCAACTGCGCGAACAGACCGGCCTCCCGATCCGCCGCCGTCCGGAACGCCCGCAGATGCCGCGGCTCCAACCCGTACGCCGCCAGACCCGCCACCGCCCGCGCGATGATCAACGCATCGTCGTCGTACCAACCCGGCGGATCCGACACCACCACACCGAGACGCTCCAACTCGCCCAGCGTCGACTCGTCGATCCCGCTCCGCGCCACCAGATCCAACCGGCCGAGCCGCACCTGCGGCGACCCGGCCGGCTCCTCCGGCACCCGCCCCGGAACCTCACCGTCCGGACCCACCGCCACCAACGTCGGCCGCTGCCGACCCGGCGACTCCCCGGACGCGTCCCACTGCGCCAACTGATCACGGATCACCCGCAACGGCAGATACTGGTCCCGCTGCGCGGTCAACACGAACCGCAACCGCGCCACATCGTCCCAGCTGTACTTCCGGTAACCCGCCGCCGTCCGCTGCGGCTCCACCAGACCCTCGGCCTCGAGGAACCGCAACTTCGAAATGGTCACGTCCGGGAAATCAACCCGCAGCTGACCCAGCACCTCACCGATACTCATCAGCGGGCGCGCACGGGCCGCCTCGGGCGGCGTGGAAGCCGCAGGCTCGTTCACCCCCGGCCGGCCCCCTCCTCGGGACGCGGACCGGCGATGAACACCACCCGGAACTTGCCGATCTGCACCTCGTCACCATTGCTCAACGTGGCCGCCTCGACCCGCTCCCGGTTCACGTACGTGCCGTTCAGGCTCCCCACGTCCCGCACCGTGAACGTCCCACCGTCACGGTGGAACTCGGCGTGCCGCCGCGACACCGTCACGTCATCGAGGAAGATGTCACTGTCCGGGTGACGACCACTCGTCGTCACATCGTGATCCAACAGGAACCGGGCACCCGCGTTCGGACCCCGGCGAACCACCAGCAGCGCCATACCCGGCGGCAACGAACCGGACATCCGGCTCGGCACCACATCGGTGTCCGGCCCCTCCAGCACTTCGTCGAGCGAACCGAGATTGAGCGTCGAAGTGACGTCGAGTGGGGGGAACTCGTCGTCTGGGCGCGTCATGGGACCACCTCACGGATCTGTTCGGTCGGCGTCGGGTAATGGCGGGTCTGGCCGCCGGGCACTCCAACACCCGGCGGCTGGCTCCCCGTGCCCGGAAAGGCAATTCCGCAACGCTGAACTATTGGGTTCTCGGTCGACTGGGCGAGCCTAGCCAGCGCCGAAATGCAGGGCAACCGGACGCGCGGAACACCCGCCACGCCCGAAGGGGACACACTCAGCTCTCGGTGAGCTCACGATACGCGTCCGCGGACAGCAGACCATCGACCGCCGCCGGATCATCCAGAGCGATCTCCAACAACCAACCCGCACCGTACGGCTCAGTGTTGATCAGCTCAGGAGTGTCGCCAAGCGCCTCGTTGCGCGCCGACACCGTACCGCTCAGCGGGGCGTAGATCTCCGACACGCTCTTCGTCGACTCGATCTCACCCAGCGACTCACCGGCCGCCACCACCGCACCCGGATCAGGCAGCTGGACATACACGATGTCGCCCAGGGCGTCCTGCGCGAAGTGCGTGATGCCGACCCGGACAGTGCCGCCGCCGGCACCCGCCACCCACTCGTGCTCCGCGGTATACCGCAGATCCTCAGGTATCACCAGACGCGTCCTTCATCCATCGGCGCACCGGAAACCCGGCGCGAGCCGCGCCGGTCAGGAGACCGGACGGGCGTGTTCCAGCTTGATCGGCGCGTGCAGCGCCGAAACCTCGGCAGCCTCACGATCCTCGACGATCAACTTACCGCCGTCACCCGCCACCGACGCCACCACCCCGCCAGGAATGTTCAGCGCCGTACGCATCGTCGCCGGATCACCGATCACCGTGATCGTGTACGGACCCGTCAACCGACGCCCGTCCACCACCAACGACCCGCCCTCCCCGTCCAGGAAGAACGTCGACGCGATGATCCGCACCGTCGCCCGGTCACCAGCGGAGATCTGCATCGCCTCCGCGCCCGCACCCCGCAACTCCTGCACCGCGTCCAACACCCGCGACGCCGAGATCGGCTTCTCACCCGCCTCGAACCGCACCGACAGACCCGGCCCCGTCGCCGGCAACGTCCCCGCCAGGATGCCCAACTCGTCGGCCCGCCGCGTCGCCTCCTCCAACGCCGCCTGCCGCCCCTGCTGACCCGACCGCAACTGCCGCTGGCTCTCCTCCAGCGTCGCGATGTCCTGCCGCAGCCGGACCTCCCGCGAATTCAGGTCGTACAGGATCCGCACCAGGTCCTCCTGCCGCGTCGCCCCCACCGTCGGATCCGTCGACGTCGACTTGAACTGCACCACCAGCGTGAACCCCAGCAACGCCAGCAACGCCGCGATCATCACCCCGGCCGAACTCACCCGCCGCCACGGTGCCCCCACAGCCACCGCCTGCCCGGCGGCACCCGCACCGGCGGCACCACTCAGATCCACCGTCGAGCCGTCCTCGGGCTCCCGCACCGGCGGCTCCACCGACGGCGCGGACCGCTCCGGCGCCAACGGGCTCAACTCGTCCGGATCCGGCGCGTCCGGCCGCGGATCAGGCTCCCCGGCCGGCCGCCCCGGACCCGCCGGCTGCGGCCAACCCGTACCCGTCTCGGTGTGCTCCTCGCTACTCATCGCCACCAACCTACGCCCGAAACAGGTGCCGACGGATCGCCGCCACGTTTCCGAAGATCCGCACCCCGAGAACCACCACCACGCCCGTGGACAGCTGACCGCCCACACCCAACTGGTCACCCAGGTACACGATCAGCGCCGCCACCAGCACGTTCGAGATGAACGACACCACGAACTGCTTGTCGTCGAAGATCCGGTCGAGCTTCGCCCGCACCCCACCGAACACCGCGTCCAACGCGGCCACCACCGCGATCGGCAGGTACGGCTGCAGCGCCGTGGGCACCGTGGGGTCGAGCCACACCCCGAGGACCACACCGGCGAGCAACGCCAGCACCGCGATCATCGACCACCTCCGGAGGGGCTGGGAGACGTCCTCGAACCGGTCGGCCCGGGACTGACGGAACGCTCGGCCCCCGACGGCGACGGCGTCGGACTCACCGAGGGCTGCGCGTAGCGTAGCCGCGGGTCCGGAGCAGCCGGCAGGGTGAGGTCCTCGGCCTCCCGCACCCCGAACGACAACCCGGTCTCCTCCGCCACCTTCCGCATCGTCAACGCGCTGCGGCTGTCCTCGTACCGGTCCCGCATCGACCCCGGACCGATCGCCGACACCTCGTACGGCCCCGTCACCGGTCGGTAGTCCACCAGGATCGCCTGCCCCGCCGACCGGATCGTCGACATCGCCGTCAACCGCTGACCGTTGATCGCGATCGCCTCCGCCCCCGCCGCCCACAGGTCGTTGGCCACACCCTGCAGATCGCTGTAGATCACCCGGGACGGACCCACGTCCGCGCCCGTCACCGCGTCCGGATTCTGCGGCGCGTCCGCGAGGCGCACCACGACACCGTCACCGCGCACCCGCCCGAGGCCGGTGCCCGCCTCCAGGTTGCGCAACCGCGCCGCCTCCGAACCGCCCAGCGCCGCCTCCCGCTGCCGCGCCACCTCCGCCCGCAGCTCGTCGGCCCGCACCGACAACCGGTCGGTCTCGGTCTCCCGCTGCTTGATCTGCTCGACCAGGCCGGAACGCGCCTGACTACGCCCCGGCTCGGCCTCCAGCGTCTGCCGGTACGCCACCGCGAACAGGAAACCCAGCAGCAGCACCACCACCAGGCTCACCGAGCGCGCCGACCGGCGCCGCCACCCCGGCGGCTCGGGCCGCCCCCGACGCCGGGCCGCCGCGTCGGCGTACCCCGGATCCAAGGGGTTGCGGAACAGTTCGGTGAGGAAGTCCGGAGCGTACACCCGGTCGGGGCGCCCCGGACCGTCGCCCGGCGCGGCCGTCATGCCGGCGCTCCCCCGGCGGCCCGTACCGCCCTGACCAACCGGCCCGCCTGCGCCACGTAGAGCGCGCCGGCCGCCCAGTAGAGCACCAGCCCCCACCACGCCAGGCCCCAACCGATCGCCCCCGCCACGGTCGCCGTGGCGGGCACCGCGGCGGCGAGCAGCAGGACCGGGAAGGCGGCCAGCAACAGGAACGTCGCGGTCTTGCCCACGTAGTGCACCGGCGGCGGGCCGTACCCGTGCCGACGCAGCACCCCCAGCGAGACGAGCAGGAGCAGTTCCCGGGCCAACAGCGCCGCCGTGAACTGCCAGGGCACCACGTCCCGCGCGGTGAAGCCCAGCAGGGTGGCGAGGATGTAGAGCCGGTCGGCGAGCGGGTCGAGCAGCTCGCCCAGCCGGCTGACCTGGCGCATCCGGCGCGCCACCCAGCCGTCGACCCAGTCCGTGGTGCCGCCGATGGCGAGCACCACGACCGCGGCGACGTCGGCCCGCGCGACGAGCAGCAGGTAGAGGAAGAGCGGCACGCCGAGCAGCCGGACGAAGCTGATGACGTTCGGCAACGTGACGATCCGGTCGCCCACGGGCGGACCACTCGTGCCGGCGCTGACACCCGGGTGCTCTCCCCCGGCCGGCGGACGCGACACCGAACCTCCTCCACGACACGCGCTCCGCCGCCCGGTCGAGGACGGGGCGGCGCGGAGAACGGGTGCGCTGTCGGGCCGGCTCCCGCCGGCGTCCCCTGCGGTCCCCGTACGGGACCTTCGCCTGACACGGCCCGTGATCGTGATGATCACGGGCCGGCTGATTGCGCTGCCACTATATCGGGCCCTCGGTGAGCACTCCCGGCTCCGGCGTCGTGCCGCCGTCGGCGGCTGGTGCCGTTGTGCGGTAGGTCACTACCGCTGGGGCGTCCTAGGACACTGGTGGACGATCGGAGGTCTCAGCGGGCCGGGCGGGAACGACGCGTCAGGCCGTGCGGACCGAGGAATCGGCGGGTGCCTCGGCGGTCACCGCGTGCTCGAAGGCCAGCAGCGCCAGCAGCAACTCGTGCTGCGCCCGCGCGGGCATCCGGTCCAGCACGGCCTGCACCGCCCGGTGCCGGCGCTCCTGGAGCTCGCGCAGCAGCGACTCGGCGGCGGCGGTCGGCACCAGCCGCACCTCCCGCCGGTCCCGGGGGTCGGGCACCCGGCGCAGCAGCCCCGTGGCCTCCAGCCGGTCGCAGAGCCGGCTCGCCGAGGACGGCACGACGTCCAGCAGCTCGGCCAGGCCGTTGACGTTGGTCTCCGGCCGCCCGCTGATCAACGACAGCACGCGCAGTTGCGTCGGGGAGACGGCCATCTGGTGCCGGGGCACCGCCGAGTCGAGCACACCGACGAGCGCCTCCGCGGCGGCGTCGATGGCCGCGGCGAGATTCGGAGGTCGCTCCACCCGCTGTCCCCTGCGATCGTCCCGCTCGTGTACCGCCGTGGCGACGACGGTTCTCACCCGTCGCCCCGACCGACGGAACCACGCCAGTCCAGGCAGACGACGACGGCATCGTCGCGCAGGTCGACGTCCGCGTGCCAGGCGTGTAGTTCGCGCATCACCGTACCAACTGCCTCCGCCGGCGGTTGCAACCGCGTGGACCGCATCGCCCGCGCCATGGTCCGCTCGCCGTACGCCCCGCGGTCGCCCGGGTCGGCGGCCCACACCCCGTCGCTGACCACGAAGAGCCGGTCCCCCGGCTCCAGGTCGAACTCCTGGATGTCGTAGCGGGCCTCGGCGAACATGCCCAACGGCAGCTGCTGTTCGAGATGGATGGGCGTCACCGTGCCGCCGCGCAGCCGCAGCAGGTGCGGGGAGCCGGCGTCCACCGCCCGCACCCGGCCGGTGACGGTGTCCAGTTCGAGCAGCAGCGTGGCCACGTACCGGTGGCCGCGGTGCTGGTAGAAGACCGTGTCCGAGGCCAGCTCGGCCTGTTCCACGAGGCTGCCTCCGGACCGCCGCGCGTTACGCAGGGCGTTGACGGTGACGGCGGTCAGCAGCGCCGCCGCCAGCCCGATGCCGGCGCCGTTGAGCACCGTGACGGCGAGCCGGTCGTCGTCCACGGACCAGTCGAAGTGGTCCCCGCCGACCGTGTACGCCGGTTCCAGCTGGCCCGCCAGCTCGAACGCCGCGTGACTCACGCCGCGCCCCGGCAGCAGCTCCCACTGCATCTCGGCGGCCATGCTGAGCCGCTCCCGCCGGCGGAGGCGCCGGTAGCGGTCGGTCTCCCGGTCGGCCGCGCGCAGCACGACGGCAAGCTCGCCGGCGATGTCCGCGGCCCGCTCGACGACGTCCGGGGCGAGCGGGCCGGGCAGCTCGACCAGGAGCACGCCCAGCCGCTCCCCCCACACCGACAGCGGCAGGTAGAGCCGGCACCGGCCCTCGTCGTCGGTGTCGGTGACCGGCTGCTGGCTGCTGAAGCAGCGCTGCGCCATGTCGCGGCAGTCGAGCAGGCCGCTGTCGGCGAGGTCCAGCACCGGCCAGAGCCCGATGATCCGGTAGTCGGCGATGAACACGTTCGTCCGGGCGGCCCCCAGAGCGGACCGGATGGCCTGGTCCGCCGCCTCCACCACACGGTCTGGCGGGGCCGCACGAAGCGCACGCGAGACCTGCCCCGGTGCCTGCAACATGATCATCCTCCGGAAAGCTTGCCGTAGGGCAAGCATCATACGGAGGCCGCTCCCCCGCCCTCGGGGCGGGCGTACCTGGCGGCGCGGAGCCGGGCGGACCGTCTGCCGGCGCGCCCGGTACGCAGGCACGGCACGCCGACGTCGCCGCTTGCGGCGGTCGCCGACGGGTGCGCGGTGGCGGCCGGTCAGCCCGGCTAGCGGACGGCGATCCCGCCGTGGAAGGCGTCAGGCACCTGCGCCGGTGGGCCGTCCGGGCGCCACCGGGTGATCGGGACGATGCCGTCGGCGGTGGGCGCCCAGCGGCCCAGCAACGGCGGGAACGCGACCGGCGGGCGCATCCGGAACGCCGGGCCCATCATCGCCAGCGCCTCCGGGTGAGCGGCCAACTCCTCGGTGTCGAAGTCGACGGCGAGCAGGCTGCCCGGCGCCGCCGCCTCGTAGAGCTCGTCGAGGGAGCGGGCGAGCGTCTCGTCGTCCAGGAACGCGGCCAGACCGAGGAACACCACGCCGACCGGCCTGCGTCCCCAGCCCGGCACGAACCGGTGCAGCTGCGCGCGGTCGACGGTGCCGACGTCGGTGGCGTCGCCGTAGCCGTAGCCGACCCGGTCACTGCCGGCCAGCAGGCGCTGCCCGAGGCGGATGGTGACCGGATCGACGTCGGTGTAGAGCACCGTGGCCTCCGGGGCGACCTCGTGCACGTTGCCCATGGTGGGCACGCCGGCGCCGAAGACGAGGAAGCCGTCCACCCCCTGCGCGACCATCGCCCGGACCGTACGGCCGAGGAACGCGCGCAGCTCGCGGAAGACCGGCGCGCACGGCCCGTACGCCTGCTCGAAGGCGCGGGCGGCCGCCACGTCGACCGGGAAGTGGTGCTCCCCGCCGAGCCAGAAATCGATCATTCGCGCGGTGCTCGGCTGGTCCGGCTCAACCATCGACGACGCTCCCTCCCCGGTGGGCGTGCACAGCGTACCCAGCGCCCGGCCTGCCCGGTATCGGCCCGCCGACAGGCGCTCCGCCGCGATACTGGCCGGGAACCGGCGGGAGGTGGATCGGTGAACTCGGCGAACGGCGCGGCGGTGCTCGTCGGCGTGGACGGCTCGGAATCGGCGCTGCGCGCGGTGCGGCTCGCCGCCGCCGAGGCGGCCCGCCGGCACCGGCCACTGCGGATCGTGCACGGCTTCATCTGGCCGCTGCTGCGCGTACCCGTGGACACCCCCGCCGGCGGCCCACCCGGCGCCGGACTACGCAGGCAGGCCGAACAGGTCGTCACCGCCGCGACGTACGAGGCCGAGGCCACGGTGCCCGGGCTACGGATCTCCGGCGAGATCATCGACGGCGAGGCCGCCGCGGTGCTGCTCGGCGAGTCGCCGGCCGCCGCGATGATCGTGCTGGGCGACCGCGGGCTCGGCGGCTTCTCCGCCCTGGTGGTCGGATCGGTCGCGGTGCAGGTCGCCGCGCACGCCGACTGTCCGGTGCTGGTCGTCCGGGGCACCGACCGTCCCGACGGACCCGTCGTCGTCGGGGTGGACAGCTCCGAGACGGCCCGGCTCGCCGCGGAGTTCGCGTTCGAGGCGGCGTCGCTGCGCGGCGCGTCCCTGGTCGCCCTGCACGCCTACCGGCATCCGACGTCCACCGGCCCGGGAGACATGCGGCCGCTGGTGTACGAGGACACCGAGCTGCGTTCCGAGGAGGAACGGGTGGTCGCCGAGACCCTGGCCGGGTTGTCGGGGCGGTGGCCGGACGTGCCGGTCAGCCGGGAGACCACGCGGGGCCGCCCTACCACCGTGCTGGCCGAGGCGGCCCACCGGGCCCAGCTGCTGGTGGTCGGCCGCCAGGGGCGGGGCGAGCTGACCGGCCTGCTGCTGGGCTCGGTGAGCCAGTCGCTGCTGCACCACGCCGACTGCCCGGTCGCGGTGGTCCACGGGCCGCGCTGAACCCGCCGCGGGGTTGGTCCCGGCGCAGACGGGTAGACGAGCGGCGTACGCCATCGGGCGACGACGACCGGAGGAGGCAGTGATGCCAGGACCACGGCCGGGCAGCAACGCGTACGACAAGCAGCGGGCACGCATCCGCAACGCGATCGACGATTCGGGACGGCGCGTGCCGGACGACAAGGCCAACGACGTGGCCAACCGGCTCCTGCAGTCCGACCGTGGACAGCGGGGGATCGCCCGCGGCGACCGGGTCTACGGCCCCAAGGGCGAGCGCGAAGCGGGCGACCCGAAGTGAGGGCGAGCGGCGCGGCCGACGGGGCGATCGCCGGCGCGGTCGGCAGCACCGCCCTGAACGTGGTCAGCTACCTGGACATGGTCCTGCGGGCACGCCCGGCGAGCAGCACGCCGGAGGAGAGCGCCCGGCGGCTGGCCGAGGTCGCGCACGTGGACCTGGGGTCCGGGGACCGGGCGGCCAACCGCCGCTCGGGCCTCGGGCCCCTGCTCGGCTACGGCATCGGCGTCGCGGCGGGAATCGGCTACGCGCTGCTCGCCCGGGGCCGCCGGATGCCGTTGCCGCTGGCCACCGGCGTGCTCGGCGGCGCCGTGATGACGATGTCCGACGGGTCGATGACCGTGCTCGGCGTCACCGACCCGCGCACCTGGCGCCGCTCGGACTGGTTGGCCGACCTCGTCCCGCACCTCGCGTACGGCGTGGCGGCCGCAGCCACCTGGAACCGGCTGCGGCCGCACACCTCGCGTCGGGGCGGCTAGCCCCGGGCGCTCTCGTCGTCGGCGACCGGCTCCGTGGCCGGGCCGTACGGCGACACCTGCCCCCGGGGCACCGGCCGACCCTCGTCGCCGCGCGACGAGCCACGGTTGCGCGGGTGCCCGCCGGGGTTGGGGCCCTTGCTGTCCTGGCTGGTGGCGCCCTTGTCGTTGCGGCGGAACTCCTCCTGCTGCGGGTTCACCACGGTGCTCTCCTTCCCGGGATCCGACCGTGTCCGGCGTCGGTTACCCGCCCGCCCCGACGGCATACCCGCCCCGACGGACGGTCGCAGGGGTGGCCGGGCGCAGGGCGGGTACACCCGGAGGATGGGCGACGACCGGAGGGTGGCGCGGGTCCTGCTGGAGCGGCGGGGCCGCACGTACGCCGAGGAGGCGGGCATCACCCTCGCCGACCGACCCGCCCCGCTCTACCAGCTGCTGGTGCTGGCCACGCTGCTGAGCACTCGGATCCGGGCGGGGGTGGCCGTGGCGGCCGCCCGCGAGCTGTTCGCCGCCGGCTACCGGACCCCGCAGCGGATGGAGGCGGCCAGTTGGCAGGATCGGGTCGACGCGCTGGGCCGGGGCCACTACCGCCGCTACGACGAGCGGACCTCGACGATGCTCGGCACCGGGGCCCGGCTGTGCCTGGACCGTTGGCGCGGCGACCTGCGCCGGCTGCACCACGACGCCGACGGCGAGCCGGCCGGGCTGCGCCGGCTGCTGACGGAGTTCCCCGGCATCGGCCCCACCGGCGCGGACATCTTCCTGCGCGAGGCGCAGGTGGTCTGGCCGGACCTGCGCCCCTTCGCCGACCGGCGGGCCCTGGCCGGCGCGGAACGCCTCGGCCTGCCCCGCTCCGCGGAGCGGCTCGCCGGGCTGGTCGACCCCGCCGACTTCGGCCGGCTCGCCTCGGCGCTGGTCCGGGTGGCCCTCGGCGAGGAGTCCGCCGGTGAGATCACCCGCGCCGCCGCCGCGTGAGCGTGCCTACTTGACCGTTCCGTCGCCCGGCTTCGTCAGGTGCCACACCAGCAGCGCCGCCAGCAGCGCGAGCACGACGAGGCCCCCGGAGACGCCGCGGCCTTCCTCCTCGCTGCGGCCGGTGGTGCCGAAGTAGATCACCGCGAGCCCGGCCAGGACGGTGACGAACGTCCGCATCCCTCGGTCCTTCACGCACCGGACGGTACGACCCGGCCCGCCCCGGACGCAGCCGTTTCGCCCACTTTCATCCGGTTGATGGGCGGGGGCGGCTCGCCGGCTCAGGAGCCGGTGGAGAAGCCCCGCAGCCGCACCCGGCGGATCACCCGGCCGGAGACCTCCACCACCTCGACGGTCAGCCCCGGCAGGTGCACGCTCTCCCCCGCTCCGGTCGGCAGGTGCCCCAGCCGGGCCAACACCAGCCCGGCCACCGTCGTGTACTCCCGCGACGGCCGGAAGTGCAGGCGTACGCCGACGTCGGCCAGGTCGTGCAGCGGGAAGTCCCCGGGCACCAGCAGCGAGCCGTCCGGTTCCCGGACCACCCCGGTCACGTCCCGGTCGGTCTCGTCGTACAGCTCCCCGACGACCTCCTCCAGCAGGTCCTCCAAGGTGACGATGCCGTCGACGCCGCCGTGCTCGTCGACGACGACGGCGAGCTGCTGGTGGCACTGCCGCAGCTCGCGCAGCGCGTCGGAGACGGGCAGGGTGCCGGGCAGCAGCACCGGTGGACGGGACCGGTCGACCACCGTCGCCGCGTCCGCGCCGACGAGTTCGCGGATGTGCACCACACCGCGTACCTCGTCGAGGCCGCCCGGCCCGACGACCGGGGCCCGGGAGCGGCCGGCGGCGGCGAGCCGGCGCAGCCCGTCCCCGGCGGGCAGCGTCGCGGGCAGCACCGTCACCTCCAGCCGGGGCACCAGGATCTCCCGCAGCGTCCGGCCGGCGATGTCGAACGCGCCGGTGAGGATCTCCCGCTGCTGCGGGGACAGACCCCGCTGGCTGACCAGCATCTCCCGCAGCTCGTCCTCGGTCATCTCCGTACGGCTCGCCCGCGGGTCGCCGCCCGCGAGCCGGACCACCACGTCGGTGGCCCGGCTGAGCAGCCAGACCGCCGGTCGGGACAGCCTGGCCAGCAGGTCCAGCGGGCCGGCACTGAGCAGCCCCCAACGCTCCGCGCGCTGCATCGCCAGCCGCTTGGGGGCCAGCTCGCCCACCACCAGCGTGACGAACGTCAGCAGCACCGTGACCAGGACGATCGCGACGCCGCGCGCGGCGTCGCCCAGGAAGCTCAGCGGTCCGACCAGCGGCTGCGCCAGGGATACCGCGGCGGCGGCGGAGGCGAGGAACCCGGCCAGGGTGATGCCGAGCTGGATGGTCGCCAGATACCGGTTGGGATCGCGCACCAGCCGGACCAGCCGCTCCCCCGACCGGCTGCGCCGGCCCAACTGCCGCACCTGCCCCTCGCGCAGCGTCACCAGCGCCATCTCGCTGCCCGACAGGGCGGCGTTGATCAGCACCAGCACCGCCACCAGCGCGAGCTGACCGAACTGCGCCCCCATGTCAGTCGACCTCCAGGTCGTCGAGGGAGATCTTGTGCGACATCAGCCACCGGGCCAGCGCCGACATCCCGAACAGCCACAGCGGCGCCGACTCGGTGGTGCCGTTGGTGGCGAAGATCGCGAAGCGCAGGTCCGGCGCCCGGTACGCCTCGATCCGCCATTTGTGCTGCCTGTCCCGCCAGACCGCGGAAGGGTCCATGGCGCCACGCTAGGCGACCGCCGGCCCCGCCGGGGCGGCTTCAGGACCCGGCCGTGACCACGACCCGCGCGTCGTCGGGCAGTCGCCGGGTGGCGCCGCGACGATCCAGCAGCTCCAGCAGCGGCACCGCCACCCGGCGGGTGGTGTCCAGCGCCTGCCGGGCGGCGCTGAGCGTGAACGGCTGGGGCAGCCCGGCCAACACCCGTACGGCGTCGTCGACCGCCCCGGGCAGCAGCACCACGTTCTCGGCGAGACGCAACAGCGCCCCCGCGCGGACGGCCGCGCCGATCTCCCGGGGACCCAGCCCCAGGTCGGCGAGGCGGTCGGCCTCGGGGGCCCGGAACGGGCGGTCGGCGTACTCGGCGCGGACCCGGGCCACGGCCCGCGCCACCGGTTCCGGCAACGCGTCGGCCGCCGACGCGGTGACCCGGCCGGCGCGCAGCCGCAGCGGCGGCCGGACCAGCGCCTCGACCAGCGCCCGCTCGGGCAGGTCGAGGCGCTGGCGCAGCACCTCCACCGGCGCGCCCGGCTCCAGCGGGTGCTCCCGGGCGTGCCGGGCGACCTCCTCGACCAGCCGGACGCCGAGGGCCCGCCAGTGCTCCGGGTCGGCCAGCCAGTCGCCGGCGACCGGCCGGGCCGTGACCTCGACGCCGGTGCGCAGCAGGTCGGCGGCCCGCGCCAGCCGCCGCCGACGCAGCTCGCCGGCCAGGTCCGGGCGGCCGTCCACCGTCGCCAGCACCCGCGCGCGGGCGGCGGCCGCGCCCCGGCGGGTCAGCGGCGGCGGCGCGACGTCCAGCACGGTCACCCCGCCCGCGACGTGGTGGCGGCCAGGGTCACGCAGCAACGCCCGGTCCCCCACCAGCAGCGGCAGCGGCCGGGCCAGCCGCAGCCGGGCGGTGTCCGGGCCGAGTGGCCGCACCCGCGCCGGCACCGCCGCCGCGCCGATGTGCAGGGTGAGCGTGGCCGGCAGTTCCGCGGCCGGGTCACCGGCCAGCCGGACGTCCAGCAGGTCCGTGCGGTGGAACCGGCCGGGAGTGAGCAGCGCGTCGCCGCGCCCCAGCCGCTCGCGGGGCGTGCCGCGCAGGTTCACCGCCACCCGGGCGACGGCGGCGACCTCGGCACGCCCCGCGCCGAGGGACTGCAGGCCGCGTACCCGCACCGGCTCCGCACTCGCGGCGAGCTCCAGCTCGTCGCCCACCCGCAGCCGACCGGCGCCGAGGGTGCCGGTCACCACGGTGCCGGCGCCCCGGACGGTGAAGGCGCGGTCCACCCACAGCCGCACCGGCACGTCGGCGCGCGGGACGGGCAGCCGGGCGGCGAGCCGGTCCAGCGCCACGCGCAGCTGCGGCAGGCCGGCGCCGGTCACCGCGCTGACGGCGACCGCGTCGACGGCGCCGAGGGAGGTGGCGGCCAGCTCCGCCCGCGCCCGGGCCGTCGCCGGCCCCGGGTCCGCCAGGTCCGCGCGGGTCACCACCAGCAGGCCGTACGTCACCCCGAGCGCGTCCAGTGCCGCCAGGTGCTCGGCCGACTGCGGCATCCAGCCCTCGTCGGCGGCGACCACGACCAGCGCGGCGGGCACCGGGCCGGCGCCGGCGAGCATGTTCGGGACGAACCGCTCATGGCCGGGCACGTCGACGAACGCGACCGTCCCGCCCGAGGGCAGCGTGGTCCACGCGAAGCCGAGGTCGATGGTCATGCCCCGGCGGCGTTCCTCGGCCCACCGGTCGGGTTCCATCCCGGTCAGCGCCCGGACCAGGGTCGACTTGCCGTGGTCGACATGCCCGGCGGTGGCCACCACCAGCACGGCTCAGTCCTCGCCGGGCACGCGCAGCACGGCGGCACGCAGCGCCGCGTCGGCGTCGGCGGGCACGCAGCGCAGGTCCAGCAGCAGCCGGCCGCGCACCACCCGGCCGAGCACCGGCGGGTCGCCCACGCGCAGCGGCTGCGCGTACCGCTCGGGCAGGGCGAGCGCCCACGACGCCAGCTCTACGCCCGGTGCCCCGCCGCCGCCGACGACCGCCCCGGCCGGCACCACCTCCGCCGTACGACCGGCGGCGGCGAGGGCGTCACGCAGCCGCTCCGTGCGGGCCCGCAGCGCCGCTGGGTCGGCGTGCAGCGCCGCCCGCGTGGGGGTGGCCGGGTCGCCGAGGGTGGCGGCCAGCGCGGCGAGGGTCAGCTTGTCCACCCGCAACGCCCGCGCGAGGGGGTGCCGGCGCAGCCGCTCGACCAGGTCGGCCGCGCCGAGCAGCAGACCGGCCTGCGGACCGCCGAGCAGCTTGTCGCCGCTGGCGGTGACCAGCGCCGCGCCGGCCCGCAGGGTGGAGGCGGCGTCCGGCTCGGCCGGCAGCAGCGGGTCCGGCGCGAGCAGCCCGGAACCGATGTCGGCGACGACCGGGACGCCGAGCGTGGCCAGCGCCCGTACGGGCACGGCGGAGGTGAAGCCGGTGACCTGGAAGTTCGACGGGTGCACCTTGAGCACGAAGCCGGTACGGGGACCGATCGCGGCGGCGTAGTCGTCGAGCGTGGTGCGGTTGGTGGTGCCGACCTCCCGCAGCCGGGCGCCGGTGCTCTCCAGCAGGTCGGGCAGGCGGAACCCGTCGCCGATCTCCACCAGCTCGCCCCGGCTCACGACGATCTCGGCGCCGGCGGCCAGCACGGTGGCGGCCAGCACCAGCGCGGCGGCGCCGTTGTTGACCACGTGCACCGCGCCCGCGTCGGGCACCGCCGCCGCGAGGGCGTCGAGGGCGTCGCGTCCACGCCGGGCCCGCCGCCCGGTACGCAGGTCCAACTCGACGTCGGTGTGCCCGGCGGCGGCGACGACCGCCGCGACGGCGGCCGGCGACAGCGCGGCGCGACCCAGGTTCGTGTGCAGCACCACCCCGGTGGCGTTGAGCACCGCCCGGGGCGCCGACGCCGGCAGGCCGGCCAGCGCGGCGTCGCGTACCGCCCCGGGGGCGATCTCGCCCCGGCGGGCCCGCTCCTGGGCGCCGTGGACGGCGGCCTTGACCCGGGCCCGGCCCAGGGCGCCCACGGCGGCGGCCAGCCGGGGGTCGGCGAGCAGCGCGTCGGTGCGCGGCACCCGCCGGCGCGCATCGGCCGCGACGTCGCCCATGGTCCCCTCTTCCGCAGCGTGGCGGAGACGGACGGGAATCGAACCCGCCTGGCCCGGATCCCGGACCACACCGGTTTTGAAGACCGGGAGGGGCACCAGCCGCCTGAACGCCTCCACGCAGCAGTGAACCACAGGCCCGGCGGGCGGGCGCGGGCAGCTCAGCCCTCGGCGGCGCGCCGCCGCTGGACGCGCTCACGCTGCGGCACCACCGTGTACTTCGGATCCTTCGCCGAGGCGACGCCGCCGTGGAAGATGCCGAAGCGGGTCGCCACCGAGGCACCCAGCAGGGCCGCCCCGGACAGCGCGGAGAGCGCCCGGCTGCGCCGGCCCAGCAGCGCCCCGGCCACCCCGAGGGCGGTCAGGGCCCGCCCGGCGCGCAGCAGCCGACCGGCGGACCCGGTGCGGTAGGGCTCGCTGAGCAGCCCCAGCCGGGTCTCGACGCGGTGCGCGCCGTACAACTCCAGGGCCGCGCCCGCCACCGCCATGCGGCGGGCGGGCCCGGCCTGCGCGACCGGCGCGGCGATCAGACCGACGCCGGCGCCGCTGGCCAGGGCGCTGCCCGCGAAGATGGTCGGCAGCTCCGGGTACGCCTCGTGCCACGACGGCACCGCCGTGTCGGCCAGCAGCACCCCCGTGTACGTGGCCAGCGCCGGCGCGGTCGCCGCGGCGGCCAGCCCGGCGGCGTGCCCCACGGGCGGCAGCAGCCGACGGGCGAGCCCGAACGGGCCCCGCTCGGGCAGCCACGCCGCGCCCTCGGCGACCGCCGCGACGCCGGCGGCCGGGCCGAACGCGCCGAGGATCCAGGTGCCCACGGACATGGGCGAGGTGGGCTTGGCCACCCGCAGCATGTGGTGGAACCGGGCGGGCCGCCCCAGGTCCCTGATCAGGAAGACGGTGCTGGCCGTGACCGCCGCCAGCGAGGTGACCCGGCCGGCGCGGCGCAGCGCGGGCCGACCGGTGAGCTGCCCGCCCGCCGCCAGCAGCGACGAGCCGGCGGCCAGCCCACCGGTGAACAGGTACGCGGCGATGTCCCACTTCCAGACGGGCGGCTTGAGGATGGGCCGGCCGTAGTAGGAGGTGAACTCGGCCTCCGGCACCCGGAGTTCCTCGCCGCCGCGCCGCCTGCGCCCGCCACGCTCCTGAGTCACGAGGAACCTCCCACGAACGCGGCCACGGCCGCCGCCGCCATCGCCAGGGCGGCCAGGCCGGCCCGCTTCCACATCTTCGGCAGGTCCCGGGTGGTGACCACCGGGTCCGGCGGCAGCCCGTACACCTCCGGCTCGTCGAGCAGCAAAAAGAACGCGCCGTCGCCGCCGACCCCGTCGTCCGGGTCGTGCCCGTAGAGCCGCGCCTCGGGCACGCCCCGCTCGTGCAGCGTCGCCACCCGGGCCGCGGCCCGCTCCCGCAACTCGTCGAGAGGGCCGTACTGGATGGACTCGGTGGGGCACGCCTGCGCGCAGGCGGGCGTCTTCCCCGCCCCGATCCGGTCGTAGCACAGCGTGCACTTCCACGCCCGGCCGTCGCCCTTGCGCTGGTCGATGACCCCGTACGGGCAGGCGGAGATGCAGTAGCCGCAGCCGTTGCAGATGTCCTCCTGCACCACCACCGTGCCGAACTCGGTGCGGAACAGCGAGCCGGTGGGGCAGACGTCGAGGCAGGCCGCGTGGGTGCA
The DNA here is from genome assembly GCF_043197615.1 of Micromonospora sp. NPDC049048. Taxonomy (NCBI): domain Bacteria; kingdom Bacillati; phylum Actinomycetota; class Actinomycetes; order Micromonosporales; family Micromonosporaceae; genus Micromonospora; species Micromonospora sp. NPDC049048. The sequence continues at coordinate 120,279 of NZ_JBICTM010000010.1, read as the reverse complement.
GTGCTTGCAGACGTCGGACATCATCAGCCACCGGAAGTCGGAACGGCCCTCCGCGCCCCCGGCGCGCCCCGGCGGCTGCGCCCCGGGCATCCCCAGGAACTCCGGCTCGGCAGTCCGCCCCGGCGGGCGCCCGGCAGGGCGGGGCTGCTCGACGAACGCCACGTGCCGCCACGAGTTCGCGGTCAGCGCGCCGGTGTTGTCGTACGACATGCCGAGCAGGTCCAGCCCCGAGCCGGGGACGTCGTTCCACTCCTTGCAGGCCACCTCGCACGCCTTACAGCCGATGCAGACGCTGGTGTCGGTGAAGAAACCCATCCGGGGCGGGGCGTCGGTCCAGCCCGCCTCCGGGGCCGGATCGAGCGGTCCGGACAGGCTGTTCGGGTCAGGAAGCATCGCGGCCCTCCCCGGCGCCGTCGGCGGGGGCAGGCGGGGCGGACACCCCCGGGGTGAGCGTCGGGGGCGGGTGGCCGGCGACGATCCCCGCCCGCCGCTGGTAGTCGGCCACCAGCTCCAGCAGGGCCGCTCCGGTGGGCCGCCGCCCCGGACGCACGTCACAGGTACCGATCTTGCTCTCCTGGATCAGCACGTTCGGGTCCAGGGTGATCCCGAACAGGTCGTTGGCCGAGTCGCCGGTCACCAGGCCCTCGAACCCGAAGTGGTACGGCAGCCACACCTGGTGGATGACGCGCCCGTCCACCCGCAGCGGGCGCAGCCGGTCGGTGACCAGCACCTTCGCCTCGATCACCGCCCGGCCGCTGACCAGGTGCGCCCAGCCCAGGTGCGCCAACCCCACCTCCGCGGCCAACTGCGGGGACACCTCGACGAACATCTCCGGTTGCAGCTCCGCCAGCGGCCGCACCGTACGGCTCATCCCGCCCGCCGTGTGGTGCTCGGTGAGCCGGCTGACCGTGAACACGTACGGGAAGACCTGACTGTGCTCCTGCGGCGGGCTCGGGTTCACCGAGTTCACCGGGTGCACGTACACCCTGCGGGTGGGGTTGGCCTGCTGCCGGTAGAGCGGGTTGCGCACCGGCGACTCCGCCGGCTCGTAGTGCGTCGGCAGCGGGCCGTCCAGCACACCGCTGGGCGCGTACAACCAGCCCTTGCCGTCGCCCTGCATGACGAACGGGTCGTCGCCGGCGATCCCCTCCGGGCCGGACGCGCCCCGCGGCGGCCGGTACGTCGGCGGCTTCGTCCGCTCGAAGTCCGGCACGTCGTAACCGGTCCACTGCCCGGCGTCCGGGTCCCACCAGACGTAACGCTTGCGTTCGCTCCACGGCCGGCCCTGCGGGTCGGCGGAGGCGCGGTTGTAGAGCATGCGCCGGTTCGCCGGCCACGCCCAGCCCCACTCGGCGGCCACCCAGTCCTGCTCGTGGCGGGACCTGCGCCGCGCCGCCTGGTTGACGCCGTCGGCGTACACCCCGGAGTAGATCCAGCAGCCGAGGGCGGTCGAGCCGTCGTCGCGGGCCTCGGCGAACCCGGACAGCGGCCGGCCGGTCGCCACCTCGTACCCGTTGATCTCGCGCAGCACCGCCTCGGCGCTCGGCTCCGCGTGCGGACCGTGCGTGGGGTAGTCCCAGGCCAGGTCGAGCAGCGCCCGGTCGCGCGGCAGGTCGGAGCCGGCCAGCTTCTCCCGCAGCCGCAGCCCGAGGTGGTAGAAGAACCACAGCTCGGAGCGCGCGTCGCCCGGCGGGTCGACGGCCTTCTCGCGCCACTGCAACAGCCGCTGGGTCTGGGTGAACGTGCCCTCCTTCTCCACGTGCGAGGCGGCCGGCAGGAAGAACACCTCCGTCCGGCACTGCTCCGGCACGATCTCGCCCGTGGCGACCTCCGGGCTGTTACGCCAGAACGTGGCGCTCTCGATCATGAACAGGTCGCGGACCACCAGCCAGTCGAGGTTGGCCATGCCGAGGCGCTGCGCCCGACCGTGCGCCGAACCCACCGCCGGGTTCTGGCCGAGCAGGAAGTAGCCCCGCACCTTCCCGTCGATCATGTTCAGCACCTGCTGGTACGTCCCGTGGTCGCCGGTCATCCGGGGCAGGTGGCCGTAGCAGAAGTCGTTCTCCGGCGTCGCCGCGTCCCCCCAGTACGCCTTCAGCAGGCTCGCCGCGTAGGCGCGGGCGTTGCCCCAGAAGCCCTTCTGCCCGGGGTGACGGATGCTGTCCACCCACTCGTCGAAGGTGGGGTGGTCGGCGTGGTGCGGCATCGGCAGGTAGCCCGGCAGCAGGTTGAACAGCGTCGGGATGTCGGTGGAGCCCTGGATGCTGGCGTGCCCGCGCAGCGCCAGGATCCCCCCGCCGGGGCGGCCCATGTTGCCCAGCAGCAACTGGATGATCGCGCCGGTACGGATGTACTGCACGCCGACGCTGTGCTGCGTCCACCCCACCGAGTAGATCAGCACGCCGGTACGCTCCCGGCCGGAGTTCTCCGTCCAGGCCCGCGCGAACTCCAGGAACTTCTCGCGCGGGATGCCACAGACCCGCTCCACCATCTCCGGGGTGTAGCGGGCGAAGTGCCGCTTCAGGATCTGGTAGACGCAGCGCGGATGCTGCAACGTCTCGTCCCGTTCCACGCTGCCACCCACCTCGGCGCCGTGCGACTCGTGGCGCAGCCCGGCGGCCGTGTCCCGCTCCTTCGCCGTGTGCCCGCTGCCGGAGTCGGACTCGTGGCCCGCGTACTGCCACGAGTCCTGCACGTAGCTGCCCGTCTCCGGGTCGAAGCCGGAGAAGAAGCCGTCGCCGTCCTCGGTGTCGACGAACCGCTCGCTGACGATCGTCGCGGCATTCGTGTACGCCAGCACGTACTCCCGGAAGTCCAGTTCGTTCTCCAGGATGTGGCGCACCACGCCACCGAGCAACGCGATGTCGGAGCCCGCGCGGATCGGCAGGTAGGAGTCGGCCAGGGCGCTCGTGCGGGTGAACCGCGGGTCGACGTGGAAGACCTTGGCGCCGCGCCGCTTGGCCTCCATCACCCACTGGAAGCCCACCGGGTGGGCTTCGGCCATGTTCGAGCCCTGGATGACGATGACGTCAGCGTTGGCGACGTCCTGCTGGAAGTCCGTCGCGCCACCGCGACCGAAGCTGGCCCCCAGACCGGGGACGGTGGCGGAGTGTCAAATGCGCGCCTGGTTCTCGATCTGGAGCGCCCCCATCGCCGTGAACAGCTTCTTGATGAGGTAGTTCTCCTCGTTGTCCAGCGTCGCCCCGCCCAGGCTGGAGATGCCCAGCGTGCGGTTCAGCGGCCGGCCCTCGGTGTCGACGTCCTCCCAGGTCTCGGCACGGGCGGCGAGGATCCGGTCGGCGATCATGTCGAGCGCGACGTCGAGCTCCAGATCCTCCCACTCGGTGGCGTACGGCCGCCGGTAGCGGACCTTCGTCTGCCGCAGCGGGCTGGTGACGAGGCTCTTGCTGGCGGACCCCTTCGGGCAGAGCCGCCCCCGGGAGATCGGGCTGTCCGGGTCGCCCTCGATCTGGGTGACCTCGCCGTCGGTGACGTAGACGCGCTGGCCGCAGCCGACCGCGCAGTAGGGGCAGACCGAGCGCGCCACACTGTCGGCGGTTTCGGTGCGGGCGGTCAGCTCCGCCGAGCGGCCGGACTGCGCCGCGGCGCCCCGGCCCAGCGGATCGGTGCCGGTGAGCTGCCGGTAGACCGGCCACCCCTGGATGAAGGTCCGCAGACCCATCCCGCGACACCCCCTCCCGCGGCCCCGACGCCGTCGACCCCTCGAACACTAGGGCAGCCCGCGGGCGCCCGCGACCCGAGCCCCGGTTCTCCCCCGGGACCTGCACGCGACCGCGCAAAAAACGAGGGTCCTTTCAGTCGGAGAGCCGACAGCGCCGGACTCCACGGTGGTCGATGCTCAGCGGGATCTTCGGCCGACAGGAAGGGCTTCGATGGCAACCGAGCTGATGCGCGTCCGCACCGAGGACGGCGCCGAGGTCGTCTTCGAGGTCGACCAGCGGGAGGCCGGCTTCGGCGAGGCCGGGGTCGGCGACGAGATGATCGAGGCGCGCAAGCGGTTCGAGTCCGGCCTCCGGGAGATCAACCTGGCGGCGCAGAAGGCGCTGGCCACCTTCCGCGACAGCGTCCACCGGCCGAACGACATCGAGATCGAGTTCGGGGTCAACTTCACCGCGCAGGCCGGCGCCGTCTTCGCCAAGACCGGCGTGGACGCGCACCTCACCGTCAAGCTCTCCTGGTCCGGCAACCCGGATGGCGAGGTCGCCGGACGGTGAGCGCGAGCCCGCGCTGGCACGTCCGCATCGACGTCACCGACGCGTCCGGGCGCGGTGGCAGCGGATTCCTCATCGACGCCGAGCACGTACTGACCTGCGCGCACGTGGTGGGTGACGCGGGCCGGGCCGAGGTGTTGTTCCCGCGTGCGGGCCAACTGAAGTTGGACGGCAAGGTGGTGTTCCGGGGTCCCTGGAGGCGGGGCGAGAACGACAAGGGCGACGTCGCGGTGATCCGCCTGACCCAGCCCGTCGAGGAGGTGGAACCAGCCCAGCTCGGGCCCTGGAACGGGGTGGAGGTCCACGCCGGCAGGGAGCTCGGCGCGATCGGCTTCCCCAACGCCTACCGCGAGACGGGCCAGATCGCCCACTTCACGGCGGTGGCCCACCCCCGGCTCGCCAACGGCTCCTGCCAGACCAACGCCAACGGGTCGAGTGGGCCCCGGCTCCTCCCCGGCTACAGCGGCTCGGCGGCCTACGTGCCGGGCAGCTACGAGGTGGTCGGCATGGTCATCGCCGCCGACCGCGATCCGACGATGCGCACCGGCGTGCTGCTGCCGCTGGACGAGATCGGCCGCTACTGGCCGGACATCCTCGAACGCATCGCCCTCGGCCCGTTCGACGCGACCGCGTACCAGGAGCTGCACGCGATCCTCGACGACCTGCCGCTTCCGGACGCGCGCCAACTGCTCCTGGAGGTGCTGCGCCCTCGCGTGCACTTCCCCGACCCGCCCGCCGGGCTGAGCAGCGCCCTCGCCGCCGTGGAGTGGCTCGCGGTCAACACCACATTTCCCACGCACGAAGTGGTCGACCTCGTGATCGCGCTGCTGCGGCGGATCGGCCGGGAGGTCCCGGAGTGCGCCGCCGCCCTGCGCGAATGGATCCGCGAGCACGGTGTGGACGCCGGCACCGTTGCCGAGCAGCCCGCACCAGCGGATGCGGCTGCCCGGCCGGGATGGGTGGTCGTCCGCATCGCGCCGACGGCGGATCCGTCGCGGTCACACCAGGTCACCATCTGGACCGCCACCGACCCGGACGGCGCTCTGGACCGGCGGATACTCGAGGAGACTGTCGCCGAGGACGCCGTCCAGGCCACCGTCGAGCGCGGGCTGCCGTTGGCCTACCGGGAGATCCCGGAGGCGACGTACGACTCGATCACCGTGGAGTTCGTCCTGCCCCGCGGCCGGCTGGCCTGGCCCGTCGACACTTGGCGCGCCCTCGACGACCTCGACCAGGTGCCGCTGGGTTGGAACCGCCCCGTGGTGGTGCGCGCGCTGGAGTGGTTCGACGGCGCCATCGACTCGGGAAAGCTCAAGGACCGGGCCAACCGGTTGCGGACAGGCGCCAAGCGCCTCGACGAGACGCTGGAGTGGCTCGACTGCTCCAGCAAGGAGCAGAAGCCGACGCAGTTCCAGGCGTGGCTGCGCGACAGCGGCCGCCGCAACGTCCTCGGCCTGGCAGGCCCCTGGGCCACGCCGGAGCGGATCGGCTCGGCCGTCGCCAGCGGACTGCCCGTGCTGCTGTGGCGCCGGTCCGGGTGCCCCGATCATCCGCAGGCCGACGAGAACTGCGCGGGGACGCGGTTCCGCCACGCCATGACCGCCCGGCTCTGCGACATCCACAGCAACGAGCTGCCCCTGCGCATCCGTGATCTGCGGGTCGAGGCCGGTGCGGTCGACGACGAGCACGACCACTGCGGCCGGGACGTCACCCTGCTGTGGGACGGCCCGCAGCGGCGGCCGGTCCAGTTGAGCTTCGCCAAGTGAGGAGCGGACGTGTCCGAGACGCCGGGCTGGTGGATCTACAAGGGGACGGGCGACCCGCACGACGGCATCGAACATCTGCCCGCGCCACCGCCGTGGCGGTCGTTCGACGAGGCCGCCACGCCCACCGCGCCGCTGGTCGCCGAGACCGACGCCGACGTGCGGCGCGGCGAGCGGTACCGGCCGGACCAGGACACCGTCGAGCTGGTCAACGCCGCCCTCTACCTGCGCCGCCCGCTGCTGGTGACCGGCCGACCCGGCACCGGCAAGTCGACCCTGGCGGCGGCGATAGCCCACGAACTCAGGCTCGGCCGCCCGCTGCGGTGGAACATCACCAGCCGGGTGACCGTCAAGGACGGCCTCTACCAGTACGACCCCTTGGCGCGGCTCTACCACAACAGCCGGAGCGCGGCGGGCGACGACAGCGAGGACGTCGGCCGTTTCATCCGCCTCGGCCCGCTCGGCACCGCCCTGCTGCCCGCGCAGAAGCCCCGCGTGCTGCTGATCGACGAGATCGACAAGGGCGACCTCGACCTGCCCAACGACCTGCTCACGATCTTCGAGGACGGCGCGTACGAGATCCCCGAGCTGGTCCGGCAGGCCGACCACTCCCCCGACGCGCTGGTGATGGCCGCCGACAGCACCGAACGGGTCCCCATCCACGCGGGCCGGGTGCGCTGCCGGGCGTTCCCCGTCATCGTCATGACCAGCAACGACGAACGGGAGTTCCCGCCAGCGTTTCTGCGCCGGTGTGTCCAGGTCACGCTGCTGCAGCCCGACGGCGACAAGCTGGCCCGCATCGTCGACGCGCACCTCGACGGCCTCGCCGACGACAGCGCCGACCTGATCGACAGCTTCCTCACCCGCCGGGAACCACGCGACCTCGCCACCGACCAACTACTCAACGCCATCTACCTGACCGACCAGGCCGGCCGGTCCGGCGGCGTCGACCGGCTGCAACTCGCCGACAAGGTGATGGCCAGCCTGTCCCGCCAGTCCGATGACGGTTGACCGGCTCCACGCGGCGGTCGTGGCCGCCGGGGGCGATCCCACGCCCCGGGAGTTGGCGGAGGCGCTCTGGCTGGCCCACCACCTGCGGGCCCGGGCACCGACCGCCCGACCGCAGCCGGACGCGCGGGCTCCCATCACGCCCGCACCAGCAGACCATCCGGTGCCCGACGGGTCGCCGCCCGCCGACGAACCCGAGCCCCCGGCCGGATCGCTGCCGCCACCAGCGCCGACGCCCACCAGCCTGTACGTGCCGCCCGCCGAGCCGGGCAGGGTGACAGCGGCGGAGGTGGCTGTGCCCCGCTCGGCCGCGCTGCCCAACCGGCTGGGCTTCCAGCGGGCGCTGCGTCCGCTGCTGCGGCGGGTGCCCTGCCCTCGGGTCGACGTCCTCGACGAGGACGCCACGGTACGCGCCGTCGCCGAACACATGCTGGTCGACCGGCCGTGGCCGGCGGTGACGACGCCCTCGCTGGAGCGGTGGCTGGACGTCGCCGTGGTGGTGGACTGGACGGCGTCGATGACGCTGTGGCGCGACCTCGCGACCGGCGTCGTCGAGACACTGACCGCGTCCGGCATCTTCCGGCAGGTCAGCCGGTGGCGGCTGCACCGCGGCGAGGGTGACGACACCGCCGCCCTGTCGAGTTGGCGGGGCGAGGCGCGTCGCCCGGCGGAGCTGATCGACCCGAGCGGCCGGCGGGTGGTGATCGTGGTCAGCGACTGCGTGGACCCGATCTGGCACACCGGCGCCGCCGGCGCCCTCCTGCGCCGCTGGGCACGACACGGGCCGGTGTCCATCCTCCAGCCCCTGCCCGAGCGGATGTGGTCGCGTACCGGCGGGCGGACCGTGGCGGGACTGCTCAGCGCACCGAGGCCGGGCGCGCCGAACACCGACCTGCGGTTCACCGCCTTCGACGGCATGCGCGTCCAGGACGGCACCGTCGTGCCGGTGCTGGAGGTGTCGCCGCGCTGGATCGGCCGCTGGGCCCGGTTGCTCGCCGGCGCGCCCGCCGTGATCAGCGCGGTCACGGTGGTCACCGGGGACCGGTCGAGGACCGCGCCCGGGCGCGAGGGTGTGGCGCCCAGCCCTGGGCAGCGGATCCGGCACTTCCGCTCGTCGGCGTCGCCCGAGGCGTTCCGGCTGGCCGGGTACGTCGCGATGACCGAGCCGGTGCTGCCGGTGATCCGCTACATCCAGCACGCCATGTTCCGCCCGGCCCCGCCGTCGCAGCTGGCGGAGGTGCTGCTCAGCGGGCTGCTGCGGGTGGTCGACGCCCGGGCCGGGCGCTACCGGTTCGTCGACGGGGTCCAACCGCTGCTGCTCGACACGCTGGCCCGCCCCGACCTGTTCCGGGCCGGGGAACTGCTGGAACAGCTGTCCCGGTCCGTGCAGGCGCGGGTGGGTGTCGCGCGCGAGCACTTCACGGCGCTCACCCCGAGCCCGGGCCGGCCCGGGCTCGGTCCTGACAGCACGCCCTTCGCGGTGATCAACACCATCGGACGGTCCAGGCTCGACCGGGTCACGGCCCGCCCGGCGCGGCACGTCGAACCGGCGACGCCCGGTCCCGGTGACGTGCCGCTGCCGGACGACCCCGCGCCCGCCGTACCGGACGGTTCGTCTCCCCCCGTGCCGGACTCCCCCCCGGACGACTCCTCGCCTCTCGTGCGCGAACCCCGGGCCGGGTCCCCGGGCGACGAGGCGGCGGCCCTGCCGGGCGTCGGTGCCGACCTGCTCTCCCCGCACCGCCGGGTGGTGCCCTTCACCGGCCGCGCGGCAGAGCTGGCCGAGCTGCAACGGTGGTGCGCGGCGAGCGGCGCGGCGGTGCGGGTGCTCGTCGGCGGCCCCGGCCAGGGCAAGACCCGCCTGGCCCGCGAGTTGGTCACCGGTCGTCGCGCGCGCTGGCGGGACGCGCCGCCGCAGCCGGGCCCTGACCCGGGGCCGGACGGCGGTGGGCTGGTGGTGGTGGACCGCGCCGACACCCGCCCCCACGAGGTGCGGGAGGAACTGGACCGGGCCAGCCGCGGCGGCGCCCCGGTGCGCCTGCTCCTGCTCGCCCGCTCCGCCGGCGACTGGTGGCAGGAGCTGCGCCGCACCGACCCGGCGGGGCTGGTCGGCGAGGCCACCGTCCAGCGGCTGCGGGCCCCATGGCCGGCCGGACGCGAGCGGCAGGAGGCGCTGCGCGACGCCGTGGCCGGCTTCGCCGCGGCGCTGGACGCCGGCACCGGCGACGATCGCTGGCAGCGCCGCGCCCGGTCGACGCGCCTGCCCGACGTCGGCCACGAACGATTCGCCAGGCCCGTCGCGCTGCACCTGGCGGCGCTGCGGATCCTGCTCCGGGGTGCGCCGGGGCCGCCCCCGCCCGTCTCCGTGCCGGACGTCGTGGCGGCGCTCCTCGCCCGGGAACGCCGGTACGGGGAGGCCACGGCGGTGGCCGCGCGGATCTCGTACGCCCGGGCGGGCCAACTCGACGAATACCTGGCGGCGGCCGCCCTGTACGGCGCGGGCACCGCCGCCGACGCCCAGGAGGTGGTACGCCGGATCCGCCACCGGGAGGCGCCCGACCGGACCATCCTGCACCGCCTGGCGAACTGGCTGCACGAGCTCTATCCGGGCGACGACGGCGAGTACTGGGGGCCCGTCGAGCCGGACGAACTCCGACTCGCCCTCGGCACCGCCGCCGCGCTCGACAATCCGGCGCTGGTCACGGACGTCCTGCCGTACTGCACACCCGAGCAGGCGCTACGGGCCGTGACGGTGCTCGGGCCGGCCTGCCACCGGCAGCCCGCCCTGGCCGCCCCGCTTTGGCAGGTGGTCCAGCACCAGCCGGCGCTGCTGCTCACCCTGCTGCGGCAGACGCGCTCCCGCACGTCGGCCCTGCCACCCGCCCTGGTGGACCGCCTGCGCCTGCTGGTGCAGGACCCACGGACCGCCCTGCCGGCGCTCAGGGCCGTCGCCAACGGGCTCGCCGACCCCGGGATCCTCTTCGCCGACCAGCCGGCGGCCCTCTCGGCCCGGCTCGTCGAGGGCATCCGCCGGCTCGGGGAGGCGGACCAGTACCTACCGTGGCTGGCGGAAGCCCTGACCCAGCACCGGCGGCGGCTGACCGACGGCGGGTCGGACGGCGACGTGCTCGCCGCGTTGGCTGAGGAGGTCGACCTGCGGGTACGGGCGCTCGACCGCGCCGGCGCCCCGGCCACCCCCCGGGCCATGGCACGCCTGACGTCGGCCCTGGACGCCCACGCCGTCGCCCTGCACCGGGCCGGCCTGACCGTGCAGGCGCTCAGCGCGGCGAACCGGGCCGTGGCGTACCACGAGCAACTTCACGCCGGCGTGCCCGGCGGCCGTCTCGCGCCGCTCTGCGACGCCGAGATTCGGCGGGCGCGGCTCCTGGGCGAACTGGGCCGCTGCGTCGAGGGACTGGCCGCCGCGACGACGGCCGTGGCCCACGCCCGCGCCCTGGCCGACGCCGGCCGCGCTGCGGCCGACCCGCCGGGCGCCGGGTCCGATGGCGGGCTTGCGAACCTCGCCCGGCTGATCGACGCGCTCGACGCGCTGGCCGCGCTGCACCGCCTCGAACGCCACGGCACCGCCGCCCTGGCCGCGCAGGACGAGAGCGTCCGGTTGCGCCGCCGGCTCGCCGCCGCCGACCCGGCGCACGCACCGGCGTTGGCCTGGGCGCTGCTGCGCCAGGCCATGGACCTCGACGAGGTCGGCTCGCCCCGACTCGCCCTGTCGGTCGGCAACGAGGCCGTACGCCTGCACCGCGAACTGGCGGCCGGGAGCAGCCTCGACGCCCTCGCCGGCCTGGCGACCGCGCTGCACTGCCAGGCGGTGCACCTGCACGACCTCGAACGGCACGCCGAGGCCGCCGCGGCGCTGAGCGAGGTGGTCGTCCTGCACCGGCAGCTCGCCACCGCCGATCCGGCCCGGTACGCCGCCGACCTGGCCGCCGTGCTGGGCCACCAGGCCGGGCTGCTCGTCGAGACAGACGACGTCGGCGCGGCGATCGAGGCGCTCACCGAGAGCTGCGCCGTGCTGAGCCGGGTGTTCCGCGACGACACCGGCGACGCCACGGTACGCGCCCGGTTGGCACGCACCCACGAGGATCTCGCCGGGCTGTGGGAACGCGCCGGCGACGAGACGGCCGCGAACGGGCACCGGGTGCAGGCACGGCTGCTGACCGCGGGCGGCGCGGCCCGACGCGCTGAGGACTAGCCGAACAGCGTCCACACGCTCCAGGAGTCGCGCAGCACCTCCGCGGCCCAGCCGGCCACCGCCTGCGGAACGCCGTCGTGCAGCGCCCACGCCACCAGGGCCGCCACGGCCAGCAGCGTCGAGGCGAGGACGACCAGCCGGGACGCCCGGTAGGAGTCGGGCAGGTCAGCGGAGCGCACCGGCCACCTCCCGACGCAGGACGCGCTCGCCGCGCAGCAGCCACAGCAGCGGATCCGACGGCGGCGGGTCAGCCCTGCCGTGCAGGAAGAAGCGCACCTCGGCGAAGTCCCGGCCGACGGCCGTCAGGAGGTGGTCGAGCCCGTGCCCGGCCAGCCAGCGCCGCACGGCCGCCGAGTCGTCCGCCGGCGCGACGACGCCGGGGAGCAGGCCGATCAGGTCCGCCTTGGACACCACGAAGGCCAGCCGGCACCGCTCCGTGGCGACACCCCGGTGCCGCAGGCCGACGACCACGGCCTCGTACGAGTCCGCCACGTCGTGCCGAGCGACCCGGACGGCGGGGACGAGGTGGGCGGGCGCCTCCGCCACCCGCCGACGTAGCGCCGGCAGCGACAGCGGGTCCAGGACGAACACGAAGTTGCGCGCCTCGTCCAGGAAGCCGTACGACGCGCAGACCTCGCGGTCCACGAGGCCACGCCCGGGGGCGTCGAACACCTGCACCCGCTGGGGCGCGCGCTGCGCCCGCAGGGCGACGCCGACCACCCGCGTCCTGCCCCGACCGCCGGGAGCGGGCCGGTCTACCGCGCACCGGTCCGGCGGGAAGCGCGCAGCCAGCCGTTGCACCACCGTGTCGACGAGCGTCGTCTTGCCGGCGTCGGGAGCCCCGAACACCGCCACCCGGATCTCCGTGGCCCGCCCGGTGCCGTCGGCGAGCGGGCTGTCACACTTCGGGCACCTCGCGCTCAGCCGCGCCCCTGCCGACGACTGTCGAGCCGGCAGGGACACCCCGCACCCGCACCGTCGCCGCCACAGGCCCTGGCTGTCGGGCCGCAGCAGCCGGTGCCGCCACGACCCGAGCGGGGCCGGCGCCATGTCGGCGTGGTCGCCCGGACAGGCGTACACCGGCAGCTCGATTAGGAAGTAGCAGCGGGGACAGCAGGTGTCCGTCCGCCAGGCGGCACGCCACCGCCGATCGGCGGCCCGCAGCGCTCCGGCCGCCACCACGCCGAGGAGCCAGGACGTCGCGGTCACCAGGGCGACGACCACGGCCAGCAGCACCAGCACGGCCACCGTGCCCACGGTCACCCCGACGAGCGCCGCGCCGGGCACGGCGAGCAGCGGCCAGCCCAGCGCCACCGTCCAGGCCCGGCTGGGACTCGTCTCCGTCTCGGCGACGTCGTCGGACGCCCCGCGCACCCGCACGTGGTAGCGGGGCAGCCGGGGCAGGACCCGCCAACCGGCCCGCCACCAGCCGGTGACGCGCGCGTAGCAGCGCTCGACGACGTGCCGCAGGTCGTAGCCGGCCTGCCGCACGGCGTAGTGGGGCCAGGCGTAGTCGCGCCGGTGCGACCGGAGCGGACCCGCCGGACGGGCGCCGAACTCGTCGTGCGGCGTGCGCACCCGTGGGGTGTCCACCAGACCGCCGAGCACCCGCGTCGCCTCCGCCAACCCGAGGACGACACCGGCCAGCAGACCCGCCAGCAGGCAGTAGACGGCGACCGGCACGACCGTCACCGCGGCCAGGGTGTACGCGATCAGCACGAGGCAGCCGAGCACCACCAGCACGACAGCGGCCGGGGCGGACACCGGTCACCCCCGCCGGCCGGGTCGTAGGCGGCGCAGCAGGCCCCGGCGGTTGGCGCCCACCAGCGTCCGCCACCGCGCCAGCCACATCGGCCCCACCGCCTCCACCTGCGCCGTCATCTCGTCGAGCCGCTTCTGCGAACAGCGGGTCACCGCGGTGCGCACCATCCGGTCGAGGTCCGCGTGGGTGCCCGGCTGGACCATGGCGGCCATGGTCGCCGACTGCCGTTCGATGTGCACCAGCACGAAGGCGAGGGCGACGTGCGCCGGGTTCGAGTTGCGCATCAGCTCACCGCGGATCTTCCGGGAGCAGGGCTCGGTGAGCTGCGGCGCGTGGACGAGCACTGTGAAGGCCGCGGCCGCCGGCGCTGCCGCCAGCGCGTCGCACAACTCCCGCACCCGGGCGGCGACCAGCCGAGCCGGCACGTGGCGCAGCGCCAGGGTCAGCTCGCCGACGTCGGGTCGGGGGGACGCCAACTGCTCGAGCGCCACGCTCAGCGCGCGGTGCCCGTGGATGGCGCGGGCCACCTCCGGCGGCGGTGACCACAGGCCGTGCGCCATCAGCACCAGCGCCGCCTCCAGGTACTCCGGGTGCGGCGTGTAGCCGACGAGCACCGCCCCCAGCTCGGCGAAGATCCGCGGATCCAGGGGCGCGTTGCGGGGCAGCAGCCGCCGCAGCAGGTGTGCCTCCGCCAGATCCACCGGGCGGTGCGTCCAGATCACGGCGGCGGTACGGTTCACCGGCGCGGCGGGCCGCTCGGCGTCCACGGCGGTGCGGAGGCACTGCTCGATCAGGTCCAGCTGCTGCGCCGGCGGCAGGTGCCGCAGCGCGGCCTCCACCACCGCCGCGTCCAACGGCTCGTCGAGCCGCATCGGCTCCCGCAGCAGTACGTCCCACCACTGGTCGCCGAGCTCGTAGGCGATGTCCGGTTCGGCGGCCAGACGCTGGCCGAGCTCCCGGCGCAGCAGTCGCTCGACGCCTTCGGCGCAGGCCCACGCCTCGGTCCGGTACGCCCGGTCGGGATGGTCGGCCCAGTCGAGGACGAACCGCTCCAGGCCCGGCTGCAGCCCGCCGAGCGGCGGCTCGAGCCCGAATCGCCCGCACAACCGCAGCAGCGTCTCGAACCGGAGCGGCTCGGCGGCGCGTAGCGCCTCGGTGATCGGGCCGAGCGCCCTCGCCTCGTCCGCCCGCGTCCACCCGTCGGTCGACGGCACGGCCCGCTCGTGGCGGACCGTGCCGGAGGCCAGCGCCTCGCGCAGCTCCGCGTCGATCAGCGCCAGGCGCACGTCCGCGCCCCGGTGCGGGAAGGTCGCCGACCGGCTGACGTCGTCGAGGCCGCGCAGGACGTCGACGGGCCACCGCGGCGCGGCCTCCACTAGCAGGTCGACGATGCCTGCGCCGTAGCGCCGCACCAGCGGTGGCGGACCCTTCCTCAGCCAGCGCACCAGCCCGGCCACCTGCTCTCGCGGGGGAAGACGCCGCAGGATGGCGGCGAGGGCCACGTCGGCCGCCCCCTCGCCGTCCACGCCGGACGCGGCGGCGACCTCCACCGCGTCCACCACGTCCAACGGGTCCTCGGTGAGGAACAGCTCGGTCCACCGCCGCGCCGTCCGGGTCTCCACCACCCGGCTCCAGGCGTGCCGGACCAGGTCGAACACGACGTAGCCCTGATCGTTGTCGAGGGTGGCGCCGGCGCCACCCCAGTCGGGGTGCACGGCGAGGATCCGCTGGGGCGCGTACGCGGGGTTGAGGGTGAAGACCTTGAACCCGATCCGCAGGGCCTCGCGCTGCGGCAGCAGCAGCGTCGCCGCGGTCACCCAGCGCAGCACCTCCGCGGGCTCGCGGGCGACGAAGAGCACCCGGCGGCCCGGCTCGTCCGCCGGCGGGCGCAACGTCGACAGCAACGCCGCCAGCAGGTCGGCGCCGTCGGGGGTGGCGTGCACGAACGCCCGGGCCTGCGCCGCGCCGAACGAACCCGGCTGCCAGCCCGGCTCCAACGGCGGGCACCGCGTGTCGGGCGCCGGCTCGACGGTCCAGAACGGCGCCCCGAAGAGCTGGGCCGGGCGCACCAGCCCGTACGCGGCGGGGTCGTCGGTCACGATGGCGTGGGTGAGCTGGTTGCCCTCCCGACCGCCCACGCTCTCGCGGCCCAGGTAGACCCCGGAGGCCGTGGCGAGCAGCCCGTCGCAGACGTGGGCGAACGACACCGGGTACTCGCTCACCGGGCGGCGCTCCCGCATCCACCGGGGTGGGGGCTCGTAGAGCAGGTTGCGCTGCACGACCGCCTCGGCGCTGCGGTCCGCGCCCGCCGAACGCGCCTGGAACTGCAGCCCCGGCGTGCCGCGCAGCCCCTGACCCTCGCGGCAGTCGGTGTAGATGAGGCTCTCGAACCGGCCCGTCATTCAGCCCTGCCTGGGTACGACGCCGAAGCGCGGCAGGCTGAGCAGCCAGAGCAGCGGCTCGTCGACACGGTAGGGGCGCACCCCGCCCGGCTCCACCAGCGCGTTGTCGTAGTCGGGCGGGGCGCCCAGCGCGGAGACGAAGAAGTAGCGGAAGGTCTTGTAGTTCATCCGCAGGTGCTGCTCGATGTCGTCGCCCTGCCAGTCGCGCAGCAGCGCGGCGACCTGCTCGTGGGTGGCCCGTCCCAACTGTTCGTCGTACGCCGACCCGCGCGGGGGTTCCTGGCGCAGCGGATGGTCCTGGCCCAGCTTGTCGTAGAAGGCGTCCATCTTGGCGAACGCGACGGCCACCGGCTTGCTGATCCGCTCGCTGCCACGCACCCCGTTGCTGGCGCGCAGACTCTGGGTGAGCCGGTCGACCACCGCGATGGTGTCCTCCGTCGAGCGGATCGCCGACGGCGGAAGCCGGAGTTTCTCGCGGGCCCCGGGCAGCATGAACGGGTCGAGCAGCAGGATCAGCCCGTCCGCGGCGCCGACGTACTCCAGGTCGTTGGCGCCGCTGAGGGTCCCGACGTCCTCGCCCGCCGTGTCGTGGAAGGACAGGTAGCTGGTCCGGTAGACCGGGGCTCGGCCCCATCGCCGATGCTCGCCCCGCCACTCGAAGACCAGGGGATTCTGCCGGCCGTTCACCGCCGCGGCCGTCGCCTCGAAGAGCTTGTGCTCGGTAAACATCCGGTCCACGTTCTGTTCGAGCCACTCCAGCGGGGACTTGAAACCGCCCTGCCCGTCCCCGGTCATCCGGATGTCTGCGGCGAACCGTCGGCGCAGGTCCGAGGAACGCAGCTCGTGGGCCAGGACGGTCAGGTAGACCGTCTTGCCGGTGCCCTTGCCGCCGAACATGGCGATCATCGGGCTCGCCGTCTCCCCGAAGTTCGGTGGCACCGGGGTGTGGCAGGAGGGGCAGGCGCGGATGCCCGTGCGGCCGCCGCAGGCCGGGCACCACGCCACCCGTACCGGCCGCAGCCGCTGGTGGCGTGGCGGCGGGAAGACGGGCCGCATCGTCTCCGTGAACCCGGTCATGTTGCGGCGGGCGGTGTCGGGGCCCGGCTCGCACCCCCGACGGTCGGCGTCGCCCTTGCCCAGGCACTGGAACCACAGCGCCGAGCCGTCGATGCGCTGGTAGCAGAACGGACACGCGACCTCGGCCACTTACGACACCCTCATCGACTCGACGGGAGGAACGGAGACCACGATCGGCACGGCGCCGCGCACGAAACACCGGATCCAGTAGGGGTGGTGGCGCCGAGGCAGCTGGGGCACCTCTACGGTGAGCTCCCAGGCCTCTTCCGGGCCCAGCTCGACGCCCGCGGCCTCGGCGAGGACCGTGCCGGCCTCGGGCGAGGGCGGCATCGTGGGCTCCGCGCCGAGCACCACGATGACGGCCAGGTCCGCGACGTCGGTCTCCGCCCGCAGACGGACACCGATCTCCCGGCGGCCGAGGTGCCAGCGCCAGTGCCGGGCCAGGGTGTACGAGACGCGCACCGGCCGGGGCGGCAGTGCCACCTCGCGGACCGGCGATCGCACCTCGTCGGCTACGACGGAGGCGAGCATCGCGACTCGTACCACGCACGGGTCCGGGGCCGCGGGGATTCGGAAGCCGTTCGAGCTGGCGTACCGGGTGCGGCTGATCTGGCCGCGTTCGGTACCCGTCGGCGAGGTCCACTCCACCAGCGCCAGCAGCGACCCCTCCGGCCAGATCCACGACACGACGGCGTCGTCGCCCCGGCGCTCGGCCCGCAGCCGCCGCACCGGTTCGGCCACCCCGAGGGCGACCAGTCGACCCACGGTGGCCTGGGCGCCCTCGACCAGGAACGGCACATAGAGGTGGTAGCCGACCGGGATCTCGGCGACGAGGCTGACCTCGCCGTCGCGTTCCTGCCGTACGCCTGCCACCTCGGCGCCGAAGGCGGACAGCGCGGAAACGGGCAGGACGGCTCCGGCCCGCCACGGCGGAGGCGTCGCCGCCCAGCGGATCCGTACCCGGTCGCCGGCGGGCCACGACAGCCGCACCCGGCACCGGTCGCCCGACGCGCCGAGCACCGCGACGGTGAGGTTTACCGCTGCGGCGGCCGTCCCCGGGTGGGCGGCCTGGCCGGGGCGGTGCTGGGCGGGCACGCCGCCGGCCACCTCGCCCAGCGGGTCGTGCCGCCGCTCGCCGACGCCGCCGTTGGCCGTCGGCACGTGGCCACCGCCGACCGGGGTGTCGAGCCGGCCCTGGATGAAGTCGCGCGCCTCTGTCCGCCACGACCGGACATGTCCCGCGCTGGAAGGCGGCCCGGCCGCCTGGACGGGCTGGACGGGCACTCCCCGTTGCGCAGCGGAGGTGGCCGGCGCGCTCCGCGGCGCGTCCCCGGTCACACCCGCCTGCTCCCGCCACCAGGTGGGATCGCCCATCAGGTCGCCGGTCTCGCGCCGGAGCTTGTCGTCCGCCGCGATCAGCAGCCGGCACACCTCGGCCCGGCTGTCCGGGCCGGTGGCCCGTTCGCGCCAGAACTCGCGCAGCTCCGCGAGGTGGGCGACGAGCTGTTGCGGGGTCCACCCGGGCTGCACCGCGTAGCGGGCGGCGAGGTCGCCAGCGGGCAGGCGTCCGTGCCGGCCCCGCAGTGGCTTGATTACCTCGCGGTCGTAGCGCTCGGCGTCGAACGCCATGGGATCAGACGCCGAGACGCAACGGACAACGGCAACCGGACGTGCGGCCACAGTTCACATCGACCCCCACCGCGATTCACTCACGTCATCGCGCTGAGATCACCACAAGCATGAAGGTGATCACAAGTATCTGTCGCTCGACGGACAGTAGACCTTCCACGAGCACGCCGACGGCCCGGCAGGCACACCCGCGCGCGGGTGTGCCTGCCGGGCCGTCGAGGTGGACGTGCCGCTGGCCGGCACCGTGTGGACGGTGCCGGCCAGCGATCCCCCTTGTGGTGGAAGGTCCGTGTCAGTTGTTCCAGTGCTCGGCGACCAGGTCGGCGGCCATCTGCTCCCACTGGGCGTAGTGGTCCGGGTACGCCGACACCTGCACGGTCTGCGCGGCCTTGGTCAGCGGCATGTCCTGCCACCCGTCGACCTGCTTGAGGCCCTTCAGGAAGGCCGTCGTCGAGTACTCGGGGTTGGTGATCTGCTCGACCGTGCCCCACCCGCTGGACGGGCGCTGCTGGAACAGGCCCTGCGAGTCGTGGTCGTTGCGGTCACCCAGGTGACCCAGGTTCTCCAGCTTCGACTCCTGCAACGCGGTCGCGATCGACACCACGGCCGCGCGCTCGTCCATCCCGGCCTTCTTCGTCGCCGCGATGATCGCCTTCACGTTCGCGACCTGCTCGTCCGACAGGTCGACGCGCGACTGGGCGCCCTGCACGCCGTGCGGGATCAGCTTGGCCTTGTCCACGGCCGGCTTGTCGGCCTGCACGGCGGCGACGGGCGTGGTGTCCACGGTCGCGCGGTGCGTGGTGTCGGTCAGCGGGCCAGCGGCCACGCCACCGGCGAACGCGAGACCGGCGATACCCAGAACGCTGTTACGGATGATCGTGTTCATCGCGGATGCTCCATTCGGGGGTTGGCACCCTCACCGACAGGGGATCGGCAAGGCGGGTGCAAGCACCGTCCGGCGCTCTGGAACAGGGGGATCTCCGGCATCCCGGTCCGAAGGGGAAGCTCGGAATCGGCCGTCGGTGGCGGGGCGGGGGGATGCCCTCACGTCGACCGTGACCATGTGTAACGACCGCCGACCCGCCGACATTCCGGGGCCGGCGCGGCCACCTGCCGGGCTGTCGCCACCGCCCACCACCGGGGAGGCGGGTGTCGCCCTCACTCGGCCGTACTCATGGTGTAACGACCCCGGGCCCGCCACGATTCCGCACCCACGATGCCCCCGGTCACACCCACGAACCGGACACCAGCCCCACACGTCAGCGGCTCCGACCGTTTGCGGCCTCGCCATGCGCGGGTTGGCCCGGCGGCGACGGCCAGCGAACCGGACAGTCACCACCCTCGCCGGCGATCCGGACCGGCGCCGTACTGCCGTCGTCGCGGGCAGCCGATCCGCAGGTCGGCCCGGAGGCGGCCAGGTCGGGCACGGGTGACCAACCGCGATATTGGCACAAAGGGCCCTGGCGGGCGGATTCTCGCGGGGTTCTCGACAGTCGCACCGGTCCCGCAGCGTCGGCGCGGCGCGACACCGGGCGAAACCGCGAGCCCACCCGGGCCGACCTGGGGTTACCCTGACAGCATGCAGGCCCTCTCCCCGGCTCCGACCCGCGCGGCCCACCTGGCCCGTCCGGGCCGGCCCGCCGTGGTGACCCGCACCCTCGTCGAGTTGACCGGCCCCACCCGTGGCGTCGTCGAGCTGCCGGTACGGCTGATGTGGAACGCCGACCGCACCTTCGACCTGAGCGATCCGGACGAGCTGCTCTGGATGTACGAGAACGTGTTGCGGGAGACCACCCGCACGGAGGATCTCCGGCTGCTCATCAACGGGCGCATCCTGCGTCGGGTGTGGCGGCTGCTCAACCTGCCCCGGGGCGTACGCCAGGCGTGGGAGAGCCGCCACCGGGGCCTGCGTACGGCGTGAACACCCCGCACCCGCACGAGTTCTACCGAGAGGTGGCCCGGGTGGCGCTGTCCGCCGCGGGGCCGTACCGGTTCGTGCTCGGGGGCGGGGTTGCCTGGGCCGCGCACGGGCTGGTGACCCGCCCGACGGAGGACGTGGACCTGTTCGCGGACGTGGAGGGGGCCGCCGCCGCGGCGGCGGACGGGGTACGGAAGGCCCTGGAAGAGGCCGGGTTCGAGGTGACCGACGCCGATCCCGACAGCGAGCTGGCCGAGCTGTTCGACGGCTTCGACCGGGACCTGAGGGACTTCGTGGTCAGCCGGGACGGGCGGCTCATCCGGCTCAGCCTGGCCCGCCTCGACCGGCACCGCAGCCCGGTGGTGATGGACCTCGGCCCCGTGATGGACGTACGGGACCTGATGGCCAACAAGACCGCTGCCCTGGTCAACCGGCGGGAGGTCCGGGACTACATCGACGTCGCCGCTGCCCTCGAGCACCACGACGTGGCGGAGCTGCTGGAACTGGCCCGGCAGCTCGACCCGGCCCTGGACGAGGAGGACGTGCGGGCCGCCGGCCGCTACCTGGACCGGCTGCCGGACCGCCGCTTCGCCCGCTACGGCCTGGACCCCGCCGCCGTGGCCCAGGTCCGCACCCGCCTCACCCCCTGGCCCCGCTAACCCGCCCGCGACCCACCGTGGCCGCACCCAGCCGGGCCGATCATGCACTTGTGGTGCCTCACGAAAGCCGCAACTCCCCACCCTCCGCCCACCAGAACTCCATGATCGACCCAGAAGTGCATGATCGACGCGAAGCGGCGGCGCGGGGGCAGGGGCGGCGCGGGGCACGGGCTCGGCAGCGCGGAGGACGGGCGCGAGGGCAGCGGCGCGGGTGGGCTACTTTGTGGGGCGGCCGCCCGTGACGCCGAGGATCTCGCCCGTGACGTAGCTGGACTCCTGGGAGGCGAAGAAGGCGTACGCCGGGGCCAACTCGGCCGGCTGACCGGGGCGTCCCTCCGGGGTGTCCTGGCCGAACTTCTCGACCTTCTCCTCCGGCATGGTGGCCGGGATCAGCGGCGTCCAGATCGGACCCGGCGCCACCGCGTTCACCCGGATGCCCCGCTCCGCCAGGTCGGCGGCGAGGGCCTTGGTGAAGTTGGCGATCCCCGCCTTGGTCGTGGCGTAGTCCAGCAACTGCGGCGAGGGATCGAACGCCTGGATCGACGACGTGTTGATGATCGCCGAGCCCTCGGCCATGTGCGGCACCGCCGCCCGGCAGAGCCAGAACATCGCGTACAGGTTGGTCTTCAGCACCCGGTCGAACTGCTCGTCGCTGATCCCGAGGATGCCCTCGCCCTGCGCCATCTGGTAGGCCGCGTTGTTGACCAGGATGTCGATGCCGCCGAGGTCCCGCACGGCCCGCTCGATCAACTCCTGGCACTGTCGCTGGTCGGTGATGTCGCCGCGTACGGCGAAGCCCCTGCGGCCGGCCTCCTCGACGAGCCGGACGGTCTCCCGGGCGTCGGCGTCCTCCTCCTCGCCCAGGTAGGAGATGAGCACGTCGGCGCCCTCCCGGGCGTACGCGATGGCGATCGCGCGGCCGATGCCCGAGTCACCGCCGGTGATCAACGCCCGCCGGCCCTCGAGTTTGCCGCTGCCGCGGTACGACTCCTCGCCGTGGTCCGGCTTCGGGGCCATCTCCCGCGTCGAGCCGGGCGGCGTCTGCTGCTGCTTCGGTTGGCCCTCCTGCTGGCCGTACTGGCTCGTGGGGTCCTGCTGGGTGTGCTGGTCCTCGGTCACCGACGTCTCCTCGCGCACCGGTCGGGTCTGGGTCTTCCACCGCCCTACCCCGCGGCGGCAGGCGGAAACAGCGGGCCAGGTGTTACACGGACAGGCCCGTGCGCGCCGGTGTGCTGAAACACCTCGTGCTGCTGTGACAGGAGTGCCGACGGCTCGTTAAGGTGCGCTCGGCGCTCACCGGGCGTCCCGAACCCCCACGGAAGGGCACCTTCATGACCTCTCCCTCCGGCCCGTCGCGTCGCACGGTGCTCGCCGCCGCGGCCGTGGCGGCGAGCGTTCCGCTGATCGCCGCCACCCCCGCCCAGGCGGCCGGCGCGGCCCGGTCGCGGACCTGGGACCTGACGATCCTCGGCACCTCGGACACCCACGGCAACGTCTACAACTGGGACTACTACTCCGACGCCGAGTACGACGACAGCAAGCACAACGACGTCGGCGTCGCCAAGCTGGCCGCCCTGGTCACGCAGATCCGCGCCGAGCGGCGCGGCAAGGCGACGCTGGTGCTCGACGCCGGCGACACCATCCAGGGCACCCCACTGGCCACCTTCTACGCCAAGCAGGAGCCGATCACCACCACCGGTGAGACGCACCCGATGGCCAACGCCATGAACGTGCTCGGCTACGACGCCGTCACGTTGGGCAACCACGAGTTCAACTACGGCCTGCCGCTGCTGGCCAAGTGGATCTCGCAACTGGGCTTCCCGGCGCTGGCCGCCAACGCCGTCAACGTCGCCACCGGCAAGCCGGCCTTTCTGCCGTACGTCATCAAGAAGGTTTCCGTCGGCTTCGCCGCGCCGCCGCTGCGCGTCGGCATCCTCGGCCTGACCAACCCCGGCAGCGCGATCTGGGACCGGGCCAACGTCGAGGGCAGGCTGCGGTTCGACGACATGATCGCCACCGCCGCGAGGTACGTGCCGATCATGCGGGCGCGCGGCGCCGACATCGTGTTGATCTCCGCCCACGGCGGCGACAGCGGCACCTCCAGCTACGGCCCGGAGCTGCCGATCGAGAACCCGACGGCGCTGATCGCCCAGCAGGTCCCCGGCATCGACGCGATCCTGTTCGGCCACGCCCACGCGGAGGTCGCCGAGAAGTTCGTGACCAACGAGCGCACCGGCGAGCAGGTGCTGCTCACCGAGCCGTCGAAGTGGGGACAGCGGCTGAGCCGGATGGACTTCACGCTGACCCGCGAGCGGGGCCGCTGGAAGATCACCAAGAAGACCGCCGCGCTGCTCAACACCAACACCGTGACCGAGGACCCGAAGGTCCTCGCGGCCGTACGGGCGCAGCACCAGAAGACCGTGGCGTACGTGAACCAGGTCGTGGCCCGCTCCGTGGAACTCTCGGCGGCCGAGAGCCGGTACAAGGACACCCCGATCCTGGACTTCATCAACCACGTCCAGACCGAGGTCGTCGGGCAGGCGCTGGCCGGCACGTCGTACGCGGACCTGCCGGTGCTGTCGATCGCGGCGCCGTTCAGCCGCACGGCGGTCTTCCCCGCCGGCGACGTGAAGATCCGCGACGTGGCCGGGCTGTACGTCTTCGACAACACCCTCGAAGCGGTCGTGCTCAGCGGCGCCGAGGTGCGCACCTACCTGGAGTACTCGGCGAAGTACTTCCGGACCCTCGCCCCCGGTGCCCCGGTCGACCCGACGACGATCAGCGACCCGGCCGTGCCGGACTACAACTACGACGTCGTCTCCGGCCTCGACTACGACATCGACATCTCCCGGCCGGTGGGCCAGCGCATCACCCGCCTGGTGCTGCCCGGCACCGACACGCCCGTGGCCGACAATGCGCAGTTCGTGGTGGCGGTCAACAACTACCGGCGCAGCGGCGGCGGCAACTTCCCCGGCATCGTGAAGACCCAGGTCTACAACGAGCAGCAGGAGATCCGTCAGCTGCTCATCGACTGGGCGCAGGCCAGGGGCACCATCGACCCCGCCGACTTCTACCGGCCGAACTGGCGGCTGGTACGCGAGGGCGTCGCGGTCTTCTGATCGGGTGCGCCGGGGGGGGGGGGGGGGGGGGCCCCGGGGGGGGGGGGGGGGGGGGGGGGGGGGGGGGGGGGGGGGGGAGCCACGGAGGGGGGGGGGGCCCGCGGGGCC
>NZ_JBICTM010000010.1:25017-96379 GCF_043197615.1 Micromonospora sp. NPDC049048 | reverse complement strand
GCTATCTCCGGCGCCCCTCGGGGGGGGTTGGGGGGGGGGGGGGGGGGCTTTTTGGGGGGGGGGGCGGGGGGGGGCGGGGCCCCCCCCCCCCCCCCCCCCCCCGGCCGCTTCTCTTCGTGAGGGAGATCTGAGTCGCCGAAGTGTCGGCGCGCACACGCCGGCCGTGGCGCCGGCCGGGAGGCCGGGCCGCCTCGACGGTGACCGGTCGAGGCGGCCGTCAGGCCCCGTGCCGCAGATCCCACCGGTCCTGCGCGTCGCCGGGGTCCGGCTGATCCCGCCGAGGATCGGTCTCGGTCAGGGCGGTCCGCTCCTCCGGCCGGACCGCGGGCGGCATCTCGCCGAAGCGTACGTGCCGCAGGAAGGTGTAGTCCTCGTCGGTGAACGACGGGCTGGCGTGGCCTTCCGCCATCACCGCTCTCCCTCGGCGTAGCTCTGCTGTGGACAGCGTCATTGTCCACCGTCGTGACCGCGCGCACCACCGCTAAGGCATCCTAGGATCCTGGGTGAAAACGTGGGCCGAGTGGATGTTGGCCGGGCACCCGGTATCGCTCGCGCCACCGGACGGATCGCCACCGGACGGGGTACGGCTCTCAGCGGGCCGGTAACCGGTCCAGCAGCGCCAACGCGGCCCGTACCGGGGCCCGGCGCAAGGTCTCGTCGAAGCTCGCCCGCCCCTGGCAGAACCGCACGAACATCCGCCACCCCGGCGGGGTGGCCAGCAACGCGTGGAAGACCCCCGGCCGCCGGTTGAACACGTCGAGCAGCCGGTGCCCGGCGCGCATGGACGGCACCAGGTCCCGCGCGACCGCGCCCTCGTATCCCGCCAGGTCACCGGCGGCGACCGCCGCGCCGGCCAGCTCGCCCGAGCGCAGCGCGTAACTGATCCCCTCGCGGCTCCACGGCTCCAACAGCCCCGCCGCGTCGCCGGCGACCAGGACGCGGCCCCGACGCAGCGGCGAGTCCTCGGCACGGCAACGGGTCAGGTGGCCGGAGTCGTGGGCGGGTTCCACCCCGGACAGGCCCAGCCGGTCGACGAACCCACGCAGGTAGGCCCTGGTCCGCTCCCCCTCACCCCGGGCGGCGATGACCCCGACCGTCAGGCGGTCACCCTTGGGGAAGACCCAGGCGTACGAGCCGGGCAGCGGACCCCAGTCCAGCAGGAGGCGGCCCCGCCAGCGGGCCTGCTCCCCCGGCGGCACGGGCAGCTCCAGCTCCAGCCCCAGGTCCACCTGCCGGTGGCGGACACCCACGTGCCGGCCGGTCACGCCCGAGGAGCCGTCCGCCCCGATGACCGCCCGCGCGTGGACCGTCTCGCCGTCGGCGAGCCTGAGGCGTACGACGTCGGGGTCCTGCTCGACCGCGCGGACCGCCACCCGCTCGCGGACCTCCGCGCCGGCGGCGACCGCGGCCGCGCGCAGCCGGTCGTCGAACTCCTCGCGGCGCACCATGGCCACCAGCGGACCGCCGCGATGGTGGCGGGTGAAGCGGCGTCGCCCGTCCCGGGTGAACGTCACCCGGTCGACCCGGTCGTGCGCGGGTACCTCGATCCGGTCGGCCACCGCCGCGAGCGAAGTGCCGATCAGCCCGCCCCCGCAGGTCTTGTAGCGCGGGTGCGCGGCGCGCTCCAGGACCAGCGTGCGCACCCCCGAGCGGGCTGCGGCGTGGGCGGCGGAGAGCCCGGCGGGGCCGGCGCCGACGACGGCGAGATCCCAGACGATCACTGATGCAGCCTAGGGCAAGCCGCCACGTCCGGCGGCCTCGGCGCGACGGCGGCACCGCCCGATCGGGTGGGCATCTTCGGTCGCCCAGCGGGTAACCGCGCGGCGCAACCGCCCGTACCGGAGGCGGGGCCAGGCGAAGGGGGCAAGCGATGCGGCAGGTGCAGCTGTCGGATGTCGAGGAACGGGTGTACGACGCCGTCGCGGCGCTCGAGGCCCGGGGCCAGGTTCCGTACCCGGACCTGATCGCCGAGGAGGCCGGCCTCACCGAGGAGCAGTTGCGGGCACCACTGCACCAGCTCACGGAGAAGAACCTGTTGCACCGGGAGGACTCGCCGATGGCGGGTCTGGACTTCGGACCAAGGTTCTGTGCCCGCCAGATGGCGTGAGGCGCCGCGCGCCACATGATGGTTCGCCTCCCCGGGATCGGGGCAGCGCTCGGCGGTGCCCGGTCGCCGTTGCGCGGGAGGCGGGATGAGCCCGCCGGACGCGCCACCGGCCGACGCCACCGCGTCGCCGGACGACCGGCGGCGCTGGCGGGCCCTCGGCGTCGGGCTGGTCGCCGCCTTCATGACGCTGCTCGACGTGAGCATCGTCAACGTCGCCATCCCGTCGATGGAGCGCGCCCTCGGTGCCTCCCCCAGCGACCTGCAGTGGGTGCTGTCCGGGTACGCCCTCACGTTCGGGCTGGTCCTGGTCTCGGCCGGGCGCTTCGGTGACGCGCGGGGCCGACGTTCGGCGTTCGTCTTCGGGATCGCCCTGTTCACGCTGGCCAGCGCGCTGGCCGGGCTGGCCGCCTCGCCCGGCTGGCTGATCGCCGCCCGGCTGCTCCAGGGAGCCGCCGCCGGGGTGGTCAACCCGCAGGTCACCGGGCTGATCCAGGAACTCTTCCGGGGACCCGAACGGGGCCGCCCGTTCGGGCTGCTCGGGGCCACCATCGGCGTCTCCACGGCCGTCGGCCCGCTGCTCGGCGGCCTGCTGATCGCCGTCGGCGGCCAGGAGCACGGCTGGCGGTGGGTGTTCTTCGTCAACGTCCCCGTCGGCATCCTCGCGGTGGTCCTCGGCTGGCGGCTGCTCCCCGGTCGCCCGGCGGGCCCGCACGACCGCCGGCGGCTGGACCCCGTCGGGGTGCTGCTGCTCGGCGCCGGCGTGCTGCTCGTGCTGTTGCCGCTGGTGCAGCAGCAGTGGCGGAGCCAGGCGAAGTGGCTGCTCGTGCCGGCGGGGCTGCTCGCCCTGACCGCCTTCGGCGTGTGGGAGCGGTGGTACGCCCGACACCAGGAACCGCTGTTCGACCTCGGGCTCTTCCGCTTCCGGTCGTACCTGCTGGGGGCGCTGATCGCGCTGGTCTACTTCGGCGGGTTCACCGCGATCTTCTTCATCTTCACGCTCTACCTGCAGAACGGTCTCGGCTACAGCGCGCTGGTCGCCGGCCTGGCCGTCACCCCGTTCGCGCTGGGCTCGGCAGCGGCGTCCGCGCTCGGCGGTCGGATCGTCAACCGCTTCGGTCGTCCGCTGGTCGCGGTCGGGCTGCTCATCGTCGTGGTCGGGCTCGTCACGGTGGTCGTCGTGCTGGACCGGGCCCCGCGCGGTGCCGCCGTGCCGTGGCTGACCGCGGCGCCCCTGCTGGTCGCCGGGCTGGGCAGCGGCCTGGTGATCGCGCCGAACCAGACCCTGACGCTGTCCGAGGTGCCGGTACCGCAGGCAGGCAGCGGGGCGGGCATGCTCCAGACGGGCCAGCGGATCGGTTCCGCCGCCGGGATCGCGGCGGTCGGCTCGGTCTTCTTCTCCTCGCTGGCCGCCAGCGGGAACTTCTCCCTGGCCTTCCGGCACTCGCTGCTGCTGGCCGCCGGCGTGATCGCGCTCGCGCTCGTCGCGGCCCTGGTCGACGTCATTCTCGGGCACCGCAGATGACGACGTGCGCTGCTCGGGCACGGCGCGGCCGAGACCGGCGAACGAGTCCGGGCATGCCGCTGGCCGGCACCCCGGGTGGGGTACCGGCCAGCGGCATCACTCATTCACGTGCGCGGGTCAGTTGTTCCAGTGCTCGGCGACCAGGTCGGCGGCCATCTGCTCCCACTGGGCGTAGTGGTCCGGGTACGCCGACACCTGCACCGTCTGCGCGGCCTTCGTCAGCGGCATGTCCTGCCATCCGTCGACCTGCTTCAGGCCCTTCAGGAACGCCGTCGTCGAGTACTCGGGGTCGGTGATCTGCTCGACCGTGCCCCACCCGCTGGACGGACGCTGCTGGAACAGGCCCTGCGAGTCGTGGTCGTTGCGGTCACCCAGGTGACCCAGGTTCTCCAGCTTCGACTCCTGCAACGCGGTCGCGATCGACACCACGGCCGCCCGCTCGTCCATACCGGCCTTCTTCGTCGCCGCGATGATCGCCTTCACGTTGGCCACCTGCTCGTCGGACAGGTCGACCCGCGACTGCGCGCCCTGCACGCCATGCGGCACCAGCTTGCCCTTGAAGACCGACGGCTTGTCAGCCTGCACCGCCACCGGCACCGACTCCACCACCGGCGCGGCATGCGCGGCAGCCGGACCCGCGAACACGCCACCGGCAAACGCCAGACCCGCAACACCAAGAACGCTCTTACGCAGAATCGTGTTCATCACAGATGCTCCATTCGGGGGTCGACACCCACGCACCGAGGGGGATCGGCTACACGCGGATGCAAGCACCGTCAGGCGCCCAACGAACTCAAAGGGGAAACTCCAGCAAGAGACTGGAGGAAGATCAGATCGGTCACGCCAGCCTGCGGAAACCGGGCTGTCCCGCGGGGCAGGGGAATGCCCTCACGTCGACCGCGACCATGTGTAACCACGACCGGCCCGCCACCATTCCCCGGGATCCCAGCCCGCCACCTCGATCGAGGCGGTGTGGCCTCGTTCCCTCGGACGATGGCCCCTGCCCGCACGGAACGGGGTTGGCCTTGCTCAGCCGTACGCATGGTGTAACGACCCCGCCCCGGCCACGATTCCACCCCCACGATGCGGCCGGTCACACCCCCGAACCGGACACCCCGCCCACCGGGCAACCCCGACGCCGCGAGCCGCCACCCGGACACCGTGGCCTGAACCGAACGCCGCGCGCGGGACGGAGTCGAGAGCAAAAGCGCTGGGCGACGGCCACCGGTGGAACACCAGGGGGGTCTCCCGGCCCCGGTGACGCCCCTGGTGTTCCACCGGTGGCCTCCGATGGCGGGCGAGCCCGGGCGGGAAGTGGTCTCGTGGGCGGGGCAACTCCGACAGGGCCGGGCTGGCCCACCACGACGAGACGCTGCACCCTGGCTGCCGGCCGGACAGCGGTCCGGATGCGGCGCGTCGCCGGCACGGACGGGACCGGCCGGCCTCCCGGGTGCGGGGGCCGGCCGGTGTCACACGACCGTCACCAGAGCTGGGCGACGATGTCCGCCGCCTGCTCCTCCCACTGCGCGTACGCGAAGGGGTAGGCCGAGACCTGCACGGTCTGTGCGGCGGAGGTCAGCGGCAGGTCCTGCCAGCCGCCGACGTTCTTGAGCGCCCGGAAGAACGCCTGCGAGGCGTACTCGGGGTCGGTGATCTGGTCGGGCGAACCCCAACCCGACGACGGGCGCTGCTGGAACAGGCCCTGCGAGTCGTGGTCGTTGTACGCCCCGAGGTGGCCGAGGTTGTAGAGCTTCGACTCCTGCAGCGAGGTGGCGATCCCGATGACGGCGCCCCGCTCACCCACGCCGGTCTCCTTGGCCTCCTCGATGATGGCCTTGGCGTTGGCGAGCTGCGCGTCGTCGAGCGGAATGCGCGACTGGGCGCCCTGCACGCCGTGCGGGATGAGTTCCTCGCGGCTGGGCTTCCCGGCGGACGGCTTGGTGGTCGTACCGCCCGTGGTCGGTGCCGACTCCTCGGCCGGGCCCGGCAGGGTCTTGCCGGTGGCCTGCTCGATCGCCGCCACGGCACCCTCGTGGGGCGCGGACGTGACCGGTGCGGCCACCGCCGTCGGCCCCAGCGCGAGGCCACCGAGGGCAGCCACACCCACCACGCTCAGCGCGATCTTGCGGTTCGGATCCTTCGAGTCCTTCGCGATGGCCGGGAGCCATCGAGTGAAGTCGTACTTCACGATGGTTGCCCTTTCGGTCAGGCGAAGCGCTCCCTGGATGAGCACTCCTGGGGGGAAATTCCGCGCCGGACGGGGTTTCGGCTCCGGCGGTCTGGGGGACACAACCAGCCGGGCCTGTCGGTCATTCCGGAAATGCACCGACCCCGATCAGCTGCGACCGGGGTCACTCGACGGACCGGACGCAGGGGCACCAACGCCCCGGCCGGGCAGCCGCAGGCGGTACGCGGCACCGAGGCGCAGCGGCGTACCCGGGCGTCGCGCGGGCGCCGAACCGGACCAGGACGTGCCAGAGCTGCTTGAGGTGCTGGAGAGTGACGTGTGTCGGCCCTGCGGGACGGCCCACCGAGGCCGGCGCGCAAGCGATCGGGGCGGCGTGGGCCGCCCGCTCACGCTCTGTCGTCGCGTGTGCCGGGGTCGCCCGGCGCTGCCCCTTCGTCGCCGCCGCGCAGCTCCTGGAAGAGGGTGATCTGGAGGCCCGCCGGGGCGTCGAGGCGCGCGTTGAGCGACTGCCACGGCGTCACCGTGGGCGGGGCGATCTCGGTGGCGCCGGCGGAGACCAGGCGGCGGGTGGCGGCGCGGCTGTCGTCCACCTCGAAGGCCACCCGCAGCTTCGGGGCGACCTGCCGGCCGACCTCCACCTCGTCGATCATCCGCTTCTGCGCCGGGTTGGCGATCTCCAGCGTGGCCCGGCCGGCGTCGAGGATCACCACCCGCGCGTCCCCCTCCCCGGCGAACGCGGCCTGTTCGGGCATGCCCAGCGCGTCCCGGAAGAACGCCACCGCGGCGTCGTAGTCCTCGGCCTCCACCACCAGGCGCAACTGGCGTACGGCGGGAGGGCTGCCGGCGTCGTCCGTCATGTCGGCAGAGCCTAGACGAGCGGTCGCGTCGACCTGCTGGTCACGGCCCGGCGGCGAGGACAGCCGGGGCGGGTGGGGCGACGACGCGGCGGCGGCCCGGACAGCCGCTGGACGGCTCCCCGGGCCGCCGCCGGGGCTCGGGATCAGTGCCCCCGGGCCAGCCACTCGTCGAGGTGGGGAGCTTCCACGCCGATGCTGGTGCTCTCCCCGTGCCCGGTGTGCACGACCGTCTCCGGCGGGAGGGTGAGCAGCCGGTCCCGGATCGAGGCGACGATCGTGCCGAAGTCGCTGTACGAGCGCCCCGTCGCCCCCGGCCCGCCGGCGAAGAGCGTGTCGCCGGTGAACACCACGCCGAGCTGCGGCGCGTGGAAACTGCACGCGCCGGGGCTGTGGCCGGGTGTGTGCAGCACGGTCAACGCGGTGCCGGCCACCTCGACGACCTGCCCGTCGCGCAGGTCCCCGCCCGGCGCCTCGTCGGGGTGCACCATGTCCCACAGCACCCGGTCGGCGGGGTGCAGCAGCACCGGCGCGCCGGTGGCCCGGGCCAGCACCGGGGCCACCCGGACGTGGTCGTCGTGCGCGTGGGTGGCGAGGATCGCCCGGACCCGCCGGTCGCCGACGGCGGCCAGGATCGCGTCGACGTCGTGGGGAGCGTCGACGACGACGCACTCGGTGTCGTCGCCGACCACCCACACGTTGTTGTCGACGTCGAAGGTCTGGCCGTCGAGGGAGAACGTGCCGGAGGTGACGGCGTGGTCGACGCGGGCCGTCATCAGAGCACCACCACCGAGCGCAGCACGTCGCCGCGGTGCATCCGGGCGAACGCCTCCTCGACCTGGTCCAGGGCGATCTCCTCGGTGACGAAGGCGTCCAGGTCGAGCCGGCCCTGCAGGTAGAGCTCGGTGAGCAGGGGGAAGTCGCGGCTGGGCAGGCAGTCGCCGTACCAGCTCGACTTCAGCGCGCCGCCCCGGCCGAAGACGTCCAGCAGCGGCAGGTCGACGGTCATCTCCGGAGTCGGTACGCCCACCAGCACGACGGTGCCGGCGAGGTCGCGGGCGTAGAAGGCCTGCTTCCAGGTCTCGGGGCGGCCAACCGCGTCGATCACCACGTCGGCGCCGAAGCCACCGGTGGCGGCGCGGATCGCCTCGACCGGGTCGTCCTCCCGGGCGTTGACGGTGTGGGTGGCGCCGAACTTCCGGGCCCAGTCGAGCTTGCGGGGGTCGGTGTCCACGGCGACGATCGTCGTCGCGCCGGCCAGCGCGGCACCGGCGACCGCCGCGTCGCCGACGCCGCCACAGCCGATCACGGCCACCGAGTCGCCCCGGGTGACCCCGCCGGTGTTCATGGCGGCGCCGAGGCCGGCCATCACGCCGCAGCCGAGCAGCCCGACGGCGGCGGGCCGGGCCGCCGGGTCGACCTTGGTGCACTGGCCGGCGTGCACCAGGGTCTTCTCCGCGAAGGCGCCGATGCCCAGGGCCGGCGTGAGCTCGGTGCCGTCGGTGAGGGTCATCTTCCGCGTGGCGTTGTGGGTGGCGAAGCAGTACCACGGGCGGCCTCGGCGGCAGGCCCGGCACACGCCGCAGACGGCCCGCCAGTTGAGCACCACGAAGTCGCCGGGCGCGACGGTGTCCACGCCCGGCCCGACCTGCTCGACGACGCCGGCGGCCTCGTGCCCCAGCAGGAACGGGTAGTCGTCGTTGATGCCGCCCTCCCGGTAGTGCAGGTCGGTGTGGCAGACCCCGCAGGACTGGATGCGTACGATCGCCTCACCCGGCCCCGGATCCGGCAGCACGATCGTGGTCACCTCGACCGGCGCGCCCTTGCTGCGGGAGATGACTCCCCTGACCTGCTGGCTCACGGTTCCTCCTGATCCACGCCGACGCGTCGCGCCGCCGTCCCGTCGGTGCGCTGACGCGACACCCCGATCACGTTCCTCGGGCGAAACTACCCCGATCGTCGCGGACGATCCGGGGTCGACGGGCGGTTATCCCCGTGACCCGGGCGGCCGGGCCTCTTCCGGCGGGCACCGGGCGCGAGCCGGGGGTCAGGTCGGCGTCGCGGCGGGTGCCCGCGCGGCGAGTTCGCGGCGGGCCGCGTTGCGGTAGCGCAGCACCTGCACCGCGCCGAGCGCCCAGAGGACGTACTGCACGGCGAAGGCCCACCGGAAGGCGGTCAGGTCCGGGGTGGTCTGTCCGGCGGGGGTGGCCAGGTCGAGCACCAGGCCGACGGCCAGCACCAGCACGATCGAGGCGACGAAGCCGCCGACGTTGACGACGCCGGTGGCGCTGCCGATCCGGTTCACCGGGTTGAAGCTGCGCGCGTAGTCGAACCCGATGAGGGAGCCCGGGCCGTTGACGGCGAGCACCAGCACCAGCACCACCAGCAGCCAGGCCGGCGCCCGTCCCGGCCAGGCGAGCACGACGGCCCAGACCGCGGCGGTGGCGCCGGTGATCGCGAAGACCAGCACCGAGCGGTGGAACGGGTGCCGGGCGCAGAGGTGCGCGACCACCGGCCCCATGAGCAGCATGGCGGCGGTCATCAGGGTGAGCAGCGAGGCCGCCGCGGTCGGGCTGAGCCCCTGGCCCTGCACCAGGAAGGGGTACCCCCAGAGCAGGGCGAACACGGCCCCGGAGAACTGGGTGACGAAGTGTGTCCAGAGCCCCAGGCGGGTGCCCGGCGCCGCCCACGCGGCGAGCAGTTCCCGGCGTACGTCGGTGAGGGTGGGCGTCGCGCCGGCCGGGGGCGGTCCGCCCGGGGTGTCCCGGACGGCGACGACGACCATCAGCAGCACGCTCGCCCCGACGGCGGCGGCGGTGAGGAAGGCGGAGGTCCAGCCCGCCCAGTGCAGCAGCGCCACCAGCGGCAGGGCGCCGAGGATCGCTCCGAGCTGGCCGAGCGTGCCGGTCAGCTGGGTCATCATCGGGTAGCGCCGGCCCGGGAACCACAGCGCCACGATGCGCAGCACGCTGATGAAGGTCATCGCGTCGCCGAGCCCGATCAGCACGCGGCCGGCGATCGCCAGGGGCACGTCGGTGGCGAGGGCGAAGCAGAGCTGGCCGGCGACCATCAGCGCGCCGCCGGCGATGAGCAGCAGGCGGGAGCCGAACCTGTCGAGCAGCACCCCCACCGGGACCTGCATCGCCGCGTACACGGCGAGCTGGGCGACGGAGAAGGTGGCCAGCGCCGAGGCGTTGACCTCGAAGCGGTGCGCGGCGTCGACGGCGGTGACGCCGAGCGAGCCGCGGTGGAACACGGCGGCCACGTACGCGGCCACGGCCACGGCCCAGACGAGGCCGGCTCCGGACCGGCGCGCGGAGTCCGGTGCGGTCAGCACCCTCACCGCAGGGCCCGCAGCACGGCCGCGGCGTTGTCGATGTGCGCGGCGACGGCGGCGAGCCAGCGCCGGGGGTCGTCGGAGTCGAGCGC
The DNA here is from genome assembly GCF_043197615.1 of Micromonospora sp. NPDC049048. Classification (NCBI taxonomy): domain Bacteria; kingdom Bacillati; phylum Actinomycetota; class Actinomycetes; order Micromonosporales; family Micromonosporaceae; genus Micromonospora; species Micromonospora sp. NPDC049048. The sequence goes on along the minus strand of NZ_JBICTM010000010.1, from coordinate 86,279 downwards.
CGCGACCTGCTCGGCGTGCTCGGTGAGCGCCGTCTCGGCCCAGCCGGGCGAGAGCCGGAAGCTGGCCTCGCCCATCCGCAGTTGCCGGTCGCGCAGCCGCTGGTACAGCTCGGCGAAAATCTCGTTGCCGGCCGCCTCCACCACGGTGGCGTGGAAGGCCCGGTCGGCCAGCATCAGCGCGGTCAGGTCGCCGGCGGCGTGCGCGTCACGCATCTCGGCCAGCCGGGCGGCGAGGTCGCCCCGCAGCGCCGTACGCCGGGGCCAGACCCGCTCGGCGGCGTGCAGCTCGACCAGCCGCCGCGCCTCGATCACGTCGTTGATCTCCCGGGCGGAGACCGGGCGGATCAGCGCGCCCCGCTTGGGATAGAGCCGGACCAGTCCCTCCGCCTCCAGGCGCAGCAGCGCCTCCCGGACGGGGGTGCGGGAGACCCCGGTGGCGTCGGCGATCTCCCCCTCGCTGATCAGCGAGCCGCCCGGGTGGATCTGCTCCAGGATCTCGCGCTTGAGGTGCCGGTAGGCCCGCTCGGCGGCCGAGGGAGCGGCCGTCCGGCCCACCGGGGAGGGATGCGTCATGTATCTATGGTGGGTCGGCCGCCCGGGCGTGCCCCCGCGCCCCCGCCGGACGTGGCGCGGGCCACCGTCAGTGCGCGCGCAGCGTCAGCAGCCCGTCGCCGTCGGGGACGAACCCGGATGCGAACGGCGGGCCGAAGCCGTCGAGCAGCCCCGCCAGCCAGCGGGTCTCGTCGGGCGCGGCCCGCTCCAACCGCATCCGGCGCATCCGCACCGGGGCCGCCCGCAGTCGCCGCAGCGCCCCGGTGGCCGCGTCGAGGGTCGGCAGCCACAGCAGCCGCAGCCACGGCCGGTACGCCTCCCGCCCGCCGATCCCCTCGTAGTCGTCGACCAGGTCGCCGCAGCCGTAGAGGATCAGCCGGTCGCGGTACACCTCGACGGGGCGGGGGTGGTGCGACGAGTGACCATGCACCACGTCCACGCCGGCGTCGACGAGGCGGTGGGCGAAGTCGACGTGCGCGGGCGGCACCTCGTACCCCCAGTTGGTGCCCCAGTGCACGGAGACCAGCACCCGGTCCCCCGGCCCGGCCGCGGCGGCGATCCGCCCGGCCAGCGCGTCCGCCGTGGCGACCGAGACCTCCGGCAGGTACGCCACCCCGGGCGCCCCGGTGGTGGCCGCCCAGGGCGGGGGCACCCCGCTCGACGGTACGGCCACCGACCAGACGAGCAGCCGGCCGCCCGCGCGCAGCGGCACCCGGGCGGGCCGCCAGGCCGCCGCCGCGTCCCGGCCGGCGCCCGCCGTGGCGATGCCGGCGGCGGCGAGGGCGTCGAGGGTGTCGGTGAGCCCCACCGGGCCGAAGTCGAGGCTGTGGTTGTTGGCCAGGGCGCAGACGTCGAGCCGGGCCGCGGTCAGGCAGGCCAGGTTCGCCGGGTGCATCCGGTAGTGGATGGCCTTGGCCGGGGCGTGCCCGCCCCGGCCGGTCACCGCGGTCTCCAGGTTGACCACCCGCGCGTCGGGCCGTACGGCGTCGAGCAGGTCGAGCGCCTCGCCCCACGGCCAGGTCGGGGGCGCCGGACGCGGCATCGGCCCGCTGACGGCCCGGGCCAGCTCGACGTAGTCGCGGGCGTCGCGTACCGCCGGTTCGCGCAGCTCGGGCGGGCCGGGGGCGGGCAGGATCGCGTCCACGCCCCGGCCGGTCATCACGTCGCCGCCGAGAAAGAGGGTCAGCTCGGGCACCGGGCCCGCTTTCCCCGTGCCGCCGCCCCCTCACCTGCCGACGGCGGCCTCGGCCCAGAAGTCCACGAGCAGGCGGTGGAACTCCTCGGCGCACTCGATCTGCGGCATGTGCCCGCAGTCGGCGAACAGGTGGGAGCGCGCCTTCGGCAGCCGGGACCGGGCGGCGTCGAGGTGCGTCGCCGGCAGGATCAGGTCCCGGTCGCCCCAGACGACCAGGGTGGGCAGGTCGAGCCGCGCCACCTCGGCCAACAGTTCCTCCCGCCACTGCGGGCTCACGCCACGGAAGGTGCCGAGGCTGCGCGCGGTCTCCAGCATGACCCGGGCGGCGTACGGCTGGCGGGCGACCGCCAGGGCGTGGGCGACGCGTTCGGCGGTGGCGAGGGCCGGGTCGTGGAAGAGGGCGCGCTCCACGCGGCGGGCGGCCCAGCGGTTGGGCCGCAGCAGCAGCCGGCCCAGCGGGCGCAGCGCCAGCAGCCGCAGTGCGATGGTCACCTCCCGGCCGAAGCCGGCGCTGTTGACCAACGTCAGGCTGGCCACCCGGTCCGGTTCGGACGCCGCGAGGCGCATGGCGACCGCACCGCCGAGGGAGTTGCCGACCACGTGCGCCGGCTGGTCGACGCCCACGGCGTCGAGGTAGCGGGCGGCGAACTCGCCCAGCGCCGGCAGGGTGCAGGGGCGGGCCATCGGCAGCGAACCGCCGTAGCCGGGCAGGTCGACGCTGTGCACCCGGAACCGCTCGGCGAGCAGTTCGTGCAGCTCGGTGAAGTCGCGCAGGGTGCGGCCGATGCCGTGCAGCAGCAGCACCGGTGGCCCGTCGCCGTCGACGCGGTGGCACACGCGCCGGCCGTCGACGGTGACGTGCCGCCGGGCCGGGGCGCTCACGCCGGCTCCCCGGCGGTGTCGGCCGCCGGGGTCGCCTCCGGCTGCCGCTGCGTGGGGGCGGGCGGCCCGGTGGTGAGCCGGCGGGCGGGCTCGCCCGCGATCCGGTTGAGCCCGAAGGCCAGGACCCGCTGGTACGACACCGGCGCCACCCGGGCCAGCAGATCGGGCAGCTTCGCCGACCAGCCGATCAGCACCCGGCCCCGGCGGCGGTGCACGCCGCGCAGGATCACCTCGGCGGCCCTGGCGGGGTCGATGGTCAGCAGTCTCTCGAACTGCCGGCGGCCGGTCTCGAACTCCTCGGCGGGCACGCCGCTGCCCACCCGGGCGTTCTGCGCGATCCGGGTGCGGATGCCGCCCGGGTGTACGCAGGTCACCCCGATGCCGTCGCCGGCCAGCTCCTGACGCAGCGCCTCGGTGAAGCCGCGCACGGCGTACTTGCTGGCCGCGTAGGCGGTCTGCCCGGCGGGGGCGATGATCCCGAAGAGGCTGGACAGGTTGACCAGGTGCGCGCCCGGCTCGGCCCGCAGGGTGGGCAGCAGCGCGTGGGTCAGCTGCACCACCGCCCGGAAGTTGACGTCGACGACCCAGCTGAACTCGTCCAGGCTCACCTGGTCGAACCGGCCGCCCAGCGCCACCCCCGCGTTGTTGACCAGCAGTCGTACGGCCGGGTGGCGCCGGCGGATCTCCTCGGCCACCTGGGCGGTGGCGGCGGCGTCGGCCAGGTCGACCACGTAGGCGGTGAGCTGCCGTTCGGGGTGCGCGGCACGGACCGCCGCGACGACGGCGTCGAGCCGCCCCGCGTCGCGGTCGACCAGCACCAGGTCGCTGCCCCGGCGGGCGAGTGCGTGGGCGAGGGCCTCCCCGATCCCGCTGGCGGCGCCGGTCACCACGGCCGTGCCGCCGGTGAAGACGAACCTACGCACGGACGGTCCTCCTTTCCGGTGTGCCGGCGCGGGAGAACCGCACGCCGGGGTCGGTGAGCCGGCCGTGCCGCATCAGCAGGACGTCCCGGGCATAGTTCTGGTGCAGCCGCCACGGCGCCCGGGTGCCCTGCTTCGGCAGGGCGTCGACGCTGCGCAGCACGTAGCCGGCAGTCAGGTCGATGATCGGCTCCCGCTCCCCGTCGGGGGGCGGCAGCGGGGTGACGACCTGCTGGCCGGTGCGGTCCAGGTGCCGCAGCAGCCGGCAGACGTAGGTGGCGACCAGGTCGGCCTTGAGCGTCCACGAGGCGTTGGTGTACCCGATGGTCATCGCGAAGTTCGGCACCCCGGAGAGCATCATGCCCTTGTACGCGACGGTCTCCGGCAGGTCCACCCGCGCGCCGTCCACGCTCAGCGTCATGCCGCCGAGGGCGAGCAGGTTGAGCCCGGTGGCGGTGACGACGACGTCCGCGGCCAGTTCCTCGCCGGAGGCGAGCCGGACGCCCCGCTCGGTGAACGTCTCGATGGTGTCGGTGACGATCGACGCCCGCCCGCGCGCCAGCGAGGTGAACAGGTCGCCGTCGGGCACCACGCACAGCCGCTGGTCCCAGGGGTCGTAGCGGGGCGAGAAGTGCCGGTCGACGTCGTAGCCGGCCGGCAGCCGGCCCCGGGCCGCGCGCAGCAGCAGCCGCCGGACCAGGGCGGGCGCACGCCGGCTGAGCTGGAAGTTGGCGGTGGAGAGCAGCACGTTCTTCCAGCGCACCACCGGATACGCGGCCTTCGCGGGCAGCCAGCGCCGCAGCGCGTCGGCGAGCACGTCGCGCGACGGCAGCGCCAGGACGTACGTGGGTGAGCGCTGGAGCATCGTGACGTGGGCGGCCCGCTCGGCCATCGCCGGCACCAGGGTCACGGCGGTGGCGCCGCTGCCGATCACCACCACCCGCTTGCCGGTGTGGTCGAGGTCGGCGGGCCAGTGCTGCGGGTGCACGATCCGCCCGGCGAACCGTTCGGTGCCCGCGAAGCGCGGGGTGTGGCCGGCGTCGTAGCGGTAGTAGCCCGCGCAGGTGAACAGGAAGGAGCAGGTCAGGGTGACCGTCTCGCCGGTGTCGTCGCGGTGGGCGTGCACCGTCCAGCGGGCGCTGGCGCTGTCCCAGTCGGCCCGCAGTACGCGGTGGCGGAAGCGAATGTGGTCGGTGACGCCGTACTCGTCGGCGGTGCGGCGGACGTAGTCACGGATCGAGTCGCCGTCGGCGATGGCCTTCGGGTCGGTCCACGGCTTGAAGGAGTAGCCGAGGGTGAACATGTCGGAGTCCGACCGGATGCCGGGATAGCGGAACAGGTCCCAGGTGCCGCCGATCGCCTCGCGGGACTCCAGCAGCGCGTACGTCTTTGCGGGGCAGCGGCGGCGCAGGTGGCAGGCGGCGCCGACGCCGGACAGGCCGGCCCCGACGATGAGCACGTCGACATGGTCGATGGCCATCTCGTCTCCGTCCGCCGGTGTGACACCGGACACTAGCCACCACTGTCGAGGCGCGTCAACACCGCGTCGAGTTCGATCGACAGTGTGTTGATCCGGTGTAGAGTCACCGGGCATGACACCCGCCCGTACGGTCACCGGCAGCGCCACCGGGCGCGGACGGCGCGCGGCGCGCTCCGCCGGCGACGAACGGGAGCTGGCCATCCTGGCCACCGCCGAGCGGCTGCTGCGGCAGCGGCCCTTCGCCGACATCTCCATCGACGAGCTGGCGCGCGGAGCGGGCATCTCCCGGCCGACCTTCTACTTCTACTTCCCGTCCAAGGACGCGGTGCTGCTGACGCTGCTGGACCGGGTCATCGAGGAGGCCGACACCGCCGCCGGGGACGTGCTGGAGCGGCTGGCCGAGGACCCGCGCACGCGCTGGCGGGAGCTGATCGGCCGGTTCCACGAGACGTTCGGCGCGCACCGCGCGGTGGTGCTCGCCTGCGCCCAGGTACGCGGCACCAACGCGGAGGTACGCCAGTTGTGGGCGACCGTGCTGGAGCGCTGGGTGCACGCGATCGAGACCGCGATCGAGGCCGAACGGCGGCGCGGGGCGGCCCCCGACGGCGTGCCGGCCCGCGACCTCGCCATCGCGCTGAACTCCATGAACGAGCGCGTCTGGTACGCCACGTTCGCCGGCGACGGGCCGGCGGTGGCCGAGGGCGACGTGGTCGACGTGCTGCGCGACGTCTGGCTGGCGGCGATCTACCACGGCACCGCTCCCCCGCCGGCCTGAGCCCGCAAGATCCGGGCCGGCTCGGTCGCGCCGGGCCCCGGGCGCGGAGCGGGGTCGTCGCGCCTGGCGGACCGGCCGGGAACCGGGCACGGGCGGGGTCCGGCGTCACGTCCGCCGGTCGGCGGGCGGCCGGGCCACGCCGGTGGCGGCCCGGTGCGCCGGTCGGTGCCGCCGCCCCGGCCGCGCGAGCGCCCACAGCAGCGGCGCGGCGGCCAGGCCCAGCAGGCCCCAGGGGTAGCGGGCCGTCTCGACGGTGAAGGCGACGGGCCGGGTGGGCGACTCGATGCGACCGTGCAGTTCGTGCCGGCCGATGACGGTCACGTCCGTCGGGACGCGGATGCGGTACTCGCGGGTCTGCCCGGCCCCGATCGTGCCGAGCGGCGGGGCGTCGACGAACGTGTGCACCCGCCCGGGCCGGCCGAACAGCAGCGAGAACGGGGGGTCCACCGCGTCGGCGGGGCCGACGTTGCGCAGGGTGAGGTCGACCGTCAGGTCTCCCGGCACCCCGAACCAGCCCCCCACCCCGGCGCGGTCGGCGGCGCGCAGGTCGGCGACGACCAGCTCCGCGGCGCCGCCCGACACGGGCGCGGGCGGCGCGTTCACGCCCGCCAGCGGCAGGGCGACGGCGGCCTGGGTGCCGCCGGTGGGCGTACGGGCCCGCAACAGGCAGGGGCAGCCGACCGGTGGGGCGGCGAGCCGCACCGGCAGGCTGACCGTGCCCGAGGGCGGCACCTGCCCGTGCCCGGCCCCGCTGGTCGCGCAGTCGAGCGCGCCACGGCGTGCCGCGTTGCCGCAGACCTCGATCTGCACGGTGCCGGCCGGCCAGCCGCTGAGGGTGACCGGGATCTGCGTGCCGGCCCGCAGCGTGCCGGCCGGCACGGCGATCCGTGGCGTCGCCGGTGCGGCGGACGGCGGGGGCGTGGCGGCGGTGGACGGGGTCGGCACGGCGGGCACCGGGGAGGCCAGCGTGAGCAGTACGGCGGTGGCCGGTAGGAACCGGGTCACGGCGCGCCGCCGGCGGTGCCGGTCACCGGCCGGGTGGTCGGGGGCACGGCGACGGGGCCGGCCGTACGGGCGGCGCGGGCACGGCGGCGCAGCCGGACCGTGAGCCAGCCCGCCAGCACGGCCAGCGCGGCGAGCAGCAGCCACGGGGGCGCCCACGTGCTCGCGGCACGGCGTACCGGTGGCAGCGCCGTGTCCACGGTGGTCGGCGCCAGGTCGATCTCGGCGGTCAGCAGGAGGGCCGGCGGCACGCCGGTGACCCGCTCGGTGACGGTGAAGCCGCCGCCGGGCAGCAACTCGGGCAGGTCCACCGGCGCCGTACGGGCCAGCCGCCAGCCGAACGGCCCCTCGACGGCCACTGTCCCCGTCCCGGCGACGCGCACGTTGCCCGTGTTGCGTACGCGATAGGTGACGACGGCGTCGCCGCCGCCGGCCGGATTGATCGGGTTGTCGTAGCTGACGCTGACCGACTCGACGGCGACGGCGGGGCGGACGTCACCGTTCACCCGGAGGTAGACCCGCGCGGCCAGTCGCTGGTCCACCCGGACCTGCTGCCCGTCGGCGGTGGTCCGGGCCTGGGCGATCGCGGCGATCACCCCGCCCGCGTGGTCGCCCGGCGTGGCGTTGGCGGGCACGCTCAGCCGGAACGGGATGTCGGCGCGGCGCCCGGGCGCCACCGTCCAGGCCTGTCGGTCGAAGCGGATCCAGGAGCCGACGTCGGTGGCCGCCCGGTCGGCCGGCAGCAGGGCGAAGGCGCCGTCGGCGGTGGTGTAGGCGTCGGTGCCGTACACCTGGAAGGTCAGCGGCCGGTCGCTCAGGTTGGTGACGCCGACGTGGTCGGTGAGGGTGGCGCCGGGGGCCAGGTCGTAGATGAAGTAGTTGCGCCCGGTCGGGCCGTCGGGCCCCGACGGCTGTACGGCCCACCGGGTCGCGGCGGGGCCGGGCGTCGCCGGGCCGGAGGCCGGCGCGCCGGTCGGCGCGGGGGCGGCGACGGCCGCCGACGCCGGCCCCGCCGCGAGCAGCGCGGCGACGAGCGTGACACAGGTCCGGGACAGGAGGGTGACGAGGGGCATTGCCGGCTCCGGGTGGATGGATGGCGGTGGCGCGGCCGGTGGGGCGGGCCGTGACGGGCCCGCCCCACCGGTGTTCCGGCGCCGACCTAGGAGAGGGTCAGGGTGAGGGTCGCCGCGTAGTCGCCCGCCGCGGCGGACACCGGCACCCCGAGGTTCAGCTGGGCACCGCAGGTGAAGGTGCCACCGCTGGCCCCGGCCGCCGAGGTGCACAGCGACCGGGCCTCGCCGAGGCCGGCACCGGGCGCGGCGACCGCGCCCGGTACGACCGTGCCGGTCCTGCCGGCCAACGGGTCGTCGACCGCGACCGCGCTCGGCACCCAGCCGAGGTTGTTCGCGGCGATGACCCCGCCGGTGCTGGAGGTGAAGTCGGAGACCTGCCCGACGAGGCTCCAGCCGGCGTCGGTGCCCCGCAGGTCCGCCACGGTGGCGTCGTGCAGTGCCCCGCTGGCGACCTGGCCGTTGGTGACGGCCGGCAGCGCGACGGAGGAGCCGGCCACGCCCAGCGTCAGCGGACCGCCCTTCACGGTGGCGGTGATCCGCTGCTCGGCGTCGCCCCCACCGGTGCCGGTCCCCGCGAAGGTGACCGGCGTGAAGGTGTCCTGGCTGCGATCCGCCGAGCCACGGGCCGCGAAGGTGATGACGTAGCACTGCACGGCGGTGCAGTCCACCCGGTTGCCGGTGCGGTCGGTGTAGACCGCGCTGATCGGCAGCGTGGTGCGGAACGTCCCGTCGGCGTGGAGCCTGTCCCGCGCCTCCGTCGGCTCGTTCGTCGCGTTGACCCACTTCGTCACCTGGAGCACGCCGGCGTTCGCCCAGTGCTCGTCGACCCGGGGGCCGAACGAGACGTAGATGCCGGCCGCGCCGTTGGCGGCGGGGTCGAAGCCGGAGCCCTCGACCGTGATCGTCGCCCCCGACGGGTCGAGCCCGCCGGGCGGGGTGACGGTCACCGCCGGGCGCGCCGGCCCGGCGTCGCCGCTGGTGAACGTGAACGACACCGGGTCGAGCGCGTCACCCGCCGCGTAGAAGCCGTTGAACGCCGTGGCGCCGGCGGCGGTCAGCGTCGCGGCCAGGTTGCTGCCGCCCCCCGTCGCCGGGCTCCCACCGAGCGCGAGCGTCGCGATCGTCGCCTGCCGTACCGACACCGGCTCGGCCGCCGACGTGACCAGGTCGACGTCCGCCTTCAGCACGGCGTCACCGCCGGAGACGGCGACCGTCGGGTTGGCCAGGGTGATGGTGAACATGTGCGCGGGGTACGAGAAGACGACGGTGCCGCCGTACTCCGCGTTGGTGGCACCGGTGGCGGCGTCGTGGGTGCCCCCCGCCGACGGGAAGGTGAACGTGCCGTCGGCGTTGATGGTGGCGCCGTTGCTCGCCGCGATCGGCGGGGTGCCGTTACCGGTCGCGACGTAGGTGCGGAACGACTTCTTGAATCCCCAGGTCAGGGCGCCACCGGTGATGTCTGCCTCGGCTGCCGAGGCGGGGCCGGCGCCCACGAGTGCGGCCGACAGGCCGACGGCGGCGACCGCCGCCCACCGCATCGACCGCCGCCAGGCGTGACCGGCTCTGGATCGGATCATGCTGGATTCCTTCTCTTGATCCGCTACGGACAGTCAGTAAGGTAAGGCAACCCTAAGATGTTGGCCATCTGCGTTCGGGTCGGCTATCCGGACCGAACAACCCCTTGCGAACTGGATCTTCGTAACTTAGGTTAGCCAAACCTAAATTCTCCGGCCTTGCCGCCGACGCCTCGTGAGGAGTCCGATGCGAACTCAGCGTCACGTCTTCCTGGCCGCCGCCCTCGTCGCCCTCGGCGTCGTCGCCGCGCCCCCACCCGCGTACGCGGGCACCGGGCGCGGCCCCGAGGGCCAGACGCTCAGCGTCACCCCCAGCACGGGGCTCGCCAGGTCCGGCGCGACCGTCACCGTCACCGGGCGTGGGTACGACGTCACCAAGGGCATCTACGTGGCGTACTGTGTGGACAACGGGGCCGGCGCGGTGGCCAGCCCGTGCGGCGGCGGGGCCGACACGACCGGTTCACTCGGGGCGTCGCACTGGATCTCGTCGAACCCACCCTCGTACGGCGAGGGGCTGGCCGTGCCGTACGGGACCGGCGGGTCGTTCCGGGTCACGCTGCGGGTCACCCCCACCATCGGCGACGTCGACTGCACCACCCGCCGCTGCGCGGTGGTGACCCGTACCGACCACTCCCGTGCCGCCGACCGCTCGCAGGACGTCCGGGTGCCGACGACCTTCGCCAGCGCTGCCCCCGCGCCGACCAGCCCTCGCCCGCCGACCTCGGGCGCCACCGCCACGGGCCGCGCCCCGTCGGCTTCCGCCGGCACGCCGGGTGCCGCCGCGCCGGCCGCCACGACAGCCCCGCCCGCCGCCCCCGCCGGTGCACCGGTGGCCGTCGCCGCCGGGGACGCCGCCCCGACCGCCGCCGCGCCGAGCGAACTGGCGATCAGCCGGGTCAGCACCGCCACCGGATCCGGTCGCGGATGGACCGCCGGGCTGCTGGTGCTCGCGCTGTCGGCCACGGCCCTGCTGGGCCTGCGCGCCTGGCGCCGCCGGGGGCGGGCCCGATGAGCGGGACCGCCCGGCGTCGTCGCCTCGTACCGGCGGTCGCCCTGGCGGTGCTGCTCCTCGGGCTCACCGGTTGCGCCGCGGCCACCTCCGCCACGCCGATCGCCCCGGCGGGCTGCGGCCCGGTCACCGCCACCCTGGACAGCACCGACGTCACCGCCCTGCGCCCGGCGCCCACACCCGTCCTGCCGGCCACGGTCACCTCCGCCGACGGCACCGCCGTCACCGTCACCGACGCCAGCCGCATCCTGCCGGTGAACCTCTACGGCTCCATCGCCGAGACGGTGTTCGGCCTCGGGCTCGGCGCCAACGTCATCGGCCGGGACACCTCGACCACGTTCCCGGCGGCCGCGCACCTGCCGGTCGTGACCCCGGCCGGGCACGACCTGTCGGCCGAGTCGGTGCTCGCGCTGAACCCGACCGTGGTACTCGCCGACGACAGCATCGGGCCGCCGGAGGTGCTCCGCCAGCTGCGTGCCGCCGGCATCCCCGTCGTCCTCATCGAGGCCGAGCAGACCCTGGCCGCCGTGCCGGGACACGTCCGCGCCGTCGCCGCCGCCCTCGGGGTCCCGGCGGCCGGCGAACAGCTCGTGTCCCGGATCGAGAGCGAGATCGCCGCCGCCCGCCGGAGCGCGCCCGAGGGCCGCTCGCCCCGGATCGCCTTCCTCTACCTGCGCGGCACCGCCGGCGTCTACCTGATCGGCGGCGAGGGAGCGGGCTCGGACGCGATGATCGAGGCGATCGGCGGCGTGGACGCCGGCAGCGAGATCGGCCTGGCGAAGTTCCGCCCGCTGACCAGCGAGGGACTGATCAACGCCGCGCCGGACGTGATCCTGGTGATGAGCTCCGGGCTCGCCTCCGTGGGCGGTGTCGACGGCCTGCTGAAGCTTCCCGGGGTCGCACAGACCCCGGCCGGGGCGGCCCGCCGGATCGTCGACATGGACGACGGCACCCTGCTCACCTTCGGCACCCGGTCGGGGCGGACCGTGCAGGCCCTGGCCGCCGCCGTGTACTCCTGCGGCGGTCCGTCATGACCCGCGTCGACACCCCCGTCCGGACCCCGACGAAGCCTCCCATCGCACGCCCGTCCCGGCGCGGTCCGGTGCTGCTCGCCGGCCTCTCCGCCGCCCTGCTGCTGATCGCCCTGGTCGCGGCGGGCCGGGGGCAGGTGCAGGTCTCCCCCGCCGAGGTGCTCGGCTCGGTCCTGCACCGGCTCGGCCTGGACGTCGGCGCCCTGCCGACGAACCCCCAGGGCGAGAACGCGCTCTGGATCGTCCGCTTCCCCCGGGTGGTCCTGGCCGCCGTCGTGGGTGCCGCGCTCGGTTGCGCCGGCGCCGTCATGCAGGGCGTGTTCGGCAACCCGCTGGCCGAGCCCGGCGTCATCGGTGTCTCCGCCGGAGCGGCCGTCGGCGCGGCCCTCGCCATCGTCACCGGGGTCACCGTCCTGGGTGCCTGGACCGTGCCCGCCGCCGCCTTCGCCGGCGGACTCGCCACCACGTACGCGGTCTACCTGCTGGCCCGCGCCAACGGCCGGACCGAGGTGGTGACCCTGGTCCTGACCGGCGTCGCCGTCAACGCCGTCGCCGGTGCCGTGATCGGACTGCTCATGTTCGTCGCCGACGAGTCCGGGGTGCAGGCCATCGCGTTCTGGAACCTGGGCAGCCTGGCGTCGGCGAACTGGTCGGCGGTCACGCTGGCCGCGCCCTGCCTGGCGGCCGGTCTGGCCGTCGCGTACACCGACGCCCGCCGGCTCGACCTGCTCGCCCTCGGCGAGCCCGCCGCCCGCCACCTGGGGGTCGACGTCGAACGGCTGCGGATCCGCATGATCGTGGTCACCGCGCTGCTCGGCGCGGCGGCCGTGGCCTTCACCGGCATCATCAGCTTCATCGGCCTGGTGGTGCCGCACCTGGTCCGGATGGTCGCCGGGCCGGGACACCGCGTGCTGCTACCGGCCAGCGCGCTGGGCGGCGCGGTCGTGGTGATCGCCGCCGACCTGGCCGCCCGCACCCTGGTCGAGCACCAGGAGCTCCCGCTCGGCGTGCTCACCGCCGTCGTCGGCGGGCCGGCCTTCTTCTGGCTGCTGCGCCGCACCCGCAGCCGGGCCGGAGGCTGGGGATGAACCCGGCGCGGGGTGGGGTGGTGGACCGTCTCCGGGCGCGCGTCCCGCGTCGTTGGGCGGCGCCGCGCGTGCCGACGCCGGTGCCCCGGGGAACGGTCCGGGTACGGGTCGCCGGCCTGCGCGTCGCCCGCGCGGGGCGCGCGGTGCTCGACGGGGTCGACCTGCGGATCCGCTCCGGCGAGGTGCACGCCCTCGTCGGCCCGAACGGGGCGGGCAAGTCCACCCTGCTCGCGGCCGTCAGCGGTGACCTGCCGCCCGTGGCGGGCACCGTCGAGATCGACGGAGTGCCCCCGGACGGCTGGTCGCCGGTGGAACTGGCGCTGCGCCGCGCCGTGCTGCCCCAGCGCAGCACCCTGAACTTCCCGTTCACCGTCGACGAGGTGGTGCGGATGGGACGGGCGCCGTGGGCGGGCCGGCCGGAACAGGGCGACGACGACGAGGTCGTCGCCGACGTGCTGGGGCGCTGCGACGTGACCCGGTTCGCCGACCGGCCGTACCCGTCGCTGTCGGGCGGCGAACAGGCGCGCGTCGCGCTGGCCCGGGTGCTCGCGCAGCGGGCCGCCGTGCTGCTGCTCGACGAGCCGACCGCCGCCCTCGACCTGGGCCATCAGGAGCTGGTCATGAGCATCGCCCGGGACCGGGCGCGGGCCGGCGACGCCGTGGTGGCCGTGCTGCACGACCTGACCCTCGCCGGCGCCTACGCCGACACCGTCACCCTGCTCTGCGACGGGCGGGTACGCGCCGCCGGCCCGCCGGCGCAGGTGTTCACCGCACCACTGCTCAGCGAGGTGTACCGGCACGACGTCGAGGTCGTGCCGCATCCCCACACCCGGCTACCGTTGGTCGTTCCACGACGGCGGCGACCGGCCCGGACTTCCGTCACCATGGAGGAGACATGAGCCCGACCACCACGTTCTCGGCCGAACTACGCGCCGCCAGCGCGGAGGCCCACCAGAGCGCCGAGTCCCAGCGGTACGTCTCCGCGCTGCTGGCCGGCGACCTGGACCGCGCCGCCTACACCGCACTGGTGGTGCAGTACCACGTGATCTACGAGGCGCTGGAGGACGCCGCCGAGGCGGTGCGCCACGACCCGCTCGCCGGCCCGTTCGTCGACGACGCGCTGACCCGACTGCCCGCGCTCGCCGCGGACCTGGAGTTCCTGCTCGGGCCCGACTGGCGCCGGCGGATCGAGCCGACCCCGGCGACGGCCGCGTACGCCGCCCGCCTCGCCGAGGTCCGCGCCGGCTCGCCCGAGCGGTTCATCGCCCACCACTACACCCGCTATCTCGGCGACCTCTCCGGCGGGCTGCACATCGGACGATCGGTCGCCCGGCACTACGGGCTGACCGGGGACGCCGGCGCGGCGTTCTACCGCTTCGACGGGATCCCCAGCCCGAAGGCGTACAAGGACGCCTACCGGGCCAGGCTGGACGGCCTCCCGCTCGACGAGGCGGGACGGGCGCGGCTGCGGGACGAGGTGCTCGTGGCGTACCGGCACAACACCGAGGTCCTCGCCGCCCTGTCCCACCTCGTGCCGGCCGCGCACGTGGAGGGCGCCGCGTGAGCGCCCCGTTCGGCGCCGGCGTGGTCGCCGCCGTCTGCCGGCACATGAACGACGACCACGCCGGGGACTCGCTGCTCATCTGCCGCACGCTCGGCGGGCAACCGGCGGCCACCCGGGCCCGGGCCACCGGTCTGGACGCCGAGGGCATGGAGTTCGCCGTCAGCGTGGACGACGTCGAGGTCCCGGTGCGGGTGCCGTTCGCGTACCGGCTGACCGAACGCGCCCAGATCCGGCAGGAGGTGGTGCGGATGTACCGGGAGGCCTGCGCGCGACTCGGTCTCCCGCCCCGCCAGTCCGGCTGACCGGGCGGCGGTCGCTCCCACGCGTGCCCGCGGCCCGCCGCGGCGGAAGAGAAGGGCCGCGGCTGCCCGGTGGACCGGTGCCGGCCTGGGCCCGCTCCTTCCACAGGGGACTGTGACGGGGCGCCGGTTGTCGCCCGGTTGTGCGACCCTGGGGGCGACTGCCCGGGTCACCGGAGGTGATGACCACGTTACGACTGTGCGATCTCGTCGCCGTGCCCGACACCACCGCCGTGACCCTCGACGTCCCCGCCGGCACCACGGCCGCCCTGGTCGCGGCCCCGCCCGTCGGCACCGCCGTCGCCCGGGTGGTGAGCGGGCTGACCCCACCCGTCGCGGGCCGGATCCTGGTCGGCGACCGCGAGGTGACCACCCTGCCGCCGCCGCGCCGCCGCATCGCCTACGTGCCGGCCGGCGGCGCGCTGCTGCCCCACCTGACGGTGCGCCGCAACATCGCCTACGGCCAGCGCCGCCGGGAACGGGTGCGGGAGGTGGCCGACGCGTGGACGGCGACGGTGGTCGACCGGCTGGAGCTGGCCCCGACGCTGGGGCTGAGGCCGCACCTGCTGTCGGAGGCGCAGCGGTTCCGGGTGGCGCTCGCCCGCGCCGTGGTCTGCCTGCCCGAGGCGCTGGTGATCGACCTGCCCGGCGGGCCGGCCGGCGGTGGGCGGCTGACCGACCTCATCGGCCGGCTCTCCCCGCCGGACACACCGGGGGTGGCGGTGCTGGTGTGCACGGCCGAGGCGGGCGCGCTGCCCGACGTGCCGGTCGCGGCCGAGGTGGACGGGTGACGCCGATGGAGCGGATCGTGCCGCCGGCGCGGCTGCGCCGCCGTACGCTGCTGCGGGCCGCCGCCGGGGCCACCGCGACCGCCGTCGCGGGCTGCTCCGGCGCGCCGCCGTCGGTCCAGGTCGCGGTCGTCTGGAGCGGCAGCGAACTGGCCCGCTTCCGCGAGGTCCTGGGCGGCTACGGCGCCGGCGTGCAGGTGATCAGCGCCGGCAACGACATCGACGCGTTCCTGCGCGCCCGCCAGCTCGCCGGCACCAGCCCCGACGTGGCGATCCTGCCCAGGTCGGGGCTGGTCATCGAGTACGCCCGGCGCGGCTGGCTGCGCGAGCTGACCCCCGCCGCCAGCTACGCCCTCCCGCCCGGCATGGCCGACCTGCTCGCCGCCGACGGGCGCCGCTACGGCGTCTGGGTGAAGGCGGCCCACAAGTCCCTCTTCTGGTACTTCCCGTCGGAGCTCCCCGCGCCCCCGCGCACCTGGGACCAGCTCGTGACGCTCACCCGGCGGCTCGGCGCGCGGGCCCGGGCGGGCGACGGCCCGGCTCCGCTGGCCGTCGGCGCGGCCGACGGCTGGGTGCTCACCGACTGGTTCGAGAACGTGCTCGCCGACGTGGCCCCGCCCGGCTACTACGAGGCGCTGGCGCGTGGCGAGGCCGACTGGCTCAGCCCGTCGGTGCACACGGCGCTGGACCGGCTCGCCCAGCTGTGGAGCATCGACGGCGCGTTCCCCGGCGGCGGGCGCCGGGCCCTGCTCACCCAGTACGAGGAGTCGGTGATCCAGGTGGTGTACCACCGGCGGGCGACGATGCTCTTCGAGGCCGACTTCGTCGACGACGTCAGCCGCCGGTTCCGCCGGGGCACGGAGCAGCCGGCCACCTTCCGCTTCCCCGGCGCCCGGGTGGCCGACAGCCCGCTGATCGTCGGCGGCGACGCCGCCGTGGCGTTCGCCGGCTCGGCGCGCGGGGCCGAGCTGGTGCGCTGGCTCAGCGACGGCTCCGCGTTCCAGCCGTGGCTGCGCGCCGGCGGCTACCTCTCCCCCAACGTGGCCGTACCGCTGGAGGACTACCGCGATCCCGTCCGCCGCCGCCTCGCCGCCGAGCTACGTGAGGCCGAAACGGTGCGCTTCGATCTCTCCGACCGGCTGCCCGGCCCGTTCACCGGCTCCGACGGGGTGGGCATCTGGCGGATCATGCAGGACTTCTTCGCCGACGTCACCGGCGGCGTCGCGGCCGGCAGGGCGACGCGCCGGGCTGCCGGGCAACTGGCGGCGGCGGCCCGCTCGGCGGGTGGCGGCCGGTGAGCCGCGTCCTCGGCGAGCCGGCGGTCCTCGACGACGTCGGGCCACCCCGGCGCGGGCGTGCCTACCCGGCGGCGGGGGCCACCTCGACGCTGCTGCTGCCCGCCCTGCTGCTGCTCGGCGGGCTGGTGGCGTGGCCGGTGCTGCGTACGCTGCACGCCAGCGTCACCACCGACGGCCGGTGGGTGGGCGCGGAGCACTTCCGCACCGCGCTGGGCGCGCCCGGCACCGGCGCCGTGGTGGGACGCACGCTGCTCTGGGCGCTGCTGGTGCCGGCGGTGGTCACCGTGCTGGGCTACCTGCTCGCCGCCGCCTCGCGCCGCTCGCAGGAGGGCGGGCTGGTCCGCCTCATCCTCGTGGTGCCCACCGCGCTGCCGCTGGTGGTCACCGGGGTCACCTTCCGGCTGATGTACGACCCGGATCCGGAGCGCGGGCTGGCCACCCTGGTCGCCGCGACGCTGACCGGCCGGTCGGCGGCCGACGCCCCGCAGCTGCTCGGCCCCGGCCTGGTCACGGTGGCGCTGATGTCGGCGTTCGTGTGGGCGTGGGTCGGGCTGGCCGTGCTGGTGTTCCGGGCCGCCCTCGACGCGGTGCCGCCCAGCCTCGCCGACGCGGTGCGCGCCTACGGCGGCAACCGCCGTGACGTGCTCTGGGACGCGCAGTGGCGGCCGCTGCTGCTGCGTACGGTGGCGGTGGTGTTCACCCTGGCGGCGCTCGGCACCGCCAGGACGTTCGACCTGATCCTGGTGATGACGCCCGGCTCGGTACGCGACGAGGCGTCGGTGCTCGCGTTGCGGGTCTGGCAGACCTCCAACGGCGCCACCACCGGCGAGGGCGCCGCGCTCGGGGTGGTGTGGCTGGTCGCGGTGGCCGCCGGTCTGCTGGTCGCGGCGCTGTTCGTACGCCAGGCGTGGCCGCCGCCCCGGGACCCGGCGCCCGTCGCGCCCGAGGCGGCGCCCGCGCCGCGCCGGACGACCCGGCTGCTGGTGGCCGGCGCGGCGGTCGCCTGGCTGGTGCCGCTCGGGGTGCTGCTCGCCACCTCGCTGCACGGCCCGGTCGACGCGGCGGCGCGGGGCTGGTGGTGGAGCCCGCCCAGCCTCGACTCCTACCGCGACCTGCTGACCGGCACCGAGCTGTGGGGCACGCTCGGCTTCACGCTGGTGCTGGCGACCGTGGTCACCGCCGTGGTGCTGGGGGTGGCGTTGCTCGCCGCGTACCCGCTGGCCTGGCTGACCGGGCCGCCCGCCCAGGCCACCGGGCTGCTGCTGATGGCCGCCAGCATCGTGCCGGTGCAGGTGATCGCCGGGCCGGTCAACGAGGTGCTCGGCGTGGCGCTCTCCTCGGGCACGGCGCGCGGCCTGGCGCTGGTGCACGTCGCGCTGGGCGTGCCGTTCGCGGTGCTGGTGCTGCGTAACGCGTTCGCGGACCTGCCCGCCGAGCAGGTACGCGCGGCCCGGGTGGGCGGGCGGCACTGGTGGGGCACCCTGCGGTTGCTCGCCCGGCACAACCGCCCGGCCGTGGTGGCGGTCGCGGTGCTGGAGTTCGTGCAGGTGTGGAACGACCTGGTGGTGGGGCTGCTGTTCAGCGGGCCGGGCGCGCTGCCGCTGGGGCTGTTCCTCGCCGGGCAGACCCGGGGCTTCGCGGCCAACAGCGGCGCCCTCGCCGCCGGTTCGGTCATCGCCTCGATCCTGCCGGTGCTGCTGGTGGTGCTGGCCCGCCGCCAGCTCGTCGCCGGCCTGGTCGCCGGGGGCGTGCGGTGACGGGGCAGGGGCCGGCCCGCCACCCACGCCGGCCCCGCCGGCTGAGCCTGCTGCTCGCCGTCGGCGGCGTCGTCGGCGGAACGGTCAGCGCGGTGCTCGGCAACGTCACCGGCAACCTGCTCTCCGAGCTCTCCGTCGCCCAGCTCGGCTCCGCCAGCGCCGGGGTGATCGTGCTGGGCCTGGTCGCCGCGTTCGTCGTGGAGTGGCGCCGCCAACGGCAGCAGGCCGCCACGCCGGGCGACACCGGCGGGACACCGGCCACCGGCGCGCCCACCCTGCCGTGGCCGGCCGGGTTCACCGGGCGGACCGGGCACGTCGACGCGATCATCGACCTGCTGCGCAAGGAGCACGCGGTCGCGGTGGTCGGCCGGCGGGCCGTCGGCACGTCGGCCTGCGCGATCCAGGCCGCCAACCTGTGCCGGGAGGACTTCCCCGACGGCCAGTACTACCTGGACCTGCGCCGGGGCGGCCGCCGGCACGGCGCCCGGCAGGTGCTGACCGCGCTGGCCCGGATCCTCGGCACCCGGCCGCCTGCCTCGGGACGTGCCGACGACCTCGCCGACGCCGCCGACGAGCTGAGCGGCCAACTCGACGGCCGGGCGGTCCTCGTGGTGCTGGACAACGTGGACGACCCGGCCCAGGTCCGGCCGCTGCTGCCGCCGACCGCGCGGACGAGCCGCCTGCTGCTGGCGGGCACGGGAGCGCTGGCCGCGCTGGACGGGGTGGTGGCGCACGGGCTCGCCGAACCGGACGCCGAGGACGCCGTCGAGCTCTTCGCCGCCGCGGGCGCCACCGCGCCCGTCGCCCGGCCGCACCGACCCGACCCGCGCGCCGACCCGGCGGTACGCGCCCTCGTCGAACTCTGCGGGCGGCAGCCCCGCACGCTCGCCGAGCTCGGTCGGCGTACGGCGCAGCACGGGTGGCGGCACGGCGACGTGCTCGACGCGCTGCGTCGCGCCGTCGACACGCCCCCGCACCAGCACGTCACCGCCTCCCCGGCGACCCTGCTGGTGACCGCGCGGGACACCGCGTACCACGCGCTGGGTGCCGAGGCGCGCCGGTTGTGGCGGCTGATGTCGCTCAGCCCGGTGCCGTTGGACCGGCCGACGCTCGCGGCGCTCGCCGGCCGGCGCCCGGACCGGGTGGCCGCCCTGCTGCACGCGCTGGCCACCGGCGGGTTCGTCACGGGGGCGCCCGGCGACCGCTACGAGGTGCGCCCGCTGCTGGCCCCGTACGCCCGGATGCACCTGCGCGACGCGGAGCCGGCGCGGCGGCGGGTGGCCGCGCAGGCCCGACTCACCCGGCACCTCGCCCGGCGGGCCGAGCGGCACGCCGCGAGCCTGGCCGTGGCCGGCACCCCGCCGGACCGGGCGCCGGCCCTGGCGCTGGACGACGACCCGTACGGCTGGTTCGACCTGCACCAGGAGCTGCTGCTGGCCGTGGTACGGGTGCCGGCGGGCGCGGCGGAGACCCTGCCGCGCCGGGTGCGTCGCTGGTGGTTCCGGCTGGCCGTGGCGCTGTGCGGGTGGCTCGCCCACGCCGAGCGGCTCGACGAGTGGGCGCAGGTGTGCCGCACCGTGCTCGCCACCCCCACGGCCGACGACCGGCCGGAGATCGCCGGCTGGGCGCACAACGAGCTGGGGGTGCTGCGCCGCCGCCGGCACGACCCGCAGGGGGCGGCGACGGCACTCAGCCTGGCCGTGGCCGAGCGGGGCCGGCGCGGCACCGCCCAGGCGCGGATGAACCTCGGCCTGGTGCTGCTGGACCTGGGGCAGCTCGACGACGCGGTGGAGCACCTGGAGCTGTCGCGGCGGCACCGCGCCACGGCGGACCGGGCGGGGCACGCGTTGACCGACCTCGGGCTGGGCGCCGCCCGGCTGGCCCGGGGTGAGCTGGAGGCCGCGCACCGCCACCTGGTCCGGGCGGCGAACGCCTTCCGCTCCC
Organism: Micromonospora sp. NPDC049048; assembly: GCF_043197615.1. Classification (NCBI taxonomy): domain Bacteria; kingdom Bacillati; phylum Actinomycetota; class Actinomycetes; order Micromonosporales; family Micromonosporaceae; genus Micromonospora; species Micromonospora sp. NPDC049048. The sequence continues at coordinate 66,048 of NZ_JBICTM010000010.1, read as the reverse complement.
TCGGCGACGCGCGGGGCTACGCGGCGGCGCTGACGAACCTGGTCCTGGTGCACGCCGGGCTCGGCGAGCACCTCGACGCGGCGCAGTCGTGGCGGGCGGCGCTGCGCGAGTACGACACCGTCGTCGACCCGACCAACCGGGCCGCCGCGCTGCTCAACGCGGGTGCCGCGCTGTTGGCCGCCACGCCGACCCAGGCCCGGCAGGCGTACGGGATGCTGGCGGAGAGCCTGCGGCTGCGTGACGGGCGGCCGACGGCCGGGCTGGGGCGGACGCTGCTGCACCTGGGCGACGCGGCGGCGGCTCTCGACGATCCGGACGAGGCCCGGCGGCGCTGGGCCGACGCGGCGAACGTCTGCGAGGAGGCGGGGGACGCCGACGGCCAGGCGGCGGCCGACGCCCGCCTGGTGGGCAGCGACGCGCCGGGCTGAGCGGGGCGGTCACTCGGCACGCCAGACGGGGTCGCGGGGCGGGCCGGGCTCGGCCCAGCACAGCCCGCCCTTGGCCGCCACGCCCGGCACCCCGTCGACCATGCGGCCGATGTCCACCACGGACGCCAGCGACATCACGACGTCGTTGCGCAGGTCCGCCACCGCCGTCTCGAGGTCGTCCTCCTCCGCCGACCAGTCGATGTCCGCGGCCCGCAGGTCGGCCACCGCGTGGTCGGTGAGCACCTGCGGGTCGGTCACGGCCACCGTGAGCCGGCAGTACACGTTGAGGATGAGCGGTTCCGGGGCGCCGACATCGGTCATGGCATCAGCATGACCCACGTCCCGCCGGTGGGAAACGCCGGCAGCCGGCCGGCCCAGGCGACCGCACGTGCCGCGGCGGCGATGTCACTCAGGGCTTGACCTCAGTGACGGGCACGGCAATACTTAGGTGCATGCCTAAGCGATCGGGCGATGCGGAGGGCGGCGCCACGGCACTGGACGGCGTGTTCCACGCGCTGTCGGACCCGACGCGCCGCCGGGTCGTCGAGCTGCTCGGCCGGGGGCCCGCGACGACCAGCGAGCTCGCCCGTCCGTTCGACATGGCACTGCCGTCGTTCACCCAGCACCTGGGCGTCCTGGAGCGCTCCGGCCTGGTGACCTCGGAGAAGAAGGGCCGGGTACGGACCTACCGGCTCGCTCCCGAGCCGCTCGCGCACGTCGACTCCTGGCTCGCCGGTCAGCGCGCGATGTGGTCGCGACGTCTCGACCAACTCGACTCGGTTCTCCACGACCTGAAGGAGCAGCAGACATGACCGCCTACCCGAGCGTGCACCCGGACCTCGACCTGGTGCTGGAGCGCACCGTCGACGTCGCGCCCGAGCTGGTCTGGAAGGCCTGGACCACCCCCGAGCTGGTCGTGCGGTGGTTCGCCCCGCGCCCCTGGTCGACCTCGTCCTGCGAGATCGACCTTCAGCCCGGCGGCAGGTTCCACACCGTGATGCGCTCCCCGGAGGGCGAGGAGTTCCCGAACACCGGCTGCGTCCTGCTCGTCGAGGAGAACTCGACGCTGATCTTCACGTCGGGGCTGGGTCCCGGGTTCCGCCCCCGGGCCGCCGGCGACGACTTCCCGTTCACCGCGGTCATCCGGATCGAGCCCGCCGGCGACGGCACGAGGTACACCGCCACGGCGATCCACGCCGACGCCTCGGCGAGGAAGTCGCACGAGGAGATGGGCTTCGTCGAGGGCTGGAGCGCCGCGCTGGACCAGCTCGTCGAGGTCGTCAAGGGCCGCTGACGGCACCACCGCTCGCCCAGGCCGGCCCGCCGTCGTGGCCCGTACCGGGGTCGAGGAGACGAGGGGCCAGCCGGGCGGACCGTGCGCAGAGCCGGCTGGCCCCGGCCGCCACGAGCGAGCCGGGCGGCCGTCAGATGTTCGACGAGTCGACCGGCACGTCGGTCGGCAGGGCGGGTGCGCCGGCCAGCGGGGCGTCGGTGCGGCACGACAGGCCGACCGTGTAGGCGGTCATCGACAGCGACCCGTACGCGTACCCGTCCACCAGCACCTCCGCGCCGTGACCGGCCGCGCCGGCGAGGCCCGCGAGGTAGAGCAGCGGGATGAAGTGGTCCGGCGTCGGCACGGCCCGGTCGAAGTCGCGGTGGGCGGCCAGCGCCGCCGCCCCGGTCGGCTCGCCGAGCATGACGTCCTTCGCCGCCTCGTCGAAACGCCGGGCCCAGTCGAAGCCCTCGTCGACCATGCGCGGATCCACGCCCCGCAGGTTGTGCACCACGTTGCCGCTGGCCACGACGAGCACCCCGCGCTCGCGCAGCGGGGCGAGCCTCGCGCCCAGGTCGAGGTGGAAGTCCGGGCCCTTGAACGCGTTGATGCTCAACTGCACGACCGGAACGTCCGCGTCGGGGAACGCGTGGGTGAGCACGGACCAGGTGCCGTGGTCGATCCCCCACGAGTCGACGTCCGCCCCGACCCAGGTGGGGTGCACGACGTCGCTGATCTCCTCGGCCAGCTCCGGCAGGCCGGGTGCCGGGTAGCTGACGTCGAACAACTCCTGCGGGAAGCCGTAGAAGTCGTGGATCGTCCTCGGCCTGGGCATCGCGGTGACGGCGGTGGCGCCGATGTACCAGTGGGCGGACACCACGAGGATCGCCCGGGGCCGCGGGACCGCCCGCCCGAAGGCACGCCACGCCTGCGTGTAGCGGTTGAGCTCCAGCGCGTTCATGGGAGTGCCGTGACCGATGAACGCGGCGGGCATCACCGCCGGAAAGGTCTCGTTGTGCACGCTGCTCCCCCCGGGCCGTCGGTGACCTGAGCGTAACCAACGTCGGAGGGAGCAGCCGGGTCAACGCCGGCCGTGGCCGGCCGTCACCGCCGCATACCGGCGGTGACCGTCAGTCGGTCACCTCGCGCCAGGCGGGGTGGTTGCCGCGCCACGCGCCGGCGAGAATGACCGCCGATGTCCTGCCCGGGCACTCCTGCACCCGGGAGCGGCCGGATTCGCCGCCGATGCGCACCTGCACGTCCCATCGCTGCCCGTCGGTACGGATGTAGACATCCCGACGCCCGCGCTGCGACGTGTCACCGTTCCACCAGTGTTCTTCTACCCTCACCCCGCGACCGTATAGCAGTTGGCGCGCCGGCGACACGCCCGGTGGCGGCAGAGCTGCGGCGAGGGGCGTCGGCGGTCAGGCGGACTCCCCCGGCGCCAGGTGCCGGTAGCCGGTCACCGTCTCGGCGAACCACCCGTTCACGCTGCTCAGGCCGCGTGCGTTGAGCTGGGCGTCGTGGATCGGGAAGACCCGCTCGGCCCCGACGGCGTTGGCGAAGGCGATCGCCTCGGTGAGCTTCAGCCAGGAGGCCTGGGCCGGGACCAGCAGCGTCTCGACCGGCTGCCCGGGCCGGTGCAGCGAGTCGCCCGGGTGGTAGACGGCGTCGCCGACGAGGTAGCCCAGGTTGGGGCAGTCGGGCTGACCGCCGTGGATGGTGGCGTGCCGGCCGCCGAGCGCGGTCACGGTCAGCCCGGCGGCGATGAACCGCTGGCCGGCGGCGACCCTGGTCACGGGCAGCGGCGCCAGGTCGGGCAGCGCGGCGCCCTCCGGCGCGAAGACCGGCACGCCGAGCCCCGCCAACCGGAGCACGTCGACGTGGTCGGTGTGCTCGTGGGTGACCAGCACGGCGTCCGCGCCGGCGAGGGCGCGCGGCTCGCTCCAGGTGCCGGGATCGATGACCAGCACGCCGCCGTCGTGCTCCAGTCGGACGCAGGAGTGGGTGAACTTCGTGATCCGCATCCGCCGACCGTACGACGGGGACCGCCGCGACGGTGGCCCCCGGTTTCGCCGGACAGCGCGGAGCCGGCCCCGCCCCGCGTGAGAGGCTGCGGGTCGGAAGGAGTGCCGACATGAGCGACTACGGTCATCCGCTGGCCTTCGGGGCGTTCCTGACCCCCGGCAACGCCGAGCCCGCCCGGGTGGTGGGCCTCGCCATGCTGGCCGAACAGGTCGGGTTCGACCTGGTCACCTTCCAGGACCACCCGTACCAGCCCGCGTTCCTCGACACGTGGACGCTGATGAGCTTCGTGGCGGCCCGGACCGACACGGTGCGGCTGGCCGCCAACGTGACGAACCTGCCGCTGCGCCCGCCGGCCGTCCTCGCCCGCAGCGTGGCGAGTCTCGACCTGCTCAGCGGCGGCCGGGTGGAACTCGGCCTGGGCGCCGGCGCGTTCTGGGAGGCCATCGAGGCGATGGGCGGGCGACGGCTCACCCCCGGGCAGGGGGTGCGGGCCCTGGCGGAGGCGATCGAGGTCATCCGCCAGGTCTGGGACGTCGAGGCGCGCGGCGGGGTCCGCGTAGACGGCGAGTTCCACCGGGTGCTCGGCGCGAAGCGGGGCCCGGCACCCGCCCACGACGTGGGCATCTGGCTCGGCGCGTACAAGCCGCGGATGCTGGCGTTGACCGGGCGCCGGGCCGACGGGTGGCTGCCGTCGCTGAGCTACCTGCAACCCGGCGACCTGGGCCGGGGCAACACGATCATCGACGACGCCGCCCAGGAGGCGGGCCGCTCGCCCGGCGACGTGCGCCGCCTGCTCAACATCACCGGCCGCTTCGCCCCCGTCGGCCGGGGACCGCTGGACGGGCCCGCCGAACAGTGGGCCGAGGAGCTGGCCGACCTCGCGCTCAGCGACGGGATCAGCACGTTCATCCTGGGCAGCGACGACCCCGAGGACCTGCGGCGCTTCGCCGCCGAGGTGGCCCCCGCCGTCCGCGAGCTGGTGGCCGGCGAACGCGCGGCGGGCACCGCGCCCACCCCGCAGACCCCGGTTCCGGCGCCGCCGCCAGCCGACCGGCGCCCGCCGGTCGGCGCGGGCGCCTTCGCCGTCGTCCCGACGCCCGACGACGGCGTACGCCGCAGCGCGATCCGGGTCTGGGACGAGAGCACGCGCCCCACCGGCCCCGCGCCCGACCCGGCGCGCACCTACACCGCGCACGACCAGGCCAGCGCCCAGCACCTCATCGACGTGCACGACGGGCTGCGCGCCGAACTGACCCGGCTGTACGACCTGGTCGAGCAGGTGGGTGCCGGACTGGTCGACGCGGGCACGGCCCGCTCGCACATCAACACGATGACGATCCGGCAGAACAAGTGGACGCTGGGCACCTACTGCGAGTCGTACTGCCGGGTGGTCACCACCCACCACACGCTGGAGGACCGGGGCGTCTTCCCGCACCTGCGCCGCGGCGACGACCGCCTCGCCCCGGTGCTGGACCGGCTGGAGCAGGAGCACCACGCGATCCACGACGTCCTCGAACGCGTCGACCGGGCGCTGGTCGCGTTCGTCTCCGTCTCGGACGGGATGGCGGAGCTGCGCGCGGCGGTCGACCTGCTGAGCGACACGCTGCTGTCCCACCTCGCCTACGAGGAACGGGAACTCGTCGAGCCCATCGCCCGGCTCGGCCTGAACTGAACCCGCCGCCGCACACGGTGGCCGGAGGATCGGAACCGGGCCCGCCGTCGCACGGCGTGCCGGAGGATCGGGGCATGCCGCGACCAGCCGGGCGGGGGCACCGCCGCCTGCCGCACACCGCCGACGTCCGCATCGAGGCGTGGGCGCCGAGCCGGCCGGAGTGCGTCGCCGAGGCGGTCGCCGCGCTGGTCGACACGTTCGTCGACCCCGCCGGGGCGGCCCCGGGCCCGTCACGGGAGTTCCGCGCGCCGGCCGGCGACGACGCGGACGTGCTGGTGGCCGTACTCGACGAGGTGATCTTCCGGATGGAGACGGCGGGTGAGCTGCCGCTGCACACCGACGTGGCCGACGCCGGCGCCGGCGGCCTGGTGGTGTGCTGGCGCACGGTCGACACCGACGCCGTCGAGCTGGTCGGCGCGGTGCCGAAGGCCGTCGCCCTGCACGGGCTGCGCTTCGGCCCCGACGGCGAGGGCTGGTCCTGCGCGGTGACGCTGGACGTGTGAGCCGTCCGGCTCAGCCCTTCACCACGCCGAGCGGCACCAGCCGGGCCACCCGCCGGCACAGCCCGGCGCCCTCGGCGGCGGCCACCACCGCCGCCACGTCCTTGTACGCCGCCGGCATCTCCTCGGCCAGGCCACGGCGGGACGCGCCGCGCACCGCGATGTCCTGCGCCGCCAACTGGGCACGCGGGTCGAGGCCCCGCTCGGCCTTCACGGCCTGCTTGCGGCTCTGCACCCGCCCCGCGCCGTGGCAGGTGGAGGCGAAGGCGGGTGCCCCCGGCACGCCGGTGAGCACGTACGAGCCGGTGCCCATCGAGCCGGGGATCAGCACCGGCTGGCCCACGTCGCGCAGGTCGTCGGGCAGGTCGTCGTGGCCCGGCGGCAACGCGCGGGTGGCGCCCTTGCGGTGCACGCACAACGCGCGCCGCCCGCCGTCGACGTCGTGGGTCTCGATCTTGGCGAGGTTGTGCGAGATGTCGTAGACCAGGTCGAGTCGGCTGCCGGTCACCCGGGCGAAGACCTTGCGGGCGGCGTCGGCCAGCAGTTGCCTGTTGGCGCGGGCGTAGTTGGCGGCGGCGGCCATCGCGCCCAGGTAGGCGCGGCCCTCGTGGGAGGAGACCGGGGCGCAGGCGAGCTGTCGGTCCGGCACGTGGATGCCGTACCGGGGCATCACCTTCTCCATCGTGCGCACGTGGTCGGTGCAGATCTGGTGGCCCAGCCCCCGCGACCCGCAGTGGATCATGACGCAGAGCTGGCCGGGGTGCAGCCCGAAGGCGGTCGCGGCCGCGTCGTCGTAGACCTCCTCGACGGCCTGCACCTCCAGGAAGTGGTTGCCGGAGCCGAGGCTGCCGACCTGCCGCGCGCCCCGTTCGATCGCCCGCTCGCTGACCTGCGCCGGATCGGCGTCGTCGACCGCGCCGTTGTCCTCGCAGCGCGCCAGGTCCCGCTCGACGCCGAAGCCGCGCTCGAGCGCGTACCGGGAGCCGCCGCGCAGCACCGCGTCAAGCTCCGCGCGCGTCGACAGGTGCCACACCGCGCCCTTGCCCATGCCGCGCGGGGTGGCTTCGCCGAGGCCGTCCATCAGCGCGTCCAGCCGGGGCCCCAGCCCGTCGCGGTCCAGGTCGGCGGCCAGCAGCCGGACGCCGCAGGAGATGTCGAAGCCCACCCCGCCGGGCGAGACCACCCCGCCGTGCGCGACGTCGGTGGCGGCCACGCCGCCGATCGGGAACCCGTAGCCCCAGTGCACGTCCGGCATGGCGTACGAGGCGTCGACGATGCCGGGCAGCGTGGCGACGTTCGCGACCTGCTCCAGCGCCTTGTCCTCCCCGGCGTCGGGCAGCAGGGACCGGGACGCGAAGACCACGCCCGGCACCCGCATCGGGTCGTGCCGGTCGATCCGGAAGCGGTACGGCGACTCCTCCACCAGCTCCATCCCCGGCGGCTACCCGGGCCGGCGGTCCCTACACCCGCTCGCCGGCCCCCGGCCGCCGCATCGCCCAGACGTCGGGCCCGCCGTCGGGCACCCGTGCCTGGCCGGTGACCGTGAATCCGAGCCGCCGGTAGAAGCGCACGTTCGGCTCCGACGAGGTCTCCAGCACCGCCGGCAGGCCGGCCCGGTCGGCCTCGGCCAGTCCCGGCCGCAGCACCCGGGCGCCCAGCCCCCGGCCCTGGTCGACCCGGCGCACGCCGACGGTGGCGAGCAGCGTCGCCGGCTCGGCCGGGCGCAGCGCGGCGCAGGCCGCCTCGGCGGCGCGCAGCGCCGGATACCGGTCACCGGCCAGCTCGGCGTTGCGGGCCGCGACGCCGGCCCAGACGTCGTCCGGCACCGGCCGGTCCGGGGGCAGCCAGACCGCCACCGCCGCCAGCCGGCCGGCGGGGTCCACCGCCGCCCAGACGTCGCCGTAGGGCAGCCCGACGGCGGCGACGGTGCCGGCGAACATCGCCGCCAGCCGCTCGCGGTGCCGGTCGGCGGCCACCGTCCAGGCCATCCAGGGGTACCCGTCGAAGGCGTCGGCGAGCACGTCGGCCGCCTCGGCGGTCGACTCGGGGCCGATGCGGCGTACGTCGAACTCCATGCCGTCCTTTTCGCGCGCCCCACCCGGGTCGGCGCAGTGCGCGATCATGCCACGGTCCCCGGGGCCGGCGCCCGGCATTTGTCGGGGTGCTCAGAGCCGGTAGAACGCCCGGTAGCGGCGGATCAGCCGCCACTGCACCAGCACCGCCGCCACGGTCAGCAGGATCATCACCAGCGTCGCGGCGGCGGCGTAGCCGTAGCGCAGGTACTCGAAGCCGGTGCGGTAGACGAACAGCGACAGGTAGGTGGTGGCGTACGGGGGCGGGCCGCCGTCGGTGACCACGAGGGCCGGCACGAAGGAGAAGTGCAGGCTCTGGATGGCGTCACGCACCGCCAGCAGCCCCAGCACGGGCGCCATCAGCGGCAGCGTGATCCGGCGGAACACGTCCCAGCCGGTGGCGTCCTCGATGGCCGCCATCTCGTAGACGTCGCGCGGCAGCGCACGCCGGGCCGCCAGCAGCACCACGAAGGTCTCCCCGACGGTGAACAGGCTCATGCCGATGATCGCCGCGCGGGCGTCGGTCGGGTCGGTGAGCCACTGCGGCGGGGTGCGGCCCAGCGCGGTCAGGCCGTTCTCGCCGCCGGTGCGCAGCACCTGGTTGATCGGGCCGTACAGGGGGTTGAGCAGCCAGAGCCAGAGCAGCCCGTAGGCGATCTCCGGCACCGCGGTCGGCAGCACCGCCGCGGTGCGGGCGCTGCCGACGCCGAGCGTCCGGCGGTGCAGCAGCAGCGCCAGGCCGAGGGCGAAGAGCACCCGCAGCGGTACGGCCACCAGCGCGAAGACCAGCGAGTTGGTCAGCGACACCCGGAACACCGGGTCGTCCAGCAGCGCCGCCACGTTGTCCAGCCCCACCCAGCGGGGCGGGCGCAGCAGGTCGTACTCGGTGAAGGCCAGCGCCAGGGTGACGGCGGCGGGCAGCAGCACCAACCCGACCAGCCCGAGCAGGTACGGCGTCAGCATCAGCGCCAACTGCCGGCGCGTACGGCGGTCGGGGCTCGTCACGGGGCGTACCGGCGCCCGGAGCCGGCGTGGAAGACGTGCACGTCGGCCCAGCGCACCCCGACGCGTACCGGCGTGTCCCGGGTGGGGCGGCGGGCGGCGGGCACCCGGGCGACGATCCGGTGCCCGCCGGCGAGGCTCAGGTACGCGTACGCGTCCTCACCGACCACCTCGACCCGCTCGACGGTGGCCGGCGTCCCCTCGGTCGCGGCCAGGTCGACGGCCTCGGGCCGGAACCCGATCTCCAGCTCGCCAACGCCGGCCGCGTCGACGGTCGGGGGACCGGTGGGCGCGAGCGGCCCGGAGGCGGGCAGCAGGTTCATCGCCGGGGAGCCGACGAACCGGGCGACGAAGGTGGTGGCCGGGGTGCGCCAGATCTCGTCGGGGGTGCCGACCTGCTCGATGCGCCCGTCGCGCAGCACGGCGATCCGGTCGGCGAGCACCAGCGCCTCGGTCTGGTCGTGGGTGACGTGCACCATCGTCGCGCCGAGCCGGTCGTGCAGGGCCCGCAGCTCGGCGCGCATCTGCACCCGCAGCGCCTGGTCGAGGTTGGACAGCGGCTCGTCGAGCAGGAACACGGCCGGCTCGCGCACCAGCGCCCGGGCCAGCGCCACCCGCTGCCGCTCGCCGCCGGAGAGCTGCCCGGGCCGACGTTCCAGCAGGGCGGCGCAGCCGACGGTCTCGGCCGCCGCCCGGGCCCGCTCCCGGGCCGCCGCGCGGGGCGTGTCGCGCACCTGGAGGCCGAACGCGATGTTCTCGGCGACGCTCAGGTGCGGGAAGAGGGCGTACGACTGGAACACCATCGACACGTTGCGCCGGCCCGGACGCTCGGCGGTGACGTCGCGGCCGGCGATGCGGACGCGGCCGGCGGTGACCGGCTCCAGGCCGGCGACGACCCGCAGCACCGTCGACTTGCCGGCCCCCGACGGGCCGAGCACCACCAGCAGCTCGCCCCGGGCGACGGCCAGGTCCACCTCGTGCAGCACGGTCGCCCCCCGGTACGCGGCCGAGACGCCGGCCAGGGCGAGGCCCGGATCGCTCACCCGTGCTCCCCGCGGGCGAAGATCGGCCGGGTCTGCCGGTCGAGGTCGCGGATCACGTCGTCGAGCCGGTCGCCCCGGTGCATGGCGTTCTCCAGGATGCCGTAGGTGACGTCCTCGATCTCCGGCCAGGTGGAGACGGTCGGCAGCGCCCGGACGGTGGGGATCGCGTCGAGGAAGACCTTCGCGCTGCGCGGCGGCTGGGCCGGGCCGAGGAACGCCGGGGACTTCGACACCCCGACGTGCGACGGGACGGTACGCCCGGTGGCCGCGATGATCCGCTGCCCCTCCTCGGCGATGGCGAACTCCAGGAACCGCCACGCGGCGTCCTTGTGCTTCGCGCCCCGGGTCATGCAGTACGCGTCGGAGTGCAGCACCCCGACCTGCTCCTTGTAGACGGGCAGCGGCGCGACGTCCCACTCGAAGCCGGTGATCGAGCGGAACGTGGTGGTGGAGCGGCGGGAACTCATCAGCATGGCGAGCCGGCCGTTGGCGAAGCGCGACTCGTCGTCCTCGGCCTCCACCTCCTCGTCGGTGGGCACCACCCCGTACGCCAGCCGCAGGTCGACGAGGTTCTTCAGCGCCTCCCGGGCGGCGGGACCGTCCAGGGTCAGCCGGGTCGGCTTCGTCGGGTCGTCGACGAGCTGGCCGCCGTTGGACCAGACGAACGGGGCGAGCCGGATGATCGACGGCTCCACGCCGAGGCCGTGCACCGCCGGGCGCAGCGCCGCGCCCTCGCTCTCGGTGGCCCTGACCACCGCGCCCCGGGAGTCGCGGGTCATCGCGGTCGCGGTGGCGACCAGGTCGTTCCAGGTCCAGCCGGCCCTCGGCTCGGGCACGCCGTGCTTGGCGAACAGGGTGCGGTTGTAGTAGACGGCCAGGCTGGAGACGTTCTGCGGCAGACAGAGCTGCCGACCCTGCCACCGGAAGGCGTTCCAGGCCACCGGGTAGTAGTCGGCCGGGTCCACGGCCTCGGAGGCGGCCAGCCGGTCGTCCAGCGGCTCGATGACGTCCTTGGCGGCGAACTGGCCGTAGAAGCGGTAGTTCATCAGGAACGCGTCCGGCGGGGCGCCGCCGGCCACCGAGGTGGCGAGCCGGGCCAGCAGGTCCTTGCGGTCGCTGGCCTCGACGAGCTGCACGTCGGCGCCGGGACGGGCCTTCTCGTACGCCTCGACGAGGGTGCGGTAGGCGGCGAGTTCCTCGGGGGCGCCGAAGACCAGCAGCCGCACCGGCCCGTCGGCGGACGACCCGGAGCCGGCGCCGCACCCGGTGGCGGCCAGCACGGCGGTGAGCAGCAGCGCGAGCAGCGCCTTCGGTCGCATGGTCGGTCGCATGGTCAGTCTCGTCCCGTCGGGTCGTCGTGGTGGAGGAAGCGCCGCTGGGCGAGCACGAAGACGGCCAGCGCCGGCGCCGTGGCCAGCACCGCGCCGGCCAGGAACACCGGGAAGTTCGTCGGGTCCAGCACCGACAGGGAACGCAGCGCCAGCGGCAGGGTGAACAGGTCGCGGTCGTAGACGTAGACCAGCGGGTCGAGGAAGTTCGACCAGGTGAGCACGAAGGTCAGCGCGGTGAGGCCGGCGGTGACCGGGCGTACCAGCGGCAGGGCCACCCGCCACCAGGTGCGCAGCGGCGAGAGGTCCGCCACCAGGCAGGCGTCGTAGAGCTCGGCCGGCAGCGCCCGGAACGCCAGGTGGTAGACCAGGACGTAGAGCGGCGAGGTGCCCAGCAGCGCCGGGGCGACCAGCGGCACAAGGGTGTCGGTCAGCCCGAGCATCCGGAAGATCGCGAAGCGGGGCACGAGCAGCGCCGTGGCCGGCACCATCAGCGCGAGCAGGGAGGCCGCCACGACGACGCCGGTGACGCGCGGGGCGAGGCGGGTCAGCGCGAAGCCCGCCAGGGAGGCGACGAGCACGCTCAGCGGCACGGCGACGACCGCGACCACTACCGAGTTGAGCGAGGCGCGCAGCAGCCCGCCCAGCTCGACGGCCTGCTGGTAGCCGACGGTGGAGACCGGCTCCGGCACCAGCCGGGGGGTGGGCGGCGGCGGCAGACCCGGCTCGGTGAGCGAGCCGGAGACCAGCAGCAGCAACGGCGGGACGAAGACGAGCAGGACGAAGGCCGCGCCGAGGGTGCGCCAGGCACGGCCGGCCGCCCCGGGCAGCGCTGCGGGGCCGCGCGCGCGGCCCCGCAGCGTGTCGTCGCCGATGATCGCCTGCCTCAGAGCGCGAGCTGCCAGGCGCCGAGGCCGTGCGAGGCGGCGTAGAGCACCCGCTCGCCCGGCACGACGGTGAGCCCGGCGACCTCCACGTTCGGCATGCCCCGGGCCGCCTTCACCCAGGTGGTGCTGCCCCTGGCCAGCCGCAGCACGCCGAAGTCGGTGGCCGCGTACAGGTCGCCGGTGACGTCGTCGCGGACCAGGTCGGTGATCGGCTGGTCGCCGAAGTCGTACGACCGGTCGGCCCAGGTCGCGCCCGTGCCGGCCAGCCGCACCTCGAACGCGTGCCCGAGGGTGGCCGGGGTGTTCGAGTTGAAGCCGCTGTAGGAGACCCACGCCCGCGCCGGGTCGGCCGGGTCGACGTGGACGCTGGTGACGAAGCGGTTCGGCGTGGCGGCGGTGTCGATCCGCGTCCAGGTGACCGCCGACGCCGGCTCGGCGTCGACGTTGCGGGACACGAAGACCCGGCCGGTGCTGGTGGCCGCGTACGCCGTGGACGAGTCGGTGGCGACCCGCTGCACCACCGAGACGGCGCCGCCGGCCCGGTCGCCCCACGCGGCGTCGATCAGGTTGACCGTGCCCAGCGGGGCGAAGTCGCCGCACTGCGCCTCGAAGGTGCCCGTCCAGGTGTTGCAGATCCGGTCCGCCTCGGCCAGGCTCCGGTCGCCCAGCCCGAACGTCTTCGTCCGGTAGACGGTGCGCGAGGTGCCGACGAACATCGTGCCGCTGACCTTCGGGTCGCTGATCACCGGGGCGTAGAACAGGGTGCCCGGCTGCCCGAAGACCGGGTCCGAGATGGAGATCCAGCTGCCCGTGTCGCCGCCGGCGAAGTTCACCTCCGGCGAGGCGTCGTAGAAGGTGTGGAAGCGGAACTCCGGCCGGCCGACGTCGAAGCCGGACGCGCCGCCGTCACCGATCATCGTGTTGACCCAACGGCGGCGCTCGCCCTTGTTCTCCCAGGTGCCGTTGTCCTGCGTGCCACCCTGCAACAGCCGGTGGTCGTGCGGGCTGGCCGAGAGACCGATGAACTGCAACGTGTTCATGCCCGTGTTGATGCCGTCGAGCTTCGACGGGATCCGCGACAGCATCTGCCGGCAGCGGTCCTTCTGCGCCTGCGTGGCCAGGTTCCGGTCCGGGTTGTCGCACCATGCCGACCGGTCCACGAACTGCCCGCTGGAGCGCATCACGCCACCGTCGTTGGCCTCGAAGAACTGGTACGGGTTGCGCGGGTTGGTGACCAGCGCGTGCTGGTCGGGGTGCAGGCCGTTGGGGTGCAGCTCGTCGGTGCCGTCGTAGGTCATGTCGGTGCCGCTGACGCCGGCGTCGGTGGAGAGCACCACGGCCCGCTTGTGGGCGACGGTCTCGCCGTAGACGTACGAGCCGCCGGTGTAGACGATGTCCGGGTGCCCGGCCGGGGTGTGCACGAAGACGTCGTACCAGCACTGGCCGGTGCACTGGTTGTAGGTGGCGTAGCCCGGGTCGGCCGGGTTGGCGCTGCTCAGGTCGGCGAACGCGGGGGTGCCGCCGGCCACGTCGTCGCTGCGGAACAGCCGCGAGTACGGGTTGCCGATGTTGCCCTCGTAGACGTACATGCGGGTCTTGCCGTTCGGCAGGGCGGTCACGTCGATCGCGGCGCGGGTCTGGAAGACCGCCGGGTTCAGCGAGGGCTTGATCTGCGCCCAGGTGGCGCCGGCGTCCGTGGAGCGCCACACCCCCCGGGCGTACGAGGAGGCGTAGACGACGTCGGCGTCGCGCGGGTCGAGCTTGACGTAGCGCACGCCGCGCGGCGAGCAGGCGGCGGTGTTGTTGTATTCGGCGGCGCTGCCCGTGCACTGGGTCGCGTCGGCCGAGCCGTTGTGGATGAACCGCCAGTTCGCGCCGCCGTCGGTGGACTTGTAGAGGCCCCACTTCTCGGCGTCGGGCACGGGCCGGGTGACGCCCGTGCAGCAGGAGCCGGACATGCCGCGCAGGGCGGTGGTGGTGGCGACGTAGAGCGTCTTCGGGTCGCCCGGCTTGACGGTGATCTCGCCGATGCCCTTGCCGGCGAGGGCATCCTTGCCCAGCGGGCCCTTCCAGGTGACGCCGCCGTTGGTCGACCTGTAGAGGCCGACGCCCGCGACGCAGCCGGAGGCGCAGGTGTTCGCCTCGCCGGTGCCGACGTAGATGGTCAGCCCGGTCTTGTCGTTGCGGTCGATCTTGACCGAGCCGGCGGCGTTGATGCCGAGCGGCCCGCCGAGGTAGAACCACTTCGGTTCGGCCGCGAGGATGTTCAGGGTGCCCCAGACGCCACCGCCGGCCGGCGTGACGTACGCCCGGCAGAGCAGCGCGGAGCAGTCCGGGGCGATGTCGATGGAGGTGACCCGGCCACCGGCCACGTACGCGTTCGGCACGTAGTTGCCGGCGTTGCGGAACTCGGTGAACGGGTAGAGGGCCTCGCTGGGCCCGATGTTGGTCCACGCCCGGCTGCCCCCGGCGCGGCGCTCGGCGGCGGCGTACGCCGACTTGGACCGGTCGATCTGGGCGATGCTGATCGTGTCGGCCGGGTACGCGCGCTCCAGGAACTCCTGCTGCGCGGCGTTGCCGGGCCCGTCCGGCGACATGCCGTCGCTGCCCGGCACGGCCCGGCGCAGCCGTTCCAGGTGGGCGCCGAGCGCGCCCGGCATCTCCCCGTCGCCGGTCGCGGCGACGGGAGTCGGCACCTCGGCGCCGGCGAAGTGGATTCCGACGAGACCGGTCGATACCACCAGGGCACCGACCGCCAGTCCTGCGAGCAGATGGCGACGGCTGCGCTTCACGAGGTCCCCTCCGACAGGTGAAGGCGCCACCTCAGCGCGACCACGGATCGGCGACCGTCACTGGCAGCGTCCATGCTGGAGGATGACAGAGCGCACCGGCGCGGACAACCCCCCGTAGGGACGGGAGTCGGATCGTCAACATCACCAGCGTGCACGAGCACGCGCCCCGCGTCGGCTCGGCCGCGTACTGCGCGGCGAAGGGCGGGCTCGGCCTGCTGACCAAGGTGATGGCGCAGGAGTTGGCGGCGGACGGGATCACCGTCAACGCGGTCGCCCCGGGCGAGATCGCCACTCCGATGACCGGCCAGGAGAACGTCGACCCGTTCACGCGGGACCGGCCCGGGGTGCCGGTGGGCCGGCCGGGCGACGCGCGGGAGGTGGCCGCCGTGGTGGCGCTGCTCGCCTCGCCCGCCGCCGCGTACGTCACCGGCGCCTCGTGGCCGGTCGACGGCGGGATGCTGACGATGGGTCCGCAGGCCAACGCGCTCGATTCGCACGACTGGCGGTCGGTACGGCGATGACGGCGGAGCACCTGGCCCCGCCCACCCTGCCGTGCCGGGGCGCGCATCCGGGCGGGCGGCCTGCGGTGCACGTGCCGCTGCCCCGGCCGCACCCCGCACCCGGGTGGTCGGCGCCGGGGCGGGACAATGGAGTCTCCGCCCGCGAGCCCGCCGGCGGAGCGCCCCGATCGGCAGGAGAACGGTCAGCGTGTCGGAAACCCCCGGGGCGGCCCCGCCCGCGGACGGCCTGCGCGCCGACTGCGCCCGGTGCTTCGGGCTCTGCTGCGTCGCGCCGGCCTTCTCCGCGTCGGCCGACTTCGCCATCGACAAGCCCGCCGGCCGGCCCTGCCCGAACCTGGGGGCCGACTCCCGCTGCGGCATCCACGCCGACCTGCGCGACCGGGGTTTCCCCGGCTGTACGGTCTTCGACTGCTTCGGCGCCGGTCAGCGGGTGGCCCAGGTCACTTTCGGCGGGCGGGACTGGCGCGACGCGCCTCAGACCGCGGCGCTCATGTTCGACACGTTCGCGGTGATGCGGCCGCTGCACGAGCTGCTCTGGTACCTGACCGAGGCGCTCGCGACCCGGCCGGCGCAGCCGCTGCGCGACGAGTTGTCCGTCGCGTACGACGAGACGCAGCGGCTGACCCGGGAGCCCGCCGAGACGCTGCGGGCGCTCGACGTGGACGCGTACCGGGGGCGGGTCAACCCGCTGCTGTCGCGCGCCGGGGACGCGGCCCGTTCCCGGGGCGGCCGGCCCGGCGTGGACCGGCGGGGCGCGCACCTGCTCGGCGTCGACCTGCGCCGGGCCGACCTGCGCCGGGCGAACCTGCGCGGGGCGCTGCTGATCGGCGCCGACCTGCGCGGCGTCGAACTCGGCCTGGCCGACCTCACCGGCGCCGACCTGCGCGGGGCCGACCTGCGCGGGGCGGACCTGTCCGCCAGCCTGTTCCTGCACCAGGCGCAGCTCGACGCGGCCCGCGGCGACGGGCGCACCGCCCTGCCGCCCGGCCGGACCCGCCCCGGGCACTGGTCACCGCTGTCGCTCACCCCGCTGCGCCGCCGGGCGGGGTTTCGGGCGCGGGGCGGCGGGTAGCCGGGGCCGGAGCGGCATCGGCCGGCACGGGGAGGCGAGTGTGGGGTATCGGGCGCGTGACGGTGAGCTGCCGGTCGACCCGGCGCACGCCGAGGACGAGGCGGGTCAGGCCCGGCTGGTCCAGGTCGAGGCGGACACCGACGTCCCGGCGCCGGACGACACCACGGAGAAGCCCGACCTGGTCACCGAGGACGACGGGTCCGGCGTGGTGGGCGGCGCGTCGGGCGGGTCCGGCGGCGGGTCCGGCATGCCGGGCCACCCGGACGCGGCACGCTGAGCACCGCGACACACGTTTGCGGGCAGGCCACGGGGGCAGGAGGGCGGCATGACCGAACAGAACCGTTCCGACCGGGCAGCCACCGACGAGCCGGACGGCGCCACCGCCATGCAGGCGTCGCTGCGACCGCCGGGTGAATCCCTGCACAGCACCGACGACACCGGCGACGACTTCGCCGACCTGCCGGCCGAGGAGCGACGGTCGGCCCGGGAGGTCAGCCGCGCCGGTTACGACGTGGACGCCGTCTCCGGCGCCACCGACCCGAACCGCACCGAGTGACCTGAGGCGTCGGCCCGCCGGAGCGGTCAGCGGCCGGCGGGCACGGCCGACGTGCGGGCCTCGGTCATGCCCCGACCGGCCAGCGCGTCGGCGCGCTCGTTCTCCGGGTGGCCGTTGTGCCCCTTCACCCACAGCCAGGTGACCTCGTGCCGCGCGCACGCGGCCTCCAGCCGCTGCCAGAGGTCGGCGTTCTTGACCGGCTGCTTCGCGGCCGTCCGCCAACCGTTGCGCTTCCACGAGGCCAGCCAGCTGGTGATGCCGTTGCGCACGTACGTGCTGTCGGTGTGCAGCTCGACGGTGACGGACCGGGTCAGGCTCTCCAGGGCCTGGATGGCCGCCATCAGCTCCATCCGGTTGTTGGTGGTCGGGGTCGCCTCGCCGCCGCACAGCTCCCGCTCGTGCGCGCCGTAGCGCAGCACGGCGCCCCACCCGCCGGGGCCGGGGTTGCCGCTGCACGCGCCGTCGGTCCAGATCTGCACGACCCTGCCGGCCGTCTCGTCCACCATGTCGGCAACCTACCGAATCGCCGCCGCCCGTCCACCGGCGGAGGCGGGTCAGCCGTCGGCGCGGAGGCGGGTCAGCCGTCGGCCTCGGCCCGGCCGCCGACGACCGGTCGCGGGACCGTCCACGTCGCCGATCGCCGGGCCGGGTCGAGGCGGTCGCGGAGCCGGGCCGCGACGTCGCCGGCCGTCGCGGCGACCATCGGCGGCAGCCGGGTGGTACCCATCAGCGCCACCTCCTCCGCCGGGCTGGTGGTGCCGTCGAGGAACCGCAGCACCCGCTCGGCGGGGTTGCGCGCGAAGAGCCGGTCGAAGAAGTCCGGTCCGCCGACCCCGCCGGCGTC
This sequence comes from Micromonospora sp. NPDC049048, assembly GCF_043197615.1. Classification (NCBI taxonomy): domain Bacteria; kingdom Bacillati; phylum Actinomycetota; class Actinomycetes; order Micromonosporales; family Micromonosporaceae; genus Micromonospora; species Micromonospora sp. NPDC049048. Next base: position 48,030 of record NZ_JBICTM010000010.1, on the reverse strand, counting down.
CAGCGCCCGCAGCGCGACCGCGTCCATCCAGCGGTGGCGACGGGGGTACGCGGGGCCGGGCACCGGTGGGCGACCGGCGGCGAGGGCGCGGGCGATCTGCTCGGCCTGGCGGTGCATGGCGGAGAAGGTGAAGCCGGTGGAGGGCCGGGTGGCGCCGCCGGCCGTGCCGAGGCGGACCACCCGGGGCGACGGCCGGGCCTCGAACGGGCCGTCCGTCATCGGGATCACGCCGTTCTCCACCTCCCGGACCCGCAGCCGGGTCGGGTCGAGACCGAGCAGGTCCCGGTAGCCGCCCAGCGCCGCGTCGTACCCGGCGTCGGTGAGCAGGCCGGGACCGAACTCCGTGTACTCCACCAGGGCGTACCGGTCGTTCACGGGCAGGACGTAGCCGAACGACACGCCCCGGGCGGGCTGCGGGGTCCGGAAGTCCATCAGGACGGCCCGGGCGGGGTCGAAGACCGGTGCGTCGGCCTCCAGCCACCAGCCCCGGAAGTGCTGCAACCAGTTGGTGCGCCCGGGTCGCCGGGGCGGACGCGGACGGGAGTCCAGCACCCAGGACGCGTGGACGGCCGGCGCGGCGCCCCCGGTGCGTACCGTGACGTGCCCGCCGTCGTCGTGCAGGGCGTCGACGGGTGCGACGATCCGCCGTACCGCGAGCCGTCGTTCGGCCTCGGCGGCCCGGTCGTACACCGGGCCGGAGCGCAGCATGGCGTACCGCAGGGGGGCGAGGTCGAGGACGCGGCGACCGGCGGTCGTGGCCACCTCGACCTGGGACCAGCTCGCGGCCAGCAGCGGGTCGAGATCGCTGCCGGGGCGGTCCCAGAACGCCCAGGTCCGGTCCTGGCCACGCCGGTGTACCGGGTCGATGACGGCGACCCGCAGGCCGCGCACGCCGTGCCGGTCCAGGGCCGCGAGGAGCAGCGACGCGGCGCCGCCGCCACCGACCAGCGCCAGGTCGACGTGCAGCGGTGCGGAGGTGTTCACCCCGCCTACGCTGCCACACCCTCCGCGCCGCCCGGCCACCGACCGACCCGGCCTCCGGCGGCGGGCATCCCTCGGGTGACCGGCGGCGGTAGGGTGCCAGCGGTCGCCCCCGGGCGACGGTCACGTCGCCCCGGAGGAGCCCCGACCCATGAGCACCGTCGCCGCCAACGCGCTCACCGCCCGCTGGGCGTCCGGCCTGGACGGCGGCCAGACGGTCCTCTCCGGCGCGGGTGTCCACCCGTTGCTGGCGCTGCTCGCCCGCTACGCCGCCGGCCCGGCCCGGGACGAGTTGCTGGCGGTCGCGCCGGACCCGGCGGGCTTCGACCTGGACCGCTCCCCCACCACCCGGCTCGCGCTCGCCGCCTGGGCGCGGCGGGACCTGCCACTGGCCGACCGGTGGCGGCGGGAGGTGCCGGCGGCCATGCGCGGGGAGCTGACCGGCGATCCGGCGCGCGACCGGGCCGCCCTCGACGGGTGGGCCGCGACGCACACCGACGGTCTGGTCCCGCGGTTGCCGGTGCCGGTCACCCCGGCGACCGCGATGGTGCTGGCCAGCGCGCTGTCGCTGCGGACCGCATGGGCCGCGCCGTTTCGTGACGCGTGGTGCCAGCCGACCGCCGGGCCGTGGCGCGGGCGCCGGCTGGCCGGGCTGAGCCGGCTCGGTCACGACCTCGACGCGTTGCGGGTCGCCGACACCGCCGCCGGCCCGCTGAGCCTGCTGACCGTACGCGGCGCCGAGGACGTCGACGTGGTGCTCGCCCTCGGCGCGCCGCAGCGGGGCGCGGCCGAGGTGCTCCCGGCCGCCGTCGGCGCGCTCGACGCACCGGGCGGGCTGCCGGTCGCCGCCGGCCCTGGCGTCGACGAGCAGGTCGTGGACGCGGCCGACGACCGCCCCGAACTGCTCGTCACCACCGTGGGCTTCACCGTCTCCGCCGACCACGACCTGCTGGCGCGGGCCGAGCTGTTCGGTCTCGCCACCGCCGCCGGGGACGGCGACCACTTTCCCGGCATCGCGCGGTTCCTGGCCGTCTCGCAGGCCCGGCAGAGCGTGACGGCGACGTTCGGCGCGACGGGCTTCCGCGCCGCCGTGGTGACCGCCATCGCCATGCGGGCGGGCTCGGCGCCGCGCCCGGTCACCGTCCGCAAGCGGCGGGTACGCCTCGACGTCGACCGTCCGTTCGGCTTCCTCGCCGTGCACCGCCCGTCGGGGCTGGTGCTGCTCGCCGGCTGGGTGACCGCCCCCGACGGACGCGCCTGAGCGTCCGACGCACCGACCAGGCGGACGCTGGACATGCAACCGTTCGGTTGCCTATGCTGCGAAAGGCAGCCGGACGGCTGCGTGTGCGAGGTGACCAGGGTGGACGACGTGTTCCGGGCGCTGGCCGACGCGAGTCGGCGCCGACTCCTCGACGACCTCAACCTGCGCAACGGGCAGAGCCTGCGCGAGCTGTGCGCCGGGCTCGACATGACCCGGCAGTCGGTCAGCAAGCACCTCGCGGTGCTGGAGGCCGCCAACCTGGTGACCACCGTACGGCGCGGCCGGGAGAAGCTGCACCACCTCAATCCCGCGCCGATCAACGCCATCGCCGAACGGTGGATCGACCGCTACGACCGCGAGCGGGTGCGCGCACTCGCCGACCTGCAGAGAGCACTGGAGCGGGAGCCGATGGACAGTCCCACCTTCGTCTACACCACCTACGTCAACACCACCCCGGACAAGCTCTGGGCCGCGCTGATCGAGCCGGCGTTCACCCGCCGCTACTGGGGCGGCGTCACGCTGCGCTCCGACTGGCGGGTCGGCTCCCCCGTGCTGTGGCAGGACGAGCCGGGTGGCGAGTTCCGCGACCTCGGCCAGCGCGTCCTGGTCGCCGAGCCGTACCGCCGACTCTCCTACAGCTGGCACGGCTTCCAGCCGGAGCACGCCGCCCACTTCGGCTGGTCCGAGGAGGAGTTGGCGGCCCGGCTCGGCGAGCGCAGGTCCCGGGTCACCTTCGACATCGCCCCCTACGGCGGGTTCGTCCGGTTGACCGTCACCCATGACGACTTCTCCCCGGGCAGCGAGATGTACCGGGCGGTCAGCGGCCAGCTCGACGGCAGCGGCGGCTGGCCGGAGCTGCTGGCCAGCCTCAAGTCGCTGCTGGAGACCGGGGAGCCGCTGCCCGAGCCGCGCCCGGAGAGCGCGACCGCGCAGGGCTGATCCCCGCAGACGGGCCGCGCCGGCACGGCCCCGACGACGTCGGCTCGGCCCGCCCGCGAGGCGGGCCGAGCCGGCAGCTCCGCTGCGCCTCCGTCTCGGCGGTGGACACGGGACGGCGGCGAAGAGTCCTCATTCTCACCGGATCGGGGTCCCGACCCTCCTAGGGTTGGTCACACCGGTGCCAGTCGCGCACGTTGGCCGCCCGAACGACGTCCCGAAGCAGTCAGCGGACGAGAAGGGAGGGAAGACGCGCATGAAGGCGGAGGCAGCTCTCGTCTCGGCGGCGCTCGGCGTGGGCACGCTCCTGCTCCCCGGTTCGGCGCTGGCCGACACGGCCGCGTCGCCGACCGTCACGCCGGGCGGCGGGACCGTCGCGTCGCCGACCACCACGCCGGCCGGCGGGACCGTCGTGCTCACCGCGACGACCTGCGACCCGGCATCCGGCGAGGCGAGCTTCCGTGTCACCGGCCCCGACCGCGACCGGAGCGTGCGCGCCACCACGGCGGCGGCCGGCGGCGGGCAGAGCGCCGAACTCCCCACCGCCGGCTTCGCCCCCGGCACCTACACGGTGGCCGCGACCTGCGGCGACGGCGGCGCGGTCGGCAGCGTCACGTTCACCGTCACCCCGGCCGACGGCCGCTACGGCGGGACGGGGGCACTGGCGGCAGGCGGCGTCCTGCTCGGCTCCGCCGCGGGCGGCGCCCTGATGCTGGCCCGGCGCCGGCGTCACATGGCCGCGGCCACGCTCTGACCGACGGCGCGCGCCGTCCTCGACCGGGACCTCGGCAACCATCCCGACGACGTCGTCTCCGCCGCCGCCCGGGGACACCGGCCCCGGATCCGCCGGGCCGGGTCGGCGCTACTCCATCGTGGACGGCTCCGGGATCGCCGGGGCGGGGGTGGTACGCGGCATCGGGACCTCGGTGGCCCGGACCGCCGGAGCCGACGCCAGCATCCGGTCGAAGACGTTCCGGAACAGCGTCGACATCGCGGTGTCGCTCGCCAGGGCGCCCACGAACGAGATCGAGGACGCGCTGAAGACCAGGGCGCCGTTGGGCCGTTCCAGGAAGACCATCGTCGCGCCGTGGCCCCCGGGGTTCTCCCCCCGGGCGATGATCTGTGACGCGGACGCCTCGCCGGCCAGCCCGCGCAGCCCGTCGGTCTCCCAGCCGCTGGCGGCGCCGTTGTAGCCCGTACGACCGAACCTGCTGCCGGTCACCAGGCCGGTGCCGGCCAGCAGCGGATGATCCCGCAGCACCCGGTACGGCGCGTACGTGCCCGCGTCGACGTAGTTGGTGCCGAGCAGCTGCGAGGCGGGCAGGCCCAGCTCCGTGTAGATGTCCCGCCTGCCGTCCGGACGACGGTAGGTCACCACCGTACGGCCGGCGTTGACCTGAACCCGCTCGTACATGCCGTTGCCGCCCGGGTAGATCAGCCGACCGCCGCCGGCCTGGAAGTTGACCAGTCGCTGGCGCATGGTGTCGGACCAGTACTCGGGGTGACTGCCCAGCACGAGCACCCGGTAGCTGGTGAGCCAGCCGTTGGAGCCGTGCAGGTCGGCGTCCTCGTAGACGTCGAAGGCGAGCCCCTGCTGGGACATCCAACGGGTCAGCAGGAGATCCGAGAAGAGGGTGTGGTCCCGGATCCCGGGGTCGTCGACGTTCAGCTCCGTCGAGGGCCTGCGGACGGAGAGGGGACGCCGGCCGGTCGTGTCCGGGCAGTACTGGCTGTGCCCGCCCCAGCTGTTGTAGGCGTTGTAGGTGAAGGTGGGCAGCAGCACCGCGATCTGGTTGGTGGGGCGGGTCGGCCGTACGAGGAACGGCACGTGACGGTGCAGCCCGTTGGGGCCCTCCAGCCGGGCGGCGTAGAGGCCGGGCTGCCAGTCGGCGGGCACCGGGAACCGCAGGCGGTCCGCCCAGCCGCAACCCACCCCGAGGAACCCGACCGGCAGTGGCTGCACCCCGCCGGCCACGGGCAGGGGTTGCGAGACGACCACGGGTTCGCCCGGGTTGGGCGCCAACCGCACGATCGAGGCGGTGAGCGAGGGGAACCCCGTCGACACCGCGATCCGCGCCACCTCGCCCTGCGCCACGCTCGGCGTGTTGGCGTAGCCCTGCAACGCGGCCTGGGTCTGCACCGTCCAGCCGGAACCGACCTTCTTCCCGGTGCCGCTGTGCATCCAGGCGGCCCGCCCGGCGGGGCCGGCGGTGGTGTGGTTCGTCAGCCGGTACTGCATGAGCGCGCCGGTCTGGCGGGTGGTGGCGGCGTTCGGCGGGACCGCGTACAGCGATCCCTGGCCGGTGAACCACACGCCGTCGTTGAGGAAGAAGTTGCGGAACCCGGAGCCGATTCGCAGTCCCGAACCCGACGCCCACGTGCCACCGCCGAGGTGCCGGTGCCAGCGGAGGTCGCCGTAGTGGTAGGCGTAGAGGACCCCGGAGGTGTCCGCCTGTAGCACCGCGCCGACGAAGCCGCCGCCGATCCGCGCCCCCTGCACCGTCCACGCTTTGCCGACCTGGTCGTACTGGTGCAGGAACAGCTCGCCCGCGGCGTTCTGGCCGTAGAACGCGCCGTGGAACCCGCACAGCCGGGGATAGCGGTCGAATCCGGCGCCGATCTGCCCGCCGCTGATCCAGGTGCCGGCGCCCGTCGTCGAGTTGGTCAGCCGGTAGCGGTAGTGGTGGACGGTGCCATCGCCGCGTACGGCGTAGAGCGAGCCGTCGAGGCCACCGAAGACCGCCCGGAACTGGTGCCAGCCGGAGCCGATCCGGCGGCCCGAACCGCCCGCCCACCTGAACGCGCCGGTCTGCCAGCCCGTGTGCCGGTACCAGTACAGCGCGCCGTCGGCCTGGATCGCGAAGATGACGCCGTACCCGCCGCCGACCAGGCGGATGAACCGTTGCTGCGGGTCGTACTGGGGCACGGCGGCCGACGCGCCGGGTGGGCCCGCCAGCACCAGCGGCGGCACGGAGGCGGCGAGGACGGCACCGGCGCGCAGCAGCCGTCGGCGCGGTACGCCGCGTGGGTCCGGAGTGTCCGCCATGGCGGCCCCTCTCGGCGAGGTGGGTGTGCTGGGCAAGCTACGCAGACGCGGGCGTCGACGTGGTCCCGTGGGGCGTCCCCGGCGGAGAAATCGGATGATCCGCGAGCACCTCCGGCCGGGCGGTCCGTCCCGCCCCACCGATCAAGCGATTGACTTTCGTGGATGCCGGCAGCTCCGGGTGGGCGCGCGGTCGGCGCACCCGGGCGGCCGGGCCCGTGAGCGGCGGGTCACGTCGGTGCCGGACAGGCGGCCGGGCCCGTGGGCGGCGGGTCAGTCGGTGCCGGACAGGCCGTCGCCCGCCGCGAGGGCGCGCAGCGGGACGGGCTTGACCGGCGCCTGCGCGGTGAACGCCCCGACCTCCTCCGGCGTCCGGCCGGTGAGCGTGGAGATGAGCTGGCAGAGGCCCGGCTGGCAGGACCGGCCCTGGCACAGGCCCATCCCGGCGCGGGTCACCAGCTTCACCGCGTTGGCGGTGCCCAGGTGCGGATTGGCCCGCAGCGCGCGGCGCACGTCACCGGCGCGGACCTCCTCGCAGCGGCAGAGCACGGTGTCGTCGGTGACCAGGCTGCCCAGGACCGCCCGGTCCGGGGCGAACCGGTCGAGCACCCCGGCGACGAAGCGGCGCCGACGGCGCAGCTCCCGGCGGACCGGGCCGGCCAGCGTGGCGGCCCGCCGCTCGTCGAGCAGCCCGAGGTCGCGCAGCACGCCGAGGGCGGCCAGCCGGCCCTCGGCCGCCGCCTGCTCGGCGCCCGCGACGCCGGTCAGCTCGCCGGCCACCGCGATCCGGGGCACCGAGGTACGCAGCCACCCGTCGTGCCGGACCACCCAGCCGCCCGCGGGCGGATCCCAGTTCACCGCGCAGCCGGCCTGCCGGGCCAGCTCGACGGAGGGAACGAAGCCGTAGCCCAGGGCCAGTACGTCGCAGGGCACCTCCCGGTCGGTCCCGGGCGCCGGCCGCCCGGTGGGGCCGACCTCGGCGAGGGTCACCGTGCTCAGGTCCGGGTCGCCGTCGGCGCGGCGGACGACCGTGCCGAACCGGACCGGCACCCCCGCCCGGCGCAGGACGCGCAGCGCGCCGACGCCCTCGGCGATCTTGCCGCCCGCACCCGCCACGGCGGCCAGCCCGGCCGGACCGGGCAGCAGGTCGCGGCGGCGCTGGATCAGCGCGACCTCGACCACCCGGGCACCCGCGCGTACGAGCTGGGCGGCCACCACCAGCAGCAGCGGGTGTCCCCCGGCCAGCACGAACCGGCCGCCCGGCAGCAGGCCCTGTGCCTTGACGAACGTCTGCACACCGCCCGCCGTGAGCACTCCCGGCAGGGTCCAGCCGGGGAACGGCACCGGCAGGTCGTACGCGCCGGCGGTGAGCAGCACCGTCCGGGGTTCGAGCAGGCGGACCCCGGGCGGGCCGTGCGTGGCGACCCGGTGGCGGCCCGGCGGGGGCTGCTCCCCGGCGTACCCGTCGAGGCCGGCCCGGGTGCCGAGGACGCCCCACACGGTGGTGTCGGCGAGCCACCGTACGCCGGGGGCGGCGGTGGCCTCGGCCAGCAGCGCCCGGCCGGCGGCGGCCGGTGCGGCCGGCGGGGTGAACCCGGCCGGCGGGCGGCGGTAGATCTGCCCGCCCGGCTGCTCCTGCTCGTCGACGACCGTGACGGTGGCACCGTGCCGGCCGAGCGTGGTGGCGGCGGCCAGCCCGGCCGGGCCGGCTCCGACCACCACCACGTCGGGCGCGCTCACCGGGGTACCGCCGTGCGGACCCGCATGCCGGCGCGGACCCGCAGCAGGCAGGAGCGCTGGCAGGGCACGTCGTCGACCGTGACGACGCACTCGAAGCAGATCCCCATGTTGCAGTAGGGCCCGCGGCGGGCGCCGCCGCGCGTGGTGCCGACGGCCCGCTGCCCCGCGGCGAGCAGCGCGGTGGCCAGCGACTCGCCCGGATGGGCGGGCACCGGGCACCCGTCCACCTCGATGGTGACCGGCGCGGGCCGCTCCATCGCCGTACGCCTCGGCGGCTGCGCGGGCTCGGGCGGACGCTGTTCAGACAACGTTCAGCGCTCCGAAGCGGGCGGGTGAGTAGTCCTCGATCGACCGGTCGGTCCCGCCGGAGACGACCATGGCGGCGAGCAGCCGGGCGTAGGTGAGGCCGAGGGTGAAGGCCGAGCCGCCGGTGGCGACGTACAGGCCCGGTCGGCGCGGGACCGCGCCGAGCAGCGGCAGGTGGTCCGGGGTGAGCGTGGTCATCCCCGTCCAGGTGCGGATCACGGGCAGGTCGGACACCGCCGGCACCACCCGGGCGGCGTCGGCGTTGCCGACCAGCGACTCGTAGCGCAGCTCCGGGTTGCTCTCCAGGTCGACCTGCCCGGCCCGGCTGACCAGCTTGGCCGGCCATCCGCCGCCGATGAGCACGTTGCCGTCCTCGGTCTGCTTCATCGACAGCCGCCGGCCGACGTGCTGGATCAGGTGCGGCAGGATCGGCCGGCTGCGGACGGTGGCGCTCATCGTCAGCCCGACCGGGAAGACCGGCAGCCGGACGTCGGCCATCGCGGCCAGCTCGCCGGTCCAGACCCCGGCGGCCAGCACCACGGTCTCGGCCAGGTGGGTCTGGCCGGCGCCGTCCCCCGGCCCGTCGGCGGTACGCAGTTCCCAGTGCCGGCCGCGCCGGTGCAGCCCGGTGACCCGGCAGCCGGTTCGCAGGACCACGCCGTGCCGGCCGGCGGCCCGGGCCAGCGCCGGGGTGACCAGCCTAGGGTTGGCCTTGCCCTCGCCGGGGACATGACCGGCGGCGAGCACGGTGTCCGCCAGGTACGGCGCGAAGCGGCGCAGCTCCGCGCCGGAGAGCACGGCGACGTCGAGGCCGTACCCGCGTTCCAGGGCGGCCTTGCGGTCCAGCACGGCGATCTCCGCCGGGGTCTCGGCGAGCATCAGCCCGCCGGTACGCGACACTCCGCACCGCTCACCGAGCTCGTCCTCGAGCGTGGCCCAGGCCCGCATGGCGTCCAGGTGCAGCGGGAGCGCGCGGGCCGCGGCGCGGGCGGCGGCGTCGCCGTGCTCGACCATCCGGAACTCCAGCTGGAAGTGCAGGCTGCCGGCGTTCTGCCCGGAGGCGTGCCGGTTGACCTGGTCCTTCTCGACGAGCAGCACCCGGTTGCCGGCGCGGGCCAGGTGCCAGGCGGTCGCGCAGCCGAGCAGGCCGCCACCGATGACCGCCGTGTCGTAGGTGGTCATGGGAGCAGGTCGAGCTGGGTCATGGTGGCCCGGACGCGGTCCTGTTCGGCCGGGGTGAGCGGGAGCAACGGCGCGCGCACGTGACCGGCCGGCACGCCGCGCAGGTTGAGCGCGTACTTCATGATCGCCTGCGCGTTGCCGAACCGGGCGCCGTAGTCCGGCCCGAACCACTCCTGCATGATCACCCGGTCCCGGGCGCCGAGGGCCCGCGCCCGGTCGAGGTCCCCTGCCCGCAGCGCGCGGAAGAAGTCGGGGTGGTCGGCGCCGAGCACGGCGCCGGCCCCCATCAGCCCGTCGCCGCCGATCGTGGTCATCAGCTCGATGCCCACCTCGTTGGTGGGGATGCCGAAGTAGCGCACCCGGTGCCGCAGGGCCACCAGGCTCCGGACGAAGCCGCCGAAGTCCGGCGTCGAGTTCTTGACCGCCACCACGGTGTCCAGGGCGCTCAGCTCCAGCAGCAGGTCGGCGTCCAGGTCGACGCCGGTGCCGCGGGGCCAGTTGTAGACGCAGAGCGGGATGTCGACCGCCTCGGCCACGGCCCGGTAGAAGGCCACGACCTCCGCCCGGGTGGGCACCACGTACGGCGGCGGGGTGAGCAGGATGCCGTGCAGGCCGGCGTCGCGGGCGGCCTCGGCGTGCCGGATCGCCTCCGCGGGCGTGTACGCGTTGCAGCCGCCGAGCACGGTGAGCCGGTCGCCGACCCGCTCGGCGGCCGCCCGGAACAGCGCGGCGCGTTCCTGTTCGGTCAGGCTGAACCACTCCCCCGTGGTGCCGCCGACGATCACCCCGTGCAGCCGCTCGGCGGCGAGCCAGTCCAGTTGGACCCGCCAGGCGGCGAGGTCGAGCTCGCCCGTGGCGGTGAACGGGGTGGTGACGGCCGGCAGGTAGCCGAACCAGTCGACGCTGTCGCGGTCCACTGCGGGTCCTTTCGACGGGCGGCGTCGTACCGCCCGCGTGCACGACGCGGGCCGGGGTGACGCTCCGGGTGGGGTCAGGTGTGGGCCGGGTGACGGTCCGGGCAGGTCAGGGGGTCGGCGGGGTGACCGCGATGATGAGCCGGGCCGGCTCGTCGCTGGCGTTGCGGTAGAGGTGGGGCAGCCGGGAGTCGAAGGTGATCGCCTCGCCGGTCCTCAGCTCGTACTTCTCGCCGCCGATCTCGGCCACGACGGCGCCGGTGACGGCGATCGCGCACTCCGTCGACGGGTGCGCCCACGGCTCGGTGGAGCTGGCGTCGCCCGGCGCCAGCAGGGCTTCGAGCACTTCCAGGTCGCCGCGTCCGGGCGTGAGCCGGTCGTAGGCGATCTGCCCCGGCGGCGCGGCGAGCCGGGAGCGCGAGCCGGGCCGGCTGATGTGCACCGGCGGGGCGTCCGGCTCGGAGAAGAGCGCGGCGATGGAGGTGTCGAAGACCCGGGCGAGCTTACGCAGGGTGGCCAGGCTCGGGTCCGTGGCGCCGTTCTCGATCTGGCTGAGCAGGGCGGGTGAGACGTCGGCCGCGGCCGCGAGCTGGCGCAGCGTGAGGGAGTGCTGCTGGCGCAGGTCGCGGAGCTGGTCACCGAGCATGGATCTTTCCTCGTTCCACAACAGTCGGGCTATAAATGTTTGACGTGACTATACGCGGCTGTCTAGCATGGTCAAACACAAGGCGACCGTGTTTGGCACTACTAGACAAGCCGCGTCGAGGCACGAATCGGACGGGAGCTCCCGTCCGGATACATCCAACCCCATGACGGCCCAACGGCGAAGACCCGCGAAGCCGCCACACGGCCGGCACCAGCGGTCCGACCCCGGCGTCACCGGCGCCGCCGGGCCCGACAGTCCCCAGAGCCCGTCCCACGCGGGCTGGCCCACACGAAGGTAGGAACAGCATGTCGGTGTCCCCTCGCCGGCTCCGCGTCGGAGCGATCGCTCTGGCGGCGCTGGTCACAGCCTCCAGCGCCGCGTGCAGCGCGGGCGGCAGCGGAGGAAGCGGCGACGGTGGTGCGTCCAAGACCCTCACCGTCAACACCTCGTTCGTCCTCAAGACCCTCGACCCCGGCCGGATCTACGAGGCGACCGGCCTCACCGCCGTGCACTCGCTCTACGACACCCTGCTGACCTTCGAGGGCTCGGACGTCAGCAAGCCGGTCCCGGCGCTGGCCGAGTCGTACGAGGCGTCCCCCGACGCCAAGACCTTCACCTTCAAGCTGCGCGAGGGCGTGAAGTTCTCCGACGGCAGCGCGCTGACCGCCGACGACGTGGTCTTCTCCCTCAACCGGCTGAAGAACGTCAAGGCCAGCCCGGCCGTCATGGTCAGCGGGCTCACGTTCGACAAGACCGACGAGCGGACCGTCGTGGTCACCTCGGCGACCGCCGACCCGAACATCCCCGTGGTGCTCGCGATGCCCTCCACCGGCGTGGTGAACTCCAAGGTCGCCAAGGAGCACGGCGCGACCGACGCCGAGGACGCCGCGAAGAGCGACACCGCACAGCAGTACCTCGACACGAACTCCATCGGCAGCGGCCCGTACGTGCTGAAGTCGTACGACCCGTCGGCGCAGGTGGTGCTGGAGGCCAACCCCAACTACTGGGGCTCCAAGCCCGAGTTCGACCGCGTCGTGCTGCGCAACATGGACGTGCAGACCCAGAAGCTGACCATGCAGCGCACCAGCGGCTCCGAGATCGCGCTGGACATCTCCGGCAAGCTGCTGGAGGGGCTGCCCGACAGCCTGAAGACCTCCGGCGTGCAGGACACCGTCTACTTCCTCTTCCTCAACGCCGACCCGGCCGTCTCCCCGGTGACCTCCAACGCGAAGTTCAACCAGGCGCTGCGCGCGTCGCTGGACTACGAGGGCCTCGCCGCGCTGTACGGCCAGGGCGCCGCCCCCGGCGCCGGACTGGTCGCCCCGGCCTTCCCGGGCGCGCTGCCCGCCGAGGAGCAGTCCAAGCGTGACGTGGCGAAGGCCAAGGCGTTGCTCACCGAGGCGGGGCTGACCAACCCGACGGTCAAGTTCAACTACCCGGCCATCACCTACAAGGGGGTCGACCTGGGCACGGTCGCGACGAAGGTGCAGGGCGACGCCGCCGAGGCCGGCATCAAGCTGGAGCTGACCCCGCAGCCGCTGACGACCTTCCTCGACGAGATGCGGACGGGCAAGATGGCCCTCGGGTTCACCCCGCAGAGCCTGAACTACCCGGTCGCCGACTCGCTGATCAACAACATGTCGCCCGGCCAGGCCACCGCGCTGCGCTCGGGCTGGACCGTGGAGCGGGCCGACCCGGCCATCGTGGCCGCCGGCAAGAAGGTCACCGAGACCCTCGACCTGGCCGCCCGGGCCACCGCCATGCAGGAGTGGCAGCGGTTGATGAACGTCGCCTCGCCGTACGTGGTCCTCGCCAGCAACTCCTCCGTCGTCGTGGCGAGCGGCGATCTGACCGGCACGGACTACACCGCCGCCGGTTGGCAGGTCGACCTCGCCGCGGTCGGCCGGGGGTAGTCGCTCCATGACGACGACAGTCGACGACGCCGAGCCGGGCGCGGTCACCACGACCGTGTCCCGGCCTCGGCCGCACCGGGCACTGCTGGTCTTCCTGCTCAAGCGGGTGGCCATCACCGCCGGCCTGCTGCTGGGCGTGACGATCGTGACGTTCGGCCTGGTCACGGTGGTGCCCGGGGACCCGGTCACGGCCAACCTCTCCGACCAGGCGCTCAACGACCCCGCGACGGTCGCGGCGTTCCGCGAGAAGTGGGGCCTGGACCAGCCGCTGTACGTGCAGTACCTGCAGTACCTGGGCAACCTGTTCCAGGGCGACCTGGGCATCTCCCAGCAGACCGGCCGCACCGTGGCCGACGACCTGCTGCGGTACGTGCCGGCGACCATGGAGCTGGCCATCCCCACCATGGTGCTGGCGCTGCTGATCGGCACCGGGATCGGCATGCTCGCCGCCGTGCGCAACGGCCGGATCACCGACCAGCTGGTCCGCGTCGGGGCGCTGCTCGGCCTGTCCACCCCGCCGTTCTGGCTGTCGCTCGTCGTGCTCTACGTCTTCTTCTACCAGCTCGGCCTCGCGCCCAGCGGCGGCCGCCTGTCGACCGCGTTCAGCCCACCGCCGACGGTCACCGGCATGTACACCGTCGACGCCGCCCTGGCCGGCCAGTGGGATGTCGCCTGGGACGCCGCCCAGCACCTGGTCCTGCCGGTGCTCGTGCTGACCAGCCTGACCGTGGCGATGCTGGTCCGCTTCGTGCGCTCCTCCATGCTGGAGGTGCTCCAGCAGGACTACATCCGCGCCGCGTACGCCAAGGGCCTGCCCGCCCGGGTCGTGTTCCGCCGGCACCTGCTGCGGGCCGGGCTGGTCCCGGTGATCACCGTCTCCGGGCTGGCGTTCGCCTCGCTGCTCTCCGGCACGGTGCTGGTGGAGAACATCTTCGGCTGGCCGGGCCTCGGCCAGTACGCCTACCGCAGCGCGACGGCGCTGGACCTGCCCGCGATCCTCGGCGTCAGCCTCTTCGTGGCGCTGGTCTACACGCTGGTCAACCTCACCGTCGACCTGCTGTACGGCCTCATCGACCCGAGGATCCGCCTGTCATGACCACACTCGCACCCGACCCCGTGGCGCCCGACCCGAAGGCGACGAACGCGCTGGCCCGGCGTCGCCTCCTGGGCCGGCTGCGCGGGCGCCGGACCGGGCGGCCCATCTGGCGGCAGCCGATCGCCCTGGCGGCCCTGGTCATCCTCGGCGGATGGCTGCTGGTGGCGCTGCTCGCCCCGCTCGTCGCGCCGTACGACCCGCTCGCGCAGAGCCCCGACGCGTACGCGCCGCCGTCGGGCGCGCACTGGTTCGGCACCGACTCCCTGGGGCGCGACGTGTTCAGCCGGGTGATCCACGGCTCCCGCCTGTCGATCCCCCTCGCGCTCGCCATCGTCTCGCTCGCCCTGCTGATCGGCGGCCTGCTCGGCCTGCTCGCCGGGTACGTGGGCCGGTTCGTCGACGAGGCGCTGATGCGCCTGACGGACCTGGTCTTCGCGTTCCCGCAGATCATCCTGGCGATGGCGGTGACGGCCGCGTTCGGGCCCAGCACCCGTAACGCCGTCCTCGCGCTGGTCATCGTCTCCTGGCCGGTCTACGCCCGGGTCATCCGCAGCGCCGTGCTGACCATGCGCGGCGAGGACTACCTCAGCGCCGCCCGGCTGCTCGGCGTCGGGCCGGTCCGCGCGCTGCGCCGCGACGTCCTGCCCAACAGCGTGGGTCCGGCGATCGTGCTGGCCACCCTGGAACTCGGCAACGCCGTGCTGCTGCTCTCCGCGCTCTCCTTCCTCGGCCTCGGCCCCCGCCCGCCGGCCGCCGAGTGGGGCTCGATGGTGGCGCTGGGCTCGCAGGACCTCTCCATGTGGTGGGTCAGCGTCTTCCCCGGCCTGGCCATCCTCACCGTGGTGATGGCCTTCAACGTGCTCGGCGACGCGCTGCGCGACCGGATCGACCCCCGCTACGCGAAGGGACGTTGAGAGATGGCACCCCTGCTCGAGGTCGACTCCCTGGCCGTCACCCTGCCCGGCCCCACGGGGCCGCTGCCGATCCTGCACGACGTGTCGTTCACCGTCGACGAGGGCGAGATGGTGGGCATCGCCGGGGAGAGCGGGTGCGGCAAGAGCCTCACCGCGCAGACCCTGCTCGGCCTGCTGCCCACCGGCGCCAAGGTCACCGGGTCGGCCCGCTTCGCCGGCACCGAGCTGCTCGGCCTGGACACGAAGCGCTGGCAGAAGGTGCGCGGCGCCGGCATCGCGATGGTCTTCCAGGACCCCACCGCCGCGCTGCACCCGATGCTCACGATCGGTCGGCAGCTCACCGAACACATGCAGGTGCACCTGGGCCTGGACCGACGGGCGGCCGACCGCCGGGCCGTGGAGCTGCTCGAACAGGTCCGCATCCCGGACCCGCAGCGGGCGGTGCGGGCGTACCCGCACCAGTTCTCCGGCGGCATGCGGCAGCGGGCGGCCATCGCGATCGCCCTCGCCGCCCGGCCCCGGCTGCTGATCGCCGACGAGCCGACCACCGCGCTCGACGTGACGGTGCAGGCCGGCATCCTGGCGCTGCTGGACCAGCTACGCGCCGAGACCGGGCTCGCCGTCGCGTTCATCACCCACGACCTCGGGGTGCTCAGCGCACTCACCACCCGCGGGTACGTCTTCTACGCCGGGCGGGTGGTGGAGACCGGCCCCACCGGGGCGCTGCTCACCGCGCCGCGGCACCCGTACACGGCGGCGCTGCTCGGCGCCCGCCCGCACGGCACCCAGTCCGTCGGCACGCTGCGGCCCATCCCGGGCGGGCCGCCGGCGCCCGGGCAGGCGCCGCCCGGATGTCCGTTCCAGCCCCGCTGCGCGTACGCCGAGCCGTCCTGCGGCACCGCGCCGCCCCCGCTCTCCCCCGCCGGCGACGACCGGTCGGTGGCCTGCGTGGTCCGTCCGCACCTGGAGGTGGCGGTATGAGCGAGCCGGTCGGCTCGGGCGACCTGCTCGAGATCAGCGACGTCGAGGTGGAGTACAGGGCGCGCGGCCGGGGGCCGGTGCGGGCCGTGGCCGGGGTGAGCCTGGGGGTGGCGCCCGGCCAGATCGTCGGCCTGGTCGGCGAGTCCGGCTGCGGCAAGTCGTCGCTGGCCCGGGTTGCGGTCGGGCTGGCCGCGCCGAGCGCCGGGACGATCCGGTTCGCCGGCCAGCCGGTCACCCCGTTGGGCTGGCGCCGCCGGCCGGTGCCCGAGGTCGGGCTCCAGATGGTCTTCCAGAATCCGTACGCGTCGCTGAACCCCCGGCGCACCATCGGCGCCCAACTCCTCGACGGGGTGCCGGCGACGGTGACCGGCGCCGCCCGCCGGGCGCGGGTCACCGACCTGCTGGACCGGGTCGGCATGCCGGCCGGCACGGCGGAGCGGTACCCGCACCAGTTCTCCGGCGGGCAGCGGCAGCGGCTCGCCATCGCGCGGGCGCTCGCGCCGGAACCCCGGATGATCATCGCGGACGAGCCGGTCACCGCGCTGGACGCCTCGTCCCAGGCGCAGGTGGTCAACCTGCTCGTCGGGCTCGTCCGGGACCTGGACATGGGCATGCTGTTCATCTCGCACGACCTGTCCCTGGTGCACGAGATCGCCGACGTCACGGCGGTGATGTACCTGGGCCGGATCGTCGAGACCGCCCCCACCCGCGAGCTGTGGCGCGCGCCCCGGCACCCGTACAGCCGGGCGCTGATCGACGCGGTGCCGCAGATCTCGGCGCACCCGCAGCTGCCCAGGACCCTCGCCGGGGAGGTGCCCGACCCGGCGCACGCGCCGACCGGATGCCGGTTCC
Source organism: Micromonospora sp. NPDC049048 (assembly GCF_043197615.1). Lineage (NCBI taxonomy): Bacteria > Bacillati > Actinomycetota > Actinomycetes > Micromonosporales > Micromonosporaceae > Micromonospora > Micromonospora sp. NPDC049048. The sequence goes on along the minus strand of NZ_JBICTM010000010.1, from coordinate 31,265 downwards.
GGCCGCGTTGCCCGCACGCCTTCGCCCCGTGCGGCCAACAGCCGCCCACGCTCGAGATCGGCGGCCGCAGCGCCGCCTGCTGGCTCAACGACCCCACGGTGGCGCCGACCACCGTGCCCGCCGCGTAGAGGACACCGCAATGCGCATCCCCACCGAACAGGTTCTGGTCAATTTCGCGCTGTACGACGGCGTCCGGGACGACCTCCAGCGCGACCAGGGCGTCTGGATCGGCGCCGACGGCACGATCCGCGCGGTCGGGCCGGTCGACGACGTCCTCGCCGAGGCCGGCGACGCCCGCGTGGTCGACCTGCACGGCGAGCACGTCATGCCCGGCCTGACCAACATGCACGTGCACCTCTCGCTCGGCCTGCCCGGCCACTTCGGCGACGAGGTGCACCGGTCGAACCTCGCCGAGCTGGTGCTGCTGATGGCCGACTCGGCGCGCCGGACCCTGCACTCCGGTGTCACCACCGTCCGGCTCGTCGGCGAGAGCCGGTACGCCGACTTCGCCCTGCGCAAAGGGATCGACCGTGGCGCCGTGGACGGCCCGCGCATCTTCACAGCCGGGCACGCGCTCTGCTGCACGGGCGGGCACGGCTGGGAGGCCGACGCCCTGGAGGCCGACGGGGCCGACGGGTTCCGCCGCCTCACCCGCCAGCAGATCCGCGCCGGCGCCGACCTGATCAAGGTCTGCATCTCCGGCGGGATCGCCGGCGAGTTCGAGTCGATCGACACCCCCCAGCTGCTCGACGACGAGCTGGCCGCGGTGATCCGGGTGGCCCACGACTGGGGCCGCAAGGTCACCGCGCACGCCGGCCCCGCCGAGTCGGTGCGCCGCGCCGTGGAGCTCGGGCTGGACTGCGTCGAGCACGGCTACGAGCTGACCGACGAGGTGACCCGGCTGATGGCCGCACGCGGCGTCTGGTACGTGCCGACCATCGTGGTCAGCCGCTGCGAGCAGTTCTTCCGCGACGCCGGCGTACCGGGCTGGCTGATGGACCGCGCCCTGGGCGCCGGGCCCCGGCACTGGGAGAGCCTCCAGCACGCCATCCGCAACGGGGTGCCGATCGCGCTGGGCAGCGACATGCCGCCGCACGCCGGCTACGACGAGACGACCGCCACCGTGCGGGAGCTGGAGTTCATGGTGGACGCCGGGATGCCCGTCGCCGACGCCCTGCGGTCCGCCACCATCCGCCCCGCGCAGTGGCTGGGCCAGGCCGACACGCTCGGCAGCGTCGAGGTGGGCAAGCAGGCCGACCTGCTGGTCCTGCGCGACGATCCCACCCGCTCGGTGTCCGCGCTGCGCACCCTGCACACGGTGCTCAAGGGCGGCATCCCGTACCGCGACGACCACGGCCGCCTCGGGACCGCCCGATGACGACGATCACCGAGGTCGCCGACCGGTACCTCGACGCGCTCGCCGAGCTGGACCCGCAGGCCGCCGAGGCGGCGGGCCGTACCCCCGACTCGCACTTCGCGGACCTCTCCCCCGACGGCTTCGACGCCCGCGCGGCGCTGGCCCGCGACACCGCCACGGCGGCGGCCGACGCCAGCGCCGACGGCACCGCGCAGCGGGCCCTCGCGGGCGCGCTGACCGACCGGCTGGCCAGCGAGGTCGACCTGTACGACGCCGGCTTCACCACCCGGCTGCTCGCCCCGCTGGCGACCCCGGTGCACCTGGTCCGGCAGGTCTTCGACAACCTGCCCCGCGACAGCGAGCGGGACTGGGCGGTCGTCGCCGCGCACCTGCGCCGGGTACCCACGGCCCTCGGCCAGTACGCCGAGACGCTGCGCTGGTCGGCCCGGCGCGGGCACCTGGTCGCCCGCCGGCAGGTGCTGGCGGTCGCCGACCAGTGCACCGCCTGGGTCACCGCCGACGACTTCTACGGCCGGCTGGTGGCCGGCTACCCGGGCGGTCCGCTGGCCGGCGAGCTGGCCGTCGGGGCGGAACGGGCCAGCGCCGCCACCGCCGAGTTCGCCGCGTTCCTGCGCACCGAGCTGGCGCCCCGGGCCACCGAGGTCGACGGCGTCGGCCGCGACCTGTACGCCGTGACCGCGCGCAGCTTCCTCGGCGCGCAGGTCGACCTGGACGAGCTGTACGCGTACGGCTGGGCGGAGCTGGCCCGCACCGCCGCCGAACAGCGCGCGGTCGCCGCCGAGCTGGGCCACCCGGACGTGGCGGCGGCGCGGGCCGCGCTGGACGCCGACCCCGCCGGCCGGGTCCAGGTCGGGCCCGACCTGGAGCGGTGGCTGCGGGAGCGCACCGAGCTGCTCACCGACGCCCTGGACGGCCCGCACTTCGACATCCCGGCCGCCACCCGAGAGGTGGTCTGCCGGATCAGCCCCGCCGCCTCCGGCGTCATGTACTACACCCCGCCCGACGCCGGGCTGACCCGCCCCGGCGGGATCTGGTGGTCGACGCCCCCCGGCGAGGCGACGGTGCCGGTGTGGCGGCACGTCGGCACGCTCTGCCACGAGGGCCTGCCCGGGCACCACCTCCAGCACGCGATCACCCTCACCACCGCCGACCTGCATCCGTGGCAGCGGTCGCTGTGCCAGGTGCACGGGTACGCCGAGGGCTGGGCGCACTACGCCGAGCGCCTCGCCGACGAGCTGGGCCTCTACGCCGGCCCCGCCGAGCGGCTCGGCATGCTCGACGGGCAGATGTGGCGCGCCGCCCGGGTGGTCATCGACCTCGGCCTGCACCTGGACGTGCCCGTCCCGGCCGGGAACGGCTTCACCGACGCGCGCCGGTGGACCCCGGGGCTGGCCGTGGACTTCCTGACCCGCGTCGCCGGGCTGGATCCGGCGACCGCCCGGTTCGAGGTCGACCGCTACCTCGGCTGGCCGGCGCAGGCGTTGGCCTTCAAGGCCGGCGCGCGGCTGTGGCAGCAGGCCCGCCGGGAGACCGAACGGCGCGAGGGCGCGGCGTTCGACCGCAAGCGGTTCCACCACCGTGCCCTGCGACTCGGTCCGATGGGTCTCGATCCCCTGCGCGCCCGCCTCGCCGAGCTTTCCTGATCCACCCCCGACATCCGTCCGCCCGCACCGGAAGCGAGCCACGATGACCGTTGACGATCTCACCGCCGCCATCAGCGACATGTACCGGTCGTTGGGCGACCGGGCGGCGTTCGACGCCCGGCTGCACCCCGAACTGACGATCTGGGAGTCCGACGCGCCCGACCTGCTCGATGGTCTGGCCGCCCTGGACGACCTGCGCGACCGCCGCGCGGCGGCCCGGGGTACGGCCACCCCGCCGACCTCGGTCGCCCCCGAACAGTTCCGCACCGAGGCGTGGGGCGACACCGGCCTCGTCCGCTACGTCCTGCGGGCCCGGTACGCGGCCGGGCAGCCGGACGAGTGCTTCCGGGTGACGGACGTGCTGCGCCGCGACGAGCGGGGCTGGCGGATCGTGCACCACCACGCGGAGGCCCTGCGATGAGCGCCGAGGAACCGGTCACCGACCTGTACGACCTGCGGGTCGTGGTGGAACGGATCGAGGGTCGCTCCGTCTGCGGCCTGCGGCCGGGAGACTACATCGACCTGACCGAGTCGAACCGGCTCAGCATCCCGCCGGGCAGGCACTTCTGCCTTTACGCCCTGGCGGCGTGCCTGCCGCTGCTGCCGGCCAAACAGCGACCGCTGCCGCCGGAGGACTGGCTGGCCCGGGACAGCCACGTGGCCTGCCCGGACCCGGACGAGCGGGTCATCATGCGCATCGAGCGGACCGGCCGGCGACAGATTCCGACGGGAGACCTGACGTGAGCACCCACGACGGACGCCGACTCGTCGGCATCGGACTGCAGTCCGACAAGAGCGCCGACGAGTACGCGGCACTCGCCGAACTCGCCGAACGGCACGGCTTCGACGTGCTGTCGGTCTTCGGTGACCTGATGTACCAGCCGCCGTTCTTCCCGCTGCTGGTGGCCGCGCGGCACACCCGGCGGATCCGGCTCGGGTCGGCCTGCCTCAACCCGTTCACCATGCATCCCGTGGAGATCGCCGGGCAGGTCGCGGCGCTGGACCTGGCGTCCGGTGGGCGGGCCTACCTCGGGCTGGCCCGGGGCACCTGGCTGGACCAGATCGGCGTGCCGCAGGCCCGGCCGCTGCGGCGGATCGCCGAGACGGTCGAGGTGGTGCGGCTGCTGCTGTCCCGCGACGAGGGCGGCTTCCAGGGCCGGGAGTTCACCGTGGCGCCCGGCACCGCCCTGCGCTACGCCCCGGTCCGCGCCGACGTGCCCGTCCTGGTGGGGACGTGGGGTCAGCAGACCGCCCGGACGGCCGCCGCGTTCGCCTCGGAGGTCAAGGTCGGCGGGTCGGCCAACCCGGCGATGGCCAAGACCATGCGGGCCTGGCTGGACGACGCCACGCCCGCCGGCCGTGACCCCGTCGGCGTCGTGCTCGGCGCCGTGACCGTGGTGGACGAGGACGGCGCCCTGGCCCGGCGGGTGGCCCGTACGGAGGTGGCCATGTACCTCGCCGTGGTCGCCGCCCTCGACCCGAACGTCGACATCGACCCGGAGCTGCTGGCGCGCATCCAGCAGCACGTCGCCCGCCAGGAGCACGACCTCGCCGGCGCGCTGATCGGCGGGGACCTGCTGGACCTGTTCGCCTTCTCCGGCACTCCCGAGCACGTCGCGGCGCAGGCGGCGGCGGTGTTCGACGCCGGGGCGACCCGGGTGGAGTTCGGCACCCCGCACGGGTTGACCCCGGCCGGCGGCGTCGACCTGCTCGGCCGCCGGGTGCTGCCGCTGCTGCGGGGATGACTCCGTGGCGGGGGGGCGCGCACCGACCCGCCCCCGCCACGGTCCTCGCGGCCCGCTGGCGGCGTGTGACGTGTCCGCCGCCCATCGCTATTGACCTATGTTGATCTTTGTGTTAATTCACCCCGTTTAAACATCACAAAAAATGGCGGAAAACTCCCTTTTCTGAGCCCGGCCACGGCCCGCGACGAAGGCGTGACACATTGCCTTTGGTCGTTGCATAATGGCCGCCGCACGCGCGTCGGGACGCTGGTTCCCGACGCCGCTAGGCTGACCGAAGGGGACAATTCCGTGAAGCGGGACCACTCACCCGTCCTTCCTGGCGAAGGCGCCACGGACTACGCGCGATACATGCGCACGGACGCGCTGCTCGACCTGCAACGCCGGCCGGCGGAGATGATCCACCGCGACGAGTTGCTCTTCCAGGTGGTGCACCAGTCCACCGAGCTGTGGCTGAAGCTCGCGGCGGCCGAGCTGACCGAGGCGGTCGAGCGGGTACGCGCCGGCGAGCCGGCGGCGGCCGAGCCGCTGCTGACCCGGGCGACGCTGGGGGTGCGGCTGGTCACCGACCAGTTGGAGATGTTCCGGCACCTCTCCCCGACGGCGTTCGAGGCCATGCAGCCCGCGCTGGGCAAGGGTTCCGGCGCCGAGTCCCCCGGCTGGAAACGGGTCCAGGCCGCGAGCCGGCAGCTCGGACGCGCGTTCGTCGACCACCTCGCCGCGCGCGGGACAGCCCTGACGGAGCTGCGCCGGGCGGACCCGACGGACCCCGTCCACCTGCTCGCCGAGGCGATGATGGAATGGGACGAGCGGGTGTCGCTGTGGCGGGTACGGCACTACCAGGCCGCCCTGCGCGTCGGCGGCCACGCCCCCGACGGCGCCGAGGCGACGGTGCTCGCCAAGCTCATCGGGCACCGGTTCTTTCCCGAACTGTGGCAGGCCCGCGTGAAGTGCGCCCACGGGTGACGGCCACCGTTCCCATGCCGACCCCGCAGACAATATCCACCCCACCCCTCAATTCCTCAAGCATCTCCCGTCGACCGTTGACACGGACCGAATGTCGAGGTGCGGTTCGTGCGTGAACTGACGATTTGGCTCTCGGGTGCCGCCGATGCCGACAATTTTCCCTACTCCCCGGTGCTGGCGGAGTTCCACCGGGTCGGCAAGCACTTCGCCGAAAGGGAACTCCTCGCTCTGCTGGACAAGATCCGGGCCCAGGTGACCACCCCGGCGGCCGGCCCGCCTACCCGACCCGCCGTCCGGTTGCTGCGCGACTTCCTCGACGTCGCGCTCGACAAGTGGGACGGCCGGTACGACTACCGCAGCTACCTGGCCCTGCGGCTGCTCCGGCTCCCCGTCGACGGGGACGACGGGCACGGAGCCGGGGACCACGGGCACGGAGCCGGGGACCACGGGCACGGAGCCGGGGACCACGGGCACGGAGCCGGGGACCACGGGCACGGAGCCGGGGACCACGGGCACGGA
>NZ_JBICTM010000010.1:14231-24918 GCF_043197615.1 Micromonospora sp. NPDC049048 | reverse complement strand
AGCCGGGGACCACGGGCAGGGAGCCGGGGACCAGGGGCACGCCGGTGACCCGGACGACGCGCGGCGCGAGCGCGACCGGCTCCTCGTCCGCCTGGTCGCCGACGCGCTGGCCTTCGAGCAGGCCGCCGGGTCCGGCGCCACCGACCTGCTGCCCGAGGACCGTCCCGGCCGGGAGATCGCGGCCAAACGCCACCGCCTCGGCGTGCGGGCCGCCGCCCCCGCCATCGCCCGCCTGGGCCTCACCGGGGCGGTCCACGACCCGGAGTTGGCGGCCGTGCTGCCGGCCCTCGCCGCCGAACTCGACCCCGCCGGAGAGCGCGCCCTGCGGCTGAGCATGCTGCCGGTCTACGTGTCACACGACGAGTACCTGTTCATCCGGGTGCTCCAGGCGTACGAGTGCCTCTTCGCGGGGCTCGTCGACGAGCTGCGGGGCACGATCGCCGCCCTCGCCGCCGGTGACGCGCGGCGCAGCGTGGACCGGCTGGCGTACGCCCGCGAGCAGCTCAGCGCCGCCGGACCGCTGTTCTCACTGCTGGCCACCATGCAGCCGGCGGCGTTCCGGACGTTCCGGCAATACACCGAGGGGGCCAGCGCCATCCAGTCGCGCTCCTACAAGCTGATGGAGTCACTGTGCCGTACGCCTGACGGGCCGCGGCTGGAGTCGCCCGCGTACCTCCAGGTGCCGGAGGTACGCGACCGGGTGCAGGCCGGGCAGCCCTCGGTCGACGAGGCGTTCCGCGAAGCCGTACGCGAGGGCCGGCTCACCGGGGCGGACGTCGACCTGGTGGCCCGGACGATGTCCGCGTTCGCCGCCGCCGTGCTCCAGTGGCGGCGCACCCACCACCGGCTCGCCGTCCGGATGCTTGGCCCCCGCCCCGGCACCGGCTACACGGAGGGCACCCCCTACCTGGCCGCCGTCCGGTCCATCCCGGTCTTCACCTCCGTCACCCACGACCCCGGTCCCCCGTCGCGGACCCACCACGGAGGCGATCCCGAGTGAACCCGCCCGACCCGGCAGCCGACGAGGACACGCCCCGGTGCCTCGACGCCGCCACCCAGGCCGCCCTGCGCGCCGAGTTCCCGCTGCTGCAAACCTGCGTCTACCTGAACAGCAACTCCACCGGGGCCGTGCCGAGGGGCGCCGAAGGTGTGCTCACCGGCTACTGGGAGACGCTGCGCGGCTGGCGCGACGACGTCTGGCAGGACTGGCACGTCGGCCTCGACCGGTACGCCGACTCGGTGGCCGCGCTCATCGGCGCGCCCCCGGGCAGCGTGGTCACCGACGCGAACCTGAGCACCCTGCTCGCCCGGGTGGCGTCCTGTTTCGACTACCGCGCGCCGCGCGACCGGGTCGTCACCACCGACCTGGAGTACCCGACCGTGCCGTTCATCTTCAGCGCGTTCGGCCGCTACGGCGCCCGCCTCGACGTCGTCTCGTCGGGCGGCCCGGGCATCGACGACGACGCCCTCGAAGCGCGGATCGACGAGCGCACGCTGCTGGTGTGCGTCCCGCACGCCAGCTTCTCCACCGGCGCCACCGTCGACCTGCCCCGACTGGTGCGCCGCGCCCACGACGTCGGCGCCCTGGTGGTCGTCGACGCCTTCCAGACCGTCGGCGTCATGCCGCTGGACGTGACGGCGCTCGGCGTGGACGTCGTCCTCGGCGGCGCGCACAAGTGGCTGTGCGGCGTCGGCACCGCCTTCCTGTACGTCCGCCCGGACCTGGCGACCCGGCTGGAACCGGCGGCCACCGGCTGGCAGGCCGGCGACCGGGCGCTGACCTTCCAGCCGTCGACGGGCTGGGCGGCCGGTGCCCGGCGCTTCGCCGGCGGAACGCCGTACCCCCTCACCTCGCTGATCTCCCAGGTGGGCCTGGACCTGCTGGCGGGGGTGGGGATCGCCGCGATCCGGCGGCACTCGCTGGCCTGCACGTCCCGGATCCTGCACCGCGCGGCGGCGGCCGGCGTCGACGTGGTCAGCCCGGTCGAACCGGACCGCCGCGGCGGCGTCGTGTGCCTGGACGTCGCCGACGGCGAGGCCGTCAAGCGGCGGCTGGTGGCGCGGGGCCTGGTCTGCAGCTGGCGCGGCCACCTACGGGTCGCCCCACACGTCTACAACACCCTCGAGGAGATCGACTTCTTCATGGACGCACTGGAAGAGGAGCTGGGCCGGTGAACGTCACCCTGTCACCGCGGGCGCTGATGAGCCTGCTCGCCAACGGGCCCAAGGCCATGGACGTGCTGGAGACCGCGCTCGGCACGGGACTGCTCGACGCGATCGAGCCGGGGCCGGCCCGCCTCGGCGAGCTCGCCGAGCGCTTCGACGTACGGCCGCTGCGGCTGTACAAGTTCCTCGACTGCCTGGAGAGCCTCGGCTTCGTCACGCGCAGCGAGCCGGGCGACGACATCGCCACGGCCACGTACCGGGCGGTGCCCGGGCTCCGCGACGCCGTCGTGGCGGTCGTCGGCCCGGACGCCATCGAGCGTGACCGGGACCGCTACCCCTGGCGGCGGCTGCACGGCCGGCTGGGCGAGAGCCTGCGCGGCGAGGTCAGCATGGGCGACGACGACTTCGCCTGGCCGCCGAAGACCGACGAGCAGACCGCCGCCTTCGAGCACAGCATGGCCGTCGGGCTCGGCCCGGTCATCGAGTCGCTGCACCGCAACGCCGGCAGCCTGTGGCCGGGTCGCAGGCGCCTGCTGGACGTCGGCGGCGGCGACGGCACCCTCGCCGCGCACATCCTCGACGACGCCCCGGGGCTGCGGGCCGACGTGTACAACCTGCCGGCGGTGGCGCCGCTGGTGGCGGCCACCCGGACCCGCACGGGGCACGGCGACCGGCTGGGCTTCGTCGGCGGCGACTTCCTCGCCGAGCCGCTGCCGGCGGGCTACGACGCCATGGCGTTCGTCCGGGTGCTGCACGACTGGCCGAACGACGTCGCCCGCCGGCTGGTCGAGAAGGCGTACGCGGCCCTGGAGCCGGGCGGGATGCTGGTGATCTGCGAGGAGTTCCGCACCCCGGACCGGCTGGCGATGCAGTTCTTCTGGAGCTACTTCCTGATCGGGGTCGACACCTGCGTGAGCCGGCTGCGGGAGGTCGAGTTCTACACCGGCCTGCTCAAGGAGATCGGCTTCGAACGGGTGGCGGTGCTGCCCGGCGGCTGGGAGCTGATCTGCGCGTACAAGCCGGCGACCGGGACGTGACGCGACCGCGCGGCGGGAGGTCCGCTCCCGCCGCGCGTCGGCCCCGGCGTTTGACCGCCGGGGCCGGGGGAAGACCGTGCGCCCAGGGCCGATTCCCGAGGAGCGACGATGGCGGACGCAGGACGGGCCAGGAAGGCCACGGGGGCGCGCAAGGCCCCGATGAAGCGGGCGGCGGCGGCGAAGAAGGTGGCGACGGCCACGAAGCGGGCCACCGGCGCGACCGCAGCCAAGTCCCCGGGCGGGAAGCCCACGCCGACGACCGCCCGCGTGGCCCGCAAGACGGACACCTCGGCCACGGCGACCCCGGCCCGCGCCCGCAAGGCGCCCGCCACGGCCGCGCCGGCGAAGAAGGCGCCCGCGAAGAAGGCGACGAGGGCCGCGGCGACGCGCGCCGGGGCGGCCTCGAAGACCCCGGGCCGCAAGGCGACGACCATGGAGTCGTTCGGCACCCGGCGGGCGCCCCGGACCAGCGCCGGCTGACGCGGGAGGCCGCCCGCGTCAGCGCTGCCGGGTCCCGACGCCGACCGCGCCGGCCCGTCGGCCAGAATGGGCCGGTGGCGAAGCGACCCCGCCGGCAGGCGGCCGACGACCGGGACCGGCCCTGCCCCTGCGGCACCGGGCAGCCGTACGCCGGGTGTTGCGGGCGGCTGCACCGGGGCGAGGCGGACGCGGCGACCGCCGAGGCGCTGATGCGCTCGCGGTACAGCGCCTTCGCCGTCGGCGACACCGCGTACCTGCTGCGCAGCTGGCACTCCTCGACCCGGCCGCGCCGGCTCGACCTCGACCCCCGGCAGCGCTGGACGGGCCTGGAGATCGTCGACACGGACCGGGGCGGCCTGTTCGACGCCACCGGCACCGTCGAGTTCCGGGCCCACCACCGGGCCGGCGGCCGGCCGGGGACGCAGGGCGAGCGCAGCCGCTTCGTCCGCGAGGACGGCCGCTGGGTCTACCTCGACGACCAGCCCGGCTGACGTCCGGCCGCGGCGCCTGGGCACCGCGACCGGACGACGGTCACCCGCTCGCGGCGATGCCGGTCGACAGGCCGAGCCGGTCGACCGCCGCCGAGACGAGTTCGTCGGGGGTCAGCGACAGGTCGAGCACCAGCACCGACTCGTCCGGGTGGTGCCGTTCCAGGGTGGCCAGCTGCGACTCCAGCAGGCTCGCCGGCATGTAGTGGCCGGCGCGGCGGGACATCCGTTCCCGGATCACCTCGGCGGCGCCGTCCAGGTGGACGAACTCGACGCTCGGCGGACCCTGGCGCAGCACGTCGCGGTAGGACCGCTTCAGCGCCGAGCAGGCCAGCACCGTCGACACGCCCTCGGCGGCGCGGGCGGCCATCCAGCCGGCCAACTCGCGCAGCCAGGGCAGGCGGGCGGCGTCGTCCAGCGGCACGCCGGCGCGCATCTGCGCCACATGGGCCGGCGTGTGGAACTCGTCGGCCTCGGCGAAGGTCAGTCCGGTACGGGCGGCGATGCCCCGCGCCACGGTCGTCTTGCCGGCCCCGGAGACCCCCATCACGACCACGTGCCGCGTCGTGGGCGCGCCACCCGGGCGAGGCTCACCAGTCATGGACCGTGCCGTCCTGGAGCCGGTTGAACGGCAGGTACGCCGGCACGTACGGGAACTTCGCGGCGGCCTCCTCGTCCAACTCGACGCCGAGTCCGGGCTGCTCGCCCGGGTGCAGGTAGCCGTCGGTGAAGGTGAACGACTGCCGGAACACCTCGTTGGTGAGCGCCCCGTGCTGCATGTACTCCTGGATGCCGAAGTTGTGGATGGCCAGGTCCAGGTGCAGGGCGGCGGCCATGCCGACGGGCGAGATGTCGGTCGGGCCGTGGATGCCCGACTTGATCTGGTACTGGGCGGCGAAGTCGAGCAGCTTGCGCATGGCCGTGATGCCGCCGGTGTGGGTGACGGCGGAGCGGACGTAGTCGATGAGCTGCTCACGGATGAGCGTCTGGTAGTCCCAGACGGTGTTGAAGACCTCGCCGATCGCCAGCGGCGTGGTGGTGTGCTGACGCACCAGCCGCAGCGCCTCCTGGTTCTCCGCCGGGGTGCAGTCCTCCAGCCAGAACAGGTCGTACGGCTCCAGCGCCTTGCCGAGCCTGGCGGCCTGGATGGGGGTCATCCGGTGGTGGCCGTCGTGCAGCAGCGGCAGCTCCGGGCCGAACTCGCCACGCACCGCCTCGAACACGCCGGGCAGGTGACGCAGGTAGGAGCGGGTGTCCCAGTCCTCCTCGGCCGGCAGCGGGGTGCGCTGCGCCGGCTCGTAGTCGTAGCGCTTGCCGTCGGCGCTGGGCTGGGTGGCGACCCCGTACACGGCGTTGATGCCCGGCACCGACGTCTGCACCCGGATGGAACGGTAGCCCTGCTCGAGGTGCCGGCGGATCGAGTCGAACAGCTCCGGCAGGTCCCGGCCGGAGGCGTGGCCGTAGGCCATGATCCCGGTGCGTGACGCCCCGCCCAGCAGCTGGTACAGCGGCATGCCGGCGGCCTTGGCCTTGATGTCCCACAGAGCCACGTCGACCGCCGCGATGGCCGCCATGGTGACCGGTCCGCGACGCCAGTACGCCGAGCGGTAGAGGAACTGCCAGGCGTCCTCGATGCGGTGCGCGTCCCGGCCGATCAGCAGCGGTACGACGTGGTCGCGCAGGTACGAGGCGACCGAGAGCTCGCGTCCGTTGAGGGTGCCGTCGCCCAGGCCGGTGACGCCGTCCTCCGTGGTGATCTTGAGGGTGACGAAGTTGCGGTCGGGGCTGGTGACGATGACGTCGGCTGCGACGATCTTCACGGGGTGCCTTTCTTCCTACGGGTGCTCGGACGGCTAGCGGAGGACGGCTCCGGCCTCGTGGCCGTCGAGGAGGGACAGTTCGGCGCGGCGCGGCAACCCTTCCCAGTCGCCGGAGCTGGAGACCGCGAAGGCGCCGAGGGTGACCGCACGACGCAGCCGGCCGGCCAGGTCGAGCCCGTCGAACCAGCCGGAGAGGTAGCCGGCGGTGAACGCGTCCCCGGCGCCGACGGGGTCGACGGCGGTCACGCTCAGCGCCCCCACGCGCTCGACGCCGTCGCGCGTGTACGCGCGGGCGCCGTCGGCGCCCAGCTTGACCAGGACCGTCTCCACGCCCCGCCGCAGCAGCTCCGCCACGACGGTGGACTCGTCCGCCCCGGGCTCCCCGACGAGGTCCAGCTCGTCGGCGGAGGCGACGACGGTCGAGGCGTACCCGGCCAGCGGGGTGAGCACCTCGCGGGCGGTGTCGCGGGACCAGAGGCGCTCACGGTGGTTGAGGTCGAGGCAGACCGGGACGCCCGCGGCGACGGCGGCCTCGGCCGCCCACCGGGTGGCCGCGCGGGCGGTGTCGGACAGCGCCGGGGTGATCCCGCTCAGGTGCAGCGTCCGCGCGCCGGCGGCCAGCGGCGCCCGCAGGTCGTCGACGTCGAGGGCGGAGCCGGCCGAGCCGGCCCGGTGGTACTGCACCCGGTTCAGGTCGGCGGTGCGCCGCTCCAGGAACAGCAGGCCGGTCGGCCGGTCCGGGTCGCGGGTCACCCCGTCGACGGCGACGCCCTCGGCGCGCAGCTGGCGCAGCACGTACTCGCCGAACTCGTCGGCGCCGACCCGGCCGACCCACGCCGCGCGGTGACCGAGCCGGGCGACCCCGACGGCCACGTTGGACTCGGCGCCGGCCAGGTGCATGGTCAGCGACCCGCCGGCGGCGAGCGGACCGGCCGAGCGCAGCGACACCAAAGCCTCGCCGACGGTGAGCAGGTCGGGTGCGGTCATGACGGGGTCGCCTCCCGCACGACGGCGAGGTAGCCGCGCGCCCGCGCCCGCAGGGCGTCCAGGTCACCGCCGGAGGCGGCGTCGCCGACCAGCGGGCCGCCGAGGCCGACCGCGATCGCGCCGGCCCGCAGGTAGCCGGGCACCTCGTCCGCGCCGACGCCGCCGACCGCGACGAACGGGATGTCCGGGAAGGGGTCGCGCACCGCCTTGAGGTACGCCGGCCCGCCGACCGAGGCCGGGAAGAGCTTGACCGCCGACGCCCCCATCCGCATCGCGGTGTACGCCTCGGTCGGGGTGAGCGCCCCGGCGGCGACCGGCAGGCCGCGGCGCGCCGCCTCGGCGATCGACTCGACCACGGCGGGCGTCACCACGAACTGCGCGCCCGCGGCGGCCACGTCCGCGACGTCGGCGGTGGTCAGCACCGTGCCGGCGCCGACCAGCGACCCCGCGGGGGCCGCCGCGCGCAGCGCCTCGATCGCCCGCAGGGCGTCCGGCGTGGTGAGGGCAACCTCGACGATGCGTACGCCCTCTGCCAGCAGGGCAGTGCCCGCGGCGATCGCGGCGGCGGTGTCGGTGCCGCGGATGATCGCCAGGACGCGGGCGTCGGCGAGTTCGGCGGTGAGGTCGACGGTCATGTGATCACCATTCCGCGTAGGAGCCGTCGCGGTGCCGCCACGTGGGGCTGCGCCACGCGTGCCCGCGCTTGTCCGCCGTGCGTACGGCGTGCTCGTCGATCTCGATGCCGAGGCCGGGTGCGGTGAGCCGCTCGACGTACCCGTCGACGAAGGTCAACGGGGTCTTGTCGAGGCAGTAGTCGAGCACCTCGGCGCCGAGGTTGTAGTGGATGCCGATGCTCTGCTCCTGGATCAGGTAGTTCGGCGTGGCGAAGCCGACCTGGAGGCAGGCCGCGAGGGCGATCGGCCCGAGCGGGCAGTGCGGGGCGAGCTGCACGTCGTACACCTCGGCCAGCGCGGCGATCTTGCGTACCTCGGTGATGCCGCCGGCGTGCGAGAGGTCCGGCTGGGCGACCGCGATGCCGGCCTGGAGCACCGGCAGGAACTCCTGCCGGTTGTAGAGCCGCTCCCCCGTCGACACCGGCGTGGTGGTGGCGCGGACGAACTCGCCGATGAGGTGCGAGTTCTCCGGCACCACCGGCTCCTCCAGGAAGAACGGCCGGTACGGCTCCAGCAGCGGGGCGACCCGGCGGGCGGTGGCGAGGGTGAACCGGCCGTGGAAGTCGACCGCCACGTCCCGCTCGTCGCCGAGCACCTCGCGGGCGGCGGCCACCCGCTGCACCACACCGTCGATCTCGGCGACGGACGCGACCGCGCTCATCCGGCCCGACGCGTTCATCTTCACCGCGGTCAGGCCCGTCTCGACGGCGGCGCTGATCTGGTCGCGGACCTCGTTCGGCTCGTCGCCGCCCACCCAGCCGTAGACCCGGATCCGGTCGCGCACCGGGCCCCCGAGCAGTTGGTGCACCGGGGCGCCGAAGTGCTTGCCGGCGATGTCCCACAGCGCCTGGTCGAGGCCGGCGACCGCGCTGGCCAGGATCGGCCCGCCCCGGTAGAACGCCCCCTTGGTCATGACCTGCCAGTGGTCCTCGATGCGCAGCGCGTCCCGGCCGACGAGCAGCTCGCTGAGCTGCTCGACGGCGGTGCGGACGGTCTCGGAGCGGCCCTCGCAGGTCGCCTCGCCCCAGCCGACGATCCCGGAGTCGGTCTCGACCCGGACGAACAGCCAGCGCGGTGCGACGAGGAAGGTCTCCACCCGTGCGATGGTGGTCATGGTGTCCTCAGCCCTTCGTGGCGCCGGCGGTGAGGCCGGAGACGACGTACTTCTGCACGAACAGGGCGATCAGCATGATCGGCAGGGTGACCACCGTGGCCGCCGCCATCAGGCCGCCCCAGTCGATGCTGGCGTAGCCGACGAAGTCGAAGATCGCCACCGGGAGTGTCTTGGTGTCGGCCCCGGAGAGCACGAGGGCGAACATGAAGTTGTTCCAGGAGAAGATGAACGACAGGATGCCGGCGGTCGCGATGCCGGGCACCGACAGCGGCAGGGTGATCCGGCGGAACGCGCCGATGTGGGTCAGCCCGTCGACGAGCGCCGCCTCCTCCAGCTCGGCCGGCAGGCCGTCGAAGTAGCCCATCATGATGTAGACGATCAGCGGCAGCGACACGAACATGTGGCTGAGGATCAGCACGCTGAACCCGCCGACCATCTGCAGGTTCGAGAACACGTAGTACCAGGGCACCAGCAGCGAGACGCCGGGGATGACCCGCGCCATGAGCACGACGAGCGCGGACTTCTTCATGTTGAACCGGCTCATCGAGTACGCGGCGGGCACCCCGAGCAGCAGCGACAGCACGGTGGCGGCGAGCGCGACCCAGAGGCTGTTGCCGATGAACTGGATGTAGTTCGCCTGCTGGAGCACGTTGGAGTAGTTGTCCAGCGTCGGGGAGAAGACGAACGCCTTCTCGCTGTCGTAGATGTCGACGTTCGTCTTCAGCGACGCGGCGACCATCCAGACCAGCGGCGCCATCAGCGACAGCACCACGAGGACGAGGGCAACCGTCCGGAAGATCTTGTACGGCCTGCGCAGCTTCATCGGTCCAGCCCCTTCTTGCGGTAGGTCAGGGCCCACATCACCCCGATGATGATCAGGAAGAAGATGATGAGGACTGTCGATGAGACGCCGTAGTCGTTGTAGTCGAAGCTGAGCCCGTAGGCGTACACGTTGAGGGTCTCGACCTCGTGGAAGGACCCGCCGCCCCGTCCCTTGGTGGCGTAGAGGATGTCGAACGTCTTCAGGGCGTCGATGCCACGCAGCAGGATCGCCACGATGACGGTGGGCATCAGCAGCGGCAGGGTGACGTGCCGGAACCGCTGCCAGGTGCTGGCGCCGTCGATCAGCGCCGCCTCCTGCGGCTCGTCGGACAGCGACGTCAGGCCGGCGAGCAGGATCAGCACGACCATCGGCGTCCACTGCCAGATGTCGATGAACATCGTGGTCGGCAGGGCGGAGCTCTGTCCGGACAGCCAGGGCTGCGGGCCGATGCCGACCCAGCCGAGCACCTGGTTGGCCATCCCGATGTTGGGGTCGAAGATCAGCCGCCACATCATGCCGACCGCGACCGGGGTGGCCACCAGCGGCAGGAGGATCGCGACGCGGACCCACTTCTCACCGCGGAACGGCCGCCACAGCAGCAGGGCGATGGCCATGCCGAGGACGACCTCGAAGAAGAGCACGACGCCGGTGAAGAGGGCGGTGCGCCACACGGCCGGCCAGAACCGGTCGGTGTCGCCGAGCACGTCGAGGTAGTTCTGGAAGCCGATGAACTCACTCTCGGCGCGTACCGAGCCCTCGGCGTCGGTCAGGCTGAGGTATCCGGTCCAGACGACCGGGAAGACGATCAGCACGGCGACGAAGAGCATCGCGGGCGCCGCGAAGAGCCACTTGCGGTGCTCGTTGGCCCAGCGCGACCAGGCCGAGGTCTCCGGGGACGGCGGGCGTACCCCGGGCGATTCTTTGACTGGTGTGGTGACGGCTGACATGAGGTCTCCGGATGGGGTCAGGGCCAGCGTCCCGACGTGGGGTGGGGGGGGGCCGGCCGCGCCCCCCCCCCCCCCCGTTGGGGGGCAAAGCCACGGGCGGGGGGGACAAAAAGAAACCCCCCGTAAGCCCCGACCCCCCGCGCGGCCCCGG
>NZ_JBICTM010000010.1:0-14221 GCF_043197615.1 Micromonospora sp. NPDC049048 | reverse complement strand
CGGGGGGGGGGGGGGCGGGGGGGGCCCCCCGGGGTTATTGTGGGCGGGTTGTGGTCCGGGGACCATTCGGCCCCCGGGGGGGGGGGGGCCCCCCGGCCCGGGGGGGGGGGGGGGGGCGCCGCCCGCCCCCCCCCACCCCACGGTTCGGGCTACTTCGCCTCGTCGTCGAGGAACTTCTGGAACGCCTCGTTCGCCGCGTCCGCCGAGGCGGCCGCGTCCTTGCCGGTGATCGCGTCCACGATCGGCTGGCCGACGATCTCCCGCGCCTGGGCGACCTTCACCACGAGCGGACGGTCGTGGCCCACGCCGTTGGCGGTGCTGACCGTGGTGGCCTCGGCGAGGTCCTTCGGGTAGGTCGCCGCGCCCTCGGGGTTCTCCCAGACCGAGGTACGGGCGCTGGGCACGCCCGCCTTCTGCTGCTCCAGCGCCTGCTCCTTGCCGGCCGCCCACTGGATGAACTTCCAGGCGTTGTCCTGGTTCTTGGACGCCTCGTTGACGCCCAGCGCCCAGGACGGGATGTTGTACGGCTTCGAGCCGGCCGGGCCGGCCGGGAAGGCCGCGAAGCCGACGGTGTCGGAGACCTTCGACTTGGCCGGGTCGGTGGCGTTCTTGTAGAGCGAGTTGGCCTCGGTGTAGAAGGCCGCCTTGCCCTGGGTGAAGATCGCCATCGCCTCGGACCAGCTCATGTCGGTGCTGATGTTCTCCGGGCCGTGCTCACGCAGCAGCCCGCCGTAGTAGGCGTACGCCTGCTTGGCCTGCTCGGTGTTGACCGAGGCCTTGCCGTTGGCGTCGACGAAGTCGCCGCCGAAGCTGTAGAGGAAGCTGGAGAACTGGGTGACCGCGGCGGCCTTGCCCGTGCGGGACACGAAGCCCGCCACGCCCGGGTTGTCCGCCTCGACCTTCGCCGCCTGCGCCTTGAGCTCGTCGAGGGTCTTCGGCGGGGCGGTGAAGCCGGACTTCTCCAGCAGGTCCTTGCGGTAGTAGAGGACCTCCTGCTCGGTGATGATCGGCACGCCGACCAGCTTGTCCTCGTACGTGGTGGCCTGCACCGGTCCGGACTGGAAGTCACCGACCTCGAACGCGCTGTCCGACTTGCTCTTCTCGGTCAGGTCGGCGAGGTACTTGTTCTTGGCGAACAGCTTCCCCTCCTGCAGCGGCCGGTACATCATCACGTCCAGGTCCCTGGACCCGGCGTTCAGCTTGACGTTGTACTGGTCGGAGAGCTGGTCCTCACCGAGCTGGGTGACCTCCACCTTCAGGCCCGACTGCTTCTCGAACTCCGGCAGCGCCTTCTTGATGTTCTCCGTCCAGACGTGGTTGACCAGCGTCACCCGGACGGTGTCCGAGCCGCCGGCGTCGTCCCCGCCGCCACCGCAGGCGGACAGGCCGAGGGCGACGACCATCGCCAGGGAAGTCCCGATAACTGATCGACGTCTCACGTCCATCTCTCCTTAAGCCGTGGCCGTGGCCGCCGCCCCGTCGGGTGGGCCGCCACCTCGCGTTTTACATCCGCTTAACACCGGGATGCTAGGCCGAAAAAGCAGATTTATACAAGGGGTAGACCTGACTGATATGCTCCGTCACGTGAAATCGTCCTCCCCGGGGGTCGTGGCCGCGCAGCTCGCCCCTGCCGAGGCCGGCCTGCACGCACGCGTCCTCGACCGCCTCGGCACGGCCATCTGCGACGGCGAGCTCGCACCCGGGTCGGTCCTCAACATCGACGACCTGGTGGACCGCTACGCCGTGTCCCGCTCGGTCGTGCGCGAGGTGCTGCGCGTGCTCGCCTCGATCGGGTTCATCGAGACCCGCCGCCGCGTCGGGGTCATGATCCGACCGTCGGAGGACTGGAACGTCTTCGATCCGCAGGTGATCCGCTGGCGGCTGGCCTCGGCCGGCCGCATCGTCCAGCTCCGCTCGATCACCGAGCTGCGTACCGCCGTCGAACCGCACGCCGCCTGGCTGGCCGCCGGCCGGGTCGGCCACGACGAGGCGAGCGACCTGGTCGGGCTCGCGGCGAAGATGTGGGCCGCCGGCAAGGCCGGCGACGAGGAACGCTTCCTCCAGCTCGACATCGAGTTCCACCGCCGGATCCTGGTGGCCTCCGGCAACGAGATGTTCGTCCGGCTCCAGGACCTGATCGCCGAGGTGCTCACCGGCCGGCACCAGCACCACCTGATGCCGCACCACCCGCACGAGCAGGCCCTCCAGCTGCACGCCGAGGTGGCCCAGGCCATCCAGCGCCGCGACGGCGAGCGCGCCCGGCAGGCCATGGTGCAGCTCATGGAGCAGGCCTTCGACGAGATGAGCTCGATCTGGCGGCAGGCCGACGAGACCGCCGGCGCCTGACGAGCCCCGACCTCCGCCCCGCCGTTCCGCGCTATGACGGCGCGCTACGTCCGGCTCGGAGCGGGCGGTGGGCGCGGGTCGCCAGGAGCAGCGCGACGATCAGGTACGGCACGGCGGCCACCGCGAACGCGACCCCGTTGCCGGCCCCGGTGGCGAGCAGGCCGTACCCGCCGTAGACCGCGATGACCGTCAGGTCGGTGGCCATCCCCGCCAACGAGGTGACCGTGGCGCGGCTGCCCCCGGTGATTCGCGCCTGCAACCGCGCGTCGGCGAGCACGGTGGCGAGTTGGAAGCCGCAGAACGCCACCGCGACCAGCGCGAAGCCCACCGGCCGGGCCAGCAGCGCCCCGGCGGCCAGGGCCACGGCCGACAGCGCCAGCAGACCGGCGTAGACCCGGACGGTCAGCCGCTCCCCCGCCGGGGCCAGCAGGCCGCCCACGGCCACTCCGAGCCAGGTGAGCAGGAGCAGCAGCGGCACGGTCGCCGCGCCGACGCCGGTGTCGCGGGCCAGCAGCGGGGTGTACTCGTCCAGGGCGCCCCAGACCGCCGCGACGACCGCGACCAGCAGCACCGCCGCGCGTACTGTCCGGTCGGCGTGGACCTCGGCGAGGCCGGCGCGCAGGCTCGCCCACCAGCCGAGTTCCCCGTCGTCGGCACCCGTCCCGTCGTCCCGGCCGCTCCGCTCGGGTCCGCCGTGGGCAGGTCCGGTGGCGGGCCCGGCAGCGGACCTGGTGGCGTCGGCCGGCTCGATCGCGGCGTCGACGGGCCCGGTGTCGCGGTGTTCCGGGAGGCGGATGGCCACGGCGGCGGCGAGCAGGCAGGCGAGCACGCTGGCCGCGCCGGCGGCCGGGTAGCCGCCGAGGGCGAACACCGGCCCCGCCAGCAGGATCGAGGCGAGTACGCCCAGCGTCCCGACGGTCTTCGCCCGCCCGATGACGCGGGCGTAGCGGCCGGCGGCGCCGAGCCGGTCGAGTTCGCTGAAGACCAGCGCCTCCAGCGCGCCCGAGGCGAGCGCCCCGCCGGCGCCCCAGAGCACGAACCCGACGGCGAAGGCCGGGTACGAGGGCACGAGCACCCAGAGAGCGAAGCCGGCGGCGGTGACCAGCGGCGCGAGGATCAGCAGCAGCCGCCGGGAGAACGCGTCGGCGAGCGCGCCGGAGGGCACCTCCAGCAGGATGCTGGCGGCCGACCAGATCACGAACAGCGACGAGATCTGCCAGAGCGACAGGCCGGTGTCGCTGAACAGCAGCGCGTACAGCGGATAGAGCAGGACGAGTTCGCTGAGGAACGCGTACCCGTAGAGGGTGGCCGCCAGCCGGCGGGCGCGCGCGACGGACACGCGCGGAGGGTGGACAGTCATGGGACCTTCCTGAGGGGACGAAGCGGACGCCGGACGTACGGCGACCGCGGCGGCCCACGACAGTGGCCCCTAGCAGTGCATCAACATCGCCACGTCATGCCGGCGATGGTAGTCGCGCGGGCATGGCGGGTCACGCCCCTTTACCGGACACGCGCCGGGGTGGGGTCCGCTGCGGATCCCACCCCGGCGTCGTGCGAGGTCAGCGGCGGCGCTCGCCGTCGAGCGGCGGGATGACCATCGTGGCCTCGCTGTCCTCGCCGGCCGGCCGGGCCGCTGCGGGCGAGGTGACCTGCGTGGCGTCCGGGTCGCTCTGCCGCGGCACGGGCACGGTCGGGTCGGCGTCGACGCGGGGGCCGGAAACCACCTGCGTGGCCTCCGGGTCGGCCACGGCACGCGGGCCGGAGACCACCTGCGTGGCGTCCGGGTCGCCGGTCGTGGCCGCCGCGGCGAGGTGTGCCTCGCTGTCGCGACGGCCGGCCTGGTAGGCACGGGCGTGCGTGGCGATCAGCCGCGACTCGTGCTCGGCCCGGCTCAGCCACGACTCCCAGCGGCTCTGCATGGGCCGGACCAGCCCGCCGCCCACCCCGACGACGAGGATGCCACCGGCCGTGGCCAGGACGGCGATCAGCACGGGAGTGGTGACGGCGGTGGCCACACCGATCTGGTTCAGCGCGGCGATGACGCCGAGGCCGAGGATGAACACCGAGGCGATGGTGGCCAGGAGCCGGCCGTACGACAGTCCGCCCAGGGCGCCACTGATGATGTCCTTCACCGCGTTGGCGATGGCCGCGGCGACCACGACGATGACGATCGCGACGAAGGCGCGGGGCAGCCAGGCGATCACACCGGCGATCAGATCGGAGATCGGGTTCGGTCCCCAGATGCCGAAGGCCAGCTGGAGGGTCACCAGCAGCACCCCGTAGTAGGCGAGCTTGGCGACGATGTCACTGGCGTCGTACCGGGAGCGGGCCAGGGCCCGACGGATCCCACCGCGCTCCACGGCACGGTCGAAACCCACCCGCTCCAGCACCTTGTCCACGATCTTCAGCACAGCCTTGGCGATCAGCCAGCCGGCCACCAGGATCGCCACGAAGGCGACGGCCTTGGGCAGGAACAGCATCACCGACCGGAGGGCGTCCCCCACCGCGTCGCCGAAGTTGTCTCTCATCGGAATTCCTCCACACGGCATCCGGGTTCGTCCGGGCCGACCTACCCCCGCCCACGATCGGGGAAACCCCGCGTCAGCGGCGCCGGCAGTCGTAGGACACCGCGGCCTGGGCCTGTACCACAGCCGGGGAGGTGATGTTGACGGTGGCCGTCTCGTTCGTGGTGCCCACGCCGCTGAAGGCCCAGCGCAGCGTCAACTGGACGGTGTGCTGGCCGCGCCCGACCCGCTCGGTCAGCAGGCTGCCGGGCGCGCTGCCGGTACGCAGCCACTGGTAGCGGATCTCCCCGGCCCGGCCGTTGGTCGACACGGTGGCGACCACGTCCACGGTGACGTCGCACCGGTCGCCGGCCGGTTGCGGAACCGCCACCGTCACTCCGGTCACCTCCAGCGGGCTGATCCGCTGCCAGAGATAGAGGCCGACGGCGGCGAGCAGGGCGACGGTCAGCAGAGTGGACAGCACCGAGGTCACCGTCCGCCACACGGGCCGCCGCCGCGGCGGTGGCGGCGCCGGCCACGCGGGTGCCGGTGGCGGGGTCGTCGGCACGCCCGGCCCGAAGCGCACCTCCCCGCCGGGCGGGGCGACGGCCCCGGTGGGCCCGCCGAAGAGCGTCCCCGGACCGGGTCCGGTGGTACGCCCCGTCCCGGCCTCGGGCACAGCTCCCACGGCCCCCGCCGCGATCGTCTGGTCCTGCGCAGCGGGCTGCGCCGGCCACGGCCCGGTCCGCCCGTCCAGGGCGCGCTGCGTCTCGGTCCGCCCGTCCAGGGCACGCTGGGGCATCGTCGGCTCACCCTGGGCGGGACCGACGGGCGCCTCGCTGCGGGCGAGGTGCACGGTCGCCTCGTTGTGGGTCAGGGGCGCCGCCGGTTCCCCGGCGGCCAGGTACACGGTCGCGTCGCGTGCGGGCAGGTGTGCCGTCGGCTCCCCGGCCGCCAGGTACACCGTCGCGTCACCCGACGCCAGGCGCGCCGTCGGATCCCCGGCGGCCAGATACACCGTCGCGTCACGCGAAGGCAGGTGCGCCGTCTGCCCTTCGGCCGCCAGGCGCGCCGTCACCTCGCCCGACGCCAGGCGCGCCGTCGAATCTCCGGCGGCCAGATTGACCGTCGCGTCCTGCGAGGGCAGGTGCGCGGTCGGCGCTGCCGGCGGCTGCGGTCGGTGGACGTCGAGGCGGGCGGTCGCCATGCCGTCGTCCGGCTGCCGGTGGGCGGGCAGCGCCTCGGTCGGGTCGTTCGGCTGGGTCACGGCGGCCCGCCTTCCGTCGTCGTGGTCGGCATTGGTGTCCGGCCTCAGCCTGGCGTGCAGTAGTAACGCAACGACAGGTACACCGGTGAGCTCTCGGGCGAGGTGTTGCCGGCCTCGTCGACGGCGACGACCCGGACCGGGATCCGGGTGGCGTCCGCCGGTGTGGGCAGGTCGCCCAGGACGCCCTGGAACACCCCGCGCTCGCCGGCCTTCATGGGCACCTCGGCGGTACGGCCGTCCAGGGTGTACCGGAGGCGTACCCGTAGCTTCCCGGCCTCCGTCCGGTCGTCGGACACCTCGGCGGAGACGGTGCTGGACGTGGGCCCGTACGGACAGCCCCTGGGTTCCAGCTCGGTCGGGCTGGCCCAGACCTTGCCGACGGATGGGGCGACGGTGTCCGCCGGTGGCGGCGGGCTGGTGCTGACCGACGGGGTCGGCTCGGCGGGCGCCGACGTCGGCGGCGGCGTGCCGGTGCCGGTGGGAGCCGGTGCCGCCGTCGTCGCGGTCGGCGCGACGGTGGGGGTCGGAACGGACGTCGCCGTGGGCGTCGGGGACGGCGACGCGGCGGCCGACGGGGACGGTTCGCCGGTCGGGGCCGTCGTCGCCTCCGGTGCGGCGGGACCGGCGGCGGGCAACGGCTCCTCGCGGCTGGCGTAGCTCAGCCCGGCCCCGCCGATGATCAGCACAGTGGCCAGCCCTCCGCCGACCAGCGCCGCGCGGGCCTTGCCGGCGCGCAGCCACGTCCACCGGCCGGTGCCCTCGTCGAGGGCGGTGCTGGCCAGGCTGGTGGCCCCGCCGGTGCCGTCCGGGAACGGCAGGAGCGCGGCGAGCAGGGCCGCCCGCCGGGCCAGCTCGCGCAGGCCACGCTCCTCCCACCGCTGCCCGTACGCTTCGTCCGCCACCCGTTCCAGCACCTCGAGGAAGACCTGGGCGGGTTGTGGCCGCTCGGCCGGTTGTTTGGCCATGCCGTGGCGCAGCAGGTCGTGCATCGGCTCGGGGGCCGGGTCGGTGGGGATCGGCGCGCTGGCGTGCTGCTGGCGCAGGGTGAACAGGTCCCGACCGTCGAACGGGGGTCGGCCGGTGAGGCACTCGTAGAAGGTGGCGGTGGCCGCGTAGATGTCGCAGGCCGGGCTCGCCGGGGCGCCCGTCCACTGTTCGGGTGCCATGTAGCGGGGAGTGCCGGTGACGCTGACCCCGGAGCTCTCGCCCACCGGCATGGCGATGCCGAAATCGGCCAGCTTGCTGGTGCCCTCGGCGGTGACCAGCACGTTCTCCGGCTTGTAGTCGCGGTGCACGACGCCCCGGGCGTGCGCCGCGCCGAGCCCGGCCAGCGATCCCTTGAGGACGCAGAGCGCCGACTCCGGCGTCGTCGCCCCGTGCGCGCGCAGCATCTGCCGCAGCGACACGCCGTTGACCAACTCCATGACGATCGCCGCGCCGTCGGGAGACTCGACGTACTCGTAGAGGCGGGAGACGTGCGGGTCGTCGATCCCGGCCAGCAGCCGGGCCTCGGCGCGGAACGCGGTGCGGAACTCCGGGTCGTCGCCGATGCCGCCGGTCAGGTACTTGATCGCGACCGGGGTGCCGGTCGCCTCGTGCACGGCGAGGTCCACCCGGCCGGACGCGCCGCGGCCGAGCTGCCGCACGGGGCGGTATCCGGAGACCTGCCAGCCGGTCACGCGTCCACCTCCCCGTCGCTGGGACGGTGAAGCCGCCTCCGGTGGCCATTGTCGTCACGGGGGCCGGTGCGGCAATCAGCGCAACGGTTGCTTCGGGCCCCCGGACGTCCGGGGTCGCCCCGGCGAACGGGCGCATGGTCGGTTACGGACACACGCCACTCGTACCATCCACGGGCAAGCCGGGGTGTGCGTCGGCCACGCCGCCGAGGTCAGTCCGGCGGGCGGCGGTGCCCGTCGCCGGAAGCGGGCACGGCGGGTTGCGTACGCCCGGCCGGTGGGTGCTCGGCTTTCGGGTGCTCGGCCGCCGGCGGCTCGGTGCCGCGGGTGAACTTGTCGAAGAAGCGCAGCAGTTCCACCGGGAACGGCATCACCAGGGTGCTGTTCTTCTCCGCCGCCACGTCCACCACGGTCTGCAACAGCCGTAGCTGGTACGCCCCCGGGGTGCCCGCCATCGCCCGGGACGCGTCGGCGAGCCGGCGGGACGCCTGGTACTCGCCGTCGGCGGCGATCACCCGGGCGCGGCGTTCGCGTTCCGCCTCGGCCTGGCGGGACATCGAGCGTTTCATCCCCTCGGGCAGCGCGACGTCCTTGACCTCGACCCGCTCGATCAGCAGTCCCCACGGCTTCTCGGTCGGCGCGTCGATGACGGCCTTCAGCTCGGCGTTGATCCGTTCCCGGTCACCCAGCAGGGTGTCCAGGTCGGCCTTGCCGATCACCGAACGCAACGCGGTCTGCGCCACCTGAAGCACGGCCGAGGGGTAGTCACGGACGTTGACCAGCGCCTTCACCGGGTCGACGACCCGGTAGTAGACCACCGCGTCGACGGTGAGGGTGACGTTGTCCCGGGTGATCGCCCCCTGCGGGGGCACGCCGATCACGGTCGTCTGCATGCTGACCCTGGCCATCCGGTCGGCGACCGGAACGATCAGCCGCAGACCGGGCTCCCGGACCGGCGTCAGCACCCGGCCGAACCGGAAGACGATGCCGCGCTGGTACTGCTGCACCAGCCGGACGCTCAGCGCGCCGACGAACGCCACGAACACGATGACGATCACCAGGCCGATCACGACGGCTTCCACGGCACCCCCGACTCCATGCGGCTCCCCGGGCCGGCCCTTTCCCGCCCCGGCGGAAAGTAGTCCCGTAACCGGCGATCAACGCGTGACAGACGGGGCAGGCCGTGGGCCGGGCGGGGGCGGCAGGCCGGGCGGCCCACCGCCGAGGGCTACGTGCCGGCGCCGCCCCGGTCAGAGGCGCGGGCACTTAGCAGCGCGATCCCGCACGCCGCGACGGCGCTCAGCGGGGCGACCAGGAAGCCGACGGTCACCTCCCCCGCCGCGTCCAGCACCAGGCCGGTCACCGCCGCCCCGCCCGCGCTACCCACCGAGAACGCCGTCGCCGCCCAGGCGAACGCCTCGGCCACCGTGCCGGTGGGCGCCACGTCGTCGATCGCGACGAAGGCGATGGTCAGCAGCGCCGGCAACGCGAGCCCGCTGACCGCCATCAGCACCAGCATCGCGGCCGGCGCCGGGGTGAACAGCAACGGCAGGTAGCCGGCGGCGAAGACGCCGACCACGCGCGGCAGGGTGGCGTACCGGCGCAGCCCGCCGAAGCGTACGTAGAGCAGGCCGCCGACCAGCGCCCCGGTGGCCTGCGCGGCGAGCAGCCAGCCCGCCCAGGAGCGCGCCCCGGCCGCCTCGGCGTATCCGGTCGCGGCGACGGTCACGCTTCCCACCGCCGCGCCGACCAGCAGCAGCGCCCCGAGGACCAGTCGGAGCCGGCCGGCGCGCAGCGGCCCGGCCCAGTGGCGTACCGCCGGCTCGCCCCGCCAGCGGCGCACCACGTCGGTCGTGGCGAACCACGCGGTGCCGGCCGCCTGGAAGAGCGCGGCGGCGGCCAGACCGCCGGCCGGGCCGACCAGGCCCACGGCGGCGAGCGTGACCACCGGGCCGAGGATGAAGATCAGCTCCTGGACGGCGATGTCCAGGGTGTACGCGGTCTGCACCCGGTGCGCGGGGAGCAGGTCGCGCCAGAGCACCCGCAGGCACGACTCGAACGGCGGCGCGCCCGCCCCGGCCAGGGCGGCGGCGAACACGGTGACCGGCAGGTTCACGTGCGCGGCGGTGAGGGCGAAGCCGATCGTCGACGCCGTCACGGACAGCCACAGCACCGGCGGCTGGCGCCAGCGCTGCGCCATCCGGGCGAGCATCGGCTGGCCCACGGCGGTGCCGGCGGTGAACGCGCCGACCAGCAGGCCCGCCACGGTCAGGGTCATCGTCTCCCGGGCGAAGACGAGCAGGGCCAGCGGGGCCGCGCCGAGCGGGATCCGGCCGAGCAGGCTGGCCGCCAGGACCCGGGCGGTCTGCGGCACCCGCAGCACCGCGAGGGCGGAGGTGTCGGTGGGGTCGGCGGGCGGGTGGTCGGCGGGCGGTACGAGTTGGTCGTGATCGGGTCTGGGCATGACTGAACGCTCCCGAGGCGTGGCGGAGATGGACCGGAGGGCGGAGAGGGGGGTGCCGAGCCGGTCAGGGAACGTAGTCGGAGCGATCGTGGCCGTCGCCGTAGAGCGGGAGGTCCGGGGTGACCCAGAGGCCGTGCACGGCGGCGACGGCATACGGCGGGATCACGGTGGACAGTCTAGACCCGGACGCCGTCACCGCGGGGGCCAGCCGCACCCGATTGGCCCTGGCCACCCCGCCGACCCGCCTCCCTACGATGACTGCCCACGACTCGCCGCACCGCCGGGAGGACGTCATGCGGGAACGCTTCGCCGACCTGTCCACGCCGCTGATCGCCGACGCCTGCGTACGCCTCGGGGTGCCCCTGCGCGCCGCGCCGGCCGGGATCCGGGCGGTCGTTCCCGGTCACCGCCTCGTGGGCCGGGTGCTGCCCGTACGCCACCACGGCAGCGTGGACGTGTTCCTGGAGGCGTACGCGAGCGCCGCCCCGGGCGACGTGCTGGTGATCGACAACGGCGGCCGCAGCGACGAGGCGTGCGTCGGCGACCTGGCGGTGCTGGAGGGCGTCGCGGCCGGAATGGCCGGCCTCGTGGTGTGGGGCCTGCACCGGGACACCCCGGAGCTGGTGGAGATCGGCCTGCCCGTGTTCAGCTACGGCAGCCTCCCCCTCGGCCCGGTCCGGCTCGACCCGAGGGAGCCGGAGACGCTCGCCAGCGCCCGGTGCGGGCCGCACCTGGTGACCGCCGACGATCTCGTCATCGCCGACGACGACGGGGTGCTGTTCCTGCCCGCCGCGCGGGCCACGGAGCTCTGCGCGGCGGCGGAGCGCATCCGGGACGTCGAGCGGATCCAGGCGCAACGGATCCGCGCCGGGGAGACGCTGCGCGAGCAGACGCACTTCGCCGACTATCTCGCCCGCCGGGCCGCCGACCCGACCTACACCTTCCGCCGGCACCTGCGGCGCGTCGGCGGGGCGATCGAGGAGTGACCGCGGAGGGTGGGCACGTGAGGGTGGTCATAGCGACTGGACGGGGCGGCACGGTGGGCTGCTAGCCTCGTCGGCAGGTCATGAGCGCCAGCGTCAAGCCCCGGCTCGCTGGCCGGCAACCCTCGTTCCGCGCAGGGGTGCCCCGGGTGAGGACCAGGCACCGGAGCGGATCCGGTGCAAGCGCGGCCTGGTTCCCAGGTCGGCACCGACCGAGGAGAGCCATGTCGTTCCGCATCTTCCCCCCACCGGTGGTTCCCGCCGTGCCCCCGACGTCGCCGGCGCTGACCCGACGCCGGCACATCGACACGATGCGGGTCTGCGCCACCTCGTGTCGCCCCGGCGACGCGCGCTAGGCGCGCCACCCCCTTCTTCCCGGAACCATCCCAGCGGTACGCCCATCGGGCGCACCGTCGGCGACACGCGCCCGTGTGCCCGTCGCCGCAGACACCTCATCGGAGACACCTGTGCGAATCCTCTCGTCCCTCACCCGGGCCGCCGCCCTCGGCGTGGCCGCCGTCCTCGCCGCCACCACGCTGACCGCCTGCGGTGACGACGCTGCCGGCGCGGCCGACAACCCGTACGGCCTGCTCCAGCCGGGCGTGCTGCGTGCCGGCACGCTCACCGACGCCCCGCCGAACGTCTATCTGAAGGACGGCAAGTTCACCGGCTTCGACAACGACCTGCTCGTCGCGGTCGCCGAGAAGGTCGGCCTGAAGGTGGAGTTCGTCGGCACCGACTTCTCCGCCCTGCTCTCCCAGGTCAACAACCGCAAGTTCGACGTCGGCAGCTCCTCGATCACGATCACCGAGGCGCGCAAGAAGACCGTCGACTTCGGCAACGGCTACGACTTCGGCCACTTCGGACTCGACGTGCCGGCCGGCTCGTCGATCACCGGCTTCGACCAGCTCGCGGGCAAGCGGGTCGTGGTCGTGCAGGGCACCGTCCAGGACGACTACGCCACCGGCGAGGGGCTCGACCCGGTCCGGGTGCCCGACTACAACGGGGCGATCAACCAGCTCAAGGCCGGTACGGCCGACGCCTGGATCGCCCCGGCCGAGATCGGCGACAAGTCGGCCGCCGACAGCGGCGGAAAGATCGAGGTCGCGGCCAAGCTGCTCAGCCCGGCCCCCACGGCGTACGCGGTCGCCAAGGGCAACGACAAGCTGCGCGAGGCGCTCGACAAGGGCCTCGACGAGGTGATCGCGGACGGCACGTGGAGCCGCCTGCAGGCCCAGTACTACCCGGGCCGCCCGATCCCGGCCGACTTCACGCCGGGCAGCGGCACGGTGCCGGTGCCGTCGGCGTCGGCCACCTCCTGAGACGTAGTGACGACGAGCGAGCGGGGCGGTAGGAGCGACGATGGATCCGTTGAGCACCCTGTGGGAGACCTTCTTCGACTGGGACTCCATGCGCGAGGCGCTGCCCGAGATGGTGACGGTCGGGCTGCCCAACACGCTGATCCTGGCGTTCTCCGCCGCCCTGCTCGGCTCGGTGCTGGGTATGGCGCTGGCCGTCGCGGGCATCTCGCGTACGCGATGGTTGCGGTGGCCGGCGCGGGTCTACACCGACGTGTTCCGTGGCCTGCCCGCCGCGGCGACGATCCTGCTCATCGGCGTCGGCCTGGCGCCGCTGGGGATGCAGGTGTGGGGACCCAACCCGTATCCGCTGGGCATCCTCGCGCTGTCGCTGATCGCGGCGGCCTACATCGGCGAGATCTTCCGCTCCGGCATCCAGTCCGTGGAGGCCGCGCAGCTGGAGGGGGCCCGGGCGTTGGGCCTGTCCTGGGGTGAGGCGATGCGCCTGGTGATCGTGCCGCAGGGCATCCGCCGTGTGCTGCCGGCCTGGGTGAACCAGCTGATCGCGTTGATCAAGGACTCCAGCCTGGTCTACTTCCTCGGCCTGCTGGCCAGCCAGCGGGAGCTGTTCCGCATCGGGCAGGACTACGCGGCGAACACCGGCAACCAGTCGGCGCTGCTGCTGGCCGGGCTGTTCTATCTGACGCTGACGGTGCCGCTGACGCACGCCGTCAACTGGATCGACCGGCGGCTGCGCCACGGCCGGCAGGCCACCCCCGGTGACGCCGACGACGACCTCGACCTGGCGCTGCCGGGCGCGGCGGGAGGGAACCAGCGATGAGCATCGACACCACGACCTCGGTGAGCCTGAGCGTCCGCGACGTGCACCTGGCCTTCGGGTCGCACCGGGTGCTGCGCGGGGTGGATCTGGACGTGGCACGTGGGGGGACGGCCTGTGTGATCGGCCCGTCCGGGTCGGGCAAGTCCACCCTGCTGCGCACGATCAACCGGCTCATCGAGCCCGACCGTGGCGACGTGCTGCTCGACGGACGCAGCGTGCGGGGCGACGACCCGGACGCCCTGCGGCAGCGGGTGGGCATGGTCTTCCAGCAGTTCAACCTCTTTCCGCACATGAGTGTGCTGCGCAACGTCACCCTCGCGCTGCGCCGCACCCGCAAGCTCGGTGAGGACGAGGCGGTGGCCGTCGCCCGCGAGCACCTGGCGCTGGTGGGGCTGGCGGCCAGGGCGGACGCCCGCCCGGCGCACCTGTCCGGCGGGCAACAGCAGCGGGTCGCGATCGCCCGCGCGCTGGCGCTGCGCCCGCAGGTGATGCTCTTCGACGAGGCGACCTCCGCCCTGGACCCGGAGCTGGTCAAGGGCGTGCTGGGGCTGATGGCCGAGTTGTCCGCCGGCGGCATGACGATGGTGGTGGTGACCCACGAGATGGGCTTCGCCCGCGAGGTCGCCGACACCGTGGCGTTCATGGACCGTGGCGTGGTGCTGGAGGCCGGCGAGCCGGCCGCGATCTTCGAGCGGGCGGAGCACCCCCGGCTGCGCCGTTTCCTATCCCAGGTGCTCTGACGGCCGGCTAGGGCCTGTGTCGAAGTCGGTCACAGCCACTCGTTGATGGCCGCGAGGTGGATGGTGGCTTCGTAGCGCACGGCGAGTTTGTCGAACCGGGTG